>CBIHRB010000003.1:0-313741 GCA_966212355.1 uncultured Mucilaginibacter sp.
TGCAGCTTGATTATGAATGTCTTACAGGCACGTCATTATAAGGTACGAAGCAATCCCCTATAAGCAGGGCCGCTCTGTATAGTTATCCGATTATTACCGCCTATCAACTCATTGACGGGAACGAAATCCCCTTAATTTTTCTGAACAATTCAACAGCGTACAGATCGGTCATGCCCGAAACAAAGTCAAGAACGGTCTGGATCTTTGAATAATCGTCATTGGCTTTGGTTAAAAACTGTTTAGGGATCAGTTCGATCAGTTTCTCGTGGTATTTTGAATTATTCTTTAAATAAGCAGGGACAAACTCTTCCAATAAACCACCCATTACCTTATAACCGGCAACTTCCTTTTGCACTACCGAACTATAGTTGTAGATCTTTTTTACAGAAACCTTTTCGATCGCTTTCATGGCAGACCGGAGTGGTTCTTCAATCGCATCCATCAGTGCCGAATTAAAATCGCCATTCATGATCTCTTCCTGTTTGTCATAAAACAGATTTGAACATTGATTTACCAGGGTATTGATTGCTATTGCCCTCAAATAGCCAACTTTGGCATCTGTATCATCAAACTCTTCCAGTCGCTCTTCCATCCTGGGAATAGTACACAATGGCATTAGCAATGCTTTCACTTCCTCATAGGAGAGTATTTTAAGGCGATGGGCATCTTCCAGATCAACGACATTGTAGCAAATATCATCAGCCGCCTCAACAAGGTATACTAATGGATGCCTTTTGTAAATAAGTTCATCTCCCTCTACCCTGATCAAACCCAAATCATTGGCTATCTTTTCAAAGTCCTGTTGCTCGGAAGCGAAGAAACCATATTTCTTTCGGTAGATGATACCTTTTTTATGCCCGGCTACAGATGAACACGGGTATTTTGCAATAGAAGCGATGGTTGAATAAGTTAATGCTAAACTCCCCCGGCCTTTACCGGCAAACGGATGCGTTAATAATCTCAGGGCATTGGCATTGCCTTCAAAATGCGTCAAATCATCCCATTGCTGAGCGGTAACAGTGTCTTTATAATCCTTGCCTGCTCCTTCTGCAAAATAATGTGAAATGGCTGATTCGCCCGAATGGCCAAAGGCTGGATTACCCAAATCATGGGCTAAGCAGGCGGCAGCCACCATATTACCGATCTCACTGATCAGCGGATATTTCTTTTCTACATCCGGATCTTCTTTAAGCATCCTGTTAAAATGCATCCGCCCTAACGAGCGGCCCACACTGGCTACCTCCAAACTATGGGTAAGCCGGTTATGTACAAAAATGCTTCCGGGTAAAGGGAATACCTGGGTTTTGTTTTGCAACCTCCTGAAGGGTGATGAAAAAATGATCCGGTCGTAATCCCGCTGAAACTCCGATCGTGCATCGATATGGTTTGCAATATATTTATCCTCGTAACCCCAGCGTTTTGCCGATAACAGTTGATCCCAGTTCATTATAGTTTGATGTATATAGAGCGGCAAAAGTAGCCATTATGCATGAAAGAAATAATAATCTACACCACCTCAAAATGCTGCCTTAATTTCTCTTCTTCCAAATCAAGCAGATCCAATTGCTGCTTTACAATATCATCGCTGATATTTTCTTTTTTATTCAGTGTGAGTAACAAGGCCCGCTGCTGATCCATTACATCATTTAAAATTAAGCGGTAGTCATGATAAAAATTATCGGCGCGTTGTTCACTGCCATCTTTTTCCCAGTCTTTCAGCAGTTCCATATCGGCACTCAATCTTAACCTAAATGCTTTGATCATATCGTTACCTTCTAACCTGTCGGCATATTTATCTTCAAGTATTTGTAAAGCTAACTTCGATAACTTTTTCCTGACCAACTGTTTTTGCTGCTCCGGCGAAACGGTATAGTCGCGATCTGGCATATTTACAAACTTCACCAATAAGGGCAACGTAAGGCCCTGAACCACCAGGGTAAACATGATCACCACGAATGTGATAAACAAGATGAGGTTGCGTTGAGGAAAGGCGGCGCCTGACGGTAAAAGTTCGGGGATACTCAAGGCGGCGGCAAGTGAAACCACACCCCGCATGCCTGCCCAGCCTAACAATAATGGACCCTTCCAGCCCGGGCTCGGATCGGCTGTAGTGATGTAACGGCTAATGAATACGGTAAATACAGAGGCACCAAAAGTACTGGCCAAACGGGCCATTATCAGTACACCGGTTATAATGAGGCTATAATTTATCGCCGGTTTCAAACCTTCGGGCCCAAGCGCCTTGATAATTACCGGAAACTCTAACCCTATCAGGATAAACACAAACCCGTTTAAAACAAATGCTACCGTTTCCCAAACATTAACTCCCTGCAACCGGCTGCGGTAACTTAATATCACGTGCCGTTGTGACGACAGGAACAACCCGCCGCTTACTACAGCCAGCACTCCCGAAAAGTGGAACTCTTCGGCCGCCATATACATCGCATACGGTGTAATAAACGTAAGGATAATATCAATATTAGCCGTAGTTGGCAGCCAGCGGTGTATGGTATAAAAAACCAAACCTACGGCCAATCCTATAACGATACCCATTACAATCACCAGTACAAAACTTAGCGTTGCTTGTCCTAATGCAAATTTGCCGGTAACAACTGCGGCAAGCGCAAACCTGAATATTACTAAACTTGATGCATCGTTCAACAGGCTTTCACCCTCAACAATCGCGATAAACCGCTTGGGCACTTTTATATTTTTCAGGATAGTACTTGCCGACACCGCGTCGGGTGGTGAAATGATCCCCCCGAGCAAAAAACCCAGGGGCAGGGTAAAACCCGCGATAAGGCTGTTTGACACAACCGCGATTAAACATGATGTTAAAATAACGATCAGAAACGCGAAGCTGGAGATCACCCTGCGCCATTTCCAGAAATCCTTCCAGGAAGTGTTCCAGGCCGATTCATACAACAAAGGCGGCAGAAAAATAACAAAGATCAGATCGGGCTGTATTTCGATACCTTTCAGAAAAGGAACGAAACCAAGAGGTAAACCGACTAAAACCAATAGTATGGGATAAGCTATTTTGATTTTTTGCCCAAGCATTACCACAAAAAGGATAACCACTAACAGGCAGGCACATTGAATAATAACGTGATGCAGCATGTAGCTAAAATACAATTATTCGTTGAGTAAAGCTTGCAAGCTATATTATTAGGCAGTATTAAGGAAGCATGAACAAATAATCGTTTTTGCTGTTATGAAATCATTAAATAAAACTACCGAAGTAAAAATTGAGTTATAAAAAGATAAAATCCTAAAAAACAGCAACAAAAAATAAAAATAAAGTCATTTTATATCAAAAAAAATACAAACCTATTTCGATAGCTTCAAATATTTTAGTATTTTCGCAATCATGGCGCCGACGATAAAAAAAATATTCTTCGCATTATTTTTTTTCCAGCTTGCAATAGCTGTAGCCCCTGCTAACGCCGAATCAATTTTAACCCACTACAAAAAAACCGGCCCCGCTGCCGATTTAATTTCCCGTACACATCAAAGGATCATCGGTCAAATTCAGCGGCAGGAGGTTCAGGATGATTCACCCGATTCGGATACTAACGAAGCTCACCATAGCCGTAATATTATACGCTTTTTACCCAGCCGGGTAAATTATTCATCAGCACTAATGCCTGGTCAGCAGGCCTCACTTGCCGATGTTATATCATTAGTCGAAAAACGACAAAACCAGAATAAATCCATCAAAGGCTTTTTGCCTGCGTATTACAATTTCCTTTTCAGGCTCAGCCCGTTCTGATCCTTTTTCCGTTTCAGATGCCCTTTGCGGCAAATCCATGTTTTTATAAATCAAATTTTAACATTGGCTAACAGTACGTGATTAGCACTGCTATGCCCATAATCTATCCGGAAAAAAAATGAAAAGGATCATCATTTATATACCCCTGCTGGCCATGGCCGC
This sequence comes from uncultured Mucilaginibacter sp., assembly GCA_966212355.1. Lineage (GTDB taxonomy): Bacteria > Bacteroidota > Bacteroidia > Sphingobacteriales > Sphingobacteriaceae > Mucilaginibacter. Next base: position 3,935 of record CBIHRB010000003.1, read on the forward strand.
CGGCATATTTGTCACGGGTTGCTCAACCAAAGCCAAAACCAATAACGAAGCTGCCGCTTCCGATACGCTTCAGCTGCCTGTACTTACGTTAAATACGCAGGATACCGTTCTTCAAAAATCATACGTTGCCGATATCCAGGCACAAAAAAACATCGAGATCCGTTCGCGTGTTCGCGGCTTCCTCGAAAAAATATACATCGATGAAGGAAAGCAGGTTAAAAAAGGCCAGCTTTTATTTAAGCTTAACGACCAGGAATTTAAAGTAAACCTGTCAAAAGCTAAGGCCGCGTTAAGTAACGCCGTGGCCGCTGCCAAAGCAACCGAACTTGAGGTAGCAAGGGTTAAACTACTGGTTGACAAGAAAGTAATATCTAAGTCTGAACTGGAAGTTGCCGAGTCAAAGATGAGTGCCGATCGGGCAACCATTGAAGAAGCACGCTCTATGGTACAAAGCGCCGAAGACCAACTGGCTTATACTTACATCCATGCGCCGTTTGATGGCATCATCGACAGGATCCCGCTTAAATCGGGCAGTTTGATTGATGAAGGCACCTTGCTTACCAGCCTGTCGGATATCAGCTCCATGTACGCTTATTTCAGCTTCCCGGAAAATGAATACCTGCAATACATCCGCAAAAAGGAATCAGCTCCCGGCCAAACGAGTGATAAGGTTAAGCTGGTATTAGCAGATGGCCTGGACTTCCCCTACCAGGGCGAAATAGAAACGGTAGAGGCCGAAATTGAGCAAAAAACGGGTTCAATCAATTTCAGGGCAAAATTCCCCAATCCGAACAGGTTGTTAAGGCATGGCGCTACCGGTAAGCTTTTTATATCTACCAAAGCCAATAGCGTGGTGATGGTGCCGCAGCAATCGGTGTTTGATATCCAGGATAAAAGTTACGTATACATAGTTGATAAGAATAATAAACTGCACATGCAGGCCTTTTCGCCGCAAACCCGTTTTTCTACCTATTATATTGTAAAAGACGGCTTGAAAGCAGGCGACAGGATCTTGTACCAGGGAGCGCAGAACGTACGTGACGGCATGATCATTAAACCAAGGAAAATGGCAAAAGATTCATTGCTGGCAATGAAATAATTATTGCTGATGTTTCCTTTTTCCGGCCGCGTAAAACGCGCGGCGCGGGTTTATTGTACACTTACCCTAACAAACTATGTTCGAAACTTTTATAAAGCGGCCGGTGCTGTCGCTTGTTATCTCATTGATAATTACCATGCTGGGTGTGCTGGCGCTTATCACGCTGCCCGTTACCCAGTTTCCTGATATTGTGCCGCCATCGGTAACCGTAACGGCCAACTATACCGGTGCCAATGCCGAGGTATGTGCCAAGGCCGTAGCTACTCCGTTGGAACGTGCCATCAACGGTGTGCCGGGAATGACCTACATGTCGACCGTTTGTAGTAACGATGGCTTAACGGTGATCCAGATCTACTTTAACGTTGGGGTTGACCCCGACCAGGCCGCGGTGAACGTTCAAAACCGCGTAGCCACCATTATTGACGAAATGCCGGAAGAAGTAATCAAAGCCGGCGTTACTACAGAAAAGGAAGTAAACAGTATGCTGATGTACCTCAATATCATGAGCCAGGACACCAGCATGGACGAAAAATTTATTTATAACTTCACCGATATCAACGTTTTACAGGAACTTAAACGAATTGATGGTGTAGGCCGTGCCGAGATCATGGGCGCCAAGGAATACTCCATGCGGGTATGGCTTAAGCCCGACAGGATGATGGCCTACAAGGTATCAACCGATGAGGTGATAGATGCCATCCGCGCCCAGAACGTAGAGGCCGCGCCGGGTAAAACCGGCCAAAGCTCGGATAAAACCCCGCAGATGCTGCAATATGTATTGCGCTACCCGGGCAAATTCTTTGAGCCTAAACAATACGAAAACATTGTGATCCGCGCCGAGGAAGACGGCTCGGTATTAAGATTGAAAGAAATTGCTGATGTTGAATTCGGTTCCCTAACCTACAGTATGGTTTCCAATACTGATGGCAAACCTTCGGCATCAATCATGATAAAACAACGTCCCGGCTCAAATGCCCGCGAGGTGATCAACAACATTAAAACCCGCATGGCCGAGCTTAAGGAAAGCTCATTTCCGGCCGGGATGACCTTTAATGTAAACTATGATGTATCGCGCTTTTTGGATGCATCCATACATGAAGTATTACGTACGCTGGTTGAGGCTTTTATCCTGGTTTTCATTGTAGTATTTATTTTTCTCCAAGATTTCCGGTCTACACTGATCCCGGCTTTGGCTGTACCGGTGGCCCTCATCGGCTCACTATTTTTTATGCAGATGCTGGGCTTTTCCATCAACCTGCTTACGCTCTTCGCATTGGTATTAGCCATCGGTATTGTGGTGGATAACGCGATTGTAGTAGTGGAAGCCGTGCACGTAAAAATGACCGAAAACCACATGAACGCCATGGATGCTACCATCAGCGCCATGCGCGAGATCAGCGGCGCTATTGTGGCTATCACACTGGTCATGTCGGCGGTGTTTGTGCCGGTGGCCTTTATGTCGGGACCGGTTGGGGTGTTTTACCGGCAGTTTTCGCTTACGCTGGCAATCTCCATTGTAATATCGGGCGTCAATGCTTTGACGCTCACCCCTGCCCTTTGTGCTATTATGCTGAAACATAGCCCTGCTTCAAAAAAGAAAAGTTTGATGCAGCGCTTTTTTGGCGGTTTCAATAAACGGTATGATGGGTTGCAGAACAGGTATTCAACCTTCATGACCTACCTGTCGCCGCGCAAGGGTATTACTTTGATATTGCTGGCGGGCTTCTTTATCCTTACCTGGGGTACCAGCGCTATTTTGCCAACGGGCTTTATCCCAACTGAAGACCAGGGTATGCTTTACGTGAACGTAACCACCCCGGCAGGTGCTACAGTTGAGCGGACCGAACGGGTATTGAAAGAGATTGAAGCCAAAACCAAATCGATGAAATCTATCGAATCGGTTTCAACCCTTTCGGGCTATAGTTTAGTGAATGAGATTGCCGGCGCTTCATACGGTATGGCCATGATCAACCTTAAACCATGGGATGAGCGCAGCGAATCATTGGATGATATCATTGCTGATTTAACCGCTAAAACGAAGAATATCGGCGACGCATCCATCCAGTTCTTCCCTCCGCCTACGGTGCCGGGTTTCGGTAATGCCAGTGGTTTTGAGATCCGTGTACTTGACCGCAGCGGACAGGGCGACTTGCAAAAAGCTGCCGATGTAACCAAAAACTTTGTAAATGCGCTTAATGCTTCGCCGGAGATTGCCGGAGCATTCACCAGCTTTGATCCTAACTTTCCGCAGTATATGATCTCTGTCGACCAGCAAACGGCGGCCCAAAAGGGCATTACGATAGATAAAGCCATGTCGACCCTGCAAACATTGATGGGTAGCTTTTATGCTTCCAATTTCATCCGTTTCGGGCAGATGTATAAGGTGATGGTACAGGCCTCGCCCGAATACAGGTCGCGCCCCGAGGATGTTTTAAACCTGCAGGTTAAGAACGATAAAGGCGAAATGGTTCCATTCTCTACTTTCATTAAAATGGAGAAAGTATTCGGCCCCGAACAGCTCACCCGCTACAATATGTATACATCGGCCATGGTTACCGGCGACGCAGACAAGGGCTTCAGCAGCGGCGATGCCATTAAAGCTATAGAACGTATTGCTGCCGAAAAATTGCCGAAAGGTTATGCCTTTGAATGGTCGGGCATGACGCGCGAGCAGATCCTGTCTGGTAACCAGGCTATTTACATTTTTGTGATCTGTTTGATATTCGTTTACCTGTTACTGGCTGCCCAGTACGAAAGTTTCCTATTGCCGCTTCCGGTTATCCTTTCATTGCCTACAGGTATTTTCGGCGCGTTCTTCTTCCTGAAGATCACGGGCCTCGAAAACAACATTTATGCCCAGGTGGCACTGGTAATGCTTATCGGCTTGTTAGGTAAAAACGCCATCCTCATAGTTGAGTTCGCTATCCAGCGGCAGAAAGAAGGATTAAGCGTACTAAAAGCCGCCATTGAAGGTGCAGTATCCCGTTTACGGCCAATCCTCATGACGTCGCTGGCATTCATTGCCGGTTTGATACCGCTTTGCGTAGCAAGTGGCGCCGGTGCAATGGGCAACCGTTCTATCGGTACTGCGGCTGCCGGAGGTATGCTGATGGGAACTATTTTCGGATTGATCCTTATTCCGGGTTTATATGTCATCTTCGCGGGTTTGGCCGAACGCAATAAAAAGCAAAAACCAGCCACAGAAGTAGCTCACCATGAGCTCGATATCGTTAATAATTAATCAAGATCTGCAATGCTAAAAAAAGCAATTTTCTATATACTCCATACAGCACTTTTGATGGTGGTTATGGCTGGTTGTAAAAGCTACAAACCGGTCACGGGGCAGGAAGTGGCTGCTAATCTGCCGTCGTCATTCAATAGCAGTACCGATACGGCAACAATTGCAGCCTTACCAATAGGCCAGTTTTTTGCCGATCAGAGGCTCGTTAACCTGATTGACACAGCCCTTAAAGCAAACCCCGATTTGTTAAGCGCCCTGCAACGGGTTGAAGCCGCGCGGGCCAATCTACGGTTCAACGCCTCAAAGCTTTTACCTACCATAAACCTGGCCGCCAATGCCGGAGTTGAAAAATATGGTGATTATACCCAAAACGGCGTAGGTAATTACGATACTAATTTTTCAAATAACATCAATAGCGATCAGCATATCCCCAATCCTGTACCTAACTATTTCCTGGGCTTTCAAAGCTCATGGGAGGTTGACCTTTGGGGCAAGCTGAATAACCAGAAAAAGGCCGCCTTTGCCCGTTTCCTGGCCAGTCAAAGCGGGTATCGCCTGGTAACAACCGCCCTAACAGCGCAAATTGCAGGTCTTTATTATCAGTTACTGGCTTACGATACCGAATTAGGCATCATCAAAAAGAATATTAAGCTGCAGGAGCATGCACTGGAGATCGTTAAAATTCAAAAACTTGGTGGCCGTGCTACGGAATTGGCTGTGCAGCAATTTGAGGCGCAATTGGCCCGTACCAAAGGTTTGGAGTTTACCACCCGCCAGCAGATCACCGAAACCGAAAATCAGCTCCGCTTTTTAACCGGAAGTTATACCGGAACGGTAACACGGGATACCTCTATCATGAAAACGAAGTTACCGGTGGTTGTTGGTACAGGAGTTCCATCACAAATGTTATTGAACCGCCCGGATATCCGAAGTGCGGAGTTGGAGCTTACCGCTATGAACGCGGATATCAAAGCGGCAAGGGCAAACTTTTTCCCTACCTTAACCCTAACTCCTTATGTTGGCTATAACAGCTTCAGGGCAAACCTCTTGTTTGATCCGGCTTCATTTACCTATGGTATTTTAGGAGGTATCACCGCCCCTATTTTTAACCGCAAAGCTATCAAAGCCGAATATGAGCGAACTATAGCTGAGCAGAAAATAGCGGTGTACAATTATCAAAAAAGTATCCTTTCAGGTTTCCAGGAAGTGAAAAATAATTTGAGCGGGATAGAGAATTTTAACCGCGCTTTTGAATTTAAACAACAGGAGCTGCAATCGCTAAACAATGCCTTGTCCGTAGCTAACGATCTATATCTTGTTGGTCGTGCCAATTATTTAGAGATCATCACAGCCCAGCGCAGCGTACTTGACGCCGAGCTTGAACTGGCCGGCATTAAGCGGGATATTTTCTTAAGCTCGGTTAATTTATACCAGGCTGTGGGCGGTGGCTGGAGATAGGCTATACAATAATTTTAATGAAATGGGTACTTGTTTAGGTACCCATTTTTTTTCATGTTGGTTTCTGAAGCTTTTAAAAGCCTGGGAATGTGCGACTCCCCTCTCGCGAAGGGTGTGGGAAGAGGTTTCACCATTTTGCTAAGCACGCAGCAGACACACCCCTGCCGTCGCTCTTTTCTTGTGCACTGCCTCTATTCCCACAAAATTGTTTGTCGTATAATCAGCAAGGTGTGTTGTTTTGCCCCTCTGGGGCAAAGGATATTTTTATTTTCCATGCTACAAACCTTTTGCACCTCTGGTGCACCTGTTTTTAAGCGCGTCTAAAGTGATACCAGTCTATTAAATTGTAAAGTCCCCCAGAGGGGGAAAAGGTTTGTAGAATAGCATCCTCCCCTTATCCGAACCCCAGAGGGGTTCAACTAAGCTGATTACTAAATTGGCAACAGCTATTTGACCATTATTTTGCGGGTTAACTTAAACTTTTAGGAAGGGAATTGAAAAATGCACGCCACCCACCCGTCACAAATCCGTTACACAAATCAAATTACATCGCAACAATATTAACCAGTAGTATAAATTGCTTAATATAGTGGTTCCGGTGTTTACCAAACGAAACACCGGTTGACTGACTAATACTTAAACAATTAACACAAATGATCAAACTTTTAAAGCACACATTGATCACTCCATCAATTGCTGTACTGGCGTTTAACGCGGTTGCCCAAACCGCCGCACAACCAAAGCTTATTGAAAAGGTTACCCGTAAGGGAACCGAGCTGGTGATCCCCTATGAAAAATATGTATTACCCAATGGCCTTACGGTTATTTTGGCCGAAGACCACTCCGATCCGCTGGTTCATGTGGATATCACCTATCACGTAGGTTCGGCGCGTGAGGAGATCGGTAAATCGGGCTTCGCTCACTTCTTTGAGCACATGATGTTCCAGGGATCTGATCATGTAGCCAATGGCGATCATTTTAAGATCATTACCGAAGCCGGCGGTACCCTAAACGGTTCAACTAACCGCGACCGTACCAACTATTATGAAACCGTACCGGCTAACCAGCTGGAAAAAATGCTCTGGCTGGAGTCGGACAGGATGGGCTTCCTGCTTGATGCTGTTACCCAGCAAAAATTTGAAGTGCAGCGTGCAACCGTAAAAAACGAACGCGGGCAAAACTACGATAACCGCCCATACGGTTTAGTTAGCCAGTATGCATCAAAAACACTTTATCCATACGGCCACCCTTATTCATGGCTTACCATTGGCTATATTGAAGAGCTGAATAAAGTAGGCGTAAACGATCTTAAAAACTTTTTCCTGAGATGGTACGGTCCTAATAATGCCACGCTAACTATTGGCGGCGATCTTAACCCCAAACAAACGCTGGCTTGGGTGAGCAAATATTTCGGCGGGATCCCAAGAGGGCCTGTGGTAAAGAATATGTCTTTACCTGCACCCGTGTTAAAAGCCGACAGGTATGTATCCTACACAGATAATTACGCCAAGTTCCCCTTGTTGTCTGTAAGCTATCCCGGCGTAAAGATCTATGATAAAGACATGTCGCCTCTTGATGCTTTGTCGGCTATCATCGGGCAGGGCCGTAACTCTATCTTTTACAAAAACTTTGTAAAAACACGCAAAGCTGCTCAGGCTACCATGAGTTCGTCCAATACCGAACTGGCGGGCGAAATCAGCATGCGGGTTATACCTTTCCCTGGTCAAACTTTGGCCGATGCCAAAAAGCTGGTAGACGAGTCATTAGCCGAGTTTGAGAAAAAAGGTGTAAGTGACGATGACCTGGCCCGCTTTAAAGCCACTGCCGAAGCCGATTATATCAACAGCTTATCGAGCGTAAGCGGTAAAGTATCTGAACTGGCGCAGGCCCAAACCTTTACCGGTAACCCTAACCAAATTGGCCGCGAACTTGCTGCTATCCGCGCGGTTACCAAAGAGGATGTGATGCGCGTTTACAACCAGTACATTAAAGGGAAACCGGCGGTAATACTAAGCGTATTGCCTAAAGGCGGCATTATGCAGCCTGTAGCACCCGATAATTTTACTGTTGATACCACAGGTTACAAAGCACCGGATTATGGTTATAATGGTTTAACCTATCATAAGCCTAAAGATAGTTTTGACCGTGCTGCAAAACCTGGCGTTGGCCCTAACCCGACCATTAAAGTTCCGGCTATATGGTCGGCCAATACACCAAATGGTATCAATATCATCGGTACGCAAAATAACGAGATCCCATCGGTATCTATGTCGATCTCTATTAAAGGCGGTGGCTTGTTTGCCATCAATGATCCATCAAAAGCAGGCCTGGCAGGTATTGTCGGCCGCATGATGAATGAAGAAACGCAGAAATACACTGCCGAAGATTTCAACTCCGAACTGGATAAACTGGGCAGCAGTATCACTTTTTATGCCAGTTTAGATCAGATTGATGCTGAGGTATCGTCGCTCACCAAAAACCTGGGCAAGACAATGTCCCTGCTCGAAGAAAGGTTATATCACCCTAAATTCACCCAGGACGCGCTCGACAGGATCAAGAAGCAAACTTTGGAAGGCTTTAAACAAGCTAAAACCCAACCTGCAGGCGTAGCCAGCACAGTTTACAGCAAAATCCTTTATGGTACCGATAACGTACGCACTTACGCCGCGGGCGGTAATGAAGAAACTGTTGCAGGTATAACATTGCAGGATGTTCAGGACTATTACTATAAAAACTTTTCGCCATCGCTGACCAAAATTGTTGTGGTAGGCGATGTTAGCGAGGCATCTGCAAAAAGCGCACTCGCTTTCCTCAATACCTGGAAGGATAAAAAGGTGAACATCCCGGCTCCTGCTGAGGGTAAAACATTTGATAAAACCACGCTATATCTGGTTGATATCCCGGGCGCGGCACAATCTGAAATCCGTATCGGGTATCTGGATAAACTCAACTATGATGCAACAGGCGATTATTATAAGCTGAACATAGCCAACTACATTTTAGGGGGCGCATTCAACAGTCACATCAATCTTAACCTGCGTGAGAAAAAAGGATGGACGTATGGTGCCCGTTCATCTTTCAGTTCGGGTAGATATGGCGGCGACTTCACCGCCGCGGCCGGCGTATTGGCTACGGCTACCGATAGCTCGGTGGTTGAGTTTATGAAGGAGATCACCAACTATCGAAAAACAGGGATTACACCCGAAGAATTGAAGTTCACCCAAACTTCTATCGGTCAGAGTGATGCCCGCCGTTATGAAACCAACGCGCAAAAAGCGGCGTTTTTATCACGCATCCAGGAGTACGGCCTTAAACCTACTTTTGTTGACGAGCAAAGCAAGATCTTATCAACCATTACTCCCGCCGAGATCAATGGCCTTGCTTCAAAATACCTCAATCCCGACAACATGATCATTTTGGTTGTCGGCGACAAGGTAAGGATCTATCCGGGCCTGCAAAAACTGGGCTATCCGATTGTTGAACTTGATGCTGATGGCAAGCCAAAACAATAAATTAACATAACAACAGGCGGATAAATCCCTTATACCTTAACCGGCATAAGGGATTTTATTTTAAAAATCAATCATTTATAATCAAGCTCCAACCCTACGGGTGTTGTTTATGCCGCCGCTTTGCAACTGAAAAGTTACTATTCAAAACCTATTTACTAACATTGATTTAACCTAAATTGAATACATAAAGTTCAATTTTGAACGGTGATATGGTGCTTATGGCAACTGCCAAAGCCGGTTATGTTAATATTTAAGTTTTAACTATTAGTGTGCAAGCACTGCACCGGCCTTGTAATGGCACAATAATATCCAACAGAAGCATGTGAATATGTATTCCTGTTTCTTTCAATTCTCCCTAAATCTTTCCGGTTTTAAAATTTGCACAGCGTAAGCGCTTTTGCTGTGCATTGTATTTATCTATCATAAAAAACACACTATGAAAATTAACCACTTACTTATCGGCCTGGGCTTAGCTTTAACCTTTGCCGGATGTTCCAAAGATCTTAAAAACTCGCCTACCCCGCCAAAAACCGGCGATACTACAGCAAGTCCTCCTGCCCCGGTTCCTTATTCCATTACCGAAGGTTTTGAACAGGGAAGTAAAACCGCCTACGCGGCGGCAGATGTAACCCTAAGCACCGGAAGCTGGAATTTTAGCGATGCCCTGATAGGCAACCTCGCTGCCGACCTCAAAGATGGCAGTAAATCTGTACGGCTCCGTGCCGGGGATATCGCGATGAATTTTGATATCAAAGGCCTTACTACTTTATACATTAAACACGGTAAATATGGTACTGATGCCACATCGACCTGGCAGTTGCTCATGTCGACAGACGGCGGGGCGAATTATACGCAGGTAGGTGCCGATATTACTGAAACCAATACCACCCTGGTAACCGACTCATTTAAAGTGAGCGTTACAGGTAAGGTTAGGTTTGAGATCAAAAAGGCCGGCACAACCCGCATCAATATTGATGATATTACCTTTAAGGGTACCGGCGATCCGAGCATCACCGTTGGCATACCTGATACGGGCGGCAGCGATACTACCGGCACATCAAATTCAGCAACACCAAGAGACGTTACTGCCGGCGCCGATGCGCCACCTGCAAGCGGCGATAACAGCAACCTGCTTTTTGGCAACCCCTCAAATGCACTTTCAACGCTGGCATCTAAGGATAACTACCTGATAGACCAGAAGTATTATGTAGAATCATACAACGCTACCAAAGGCGAGCCAAACTGGGTAAGCTGGCACCTTGACGCAACCAATACCACCAATGCGACTGGTCGTTTGGATAATTTTGCCGGCTGGAGCGGGATCCCTGCCGGCTGGTACCAGGTAGAAAGCAACAGCTATTCGGGCAGCGGGTTCGACAGGGGGCATAACTGTCCCTCGGCCGATCGTACCAGTTCAGCGAACGCTAATTCCTCAACCTTCCTGATGACCAATATGATACCACAGGCCCCGCAAAATAACCAGCAAACCTGGGCCAATCTTGAAAATTACCTGCGCGAGCAAGTGGCTGCCGGTAACGAGGTTTACATAATTATGGGCAGCTATGGTACAGGAGGTACAGGTTCAAACGGAACTGCCAGTACCATCAATAATGGCCACGTAAATGTGCCCAGCAACGTTTGGAAAGTTGCCCTGATCATACCCAAAGGTGATGGCGACGTTGCAAGAGTTACCGCTTCAACCAGGGTTATCGCGGTAAATACCCCTAATGTTAACACCATCAACTCCGACTGGACCAAGTACATAACAACTATCAAAGATATTGAAACAGCAACAGGTTATACCCTGCTCTCAAACCTGCCAACTGCGGTTAGGACAGCGCTTGAAGTTAAGGTTGATACCGGAGCTTCGGGAACATAAGAAATTGGTAATTGAAAAAGGGAAGCCGGGAGTGTAAATATTTCCAGCTTTTTTGTCGGCTTTTTTGCGGGTGTTCAATTTTTGAAAAAAGGGGTGTTCAACTTTTTGCAATCAATTTTCACAACTAACTGATTATCAATATCAAGATGTTCAAATTCCGATATTGGGCGTTTCTTAATATTTATAACCAACTGATTATCAATGGTTAAAATTTAGACAAAAACAACAAGTGTTCACACTTTTAAAAATTGAACACCTGGTGTTTGTGTGAGTTTTGCTAATTCTGAAGCTACCGGGAAAACAGGATCAATCCACTCCTTTTACATTCATTTTAAAGGTGTAAACTGCCTTTGATGCGGTTATAAATAATACATCTTTGTTTTTTCCACCAAAACAGATGTTGGCTGTCCACGGTTCATCGATATCTATGTGGCCTATCTTTTCGCCTTTGGGATTAACTATGGTAACACCTTTGCCGCACATATAAATATTACCATGCTCGTCTATTGTCATACCATCGCAGCCCATGGCTATAAACAGGGTACGGTTAGATAATGTACCATCCTTATTGATGTCATAACGATAGGTTTTATTATCCCCGATATCGGCCACATACAAATTCTTGCCATCCGGCGTACCGATGATACCGTTAGGACGGACAAATTTATCATCAACCATTACAGCCGGTGCTTTTCCTTTGGCCAGGAAGTATAATTTCTGACCATCAAGATCAGGCTGTTTGCGGGTCCAGTAATTGCGCTGATAGTAGGGATCTGTTATGTAGATGCCTCCGTCCGGACGTACCCAAACATCGTTAGGGCCATTAAATTTATGACCCTCATAGTCTTTCAGTAAAACAGTTACTTTCCCTTTAGGGCTGATAGACCAAAGCTGATCATCGGCATCGGCACAGCTAATGAGGTTGCCTTTCTTATCAAAATACATTCCGTTTGAGCGGCCCGCGCTATCCAGGAAAACAGAAAGCTTGCCATCGGTATCATACTTCCAGATCTTGTTGTTGGGCTGGTCGGTAAAAAACACATTGCCTTTTTTGTCAACAGCCGGCCCCTCAGTAAAGGAGAATTGTTTGGCAACCAGTTGAGGTTTGGTATTGGGATCGTACAAACCGGCATCGGTTTGCGCAAACACTTTAATGGAGAACGCCGAGATCAATAAAATAAGGGCAGAGACTTTTTTCATGGTTTTGGGAGTGTTATAATGGTTTTGCTAAAGTAACACGTTTTTAAGCCCGATTATTTTGCAAGGGTAAAATATTTGATACAAGTAGTGGATTTGTATAGTTGCTACGGTTTAAGTATCCTCGAATACTTCTTTAACATCAAACAAATGTTTGATTAAAAATGATCGATAAAAAACCTATTTTTGCACCTTTATTAAAATACCGTACATCACATGAGTATTGCATTATCCGAACAGGAGATCATTCGCCGCAAATCTTTACAGGAGCTACGTGCACTGGGTATTAACCCTTACCCTGCCGAAGCTTTTAATGTTAACGCCTGGGCACAGGATATAGCTGATAATTTTAAGGATAAACCCGAGGCCTACCAGGATGTTGTAATTGCCGGCCGTATCATGACCCGTCGTATTATGGGCAGCGCTTCTTTTGCCGAACTGCAGGATTCAACCGGTCGTGTGCAGATCTACCTGAAACGCGATGATATTTGCCCTGATGAGGACAAAACATTATATAACACCGTATTTAAAAAACTCCTGGACATTGGTGACTATGTTGGCGTAAAAGGTTATGTGTTCCTCACTCAAACAGGCGAAATCTCGGTTCACGTACGTGAGCTGGTTATGCTTTCAAAATCTCTGAAACCGCTACCGGTTGTTAAACGCGAAGAAGACGGAACTATCCATGATGGTTTTACCGACCCTGAACTGCGTTACCGCCAGCGTTACGTGGATTTAACGGTTAACCCCGATTATAAACAAATTTTCATCAACCGCTCAAAAGTGATCAGCGCTATGCGCAGTTACTTTAACACCCAGGGATGGATGGAGGTTGAAACCCCTATCCTGCAGCCTGTGCATGGTGGTGCAGCGGCCCGTCCGTTTGCTACGCATCATAACACACTTGATATGCCACTGTTTTTACGTATCGCTAATGAGCTTTACTTAAAAAGGCTTATCGTAGCCGGCTTTGACGGTGTTTACGAGTTTGGTAAAATGTTCCGTAACGAGGGCATGGACCGCACCCACAACCCGGAGTTTACCGCTATGGAGATTTATGTAGCCTATAAAGACTATATATGGATGATGGCTATGGTTGAGGAATGCCTGGAAACTGTTGCCAAAGCAGTTCACGGAATCCCGGTTGTGCAGGTTGGCAGCAATGAGATCAACTTTGCAGGCCCGTACGAAAAACTGTCGATGTATGATTCTATCCTGAAATACACCGGTATCGATGTATCAGCAATGGACGAAGCAGGCTTACGCGAAGTTTGTAACGAATTAAAAATAGAGATCAACCCAAGCATGGGCAAAGGCAAACTGATCGACGAAATTTTCAGCGCTAAAGTTGAGCATCACCTGATTCAGCCTACCTATATCACCGACTACCCTATCGAAATGACTCCGCTTGCCAAAAAGCACCGTACTAAAGATGGGCTGGTTGAGCGCTTCGAGCTATTTGTGAATGGTAAAGAAATTGCAAATGCTTACTCAGAGCTAAATGACCCTATTGATCAGCGCGAGCGTTTGGAGGAGCAACTGATCCTGGCCGGTCGCGGTGATGACGAAGCTATGGCTATGGATGATGACTTTTTGCGCGCACTTGAATATGGTATGCCGCCAACATCTGGTTTAGGTATCGGTATCGACAGGCTGGTAATGTTGATGACCAATCAAAGTACTATCCAGGAAGTATTATTCTTCCCGCAAATGCGCCCGGAGAAAAAAGCTAAAGTTGCTACCGCCGATGATTTTATAAATATTGGTGTACGAGCCGAATGGGTACCGGTATTGAATAAAATGGGCTTTAACACGGTTGAAGAATTAAAAGCGGCTAACCCCAACAAGGTATTTAATGATCTTGGCGGGATGCGTAAAAAACTAAAACTGGATATTACCATGCCAACCAAAGAAGAGGTAATGGCTTGGTTTGAATAATGAACCTTGATTTGTAGGATTTTAGGATTACCCTGATATTAAAAAAGTAAAGGCCCGAAAACACGAGCCTTTACTTTTTAGATGCATCAAGAAATCCTTTAATCAGGCGAATCAAGGTTCTCTATGTAAAAATCAACGCAATCAGCGTAATCCCTCCATTCAGCGGTTATAATTTCTTAACAAAAGCTTAAAAAAAATAATACTTTCATTTAAAAAGAGTTAGCTACTATTGTAATAAACATATATTACAAATATCATGACCAACTCAATATTAGAGATCACCGAAAACGAATACCTGATCAAACTTAACAGGAGCAATTTTAACCTGTCGTTCATCAGGAGTTTATTGAAACTTGTTGAAGTGGCCAATCCGTCTGAAGAATCTGAATATTCATCATACACAGACAGCTACGTTCAGCCTTATCAAAACCATTCGGCAACGCCTGATTATTTCAGCGCCATTGAAGAAAAATAAAAGGGACGCGGTTTTCGCGTCCCTTTTATTTTTTATCCCTTTTTCTATTTGTTCTTTTTCTTAGAACTGACGATATCCTCCCCTTACTACCTGCTTATCCATTTGGGCTAATTGGCCTTTCATCATCTTAATCTGTTCGGTAAGCAATTTGTTCTTATCATCCTTTGAAGCTTCTGACAAATACATTTGCGCCTCGCGCTTATTACGCTTAGCCATTGAAATGCCGGCCAGGCTCAACTTTGCCAAAGCTATATTGTGCGACATTTTCATACCCAGCGACAGAGCTTTCTTAAAGTATTTCTCTGATTTCATTGGCGCCTTGCGTGATTCGATCAAACCGATCAGCAAGTTGTAGTAACCGTGCTGGTTTTTGTGAAGCTGTTTTTCGTAATCGGTAATTTTCAACAACCATATTTCCGACTTTTCAGAATTTTCCTTACGCAAAAAATACTGGGCGATGATCATATTCTCGTTAAAGAAGAAGCTAAGCAGTATAATACCGCCCATTAACAGAACAAAAACACCCCATCCCCAAAAACCGAATGCACAAAGGGCAACCGCCGCACCCATCACTACACAAGCAATAACTAACCGAACAATATTTGACATAATTTGTGATACTAATATTAGCGCAAATATCTGTTTATTTGTACGCTAAACCAACTTCTATATAAATATTTATGGCGATTGCATTACCACCATCATGGCTTGAGGTTTTACAACAGGAATTTGACAAACCTTACATGATAAAACTTAAACAATTTTTAAAAGAAGAGCAGCAATCAGGGCAAGTTGTTTATCCTAAGAACGGCGAAATCTTCAACGCTTTCAATACGACACCTTTTGAGGATGTTAAAGTAGTTATATTAGGTCAGGACCCTTATCATGGCGCTCACCAGGCCCATGGTCTTTCCTTTTCAGTACAAAAGGGCATTGCTATTCCCCGATCATTGATAAACATTTACAAAGAACTGCAAAACGATATTCCCGGATTTAAAATCCCCGCACATGGCAACCTCGAAGAATGGGCTAAACAAGGTGTGTTGTTACTGAACGCTACACTAACTGTTAGGGCAGGCAATGCAGGTTCGCATCAAAAAAGAGGATGGGAAGAATTTACCGATGAAGTGATTAAAACCATCTCTGACAAAAAAGAAGGAATTGTATTTATACTTTGGGGAGCCTTTGCCCAATCAAAAGCGGTTTTGATTGACGAAAAGAAACATTTCATTATTCGCTCTCCGCACCCCTCGCCTTTCTCAGCCGACCGTGGTTTTTTTGGCAGCAAACCATTTTCAAAAACTAATGAGATATTGAAGAAAGAAGGTAAAAAAGAGATTAACTGGCAAATACATTGAGCGAGAGACAAGACGCCAAGAGTCAAGAATCAAGATTTAAAAAAGTCTGAAAATAAAAAGAGTCAAGAAATAAAAGATATTTAATCCTTCTTCTTGACTCTTGATTCTTATAGTCTTGACTCTTATCTAATACTCCAGCGGCACAATAGGCTCTTTTTTACTGGTAGACATGATCATCATCGTTTGGAATGTTTTTACCACAGTAATGCGGCTAATCTTTTCCATGATGAGTTGCTCATATGATTTGATGTCCCGTACGTATACTTTTAACAAAAAATCACACTGACCGGTTACGTGATGGCACTCGGTTACTTCTTTAATGTTCTTGATCTCATCCAAAAAAGTTTGAATGGTGTTTTTTTGATGAAAATCAAGGGAGATCTGGATAAAGGTTTTGATTCCTAACCCTAACTTCTCTTCATCTACCAGCGCATGATAGCTTTTAATGTATTCGGCGTTCTCAAGTTTACGCACGCGTTCAAGAGTAGGTGCTGGCGAAAGCCCTATCTCGTTAGACAGCTGAAGATTAGTTATCCTCCCGTTTTCCTGTAAAATCTTGAGTATTTGTAGGTCTATTTTATCTAATTCGGCGGCCATAGTTGTATGCAAATATAGTATTTTCCTTGCTTCGCAAAATTTAATTTTTCGTTAAAGTACTTCAACGAAAACATATTTCCTAACGTTTATTTTTTTAGATTAGTCTAAATTTTTTATTAGATTTGTTTAAATGAACACTTTAGCCGAGGAAAACTACTTAAAATCCATCTATCATCTCTCTGTAAATGATGGAAATGCAAGTACAAATCAAATCGCATCCTCGCTAAATACCAAAGCATCTTCGGTTACCGACATGCTTAAAAAACTTGCAGATAAAGCACTCATCAATTACACCCCTTACCAGGGAGTAAGCCTCACCCCTTCCGGCGAGAAAATAGCGATAGGCATTATCCGCAAACACCGGTTGTGGGAGTACTTTCTGGTAGAGAAACTCAATTTCAAATGGGACCAGGTTCATGATCTTGCCGAAGAGATGGAACATATCTCGTCGGAAGAGCTGATTGACCGGCTCGACAAGTTTATGGGCTACCCCAAACATGACCCGCACGGCGATCCTATACCTGACTGTAACGGCCGCTTTAACACGCACGAGTTAAAACCGGTTTCAGCGGTAACGGTTAACCAAAGCGGTATAATTTCAGGCGTCCGCGACCATAGTTCATCCTTTTTGCAATACCTCGATAAAAAACAGCTCACCATCGGCTGCAAAATAATGATCACTGATATTATTGAATATGACCATTCGGTTGTGGTACAAACCGGCAATAAAGAAGTGCATATCAGCCGCGAAGTAGCCAACAACTTGCTTATAGCCCTATGAACAATACACACAACGAATCTTTAGGCAACGTACACGGATCTGTAACCACCGAAAACAAAAACGGCTGGCGTAAGCTGATGGCTTTTCTGGGCCCGGCTTACCTGGTGAGCGTAGGCTATATGGACCCGGGAAACTGGGCAACAGATATTGCCGGCGGCAGTGCTTTTGGATATAAGCTGATCTGGGTGCTGTTTGTATCCAACATGATTGCCCTCCTGCTGCAATCACTGGCAGCCCGGTTGGGGATTGTGCGCGGGCTCGACCTTGCACAGGCGTCAAAAAATGCCTATCCGCGTTTTGTAAACTTTTGCTTGTATATACTGGCACAAATAGCCATTATAGCATGCGACCTGGCCGAAATTATTGGTATGGCCATTGGTTTAAAACTGCTGTTCCATCTTCCGTTAATCTGGGGGGTATCGCTTACCATCACTGATACTGTACTGATGCTCTACCTCATGAATAAGGGTATGCGCAAACTCGAAGGCTTTATTATTTCGATGATCTTTATAGTGGGGCTCTCATTTTTGGTCGAAATGTTTATTGTTAAGCCCGATGTAATAGAAGTAGCAAAGGGTTTCATTCCCGGCAACCTTTTTAAAGGTGATAAAATAAGTCAGCAAATGCTTTATATAGCCATAGGCATTATTGGTGCTACAGTAATGCCCCATAACTTATACCTTCATTCATCGCTTGTGCAAACCCGCCAAATAACCCGTACCGAAGAAGGCTTCAGAGCGGCGATTAAGTTTAACCTTTTTGATACTGTTATAGCTCTTAATCTTGCTTTTTTTGTGAATGCGGCTATTTTGATATTAGCAGCAAGCGCCTTTTTCAGGAACGGCTATTTTGAAGTAGCGGAGATCCAGGATGCATTTAAACTGCTGGAGCATATTTTCGGGGCTATAGCACCTACACTATTTGCCATAGCGCTCATTGCTTCGGGCCAAAGTTCAACCATTACAGGTACACTTGCCGGGCAAATCATTATGGAAGGGCATATCAACCTGCGCATAGAGCCCTGGTTACGCCGCCTGCTTACCCGGGTACTGGCTATTGTGCCGGCTGTATTTACCATTCTTTATTATGGCGAGGAGGGTTTAGGAAAGCTCCTTATTTTAAGCCAGGTTGTATTAAGTATGCAGCTGGGTTTTGCAGTGATTCCCCTCATCCATTTTACATCCGACAGGAAAAGGATGGGCAAATTTGCAGTCAATTATCAAACAAGGGCATTAGCGTGGGCAAGCGCACTATTAATTGTTGCGTTAAATGCCAAACTGGTATATGAACAAATTGGCGATTGGATAAGCGGAAATCCGTCATCAATATGGATCTATGCTGTAGTGGTTCCGATTGTTATCGGGATAGCGCTGTTACTGATCTACGTTTTTATACGGCCATTATTATTTAAACATCATGACAGACCTGCTATCGTACCACACGGTATAGCCAATGCCATTACCGAGCTCGATGCGATAACTTATAGCCATATCGCTATAACCATAGATTTTTCAAAAAACGATACCGATTGCCTGCGCCATGCTATTATGCAGGGAGGTAAAAAGGCCGATTATACATTGATCCACGTTGTTGAAACTGCCGGTGCGCGTTACTACGGTGGCCAGGTGCTGGATAATGAAACCCAAATTGATTTTAACAATCTTGACAAATACGTTTGCGCTTTAAAAAACCTTGGCTACAATGCCCAGGGGCAAATTGGCTACGGCAACCCGGCCAGCGCCATTGCCGAAATTGTAAAGGACGAAAAAATTGATTTCATCGTCATGGGCTCGCACGGACACAAGGCTTTGAAAGACCTTATATTTGGCACCACTGTAAACTCTGTAAGGCATAAGGTTAATGTGCCGGTATTGGTGGTAAAGCCACAGTCAAACTAATTTTGTAAGTTTGCGGCTGAATAATTATGAGCCAGGATAACATCTATATAAAAAATAAAAAGGCCTACTTTGAGTATCATATCCTTGATAAGTATGTAGCAGGCATACAGTTGCTCGGTACCGAGATCAAGTCGATAAGGCAGGGTAAGGCAAACATTAACGACGCTTTTTGTACATTCATTAACAACCAGTTATATGTACGCAATCTGCATATCTCTGAATATTCATTCGGCTCGTTCTATAACCATGAAGCCAAGCGCGACCGGATCCTGCTGCTGAATAAAAAAGAGCTCAAAAAACTTCAAACCCGTGGCGAAGAACGGGGGTTAACCATAGTTCCGCTGGCATTATTCATTAGCGAACGGGGATTTGCAAAACTGGAGATCGGTCTTGCGCAGGGTAAAAAGACATTTGATAAACGTGAAACATTAAAAGAACGCGATACTAAGATAGAACTGGACAGGGTGATGAAAAGGTAAATTGATTTCGGAATTGGGAATTTCGATTTCGGATTTATTTAAATAAAATCCTAACGTTTCGCAATCCGAAATCGAAAATTCGAAATCCCAAATCCTCCTACCACGCTTTATCCCCTACCAACGGCACAAACCTGAAGGTATCCAGCACAATCTTTTCGTAATCGTTATCCCCTACTTTTAATATAGTAACCATTTTTTGGGTTTCTTCATCCCCAACCGGAATAACCAGGATTCCTCCTATGTTTAATTGCTTTAACAGTACTTCGGGAACGGTTGGTGCACCGGCAGTTACAATGATCTTATCATAAGGCGCGTGTTCGGCTATCCCAACAGAGCCATCTCCCAGGAAAAAACGGGCATTGTAACCCATTTCATTTGGCAATACATATTTGGTGCGGTGATAGAGCTTTTCCTGGCGTTCAATAGTATAAACGGTAGCTCCAAGCTCAAGCAGGATACAGGTTTGATACCCCGAGCCTGTGCCTATTTCAAGTACTTTATCCCCTTTACGGATATGCAGTAATTCGGTTTGATAGGCCACAGTATAGGGTTGCGATATGGTTTGCCCTTCGCCTATCGGGAACGCAATATCCCTGTAAGCCTGGTTCCAGAAAGTTTCATCAAAAAAGCAATGACGTTTTACCTTGCCAATAGCGTCTAAAACGTGTTCGTCGCCAATTCCCTTCTTTCTCAAAACATCCACCAACCTTTTACGGGCACCTTGTTCGCGGTAATTATCAGTATACTTGTAAGCCATTTTCAAAGGCAAAGTTAATACGAATTTTCACACAATTTACCCAATAAGCATCATTTACGGGGTTTTGAACCCTGGTAGTTATTTATGTGCTTCATTAGTACAAATTTAAAATTCAATTTTGTCAATAATGAAACGCATGGTCTAAAAACACGACACGCCGAACAGTTTGCCCGGCGTATCATGTTTTTATGTAATTAAGAATTTATACCTCCCTGTTACTGTCCCACTTCTCCAAATAATCGGCAACACGCCTTACAAACGAGCCGCCCAAAGCACCATCTACTACTCGGTGATCATATGATAATGACAGGAACATCATGTGGCGTATAGCGATCATATCGCCTTCTTTTGTTTCAATTACGGCAGGCTTTTTCTTAATGGCGCCAACAGCTAAAATTGCCACCTGCGGCTGATTAATGATAGGCGTACCCATTACGTTGCCAAATGAGCCTACATTGGTAATCGTAAATGTACCTTCTTTTACATCATCGGGCAATAACTTGCCGTTGCGTGCACGGTTCGCGAGATCATTAACGGCCTTTGTTAAACCAACAAGATTAAGCTCGTCCGCCTTTTTAATTACCGGCACTATCAGGTTACCGTTTGGCAAAGCCGTAGCCATGCTGATGTTGATTGCCGCTTTTTTAATGATCTGGGTACCGTTAACAGATACATTGATCATTGGGAAATCCTTGATGGCTTTCGCTACTGCCTCAATAAATATAGGTGTAAAGGTTATTTTTTCACCTTCGCGTTTTTCAAAGCTGTTCTTTACTTTTTCGCGCCATAATACCAGGTTAGTGACATCGGCTTCAACAAATGAGGTAACATGCGGCGATGTTTGTTTGCTCATCACCATATGATCGGCAATCAAACGGCGCATCCTGTCCATCTCTATGATCTCATCACTGCCGGATACAGAAACAGCCGGAGCAGGCTGCTGCTCAACAGGGGCAGCTTTTGGCATTTCCGTTTTTGCAGGTTCTGGAGCCGCAGTAATTATTGGTTGCGGCGCCGGTTCAGCAACCGGTCGTGCTTCTTTAGCAGGCTCAGCTGTTTTTACAGGTTGCCCGGCAGTTTGAGTAGTAAACGACTCAACATGAGCTGACGAATGTGTATTTGGAACTGATGAAGTTTTTGCCTGCAGATAGTTCAGCAGGTCGTCTTTGGTTAAACGGCCATCCGACCCTGTCCCGGGGATGCTGTCCAACTCCCCGATACTGATACCTTCCTGTGTGGCTATATTTCTTACAAGAGGCGAATAAAAACGTCCTTCGGATTTAAATACCGGAGCAGCAGGCGAGCTTTTTTGCTCAAGCTGATCTATCCCCGGAATACCCGATAAATCTGCAGATTGAATTTCATTTATTTCGGCTTCAGGAGCTTTTTCGGCTTCACTTAACTGACCAGCTTCCTGGTATGTTGTTTCCGCTATTTTTGGTTCTTCGGCTAACTGAGGAGATGAAGTTTCTTCTGGCTGAACGCTTACCGGGGCAGTTTCGGCTTCTTCAGTTTCAATGATCGCTATAACTGCGCCAACCTGTACCACATCGTTTTCCTGATACAGTTGTTCAACTAACTTACCTGTTACAGGCGAAGGTACATCCGAGTCAACTTTGTCGGTAGCGATTTCCATTACCGCGTCATCGGCATTTACCTTATCACCCGGATTTTTAACCCATTTGATAACGGTTGCCTCAGCAACGCTCTCCCCCATTTTTGGCAATAACAGCTGGTATTTGGCCATACAGTAGAATATAGTTTAACCCCAAAATTATGTATTTAAATCTTTACTTTTTAATTTCAGTAAGCAAAGTATTCAACATTGACAGCGCCATCACAGCACTTCGTTCAATGTTTTGCCTGCGTTTACTGCCAAATGTGTATTTCTTTATTAATGATTTCCCTTTTGCTACGACTGCAATCCACACAGTACCAACGGGTTTATCCTCCGTACCGCCGCCCGGACCGGCTACGCCTGTAATAGCGACAGCCAAATCCGACTTGAAATTTAACAGTGCACCCTCCACCATTTCTTTCACGGTTTCTTCGCTAACGGCCCCATGCTGCCACAAAGTTTCGTTCTTTACTCCCAAAATACTTTCCTTTAACTCGTACGAATAAGAAACCGCGCCGCCTAAAAATACCTGCGATGACCCCGGATGTTGGGTAAACAAGTGCGAAACATAACCACCAGTACAGCTTTCGGCTACTGATAAAGTAAGACCGCTCGCTTCCATCCTGTCAAGTATGGCCTTTTCAAGCGGGATATCCTGATCAATTACAAATGGTGAACCTATGCGCTCAATAAACCTGGTGGCAAATGCATCAACTTCTTTTTGCAAAGCAGCTTCATCTTCGCCAAAAGCGCTTAATCGTAAACGCACCTGCCCTAATTTGGGCAGGTATGCCAGCTTAATATGCGATGGCAGATCATTTTCGATATCCGCAATCCGTTCGGCCAAAAATGATTCACCCTCGCCAACGGTTAGCAGCGTTTTATGAATGATCACGGGAAGCTTCAGGGTAGCCTTAATTTTAGGCAATACCTGTCCTTCCATCATGTACATCATCTCAAATGGCACACCCGGCATCGACATGTAGATAACTCCATTGTGATTAAACCACATACCCGGAGCAGTGCCGTTTTCATTAAGCACAACTTCGCAATTGGCAGGAACAAGCGCCTGCTGTTTGTTGATCTCCAGTAACGGGCGGTTATATTTGGCAAAAATACGTTCTACATTAGCAAATGCATCCTTGTTTTCAACAAGTTCAACACCAAAGTATTCGGCTAATGTTTTTTTGGTGATATCATCTTTTGTGGGCCCAAGTCCACCGGTAATAAAAATGATACTGGCCCGGCTTGCTGCTTCGGCTAACGCCTTCAGGATATGTTCTTTATCGTCGCTTATTGATGAGATCTGCTTTACCCTTATCCCGATCTTGTTAAGTTCGGTAGCCATCCAGGCCGAATTGGTATCAACAATTTGTCCGATAAGTATCTCGTCGCCGATGGTTATTATTTCTGCCAGCATTATTTAAATTAATAAAAAGATGATTGTGGATTGTAATCGCTTTTCTTGCTTAGTTTCAAATCCTGCAAAATAGAAGCCTTCACTTTTAAAGTTACGTTATACATTTTATATACACCGAAGGGGATCCATTGAAAGGCCAGATCCCAGCAATGCAAATCGCGGTATATTGAAAACGAGGTAGCGCTTGCAAATTTAGCCGCCTTGATATCATACGTAGTAGAGTATTGGATCTTCCACTTTTGCGTAAGGTTCACATCGCCCGAAATCTGGAGCGTATTACTGGTTGTTTTGTTGTTTAAGTAGTTTTGATAGCTAAAACTGTAGTTGAGCGAGATATTCCACGGCACATTAAAGTCAACATATGCATTCGGATCGCTGTTTACCAGGGCCAGTCTCTGAGCCTGGGTGGGATTCATGGTTGCAATAGTATTCAGGGCGGCATTTCCCGGAGTTGCTTTAGTTGAATTCAAGCTCCCACCCATAGAAATGTTTAAACCTGATAAAGTTGGGAATTTGCCGTCCTGCCAGGCATACCTGTTTATATAACGGCTTGTTCTTACAATCTGATTATTAGAGATTGAATCGCTTACCTTAGTTACATATGGGCTAAACACTCCCGAAAAACTAATACTTAATTTTTGATTGAAAATAGCGGTATGCCCCGAAAATGAGATATCCGAAAGTTTCATTGAGTCGGCCGCGAAATTATAAAAGGTGGAGAACGACAAACCTTGTAAAATCGTGATCTTTCGGTCGGTGCCGGATGTATCCGTACTTTTCGCTTTTACTTTCGCCTCTATCGTATTATCCACCGAAAAGTTTAAGCCCGCCTGCTTACCCGCTGAGGGGCCGCCATAAACTCCGTTCTGGAAAATAGAATATTTTTGATAGGTATACGGATAAGGCACCGTGGCTGTACTTACAGCTGTTTTGTAATAGCCAAAGCTTGGGTCGCTAAAGTCAGGACGATAGCTAAAACTTATTGAGGGCGTGGCCACGTGCCTGATTGCTTTCAGGTTACCATGTTTAAAGTTTATGGTACCGTACAATTTAGTTGATATACCTGTACTGATGCTATACTCGCCGGCACGCTTAAAACCAGGTATAGTATCAATAATTAACTGATTTGAACCGGCAATGCTTCCCCTTTCAAATCTTTCATTAATGCTTTGAAAATACCAGCGTTCGGTATAGTTAACACTGTTATTAAACTGAAAGTACTTTAACACGTTTAAGCCCAAACTAACCGGGATGGTATGCTGAAAACCATTTTGTAACCGTTTTGATAAAGTTTCGCCTTTAAATAACTGGGACTCGGGTATATCGTTAAGCTTGTTGGTACCTACCAAATTATAGCTCACGGTAATTTTTTGATACCATTTTTGTTCGCCAACCCTGTTTTTAGAGTCGAATGGATTTATTGACGACATACCGAAGGCAATAGTGGGCAACTCGATATTCACCGTTTTACGGGCTATATCCTGGCTATGCGAAATGCCTACACTTAAGTTAAACGGTGTACCTGCCCAGGTTTTACCATAAGCGATACTTGAGCGTAAACTACTTTGAGCAATGGAGTTAACATTATAGTTACTTGCCGATGGCGTGTTCCTAAAAAAACCGGAAGTACCTGCATCAACCGAAGCACTGAAAGTTGAACCGGGATTAGCATTGGCATCCTGCACGTGCGACCAATAAATATGCGCGTCTTTAGTGGCCGGGTCGCCCTCAAGGCCATAGTTATGCGAGCCAAAGGTTAGCGTAACGTTGCCTGTATATTTATAACGTTTAAGATATCGTGCCGTGCTGCTTAGTTCATACGAGCCTTTTGAATAGATGGACCCGGTGGTAGTCAAATCAACATAATCACTTATACCAATATAGTATCCAAGCCCTTTTAAATAGAAACCCAGGGTGTTGTCCTCACCAAAAGTTGGCAAAATAACACCTGATGTCCTGGTATCCGGCTTAGGGAAAAAACCGAAAGGAATGGCAAGCGGTAACGGGACCCCTTCAATCTCCAGATAAGCGGGACCGGATATAATACGTTTCTTTTCGCCGATGCCACGGGTAATCACTATACCAAAGTGTGTATCTGGGTAAGGCAAATCGCAGGTGCTGAAAATAACGTTACGGTATGCAACCTCATCGTCATTGAGTTTTTTTGCCTGCCCGCCCGAAATAAAGTTGCCTTCCTGCTCGGATGCAGGATTATATATCTTTACTTTTTTTGTTTGATAATTAAAAATCAGCGAATCGGATGCTACGGGCTTATCCGTTTTTTGCTTCATGATAGGCCTGCGGATATATTGGTGCGTACGCGGATCAATGCTTCCCCGAGCAAATATGAGGTGGTTTTTATCGTCAACCCTGATATAATCTGCGTCAAGCTCAAAATCTTCATAGGTTACACGGGCCTTGCCGTAAAAATAGGTAACCTGGTGCTCCCGGTCTGAGTGGGTCGAGTCCTCGGCAGTTGCCTTTACTTCTGATTGCAGACCGCCTTTATTCTTTTTAGTGGTATCATTTGCAGGTAAAGAATTTACCGGCTTACCGTTTCTTAACGGCGTTATTGAGCCGGATTGTTTACCTTTAAGAAGTTTCTTATCACGAAGCGAATCAAGTTTGATGATAGTATCGGTTAAAGGCCTCCTGCCATGGCTGTTATTTAAAACAGTGCCGGCATTAGCAGCAAGTCCGTTTACTATTAATATAATTGCAAGCAGAAAAAAAAAGGTTATGAATTTCAAAATTGATTATGAATAGTATTTTTGCAGATATAGTTAACAGCGTTCAAAAATAATGAAAAATAAGGCATTGAAAAGATTGATTTATAGTTTGTGGGTGTTGCTGGTTCTCCTTTCATTTTTTCCCTTTAAATCATACAGTTCTATTTTAACCAATAGTCTTCCTCGTCAAACAGACACTGTTGTCAACAGTACCGGTTTTAAGATCAAAACCATTATTATCGACCCCGGGCATGGCGGTAAACCATCAGCTTCTACAGGTCATTATTCGCACGGTGCATCGGGTTCTTATTCGTCAGAAAGGAATGTAACGCTGGCTATTGGTTTTAAATTGCAAGCCGCTATAGAAAAAGAATTAAACGGTGTAAAAGCTGTAATGACCCGTACTACCGAAGATGATGTTTCGTTTGAACGCAGGGCTGAAATAGCCAATGAAAACAAAGGACAACTCTTCATTTCCCTGCATTGCAATTCGCTATCCGACAGAACAATTCGCGAAAGGGTTGGTACCAAACGTCATAAAGCGGTGTACCGTACCGTTAGGGTACCGGACAGGTCGGGCAAAGGTGTGCTGATTTTGGTTTATGGTTTACACCGTACGCGCGAAGAAGAGAATGCCATTCAGAAAAACCAGGTTGGCGAAGAGACAGAACTTGACGGTGGCGCGCTGGATCCGAACGACCCCATGACCATTATTTTAACAAACGAGTATAAGAGAAAATTCAGGCAGCAAAGTATCAAGCTGGCTACTTTAATTAACGGTGAATTTGTTGATACCGATGGAAGGCGCAGCGAAGGAATCAGGGAGCAGGGCATTTACGTACTTTGCCACAGCGCAATGCCATCAGTATTGGTTGAAACCGGCTATATCAATAATCCCGACGATGAAAAGTACCTTAATTCGGAAGAGGGACAAAATGAGATCGTAGCTTCAATTATCCGTGCATTAACAACCTATAAAAAAGAAATGGAACAAATTTCTCAATAATTATAAAAGCCAGGCTGTTACCTTCCTGGTAAATAAAACGTACATCATAAAACATATAAGCCTGGTTGCAGGTTTATAGCCTTAAACACAATTAACGCATAATCTCTACTTAATGAAAATCTTTAACGAAACCAAAATTGGTGCACTTACGGCAATAGCAATTACCATACTCATATTAGGTTACAGTTATTTACGCGGTAATGATGTTTTTTCAGGATCAAATAAATACTATGCTATTTATAACAGCGTTGAAGGTTTAACCGTTTCAAAACCAGTATTGGTAAATGGTTACCAGATCGGCCGCATCTCTAAAATGAAGCTTCAGCCAGACGGGCGTACCGTGGTTGAATTTAAAATTGAGCCAGATGTGGTTGTGCCTAAAAACACCCTCGCCAAGCTTGAAAGTACCGATCTGCTGGGCAGCAAAGCTATTGTTTTTGAGTTAGGCAACAGCAATGTGCCCGCCGAAGACCAGGATACGCTTAAAGCTGATATCCAGGGCAGCCTTGCAGAAAGCCTGCAGCCGATACAAAAAAAGGCAGAAATGCTGATGTCTAAACTCGATTCGTCACTGAGCGCTGTTAACAAGATCCTGAATCCTAACTTTCAGAAAAACATCGACCGCAGTTTCATGAGCATTGCGAACTCATTGCAAACGCTTGAAGGCACTACCAAAAAAATAGACCACCTGGTAGGTTCACAAACCGGACATATCGACGCCATACTTACCAATGCCGAGGAAGTATCAGGTAGCTTAAAGACAAGCACAGCACACCTAAACGGAATGACAGCTAACTTTGAAAAAGTAAGTAATGACGTTGCTTCTGCTAACCTGAAACAAACACTTGATAATGCAAATAAAGCTATGGCCGATTTGCAGGCAACTATTGCCAAAATCAACTCCGGTCAGGGTTCTTTGGGCCTTTTGCTTAATGACGATAAAATGTACAAAAACCTTACAGATGCATCAAACAACCTCAATAACCTGTTTATTGATCTGAAGGCACATCCAAAACGTTATGTGAGCTTCTCGGTATTTGGCGGTAAAAAGGATTAAGGAAAAGCCGAAAGCAAAACGCATAAAGCCTAAAGCTATATGCTGGAGTTAATCAATAAACTTTAGATAATTTAGAAGCTTTCAGCCTTCGGCTTTAAGCTTTAAGCTCCCTACTCTATAAAAAAGGTTTTCCCCTCAATTGCAAGTTCAGTTGAGGGGAAATTTATTTTAGCCTCATCCAGTAACTCATTCAGGGTTTTATAACGGGCCGAAAAATGGCCTATGAGCAGTTTTTTGGCGTTGGTTTTCAGGGCTATCTCTCCGGCTTGCAACGCGGTGGTGTGATGGGTTATAACTGCCCGGTCGAGCATATCATTTAAAAAAGTAGCCTCGTGATAAAGCAATGTGGCGTTGGCGATTTGGCCGAAATAGTTTTCATTATACATTGTATCGGAGCAGTAGGCATAGGTTTTAGGCTCGGCCGAATCGATAGTTAGCTCTTCATTTTTGTAAACTTTGCCTTTTTCATCAGTATAATCCCCCCCTTTTTTCAATACCGAATAATAGGCAACCGGGATGTCGAGACTTTCTATTTTCTCCTTAATAAGTTTACGAAGTCTTTTCTTTTCCTTAAACAAAAAGCCGGTACAGGCAATGCGGTGATCAAGCGGTATAGTTTCAACAATAACGTCACTATTACTGATCACCACTTCACTTTGTTGGGCATTGGTAAATATATATTCAACAGAGAATTGCAGTTCGGTATCTGAATATCTTAATTGCAGATCAATTATTTCTTTCAACTGCACAGGGCATACCAGTTTAAGCGCCTTTTTACGACCGTTAAGGTGCATGGATGATAATAAACCAACCAGGCCTAAATAATGATCGCCGTGAAGATGACTTATAAAAATATGATCAATGCGACTGGCTTTGATATCAAAACGGAGCATTTGTTGCTGAGTGCCTTCGCCGCAGTCTATTAAATACAGGCGCTCATTGATATTGAGCACCTGTGAAGTAGGATTTCTGTTAAAGATGGGAGTTGCGGAGCTGCTGCCAAGTATTGTTACCTCAAATTTCATAATAGGTAAACAATCAAATGGTTTATCTTGCTTCCTTTTTTAATTCCTTTTCAATCTCTTCCATAAAAATAAGATCGACACCCTCTTCGGCGGTTGGGACAATGGTTAATACATTATCCAATTGTGATATGGTTATTAAACGCGCAACTGCGTCATTTAAACCCGCCAAAATAAATGAACCCGTAGCATTTTTACACAAGCGGTGACCAACCAGCAAACTGCTTAAGCCTGATGAATCGGCATATTTCACCTGCGACAAGTCGAGAATGATGTTGCGCTGCCCCTCTGTATTGATCAAAATCAGTTCTGATTTTAACTGAGGCGTTACTATTGAATTTAATTTTGATTCATTAAGTTTCAATAATATATATTTCTCATGTTTATCTACAGTAAATTTCATTCTTATTAAATTTAATAAGCTAAGATAAATATTTTATGGATATTTTAAAATTACATAACGCTCAACGCGTTATTAATTGCTGTTTCAACGCGGGCTAATACATTCCCTTCGGCAGGCTTAACAAATGGCTCGCCGATAATCTTTTCGTAAAGCTCTATATAACGCTCAGATATCGAATTAACAATCTCTTCGGTCATAACTGGCACAACTTGCCCTTCTTTACCCTGGAAGCCATTTTCGATAAGCCATTTGCGTACAAACTCTTTAGAAAGCTGTTTCTGCGGCTCACCTTTTTGCTGACGTTCCTCGTACCCTTCTTTATAAAAATATCTTGATGAATCAGGCGTGTGGATCTCGTCGATCAGGTAAATCTGACCATCAACTTTACCAAACTCATATTTGGTATCTACCAATATTAAGCCTTGTTTCGCTGCAATCTCGGTACCACGTTTAAATAGCGCCTGGGTATAGGCCTCAAGCTTTACATAATCTTCTTCCGATACAATGCCTCTTGACAGGATCTCCTCGCGTGAAATATCTTCGTCATGCCCTACTGATGCTTTAGTAGTAGGCGTAATGATAGGTTGAGGCAGTATGTCATTCTCCTTTAAGCCTTCAGGCAAAGCCACTCCACATACATGATGCCTGCCTACAGCGTACTCGCGGGCAGCATGACCGGCCAGGTAACCACGGATCACCATCTCTACCTTAAACGGCTCGCAAATACGACCAATGGTAACACTTGGGTCCGGAACAGAAATAACCCAGTTCGGAACAATATCGGCTGTAGCCTTTAAAAAACGGGCTGCTATTTGGTTAAGCACCTGTCCTTTAAACGGAATAGCTTCAGGTAATACAACATCAAAGGCCGAAATCCGGTCGGTAACAACCATGGCCAGGTATTTATTATCTATCGTATAAACATCGCGTACTTTCCCCTTGTAAAAAGCCGTTTGCCCCGGAAAGCTGAAATGTGTTTCTTTTATTGAGTTCATGTTTTTAGTTCATGGTTGATAGTTCATAGTTCATAGCCGATTTGCATTATTACCATGAACCATCAACTATGAACTATGAACTAAACTTAAATTACTGTATATCCCCGTAAGCTTCTAATATCTTACGTACTAATTTGTGCCTTACTACGTCTTCGCCGCTCAGGTATACTATCTCGATACCTTTGATATCGGTCAATATCCTTAGTGCGGTATGCAGGCCTGATTGTTGTTTTTTCGGTAAATCAATCTGTGTTACATCGCCGGTTACAATAAATTTAGCTGATGGCCCCATACGTGTCAGGAACATCTTAAGCTGCATATCGGTGGCATTCTGGGCTTCGTCCAAAATAACAAAACAGTTATCAAGGGTACGGCCGCGCATAAAGGCCAGCGGTGCAATCTCAATGGTGCGGTTCTCCAGGTAAACCTTCAGTTTTTCGGCCGGGATCATATCATCAAGCGCATCATATAAAGGCCTCAGGTATGGGTCGATCTTTTCTTTAAGGTCGCCCGGTAAAAAACCAAGGTTCTCCCCTGCTTCAACCGCCGGGCGGGTTAATATGATGCGTTTAATTTCCTTATTTTTGAGGGCCCTTACCGCCAGGGCTACGGCGGTATAAGTTTTACCGGTACCGGCAGGCCCGATTGCAAACAGGATATCGCTTTTGTTAATGCTATCAACCATGCGGCGCTGATTTGTGGTACGTGCTCTTACCATTACGCCGTTAGGCCCAAACACAATCACTTCACCACTCGCAAATTTATCTGCAGCAGCGGGTTCGGATGTGGTTGCATTATTAACCTTCGAACCAAGGATCCGCTCGAGATCAGTTATGTTGAGATTTTCAAATTTCTCAACGTGATTTATCAGATGGGAAAATTTTTCCTGGAAAATATTCAGTTCGTTATCATCGCCCAAAACCTTCACTTCACTGCCGCGGGCAACTATTTTAAGCTTGGGGTATTGTTTCTTAATGATCTCAAAATGATCATTATTAGGCCCCCACAGTACCGCAGGGTTTACGTTTTCAATTGATAGCTTAAGTTCGTTCAATACTAATTTGATTTTTTAGTTACGGATTTTTATGAATTAAAAATTGAATATTTGTAGCTTCAAATGCTACTACAAGATTAGCAATAAATATTTATAAAATTAATGGCAATTATAACATTAACTACTGATTTAGGCGATAAAGATATTTACCAGGCTGCGTTAAAAGGCAGTATCTACAAATTGTTGCCTACAGTAAATATTGTTGATATTACCAACAGTGTTGCGGCCTTTAATGTACAGCAGGCGGCCTTTATACTTAAAAACAGCTTTCATTATTTTCCGGAAGATACCGTACACCTTATCGGTATTGACACCGTTTATAATGATCATACCAAATACCTTGCTATCCGCTACAAAAAGCACTACTTTGTGGGGGCTGATAATGGCATTTTTTCGCTGATGTTTGACCAGGAACCTGAAGAGATAGTTGAAATCAACATTATGCAGGACCTTAAATTCCTTCACTTCCCCCTGGCCGATATCTTTGTAAAAACGGCCTGCCATTTAGCCAAAGGCGGCAAACTGGATGAAATAGGCCTGCCGGTGAGTGATATCGAAAACAAAATGAATTTGCAGCCTGTTATTGAAAAAAACATGATCAAAGGTGTTGTGATCTATATTGACTCATTTCAGAATGTAATAACCAATATTACCAAGGAGTTTTTTAACAGCGTGCAGCAAGGGAGGCGTTTTGTGCTCAACTTTAAGCGCAACGAAACCATAAACCATTTAAGCTGGCATTATAATGAAGTACCTGTTGGCGAAAAACTTTGTTTGTTTGGTATCAGCGATCATTTGGAAATTGCCATAAATAAAGGCAATGCAAGTGGTCTTCTGGGCCTGAACCTGAATGATAAGGTGATTATTGAATTTCAATAAGGTATTTATATAGATGAAAAAAACCGCACTGCTTTTTTTATTTTTTTTGATAACAACCGTTTGGGCATCGGCCCAAAGCCCTGTTAACTCCGATTCGGTAGCTTACCAGCTTCAGCGTAAAAAAATCAATAATATGCTGGCTGCCCGTAAACAAAAATTCGGACAATATGAACAAAGCCTGGGCCAGCATACCGGCATTTTCGGCTTTCAAACCAAAGGTGATGTCCGACGTTCGGCCGGCATCCTGATGGATATCGCCAAAACAGATGATGCTATTTTTAAAGAGCTTAAGATCCTGCTTGAATATCGTGATTTTCAGCAAAGACAGATCCAGAGCCACAGCAAGGAGGCAGAAACTACCGCTGCCGGTTACATGCAGGTAATTAACAGGTTAAGGCAACAAAATGTCCATCTTAAACAACAGTTAAACAATTCAGAACAGCACTTCAAAACCCGGCAAAACATATTTGTAGTAGCGATACTTTTCATGATTGCGTCAATTTTGTTTCTGCTTGTTAAAAAGAACCGTGTTAAAGCGTAAATTCGCGGTTTATAACATTCAAACGCATACATGGCAAGAGGACGACTGAACAGTGGCAGCAAGGCCGAAGCAGAATTACCAAAAGCAAAAATAAACCGAAGCAGTCTGCGCAACGTAGCTAAACTGTTAACTTACCTTAAACCCTATCGTTGGAAATTTATAGCAGGAATGATATTCCTCTTTGTATCAAGCCTGGTTGGATTAGCATTCCCAACTATTCTTGGTTCTCTTATTAACGCATCTCAAGATAAATTTGATTATCCTTTTTTGCCGCATAGTATAGGCGCTATTGGTCTTGCAGGTATGATTTTATTGTTCATACAGGCTATCATTTCGTTTTTCAGGATCTTATGGTTTGTGCAAGTTTCTGAAAAATCATTGGCTGATATCCGTCGCGATACCTATTTCAAACTTGTTACCCTTCCAATGAACTTTTTCGCTAATCGCAGAGTTGGTGAATTGAACAGCCGAATTTCAGCGGACCTTTCTCAAATACAGGATACGCTAACCACCACAATTGCCGAAATTGTTCGACAAGGGGTGATCATGATTGGCAGTATTGTTTTTCTTGCTATCGTTTCGCCTAAACTAACCCTTGCTGTATTAGCTATACTTCCGTTTTTAGTCGCCTTTGCAGTTGTATTCGGCAGATTTATACGCAAACTATCAAGACAGGCCCAGGATAAACTTGGCGAATCAAATGTTATTGTTGAAGAAACTTTACAAGGTATCGCCAATGTAAAAGCATTTGTAAATGAATCATACGAAGCTTCCCGATATGACAAAATATTAAGACAGGTAGTTAATATTGCTGTTAAGGGAGCTAAGTTCAGGGGAATATTTGCTTCATTTATCGTATTTTTCCTATTCGGTACTTTTGTGGCGGTTATATGGTACGGTTCCGTTTTAGTTCATAATCACGAATTGCTTTTCGGCGGGTTAACAAAATTCATCATGTATTCGATTTTCGCGGGCGCCGCTATGGGTAGCTTTCCTGATCTGTACGCCAATCTGCAAAAAGCCGTAGGTGCAAGTGAGCGCGTATTGGAGATCCTTGCCGAGCAGGGCGAAGAGATTTCCATAGTCGAGAGCGATAATAATATCAAACAACCGATCAAAGGTGATCTCGCTTTTGATAATGTTGTATTTGCCTACCCGTCCCGCCAGGAGATCACCGTATTAAAAGGAATTTCATTTAATGCCGATGCCGGGCAGCGGGTAGCTATTGTTGGGCCAAGCGGTTCGGGCAAATCAACTATGGCCTCGCTGATCCTGCAATTTTATCATCCGCAAAGCGGCAGCATTTTATTTGATGGCAAGCCTGCCGATAACTATTCTCTTACCGATATCCGTAACCAGGTGGCCATCGTTCCGCAGGATGTTTTGCTATTTGGCGGCAGCATTATGGAAAATATTGCGTATGGGCGTTTAAATGCTTCAAAAGAAGATATTATACAGGCTGCTAAACGAGCTAACGCGCATCAGTTCATATCGTCCTTCCCCGAAGGTTATGAAACGATTGTGGGCGAGCGTGGTGTTAAATTATCTGGCGGGCAGCGCCAGCGCATCGCCATTGCAAGGGCCCTGCTTAAAAACCCTGCCATCCTGATCCTGGATGAAGCCACATCTTCATTAGATTCAGAATCGGAACGCCTGGTACAGGAAGCCCTCGAAGAATTAATGAAAGACCGCACTTCTATCATCATCGCCCACCGCCTTTCAACCATTCGCGAGGCAGACAAAATAGTAGTGATAGAAAAAGGTAATATTGTTGAAAGCGGCAGCCACCTCGAACTCATTAATAATGAACAGGGCCTTTATCGCTACCTGAGTCAGCTTCAGTTTGAGACTCAAAACAGCTAACAGACAATAGCCGATAACTATATTTTAAAATAAATAATCGATATTTAACGAAATCATAAAGGAATAAGAGCACTATGGTCCATTGTCTATGGACTATAGACTTAAAACAATGAAACTAACTATACACGGCGCGGCCCGACAAGTAACCGGGAGCATGCATTTGCTCGAGGTTGGACAATATAAAATCTTAGTGGATTGCGGGCTTGATTATGAAAAAGACCGCAGTATCATATCTAACGAAAACTTTCCTTTTCGGCCCGAAGACATTGACGTGGTAGTACTTACCCATGCGCATATCGACCATTCGGGCAACCTGCCTACCCTGATCCGCTTAGGTTTTGAGGGACAGATCCTTTGCACCCCTCCCACGGCAGACCTGACTGAATTATTGCTGCTCGATTCTGTAAACATATTCATGCGCAAAGCGACAAGCAAGGGCGGTCACCATAAACGCGGCAGAGGCAAATTTAACACCCACACACAGCCCCTATACATGCAAAAGCATGTTATGGATACAGTGGAGCGCTTTGTTACTATAGGATTTAACAAACCGTTTAGGATTACCGGCGATATCGAGCTAACTTTTGTACCGGTAGGCCACCTGTTGGGCGCAGCAGCAGCTGTATTTAAAGTAAATGATAAAGGCGAAGAAAAATCAATAGCCTTTACCGGTGATATCGGCAGGAAAAATTATCCTGTATTGAATGATCCGCAGCCCCTTCCTCCTGTTGATTTCCTGGTTTCGGAAGCAACTTATGGCGGTCGCTACCACAGTAAGGACAAAACCGTTGAGCAAACGCTGATAGAGGTTATTGAAAAAGCCTGTATTAAAGAGCAGGGCCGTTTAATTATTCCGGCGTTCAGCATTGGTCGTACACAATCATTGGTTTATACGTTGAACAAGATCTTCAGCACAGGCTTATTGCCGCCGGTTAAGGTTTTTGTTGATAGCCCGATGGCTACACAGGCTACCGAGGTATTCAGAAAATACCATAATCATGTTAACCAGGAAGCACAGGAGTTTTACCAAAAACGTGGCGACGAATTTGAGTTTGATAACCTCACTTACGTAGAAACACTAAAGGATAGCCGGCAGATCTCCAATTATTGGGAGCCTTGTATCATCATTTCATCTGCAGGTATGCTTGAAGGCGGCCGCATCCAGGACCATCTTTTTTATAACATCCAAAATTACTACGCCACCATCCTGTTCATTGGCTACTGCGCCAAAGGAACATTAGGCCATCGTTTGTTGCGGGGAGACTCCATCGTCCACATCAAAGACCGCGAACTGGCCGTTTATGCCACCATTAAGCAAACCGACGTACTAAGCGCTCACGGCGACCATGACGACCTGATGAATACCGTGAAAGCCATTGATAAAGCAAAGCTCAAACACATATTCCTGGTACATGGTGAAGGGGAAAGTATGAAGCTATTGGCCGATGACTTAGAGAAAGAAGGTTATGGAGTGACTTTACCGGAGAAAGGTGTTTCGTATATTATATGACACGAATACTCCCGACTTAAAGCGAATTACACAAATTATAAGTAATATCTGCCGCGGGTTTAGCGCAGCGTAACCCCTGGTTGGCTATGGCTAAAGTTTTCAACTTTAGCCCCGTTTCCACTTGAGTTGAAAACTCAAACTATTTTAAACCACGGGTTACGCTGCGCTAAACCCGCGGCAGTGATCGAAGCAATCGCACGGAAGCATAGCGGCCCTGTAAAGCATGCGATTGCCGCGCTACGCTCCCAATGACATAAGATATAAAACAACAAACGGCACGAATTTCATCAATTCGTGCCGTTTCCTTTATAGTTTGTATTCGTGTAATTCGCTCTAATTAGAGTAAATCAGTATTAAGCGTTTTTGAAATGCTCGATAATTAAGCTCGCAAGCTCAACACCGATCCTTTCCTGGGCCTCATTGGTAGCAGCACCAATGTGTGGGGTCAGGGAAATTTTGGGGTGAGTTAAGATCTCTGCACGTGGGGTTGGCTCATTGTCAAACACGTCAAGTGCTGCAAATGAAACCTGACCGCTGTTTAAAGCATCAACCAAGGCAAGCTCGTCGATAAGACCACCGCGTGAGATGTTTACCAGGCCAACACCTTTTTTAGTTTTAGCCAGTTCTTCAGCACCAAAAAGAGCTTTGTCGATAAATGGAGTGTGCAGGGTAATGAAATCAGCAGTAGTGATGATCTCATCAAGAGTAGATTTTTTAACAGATGCTTTAACAGTGATACCACCACCTAAAACAAGATCCAACTCGGGGTTAAAATCAAAAAGGTCATAAGCTAAAACATCCATACCAACACCGATAGCTATTTTAGCTACTTCCCTGCCGATACGACCAAAACCAACAATACCTAAAGTTTTACCACGAAGTTCAACACCTTTAGCATATGCTTTTTTCAGATCGTTAAATTTAGTACCGCCATCAACCGGCATTTTGCGGTTGCTATCAGGCAAAAAGCGTACAGCGCCGAATAAGCTGGCAAATACCAATTCAGCAACTGATAATGAAGAAGATGCTGGCGTGTTGTAAACACCAATGCCTTTTTCTTTGGCATAATCAACATCAATATTATCGACACCTACACCACCGCGACCGATCAGTTTAAGATTAGGGGTAGCGTCGATTAATGCTTTACGTACTTTAGTTGCGCTACGTACGGTAATAGCATCATAGTTTTTCAATTTTTCAGGAAGCTCGTCCTGTGGGATATTGTTGGTATCAACGAAAAAGCCGGCATCTTCCAGCATTTTTTTACCTATCGGGTCGATACCGTCATTAGCTAATATTTTGATCATCTTATTTGGTCATTGAGTCATCAGGTCATTGAGTCATTGCC
Source organism: uncultured Mucilaginibacter sp. (assembly GCA_966212355.1). Classification (GTDB taxonomy): domain Bacteria; phylum Bacteroidota; class Bacteroidia; order Sphingobacteriales; family Sphingobacteriaceae; genus Mucilaginibacter. The sequence goes on from CBIHRB010000003.1 coordinate 42,049, forward strand.
ATAAAAATGACATAATGACCCAATGACTTAATGAAATAAATTATTTATTCTTTTCAGCAAATTCCTGCATTACGTCAATCAACACATAGATGCTGCTTATTGGCAATGCGTTGTAAATTGAGGCACGGAAACCTCCTACACTCCTGTGGCCTTTGATGCCTATAATGCCGCGTTCTTCGGCAAGTTTCAAGAATGGTTTTTCCAGGTCAGGATTTTCCATTACGAAGCAAACGTTCATTTTTGAGCGGTCTTCAACAGCTGCCACTGCTTTGAACAACGGGTTGCGGTCAATTTCTTCGTAAAGCACACGTGCTTTGGTAATATTTTCCTGCTCAATTGCCGGCACACCGCCTTTTGCTTTTAACCATTTAAGGGTAAGCATTGATACGTATATTGCAAATACCGGTGGAGTGTTGTACATTGAACCACCTTCAATTTGAGTTTGGTAGTTGAACATTGCAGGGATCTTACGACCGGTTTTACCAAGCAGGTCATCCTTAACAATAACCAAAGTAACACCTGCAGGACCCATGTTTTTCTGAGCACCGGCATAAATCAAACCAAAATCGGCAACGTTAACCACGCGGCTGAAAATATCTGACGACATATCGCAAACCACCGGAATTGGCGATTTAAAGAACTCCTGTAACTGCGTACCGTAAATGGTATTGTTAGAAGTAATGTGAATATAAGCAGCATCAGCCGGGATTTCAAAATCCTTAGGGATGTAAGTAAAGTTGGCCTCTTTTGATGAAGCTACAATTTGTACTTCGCCAAAATATTTGGCTTCTTTTAAAGCTTTGTTAGCCCAAACACCGGTTTCCACATAAGCAGCTTTGCCGCCTTCCGGTAACAGGTTGTAAGGAGCCAAAGCAAATTGGGTGCTGGCGCCGCCTTGCAGAAACAATACCGAATAACCTTCAGGAACGTTGAACAATTCTTTTACCAGGCTTACAGCTTCGTCTAAAACGGCCTCAAACTCTTTTGATCGGTGCGAAATTTCAAGCAAAGAGAGTCCAGTACCATTAAAATCAATAACTGCTTCTGAAGCTTGCTTTAAAACTTCGTGTGGTAGAATGCCGGGTCCGGCACCAAAATTATGTTTCATAATATTAACGAATTGTAGGTTCTAAATACACTATTAGGAAGTTTGTATTTTGTTGGGCCGAAGTTAATTAATTTGACAAAATATATAGACATTATTTACATTTTTTGAAAAAATATACAATTAATCAACAAACGGGCCTTTGATTGCAAATAATTAAACTAACCCTACAGGGCTGGTTTAATTATTATCATTATAATAACTTTTAGGGGTGTTTGAGTTTTGAAATTGCGGCCACCTGGTTGGCCGACGAGAACACTGAAGTGCCTGCAACAAACACATTTGCTCCTGCTTCTATCAGTTTGGCGATATTGTTAGCATCCACCCCACCGTCGATCTCAATAAGCAGGTCAGGATTTTTTTCGGCACTTAGTGTCCTGAGTTCTTTGATCTTTTTATAGGTATTTTCAATAAAATGCTGTCCGCCGAAGCCGGGGTTAACCGACATGATCAAAACCATATCCAGATCAGCAACAATATCCTCCAATAAAAAAACAGGTGTTGCCGGATTAATAGCCACGGCGGCTTTGCAACCTAATTGTTTAATTACCTGAACAGTGCGGTGCAAATGCGGACATGTTTCCTGGTGCACAGTAATACTATCGGCCCCGGCATCTTTAAATGCCTTAAGATAACGATCGGGGTCAACTATCATCAGGTGAACATCGAGTGGTTTAGTAGCGTGTTTTTTTACCGCGCTAACAACCGGGAAGCCAAAAGAGATATTTGGAACAAACATGCCATCCATAATATCAACGTGGATCCAGTCGGCTTCGCTGTTATTGATCATTTCAATATCGCGTTGCAGGTTGGCAAAATCGGCTGCTAAGATAGATGGTGCTATGAGGTGATTCATATGCAAATATATAAAAGCAGGTAATCTATGGGACTGATAGTGTAATTATTTTTATGGGAGAATTGTAAAAAAGTGCCTGTCCCAAAATCGCTATTCTCCATAAAAAAAATAAAATCATGCAGGCGACGTTTTTTAACTGTTCCATTTTTTGAGTGTAAAAACACGAAACACCTTAAAAATAAAACACACTGATAATCAATAACTTAATATTTCGCCTGAAACACCACTAATGGCTGATAATCAATTAATAAAACTTTTGAGAATAAAAAAGCGCGTTTCAAAAAGCACTTTCTTTACCCCTGTTTTTGAGTGATTTTTTGGTTATTTTTTTGGATTTTTCGCTCAAACCTAAAATTAACCGAAAGGTGCTGACAGAACGCCGCCACCAAAAAATGCAGTTATTTTAGCTAAAGCTGAAGGCTTTTAACATGCTCAACCACGGATTACGCTAAACCCGCGGCAATTATATCTAAAACCTAAACCCAATGGATATATAAGGCAACGATCCTTCTTTTGAAAAGCCCATTACGGCTTCAATCAGCACCAATTGCGCTGGAATAATATACAAACCGCCGCCATATCCATCGTGCCATCTGTCCGATGATTCACCCGGCACCCATACCCTGCCTACATCATTAAAACCGATTAAACCAAATGAGCCGGGAAGCAGGTACGACGTGAAATCCATAACCTTTAATCGTAACTCGAGGTTGTTATAAGCGATTGTTTTACCGGTAAACCTGTTGGTATGAAAGCCGCGGAAGTTTTGTGCCCCGCCAAGTTTCATCTGCTGAAAATATGCTGCATTCCCTACCGTAGTACCTAATCCTGTGCGGTTAGCAATTACCAATACCGAGTCCCTGTCGGGATTTAAATAGAAACTAAACTCCGATAACGCCTGACCGTAAGTATTGTGGCTTCCCGAGCCGCCGCCGCTGAAACCGCTCACAGTAGTTGTCCATAAAATGCCTTGTGTAGGGATGATCAGTTTATTCCGGGTATCTACCGTTGCGTTGGCTGTTAAGCCGCCGTAAACCTTAGTGCCAAATACCTTTTCATCCGGAAACGCCGCATTGTAGCCATTCAAAAATCTTTCGGTATTGTTTGATGCCTTGCTGTTGTAAAACTGCCCTGCAATGCCGGCGCTCACGTGTAGGTTTCCAAAACTGCGGTGCAGGGAAACATCACCGGTAATATAATCGTAACGGTTACGATAGTAGGAGATCTTCCTGTCGTTCTTATTTTCAAAAACGGTGTTATTCCCTATGCCGAAAAAATTGCTCAGGTTGCTTGGCCCGCGCGAAAGCAGGTTAATCTTCAGGTCGTTTTCACCGATGGCTTTTTTCCAGTCGGCGGTATAGGTAAACAAAAATGATTTACGCCCCAGTGAATAATTGGTCAAAAATTCTTCGCGGAAAGCATACGGTTCCTTACGAAACCCGTGCCGCTCGTATGAGAAACCTCCAATCAGCAAAATACCAATATCATTACTGTAATTAGCCAGGATAATAGGCTCAAACCGATCAAACTTAAAGGCAGTTTTATCATAGCTATTTACCGTGGTATCCGTCGAGGTCCGGTTTTTAGCAAACGATGACGGAGGCAGTACATTTTTCTGATCCGAACGGTCATAAATATAGGTTTTGCCTTTATTATTTAAACTGCTGTCAACCGCAAAAGTGTCCATCCCCTCCCCACCTATCATCCGCACAGTTATGGGTGATGGTGTTGAGCCCGTCACCGTAAAAAAATCATCACCATCAAAACCATACATCCTGATCTCTTTGGTAACATCGGGTTTAAAAGTACGCTGATACGTAACCTTATCAATGCTGCCGTCTTTTTTTATCTTATTTATGGTAAGGGTAATATCACCATTGCTTTCGTGAGCGATGGTAAACTTGTCCGTTTTGTCACTTGCAGGTACATCTACATATATCGAGATGAATTTATAATATTCAAGAGCCTGTTTTTGCAGAATGTTTCTCCTTGCAATCATTTTGCTGATGATCTCCGGGCCCGAAAGTTTGTAAATAGTATCGGGCATTAAATGCACCGCTTTTTTTATGAGGTCATCGGTCAGTTTGCTTTGCACGTAGGCTATCTGTTCTTTCCAGTCGTCTTCGCTCAACTGGTTCAGGAAATAGCGGTCGAAATAGCGGGCATTGAAATTCCATCCATTGATATCCCTGATCTCGTCACTGTAACCCTGAAATTTTGATTTGAGCCATTGATGTGCTACTATCCAGGGCAATACGCCCGAAGTTTTATAATACACCTGGTCACGGTCGCGCGGAACGGGTTCGTAAACGGTTTCATGCTTACCATCTATTTTTTCCCAGCGCCATTGGTCTTCGTGCCTGTCCCAATCGCCCAAAAGCATATCTAACAGACGAGCGCGAAGTACAGTCTTCTGGTCAACCCGGTTATCATTGTCCCCCTGTAGCTTGCGCTGTACCTTTTCGGTATTATCTGTTTTTTCGGCATCGAGCGGCTCCCGCTCTTCAAATAAAAACACCTGGTTAGCAAAATCCTTTTGATACTCACCAAAAGCAGGATCATCAGGAACATAAACAATTTTAGGGTTGGAATGTGGAACGCCAAGCGCTTCGGCCAAAGGCGGTACGGTGAGGGCCGAAAAGGGATGCGCGGCCGATACCTGATCTTGCAGGATATCTTTGGCTACCGTTGGCCGCAGATCAACAGGCAGGCCTTTTTCAGGATACTTTTGAATGGTGCGCAGTACCCATTGCTGCCCGGTAGCATCCTGCAGGCGCAGTGATTTGGTTTGCTTACCCCCACCCCTTTGCAGTATTTTAAGGCCACCTTTTTCGGCGGCAAGGTGAAATACCGGCAAGGTGACGGGTGCCGCCCAAAGCTTACGGTAATTATCGCCTAAAAAAAATTGGTGGGTACCGCTTACATTATTATAAGATGGTTCGATGGCCAGTTTTACACTGTCGACACCGGTTTGAGCATATGAAATATTGCCGGCTAAACATAGGCCGGCCGTTAAAAAAATGGATAAAGCGTTGAACAGTTTTTTGCCGCCCATGAGGTTTTGTAAGTAATGCAACAGAAGAATAATGCATATTACAAAATAGTTTTAATTATCCACAGGGAAATCACTTTTAAAAATCTATGCTAAGAAAAAGCGAACAAATAAGAAATTTTCACACTAATTTTTACGTATTAATCAAATTACACGAATTTCAAATCTACGCTATTGAAAAATTTGTGCAATTCGATTAATTGTGGCAAGCGAGAAAAATAATTCGTGTAAAAATTTTTGATTCTATTATTGCTACCTGGACTGATTAATCAACGTATGCATCACCTGATCTTTAAGCTGCCTGCTAATAGGTACCTCAAACGTGCCAATGTGCAGCATATTCCCTTCTATCGATGTAATTTTATTGTTGGCAACAATGTATGACTTATGGGTTTGCATGAATTTACGCGCAGGCAATTTTTCAGCAAAGGCCCGCAGGGTACTGTGGGTTATGATCTTACGTGCAGGGGTATAAATCTCCACATAGTTTTCCATGCCTTTAATGAACAGCACTTCGTCAAAAACTATCTTCTCGAGCTTTCCATTGCTTTTAACAAACAGATAATCTACACTATCTGTATTGTTCCTTAAATCAAAGTAATCCTTGGCTTTAAAAGCTGCCTTCATAAAGCGCTCAAACGGGATAGGTTTAAGGAGATAGTCGAGCACATCCAGGTCAAAACCATCTGTAGCGTATTCTTTAAACGCGGTAGTAAAGATCACTTTTGGCGGATTGGGCAATGAACGGATAAACTCAACGCCGGTTAAATGCGGCATCTGGATATCCAGGAAGAGCAGGTCTACCTGTTGCCGGGCCAGCAACGCCCCCAGTTCCATTGCATCTTCACATTGTGCTTTCAGGTCAAAAAAACCCGCTTTTTTAACATAGCCTTCCAGGCCCTTACGGGCAAAGGGTTCATCGTCGGTAATAATGCAGCTAATTAATGCCATCTTTTATATATTCAATTCAAGTACTGCCGTATAATGATCTTCTTCGCGGCCCGCGGTTAGTTTATGTTTGTCCGGATAAAGCAATTGCAATCTGCGGCTTAGATTTTCCAAACCAATACCGCTGTAATTATCAGGCGCTTTCATATTAGGCGGCACATCGTTATAAACTTTAAAAACAAATCTATCGTCAATAATGCACCCTTCAATGACTATTTTATATTCACCGCCTATATACTTAAAAGCGTTTTCAACCAGGGGCAGCAAAAGCAGCGGATAGATGAGCTGATCCGTTAAACATCCTTCAAAATTAACACTGAGCTGCATTTTGCTGCTCGCCCTGATCTGCTGCAGGCGGATATAATTTTCAAGATACTCCAGTTCCTGCTTAACGGGCACTTGCTGGTGTTGGTCGTAAAGCTGATAGCGCAACAGGCTCGATAATAACTCGGTACTTTTTTTTGCGCCGGGCACATCATCATCCATCTGGAAATAAATAGTATTCAGGGCATTAAATAAAAAATGCGGATGGTATTGGGCTTTTAGAAACTTCAATTCGGTTTCCAGTTGGTCATTGGTTAACTTTTCCAGTTGCATCTTATTATTTACATAAGCTTTTAGCCAGGTACTGCTGCGTGCAATACCATAATAAACAATAGCGTACAAGGTGGGGATCATATTAATATCGGCCACATCTGCCCAGGGCATCAGCTCATCTATCCCCTGGCTTACGTGCAGAGCCATGACCATCGGAACAAATATTGCATTTACTAAAACCAGGTTTGCTCCCACCAATATGGCCAACTCCCGCACTACGGCCCGGTAGGATAGCTGTACAGTCCGGCGCCTGTCATAGTACGTAAAAAGCCATTCAAAAATATAGATTGCCAAATAGCCCACCAATATCGAACAGGCCATTTCAATGGCATTAACATAAAAATCCCTTTCCCAAAAATGCTGACCGATGTCAGTATCATGTAACAGCCTTACGGTAAAATATACCAATAAGCCATACAATGCCGGAAAAATGTACTTCCTGAAAAATTTCATATCAGCAAATTACAAATTTAACGGAGAAAGGACAGGTTTGGGTTTTGGATTCAACATCTCTGGATTTTGCACGGTTCTGGGTTTTTCTTTCGGCTTCATACCAAACAAAAACCGGGTTAGCGCATAAGGTCGTACCAATAAATGGTAGATAAGCACAGTTACAAAAAAGGTTATACCCACGGTATATAGGTATTTTGAAAGGATGCATTCATTTTGCGTTTGCACAATGTAATAGGCAATTAACACAATAACGGTTTGGTGCAATATGTAAAAAGGATATACCGCCTGGTTTAAATAATTGAGCACATGATGGGTCCGGTTAAAATAATGCTTGCCATATCCTACCAGGGCAAGCACCCATCCCCAGGCAATGGTTGGCCGTAAAGCGGTAAAGGCATACGAAAAAGCGATATTTTGAAAAGGCCAGTGAGGATGCAATGGTTCGATACCGTTCCAGCGCATTACTTCCCATGTCATCAGGCTTAAAAAACCGATGGTTAAGGCAAAACGGCGGTTGCGCTCAAGGCTATCCATCAGTTTAGATTGAAGGATACAGATAAAACCTGCCAGTAAAAATAATAGCCAGTAAACAAAGTAACTGCCATCATGGATCAGGTCGTTGGTTTCGGGGAGGTCCCAGCTGGTGAAGGTAAACCAAAGGATTCCGGGCAGCATTAGTAGGTAAACCCATTTCCCCCGGGCCAAAATGGCAAGCTTTTGTTTAAAATCATTGCTTTTGGACGAGATCATCCAGGCGAATAAAGGCGCGAAAATGAGATCATAAAGAAACAGGTAGGCGATAAACCAGAGGTGGTGCCAGCTGAAATTGCCTTTGGGATATGGCTGAAAGTTAAATATACTGGGATAAAAATCCAGGAATGAGCCTTTGTAGCCATTGGCCAATCGTTCCATGTAGATCTGCGGTGGCACAATGATGAACATGCCCACCAAAAGCGGAATAAAAAGACGGCGGAAACGCAAGCCGATGAAACTGAGTGTAGAGCGCCGCTGCATCATGTAGTAACTCACGGTACCTGAAATAAAAAAGAGCAGCGGCATGCGAAAAAGGTGCAAAAAGTGATTTGATTCCATCATCAGGTTGCTGGTTTCGTGGTTTTTGATGTGCCAGCCATCTTCGGCAACAAAGGGCATTGCCGAATGAAAGAATAACACCCCCAATATGGATAAGATCCTCAGCCAATCGAGGTAAGTTTGACGTTGTGTGGTTTCCATGATTTCTTTTTTTTTCAAAAGAAGTCACAACCCATTGCCCCATAAAATTACTTTGACCAATGGTAAAAAACCTTTGACCATTGGTAGAATTAGCCCCACCCAACCCTCCCCGGAAGGGAGGGCTTTTAAAATAGGAGGTTCCCATTCGTACCGCGTCTATATAATTCATTATTATCACCTAATCCTGATTGTCAAACCTCGTCGGCCGCATTTTTCGCATAGTAAATAGCCATTAGATTTTTATATGATTGTTTTCTTTTCGTCATGTTAAATGACATCGACGTAAATTTATTTGGATTTATCTTTTTTTTAATATCAAAGTCATTGGTAGCATTGAGATAATCTTCTCTATAATTAAACTTTTCCATTATAAGACTAATTTCCTTAGTCCAACATGTAATTTGTTTAAGTTGCTCATTTTCGATATTTGGCGAAATATCCTGAATTTGGTTTGTTAAATGGTTCAAAGTTGCACTTATGAAGTAACAACATTGATCTGGATAATCAGTAATTTGTTCTTCTGCAAATCTGATAACTACCCAATTATTGCTGGTGAAGAAATAATTTCTGTATTCATCGATATGGGCTTCCTTGTCTTGCTCATAATAATGTATGGGTTCTCTTGAATTGAACGTATAAGGTTCATCTATTTCAATATCAATATAGATGTTGTTTGTTTTATCGAAAATTATAAAATCCGGGACCATTAAATTTTGCTGATGCTGCTTAATTGTCAGATTAGTTATGATTTGTAAACCGCTAAAATGCTTAATTAAATAGCTATAAAAAAAACCCTCTGCTACCCCTTTAGTTGTCAAACAAACAAGTTCCGGTTTTGTAGATTTTAAGAATATTTCTTTAATTAATTTATTTTTATAACTGTTTTTCCAGTCAACATTCTTTAGATTTTCGACGAAACTTTTACGAAGCTGCACTTTGGAGTGGTACAATTCAACAGCTTTTTTATACTGATTGTAAACTTCATTAAAGCTTTCTTCTGCTGATTTTACCTTTGCTTTTTCAAAAATCACAAACAAGGAAGTGAATAACATCAAAAATGCAGACACTGCAAATAACATTATAGAATTCGAAACTGCTGCAATTATAAAAATCATAACACTGCCCCATATATAAGGTATTCCTGTTACTCTTGGCGAAGTAAAAACTGGTTTAATTGGCAAAGCGTTAATCTCTGGAAGCTCAAAATCTTCAATTAAAATCTTACTTAAAGCTACAGGGTATCGTACGTATGGATAATTCATAAACTTCAAGAGATTTTTAGTTAAAATAAGCCAGTCTTTCTGTCGATTTCATAATACGTTTCAAATCTTTAATTCGTTGAATTTTTTTATTCCAAATATAAACTTAGTTACACCGAAATTAGATACTTTTGAAAGTCAACTTGTAGTTGGTGTTGCAACTATAGCAAATATAAGTAACGGCACAAATGCTTCGCAAACCCAAGCAACACAAATTACAGACAGCAGTAAAAGGAGGTACCAAGAGTACTCTTCCTGTAACTGATGCGGTAAGTCCGAGCGACAGCAAAATCTTTTAAAATCATAATCAGCGAAATCAACGTAATCACTCCCATCAACGGTCAGCCGCGCATAAACGGATTAAAATTCCTTGTACCGATCTCCATTCCGGCAGCCCGGCAAATGGTTTTATCACCAAATTTAAAGTTGATCTGATCCATGGCCTGGTAAAGTTTAATGCGCTCTTCATTATCCTCAAACAGGTTGATTTGATAACTGCCGGTGCAAAGGTCGCTTAAGCGTACACCTATCAGCCTGATAGGCCGGTGCTGGTCCCAGGCCATTTTAAGCAGGTTCTTTACCCCGGGAATCAGGATATGCTCGGCAGCGGTAAGTGCTATCTTTTGCTGTTGGGTATGGGTTTCAAAATTGCCATAACGCAGCTTAATAGCCAGGCATGATGAAAGCATGTTTTCCCGTCGTAATTTGGATGATAGCTCTTCGGTCATCGACACTAAGGTAGTTTCAAGTGTGCGATGATCAGATACATTGGTATGAAAAGTATGTTCGGTGCTGATGGATTTCCTGTCGGAATGGGAAACGACTTCGCTATGATCTATACCATTGGCTTTTTCCCAAAGGGAATGACCATATTTGCCAAAAACAGTTTCCAGGAAACGGATATTGGTGCGTTGCAGATCACCTATTTTTTCGATGCCGTATTGATATAACTTGTTGCGGGTACTCTCGCCCAGGCCGGGTATCTTACCAATGTTAAGCGGGGCCAGGAACTTTAGCTCATCACCATGCTTTACAAACATTTGTCCGTTAGGCTTGGCCTGATTAGTGGCCATTTTGGCTATGGTTTTGCCCGATGCCATACCGAAGGATATAGGCAGGCCCGTTTCTTTAATTACCTTCTGCCTAAGCTTAGTGGCTTCATGATAGCAATCAAAAAAGCGGTCCATACCGGTGTAATCAATGTAAAACTCATCAACCGATGTTTTTTGATACAGGGGTACCGTATCGTGAATGATCTGCGTAACCTCGCGTGAGGCTTCGCCATAGCGCCCGTGCGAACCGCGAATAAGAATGGCATGCGGACAAAGCTTTAAAGCTTGCCGGGTAGGCATAGCCGAATGCACACCAAAAGCCCTCGCCTCATAACTGCAGGAAGCTACAACTCCCCTTTCGGCCGAGCCTCCTATAATCACAGGCTTACCGATCAGTTCAGGATGAAACTTCCGCTCCACTGAAACGAAGAAAGAATCGAGATCGATATGAACGATATAGCGTTTGGCTTCCACACAACAAAAATGAAAATAAATTTGATATTTTACTAATTTTTTTAGCATTTTTGAAATATAGAAATTGTAAGGCAAATGATTATGTATGAGGATTACCTGATGTTGTTATCGCCCCCCGAAAATGTAAAGCATGAGATTGCGCGCTACAAAAAAGCATCGGCAAGGCTTATCGGTAGTTATAAAAGTATGGATTCGCCTGCTCATATTTCTGTTCAGCACCTGGAAAGGCAAAAGCCCTTTATGGCGGATAAAAACCTGGAATTGATGGGACAGGCCCTGAATACTATGCCACCGGTATTGCTGCATATGGATGGTTTTTATCATTTCACCCATCTGCATAGCCGCATGACCATTTATGCTAACATCCGTGCAACACCCGCTACCGACGAATGGTTTAACACTTTAAAAAAGAAACTGCGCATTAAAAAGAATCTTATCCCACATATAACGGTTGTGCGTGATATTGCCGAAAAAGATTTCGACACACTTTGGCCGCATTTTAAGCATAAAAAATTGATGGAGCCTTTTTGGGTTAAAGAACTTACCATATTAAAACGTGATACACTTGACGCCTTTGCCAAATGGGATAAGTTTAAGGTTTTTGAATTTAAAAACATGACAAGCCCGGGTTATACCCGCGATGAACTGGAACTGCTTAAAGCCGGCGACCCTGATCAGATCAATTTATTCATTTAAAATTTAACAATCATGGACTACGCATTTTATCATTTTATCCTCCCGATACCTGATCATGTAGATGTTATGATCCGGAAATTAAAAAACGAGGCAAAACGTGTTATCGGCAATTATCCAAGCATGCATGCGCGGGCGCATATTACCATAAACAATTATCCGCGCAAACCGCTTGATGTAGACGTTCAGGGTTTCTCGTTTTTGAGCCGTAAACTTAGTTTATTGCCCCCGGTTATTTTTGAAATAGATGGATTTGATTGCTTTAATGAGAGTAACGACTATAACAAAACCATTTTTGCCAGGCTTAAGCTCACCGAACAAAATAAATACTGGATTAAACTACTGAAAGGTATTGTTGGCGATAGCAGTACCATACCCCATATTACGGTAGCAAGGGCCATAACACCCGAACAATTTAACCTGCTTTGGCCCTATTTTCAAAAAAGGGAAATGAAGGCAAAATTTGTTGTGAACCGGCTTACTATTTTAAAAAATTTGTTGCTGGATCTTGACCAACATGCCAAAACATACCGTGAATTTGAATTTCGGGGCGATGAAACTACGTTAATAAAGTACGATAATCTGGCTATAGCAAGGCAATTTAAAAATTATCCCTCTATAAATCAACAGATAAGCCTTTTTTAATGCTATAAAAATTTCATAAAAATCTACAATACAAGCATATAGATGCAATTAAAAAACTAACTTAATTAGCTAAAACCATAATAAAATAAAAATATTAGTAAATTAATTTATATATTTACTGATAAACCTTTACAAAATGATTATCGAAAAAATTATAAAAACGGTGCTCTTCAATGAGAATATTGAGAGCCTTTATAAACAAAAATCCAATAAGATTGAAGATTATGTATACCAATTGGACATCAATGCTTCTCTAACCCCACAACAAATACAAATACTTAAAGACAATACGTTTAAAAAGTTATGGGAATGGCCTGAGATGAGTTTTGATAAGGCTAATATGACAAAAGATTCTGAAAGTATTCTAATGAGTCCTGATGATGTGCTCGAAATTTTATATCCAGGCAAAAATTCTATAGAAGCTTATAACGTTATTGCAACCAAAATCACCTATCAATTTCCACTGAAGTCATATACGGGTATTTTATCTCATGGAATTGAAGGTTCAAGAATACCTATTTTAGGAAATTACTTTAATAATTCTTTGGTGATAAATGTTTATACCGATAAAGAAATCAATGAAGCGGTTGCTTTAGAGATCAAAAACAAAAGGGACAAAGTCATTTCAAGTATTGAAAAATCACTTAAATTAAATCAAGAATATATTAATTCTAAAGTTTCAGAGTTTAAAGAAGCTATCGATCTCGAGATTGACAAAACTTTTAATGCGGCAAAAAAAAGAAATAACATTAACTCTCTAATTTAATTGCTTTAGCAATCAATGATTTAAGCCTTTTTTAACATTTTCTTAACCATAAACGCTACCTTTTTCTATATTTGCGCCGGGGTAAGTCTTTTACGGCCAGCTCCTCTTGAACTCCCCCAGGGTGGGAACGCAGCAAGGGTAGAGAGTTGAGCGGCGCGATAAAAGTAGCTTACCCTTTTTTATTTTCTTATTTTTGCCGCACCGGCAAACATGCCCGAACCTGTACAGGTTCATGATTTCTTAAATTTCATAAAGTACATAAAATGCTCGATATATTCATTATTGGCGGTGGCCCGATAGGTTTAACTTGCGGACTTGCTGCTCAAAAAGCCGGTTTAAGTTTTGTAATTGTTGAAAAAGGGACGCTTGTAAATTCTTTGTACAACTATCCTGCTACAATGACTTTTTTTTCTACATCCGAGAAGCTTGAAATTGGCGGCTTTCCTTTTGTTACCGTACATAACAAGCCTACCCGCAACGATGCCCTGGAATATTATCGCCGCGTAGCACTTTCAAATAACCTGCCCATTCACCTTTTTGAAGAAGTTACTGAAGTAAAACCCGAAGATGGCTTTTACACCATCACCACAAAAAAAGCAACCTACCAGGCAAAAAAAGTGATCCTTTCAACCGGCTTTTATGATATCGCGGTTAACCTCAATATCCCCGGCGAAAACCTCCCCAAAGTAAAACACTACTACCAGGACCCTCATTATTATACCCTGCAAAAAGTAGTGGTAGTTGGCTCAAGCAATTCGGCTATTGATGTTGCTTTGGAAACCTACCGCAAAGGTGCGGAAGTAACACTGGTGATCCGCGGCAGCGAAGTGAGCAACCGGGTTAAATACTGGGTACGGCCCGACATTATTAACCGAATTAAAGAAGGAAGCATTAAAGCCTATTTCAATTCCAACCTCGAAGCCATTCGTGAAAATGAAGTCGACATTCAAACTCCGGAAGGCTTAATCACCATCCCCAATGATTTTGTAATGGCGATGACAGGCTATAAACCGAACTTTGAGTTCCTGAAAAAGCTTGGTATTATACTTTCTGAAGATAAATTCATCCCCCAATATAACCCCGAAACCATGGAAACAAACATGCCCGGTTTATACCTTGCCGGGGTAGTTTGCGGCGGACTGGATACCCACCTTTGGTTCATCGAAAACTCACGTGTTCATGCTGATATGATTATCACGGATATTATGTTGAAAAAGTGAGTGATTTATGAGGTTGATTGGATGAATGGTTCTATTTGTGAAACAACGCTTTGTGAACAAAATCAAACTACTCACTCAATAAACTTAATCAACCACTCACCAACCCGCAAATAATCACATTTTTTTCTTGTATAAATAAAATTTTATAGCCTAATTTGCAGCAAATTAAAAACACAGTAATTCAACGAAAAAATGAATACACCAAGCTTAAATAAGCCCGCTACAAGAGCAAGTTTTGCTCCGGTTGCTGCTGCCTTGGGTTCAACTGTTTTTTTAAACTGCCCTCTCCGACGAAGGACCTACATGCCACGGGTTTGAATTAATTTTCCTCCTGCCCACACAAAAAGAGTTTTTTAAACTTCTTTTTAAAAAAACCATCTAATTATTTAAGGCTGATAAAGCCAATTAATTTCACGGTAATTATCTATTTAAATGACAATACAAGATTTTGATATTCAGGTTGCTACTGCACAGCATGTAGATTATGCCACTATGATTTGCGATGAGATGGCCGAATCGGCCAAGGCGCGCGGAACTGGTATAGCTACACGCTCGCCCGAATATGTTGCTAATAAAATGCTGGAGGGCAAGGCTGTTATAGCCCTGCATAAAGACGGTACCTGGGCCGGTTTCTGCTATATTGAAACCTGGAGCCACGGCGACTTTGTTGCCAACTCTGGCCTTATTGTTAATCCGCAATTCCGCAAGGCGGGATTGGCAAAAGCTATTAAACACCGCATTTTCCAGTTATCGCGTACCAAATACCCTGATGCCAAAATATTTGGGTTAACAACCGGCCTGGCAGTAATGAAGATCAACTCGGAACTTGGTTATGAACCGGTTACCTATTCTGAGCTTACCCAGGACGAAAACTTTTGGGCCGGCTGCAAAAGCTGCGTAAACTTTGACATTTTAACCAGCAAAAACCGCAAAAACTGCATGTGCACCGCCATGCTTTTTGATCCTGCAGAAAAACAGAAAGAGTACGAAGAAAAAATGCAGCGCATTACGCACAAAGCGACTTTGCTTGAGCGTATTGAGAACGCCATAAAGAAACGTATAAAACATGATGTTTAGGATTTAGGTAAAAGGTTAATACCTGTAAATTAATAAAACAGATCACCATAATTGATAAGTAAAGCTTTAAGCCTTGTGCCTTTAGCTTTAAGCTCACCAAAAACATGAAGAAAAAAGTAGTATTAGCTTATAGCGGAGGTTTAGATACCTCTTTTTGCTGTATTTATTTAACACAGGACCTTGGTTATGAGGTTCACTCGGTTATTGTAAATACCGGCGGTTTTAGCGAGGAAGAGTTAAAAGGCGTTGAAGAACGCGCTTATAAAATGGGCGTTACATCACATCATGTGGTTGATGAAACCGAAAACTTTTACAATACATGCGTACGCTTTTTAATTTACGGTAACGTATTAAAAAACAACACCTACCCGCTATCTGTAAGTGCCGAGCGCGTAAGCCAGGCTACAGCTATTGCTAACTACGCTAAAGAAATTGGTGCCGAATTTGTTGCCCATGGCAGTACAGGCGCAGGTAATGACCAGGTGCGTTTCGACATGATCTTTAACATCCTTGTACCTGAAGTGAAGATCATCACCCCTATCCGCGACCTGAAACTGAGCCGCGAAGAAGAGATCGAATACCTGAAAAAACATGGTGTTGATATGAACTTCGAAAAAGCCAAATACTCTATCAACAAAGGGATCTGGGGTACATCGGTTGGTGGTAAAGAAACACTTACCTCAAACTTAGGTCTACCTGAAGAAGCATGGCCAACACAAGTAACCGAATCTGAAGTAAAAGACCTTGTGCTTACTTTTGAAAAAGGTGAATTGGTAGCCATCGATGATGAAAAATACGATCATCCAACAAAAGCTATCCAGGCCTTACAGGCTATTGCTCAGCCTTATGGCATTGGCAGGGATATTCACGTTGGTGATACCATTATCGGTATTAAGGGCCGTGTAGGCTTTGAGGCCGCTGCTCCTATGGTGATCATCAAAGCTCACCATACTTTAGAGAAACATGTGCTAACCAAATGGCAGCTTTCATGGAAAGATCAGTTATCATCTTTCTATGGCAACTGGCTGCATGAAGGTCAGTTTCATGACCCTATCATGCGCAATATCGAAGCTTTTTTAACCGATACTCAGAAAAACGTTACAGGTAAAGTATTTGTTCAGTTACACCCATATCGCTTCCAGGTAGTAGGCATTGAATCACCATACGATCTGATGTCGAACAAGTTTGGCAGCTATGGAGAAATGAACAACGCCTGGAGCGGCGAAGACGTTAAAGGGTTCTCCAAAATATTTGGTAACCAGGTAATGATCTATCATAAAGTAAATGCCGCCCCCCAGCCCCCTGAAGGGGGAGCAAAAGCTCAATAACAAATGGCTGATTCTATAGACAAAACAACCGTTCAGGTCCCCCCTTTAGGGGGCAGAGGGGGCGTCTTCTCGAAGGGCCAATGCCTCAAGCACTATAACTGGGGCGACGACTGCCACGGATGGACCTTTATTGATACAGAAGCGTTATCTGTTAAACAGGAGTTAATGCCACCAGACACTGCCGAACAATTGCATTACCACGAGAAAGCCACACAAGTGTTTTTTATTTTAAAAGGACGGGCTACATTTTCGATAGACGGCGAAGTTACAGTATTGAAGCCCGAACAGGGTATCGAGATTCATCCGGGACAAAAGCATTTCATCAGCAATAACGACCGGAGCGACCTCGAGTTTATTTTATATTCATATCCATCTACAAACAATGATCGGATAGCCCCCTAACCCCCTAAAGGGGGAATAACTATTAATATTATGAATGAACTAACTAAAAATATTGATCAATCTTCCTTTGCTCCCCCTTTAGGGGGCGGGGGAAGCATCCGTGCAGGTATAATTGGCGGAGCGGGATACACCGGGGGCGAAATGCTTCGGATCCTGATTAACCACCCTAACGTGGAGATAGCTTTTGTTCACAGCAACAGCAACGCGGGTAACTATGTTTACCATGTACATACCGACCTGTTTGGCGATACCGATCTGAAATTTGCGGCCGAATTATCTACAGATATTGATGTGTTATTCCTTTGCGTTGGTCATGGTGATGCCAAAAAGTTTTTGGAAGCAAATGCCATTCCCGATTCAGTTAAGATCATTGACCTTAGCCAGGATTTCAGACTGAACCAAAACTCAACTTTAAACGGCAAAAGTTTTGTGTATGGCTTGCCGGAGTTAAACCGTGAGGCTATTAAAACATCCTCTAATATTGCTAACCCCGGTTGCTTTGCTACCTGTTTGCAATTGGGTTTACTTCCCTTGGCTTCAAAAGGCTTGTTGAATAACGAGGTTCACGTTACAGCAACCACCGGTTCAACCGGTGCAGGACAAAGTTTATCGCCGACCTCACACTTTACCTGGCGTAATGATAACCTTTCTGTTTACAAAGCATTCAGTCACCAGCATTTGAATGAGATCGGTCAATCGTTAAGGCAGTTGCAAGCCGGTTTTGATAAGGCTATCAATTTTGTACCTTATCGCGGCGACTTTACCCGTGGCATTATCGCTTCAATTTATACTGAAAGCGATTTGAGCGAAGAAGAAGCTTTAGCACTTTACCAAAGCTATTACGTTGGCCATCCGTTTACACATGTAACCAACCGTAATATCGATTTAAAGCAGATTGTGAATACTAACAAGTGCTTTGTGCAGGTTAAAAAACACGACAACAAAATATTCATTATCAGTATAATGGATAACTTACTTAAAGGCGCATCCGGCCAGGCAGTACAGAACATGAACTTATTGTTCGGGCTGGACGAGCGCGCAGGCTTACGACTTAAGGGAATAGCTTTTTAGCCCCCCTGCCCCCTAAAGGGGGAGTAATTGTTTAATATTAATTTTAATTGCCTTTGAGGCTTCAATAATATGAATCTGTTCGACGTATATCCTATTAATCCGATCAATATAGTAAGAGGACAAGGAAGTTTAGTGTACGATAATCACGATACTGAATACCTTGACATGTATGGTGGTCACGCCGTTATTTCTATCGGTCACACCCATCCACACTACGTAAAACGATTAGAAGATCAATTGCATAAACTTGGCTTTTATTCTAATTCTATCGAGATTCCTATTCAAAAAGAGTTAGCTCAAAAGTTGGGAAAAGTTTCAGGCAAGGAAGATTACCAGTTATTTCTGTGTAACTCTGGTGCTGAGGCCAATGAGAATGCTCTGAAACTGGCTTCTTTTTATAATGGTAAGAAGAAAGTGATCGCATTCAGCAAATCATTTCACGGCCGTACCTCATTAGCAGTTGCAGTTACCGATAACCCAAAGATCGTTGCTCCTATCAATGAGACTGATAACGTGATCTTTTTGCCATGGGCCGATGAAGCAGCGCTGGAAGAAGCATTCAAAAACAACGAAATCTCCTCAGTAATTATCGAAGGTATCCAGGGTGTGGGCGGTATCCAGGTTGCTCCGGAAAGCTTCCTGCAAAAGATCCGCTCATTATGCGACCAGTATAATGCCGTATTTATTGCAGATTCGGTACAATGCGGTTACGGTCGTACCGGAAAATTCTTCTCACATGATTTTGCCGGAGTAGATGCCGATATCTATAGCATGGCTAAAGGCATGGGTAATGGTTTCCCGGTTGGAGGCATTATCATATCGCCAAAAATACAGCCGGCTTATGGCATGTTGGGTACCACTTTTGGTGGCAACCATTTAGCTTGTGCCGCAGGCTTGGCTGTTCTTGAAACTATGGAACAGGATAACCTGTTGCAGAATGCCGCCGAAGTTGGCGGCTACTTAATAAAGGAGCTAAACAAGCTGGAACAGGTTAAGGAGGTTCGCGGTCGTGGTTTAATGATCGGGATCGAATTGCCTGAGGAATTGGCCCATGCGCGTAAAGAATTGCTGAACAAGCACCATATATTTACCGGCGAAGCTAAACCAAACGTGATCAGGCTATTACCTGCTTTGAATTTGACTAAGGCCCACGCTGATAGGTTCCTGGAAGCTTTTGTAAATGTATTGAATCAATAAGCCCCCTCTAAATCTCCCCCTGAAGGGGGAGACTAAAAAAATAAATAGCAGAACAACTCACCCAATAATTGTAAAGTTCATGAAACTATTTTCTTCTGTTAATGATGTTGCCGATGTTAACGCACTTGTAAAAGAGGCATTGGCGCTTAAGCAGGATCCCTTTGCCCATCAGCAACTTGGTAAAAATAAAACGCTTGCCCTGGTGTTTTTAAACCCAAGTCTGCGTACCCGCATGAGTACGCAAAAAGCTGCTATCAATCTGGGCATGAATGTAATGGTGCTTAATATCGATAAAGAAGGCTGGGCACTTGAACTTCGCGATGGCGTGATCATGGATGGCACTACTGTTGAGCATATCCGTGAAGCCGCAGGCGTTATGGGCCAATACGCTGATATTATTGGCGTTCGTTCGTTCCCTGGCTTAAGGAACCGTGAGGAAGATTACAGCGAAATGATTTTCAATAAGTTTGTTGAATTTTGCAAAGTGCCGGTTGTGAGCCTGGAATCAGCTACCCGCCACCCGCTGCAAAGTTTGGCCGACTTGATCACTATTGAAGAGCTGAAAACAACAGCACGTCCTAAAGTGGTTTTAACCTGGGCGCCGCATATCAAACCTTTGCCACAGGCTGTTCCAAACTCATTCTCGGAGTGGATGTGCAAGGCGGATGTCGACTTTACTATCGTGCAGCCTAAAGGATATGAACTTTGTACCGATTTTACCCAGGGTGCAAACATCACTTATGATCAGGACGAGGCTTTGGCCGGCGCGGATTTCATATACGTAAAAAACTGGTCGGCGTATGAGCCTTATGGCAATATATTAGGCAAACACGAAGAGTGGATGCTTACTAACAAAAAGCTGGAACAAACCAACAATGCCAAAGTAATGCATTGCTTACCGGTGCGCCGTAACCTGGAGCTCTCTGACGAAATATTAGACGGGCCAAACTCAATTGTGGTACACGAAGCCGGCAACCGTGTTTGGGCCGCGCAAGCTGTGCTCAAACAGATGCTGGAAAGTTTGTAGCTATAACTGGCCATGAATAAAATATACGATATCTTACTTGGTAACACCAAAATCGGAACAACTGCATTTGAAAATGCGGATCCTCCAATGGGTGTTGTACTTGGTAAGATATCGTTTGCAGATGAAAGGTTTGACTATTCCTTTTTTAAAGATTACTGTATAAAGAACAATGTAGGCTTCCAGGAGGACATTGATCTTAAACTTATCACCACCGTTAACATTCCTGATTTACATGTTTTTGATTTAGCGGGTCTGAAGATTAAAGGATTAGCTGCAACGATTTCAGGCATGGACGATGACGAGTATTTAATTTCTGTAGAAGGAATCCCCTATCCGTTTTATGAAGATGAGTTCGGCCATCATTATAAATCATATTATCAAAGGCCTGGCAATCATTAACTAAATTTCTTCCCAATGTATACTCCCAAACATTTTCAGTTAAGCGATGAACAGGAAGCAATTGATTTTATGCAGCGTTACAGTTTTGCAACAATTGTAACCGCTACTGATAATGTTCCATTTGCTACGCATCTTCCCTTTTTGGTAAGCAAACGCGATGATAAAATTGTTCTTTCATCTCATTTCGCCAAAGCCAATCCACAGGTAAACGAAATTATCGGAAAAGATGTATTGGTGATATTTACAGAGCCCCACGCCTATATCTCGCCCAAACATTACGAAAAGGAAACCAACGTACCTACCTGGAATTATATCGCTATACACGCATACGGCAGAGCAACCATTTTATCAGAGGGTGAACAAACTGCCGGTTTGTTGGCGCAGATGATTAGTAACTACGAGGCCGACTATCTTACGCAATGGGATAACCTGCCTGATGAATATAAACAACGAATGATGAAAGGTATTGTAGGCTTTGAAATTATTGTAGATGATCTGCAGGGCAAACAAAAGCTTAGCCAAAACCGAACTGTAACGGAACGGGAAAGCATCATCAATGCATTAGGCAAAAGTACGGACACTACAGAGGCAGAAATTGCTAAATACATGTCGCGTCTTAAATAACCTCTATTCTTCTATCTTTTTAGAAGCGCTGTTGATCATTCTGTTCAATGTTAAGCCCTGAACTATTACCGAAAATATCACAATAAAATAGCTCCCCGACAAAATAAGATGCCTGTATGGCGTATTGGGCAACGACAACGCAAGGGCTATAGATATAGCCCCGCGCAGACCGGCCCAGGTCATAATATTGATATTGCTATAGTTCACTTTAAGAGTATGCCTTAAAAACGTGAGCGGCAGCATAATACTCAGCCAACGGGCTATTAAAACTGTAACTATAGAGAGGCTTCCCGTTACCCAGTAATTATTTACAAAAGGCAGGTTAACCAGTTGCAGACCAATCATTACAAATAAAATGGTGTTCAGGATCTCGTCAACCAGCTTCCAGAATTTCTCCAGCGCCTCGTGCGACCGTTCTTTACTATCCTGGTTAATAGATTGGCTCCCGGCAAACAGTCCCGCTGTAACAACCGATAATGGAATTGAAAAATCAAGCAAAACTGCCAACACGGATAAACCCATTACTAACGCCAATGAGATCAATACGATAGTCTGAAAATCCTTAACCGAGCGCATCAACCGGTGAGCGACATAACCTAAAATGACGCCGGCCAATATTCCGCCCATAATTTCTTTAACAATAAGCACTACAACCTTAGCCAGTTCAATTTTCTCTTCTCCCACCCGCGCTACCTCCAGGATGATCACAAACAGGATCAGCCCTATCCCATCATTAAAAAGCGATTCGCCCGAAATAATAGTTTCAAGATTGGCAGGTAACTTTGAATTACGGATAATGGCTGCAACTGCCACCGGATCGGTAGGTGAAATCAAAGCGCCAAACAACAGGCAATAGATCAGCGGCATATGGATATGAAAGAACGGGGCTACATAAAATAACAGGCATCCAAACACCGCAGTCGAAATAACAACCCCCAATGTGCTCAGTACAAATACGGGGCGCATTTCTCTCTTCAGCTTCCGGCCATCTAAGTTAAATGAGCTTGAAAAAAGCAGGAAACCAAGCAGCACATTCAATACCGCTTTTGAAAAATTGATATTCTTGGCAAGTGTGCCCAGGTAATCGGCAATTGATGAGTCAACTTTATCAACAATAAGTATCGATATAGAAGCAATTGTTGCCAGTAACACGATACCAATAGTGCCCGGCAATTTAATAAACCGCGCATTAAGGTACGAAAAAACCGCACTGACAATAACCAGTAAAGCTATTACAACAAACAGATCCATAAATACTTAAAGCTAAAAGCTGAATGCACAAAGCCTAAAGCTAACAATTTGATTATAAGCAATGTGATTACTGTTAAATTTTAATATTAAATCGCTCATCGTTTGCTTTTATCTCGATTCGGGATCCGTCATTCGGGTTTCGGTATCAAAATAGCGTACGATGAGTCGGTTGTCGCTGTTTTTGGTGAAATAGTTGATGGCCCAGCTAAAAAATATGATACCCTTATTGGTAAAGCCTGCCAGCGACATGATGTGTACAAATCCCCATACCAGCCAGGCAAAAAATCCCTGGAAATGAATTTTTCCTAAGTCGGCCACGGCTTTATTCCGGCCTATGGTTGCCAGCGAGCCTTTATCCCTGTATTTAAAGGGCACCAACGGTTTACGGTCAAACATGCGATAAACGTTCTCGCCCAGATTTTGCCCCTGCTGGATAGCTACGGGTGCAACACCCGGATGCCCGTTTGGATATTCATCCGTAATCATGGCAGCTACATCACCTATTGCATAAATATTTTCGTAACCTTTTACCTTATTAAATTCATCAACCAGGATGCGGTTACCCCGGACTATATTATCGGCAGAAATACCTTCAGGAAATTCCCCCTTTACTCCTGCCGCCCAAAGTACATTACGGGTTAACAGCGATGTGCCGTTATCTATCTTGAGTTCATAGCCATTATAGCTTTCCACGTGTGCGCTGTTATAAATGGTTACGTCCATATCCTGCAAAAACTTTTTGGCCTTGGCCCTCGCGCCCGGCGAAAACGCGGCCAGCAGTTCCGCTTTACCTTCAACAAGGTAAACACTCATGCTGTGTTTGCGCAAACCATGATAATCCTTCATTAATATCAGCTCGCGCATTTCGGCAAGTGCACCGGATAGCTCCACGCCGGTTGGCCCCCCTCCTACAACCACAAAGGTCATTAGCGCCGCTTTTTCTTCCGGGTCTTTAGATACGAGCGACATTTCGAGGTTTTGGAGGATCAGGCTCCTTAAGTTTAAGGCCTCCGGGATATTCTTCATCGGCATAGCAAAATGCTCTATCTCTTTGTTACCAAAAAAGTTGGTATTGGAGCCGGTAGCTATAGCAAGGTAATCGTAATAAATGGTACCGATATCAGTATCAAGCGTATTAGTTTCGGGATTGATTTTTTGCACCTCAGCAAGCGCGAAGCGAAAATTCTTTTGCCTGGTAAAGATCCGTCGCAATGGAAAGCCAATTGAATCGGCAGCTATGGAACCTCCTGCCACCTGGTACAACAAGGGCTGAAACGTGTGATAATTATGCTTATCAATCATCAGTACATCAACGGGCGCATCTTTTAGTTTTTTAGCTAAATGGATCCCGCCAAATCCTCCTCCTATAATTGCCACCCGCGGCCTGGTATTCTTTTTTTGCTCCATAGATAGTTATAAGCAAGGATAATGCCTTAAAGTTTTCCAATATTACTAATTCTTTCATAATCAAATTGTAAACTTAAACTGCAAGTCCCATTATTCATTTTTAAATCAATTTTTGAAAAAACACGCTATATTTTCGTAATTTTAACAGTTTTCCGTTTAAAAAAGTGGAAATTTGGCACTAAAAGAGTTATATTAACAACTAAAATGAATAAAATTGATACAGATCATATCAAAACGGGTAAATTACCATCAAATAAAGGCCTTTATATAATCAAAATAGGTGGAAACGTTATTGATAACTCTGAAAACCTATATCATTTTTTAAAGGACTTTGAAGCGCTCGACGGCCTGAAGATCCTGGTACATGGCGGTGGAAAAGTGGCCACACAAATGGCCGAAGATTTAGGTATTGAATCGAAAATGGTTGATGGCAGACGCATCACCGATATTGAAACGCTGAGGGTGGTCACCATGGTTTATGGAGGCCTCATCAATAAAAATATTGTAGCCCAGTTGCAGCGTTTTGGCAACAACGCCATAGGCCTGACCGGTGCCGATGGCAACTTTATTAAAGCGGTTAAACGGCCGGTAAAAACTATTGACTATGGTTTTGTGGGCGATATTGTTAAAGACTCTATCAACCCCGAAAATATAAGCCGGTTGATGGAAGCAGGCTTTACCCCCGTTTTCTGTGCTATAACGCATGATGGCGAAGGGCAGCTGCTAAATACCAATGCGGATACCATTGCTTCGGCACTGGCGGTATCGTTATCGGGATTATATGAAACCACCCTCATATACTGTTTTGAAAAAAAGGGTGTGCTAAAGGATATTAATGACGAAGAATCGCTGATCAGGGAAATTAACCCGCAGCACTACGAGGAACTAAAAGTGGAAAGGAGAATACACAGTGGTATGCTACCTAAACTTGACAACGCTTTTACCGCAATTGCTTGTGGCGTAAAGGCAGTAATTATTGGCAAATCAGATGATCTGGGCCAATTGAAAGATAACAAACCATTTGGAACACGTTTAACAAAAAGCGCATGAACGCACAACAGCACATTTCAATATTAGGCTCCGGTAACATAGGCCTGTCATTAGCCAAAGGTTTAGTTAAAAAGGGTATTTGCAAACCCCAGCAAATATCATTAACCCGTCGTAACGTAGCTGCGCTGGCCCAATATGCCGAGCAGGGGTATCATGTGTCAGACAATAACCTGCGTGCCGTGCGTAAAGCCGATATTATTGTGCTGGCCGTACTTCCGCAACAACTCAATAAACTGTTAGATGAGATCAAACCTTCCTTAAAGCCGGATAAGCAATTATTGATCTCTGTTATCTCCGGCGTTAGCTGTGCCGATATCCGCCAGCACCTTGACCTCAATGTACAGGTGATCAGGGCAATGCCGAACACCGCGATTGCGATAGGCCACTCCATGACCTGTATCGCTACAGATAACGGCACCAATAAAAATATCAACATGACCAAATCATTGTTTGATACGGTTGGTGTAACTATCCAGATCAATGAAGAATTGATGACCTCAGCAACAGCTCTTTGTGCCTGTGGTATCGCTTTCTTTTTAAGGTCGATCCGCGCTGCTTCACAAGGCGGAACGGAGATCGGTTTCCACGCTCATGACGCTTTGAAAATGGCTGCACAAACCGCTAAAGGTGCGGCAGACCTGCTATTGCAACTCGCATCGCACCCCGAACAGGAAATTGATAAGGTAACCTCACCAAGCGGCTGTACCATTGCCGGCTTAAATGAAATGGAGCACCATGGTTTCAGCTCAGCCATGATCAAAGGCATCCGTCTGTCGGCCGAAAAAGCAGGTGATTTGTATAAAAAGGACAGTTAGTTTAAGCAGAAAGCTTAATGCCGAAGGTTTAAAGCTTTTGAATCATTATATTTCAATCGTTTTGATAGGACATATCAAAATGAGTTATTTTTAAAAAAGCAGTTCAGATACAAGCTATTTACATTCAACCAATTAATAAATAGCGACAACAATTGGTATGGTTATGGTATTTGACTGCTGATCTTTTCAGTATAAAATGTTAACAGTAGAAAAAATTGGCGGTACATCCATGACCGCTTTGGGTGATGTGATCAAAAACATTATCCTGTTTGAACGCAGCGGGGAACAACTTTACAACCGCATATTTGTAGTATCGGCATTTTCGGGCGTAACCAACCTCCTGCTCGAAAACAAAAAGACAGGCGCGCCGGGCGTATATCACAAGCTTGCCAATTATAAGGACTTCCATACGCCGTTAAAACAATTAATTACACGTTTAAAGCAGATCAATAAAACTTATGAAGGCCTTGGCTTGAATATAGCCGAAGCCGATAAGTACATTGAAACAAGGATCAACGATGCACAAACCTATCTGGAAAACCTGGCTAATATACTGGCATCAGGGTATGT
Organism: uncultured Mucilaginibacter sp.; assembly: GCA_966212355.1. Lineage (GTDB taxonomy): Bacteria > Bacteroidota > Bacteroidia > Sphingobacteriales > Sphingobacteriaceae > Mucilaginibacter. The sequence continues at coordinate 68,620 of CBIHRB010000003.1, forward strand.
AGGTAAAGAAGGCATTTTGCAGGCCGCAAGAGAGATCCTGGCCTCAATAGGAGAAAGTCATTCGGCTTTTAACTTTACCAATATCCTGCAAAATATGGGTATCAATGCTACTTTGGTCGACCTGAGCGGTTTTCATGACCACCGTGCATTAACCATTGATCAACGCATTAAGAAAGACCTCGCCCATATTGATTTTTCAAAAACCATTACCATTGTTACCGGCTATGCTAAAGGCACGGAAGGTATTATGCGCGAGTTCGACCGCGGCTATTCGGAAGTTACTTTCAGTAAAATTGCCGTGGCTGTACAACCACAGGAAGCCATCATCCACAAAGAATACCACCTTTGCACTGCCGACCCTCAACTGGTTGGCGTTGAAAATTGTTTCCCGGTAGGTAACACCAACTATGATGTTGCCGATCAGCTGGCCGACGTGGGCATGGAAGCTATCCACCCAAAAGCGTCAAAACCACTTGAAATAAATGATATCGACCTGCGAATCAAGAATACCTTCCAACCGGAACACCCCGGTACGTTGATCACCCGCGAATACATTTGTGATAAAAAGCGTGTTGAGGTTATCACCGGCACCGATAAGGTGATCATGATTGATATTTACGATCCCTCAATGGTAGGTAACGTAGGCACCGATTTTCATATCATGCAGCTGTTTTACAAGTTTGGCGTTAGCTATAGCTTCAAAGCCACCAGTGCTAACAGCATTTCTATAGTGATATGGGAGAAGGACTACAATAAAAAACTGATTGGAGAACTGGAAGATAATTACGAAAAAGTTGCTGTGGAAAAAATGGCGATGGTTTGCCTGATAGGTTCCAACATGGATCAACCGGGTTTACTGGCCAAATCGGCAACAGCATTGGCCCAAAAAGGGATCAATATCAAAAGCTGTGGCTTTGCACTAAGAATGGTCAATATCCAGTTTTTGATAGCCCGTGAAGATTTCGATGAGGCGATCCGCGCTTTGAATAAAGCAATGTGCTAAGGGAGGCGGACCCTGATTTTTAGGATCAGAGGATGTCCTTGATTTTTAACAAAACTTACGAAGTAGAGACCTCATAAGTTCTAAAAAATAAAAAGCGCTTCTAATTAATTGGGGAAGCGCTTTCTTTTTGTTGCGATAATAAAATCTTACAACCTGCCGGGCCTTGAAGGTTGACCTGTCGCAGATATATGCCTAATGCTTTATCATCTTGTGGCCTGGCTCGCTAACTTGTGTTGCAAAGCCTCTAACGCATTAGCCAGATAAGCCAGCGGCGCGTTCCAGTTTATGGCTATTTCATTGACGGCGTAAGCGTGCTCATCATCAATATATGCCTCATCGGGCACTTTTGATGGCACTTTGACACCATCCTGCATACCTGGATTGGGGCCGCCAACAAGCAGGCCTGGTATTGGATCAACTATACCGTCAGTTGCAGAAGGCCTGTGGTGCGGATGCATTGACGTTTTAGTACCATACCCTGTTACAAAAGAATAACCTGTGCCGTTACGACCAAGCAGGTAGTCAAGATTTGCTAAAGCATAATCCAGGTATTTTTTATCGTTCGATAACTTGTAAGCCTGGATAAGCAGAATCCCTTCGTTTGCGGCCTCGGATGTGCTGCCCCAGCCAAAATGCCTGGCGGATTTAGTCATCACTGTTTGATAAGCGTTTGAATCAACGCCATTGATCATATCATCGGCAGTGTTGATAAGCCGTTTCCTGATTTCCGGCAACGCGGGCATGGTTTTCCCCATTATATCATTTTTAATCAGCGTATAATACCCCAACAGCCTAACCTGCGACCATGTAGGTATCGGCATCCGGTCATCAGGCAAAAGATTAATATTTTTAAGATAGTCAACCTCACCGGTACTGACTGCCAGCTCAGATGCCGCCCAGATAAACTCATCGGTAAAGTTATTATCGCCATAACCGCCTGTTGTGATCTTCGGTTCAAACTTTTTGTTCATCTCATCTTGCCGGTATGCCACCAACAGATTTTTACCAGCCCAACTCCAGGCTTTTTGAGCAGCATTGATACATGAATCGGCTAAGCCCGGTAGCTCGTTAGGATATTGTTTAAAAATGCGGGAAGCTTGCGCCATAACAGCCGCAAAATCAAGCGTAGCCGCAGTACCTTTTTGTACCACAAAACGTAGCGATGTGTCTTTATCAGGCATTTCAAACTTATCAAAAGCGGCATTGGTAAGCTTATGGTATACGCCGCCATCGACAGGGTCCTGCATAGTGAGCATCCAACGCAGGTTCCAAAGTACCTCATCCAAAACATCCGGAATTTCATTGCTGCTTTCGGGAATATTAAGCTTAACTGTTTTCATGTAGGCGGGGAAATCCTCATACAGGGAAAGCAAGGTACTTGTAGTAATACCACTGTTCACAACATACTTGTTATAATCGCCGGCATCATACCAACCGCGCGGTGATGAGATTATTGAGCCAGCCTTCCGCCCTTCGCTTTCGGCAGATGGATGGATCAATACAACCGTATCAGGATGACCCGCGACCCGGTGCCATTTGCCGGCATACTTTTCGGGTAAAGGTGTGCCTGAGCGCATAAAATAATAGGCTTTGATAGCAGCAACGGCCACCGCTTTATGAACCGAAGCCTTAACTTCAAAGGGATAAGAATAACCTGCGGATGGGACATAAAGCACATACCTGCCAGGCTTGCCGAATGTACTAAAGTCGGCCAATTGAACAATATCACCGGCAAAGTTTGGTTTAAGCGATGGTTTAAGCTTACCGGTAAATACTGTTTGCTTTTGAAGGGTTTGGATAAAAAAGTCGCTTCCTCTGTCACTTAAAACAATGGCTTTTTTAATGGCGCCAGGGTAAAAGCCTATTTGATTAAGTCGGATAAGCTTCGAAGTTGTGTCCGTTTGAGCAGAAGCATTATTCCCTATCAGCGATAGCGCAAACAAAATTTTGTAAAATGAGATTGAAAGGTATTTTTTCATCTGCCCTGAATTTTAGGAAACGTCCGAAACCCGCGTTTAAACAGATAACTAACGCATAAATGGCATCTAAATATAGGTGTACATTGTACAATAAGCATAATACTATTCTATCAAATAAAAGCTAAAATATAATACTAAATATACAATCGATTGCGTAACACGAACAACAGTAAAGCTTATACTTTGATCTAACGCAAAAAAGCCCCGCACGCCGGCAGGTCTTTCAGTATTTTTTGAGGGACCGGGAAACTATAATGAGAACAATTTATAAGCAACAGCAAGGCTGAACAAGCTAACACGCGTGTGAGAATTATCGTTGCCATAAGCTATTTTATTTAAACCACCTTCGTAACGAAGATCGATAGACAGGCTACTGATATCAACACCCGCCCCCACCTGTATTGCGTAGTTCGCATCTTTATACCTTAACGCTGTTGCATCGTTAAATGCATCCCTGTCTCTTCCGGTTGTAAATGAAAGCACCGGCCCACCATAAAACCTTCCACCTAAACCTAAAGCACCAACCTTAGCACCTACAAGTAATGGAACATCAAAACTTTTAAAGCTTTGTTTATTTGAAACACCTCCATTATTTACAGTTACGCTTTTATTGGTATAATAAAGTTCGGGTTGAAAAATTAAGCCCAGGCCACCTATCCGCGCCCATGCACCAGCCTGGTAACCTGCTCTATTATCGTTGTTAAAAACGCCGTTTGAGGGAAATGTTGAATAGTTTAAACCGCCTTTAAGGCCGAAAGAAAAGCTCGGGATTACCTGGGCTTTTGAAACGCCGACTGACAGTAAAAAAATAGATAAGGATAGTAAAATTGCTTTTTTCATTTTTTTAGGTGTTTGAATGATGTATTAAGTCTTGGTAAACCTTATTGTTTGCAAAACCGTTGCTAAATTAGAAATATCCGGCTAAACCCGACTGATAATTCAGTAAAGTTTACCCGGATATTTAACTTATAATCTTTAATAAAAGTATAAGCTTTGTTAGTCTTATCGCATTTATAACGCTAATTTGCCCTGGTAATAATCAAGGATTTTGTTATAAATGTAACAGTCATAGCGGGCATTGATCATGTTTATCTTTGATTTATCAAGGTTATTTTTCGCTACTACATAATCAACGGAAGTTAAAACACCTGCATTGAACCGTATTTCGGCAGTACGAAATGACTCGGCATAAGCTTTAACCTGCTCAAGCAGCACAGTATACCTGTTATAGGCCGATGTCATGTTAAGATAAGCCTGTTCAACATCCTGTTTCAGCTTAATTTTAGTATTTTCCTCTATGTATTTATAATTGAGTAAATCGATCTTGGCTTTGGCCACTTTATTGTGATTTTGGAAATAATTTAAGATCGGGATCTTCAGACTTACACCAAACTGTGTACTGTAATTATTTTTAAACTGGTCATAGTAGCCGATATCTTTATTTACATAATTGGCCTGCGTAGTTAAAACAGGTTGTTTACCGCCTGGTGTATTTATAAAGTTACCGGTATTTACGGTCGATGAGTCGGTGAACACCGAGGTCTGCGCAGCGCTTGAATAATTGGTGTACAGACCGCCATATAACGAAACATTTGGCAGCAAAGCACCTTTAGCTACGCTAACAGCTTTTTCGGCGCTTTGACGGCGAAGCGTGGCGGCTTTAACTAAGGCCAGTTGCTGTAACGCTGTATCGTAAACCTGATCGGATGAGAGCGCGGTTTGATTTGCAACATCCTGCGCGTTAATGGGCTGCAATACAATATTTTTATTATATGGGATATTAAGTATTTGTAATAAGCTCAGTTTGGCACTTTCCAATGCGCTGTTGGCCGCAACAACATTCAGCTTATTATCGCCCAGTGTACCCTGCAAATCATATAGATCAGACGGCAATTTATTAGCGCCATCCTTTTCTAAAACAGTTAGTCTTTCAACCTGCTTTGCCGAAACATCAACCTGGTTTTTAACCTGTGCCAACAACTCCGTATTATCCAGTACAAGCAAATAGGCAGTAATCACATTTATAGTAACCAAATCTTTAGCCTGCTGCAAATCCATTTTACCGGCCTGGTAAGCCAGCGAAGTTTGTTTGATAGCATTTACGTTTTGTAAACCACCAAAAAGCGTAAGGTTTGATTCGAGACTGTAGTTGCCGTAAGTTAATGATTGATTTACATAGGTATTTGTAAACGGGTTAATATTACGCCCCTGGTTTATACCGTGGTTTATATTAGCATTTAAAGTTGGCAGCATGTTTTCTTTAGCCTGCATAAAATCAATGCGGGCACTTTGGGCCTTTAATTCGCTTTGCTTTACATCAAGGTTATTTTTTATAGCAATATCAATGCATTTCTGCAACGAAAGGGATGTATCAGACTGGCCAAACGCTTTTGCCGACGACAATGTAACAAGACCGAGAAATAGTAATTTATAGTATCGCATTTTATTATTGAGTTCAGAGTTTTCTTGATGAATCGATCCTGCCATCCAGCAGATCGATAATGCGCGAACCGTATTCGGCATTTTTTTCGGAGTGGGTAACTTGTATAATGGTCACACCATCTTCCTTATTCAGCTTACGGAACAGTTCCATGATCTCCTCCCCTTGTTTTGAGTTGAGGTTACCGGTTGGTTCATCGGCTAATAACAATTTTGGTTTGGCAATAAGCGCGCGGGCTATGCCTACAAGCTGCTGCTGTCCGCCCGATAACTGTGCCGGGAAAAGATCTTTTTTGCCAACGATGCTAAAGCGATCGAGCATATCGGCAACCATAGCTTTACGCTCGGCACTTTTAAAATCCTGGTAAATAAGTGGTGTTTCAATATTTTCGTAAACGGTAAGCTCATCAATTAAATGGTAAGCCTGGAAAACGAAACCGATGTACTGCTTGTACAAAGCCGAACGTTGTTTTTCTTTGAGCTGATGCACCGCATGGCCTTCAAAATAATGATAACCGTCTGATGGTTCGTCGAGCATACCTATGATATTAAGCAATGTTGATTTGCCTGAACCTGAAGGACCCATGATCGAAATAAATTCGCCTTCGTCAACCTCAAGGCTCAGATCGTTAAGGATGATGTTTCTGTTGCCCCCTACCTGGAAATACTTTGAAATATGCTGCAGTGATAACATTTTTAATTATTGAATTAGTTTGTTAGTAAATAAATGAGTTAAACAATAATACTCATCATTTTGCGATTAACATATCAATAACATACCAAAGTTATATCTAACTAATTATCAACAAATTAAACCATCTTATCAAAACTTCACTGTCCGCTTATGTAACAAGATGCGTACGGTTATGATACAGTGTTTTTTTTGAGGTTAAAGGTAAAAGGCGAAAGGTTAAAGGTTTTTTTTATCGTAACCAGGTAGTGGCCGCTGGATCCAAAATTAGGTCATTGCGTCATTAAGTCATTTTTTGCCCAGCGTTCAATGACTTAATGACGCAAAGCAAATGACTCAGTGACCAACATTATTCAGATCTAAGACTCTTAACCGGGTTAGCCACCGCCGCTTTTATAGCCTGGAAACTTACCGTTGCAAAGGCAATAATCAGCGAAGTAAGCCCGGCAATACCAAATATCCACCAACTGATATCAATACGATAGGCAAAATCCTGCAGCCACTTGCTCATGACATAAAATGCGATAGGCCAGGCAATGACATTGGCAATCAGCACCAGTTTTACAAAATGCCCCGAAAGCAGCATTACAATGTTTTGTACCGATGCCCCCAATACTTTGCGTACCCCGATTTCTTTGATCCGTTTTTCGGCTGAGTAAGATGCAAGGCCGAACAGCCCCAAACAGGATATGATAATGATAAGTCCAGCTAAAATACTTACTACTGTGCTCACCTGATTATCAACGCTGTAAACCTCATTAAAATGGTCATCCAGAAACTGGTATTCAAATGGTACGCCCGGAAACTCTTTATTCCAGGTTGACTGGATGAATGCTACCGCTTCCTTAGCCTTGCCGCCGTTGATTTTGACAGACATTTGGTTGAACCCCTTACCGTTTACCAGGAACAGCGTTTCAATTTTATAATGCAGGGAATTGAAATTGAAATCTTTGGCTATTCCGGTAATCACACCCAATGAATCAAAACCAAACCTTTGCCCCAGTAATGATTCCATGTTTTTCCCTTTATGATCTTTCAGCAACTCTTTAGCCAGTGCTTCGTTGATGATATATTGTTTCCAAACAGCCGAAGCATCAGTAGAAAAATTTTTGCCCGTCAGTAGCTTGATCTTATACAAGTCGAGGTAATTATTATCAACCACCAGCAAGGTTGAGGTAAGCTGGCGTAAGGGTGAATCGCCCAGTTTAAATGAAATACCTGTTTGATCAAGGTGACTACCTAAAATATCCTGCGATGCGGTAACCCCCTGTATTATAGAATTGGAGAGTAATTCCTGCTTAAACAGATCATATTTGTTTTGAGGGATCAAACCTAAAGGAACATTAACAATCTGATCACGGTTAAAACCTGGATCCTTTTTTTGCATAAACTTAAGCTGCCTGATAACCAAAACTGTAGCTATCATTAAGATTACAGCGCTCGTAAACTGACCAACAACCAAAATATTACGCAGTGGCACCTTATTGCCTCCTGCTGAAGTTAAAGCCCCTTTTAATACCTTGACCGGCTGAAATGACGACAGAAAGAGTGCGGGATATATACCGGATATAATACCGACAAGTACTGTGCTTATAAACGCCACTCCGATAAGCATTTTGTTATCATGCAGTGGCAAACTGATATCGCGCTGGCTCAAACTATTGATAAACGGAATGGCAAGGGTCACCAAAACACAGGCAAAAACTAAAGCTATCAGGGAAAGTAACACCGTTTCGCCCAAAAACTGCATGGCCAGCTGAATACGCCCCGCGCCAATAGACTTGCGTACGCCAACTTCTTTTGCCCGCTCCGATGACCGCGCGGTTGAAAGGTTAATGAAATTAATACAGGCTATTACCAAAACAATGATCCCTATAACTGTAAACAGGTTGGTGATATGTTTATCAAATTTTTGATAATTGATATAATCCAGCCCTATATCAGCCGAGTTTGCGTGAACATCTTTCAGGGATAACAGGAAGAGCTCATAATTTTTAGGACCATCTTTACCTTTATATTTTTGAAGATAGGCCGGGAACTTCTTTTCAAGTGCCGCGATATTAGTGCCCGGTGCCAATTCAAGGTAAGTATTTAACCAGTTGCCGCCCCAATTGGTAAACATCCAGGGTTTATAAATACTGCTGAACGAAAACAGACAATCAAATTGCAACTGTGAGTTTTTGGGCACATTAGCTAATATACCGGTAACCGAATAGGTTATGGTATCCTGTCCGTAGTTGGTAACCGTTTTACCAATCGGGTCATCATTACCAAATATACGTTTTGCGGCATCTTCGGTTAATAAAACGCTACGTGGTCTTAATAAAGCGGTTGCCCGGTCGCCCCTCAGCAGTTTGAAATCAAACATTTTCAAAAAAACCGAATCCACAAAGAATACCTGTGGCATGTACACACGTTTAAGTCCGTTATTGAGCGGAAACTTTTGCTGCCAGCGAACACGCGTAAAGTTTTTTATTTCCGGAAAATCGGCCTTAAGCGTCGGGCCCATAGGGAACATAGATAAGGCTACTTTTTGCGTGGCGCCCATTCCCTCAAACTTTTGCACCTCGTTTAAGCGATAGATATTTTTTGTATGCAGGTTATCAAAGCTTTTTTCATAATAAACAAAAAGCGTGATCACAATGCAGGCCGCCATACCCACAGCCAGCCCAAAAATGTTGATAGCCGAAAAAACCTTGCTTTTCCAGATATTCCGCCAGGCGATTTTGAAGTAATTTTTTATCATCTCTTTTGTTCACTTGTTCATCGGTTCATTAGTTCATTGGGACTTATAGCTTAGCATATATTACACCCGCCCCGCGTTCGCCTAATGAACCAATGAACAAGTGAACCAATGAACTTTCTATTCGCTTCTTAAACTTTTAACAGGGTTAGCAATTGCTGCTTTAATAGCCTGAAAGCTAATGGTTACCAACGTGATCAGAATAGCCACTAAGGCCGATATAATGAATACGCCGGGGCCAACCGTTACCCGGTAATCGTATTTTTGCAACCAATCCTGCAAAAAATAAAAGGCTACCGGAGAGGCTATTACACAACTAATAAGTACCAGCAGCACAAAATCCTTCGACAGTAAAAACCATAGCTGGCTTACAGTTGCGCCTAATACCTTGCGTACACCAATTTCTTTGGTGCGCTGCTCAGCGATATATGCGGCCAGGCCAAACAAACCAAGGCATGATATAAAAATGGCCAGTCCCGCAAAAATGCCCGATAATTTACCTACCAATACTTCCTGGTCAAACTTGCGGTTATAATCGTCATCTACAAAGCGATAAGTAAATGGATAAGCGGGACTAAACTTTGAAAATACCTGCCCTATTTTATCAATAGCATCGTGCGGATTTACTTTAGGCGAAAGCCGGTACATCATATTTTGATGCGGATCATTATTATACACAAACATGGTTGGATCGGCCTGTGCAAATGGCGATAGCATCAGCGCGTTTTTGACTACCCCAATTATCTTGCGTTGCTTACCTCCATATATTATTACCTGGCTTATCGGGTCGCCTTTAAGGCGCAGGCGCTTAACCGCTGCTTCATTGAAAATGATATTCAATGAATCTGACACCACATTATTATAATCTCTCCCGGCAAGCATTTTCATGCCCACAGTCTTAAAATAATCATTAGCTACAGCTATTACGCCCATTTCAACGGTTTCACCGGCAAATTTACCAGGCCATTGGTCAATGTCGTTATGCATATCTATATCTGTAACCGCGCTTGATGCCGAGGAAACGCTTTGCACTACCCCACTTTGAATTAGTTCGTTTTTAAATGCGTCAAAATGCTTGCCGAGGTCGTCATTAGCATTTGTGGCCATCAACCTGTTGATATCGTACCCATTTGGCCTATTTTTAGCGTACTGGATTTGTTTATAGATCACTACCGTACTAATAATAAGTGCGATAGAACAGCTAAACTGCATCACAACCAACATTTTGCGGGAATAAGACGCTGATTTACCGACCTGAATAGTACCCTTTAAAACCTTGACCGGATTAAATGATGAAAGATAAAATGCGGGCCTGCTACCGGCAATTAATGCTGTAAGCAGCACGCAGCCTATTGTTATCAACCAAAAAGTAAATTTTTCAAAAGGTATTGCAATTGCAGTACCGGTAAGTGCATTAAACGGACCAAGTGCTAACTGCACAAAAATGATGGAACAAATAAAAGCCATAAAAGTGATCAATGCTGATTCGGTCAGGAATTGGAAAATCAGATGCTGACGCTGGGATCCAATAGCTTTGCGGATCCCAACCTCACGTGCTCGTTTTTCGGAGCGAGCTGTTGTGAGGTTAATGAAATTAATGCAGGCTATCAATAATACCAGCACACCGATAATGCTAAAGATGTGCACATAATCAATGAAACCAGCGCCGGCTATCCCATTTTTATAATCAGAATACAGATGCCAGTCGGGCATAGCCTGCATGATCACTTCAGAATTTTTAGCATTGATATTATCCTCGCCTTTTTCAATATTTTTAATTTTGGCGGCGAGTTTAGCGTAATTTACACCCGGTTTTAGTTTTACAAAAAGCTGATAACCATTATTGCCGAAACTTGCGTGGGCACCCTTCATGTAGGATTGCGTTTGCTCCAAAAGGCTGAAAGGTATCAGGAACTTAAACTGCATAGATGAGTTTGAAGGCAAATCCTGAATAACACCAGTCACTTTTAAATTGTAGGCATTGTCTATCCGCACAACCTTATTGATTACATTTTCTGTACCGAACAACGCTATGGCGGTAGCCTTTGTTAATACAATAGAATATGCATCGCTCAGAGCTGAGGAACGGCTACCCTGTAACATGGCATAAGAAAAGATCTTGAGAAAATCACTTCCCGCTTGTATTCCGGTAATCGATAATTTTTTATCGCCTACCATCAAACCATGCGTACCTGTCCAATCTGTTGTTGCAACCGACTCAATTTCAGGAATGGTATGCAAAACGTCTGATAATCTTAGCGATGTCGAACTAAACGTCAAGGTTTCACCATTGCTGTTAAAATTACGGCGAACCTGGTATACCCTGTTGGCATCGGGCAAAAACCTGTCGTAAGAGTACTCATTAGCAACCCAAAGCGCTATCATCAAGGCAACAGCCATCCCGGCCGCCAATCCCAAAACGTTGATAGCTGTATAAGCCTTGTTGTTAGCGATGTTTCGCCAGGCTATTTTGATATAATTTCTAAGCATCTCTTCTATCATTAGGTCATTAATCATTGAGTCATTGGCCTCGCGAAAAAAATGACTTAATGACGCGAAGCAAATGACTCAATGACTATTTATTCAGAACGCAAACTCTTAACCGGATTGGCCAACGCAGCCATAGTAGCCCGATAACCTACCGTGATCCAGGCTATTATGAGGCTTGACAGGATCGACATTACAAATATTTGTGGACCGATACTAATCCGGTATTGAAAATCTTTTAGGTAATTATGCATTGCCCACCAGGCCAGCGGAGAGGCTATTACAAATGCAACAAGCAACAATATGCTGAACTCCTTGCCAAACAACCATAAGATACTGCTGATATTTGCACCCAATACCTTACGAACCCCGATCTCTTTGGTTTTACGCACAGCCATGAACGATACCAGTCCATACAAACCGAGACACCCTATAACAATTGCGATACCGGCAAACACTTCAACCAGGGTTAGTAATATTTTATCCATCTCATAGAAACGGGCAATAGTATCATCCAGAAACTGGTAAGAATATAATTCTTCAGGGAAAGTTTGGTTCCAGATCTTATCAATATCTGCCAGTGCAGCTTTGGCATTACGCATATCTATCTTCACGGCAACGGTAGATAGTGACTGATAGTTAGGCATCACGCATAATGGTGAAATCTCCGAATGGAAAGAGTAATTGTAAAAATCTTTCATTACGCCTACAATGGTACCTTTATAGTCGCGGCCATTAACTGCCATTTGTTTCCCTATTACATCCTGCGGTTTAAGGTGCAGTTTATTAACGAAGGTTTCGTTCACCAAAAACTCTTTAACCGAATCGCCTTTGAAGAAGTTTCTGCCGGCAATCAGTTTAATGCCAAAAGTGGAAATGTAATTTTCGTCGGCCTGCTTGGTGTTGATGCTCCAATGCTCGTCTTCGGCACGATTATCATATTGAATACCGGTATTACTATTTGAACGGGATGCTGGCGGATTATAACAGTAAGATACATTTTCAACACCCTTAATTTCGCTGAGGCGATTACGCATAGTGCTCATTTTCATCTTATCGTTTTGAGGAAGCGGCACAAGCACTACGGCATTTTTATTAAAGCCCAGGTCGGCAGTTTGTGAATAATGTAATTGTGATACTACGATTATAGTACCGATGATAAGCACCTGCGATATAGTGAACTGGGTAACTACCAGTACCCTGCGTAACGAAAAACCGCCAACATCTTTTTGTGACAGTTTACTTTTAAGCGCTTTAATTGGCTGAAACCTCGCCAGTACCAAACCAGGATATGAACCCGAAAGAAATACAACAACAATAGTAATAACAACTATAAAAGCGCTCAATTCGGCCCAGTTAAAAGCCATCCTCGCATGGAAGAGATTGTTTAATGGCGTCAAAGCAATTTCTGATAAGCCAATAGCAACTCCAACGGCTATAACGCTGATTATAGCCGTTTCGGCAATAAACTGCCAAAATAATTGGAAAGGCTGGCTACCCAATACTTTACGGATGCCTACCTCTTTTGAGCGGTTTAGCGCCTGGGCCGTAGCCAGGTTTATAAAGTTTACCGAGGCCGTAATGATCAGGAACACGCCAATAAAGAATAGCGCCCATAAATAGCTTTTATCGGCATAACCGCCAAGTTCACGGTCAAAGTGCATTTCGGCAATAGGTTGTAATTTAAAGCGCCAAACTTGCAAATCCCTGCCGGTGTAATTCTTTTTAACCAATTGCAGCATGGCAGTTTCAACCTGTGCTTTGGTTACGCCCGGCTTCAACCTGGTAAAACCCTGACAACCGCTGTAAACACCACCCCAGTTATTTTCACGGCCTTTACCTGCGTATGCTTCCATACTTGCATACGAAATAAAGATCTGTTGCTTTTGGTCGGTGTTATTTGGCAAATCTTGTAGTACACCAGTTATAGTAACAGTTATGTTATTATCCAGCTTAAAAGTTTTGCCTATCGGGTTATCATTACCAAAATATTTTTGGGCCATTTTTTCGGTAACCAAGGCTTCATTCGGGTTAACAAGCATGGTTTTCTTATCACCTTTAAGCAATGGAAAATTCAGGATGTCGAAATACTCGGGCTCAACAAAGGCAACACCATCATCCTCACCAAATTTTTTCACTTCACTTCCCTTGGTAATCGTGATCAGCGTTTTATTAAAACTAATGTATCTCGCCGTTTTTTCGCTAAAGGCAAAGTCATTTCGATAACCCTTGGCCATCGGTTGCGGAATAGCGCCTACACGGTCTACACCCTGATCGTGAAACTCAGTATAGAAACGGTAGATCCTGTCTTTATCCTTATGAAAGGTATCAAAGCTCAGGTGATAAGTGATCAGCGTAAATATTAATACGCCACAGGCTATCCCCAAAGCCAAACCAATAACACTGATGGTTGCGTAAGCCTTGTTACGAACCAAATTTCGCCAGGCAATTTTTATGTAGTTTTTGATCATATCTATTTATTTCATTATGTCATTGGGTCATTAAGTCATTTTTGCCCGCATTCAATGACTTAATGACGCGAAGCAAATGACCTAATGAAGTTTATTCGGAACGCAAACTCTTCACCGGATTGGCCAGCGCTGCTTTTATAGCCTGAAAACTTATGGTAACCAGCGTTATAATTATAGCGGCAACTGCCGAAAGCACAAATACCCCAGGCCCTATCGTTATCCTGTAATCATATTTTTGCAGCCAGTCTTTCAAAAAATAAAAGGCTACGGGTGTTGCTATTATACAACTTAAAATCACCAGTAAAATAAATTCTTTTGATAGCAGCAGCCATACCTGTGCTATTGAGGCACCCAATACTTTGCGGATACCGATCTCTTTGGTACGTTGTTCGGCCACATAAGCTGCTAAACCAAACAAACCGAGACATGAAATAAAAATAGCCAATCCTGCGAAAACACCTGCCAGCTTACCAACTAATGCCTCGAGGCTAAACTTGCGATTGTATTCCTCATCAACAAACTGATAGATGTACGGATATGCCGGGTTATAGGTATCGAAGATTTTTCCTATCTTCTTAATAGCATCCTGCATAGTCACGTTCGGAGCCAGGCGGTACATGATATTGTTACCGCCGCGTCCGTGGTTAAATACAGCAGGCTGTACAGGCGTAAACGGTGATTCCATCAGGGCATCCTTAACCACGCCTATGATATGTACACGCCCCATAAAACTATAAGTTATCATTTTGTTAATAGGGTCTTTTAAACCCATTCGTTTTACAGCAGCTTCATTAATGATAACATTGGTTGTATCAGACGCCCACTCGGGCGAAAAATCACGCCCTTCTTTCATTGTCATGCCCATTGTTTTGAAGTAGTTAGGCGATATAGAGATAGCTCCAACATTGATACCTGTTTCACCCGCATTTTTACCAGGCCAGTTATCAACACCTGAGTGACTGTAAATATTAGTAACCGGGCTTGATGCGGAAGCTACACTCTCCACCAACCCGCTGGCAAGGAGATCATTTTTAAGAGCGCTATAATTTTTTTCAAGATCGCCGCTCATATCGGTCATCATGAGACGGGCCGCACTGTAACCGGTCGGTCTGTTCTTGGCATATTGAATTTGCTGATAAACGATGATAGTGCTTATAATGAGGGCCACGGAGCAGCTAAATTGCATTACTACCAATACTTTGCGCGGCAATGAAGCCGACCTGCCAACCTTAATAGTACCTTTTAATACCTGCACAGGGCTAAATGACGATAGATAAAAAGCAGGACGACTACCAGCCAATAAACCGGTAAATAACACATACCCTATCATCATCACCCAAAACCAAACATCAGTATAAGGGATACTAATGGCACTGCCTACGATAGCATTAAAAGACGGAATAGTCAGCTGCACCATCACTATCGACAACAAAAATGAAATGAAAGTGATCATTACCGACTCGGCGAGGAACTGGGCTATCAGATCGCTGCGTTGCGAACCAATGGCTTTGCGTACCCCTACTTCGCGGGCACGTTTTTCGGACCGGGCGGTTGAAAGGTTCATAAAGTTGATGCAGGCAATAAGCAACACCAAAACACCTATCACGCTAAACATACGCACATAATCAATAAAACCGCCAACAGCCTTACCGTTTTTGAAATCATTATACAAATGCCATTTTTTTAATGGATGAATAATTACTTCAGGTTTTGCCGGGCGCATCTGCTCGCTATGATCATATACTATGTTTTTAATTTTTGGTGCAATCTGCTCCATAGTAACACCGGGTTGCAACTCCAGGTACATGTTAAAGGAGTTGTTTGTCCATGTAGTGCGGGCTCCTTTCATCCAGCCTTCCGTCGCTTCTTTAAAACTGAAAGGCGTTAAAAAACTAAACTGTATTGTGGCGTTTTTAGGGATATCTTTTATAATGCCGGTAACCTTTAAGTTCTGGCTGTTATCGTAACGTACTATTTTATTGATCGGATCGGCATTGCCAAAAAGAGCGGTAGCTGTTGATTCATTAAGGATGATTGAATTTGGTTGTGTAAACACATCTTTAGCATTACCTTTTACAAAGGTGTATTTAAAGATCTGTAAAAAGTCGGGATTCGCGGCACCGCCGGCAAGGTAAAGCTTTTTATCGCCTACCAGCAGGTCGTGCCATTGCATACCTACCCAATCTGTTTCGGCAACCCGTTTAATTCCCGGGATTTCCTTACGCAATACTTCAGCCAACGGCAACGAAACCGCGGTCTGTGTATGTTCGCCGTCATGTTGAGTAGTGAAATGTTGTTCAACCTGGTAAAGCTGCTCATAATTGGGCAAAAACCTGTCATACGAATACTCGTTGACCACCCAAAGACCAATCATTAGTGCAACTGCCATCCCCGCGGAAAGTCCCAGCACATTAATTGCGCTATAAACCTTGTTATTAAGGATATTGCGCCATGCGATTGTTATATAATTCCTAAGCATCTTTTATATCATTAGGTCATTTATTATTATGTCATTTGCTTTGCGTCATTTGATCATTAAGTCATTCTTTGCTTTACGCCTTATCAATGACTTAATGATGCGCAGCAAATGACTCAATGACTAACTTATTCCGAACGAAGGCTTTTAACCGGGTTGCTCAGTGCCGCTTTAACAGCCTGAAAACTTACAGTTGCCAGTGCTATAACAATGGCAGCAATGCCGGCAGCAGCAAATACCCACCATTGTACTGTTACCCGGTACTGATAATTTTGCAGCCAGTTATTAGTAGCATACCACGCTACCGGAAAGGCTATCAGGCATGACACTGCAACCAGCTTTAAAAAATCGCGGGATAATAATCCGGTTAACCCTGCTACAGATGCACCCAGCACTTTGCGGATGCCTATTTCCTTGATCCTTCTCTCAGCGGTATAGGCAGCTAATCCAAATAAGCCAAGGCATGATATCACAATGGCCAGCGATGCAAACACTCCGGCCAGCTTGCCTGTTAGCGTTTCAGTTTTAAACAGCTCATCAAAATCGGCATCAATAAACTTGTACTCGAAAGGATAGCCCGGGTTAGCCCGTTTATAAACTTCACCTGTTTTAGCCAGCGCTTCTATTAAATTAACGCCTCGTTTAAAGCGGATAGTTAAAATGTTGTTGTTTTGCGGATGGCTGAATAACATGAGCGGCGCACCGGCAACATACATATCATTATAAAGGAAATCTTTGATAATTCCGACAATTTGGTAAGGTTTAGTGCCGCCATCCCTGATAATGCCACCAACATGCCCTGCTTTACCCATTTGTTTGGCAAGGGCTTCGTTAATGATCACATTACTACTGTCGAGCTTAGCATTGGCATAAAAATCACGACCGGCAACCAGTTTCATGTTCATGGTTGATACAAACTGCGGGCTCACGTTTTCAATGGTAATGAGCGGATTTTTTGAAGCATCCTTGCCATCCCATGAAAAATTATCGGTATTGCTCCAGATCTGTAAAACAGGGTATTCGCTCAATGAAGCATCGGCCACTACGCCCGTTTGTTTCAGATCATTATTTACGGCCCCGAAATGATCGGTTAGCTTGCCTTTGGTATCGATGTAAACAAGGTTGTCTTTTTCATAGCCCAACTCCCTGTTTTTAACATGCTGAATTTGCTGGTATATAACTACCGTACCAATAATCAGTATAATAGACACCGAAAACTGGATCACTACCAAACTTTGCCTGATAAAACCGGCGCCCGCTGCTGTAGGCAATTTGAGATTCTTTAATACCGCTATCGGGTTAAATGACGACAGGTAGAAGGCCGGATAGCTCCCGGCCAGCAAACCTGTGATAAATCCTATCGACAGTAAATAAATTAAATGTGATGGCTGCAATATGTTAATAGCCAATTCCTTTTGAACCAGATTATTAAACGTTGGTAAAGCCACGTAAACTAATAGCACGGCTATAATTACCGCGATGAATGCCATGATCACAGCCTCACCTATGAACTGGCCAATAAGCTTGCCTTTACCTGCCCCCATTACCTTGCGTACCCCAACCTCCTTAGCACGTTTTTCAGACCGGGCAGTTGACAGGTTCATGAAATTGATACAGGCTATGATGAGGATGATAACAGCAATGGCGGCAAACAAACGAACATATTCAATCCTCCCTCCATCCATTTTCCCATCGGTAAATTTATCGCGCAGGTTCCAATCATTCATGCTGAAAAGGAATGATACCGTTTTATTACCATTTTTCTTGGTGCCAATGTAGTTAGCCAACTTTTTATTAACAGCTTTAACATCTGCAGTTGGCTCAAGCTCCACATATGTACGGGCCCAGTTGGCGCCCCAATCCTGCATCCAGGGTTGCATATGATCGATATTTTTTAGCGGAGCGAACCATTGCATCTGAAAGGTTGAATTTTTGGGCAGATCGGTAAATACGCCGGTAACCGTAAAATCCTGTTCGTTATTCATCTTTAAGGTTTTGCCCATTGGATTGGCGTCACCAAAAAACTTTTTAGCCATGGTAGTGCTAATCACCACCGAATGCAATTCATGAAAAACATTAGCTTCATCACCTTGTACAAAAGGCAGTTTCAACATCGGGAAGATCTCCGCATCTGTATAGGAACCATCCTCGTTAATTACCTTATCGCCCAATGCAAATACAATATTATCAGAGCCTGCCATACGCGCAGCATTTTTAACACCAGGAATATCGGCCTTCAAAGCTGCTGCCATAGGCCCCGGAGTAGCACGGAACGTGGAGGTTTTACCATCATAGGTTTGATTTTCGCGAACCGTGTACAGGTTGTCCCGCTTTACAAAATTGTTATTAAACGTAAGCTCATCCTGCACCCACAAAAATATCATAGATGCACAGGCCACACCAATAGCAAGACCAGCGATGTTCAGAAAACTGTAAGCCCGGTTGTTCATCAGGCCGCGTACAGTGGTTTTAATGTAATTTCCTATCATAGGTTTAGTCATTGGGTCATTTACGTTGTGTCATTTGCTTCGCGTCATTTGCGTTGCATCATAGATCATTAAGTCATTGCCTTCCGCGTTTAAAATGACTAAATGACGCGCAGCAAATGACCTAATGAAATATTACTCCGACCGAAGGCTTTTTACCGGGTTGGCAAGCGCTGCTTTAACAGCCTTGTACCCTACTGTTACCCACGCTATTATCAGCGATGATACGATCGCCAGTAAAAAGATCCAGACACCCATCGATATACGGTACACAAAGTTTTGCAGCCATCCGTTCATGATATACCATGCAGCCGGCATAGCTATCAGGAATGAGATACCTATAAGTACCATAAATTCTTTCGAAAACAGGAATACTATGCTACTTACCGATGCGCCTAATACTTTGCGGATGCCTACTTCTTTAGTGCGCTGAACTGCCATGAACGATACCAGGCCATATAAACCAAGGCATGAGATGAAAATGGCTATCCCGGCAAACACCTTGTAAACCAATGCCATTTTATTTTCCTGTTCATAAAATTTAGCTATATTTTCATCGAGGAAATAACCGTTGTAGGCATACTCAGGATAGGTGTCTTCCCAGATCTTTTGCAGTTGAGACACGGTTTTGTTCAGATCGGATGCCTGAATTTTGATGCCTATCTGCCCTTCAAATTTCTTTGCCGGTGATATTACTATTGGCTTTATAGCTTCACGAAGCGAATTGGTTTTAAAATCTTTAACAACACCAACTATTTGCAGCCATTTGCCACCGCCTAAACGTATAGTTTTCCCTATTGCTTCATCGGCTTTTTGGATCCCCAGTTTATGTATAAAGGTTTCGTTAACCACATACTGTTTTGCGGTATCGCTTACGTCATAGGCTTTGCCCGCGGCAAATGTTAGCCCATATGTTTTAAAATAATCAGCATCTCCAAATTTAAGGTAGGTATTAAAACCAACGTCTTTGGTTGAGTTATTGAAATCAAAATTAGTACCCCAGTTATTTTCTGACGATGGAACATCTGAAGAAAAACTAACTGACGTTACCCTCGGATTTTGTAACACCCGTTGCTTAAACGATTCCATTTTTCGGAGGCTTAAACTATCAGTATAGCCGGGGATAATGAGTAACGCATTTTTGTTAAAGCCGAGATCTGCCTTATTTACAAAGTCCATCTGGTTTACCGCTACTATGGTGCCGATAATAAGTAATTGAGATATGGCAAACTGGGCAATCACCAATCCGCGACGGAGTGGAATCCCACCGATAGAAGCCGCTGTTATTTTATTTTTAAGTGCAAGTACCGGTTTAAAACCAGACACCACCAACGCTGGATAAATACCTGACAATATGACTATAGTTATCGTGCTTGCGGCCAAAAACAATAAGCTGCCGGTAGTGAACAAGCTGATGCTATCAGGCACATTAGCTATATTTTTTAGTTGAGGCATGGCCAGCCGGGCAACAGCCAACGCAATTAAGGCCGAAGCAATAACGATGATAGTGGTTTCGCCAATTACCTGGACGATCAATTGCGGGCGTGTACTACCCAATACTTTACGGATCCCTACTTCTTTTGACCGGCCAACAGATTGCGCCGTCGACAAGTTGATGAAATTGATAGAGGCCATGACAATGATTAATAGCGCAATGAACGACAAGGTACGCAAGGTAGCCTTGCTGGTGCTATGATCGCCAAGCGGGTTGCCTATCCGGGTATCAAAATGCATATCAGCAAGCGGCTGAGGCAATAACGTAGTTTGTGTCGATCCTTTTTTAAAGTGTTTGGCCGAAAATGCTTTTAACTGGGCATCGATGGTGCTTTTTGACATGCTGGCCGGGAACAACATAAACACCTCGTGACTACTACTGGTTGAGCCCCATTCGGCACTGTAATTGTAATCTTTCGGGTGCTGTTTCCAGGTATCAAAGGATACCATTATTTTAAACGGAAAATCACTATTTACCGGAGCATCTTCAACAATGCCCGATACTTTTAGCGTTAACACATTATCCATTTTAAGGGTTTTGCCTACGGCATCTTTCCAATCGCCAAAATATTTAACGGCCGAGCTTTTATCCAAAACAACCATATCGGGATTGGCTAATACCGAGGGGTTGCCCGACAACCATTTATGGCTAAAAATATCAAAGAACTGAGGCTGAATAAATAATACCCCTATATTTTCGGTAAACTTTTTATCGCCTGTTTTACTACCCGCATTTTCGGGCACAGTGATCTGGCTGCCATAACTGCTGTTTAGAGCAGCCACTTTAGCCTGCGGGATATCGAGGCGCAAAGCATCAGTAGCAGGAACTGCAACGCCAGGGTTGGTTGTAGTTTCCGACTCATGTTTCTCCTGTGTAACTACGCGATAGATATTTTTATAATTAGGATTAAAAGTATCAAAACTGAGTTCAAACTGGATGATAACGAAAATGAGTAAGCAGGCTGCCAAGCCAACTGTTAAACCTGCAACATTTATAGCAGAATAACCTTTATGACGAACGATATTTCGCCAGGCTATTTTGAAGTAATTTTTTAGCATATCGTACAGTAATTTTTGATTACAATGTAAAACATATACCAAAACAAAAACAAACTGAATATCAATTACTTATATTAACCACCAATAATATACTGTTCGTAAGTGTAACACCTTGTGTACGGTATTGATACAGTGTTTTGATTTCGGATTTGGCATGTTCGATTTCGGATTTAGAAGTTTATTTTCCTGGCATCGTTACCTCTTTGCCGGCGCAAGGTACTGTAAAGGCTATTGTCAGGCTCACTTGTGCTATCTACGTTACTGATGATTCGACCAAAAAAAGGAAAGGTCAGCATGTTTTAAAGCCAACCTCTATATTTCATTACTAAAAATTAAAAGTTTCAGGTCATTCTCCCGATCTCAAACTCTCAACCGGGTTTGCCATAGCTGCTTTGACGGATTGGAAACTTACCGTTATAAACGCGATCAGTAAAGCCATGAAAGTTGCCAGCACAAATACCCACCATTGAATATCTATCCGGTAGGCAAAGTTTTGAAGGTATTTGCTCATTATAAGCCAGGCTATGGGTGATGCCACAATAACCGCGATCAGCACCAATTTCAGAAAATCAACAGAAAGCAAACCAGTTATATTCGTTACAGAAGCGCCGAGCACCTTGCGGATGCCAATCTCTTTGGTACGCTGAAGCGTTAACAGTGATATCAGGCCGAGTAAACCAAGGCAGCTGATAAAAATCGCTATTACTGCGCTTGAAGTGATCAGCTTATTTAGCAGATCTTCCTTTTGATAAAAATCGGCTATCTGCTGGTCGAGGAAGTGATATTCGAATACATTATCAGGGTAAACAGCTTGCCATTCTGTCTTAATATGATCAATAACGGCTGAAGGGTTACCTGAACCGATTTTTACACCTGCGTATTGATAGCCTTTTCTAAGCGTGGAAATGTATTCAGGTGCGATAGCTGTATATAACGACTTGGCATGAAAGTCTTTAACCACTCCAACTATAATACCCGGATTATTCGATAGGTCGCCGGCGGTAAAATGCCTGCCAATAGCTTGTTGTGGATCTTTAAGTCCCAGCTTATATACCAGCATTTCGTTGACCAGGTATTCACGGGCGGTATCGGCTTCAACAATATTACGGCCCGCAATTAATTGCATTCCGAAAGTTTTAACATAATCAGCATCGCCTATCTGTGTGTAGCCAACGAACTTTTCCCAACCGCGGGTATCAAATTTAATTGAACCTCCTTTATCGGCAGTAGAAGACGGAGCCCGGTAACAAAAAGACACGCTTTTTATTGCAGGATCGGCCAGCAACTGGTTACGCAAGTAGTCAGTTTTGCTTTTATCACTATTAGGAATGTTCAGCATTAAAACCGCATTCTTATTAAAGCCAAGATCTGTTGTTTTCAGGTATTTAACCTGCATCGTTATCAATATCGTACAGATGATAAGTACCTGGGCAATTATATTTTGTATAACAATTAAACCTTTACGGGTAAAACCGGTAATCTGCGTTTTGCCACCGATCTGATTTTTCAAAGCGTTTACAGGTTTAAACCTGCTTAATATAAGTGCCGGATATGACCCGGCTGCTAATATGATGACGATTAAAACCGCTATAATAAAACCTGCAAGCTGATAGTCATTAAAGAAGTCAAAGCTTAACTGTGTTTGCAGCCAGTTATTTAAAACCGGCATGGCTACAATCACCATTACAAACGATAATAATACCGCGAGAACTACGATATAAGATGTTTCGGAGATAAACTGAATAAATATTGCTCCCGGTGAGCTACCTAAAACCTTTCGGGTGCCAATTTCTTTTGCCCGTTTAAAGCTTTGCGCGGTAGCCATGTTAATGAAATTAACGCAGGCAATGATAATAAGCAGTAAGCCAATTATGCCGAGAGTTACTAATAACGACCGTTGGATTATGCCTGCAAAACGGCCATCGAAATGTACTTCGCTCAATGGCAACATCATAAAATGATAGGGTTTAGCCTCTGCCGCACCCTGAGCTTTAACATTTAGCTCATTTATATCATTTTCAATCAGTTTTGGATTTACACCATCCTTTAATTCTATATAAATGGAATTGGTGGAATTGATGAAGTTCCAATCATTATACATAGGCTTATAAACATCCGGATAAATATTTTTAAGCGTTGATAAGGAAAGAAACAGCTCTGACTTAATATCGGTGTTTGCAGGGTGATCTTTTACTACGCCTGTTATTCTAAAAGTATTTTTGTTATTAACACTAATGCTTTTCCCAATGACATCCTGATTGCCGAAATATTTTTGAGCCAGACCATGAGTTAAAACTACGGTATTAGGCTCGGTAAGAGCGGTATTTTGGTTGCCTTGTTCCCACTCGTAATCAAATAAATTAAAAAAATGGCCATCAGTTATGCCGATATTTTCATGCTCGGCAAACATTTTTTTTCCGATACCGTTTTTTTGTGGGATGCTAACATTGATATCATGCATTCGCAATAACACGCCTACATCTTTCACCCCCGGATCACTCGCTTTCACATCCCTCGCCAGGGCCAGGGGCGCTCCCTGATCATATATTGGAGCACCCTCAAAAGCCGTTAACCGATGAACGACCCTGTATACCTGTTTTGCATCATGGTGGTAGGTGTCAAAACTTAAATGGTATATAATAAACTGAAATAGTATAATGCTGCAACCAATACTCAGCGCCAGGCCGAACATATTAATAAAGGTGTAAAATTTATGCTTCCAAAGGTTGCGCCAGGCTATTTTAAAGTAGTTTTTTATCATACCTAATCACTTTATACGATAATACGCAAAACCCTTTAGAAAAGTAGTTAAAAAATGTTAAAGGAAAGCTAAAAGCGTTAAGCTTTTAGCGAAAGAGCCAAATAGATATTTATCCATTTAGCTCATTCTTATCTTGCTTTTGCTTTAAGCCTTCGGCTTTCAGCACCCTACTCGCTCCTTAAGCTATTAACCGGATTTGCTATAGCTGCTTTGATAGATTGAATACTTACAGTTAGCAGCGCAATAAGCAACGCAATACAAGCAGCGGCTGCAAATATCCACCATGAAATATCAACGCGGTAAGCAAAATCCTGCAACCATTTGTTCATCATATACCATGCAACCGGGAAAGCGATAAGGTTGGCAACTAATACCATTTTCACAAAATCTGTCGATAGTAATCCGATGATATTTTGAACACTGGCACCAAGTACCTTGCGGATCCCGATCTCCTTTACCCGCTGTTCGGCGGCGAAGGCGGCCAGGCCAAGCAAGCCCATCGCTGATATTAAAATGGCTATCACTGCAAATACGGCTATCAGGCTTGACGAACGCTGTTCGGCCCGATAAAGTTTATTGTAGCCTTCATCTAAAAAGTTATAGTCAAACGGCTCATCGGGTACAAATTGATCCCATACTTTTTGAGCTGCCTTGATAGCAGCAGAAGTATTGCCGGGTGAGGTTTTAATATAGAAACCTCCAGCCCAATCAGTATGGTTGTTAATTACCATTGGCCCAATTTTTTCATGCAGGCTCCTGAAATTAAAATCTTTAACAACGCCGATAACTACGCCCGAATCTCCGTTAAATTTAAAGCGCTGCCCGATAACGGGTTTATGAATACTGAGTTGCTTTACAGCGGTTTCGTTTAAGATCACATTATGCTGATCGGTGTTGGCTTTACCAAACCAATGGCCGTCTTCCATTTTCAGGCTCAACAGCTGTTGGAAATTTCCGTCGGCAGATAGCGTTGCTACAGATGGGTTGTAATCTTTTGCCCTGCCATCCCAATCCATTGATCCGGAAGTTTTGCTGCTATTATCGTAAAAATCATTACTGCCCGACTGTGCTACCGCACTTATAGCGCTTTGTTCTCTTAATTCGTTAGCGAAGCTGTTCAGCATTGAAATTCTCTTTTGGTCGTCAAAACCCATCACATTCCATGGAATGTTGAATGCGAATACATGCTCACGGTTATAACCTAAATCAGCTTTCTGCATAAAACTAAGCTGGCGATAGATAACCATAGTACAGATGATGAGCATCACAGAGATACCAAACTGCAGCACTACCAGTACTTTACGAATTCCGCCGTCCTTAATATTTAGCGCGTTGCGACCTTTAAAAACACTTAGTGGTTTAAATGATGACAACAAAATAGCCGGATAAAGACCATTAAACACAAAGCTTGCCGTTAAGGTGCCAAGTAATATTAACCAGGTTGCGGCCGAGGCCAGTGGCTGAACAAAATGTTTTTCGGTTACATTATTAAACCATGGCATAAACAACTGGATACAAATAATAGAGAAAACTAAAGCCAGCACACTTACCACCAACGATTCGGACATAAACTGACCAAATAACTGAAGCCGCCCGGCTCCTACTATTTTGCGCACGCTTACCTCTTTTGCACGCACACTGGCCCGTGCTGTAGTAAGATTTACATAATTAATGCAAGCTGTGCCTAAAAGCAATGTCGCTAACACCATAAATATATTTACCAGCTTACGGTTGCCATGTTCAAACGAGGAGCTTTGCAAATCATTTTCAAAATGCATATCCTTCAATTTAACCAGACTTATCGTTGTATTTTCGCTTTCCTTATTGTTTTTCCGCACTATATTGGTAAGTTTCTTTGCCGCATCGTTGGTTTTTATGCCAGGCTGTAGTTTAAGAAAGGTAAGTCCGTTATAATTTCCCCATTGCATAGCCTGCTGTTTTTCATGCGGGCTGCTTAACTTTGCAGCAACAGGGATCAATATATCATACTGAAAACTTGAATTGGCCGGGTTATCCTTAACAACTGCCTGCACCTGGTAATTTGTGCTATCAATCCTAAGCGCCTTGCCTACAGCTTCGGCGCTGCCAAAATATTTTTTGGCTGTTGATTGGGTAATTATTAAACTAAACGGATTTTTCGAAAAACTTTCGGTGCTACCACTAACAAAATCGTAGTGAAAAAATTCGAACCAATTAGCGTCCACATAGGCATATTTTTTTTCGGAGACCAACTGCCCATTATTGTGGATAGTTATCATATATCCGGGCCACAGAAAAGTATAACTCTGAATACCGGGGATCTCCTTTTTAGCAACATTACCCAATAAATAGGGCGACGACTCCCAAAGCCAGGTCTCATTTTTTGTAATGGAAAGCTTCACTTTCACCCGGTAAACGTTATCCGGGTCCTTATGGTAATTATCAAAGCTGAACTCATTTTGTACCCACAGCATTATAAATACTGCTGCAGTAATACCAATAGTAAGTCCGGCAATATTAATGATGCTTGTGGTGCGGTGCTTACCTAAATATCGAAACGCTACTTTAAAATAATTCCTGAGCATAGGTGGTTCATTAGTTCACTTGTTCATTAGTTATTGATACCATTCTTTGTGTATATATTTTCATCGGGCTTGTCCGCATTCACTAATGAACAAGTGAACCAATGAATTACTCGCTTCTTAAACTCTTTGTCGGGTTTGCCAACGCTGCGCGGATAGTTTGAAAACTTGAAGTGATCAGCGCCGTTAACAGCATTCCCGCGCCGCTTGCTGCAAAGATCCACCAACTGATGGAGGTTCTATCGGCAAAGGTTTCCATCCATTTATTCATAGCATACCAGGCCAGCGGAGTTACCAGTATAAAAGCCAGCGCAATAAGCAGCACCAGCTCGGTTGAAAGCAGGGTTACTATTTGTGTTACGGTTGCCCCGAGTACTTTGCGCACACCTATCTCCTTCGTCCTCTGGTTGGTATTATAAATAGCCAAACCTAACAAACCAAGGCAGCTGATAAATATCGATAAACCTGTTGCCCAGGTTAACAAGGTTGATGTATGCTGTTCGGCATCGTAAAATTTGGCGATACTCTCGTCAAAAAAATTATATTCAAAATCGTCTTCAGGATAGATCTCTTTCCATATTTTTCCCATCGAAGCAATAGCTTTTTTCCATTCATTACCACCGGTCGTTTGCGGCTTAAGTGCTATATGAAAAGTACCGTTGTTATAAAAACTATTACTAATATGAATGCAGGTAGGTTTAATAGGCGAATGCAATGATTCAGAATAAAAATCACCTACTACACCTATGATCTGCATTCTTTTATCACCATTAAACTTATCAATATACTTCCCCACTGCATCAGCCGGGTTTTTAAACCCAATAAGTTTTGCATAAGTATTATTGACCAAAAATGCACTGGTACTGTCGCCGTACTGTATATTACGCCCGGCCAAAAGTTTAAGCTTGTATACATTGATATAATTTGGGTCGCCATACTTTTCATACAATTCAATTTTTATTTCCTTTTTGCCGTCTATGTAGGTAGCCTCGGTTGAATTGGTGCTGTTTGACGATGGAGCGGCTTTACCTGCGCTCACCATCTCAACCTGGGGTATCGCCTTCAGCTTGTTCATAAATACCTGGTTCTTACTAAGCGTACGGTTTTTCCATGGTGAGTTAATGATCAGGATGGCGTCCTTTTTAAAACCCAGGTCTTTAGTAAGTGCGTAATGAATCTGTTTACTCACCAGCACCGTTGCCATTATAAAAAACTGGGCAATAATAAATTGGGTTACCGTTAACGACTTACGCAGCCAGGCATTACGTGTTTTGCTGCTATTTGATGATGCCTGGTTTTTAAGCACCAATACGGGTTTATAGCCCGATAATAACGCGGCCGGGTAAAAACCTGATAACAGGGCCACCACTATTGTCAACAAAAACAGGAATACAAAAAGATTGGGTTGATGAAGCAGGTCAAGCTTGATACCCTCTGCAATAAAATCTTTAAACAGTTTTAATATAGCTGGTGCCAGCGCCACCGAAATGATAACAGCCAAAAGGGTTATAATGAACGTTTCACTCAGAAACTGGGTAATAAGCTGGGCGCGGCTGCTCCCCATTGTTTTACGCACACCAATTTCTTTGGCCCTCTGTGTGGCCTGGGCAGTAGTTAAGTTGACAAAATTAATACAACCCAATAATAACAGGAATGCAGCAATAACCAGTAAACCGTAAAGTGTTGTTTTATTAGCCGGATTGCCTGAATCAAACGTACCGTATACACTATTAAAATGCAGATTGCTCAAAGGCTGTAAAGTAAAATTACGTGTATTGCCCTTGTTTTCAGGTTTTGGAGGATCGCTCTTTTTGAGAATAGCGTTTAGTTGCCTTTCAAAATTGGCTACAGTGGTATTTGGCGCCAACTTTACAAAAAGAATAGATGACGAAGTGGTACCCCCCCAATTAGTAAGGTTCAGTTCATTGGCGAGTGCTTTATTATTTTTTGCCGTTGAATAAGAAAGGAAATCGTGAAAAGTAAAATCGTTGTTGCCCTTCAGTGGTTCAACAATACCTGTAATTGCTGCGCTAAGCGTATCATAACTAATCACCCGGCCTATCATCTGGTTGTATGAAAGCTTAGGAAAATACTTTTTTGCCTGATCAGCGGTAAGTACCGTTTGATTAGGGGCGTTCAAAGCTGTCTTCGCCGAACCGGCAAGCCAGTTATATTTAAACATGCTGAAATAGCGTCCATCGGCAAGGATCACGTTATCCTGTAACTTAAACTTAACAGGAATACCGCCTTTTCCCGGAACAAGTACGTTGGGCTGGCTTAAAGTGAAGAATGGAGCAGCAAGCTCAACGCCGCTTACATTGTTCTGTACAGCTTCGGGCACAGGGCCTGATACGCCGCGGTTATGCGCTTCTTCGCCGGAAAAGGTATAGTTTGATACCACCCGGTAAATGCGGTCGCCGTTATCAAAGTTTTGATTAAAAGTAAAATCAAAATGAACTATCAGGTAAATAACCAGCGCCGAACTGATCCCTATAGATAAACCGATTACATTGATGAATGTAAAAAATTTATGCCGCCAAAAATTACGCAGCGCGATTTTGAAATAGTTTTTAAACATTGTCAAGTCATTATTTCATTAGGTCATTAAGTCATTTTTGCTCGCGCTAATCGAAAATGACTTAATGACACGGAGCAAAATGACCTAATGGCAAATTTATTCAGAACGTAAACTCTTCACCGGGTTAGCCATAGCAGCCTTTATTGATTGATAGCTAATGGTTGCAAAAGCGATGATCAGCGCTATTACGCCGGCCATTACAAAAACCCACCATTGTATGTTAATTCTGAAGGCAAAATCAAGCAGCCATTTACTCATGGCGTACCACGCGATTGGCAAAGCAATCACCGCGGCAACGATCACCAGCTTCAAAAAGTCTTTTGAAAGTTCGGTAACAATTTGCGGGATACTTGCGCCAAGTACTTTACGTACGCCAATTTCTTTTACTCTTTGTGATATGGTAAAGGCTGAAAGTCCAAACAGACCAAGGCAAGCTATGAATATGGCAAGGCACGAAAATATAGTAAACAGATTGCCCTGCTCCTGCTCACTATTATATAGCTTTTGAAACCGCTCATCTAAAAAGCTGTATTCAAAAGGCGTTTCGGGTTGATATTTTTTCCAGGTTTGCTCAAGGGTTGCCAATGCCGAATTGATACGATTACCATCGATCTTAACCGTTATTCTTCTATAACTATTGTTGGCGAATGAGGGCATCTCCATTAAAAGCGGGATGATATTTTGATGTAATGACTCGAAATGAAAGTCATTAACCACTCCTATCACTTTTCCTTTGACGCCTCCATAGCTCATATCCTTGCCTATGGCGCTTTCGGGCGATTTCCATCCTAATGCACTTACTGCCGATGCATTGATCACAAAATTATTACTGTCGGTGGCGAACTCGCGACTGAAGTTTCTGCCGGCGGCCATCTTTATGCCGTAAGTTGGGATAAAGCCGTAATCGGCATTAATGCATTTAATATCAGCTTTAACGGGCAGTGGTTTATCGCCATCAAAAACAGAAACACCCTGATCATCCAGCAGCCGCCCTGATGGAATGCGCGATGAACGTCCAATATCTTTTACCGCTGGATCTCGCAATAAATCGGCCCTGAAAGCTTCAAACTGGTTAGCCGGGATACCGCCCAACGTTACTAAATGATCTTTATTAAAGCCAAGTGATTTGGTTTGAATATACCTCAATTGCTGAAAAACTATCGTCGTAGCAACAATCAGAATGATGGAGATGGAGAACTGCACAACCACCAACACCTTACGGAACGAGATATTTCCAGATCCAACTTTAAGGATACCTTTTAAAACTTTTATCGGTTTAAATGAAGACATAAAGATAGCCGGATAAATACCGCTGATAAGCCCGATAATCAGCGGTAGTAATAATACCGACACTAAAATTATCGGTTGAAATAAACTGTTGATAGAAAGGCCAAGTTCTGAAAGCTGGTTGATAAGCGGCAGCAGCAACCACGTTAAAATCACGGCCAGCGCAAGCGAGAAATAAGTGATCAGGACCGATTCGCTTAAAAATTGGGTGATGATCTCTTTTTGCTGTGCACCGATCACCTTGCGAATGCCGATCTCTTTAGCCCTAAGCGTTGAGCGGGCAGTAGATAGGTTCATATAATTGATACATGCTATCAGCAAAATAAACAATGCGATGGCAGAGAATATGTAAACTCTTTTGATATCACCGTTTTGTTCAACCTCATCATCCAGGTGTGAATGCAGGTGGATATCCAGGAACCTTTGAATATGCAGCTGGGTAAATTTTGACTGCCGGGGTTGCCCGGGAGAATTCATGTATTTATCTATAAAAGCCGGAAACTGCGAGCTGATACGATCAATATTATAATGATCAGGCAATAACAGGTAGGTAAAAAATGAGTTGTTCCCCCAATTGGTTGCCAGTTGATTACGTCCATAAACCTTGTCATCGTTCAGTGTATTGAATGACAGCAACATTTGAGGGTGCATCTGCGAGTTAGCCGGAAATGGCTTAAAAATACCGGTAACTTTAAAATTGGCCGTATTATCAAGCCTGATTTCTTTGTTTATAGGGTCTTCGTTACCGAAGTATTTGCGCGCCATATCCTCGGTCATCATCACTGTATACGGCTCACTAAGGGCAGTTTTAGGATCACCTGCTACTGTTTTAAGATCAAAGAAACTAAGGAAGTTTTCATCAGCAAAATAAGAGCCCTTTTCAACGAGCAATTTTTCCTTGTAGCGCAAAACCACATCACCGTTAGGAAACAACCGGGTCACTTTTTTGATATCCGGAAATTCGTTTTTTAGCAGCGGACCAAAAGGCGGTGCCACGGCCCCCAAATGCAGGTTGACGATACCATCGGCCGTATTAAAACTCCGGCTCACCCTGTAAATATTGGGAGCATTATGGTTAAACTTATCATAACTGAGTTCTTTAACTATGTAAGTTAAGATAAGCAGGCAACAGGTTAACCCTATGGTTAAGCCAAAAATATTGATGAACGAAATAAATTTGTGCCGGGCAATATTGCGAAAGGCACTCCGTAAATAATTCTTTATCATGTTATTTCATTTTGTCATTGAGTCATTAAGTCATTTTTTTGCTCATCGGGGTATTGGGTCGTTAAATCATTTTTGAACTTTTCAATGACTTAATGACACGAAGCAAATGCCCCAATGACCTATTCTGATCGCAGGCTTTTCACCGGATTAGCCAAAGCCGCTTTAACCGATTGAAAGCTTATCGTGATGCCCGCCACCAGCAGGGCTATGCCGCCCGCCAAGATGAATACCCACCATTGGATACTGATGCGGTATGCAAAATCCTGCAGCCATTTGTTCATAGCAAACCATGTTACCGGGAACGATATAATGGATGCAATGACGATCAACCTCAAAAATTCTTTTGATAACATCACCGTAATGCTGCCTGTTGATGCGCCTAATACCTTGCGGATGCCAATTTCTTTAACCCTTAGCCTGATCATAAACGCGGCTAAACCGAACAAGCCCAGACTTGCTATAATAAGGGCGATGCACGAAAACACGGTGAATATTTTACCTGTTTGCTGTTCGGAAGCATAAAGCGACGCATATTGTTCATCAAGGAATGAGTAGCTGAAAGGCGCTTCCGGCCTGAAATTATCCCACTCGGTTTTAATGTTGGCTATCAACGATTTTACATCACCGGTTTTTATCTTCAAAATAACTGAACCGGTATTGTGACCAGATAACAGCATTAATGGAGCAATCTTTTGCCTGGCCGAAGCGTAATGAAAATCTTTTACCACTCCAACAACGGTATATTGGGTGCGTGCCGAGCGCACAATAGTTTTACCGATCGGGTTAGCGTTGCCCCATCCCAAGCCTTTTACCAGGGCCTCATTTACAACAACAGAAATTGAATCGCCGGGGAAAGACTGATAAAAGTTACGCCCCTTGATAACCTGCAGCCCCAAAGTGGGCACATAACTTTCATCAACATGATAAATATTGGTATGGATTTCGGCATGTCCCCCTTTATCGTCAAACTCTTTAGCATCAATCTGCGTACCGTCAACACCGGTTAACTTGCCCGGTACACTGCTCGATATGGTAGCATTTAACACCTGCGGATTGCGTAAGAGCTGATTTTTAAAAGCGTCTACATTACGGCCAAGGGTATAGGCGTCATTTATTACAAGCATCTGATCTTTATCATAACCCAGCTTTTTGTTTTGCATATAATGCAATTGCTGATATACTACAAATGTTGATATGATGAGCGCCGTTGACACCGCGAACTGGAAAATGATCAACCCGCTGCGTAAAACACCTCTCCCTTCGGCTTTAGTAACACCGTTGCCTTTCAATACCGCTATGATCTTGAACGATGAAAGGAAGAAAGCGGGATAAATGCCCGCTAAAATACCAACCGCAAAAGCGGTGAATAATTCGATAAGCAAAGCCTTAGGGCTCAGGAAAAATCCGAGATCGATGTGTTTGCCGGCTAAGTTGTTAAACAAAGGCAACAACAGGTACACCATACCTAAAGCCAGTAGCAAAGCCCAAAATGTGAGCATAACCGATTCGGTAAGAAATTGCGAAACCAGTCCGCCTTTTTCAGAGCCAAGCACTTTACGGATACCCACTTCTTTCGACCGCCGCGCTGAACTTGCTGTTGAAAGATTAGTAAAATTGATGCAGGCCAAAATCAATATGAAAGCAGCTAAAGCGCCGAATATATACACATAGTGGATGTCGCCATTGGGTTCAAGTTCATATTTGGTTGCCGGGTGCAGGTGGATGTCACTTAACGGTTGCAAGAAAAACAGGAAGGAGTTAACAGATTTGCTTGCTTCGGCCGTGCTTGTACCCATATCATGTGCAATTTCGGGCACTACAAATTTCCTTACCATTTCGGGAAAAGAAGCTTCCAGTTTTT
Source organism: uncultured Mucilaginibacter sp. (assembly GCA_966212355.1). Taxonomy (GTDB): domain Bacteria; phylum Bacteroidota; class Bacteroidia; order Sphingobacteriales; family Sphingobacteriaceae; genus Mucilaginibacter. The sequence goes on from CBIHRB010000003.1 coordinate 102,223, forward strand.
TAGGATTGGCATTTCTATCCAATACAACATAGGTAAAAAAGCCGATGTTGCTCCAGGTTTGCTTTGCATTTTTAACAAAGGGTGCCAGGTTCAAAAAGGCATCACCATGAAAATGCGAATCATCAGGTACTTTGTCAATTACACCAGTTACCTTGTATGGTTTGCCATCGATGGTAACCGATTTGCCAACGGCTTTCTGATCGCCAAAATATTTATTAGCCATGGCCCTGGTAAGCACCATACTGTTGGGCTCGGTAAAACAGGCTTTATCATCACCATCAATCAGCGGTATCGAAAACAGGCGCAGGAAATTGGCATCTATCATTTGTACATGCTCTTCTTTAAATTGCCTGTCGTTATATTTTATAAATACGGGTCCGCGACCGGTAAGCCTTGTGGTTTCAAGCACCTCGGGAAACATATTTTTAATACCCTGCCCCACCGCTATGTCCACCATCGGATATTCACTAACGCCATTATTTTCAACGGAGCGCAAACCAACACGGTACATCTGTTTTGCCTGTGCCGGATATTGGTCATAGTTTAACTCGCTATACACATAAGCACAGATCAGCATACAACAAGCCAACCCTACAGAAAGGCCAAACACATTAATAAAGGAAAATATCTTGTTACGTTTTAAACTTCGCCAGGCGGTTTTGATGTAATTTTTGAACATGAGTGTACGATTAACCACAATACAGATTTAAAAGCCATACCAATAAAACAAATACCTAAATATCAATTAGTTATAATTTATTTTTAATCAAAACTGTACGAAGACGTAACACCATGTGTTCGGTTATGATACACTCCGTTCAACAAAAAAGGCCTGTCACTATTTGAGTAACAGGCCTTCGTAATATCCTTTATTATTGTTATTAGTTTACAGTAAGGTTTACCCTGTTGCTGCCTCTAACTTCAACAAGCGAGCCACCTCCGTTAAGTTTACCTTCTACCCTTTCTTTATCCTTGCTACCTGAAAAATTGTCGGCAAGGTTTGTTTCTATCTTATCAGCCCGCAAATCAAGATTAAGACCTTGTTTTGATGGCAACTGCAGATCAACACGACCCGAGCTTACATCAATTTTAATAAATTTACCTACGCTGACAAATTGTGCGTGAAAACTGCCGGCACTTGTTGAAGCATCGAGGCTACACGACAAATCAGTAAGGTTAATGCTGCCACCTGATGTGCCTGTAATGAAATCGCCATCAATTTTACTGCCGCTGATACTGCCGCCGCTGGTCGTAGCTTTGATATCTCCCTTTAAACCATCGAGATGCAAAGAACCGCCAGATGTTTCAAGTTTGATACGCCCCATGCAATTACGGGCTTCAATACTGCCGCCCGATGTTTGAAGATCAATATTTTCTTTTGAATCGCTCACGTGGATACTGCCGCCTGAAGTACGACCTTTGATAGTGCCGGTAATTTTATCCAGGTGTAAGCTGCCACCACTGGTTTCAAACTGTTGTGCACCTGTTAGATTATCCAAATGGATACTGCCTCCGCTGGTATTCAGATTGGTTGCCACATTGCCGGGTACATACACACGGAACGAGATACTTAATGATTTTTTCCAGTCCCAGTTGCCATCATGCTTACTTTTGGCTTTGGCGTGCAGTTCCCCACCGTTAACATCAACGCTTAGATCGTAATTTTCGTCGAGGCGCTTTTTGATCTCTTCTTTAGAAAGGTCATTATTGCCATTATTACCTTGTATAAAAACCTCAACTCTTGGTTCCTGGCCCGATGCGCCGCTAACAGTAATACTGCCGCCCGATGTATTAACAAATACATTTTTCACAGCCTGTCCTGATAATGATTTGGTGAGATATGGTGTTTTCTGATTATTTTGTGCAAAAACGCTGCTGCCTGCACAGGCAACAAATAACACAAGTAAATACTTTTTCATAATAATGATCTTTGGTTTATATATACAAGACCAGGCGTTTAGCAAATACGTTGCATGGTGCTGAAAATAAATTCAGACTACCTAATAATAACAGCACATCATAAAAAAGCCCGTGGGGACACGGGCTCGGGGTATATTCTATTTCTTCAACTGCTACTGCAAACTGCCACTGCTATCTGCAAACTGATCTCATTCGCTTCTCAAACTCCTTATAGGATTGGCCAATGCTGCCTTTAACGATTGAAAACTAATGGTAACCACTGCAATAACAAATGTAAGCAAAGCTGCCAAAGCAAAGATCCACCAATGCAAAGGTGTTTTGTAAGCGAAACTTTGCAGCCATTTATCCATGCTGTAATAGCCTAAGGGGATAGCTATCACGGTAGCTAATAACACCGGTTTCAGCAGGTCTTTTGATATCAGGATAAGGATATTTTGTACCGATGAACCCAATACTTTACGGACCCCGATCTCCTTGGTACGTTTCGCCGCGGTAAATGAGGCTAAACCGAACAAGCCCAAACAGGCTATAAAGATGGCCAACCCTGAAAATATACTTAACATGGTCTGCTGCCTGATATCGTTGCGATAGGTAGTATCAAACTGCTGATCAAGAAAGCTGTATTCAAACGGATAAACGGGCGCAACTTCGGCATAAATGTTTTTGATAGCCGCCAAACCAGCCTGGATATTCCCGGATTTTAATTTGATTACGGCTACACGCCTGTCTTCGCTTGGCGATATCACCAGGGCATCCATGTTTTCTTTAAGTGAAAGGAAGTTAAAATCTTCAACTACACCGATGATGGTGCGGCGGCTACTATCGCGCACTGTATTTTTAATCCATTTACCGATAGCTTGCTGCGGCGTAAAGCCCAGTTCTTTAGCCGCTGTACGGTTGATCAATACCGAATTCGTAGTATCGGTAGCAAACTGCGGTGAAAAATCCCTGCCGGCAATAATTTTCAAGCCAAAGGTTTTAACATATTCAAAGTCGGCAAATTCCGACCTGGATTTGAACGTTTCATGCTGACCTTCAACCTCAAAGCCCTGCATATCAAAAAAGCCGCCCGGTTCGCCCGACATCAGGGATACCGACTTCACATAGTCCGAATTTTGCAGCTGATGTTTAAATGTTTGTCTGTGATCATAGATATCGTTATTATCAATCTGCACAATAACCGTTTGCTCTTTGTCATAACCTAATGATTTGTTTTTTACATACCGCATCTGGTTAACTATCACGATAGTGCCAATAATAAGCAACACCGAAATACTGAACTGGAACACCACCAGCGATTGCCTGAAAAATGACCCGCCTTTGCCTAATTTAAGCTTACCCTTTAAAGCCTCAATAGGCGAAAACGCCGACATGAATATAGCCGGGTAGCTTCCGGCAAGGAAACCTACAAATAAAATAACTCCTAAAAGAAAAAGGTAAATCGGCACACTGTTCCATGATACAGTGAGTTCATACCCCAGCAGGCTGTTGTATGATGGCATCAGCAGGAGTAACAAACCAATAGAAAGGGCGCATGAAATTAGCGCCAGCAAAATAGATTCGCCTATGAATTGCCATACCAAATGGTTTCTTAACGCGCCTAAAACCTTGCGCATCCCTACTTCTTTTGAACGTTCGACAGCGCGGATAGTGGCAAGGTTCATAAAATTGATACATGCAATGATCATAATGAGCACTGCTATCGAAATAAAGATGAATACCACGGTTTTATCCCCATGTTTTACATTATCAAACGACGAGGCATTTTCAAAATAAATATCCTTGAATGGTCTAAGGCTCAGGTTAAATTTGGTACCGAAGCGTTGCATATCCTTGCCCATGTATTTATCCATAAACTGCGGAAAGCGGCTTTCCAATGCAGCCGGGTTGCTATGCTCATTCAATAACAGGTAAACAAACAGGCTATTGTTAATCCATACATTAAAGCCCTGGTCGCGGGTGTAATTGGATATTGGCATCACCAGGTCAAAATCAAGGTGCGAGTTGGAAGGCACATCTTTGGCAATACCTGTTACCTTTAATTGCAGGCGTTTATCCATCTGTACCACCTTGCCCATGGCATTATCAATATTGCCGAAATATTTTTTGGCTGTGGTTTCAGTTAGCACCACGCTACCCGGCTGGTTTAATGCTGAAGTAGCATCTCCCCTCAGCAACGGGAAGGTAAAGAGGCTAAAAAAGTTGGAGTCAACCGCGTAAACCTTTTTTTCATTGAACGATTTTTCGCCAAAAGAAACCAGGTTATTTCGTGGAGAAACGCGCACTGCCATCTTGATATCCTGCGGATAATCATTCAGCATGGCAGGGCCGTAAGGCCCCGAGAGGTAAGATGTGGGCGCTTTCGACTTATCAAAGCCGCGCATCACCCTGTAAATATTTTTGCCCTGCTTATGAAAATTATCCACGCTAAACTCATTCATAATATACAGGAATATCATGAGGCAAACGGTTATCCCCATGGTTAACCCCAAAATGTGGATCAGCGAAAATGCCTTATTCCGATAAAGGTTCCGCCACGCTGTTTTTATGTAGTTACGTATCATATTTATATCATTGTGTCATTACTGCGTAGTCATTAAGTCATTTGGCCACTTTGTCATTTTCTTTTTAATGACCTAATGACGCGAAGCTAAATGACCTAATGACAATTATTCATTTTTCAAACTCCTCACCGGGTTGGCCAGTGCCGCCTTAATGGATTGAAAGCTGATGGTTACAAAAGCGATCAATACGGCCAAAACAGCAGCCAATACTACCACCCACCATTGTATGTTTTGCCGGTAGGCAAAGCCCTGCAACCATTGCTGCATGGCGACCCAGGCAACCGGAATGGCTATTACTATTGCTATCATTACCAGTTTGATAAAATCTTTTGACAACATACCTACTATAGCGCCCACATTAGCGCCAAGTACTTTACGGATGCCTATTTCCTTAGTGCGCTGCTCGGCGGCATATGCTGCAAGGCCAAACAAACCTAAACAGGCTATTACAATTGTTAAACTTGTAAATATGATGAATATGGTACCCATCCGCTGTTCAGCACGGTATGATGAATCAAAATCGTCATCCATAAATGAATATTCAAACTCCTTACCCGGCTTTATGGATTTCCATTTGTCGCTGATCATGGCCATAAGTGCAGTGATATTAGCTGTATTTACTTTTACACTTAAGGCGCCGGTATCCTGCCCGTACATTAATATCACCGGGCTTACATTATTACGCAGCGAAGCGAAATTAAAATCCTTAATAACACCTACTATATGATATTCTTTAAACGTTTTGGCCATATTGTCCATAGGTAAAAACATGGATTTGTTAAGCGGGTCACGTACGCCCATCAGTTTCGCCGCCGTTTCGTTAATGATCATAGCCGCCGAATCGGTAGGCATCTGGTTTGAGAAATTACGGCCTTTGGTTAGTTTTATGCCGAGGGTTGGCAGATAACTGTCGTCAACTACCCAGGTTTGTGCAAGCACTGCTTTTTTAGGGTCGAGCCCGCGTTCCTGGAAAACGCTGCTGCTGTTCCTGTAATCAGAAGTTGGCAAAAAGCCTGTCATGGTTACGCCCATTACGCCTGGCAATTGCTTTACTTCATCTCTTAACACTTTGCTCTTGTCGCCAAGGTCATACACACCATGAATCACCAATACCTGGCTGCGATTATAACCAAGGTCTTTATTCTGAATATATTTAAGCTGATTATAGATCACCAGTGTACCAATAATGAGCACTATCGATATAAAAAACTGGAACACCACCAATGAGCTCCTTAACATTCCGCCCTTAAAGCCGGAGGAAAGCTTGCCTTTTAAAACATCAATTGGTTGAAATGCCGACAGGAAAAATGCGGGGTATGAGCCAGCCAGGAAGCCAATCACTAAAACTATTACCAGCAAAGCAGGAATCAGCCAAACCAATGAGCCCATATTAAGCTCCATGGTTTTACCTGCTATATTATTGAATACCGGCAGCAGAAAATAGGCCATCAGCATGGCTATCACTGTAGCAATAAACGTTACCATGATAGACTCGGATAGGAATTGAGCTATAAGCGACTGACGCCTTGAACCAAGTACCTTGCGTACGCCTACCTCCCGGGCCCGGTTTGCAGAACGGGCGGTTGAAAGGTTCATGAAGTTTACACAGGCTATCAGTAAGATAAAAATAGCAACCGCTCCAAAAATGTACACGTACTGGATGTTCCCGTTATGATCAAGCTCCGACACGAGATTTGATTTGAGGTGGATATCCTTCAATGGCATAAGACTCAGCTGGTATTTGTTGCCGGCTCCTTCAAACGAATCAAAAGTAAGATGTAAGATACTCTGCAATTGCGGACCCGCATATTTGTGCATTAATGCAGGAAACTTGGCTTCAAACTTTTTGGCATCCACGCCAGGTTTTAGTAATACATAGGTATTGAAATTATTGCTGAACCATGCCCCATCTTTGCTTTCCGCGTTTGACGCCATCGACAGGAAAAAATCATAATGAAAATGCGATTGCCTGGGCAGGTCTTTAATTACACCGGTAACCTTATAAAGCAGCTTTTCATCAAACGTAAAAGTTTTACCTACAACCTGCGTAGTATTAAAATAACGTTTAGCTGTACTTTCAGTAATGACAACGGTATTAGGTTCAACAAGCGCCTTCTTAGGATCGCCTGCTACCATTGGCAGGGTGAATACATCAAACAAGGTGGAATCGGCCAGCACCATTCGGTTTTCATGAATAGTTTGATTGCCTTTTTTTACATTATAACCTCCGCGCATCAAAAAACGGCAGGCACGCTCAACCTCAGGGTAGTCATTTTGAAAGGCGGCACTTAACGGAGCAGGCGCACAGGCATAACTTTGATCGATACCGCCAAATTTAATCTGCATATTGGCGCGATAGATCCTGTCGGCCTTAACATTGAACTTGTCATAGCTCAACTCATCTACCACATAAAATACAATGAGCAAACACGTAGCCAGCCCAAGGGCCAAACCAAACACATTAATTGTGGTGAAACCCGCATTTTTTTTCAATGTGCGAAAAGCAGTTTTAAGATAATTTCTGATCATTATATTAAGTTCATTGGTTCAATTGTTCATTAGTTCATTGATATCAAGCTGTATAGCTGCTTACTGCCACTGCAAACTGCCTACTCGTTTTTAAGGCTATTAACCGGGTTTGCCAATGCTGCTTTTATAGATTGGAAACTTACTGTAGCCACAGCTATTATTATAGCTACTACGCCTGCCAGTGCAAGCACCCACCATTGTATGCTGATACGATAGGCAAAATCCTGCAGCCATTTGTTCATTAAATACCAGGCTAAAGGTGTCGTAATGGCTATGGAGATCAATACCAGCTTTATAAAATCTTTAGATAAGGTATTCACTATGGCAGATACACTTGCACCAAGTACTTTGCGAATCCCGATTTCTTTGGTGCGTTGCTCGGCAGCATAAGCGGCTAAGCCAAACAAGCCAAGGCAGGCAATGGAAATAGCCAGCACCGTAAATATGATGGATATGGTGCCGGTACGCTGCTCAGCACGATAATTAGCATCAAAATCCTGATCCATAAACGAGTAGCTAAACTGGCTTTGGGTCATGCCCTGCCATTTGCTTTTTATCTGATCGACGAGAGCCGGTAAATTAGTTGTATTTACCCTGATACTCAGATTTCCACTGTCTTCGTCCATTAAAAAAATCATTGGGCTGATATTTTCCCTCAGCGAGTTGAAATTAAAATCTTTAACCACACCTATGATGTGATAAGCTTTTACATGATCACGGTTGCCATCCATATTACGGTACAGGATTTTATTGACCGGATTGGTAAAGCCTAAAAACTTGGCTGCCGTTTCATTAATCACTAATCCGGTGGAATCCGTTGGCATACTTGCCGAAAAATCGCGCCCGGCAGAGATCTTCATACCCAGGGTGCTGATATAGTCCGCGTCTACCCGCCAGCTTTGCGGAAACAAAGCAGTTTTTTGATCGGCTGCCGCTTCTTTGTAGAAAATGGACGTTCCCCGGTTTTTGCCGGTGGGTAAATAGCCTGTCAAAGTAGCATTAACCACACCCTGTAATTGTTTAACCTCATTTTTAAAGGTTTTGGCATGGCTGCCCAATTCAAATGCATTATTGATAACAAGTACCTGATTGCGGTTATAACCCAGGTTTTTGGTTTGAATATAATTGAGCTGGTTATAAATAACGATGGTACCAATAATGAGGAATATTGAAATAGAGAACTGGAATACAACAAGTACACTCCTAAGCCAGCTACCTTTGAAACCTCCGGCAAGTTTACCGCTTAGCACATTAATGGGCTGAAACGCCGAAAGGAAAAACGCAGGATATGACCCGGCAGCGAAACCTACCACCAGCACAATCAATAGTAAAGCAGGCAGCAACCACGCTAAGGTTTGTGCGCCAACAACCAACTCCTTTCCAGATACCTGATTAAACAGCGGCAATAAAAGTAACACCGCAAAAAACGCTATAACTGCCGCTGCCAAAGTCACCAATACCGATTCGGTTAAAAATTGGGCTATTAAATATTTACGAGGGGAACCTAAAACCTTGCGCACGCCAACTTCCCTTGCCCTGTTAGCCGAACGTGCTGTTGACAGGTTCATAAAGTTGATGCCTGCTATAAGCAATATGAATATGGCAATGGCCGAAAATATATAAACGTACTGCACCGAACTGTTGCTGCTTAACTCACCGGTACGGTTTGAGTGCAAATGGATATCGGTTAAAGGGGTGAGGTTTAGCCTGAAATAACTGCCGCTTTTTTCAAAATCGGCAATATTGACGTGCAAAGCCATTTGCATTTGCCCCTCGCTGTATTTTTTCAGCAAAGCAGCCAGTTTTTTCTCAAATAACTTATAATCTGTACCTGGTTTCAAAACCACGTAGGTATTGTAGTCGCTTCTTAACCATTCGGGAGATTTGCTATCAGGCCAGCTTATCATCGACATAAAAAAATCGAAATGAAAGTGCGATTGCTTCGGTAAATCCTTTATCACTCCTGTAACCTTAAGCAATTGATTGTTATCGATGGAGAGTGTTTTGCCTACAACGTTGATACTGTTAAAGTACTTTTGGGCTGTAGTTTCGGTAATCACCACGGTGTTAGGCTCTTTCAAAGCCGTAGCCGGATTACCATTAATCATGGGTAACGTAAACACATTAAAAACCGATGGGTCGGCAAAAACGGTACCGTACTCAAGGATGCTTTCGTTACCTTTTTTTACGTGGAAACCTCCTGCTGCCTTAAGCCGGGTTGCTTCCTCCACCTCAGGGAGATCCGTTTTTAATGCCTGAGCCAACGGCGGCATCGCAACGGCATAAAGTACATTATTGTTGCCAAATTTAAGATCTTCATTAACCCGGTACGTGCGATCAGCTTTCTCATTAAACCGATCATAACTCAACTCATCGGCTACGTATAGCACAATCATAAGGCAGGTGGCCAGGCCAAGGGCCAGCCCCAATATATTTATAACCGTAAACCCCACGTTTTTGCGCAGGGTACGGAAAGCTGTTTTTAAGTAATTTCTAAACATAATTCAAATCATTAAGTTATTGGGTCATTAAGTCATTTTATTTTCGCCCCTATCAAATCATTTAATGATCTAATGACGCGAAGCAAATGACACAACGACTATTCATTTTTAAGACTCTTGGCCGGGTTAGCATTTGCCGCCCTTACCGATTGTACACTCACCGTTACAAAAGCAATGATCACCGCCAGGATACCCGCTACCGCGAAGATCCACCAGTTAATATCTACCCGGTAAGCGAAACTTTGTAACCATTTGCTCATGCCATACCATGCCAGCGGCGATGCAATCAACGTGGCTATCACCACCAGTTTCATCAAATCTTTTGACAACAGGGTAACTATGGAGGTTACACTTGCACCCAAAACTTTCCTGATGCCAATTTCCTTTACCCTTTGCTCTGCAGTGAAGGTCACCAAACCAAACAAGCCCAGGCAAGCAATGCTGATAGCCAGTATGGTGAATATGAGCAGGATGTTGCCCTGCTTTTGTTCAGACTGATATTGTTTGGCAAAATTCTGATCAAGAAAATGCAACTCTGCCTTGTTTTCAATATCAAACCTGCCGTAAACATTACTGATATAATTGAGCGTGGACGGAATATTATTTTTGCCTATGCGCACGTACATATTATCCTCGTCATTTGCAGTAGCAGGCAGATGCAGTACCATAGGTGATACTTTATGCTGCAGCGAATAGGTATTGAAGTCCTTAACTACGCCGATGATCTTTTGTGTAATTACATTTCCATTTTCATCCACCCCGGTACGTACCGATTTCCCGACAGCATCTTTCCATCCCATTTCATTCACAAGCGTTTGATTAACGATGATGGATTCTTTCTGATCAGTCCTCATCGAGGCTGAAAAATTACGCCCCTTAGCCAGCCTGATCTGTAAAGTTGGTATAAAATCTTCATCGACAACCAAGCTCTCCACTACCTTTGAGTCAGCGTTGCTTTTACCATCAGCGCCGATATTGAATTTCACGGTGCCAATATCGTTATTGCCTATCGGGTTACCGGCTATACCCACAGCCTCAACGGCAGGGTTTTGCAACAGCTGACTTTTAATAGCTGCTATTTTAGTACGGGCCGATTTATCATGAATATGAAAAGTAAGGGTTTGCGCCTTGTTAAAGCCGAGGTCTTTGTTCATTACATAATGTAACTGCCGGTAAATAATGCACGAACCGGCTATCATCACAATGGTAATCACAAACTGAAACACCACTAATGCCTTTCTGAAAATTAAAGTAGCAGCCTGGCTGCCCATTTGCCCTTTCACAGCAGTAATGGTTTGAAAACCCGAAAGGAACAAGGCCGGGTATAAGCCACTCAAAATACCCGTAAGCAAAGCAAACAGCGTAAATACGATAACCGTTTTACTAATGCCGAATTGAAACAGGATCAAATTTTTGCCCGATAGCTGGTTAAAATAAGGCAGTAAAAACTGTACCATCACCGCAGCCACCAGGGTAGCAACGCCGGTAAGCAATACCGATTCGGCAAAGAACATGATTATTAGTTGTTTTTTGCTCGATCCGATCACCTTGCGTATGCCAATCTCTTTGATCCTCACCGATGAACGTGCGGTGGTTAGATTTACGTAATTGATAACCGCGATTGCCAGGATTAGCAGGGCTACTACACCAAGCACATAGATATAGGTAATGTTACCAACGCCCCCCAGCTCATAATCAAGGTTTGAATGCAGGTGGATGGAAGTAAGCGGCTGCAGCTCCATTGTAAATTGCATTGGGCCAAGCACACCTTTTATATATTTATTGAAGAAAGCATCCGAGCTTGCCTCTATCTTTTTATAATCGTCCGGATTTTTGAGCAGTAAGTAGGTGTAAATACCCGCATTGCCCCATTTATCAATATAACCATCAGGAAAAGAGCGCAGAGCTTCAAAACTGAATTGGGAATTTATCGGTACATCATTTATTATGGCGGTGACTGTATTAGGATTATTTTCGATAAGCACCGTTTTATCCAAAGCGTCGGCGGCGTTGCCAAACAATTTTTCGGCCAGTGTTTTGGTAAGTACAATGCTGTTAGGTTTACTTAAGGCAGAGGCAGCATCGCCGGATAAAAAGTGATGAGTAAAGATATTAAAAAAGCCTTTATCGGTAAAAAGCATGGCGCCTTCATTAATTTGCTTTTCACCATAGCTTATTTTACCACCGCCTTCAGCATCAATGCGGATAGCATCTTCCACTTCGGGATAGTCGTTTTTTAAAGCGGGGGCGTATGGGGCCGATGTAACTGCAAGGTTAAACCTGCCGCCGTTCCATGCCCCATGTTGTACAACCCGGAAAACCCTGTCGGCCTTTTCATTGTATCGGTCATAGCTCCATTCATCGATAACATACAAGGCGATGAGCCAAAAGGCAGCAACGCCAATAGCCAACCCTAAAATATTGATAAATGAAAATACTTTATGTTTGAGGAGGTTTCTCCAGGCTATTTTAATATAGTTGCGCAACATCGGTAAATGGTTTATACCACTAAAATATTAAAACCCGTACCAAATATTCAATTAATTAAAAATCAGATATTTATACAAAAAAACACCGATTAAAACCGTACGATAATGAAACACATGTAGTACGGATGTGAACGTTATTTTAACGATTGTTGGTTGGAGATTTGAGTTTAGGGGCATTCAAAATCTCTAATCTCCAACCTCTAATCACTTATTCCGAACGCAAACTCTCCACCGGGTTTGCCAAAGCTGCTTTTATCGACTGGATGCTGATGGTAGCCAAGGCGATCAGCGTTGCACCGCCGCCGGCCAATAGAAATACCCAAACAGTCATGTCAATCTTATAAGCAAAATCCTGCAGCCATTTACTCATCGAGTACCAGGCAATAGGTACCGCAATCAATATAGAGATGATGATCAGCAGCACAAACTCGCTGGCTAATAAGCGGATGATGCCGCCAACGCTTGAACCAAGCACTTTTCGAATACCGATCTCGCGTGTTTTAACCTGTGCCGAATAAGTTGCCAGTCCGAACAGGCCAAGGCAAGAGATCACAATAGCCAATGCCGAAAACACATTGAATAATGAACCCGTGCGTTCTTCCGTTTTATAAAGCTGGGTAAAATTTTCATCTAAAAAAGAATATGACAACGGCGTATCACTATTATATTGCTTCCAGGTGTTTTGAGTGGCGATAATAGCTTTCTGAGCCTCACCGCCTGTTGTTTTAATGAAGATGCGATAGCAGTTTTGCGGTTGATATGTCAATACAGCGGGTTCAATCTTTTTACGAACCGTGGTATAATTAAAATCCTTCACCACACCAATGATGGTACCTTTGGTTTTCTGGATCCTGAGACTTTTGCCGATGGGATCTTTCATTCCCATGGCAGCAACAGCCGCCTCGTTAACAATAAAATGGGTTGAATCGGCAACTGCTCCGGTAAATAGCGCCCCCTCTTTTAGTTTGATCTTAAAGAAACCGGTGAAATCCTTATCAACAGCAATCGGGTGAAAAAACAGGTTTGATTTGGCGGGTTTGCCATCCCAATCGTTATCGCCTGTCCAGCCGTTGTAATCCACAATATTGTTGCTGCCCCGGGTTACAGCTGTTACTCCCGGCTGTTTTAATAACTCGGCCTTAGCAGCATCATAGTGTGCCTGCATGCCCTGCATCATAAATGAAAGCACGTTTTCCTTGTCATAACCAAGATCGCGGTTGCGGATAAAACTTAATTGCTTGCCAATGATCAGCGTGCCTATAATAAGCACTATGGATACGGTGAACTGTAATACCACCAGCACCCTCCTGAAAGAGACATTACCAATACCCGCTGTTACCCTGCCCTTTAGGGCTTTTAAAGGCTCAAACGACGAAAGCAATAAGGCCGGATAAATACTTGAAGCCGCCAGCGTAGCTGCTAATGTTAAGGCGATGTATACCCAAACCTGGTAATTACCCATAGACAACTGCAATTGCTTGCCTGAAAAATCATTATAAACGGGCATCAGTACATACATTAACCCAACGGCCAATACCGTTGCTATCAGAAACATTACAGTTGTTTCGATCATAAATTGTAAAAACAGCTGTAATTTACCCGCCCCAATAATCTTCCTCATGCTCACCTCCTTAGCTCTCAGCATTGAACGGGCTGTTGAAAGGTTCACATAGTTGATACAGGCTATTACCAATATCAAAACAGCTACGATTGCAAATGTGCGGACTGTAGAAATGCCACCATCGCCGCCATCTGCTTTATACAAATGCATATTCAATAATGACTGCGCCAGGTACGGAACCGGAGCATCATCGGGCTTGTTACGCTCGTGGATGGCCTGCAGTTTCTTTTCAAGCTTATGAATATCAGTACCAGGTTTTAGCAGCAGGTAAGTTTCAAAACCAAAATTGATCCAGTCGGCATCCATAGATGAGATCCGGGCGGTACCATTATAACTCCGGCTGTCTTTTACGTAAGCATCGTGATTAAACCTGCTCATTGGCAATAACACATTGCAGGTAATACTTGAGTTTGCCGGGTAATCGGCAACAACCCCGGTAACTTTAAAATTATCGGTTTTGCCTACGATGATAGTTTTCCCTATCGGGTCCTCATTGCCAAAATATTTTTTAGCAATTCTCTCAGTTATCACCATAGAGTTATTATCCGGAAATGGATTTTTACGATCTCCCTGTATAATTGGAAAATCAAAAACCGAAAAGTATGAGGCATCGGTAAAAGCAATACGCTCTTCGTTAAAGATCTTATCTTTATACCTGAATGACGGATTACCAATGTACATGATCCGCACGCCATCTTTTACCTCCGGCACTTCATTTTTTGCAAAAGTTGATACCGGCGCAATAATATAAGTAAAGATCTGCTTGCTGGCTTCCGTGCCGCCAACAATTCCAATGCGGTAAATATCTTTCCCCTTTTTGTTAAAGGTATCAAAGCTTAGCTCATCCTGCACCCAAAGCAGCATAAACAAGCCAATCACCAGACCAAAGGTTAAGCCTGTTACATTAATGGCGGTGTAAAACTTATTGCTTACAATATTTCGCCACGCGGTTTTCAGGTAGTTTTTAAACATAGGAATAGCTCTTAAATAACAAAAAAGCTCTAACACGCCCTTCTCCACAAATGCGGAGAAGGGCGCAGAGGCACTTATTAACTTATCTATAAACTGATTTCAGGGGGCGTTGGTCTAAGTCAAAAGTTGTTAGTTTTAAGTCAAAAGTCATTTTTTTCCATGAACTATGAACCATCAACTATGAACTCACCAAACCTACACCATGATATTTTCCATAACGGTTTGTCCGTCAAGCAGGCGTATAATGCGGTGACTGTAACGGGCATCATGCTCTGAGTGCGTAACCATGATAATGGTAGTTCCCTGTTCGTTCAAATCGGTAAGCAGTTCCATTACATCGTTACCGTTACTGCTATCCAGGTTACCGGTAGGCTCATCCGCAAGGATCAGCTTTGGCTTATTAACAACTGCACGGGCAATAGCCACACGCTGTTGCTGACCACCTGATAACTGCTGCGGATAGTGGTTGCGACGGTGCATGATCTGCATTTTGTCTAACACCTCTTCCACCCTTTTAACACGCTCTGAAGCGGCCACTCCCGTGTAAATCAACGGCAATTCAACGTTTTCAAACACGGTAAGCTCATCAATAAGGTTAAAGCTCTGGAACACGAAACCGATGTTATGTTTACGCAGATCGGCGCGTTTACGCTCATTAAAATGCGCTACTTCAATTTCATTAAAAACATAGCTGCCCGCATCCGGATCATCAAGCATTCCTAAAATATTAAGCAGGGTTGATTTACCGCAGCCCGACGGGCCCATAATGGCTACAAACTCGCCTGTAGCCACTTCCATCGACAGCTTATTTAACGCGATGGTCTCTACCTCTTCGGTACGGTAGAATTTCTCAAGATTAGAAATTTTTATCATTGGTGCCTCCGTTATTCATCCCGCCTTTATGGCGATATGATTTGTTTTTTTATTTTAATTTATTAATTAATTCGGTTTATTATAATGACGCTCAAACAACGCCGGGCGTTGCAGCCGGGTTATGTTATTTTTTCAGCACAAGCTCCTGAATATCACCATAGGTTTCATAACTTGAGGTAATAACCTTATCGCCCGGATTTAAGCCTTCTGTTACCACAAAATAATCGGGGCTCTGGCGTCCAAGCTGGATGTTTACCCTGTATGCTTTTGAACCATCTTCACTTACCTTAAAGATCCAGTTGCCGCCTGTTTGTTGGAAGAAACCGCCTTTAGGCACCAATACCGCCTGCATCTGATCGCTCAATGCCAGTCTTACCTGCAGCGTTTGGCCTTTACGGATGCCGGTTGGCACCTTACCTACAAACTGCATATCAACCTGGAAACTACCTGTTGTTTTAACCTGGGTATACACCTTTTTTATAACCAGGTTATAGGTTTGATCGGCAAACTGAAAATCGCCTTTCAGGCCTGTGTAAATACGCGACAGATAGTGCTCATCAATATCAACCCTAACTTTAAAGCCCGATTGTACGTCTATCTGCCCTAAATGCTCGCCCTTATTCTTGCTCTGACCTACTTCGGCATCCATTGAGGTTAACTGACCATCGGTAGGCGCCACCAATACTAAACCGGCCACTTTTTTGCGCATCAGTTCAAGCGTAGTTTTCATGTGGGCGTATTGTTCCTGTGATTGCGATGCCTGCTGCTTAACCAGCGCTGTATCCTGCCTAAGAATCTGTTTAGCCAATTTGTAGCGATTTACCTGGTAATCGTAGGTGTTTTTGGCTGATTGATATTCCTGCAGGCCGATGGCTTTCTGATCATATAAATGTTTGTCCAACTTGTAAATCCTTTCAGCTTCTTTGTATGCATTCTCCACATCGGCCATAGTATTTAGCTTGCTGATAGTGTTTTGCTGTGCATTGTTATGAGAAATCTGCATTTGGGTTTGTTCGGCATAAACCGCGGTTTCCTGGTTAGCCAAAGTAAGCTCAAGATCGGTATTAGACATTCTCAGGATCCGGTCGCCTTTTTTAAGGTTAGCTCCGTCTTCAACGTATTTTTCTTCAACAACACCGCCTTCAGATGCATCAAGAAATATGGTAGTTAGCGGCATAACCACGCCGTTAACCGGTATAAACTCCTGGAAAGGACCTTTAGTAATAGTACTTATAGTTAAGCGTTCAGTATCAACATCAAGCTTGCTTTTACCCGATGTAAGATAAATACTGCCGCCTATTAGTAAAATAATGCCTGTAATACCTGCAATGGTAAGTATCTTTTTGCTGTTCCAGGTCTTTTTCTCAATTTTTCTGTCCACTGTATTTCTATAATATTTTGAAAGTTATAACAAAAAGATATGCCACAAATTAAAATACTGTTTTTCAATCATTTAAACACAAAACACAGTATTTAAGCGTACGCTTCTGTTACATCAGGTGTACGGTATTGATACAGTGTTTTTTCACCTATTAATAGCCTGTTATATGCAAATACAGATTAGCACTTCACTGTGAAGCATTTATATCATATACTGCATAAAATGCGGGTATTTAGCACAAAAATTGTAACAGATAGTGTCATTAGCGAGTCTTTAATTTATTGTTCATAGTTAAATGGTTTTAGCGTATAGTTCATAGTTGATGGCAACAATGCTAAAAGTTTATTTAGGTAGCTTCGGTAAAGAGATACAATTTAATATAAAATTTATAACTTTTATTAAATTGACGTCCTCAATAAATAAGATGCTATTTTTATTTTGAACTAAATAATCATGTGCCCTCGTTTTGAAGACCATGAACAATTATCTATGAACTATTAACTAAAAATAAATGATACTTAAAAAAGCCACCGTTTTAATTGTTGATGACGATCCGGACGTACTTACCGCGGTTAAACTTTTGCTAAAACCAGAAGCCCGGGAAATCATCACCGAAAAGAACCCCGAAAACCTGAACTGGCTGCTTCAGCGCAACGACGTTGACTTGATTTTGCTTGATATGAACTTTAACAGCGCCATAAATACCGGCAACGAAGGATTGTACTGGCTGCGTAAAGTAAAAGAATGGAAACCTGATGTTTGCGTGATCATGATAACCGCTTATGGTGATATTGACCTTGCCGTCCGTTCACTTAAAGAAGGCGCCAATGATTTTGTAGTAAAGCCATGGCATAACGAAAAGCTGATAAACACTATAAAAGATCTTTTGGATAAAAAAGAAGGTGGAACAAAAACCACCAAGACCCCTGTAAAAAGCACTGCGGGAGACACTTCTATCCTTGGTGAATCGGACGTGATGCAGGATATTTTTTATAAGGTGAACAAGATAGCCCCTACCGATGCCAATATATTGATATTGGGAGAAAACGGTACCGGTAAAGACCTGATGGCAAAAGCAATTCATGAACGTTCGCTTCGTGCCGACAAACCATTTGTTAAGGTAGATGTGGGCGCTTTGACGGATACCCTGTTTGAAAGCGAGCTCTTCGGTCATAAAAAAGGTGCTTTTACCGATGCCCGGGAAGATCGTATGGGCCGTTTTGAAGAAGCCCAGGGTGGCACCTTATTTTTGGATGAGATTGGCAATATCAGCTTGCAGCAGCAGGCCAAATTGCTAACCATTTTACAAAACCGCCAGGTAACCCGATTGGGCACCAACAAACCTGTTGACGTGGATATCAGGCTCATCTGCGCTACAAACGTACCTTTGAGTGAGTTGGCTAATGAAAACAAGTTTCGTAAGGATTTGATCTACCGTATCAATACTGTTGAGATCAATATGCCGCCGCTGCGCCGCCGTAATGAGGATATTGTAATATTGGCCCGCCATTTTGCGAAATTGTACGCAAGTAAATATCTTAAGCCATCAATGGATTTCGATACAGCAGCTATTAACAAGCTTAAATCGTACAATTTTCCGGGGAATGTGCGTGAATTACAATATACTATTGAGCGTGCCGTGATCATGGCCGATGATAACACCTTAAGGCCCGACGACCTGATTTTTTCAATTCTGGAAACATCAACAGAGAGCATGGTTGACGCCGACAATATCCCGTTAAGCGCCCTTGAAAAGAACGCCATATTACGGGTTATTGAAAAGCACAATGGCAACATTACCCGCGCTGCCAAAGAACTTGGCCTCACCCGCACCGCCTTATACCGAAGATTAAGCAAATATGATATTTAACCGTTACGAGTGGCGGCTTTTGCTGCGTGTATTTTTATTGCTGATTGTACTTACCGTTACGGCTTTTGTTATAGTAAGCCTGAATCAGCTATTGTACCTCGTGATCCTGTTGCCACTGGTTGCATACTCGGTGGTGGATATGATCCGTTTTCAGAAAAAGGCACAGGACGAAGTAAATCAATTTGTAGAGTCGATCCATTACCGTGATTTTTCCCGCCATTTTGATGTACGCAAGGCCCCCAATGAGCTTAAGCCCCTGCGTAAAGGCTTTAACGATATCAATACCACATTTAAACTGATAAGCCGCGAACGCGAAACACAATACCACTATCTGCAAAAGATCCTTGAGCTGGTTGATACCGGTATTTTATCATACGAAGAAGAAACCGGCGAAACCGGCTGGATTAATGAAGCTTTTAAAACTATAATCGGCGTACCCTATCTAAAAACGGTACACTCACTCGAAAAACGCGAACCATCATTATATGCTGAACTTATTAAACTTAAGCCGGGAGATAGTAAAATTATAACTGTTACCCGTAACCAGCAACAGGTTAAAATATTAGTGAATGCGAGCCTGATGCGCAGCGATGACAAATTATACAAGCTAATAGCCTTTCAAAACGTGAATGAGGCTTTGGATGAAACAGAGTCGAAAGCGTGGTCGAAATTGCTTAACGTAATGACGCATGAGATCATGAACTCCGTAGCTCCTATTTCTTCCCTCGCGGATACGCTCAAGAACCGCCTGCAAAGCCCTGATATTGCCGAAAGCCTGCCTCATAGTGATTTGGAAGACATTGAGCTTGGTATCGATACCATCAAGCGCCGCAGCGAAGGCCTGCTTAAGTTTACCGAAAGCTACCGCAGCCTCAATAAGATCACCAAACTTGATCTGAACAAGATCATGGTGCGTAATATCTTTGAAAACCTCAACAGCTTGATGACGCCTACACTGGAGAAAAAGAAGATAGAACTGGAGATCATTCTGCGTGATCCGACACTTGCCATTGAAGCCGATATTAACCTCATCGAACAGGTGATGATCAATTTGCTGGTTAACGCTATTGAAGCTGTAAAAGACCGCGAAACACCGCGCATCACGCTTACAGCGGAGATTCAGGGTGGAAAAACCTTTGTAAAAGTTATCGATAATGGATTAGGCATGCCACCCGAACTGCTCGACAAAATCTTTATCCCTTTCTTCAGTACCCGTAAAACAGGCAGCGGTATTGGCTTAAGCCTGTGTAAACAGATCATGCTGCTGCACAAGGGAAATATTCAAGTTCAATCAACCGAGGGTAAAGGATCTGCGTTTATCCTGTCTTTCGTATAACCCACCAGCCCCCTGAAGGGGGAGCTTTTGATTAGCATCCTTTATATGACATTCGGAAAACTTACGAAGTTTTGGAAACTTCGTAAGTTTGGTTAGATAATATCTTTCCCATGACTTACAAAAGCAATATTCTTGCTATTTCCGGCAGTTTAAGATCGGGCTCGTCCAATCATAATATTTTGAGTTTTTTAGGTGGATTAACTCCGACTGACGTTCATTATTACATATATGATAGATTGGCAGCCATCCCTCCTTTTGATCCCGGACTTGACAACGAACACCCACCGGAAGCGGTTTCGGAATTACGAAGCTTTATAAATAGTGCCTCAGGAGTCGTAATCTGTACACCTGAGTATGCATTTGGAGTACCCGGTCAGCTTAAAAATATGTTGGATTGGATGGTCTCGAGCGGTTCGTTGGTTGATAAACCTGTAGCTTTAGTTACCGCGTCATCAGTTGGCAGTCATGCGCATGAGGCATTGCTTCTGACACTTGGGGCGCTTTCAGCAAAAGTAACAGCAGGAGCAACTTTGCTTATTCCTTTTATCAGGAGTAAAATAGATGTGAATGGGAATATTACAGATGAGCAAACGCAGAGGACTTTGCGGGATGTAATGGAAGTATTTTTAAAAGAAATATAGCCATGAAAAAACTGCACCATATGCTGAATTTATTTCAGCACCCCACAGGACAGGTAGACGTCCAGATTAGCAGGCGGCTTAGCAAATGAGGTGTTGAAACAAGTTCTATAGACTATAATTTTTACTCTACTCCCAATTCCCTCATCAACCTGCCCACGGTTTCTTTCAATTCAGCAATTTCCTGTTCTGCTTTAACCAAACGGGCCTCCAGCGCCGATGACGATGAACGCCCAACTGGTTCATCCGCAAAATCATCGTCATTAAATTCAGGCGCTCCGGCTAATAAATGCGCATACCGCACTTCCTTTTGGCCCGGGCGTTTTGGCAACTGTACTATATAAGGCATTTCACCTCCAGCCAGTTTATCCAGGATTTCCTGCACCTCTTCTATCGATTCAAACTCGTACATGCGGCCGCTGTTGGTATTCAATTCACCGGGTGTTTGAGGACCGCGAAGGATCAGCAGGCAAATGAGTGCTACTTCTGCTGGTATGACCGGAAAAACAATAGCAAAATTGTGTTTGTATTTAACGTTACGGATAGAACCGCCGGTAGCGGTGGATGTCAACCCGCGTCGTTTTAATGAGTTTAGCGCATTAATAACGGTATCATCATCATAATTAGTAACGGGCCTACGTGATGTTTTCTGGTTACAGGCAGCCACCAATCCGTTAAGGGTCATGGGATAATAATCGGGCGTAGTTTTGGCTTTTTCCATTAAAGTACCAAGTACGCGTAGTTCTTCGGCATCAAGTACGGGTAAAGTTTGCGATGAATCCATGGGGCTAAATATAAGCAGGTTTTTATAGCGTCAAAAAAAATTGCTAATTTTCTGAATGCTAAAATCGTTAGGATTAAAATAATAACACCAAAATAGTTTACTTTGCATTGCAATGTCTTTATTCATTACATCATTAAATTCGGGAAGTAATGGCAATTGCTATTACGTAGGGAACGATCAGGAGGCTATATTGGTTGATGTAGGCATTTCATGCCGCGAGACTGAAAAACGCATGACCCGGCTGGGCTTATCTATGCAAAAGGTAAAAGCCATTTTTGTATCGCATGAACATTCTGATCATATTCGTGGTATACCGGTATTAGCTAAAAAATATCAACTACCGGTGTATATTACCCCCGGCACATTGATGCACCTTAGCGGTGTTGATCATTTTAAAGTTCATCACCTTACCGCATTTCAAACAGTTGTTATTGGAGACCTCGAAGTAACATCCTTCCCCAAAATGCATGATGCATCTGAGCCGCATAGCTTTATTGTAAGTTGCCGTAATGTTAAGGTAGGCGTGTTTACCGACCTGGGAATAGTATGCGACCAGTTGATCCGCTACTTTAGCCAGTGCCACGCTGCTTTTTTGGAAGCCAATTATGATGATGATATGCTGGATAAAGGCGGTTACCCTTATTATTTAAAACAACGCATCCGCGGCGGTAAAGGACATTTATCAAACAAACAGGCACTGGGGTTATTTACAACACACCGCCCGCCGCACATGACCCACCTATTGCTTTCGCACCTTTCCAAAAACAACAACGATCCTAAACTGGTAGAGGATTTGTTTACCAACTGTGCCGATGGTATCAATATCATCGTAGCTTCGAGGCACGAGGAAACGCCGGTTTATTATATCAGCAATACGGTTGTTCAGCATGAGCCGTTAGGGCAGCTTGGTTTTGGCTTTTAATCAGATGATATCGCTATCAGCCAAATCCTGCGAGAACATCGAACTCAGCATTTCGTAAAGCTCAGGATGTTTATGCTTTAACTCATCTGGCTTTTGGAAAAAGTATTCGGCTACAACGGCTAAAAATTCGGCTTCGTTAGTGATAGCATAAGGGTTGATATCAGAACGCCCGGCTTCAATTTTGTGAATCTCCTGGTGGATCATTTTGAGCCATGGCATAATATATTCATGAGCCAGCAGGATTTCCGGCACACCGTCGGTAGCCCCATCGGCCTTATCAAGCAGGTGCACAAACTCATGAATAGCGGTATTCTCTTTCCCTGCCGATTTACTGAAACCTTTGGTTAAAGCAGCTCTCGACAGGATCATCTGCCCGTTCATGTAGCCTGAACCTACCATTCCTAAAATGCTCCTGTTTTCTCCTTCAAACTGAAACTCGCTGTCGAAAGTATCCGGGTAAAGAATCACGTTGGTGAGGTTATGGTATCTTCATTCGCCGAAGCCAAATATCGGGATGACGGCACTTGCTGCAATCATGATCTTATCCTCATCATTCACAGTTGTGCCAACGCCCTCGATAGTTATAGCAGCTAAAAACCCGGCAACCTTTTGTTCAAAAATAAGTTTTTGAGCAACGTTGAGATGCTGATAATAAGGGATGTACCGCTCTAAAAGCGATTTATAATTCAATGTGGCGGCATGCGTTTCATTTACCACTTTCTTTTTATTGAGTAAAAAGAATACGGCAAGTGCAATTACGATCAGAATGAGAAAAGGAACCATTTATTTTATTAGAAATAAAATTACAAAACAAAGTACAACAACATAAACAAAGCGGCTATCAGGGTATTTAAAAAATTAACGGTATTGTTGTTGATCAGATTTTTTCTTTCCAACACAGCTCCTAAAACGGAATCCGTTAGATTACCGAGTGTACCTGCAACAATAATCCAGATGAGATTTGTTGTCCAACCCATTCCTATGGCATAAACAACAGCAATGATAACCGAGCCAATTACGCCAATTAAAGTACCCTCTAAGCTGATCACCCCATCAAGCCCGCGTAAATCCGGCTTTAGGGTTATAATATTGAAGAAACGTTTTCCGTAAACCATCCCTAACTCTGATGACAGTGTATCGGCTGTTGCCGAAGCGAAGCTGGCGGCAATCATCAATTGTAAAACTTGAGTTTGGGCCGGAAAAATCAGGATCAAAATTCCGCATAAGGCGGCGGTACCTGCATTGGCCAAAACCTGCCCGGTTGTTCTTCCTCCTTTTTCAGCGGCATTCAGACCCTGCTTAACTTTGCCTTGAACTGAGGTGGCTGCCGAGCCTAAAATAAAGAAAGCGGTCATCATGGCCAAACCTGTAAAGCCGGCACCTGCAAATACCAGGATGGCAACAGCGGCACCGGTTAACGCCGCTATAACAGTTAGCTTACGGGCCGATATACTGTATGCTACACCGGCTACCAAAATAAGTGCCAACAAACCATAACTTAACCACATAGCCAATCAAAGGAATTAATGTGCCGCTAAATTAAACTTTCAATTCATACTTTTGAGCACATGAAAGATATACTGGGACAGGCCATCCATAATCATTATCATAAATCAGCTAACCATAAACTGTGGATCAATAATCAATATGGGCCTAAAGAGGAAATGCCTATTGATATTTACTTCAGGAACGAGGATGACATGCCCGATATTGAATGGCTGGCCATGAACGAATGCCGCGGAACTGTACTGGATATTGGCGCAGGTGCGGGCAGCCATGCTTTAGTATTGCAGCAACGTGGCTTTGATTGCACTGCGCTTGATATCTCTCCTTTAGCCTGTGAGGTAATGAAACTGCGCAATGTAAACAAAGTGATCAAAGGTGACATTTTTGTTTATGACGAACACAAATACGATACCCTGCTCCTGCTCATGAACGGCATTGGCCTTACCGGAACACTTGAAAACCTGAAAGCATTTTTACAACATATTAAACTGTTGCTTAATCCTGGCGGACAGATCCTGTTTGACTCATCGGATATTGCTTATTTATATGAAGATGGTCTGCCGGAAAAAGGTTATTACGGTGAACTACTTTACCAATATCAATACAACCGCCAAAAAACCGACTGGTTCCATTGGCTATATATTGATGAAAAAACACTTGAACCCATTGTTAATGAAGCAGGCTTTGACATGGAGGTTTTGCTGGAAGACGAGTTCAGACAGTATCTGGTGCGATTAACATTGAGCAAGTAAAACAACAGTAATTTTCTTGTTGGCAGGCTGTATTATGTGCTGAATAAACTATTTTTATTCCGACAACATCATCCCATGCAAAAAGCTATCACCCATATCCTTGCCGGTCGCGAAAAGAAAATTACTGCCGAAGAAACCGTTCGTCAACCGTTGCCCCATAAAGATTTTAGGTTTGCAAACCCGTTCATTGTATTACATCACATGGGCCCGGAGATAATAACGCCCGGTCAAACCTTGCGCATCCATCCACACCCGCATCGTGGCTTTAGCCCTTATACTATTATGTTGCAGGGCGAAGGTTACCATAAAGACAATGCAGGTAACGATGAGATCATCAAAGCCGGCGATGTACAATGGATGTTTGCAGGCAAAGGTATTATGCACAGCGAGGGCCCCACTGCCGAATTACTGCAGCAGGGTGGCGTTCAGGAACTTATTCAACTTTGGATCAATGCGCCTAAAAGTAAAAAGTGGGATGAGCCTTTTTACCAGTCGGCCAGTGCCAACCAGTTACCCAAAGTACTCATTGGCGAAGGCCTCGATTTTAACCTTGCCAGCGGAGATTATGAAGGCAAAACCGGGCCTATCAAAAACTTCACCCCGGTTATTTCAATTGTTGGGAAAATAGCCGAAGGTAAAGAGGTAAATTTCAAAGCAATACCCAGCTACTGGACATTACTTTATATTATAAAAGGCAGCGTTAATATAAATGAACAAGCTATCGGTCAACACAATCTCATTGTGTTTGAAAAAGATAATGAAGAGATCACATTGACAGCTACCGAAGATTCGCAGGTGTTATTTCTCTCTGCTAAACCTATTGACGAACCCGTATCAGCTAAGGATAATTTTGTAATGAACACGCCCGAAGAAATTGAGCAGGCATTAGCGGATTATCAAAACGGTGTGTTCGGCACATTAAACTATTAAGAGCCCATAATAACTTTTGGTTATCACAGATTGCGTTTTATGATGAAAAACCAGCGGTAATTCCTCACACCTTTGTATCATTAAAACAAAGGAAAAATGAATACCCAACATCAACTAAACAATACCGGCGGCCTTTTATTAAACATCAATGAAAACGCCCGCAAGGTTATATTCGCAATTTGTATAGTGCTATGTTTAATGCCCTTCATGAGCCCGGCCGTTGCCTTATTATTAGGCTTAATAGTAGCGCAATGTTCCGGTCATCCCTATCTGCACCTTAATCATAGGGCAACCCATATTTTATTACAGGTTTCAGTGGTAGGCTTAGGCTTTGGCATGAATGTGCACAGCGCATTGCAAGCTGGCAAAGAAGGTGTCCTGTTTACCATTGCTTCCATCATCGGAACACTGCTATTTGGCACGCTGATGGGCAGATGGTTGAGCATCGAAAAAAAGACTTCTTTTTTGATCTCATCAGGAACTGCTATTTGTGGAGGAAGCGCAATTGCAGCCATATCACCGGTTATTAAAGCCGAAGAAAAGCAGATCTCCGTAGCCTTAGGTTGCGTATTCATTCTCAATTCAATAGCCTTATTCGTTTTCCCAGTGATTGGTAGTTATTTTAATTTATCACAAACGCAGTTTGGTTTATGGTGCGCGATTGCCATACATGACACCAGCTCAGTAGTGGGTGCAGCAAGTAAATATGGTGCTCATGCGTTGGAAGTAGCAACTACTGTCAAGCTGGCCCGGGCCCTGTGGATCATCCCGGTAGCATTTCTATCTACCATTCTGTTCAGGAATCGGTCGAAAAAAGTAAGTATACCTTATTTTATTGGGTTATTCATATTGGCAATGATTGCTAATACTTACGTGCCTGTTATAAAGTTGGTAAGCCCGTTTATAATCAACATAGCAAAGGCCGGTTTAACACTTACCTTATTTTTAATAGGTGCGGGCCTTTCACGCAGGGTATTGGCATCGGTTGGGTTGAAGCCACTTCTGCAGGGAGTAGCGCTTTGGATTGCGATATCAGGGGCAGCATTGTATGCGGTTATGCATTTAGCTTAGGTCATGCTATTCTATGCCACTGCAGATGTTTGACAGCTACACAATGGAGCATTGCTATTTTGGTTTTATAGATAGTCTATGCGTCTACAATACCACTACGCAATCTATTGCAGGTTTACCACATATACGTTTTTTTCGCTTAGCAATATTAGCGAACTACATACTATATGTAAAATGTTGATTAATTTACGGCTGTTAATTAGGCTCGCATTTGCCGGGCAATACTAATTATCAATGGGTTTTAAACCCTTGCCAGGAAATCGTTAATGAAAAAAAGCATTCTATTTGTTATTGTTCTGCGCATGTTGATCTGCACATCTTCTGCTCAAACAACCATTGGGACACCCGCTATCAAAAGCTACACGCATAATGAATATAATGCAGGGAGCGAGATTTGGAATATTAAACAAGACAAGAATGGGATTCTTTATTTTGCCAATGATGAGGGCCTGCTGACATTCGACGGGAGTTATTGGAAAACATATCCGCTTCCTAACAAAAGCGCCATAAAGTCTGTAGCTATTGATGCCTGGGGACGTATTTATGTTGGAGGCCAGGATGAAGTAGGCTATTTTTTTCCTAACAATGCAGGCATTCTCAAATTTCATTCGCTTAAACAACTCCTGCCCAAAAAAGCAAGGCAGTTTGCCGATATCTGGGATATTGTTATCCATAATAATGAGGTATTCTTCAGAACCATAGAGTGCATCTTTGAATTAAAAAACAACACCATGCACACATTTGATGCACCCGGTGGCTGGATGCTGCTAAACCGGGCCGGCGGTAAATTGTTTGCTTATGATAAAGCTATTGGACTGGTTATTTTTAAAGATTCGCACTGGCAAGCCTTCGTTCAACAACCCACAACGGCGCTGAGTGTCACCGGCATCACTGAGTTTAATAAAGACACCTTACTGGTAAGTACCCGCAAAAATGGCCTCTTTATCATCGCTGGCTCGTCACTGGTTAAAAAAAACACGGCTATTGACGGAATCCTGCTTACTGATCTTATAAACTTCATTCAAAAAATTGGCACCGACAGGTACGCCATCGGCACATCAGCAAAAGGGCTGATTATTATTGATGGTAAAGGCAAGCTGGTAGACCAGTTCTCCAATAACCAGGGGTTACAAAACAATAATGTTCATGGTATATTGTTAGACAGAGATCATAATATATGGCTTGGACTGGAAAACGGGCTCGATTTTATTAATTATAACACGTCCGTTAAAAATATTTATCCTAATCGCGAAAACCTGGTTAAAAGTAACTCGGTAAGCATTTTTAACAACAAGTTGTATATCGGAACATCAAACGGCTTATATACTGTATCGATAGGCGCTCAGCAAAAAGATATCAGCACGGGCACAGGTGCTTTTACAGAAGTGCCAAACACTAAAGGACAGGTTTTAAGCCTAACGCAAATTAACGGGCATTTATTGGCCGGTCATCAGGATGGTGTTTTACAGGTAGACGATAACCAGGCTAAACTGATTACTCCCGGCCCAGGGGCGTGGATGATGAAAGCTTTCCCTGCTTCGCAGGATGTGATAGCGGGGACTTACACCGGCTTTCAGCTCTTAAAATACAATGGTGCCAGATTTAGCTTTGAAGGAAAAATAAATGGTATTTATGAATCATTAGGAAACCTCGCGGTAGATAAGAGCAATTTTGTGTGGGCAACGCACCCCTACAGGGGTATTTTTAAAGTGCAGCTATCCGCCGATAGAAAAAAGATAGTTAGTTATACGCAATATACCGAAAAAAGTGGTTTGCCATCGGCACTGAATAATCATGTATATTTTATTAAAAACAAAGTAATAGCTGCCACCGAAAAAGGTGTTTATGAGTATAATGCCACCGAGGGTGACTTCGCCCGGTCTGTTTTTTACGAACCTATATTTGGCAAAGCAAAAATCGAGTTCCTTACAGAAGACGGTAAGGGCAATATCTGGTTTATCAGCAACCAGCGGGTTGGCGTAATTGATTTTGGCAAAAGATCATCTAACGCATCTTATAAAGTGATCTATTTCCCTGAACTGGCCGGGCAAACGGTAAAGGGGGCAGAGTATATTTATCCGCACGATATGGAGAACATCTTTATCGGCTCAAACAATGGCGTATTTCATTTAAATTACCGACGATATGTATCTTCCAACAACAAACTCAAGGTGTTGCTTACTACAGTAAAAGCTATAGCTGAAAAAGATAGCCTTATTTTTGGAGGATATTTTGTTAAAAACAACCGGATCGCATCAGCACAAAACACGCAACTTATTGCCTCGCTGTCCAACCACTGGAATTCCTTTCATTTTGAATATACCTCTACCCTGTTCGCACAAAAAAGCAACGAGGAGTTTAGCTATAAATTAATAGGTTTTGATAAAGATTGGTCGCAATGGTCGGTTAAAACGGAGAAGGACTACACCAACCTTCCCTATGGCCAATACACGTTTTCGGTAAAGGCCCGTAATAATTTGGGTACAGCGTCTTCTCCTGTCAATTATAGTTTTATTGTCGAGCCGGCATGGTATCAAACTGTTTGGGCCTACCTGGCTTATGTCCTTATCATAGCTTACGCTGTTTATATCGGCATAAAGGCACAACAAAAACGTTTCGCGCTGCACCAGCAACGCCATGAAGACGAGCAGAAAAGGCTCAGCTACCTCCATAGTCTTGAACTTGACAGGAATGATAAAGAGATCATAGCTCTTAAAAACGAAAAACTTGAAGCCGAGCTAAATTACAAGAACAAAGAACTGGCCACGCTAACAATGCAAATGGTTAACCGCAGTAAACTATTGCTCAATATCAAGGACGAACTGATGGTATTAATCAAAAAACTTAACATTCCTGATGCATCGTACCAATTCAGGAGCGTGTTTAAATTATTGAGCGATACCGGGAAAAGTAACGATGACTGGGACAACTTTTCCATGTATTTTGACCAGGTGCATAATAACTTTTTAGCCACCATGAAAGCCAAATTCCCCGGTTTAAGCTCAACCGATTTGAAGCTGTGCGCTTACCTGCGGTTAAACCTTTCATCAAAGGAGATAGCGCAGTTACTTAATATTTCGCTGAAAGGCGTAGAGATCAGCCGTTACCGCGTACGCAAAAAGCTGCAATTAAGCACCGAAACTAATCTATACGACTTTTTGATGGAGGTTACTAAACAATCCGGGTAAAATTGCTTCCAGATTTCACTACTTTCCAGCTACTATCAAACATCGAACAAAGTGCTGCCCCCATAGGCATCTTGTTTTATTCAATCCCGGCTAACTCTGTATTTATTTTCCGGCGGCCCAGAATATAGCATTGCTGAAAAGCCTGGTATAATCCTTACTATCAAAAAGCGCAGGAGAGTGTCCCATAAAGATGTAAACGTTACGGGCTTTTTTCCCGGGGTTAGTCCACACAACAGGATGGTCACCCATGGTAATACCGTCATTAGGTTCATAGGTTGATTCATCTACCGAGGCCAGCACATGTACATTAGGCCTTGGATCTTTGTCATAAATGTACCACTCTTCTTTCTGAATCAGGAAAGACGGTGAAACGCCTCGCGTTACCGGATGGCTTTGATCTTCAATATTGACGGTACCTTTGGCAAAGGTAGCTATGTAGTTTTTATAGCAGATCCCCCCCATAAAATTCCAGAACCAGTTCCATATCGGGTAACCATCAAACTCGCCCAGTAGGGTTGCGTGATGAAAACCTATCCAGCCTCCCTTGCCTTCATCAATGTATTTTTCAAAGGCTTTTACGGCCTTTTTTTTCCAGGCATACGGAGGGTAGTCCAACTGGATAAATAATTGATAATTAGATAAAAAAGCATCATCAATTCCATCAGTACTTTGAATATAATCGACAGTAAAATTACTGTCAGCAGCCAGCTTATCCAGCCATACTTTTGCCACTTTTGAATACTCAATATGATGCCCCCCGTTTTCATACAGGACTATTACTTTAAAACGCGGGGCCTTTTGTTGTGCCCATGCACTGATAACGGTAAACAGGCAAAAATTGATGATCAGGGTTATTTTTTTCATTTGGGGTTGATGGCTTTATTTATAGATTCTGCCCATCATGGGGTTATTCCAGATCACTTTCTTAACTTCCTCCAGATCAATAGCGCCCTGGTGGCTGTATACAACTTTCCCATCCGGGTCAATCAGCATGGTATATGGTAAAGCTCCATCCCATTTAGGGTCTACTGCCTCTATCATTTTATATTTATCATCACCTGTGTAGATGTAATGAGTACCTGATGACTGCTTTCGCTGTAAAAACTTCAGGGCTTTATCTTTATTAACCGGGTCATCAGCGCTGATGCTTACAAACTCCAGGCCCCTGTCGCGGTAAAGCCTGTTTAGGGTAACCAGATCATCAAACTCCGCAACGCAGGGGCCGCACCAGGTAGCCCACAGGTTGATAAGCCTTAACCTGTCCGAATGATTTTTTACTACTATCGCAATTCCGCTGGCGCTGATGGTATCAAGTTTTACCGGCTCCTTTGCCCATTGAATTTGCGCCTTATTTATCCAATTCTTTTTCTCCGCCCATTTAACCGAGCAGCCAAAGGTCTTGGTAACCGGCACTGCTATTTCTTTGCCTCCAAGTACCGCATCAATAGCGTTACGAGCATCCAATGATTTGGGTGCTTTTGCAGGGTTTTCCATATCATCTATGCGGCCATTGTAACGCAGCTTCCTGTCTTTATCAAAAACAAAAATATGAGGGGTAGCAGCCGGGCCATATTTATTGGAAGCTACTTCGGTTTCGCCATCATACAGATATGGGAAGTTAAAGCCTTTATCTTTCGCCCGTATTTTCATCTCTTCAAATGAATCACCTAAATCACTATAGCCCAATTCATCATAGCGTAATGAGGCAGGATTATTGGGATTAATTGCTACTACACCAACTCCCTTTGGCGCATAGTCGCTGGTTAGTTTGATTACCTTGTCTTCATAAGCCTGCGAGGTAGGGCAATGGTTGCACATAAAAACCACAACTAACACTTTAGCATCCCTGAACGATTGCAAAGTGTAAGTTTTGCCATCAATACCGGGCAGACTAAAATCGGGCGCCGCTGCTCCTATCACCAGTGTTTTATGTTCATCAAGGGCAAAAGAAAATATCGGCAAAACCAACAGTAACCCGAAGATGAAACACAAACTGATCTTAAACTCCTTCATAGTAGTTATGGTTTACAATTAATCACTCGTTGATACTGCCAGCAGGTACCAGGTTGTATGCGGAAGCCATTGCTCGGCCCAGCGCCAGTCTGAATCTTTACCTGATACTGCATAAGGGATATTGAAATCAATATCATCCTCATTATCAAACCCCGAAGTAATGCCATTTACAATGCCGCCCGGTGCGTTGGTATATTCAAACGTGCCAAAAAAGCCATACGCCGGATTGTTATGTCCTGTGCCCTGCAGCATACTGGCATCAAAGGGGTTAAGGCCCAGGATCCAGTTCAACTGATCTATCGCAAAGCCGGAAAGCTGGTCATGGAAAGTTTTATCGTCTTTAAACAGGTTGGCAGCCATTCGTGCAGCAGTGGCTACTGAACCTAATCTCGCGTTTTCGCCCTGCCACCAGGGCGAGGCGTCGCTGCCATGCGGGAAAAAGAAAGCGCTGTGCCGGTTGCCCAATGTATCCTGCACCAGTTGGCGGCTGTAACCAAAGGGATTGTTTACTTCGTGGGTAATGGTCAATTCAAATTCCATTGACTTTCTTACTGCTGTTTTGATCTTTGCCTGCAGATCCGCAGAAGCATAGGGATAATAATACAGCAAGCTTACTACAGGCAAGCCAGCATCTGATGGATGAAAAAAAGGCCTGTCGCTATCGTCAGCGCGCCAAAAATCCTGGTATTTATTCCAAGTGGTCAGCCGGTTAAGCAGTTTGTTAGTACGCTTTTCGGCAGCAGTTTTATATATTCCCTTGCGAGTTACTTTGTATAATTCTGTAGCAGCACTCAGGGCACAATAGTCATCAAGAATATTTTCCGTTTTATCATAGTCCATTTGCGGGTTTTCCTTTTCTAAAAAGGCAAAAGCATTTTCGGCAGCTTTCAGGTAATCCGCATTACTAAACTCACCCGATGTTTGATAAGCCGAAGCCATAGCCAGCGCCGCAATAGCAATCCCCCCGCCCGATCGGTAACTGGCCTGGTAAGTACGCCAGTTTTTGCCTGAGGTGGTTTTGGTAAACGATTGGTCTTTGGTTTGTTTAATCCGATAATTACCCTCATCTGCCTGGATCACCCTGTCCTTCGGCAATTTGCCGGGGCCAGGCGATGACACAGAGCGATAAAACGAACCGTTTTTTGCCTGCATCCGCACTAAATAATCAGCGCCATACATGGCCTCGTCTAAAATTCTCCGGCTAAACTGGCGGAAATCAGTTCCCGGGCGGGCGTTTAGCAGCTCATATGTTTTAAACAGGCTAAAGGCTGTTAAAGAGATTTGCTGTGGATTAAAATAATTAGAAAATGATAAATGCGACAAATGTTTACCATAATCGCCGGTGGCATCATACCAGCCACCGTGCGCGTCAATAGTATCCGTTGTGCCCGGTAATACCAGATGATGATCGGCCTTATCCAGCAGGCCCGAACTGCGCTGCCCTTTAAAATAATATACTACATCGGATATAGTGGCTTTTTCGAGTACATTTTTGCCAATGGTAAATGGGTATGATGAAATTATTCCTTTAGGTGAAGTAAATTGAATTTTATAAGTCCCAGGCACGGTAAAACTGCTGAAATCAAGCGTCCAAAACTCAAAATTCTTCCATTTGCCAACCGGGCCGCTGTAAGAGATCTTTCCGGTAAATACAGCTTTACCCTTATCTGCATCAATGAGGTTAAATGACGTAAATGTAAGACGGCTGTCGGCAACTATAACGGCATGTTTTGCCTTGTTGTCTTCATAACCAACGTGGTTGGTTACCACTTTAATATTTTGTGCCTGTACAAAAAAAGGCAGACCGAACCAAAACAAGGCAGCGGCCTTAAACAGGACCTTGATGTATTTTTTTAGACTCATATATAAAGTTAAGAAATTGCCCTGCGGTTTAAGCATGATGGTTTTGCAATGTTGGTCAAAGCTAAAAGATTAAGTTTCGGCCGGATATTTTTATGCCACTATATTAGCACTACTGTGGTTAAATACCTCAATTTGTTACAAAGCCACCTTCGCTGACTACCCCGGCACAGCACTAAGCCGGAAGCCAAAAGTCATTTTTTTATATTTCTGTGCTTAGAACCTACGGCTTTGGGCTAATGACTACATAGCACTTTATCGATAACACAAGTAGTGGTATTGTAGTGGCTTCAAAATAGCAATTGAGTAAAGTTTGGCTGATAATTGCGGAATATAAAATTTCATCTTCTATATAAACATATCAGTAGTATAGCTACATCCTAATTGCGAGGTTTTGCCTGACGCCGATGCAAGTGCATTGATTGCTGATATACCAGATAACGTAATTATAATTAGTAGCTTTTATTATAATCAACCTAAACCTAAAAGAGGTCGCTTGATTTCAGGGGGCCTCTTTTGAAGATGCTTTCAAGGTTCTTTAATCCAAGTGTCTGATAGCCATATCAAGTAAGTACTCATTTTGTCACCAACATCTTCCGGAATATTTACCAACCAGGGTTACATTAATAATGGAACTGTTGTCATGAGATTTTAGGTATCTATAATAATTAAATTTTTAAGCGTAATCTTTTCTTTTCAAGTAATCCAACAAATAAAACGATGATCACAGCCGTTATAAAAGAGCGCAATAGCCCCGCAAACCCGTTATTGATAACACCGGGATAATTAATTTGGAACAGCTCCAGTGTAAACACCTGAAAATACGGGATCAGGTAGCAGGTTAGTGTGCTGGTACCTGCCGGTTTGATCCAGTTAAAGGCATTTATTTTTCCTTTAACGTCTACCATATATATCAGCATCAAAAAGGCTAACGTGGTAATTCCGGAACAAATGAATATCCATGCAGGTGTTGAGCGGATCTTGGAAATACCTTCGGTATAAGGCCTTATAGCAAAACCTGCTACCACGAATAAAATACCGATGACAGCCAGTGTAGCCCAAATACGTGGTGTTTTATGCTGTTCAACCAATTTGGCGTAGATTCCTGATATTACCACACCACCCATGGTTAAGGTCATGGTTGATGCATCGTTGATTATCCAAAGCGGCTTTAAAAAGATAATTGCATTGCCGAAGGAACTGCCGGTAATATCTTTTCCTGCAATGGTTACCATCGTTTCGTCGTGCAACACCTTTATCTTTAATATGGAGTGCGCCAAAATGTTAATGGCAGCAAGCACTATCCATGCTACGATAAGGCTACTCAATTTGCCTTTAACTGCGAAAAATATCAAAGCACAAACCAAATATGCCCATCCTATCAAACCCAATATCCCCCACCATGAAGGCTCCATACCCCGTACCTCTCCATCTTCGCCGCCTTTATAAATCACCGCCATGCCTATCAGCATAGCAATTCCTAATATCTGCAAGGCATATCTTTTAGCCTTTGCCATAGTTTCCGGATAGTCGAGCCAGATCAGGAAGAATGCCATGGTAATAACCAGTGCCCACGCAGCCTTCGAAATTAATGCCGCCGATGAATTATACTCTTCAAGGTTTACATGGTAAAAACCCATAATGAGCAGCGCCGCACTGCGTACCAGGATATAAAATAACACCTGTCTGGTGCTATCTCCTTTCTTGATCCGGTTATTAATAGCAAACGGTAACGACAAGCCCACAATGAACAAAAACGCCGGAAAAATAGTATCAGCAAACCCCATCCTGTCTTCAAAACCTTTGGCGTGGTCTATCCATTCGGGAATATGCTTTACACCGCCGGCATCGTTAACAAATATCATCAGGAGCATAGTAATCGCGCGCAATACATCTATTGATAAAAGGCGTTTGGGTAATTGCTGCATACTTTATTTAGGGATTTTCATTTAATTTTTACGGAAAATAGTAAATTATGGCTTGCGATATATAAAATATTATCGCCGTACCTACCAAATGCCACCCTGGTTTATAAGGCACTGGTATAAATCCAATAGATCATTAATGCACAAATCTATCCGATAGCACGATCTGATGCTATAATCGCGGCACTAAATCACCACTACAATACAATAGGCAGCATTCAAATAAATAATTCAGCGATTTATAACGCGGGAATTAAGAAAATACGGGTGCAACAGAAAAGACCCGGGGGATTGTTCAACAACAGATACAGACCGGTCACAAATGGTATAAAAACGAAAATGGGCAACCAAAGGCCGCCCATTCATTAACTGGTTTTAGTGTCCAATTATTTTGCAGTTTTTCTTGCAGGGATTAATGGAACGATAATAACAGCTAAGAAAAGGGCAACTTCTAATACGGTTAACATAACTTTAATTTTTTTAATGTTTAATTACTGAACTAACAATGTTTTCAGGAAATACAACCGTTCCTACAGGCACGCCGTGGCGGGGATGTAAGAACAATTGTATCATTCCTGCCACGGGTTCGGCTAAAAACATGCCATTAAAAAATCAAGCCTATAAATCAATACTTTAAGCCAAAAACGTCATTTTTTAAAATTAGGCTTTCTTAAAAACCGTGCTCAAAAACGGAAGTTTTCTAAATTTTATTTCGTTTTTTACTCTTATCGATAAAAAAAGAAGGCCGAATTGATATATAAAAAATCATTTAACCATTTTTCGGTAGATTATTTTCCTAAAAACAGCTAAACCAGCAGGAATTTATGTAAAGAGAAATTTATTTCGTACGCTATTTTCACATAAGACTTTAGGACGTAAAAAATCCATTCACAAACATTTTTCCGTAAAAAAACATCGCCCTGAATGTTGAATAATTTACTGCTTAGCAATTTTGAAAAAAATAACCGACAATTTGTCACTCACATGACAAACGCAAATTTTGGCAGAAAATCATCAGCTTAAAAAGCTGACACTCACTGACAAAGCATGACGCTAACATCATTAAAACTATGCAAATCAAAGCATTTACCCCTATGCCAAACTTTATCCCTTCGAAAGGCATTTAAGTATAGCCTTTTTCCAAATATTTACCGCTTCATGCATTTCTTTTTCATTTAATGAGGCAAAACCTATCCGAACAAAGCTGTGCTTAAATGTTTTATCATAATAATAATCATGCCCCGCACCTATAGATAGTCCCAATTCATTAGCTTTTTCTGAAACAACGGCAGTGTCCAGATTATGGAGGTATTTAACCCATATGGCAAAACCGCCACATGGTATTTTAAAGGAAATGTAATCGCCCAATTGCTCCTGCAGTAA
Organism: uncultured Mucilaginibacter sp.; assembly: GCA_966212355.1. Taxonomy (GTDB): domain Bacteria; phylum Bacteroidota; class Bacteroidia; order Sphingobacteriales; family Sphingobacteriaceae; genus Mucilaginibacter. The sequence continues at coordinate 139,251 of CBIHRB010000003.1, forward strand.
TTTGCAAAGAAGATCCCGCCGTTCGTGATACAGTTTATTGGCTTTTTTAAGGTGCCTGCCAATGTCTCCGTTCTTTAATAAGCTTGCCATGGCTTCTTCTAACAGGTGCTCACCCTGGCGGTCAATCAGCCTGCGTAAACGGGTGGCTTGTAATAAAAAATTAGCCGGCGCAACCATAAAGCCAATGCGGATGCCAGGGGCAATGGTTTTACAAAATGAACCTACATATATCACATTACCATAATAATCGGCACTGGCCAGCGGTAAAATGGGGCCGCTTGTGTAGTGAAAGTCAAAGTCGTAATCGTCTTCAATAATAGCAAACTGGTATTTTGCTGCCAGTTCGAGTAAATGCATACGCCTCTCCGAGCTCAGCGTTACCGTAGTAGGCTGATGATGATGCGGCACTACGTACAGCATACGTACCTTTTGTGCTTTACAAATAGCGTCAACAGCATTGATATCGATACCATGTTCATCCACAGGGACAAATTCCAGCCGGGCGCCGGCTTGCTCAAACACCTCATTTGCACCACTGTAGCCTGGGTTACCTACAATTACAATATCATTTTTATTAATCAGTACCTGTGCGCACAGGTAAAGTGCCATTTGAACGCCTTTGGTTATTAAAATATCATTAGGTGTTACATGCAGGCCACGGGTTTCACCCAAAAAACGGGCAAGTTCGTTCCTTAAATTTTCGGAACCCTGCTCCAGCCCGTACATCAGGTATTTATGCGTAAAATGGTAACCCGCCATCCGTCTGTATTCGCGCACCATCAGGTCGACAGGCGCAATGCGGGTATCGGGAAACCCTTCGGTAAACGTAATATTGCCATCGGGCATGTCCACAAACATGCGTTGAGGGTTGATCCTGTTATCATCAACGTTGAAAGAGGTTTTATTTGCCAGGCTATATTTCAGAACAGTTTGCTCGATAGGCCGGGGTGCAACATCGGGTAAGTTTTTAGCTACGTAAATACCCTTACGCGCTATCACGTCAACCCAGCTTTGCGCATAAAGTTCGTCATATGCAGCTACTACTGTTTTACGATGTACGTTTAACGATGCCGACAACACACGACTGGCAGGAAGCGCCGAGCCTGGTTTTAAGGTCCCCTGCCTGATATAACTAATAATGCCGTTGCTAATTTGCAAATATACAGGCACCTGGCTGCTTTTATCCACACTTAATAAACTTTCAATGAGCATCATACTGGACTATCTTTAATCTATTTTCTGGACTACAAGTATAGTCCAAAAGCATGGTATTTTTGATCATCAAAAAAATAAAACCTATGCATACCAATCAAAAAATATCATCCATATACCTGAGGTTAGCCATTGGAGTAAGCTATCTGTGGGAAGTAGCCGACCGCCTTGGCTTGTTCGGCCCAAATGGTCACCCACACGTTGGCTGGGGCGATTGGAAACATTTTATTGCCTATGCCAAACAGGTAATGAGTTTTCTGCCCGATGGCATCATAAATCCGCTGGCAGATATTGCAACCATCGGGGAAGGTGGTTTTGGCTTATTGCTCATCCTTGGCTTATTTACCCGCATAGCAGCTATCGGCAGCGGCGTACTTAGTTTATGTTTTGCTGTCGCGATGGCAATTTCCTTCGGCATCGAATCGCCCCTGGGTTATTCAATTTTTACTTTGAGCGCCGCAAGCTTTCTGCTGGCCGGGACAGCCCAATATTCGTGGAGCTTAGATAAATGGTTCGCCGCACGTATAGTGAACAAAAAGCTTACGGCTTACCAATCACTGCAAGCCAATTAAAATCAGCAAACATCTTTAACCAATAAAATAATCATGGCAGCTACAGCAAATACAAAAGCATCACCCATTTTAGTGATCACAGCCTTTGCTACTGTTTATATAGTATGGGGTTCAACCTATTTCTTTATACAAATGGCTATTCAGGGCTTCCCTCCTATGCTGATGGGTGCATTGCGTTTTTTCAGCGCGGGCATTTTATTACTTGGCTGGTGCTACATTAAGGGCGACAACATATTTATTAAGCGCGATATCATCACCTCCGGTATCTGCGGGCTGCTTACTTTATTTGTAGCTACAGGTATTGTGATCTGGGTCGAGCGTAATATCCCCAGCGCCATGGTTGCTATTATGGTTTCTGTAAACCCGGTATGGTTTATTATATTAGATAAAGCTAACTGGCGGGTAAACCTCAAAAATAAATCAACCATATTCGGCCTCATCATCGGCTTTGCAGGAATCCTGCTCCTTTTTGGTGAAGCCTTCTTAAAATCGGTTACCGGTGCCATGGACCATGCTAAATTAACAGGATTACTATTGTTACTGGCTGGTCCCGTTGCATGGTCGGCAGGATCATTATATTCAAAAAAGCGGGGCGGTACAGCTCCGGCAAGAGTAAATACATCCTGGCAAATGATCACTGCCGGTTTGGCCTTTGTGCCTGCTGCGTTTATTCACCGGGAATTTAACGGATTTGATCTCGCTGCCGTTCCTGCTCAGTCATGGATGGCTATTGTTTACCTTATCATATTCGGGTCAATCGGGGCATTCAGTGCTTATGTATGGCTGCTGCAGGTAAGGCCGGCAACACAGGTGAGCACCCATTCATATGTAAATCCGGTTATCGCTGTATTACTTGGGGTTTGCTTCGCACATGAAAGTATTTCGCTAATGCAGTTTTTGGGGTTAATTGTGATCTTACTTAGTGTACTGCTGGTTAATCTTTCAAAATACGGGAAGCTTAAGTTTAAAAAGCCTGTGACCAAAATAGTTGAACAAGCAGGTAACTGCAATCGCCTCAATCCGGCTTCCGATTTAGAACAGATCAAAGCATTGGCCAAAATTGCTTACAGGATATAAAACCATCTACCCAAATAAAACTTTATAAACTATGAACAAAACCATCATATGCAGTACATGCGGTATCCAGTTTTTAGTCAATCCCGGCGTGCCGGAGTTTTGCCCGATCTGTACAGATGACCGCCAGTATGTTCCTGAAAGCGGTCAGTTATGGACGGATACAATTGAACTTAAAAACCGTTCCATAAAAATAACCCGGTTAAATGAGCAATTATACGCCCTGAAAATAGCGCCCGATTTTGCCATAGCGCAAAGGGCGCTATTACTTGTTTCGCCGGGCGGCAATATTTTATGGGATTGCATCCCGTATTTAGATAAACCTACAATTGATTTTATAAACAATCTTGGCGGCTTAAAGGCCATAGCATTTTCACATCCTCACTATTACAGCAACATGAATGACTGGGCAGCCGAGTTTGACTGCCCCATTTACATCCACCAAAATGATGCAGAATGGGTACCATTTAAAACCCGGTATACCCGGCTGTGGGATGGTAATAGCATGCAACTTTGGGATGGGATCAACATAGTACAAATCGGTGGACATTTTGCAGGTAGTTGTGTACTGCATGTGCCGGAACTAACCGCCAAAGGCACCATGCTTTGCGGTGATACTTTTAACATAGCCAGGAGCAGGCAGCATATTGCTATCATGTACAGCTATCCTAATATCATCCTGCTGCCGCGCGATGAATTTGCAAAGGCTTACAAAAAAGCGTCCGATATTGACTTTGATACCATTTACGGCGCGTTTGAAAACCAGGATATTGAGGGCAACGCGATGGAAATATTTGAAACTTCGATGCAGCGGTACAAGGATAGTTATGGGTTATAATTATAAAAACTAACTCCGTTTTAGCTGAATTTTTTTAAAGTAAAAAGTATGATATAGTTGTATTTGGCTAATCCATTGTGTTATATTTACACAATAGCTATTGCCAGTGGATAAAGATCCTCGCCAATTATTGGTAATTAACTATCTTTCAATTCCGGAAGCCAGTTTCGGATCACGAAGTGTAAACCAATTTAACCAAATACAATTATGAAAAAAAACAGTACCCTCATGCTGCTTTTACTCATTTGCTTTTTACCTGTAACGGCGTTTTGCCAAAACAATAGCGAACCAGTTGTTGCCGGGAGCGATGTTGCTGTAACATCAACCGAAAGCGGAAAAGTAAAAGGCTATCTTCACAATGGCATTTTTACATTTAAAGGTATCCCCTACGCCAAAGCCGATCGCTTTATGGCGCCCGAAAAACCTGCGTCATGGACAGATGTACGCAGTTCAAAAACTTACGGTCCGGTATGTCCTACCGATCCAACCACAACTGTTAACGACGAATTTGAATTTGCCTTTCAGCATGATCTGGGTTATTCAAATGAACACTGCCAATCGCTCAATGTATGGACACAGAAACTGAACGATGGCAAAAAACGGCCGGTGATGGTTTGGCTGCATGGCGGCGGCTTTACTGCAGGCTCATCAATTGAGCTTCCGTCATATGACGGTGAAAACCTCGCTAAAAAAGGCGATGTGGTGTTGGTATCGGTAAATCACAGGTTGAACATTTTGGGCTTTCTTGATCTTTCAGCCTATGGTGATAAATATAAGGGCTCTGCAAACGCGGGCCTGCTTGATTTGAAATTGGCCCTGGAATGGGTAAAACAAAATATAGCCCAGTTTGGCGGCGATCCTGATAATGTGACCATCTTTGGACAGTCGGGCGGCGGCGGTAAGGTTACCTGTTTGATGAACGCGCCATCAGTAAAAGGTTTATTTAAAAACGCCATTGTTGAAAGCGGCAGCTATATCACCAATTTTAATGAAAAGCCGGTTACCCAAAAAATTGCCGCTGCATTATTAGAAGAACTTCACCTGCAGCCTTCACAGGTTGATTCTCTTCAAAAACTGCCTTATGATGTACTGAACGAGGCGGGTAAAAAAGCCATGCGCAAGGTTTCGGCCGATTTGAAAAAAGAGGGCAAAACCTTGAATGGCTGGGGCCCCGCTTTAGACGGCGATTTTCTTCCTTATCAACCATCAGACCCGGCAGCAAAAGAACTATCGAAAAATGTTCCGCTGCTGGTAGGTACTACCAAAAACGAATTCGCTCCATTTATACCTGGCCCTAAAAGCCAAACTATGGATGAGTTAAAGGCCAGCCTCCAAAAGAAGTATGGCGATAAAACAGATGCTTACATCGCCGCCGCGCAAAAAGCATATTCCACAATTTCAAAACCATCAGAATATACCGATATTGAATTTAATTTCCGCTCATTAGCTATTAAACAAGCCAATGAAAAGGCCGTTAGCGGCGCGGCCCCTGTGTATATGTACTTGTTTACCTGGCAATCGCCCGTAAATGGGGGCATGTATAAAGCGATGCACTGTATGGATATTGCTTTCCAGTTTAATAATATAGCGCGTTGCCAGGAAATGACCGGCGGCGGTAAGGAAGCATATGCCCTTGCCGATAAAATAAGCAGCGCTTGGATAAATTTTGCTAAAACCGGCAACCCCAATACATCGTCATTACCTAAATGGCCTGCATACACTGCCGAAAATGGTGCAACTATGATACTGGATAACCAATGCACAGTTAAAAACCACCCTGATGATGAATTATTAAAAATAGTAGCCTCAGCACCAAAACCATAAGTAAATGAGAAGAGTAGTTTTGATATTTACCCTGCTGTTTTGCAGTGCCTGTGTTTTTGCAGCTAAAGTTGATACGGTGCAGATCCCAAGCGCGGCAATGAACAAAACTTATAAAGCGGCTATTGCGTTCCCCAAAACATATGGAAAAAGCAAAGCCAATTTTCCGGTGTTGTACCTGTTGCACGGAGGTTATGGCCATTTTGATGACTGGCTGCAAAAAACACCGGATAAATCACTGGTAAAAGACCTTGCTGACCAATACAACATCATTATTGTAATGCCCGAAGGTGAAATCTTTAGCTATTATGTTGATAGTCCGATTGATCCTAACAGCAAATTTGAAACTTATATCATTAAAGAAGTCATTCCTTTTATCGATAGCAAATACCGCACCGTTAACGATAAAAAAGGCAGGCTTATCACCGGCTTATCTATGGGAGGATTTGGCTCGTTGTATCTTTCAACCAGGCATCCGGAACTTTTTGCAGCAGCAGGGAGTATGAGCGGAGCCCTCGACCCAAATATGACCACATGGAAACTTCCTCCCGATAGGTTTGAGATGCTTACCAAAATGCTTGATAAGATTTGGGGGCCTATGACGCCCGATACTTACCTGCAATATTCTGTTGTGAACATGGCCGATCAGATCCGAAAAAACGGACTACCATTGGTTATTAATATCGGAGTTGATGACTTTTTGCTTGAGCCCAACCGCGAATTACACCGCAGATTAGTTTATAACCATACCCCACATGATTATTCCGAACAGCCTGGAGGCCATACCTGGGAATTTTGGCAAAACGCGTTGCCGGGGCATTTGTTGTTTTTCAGCAAAGTACTGAAAACAAATGGTGTTTATGTTTTATAAAAGGCCAAATTGAATATATAAAGGGAAGATCCATCACAGTATCTTCCCTTTATATTATACTATTTTTAGCATGGAAAGATAAGCGCCGGTAGGTGGGCATGTTCTTCATTCTCCATATTCTCCCAATCCCACAGCCCATTTAATTGAGAGCTGCGATTGCTCAATACAAAAAAATCAACCCGCATTATATTAGCCAGCACATCAACGGTTTTCGCAATATTTCGCTCTTTAATATTCACCAGGTTCAGCCTTGAACCGGAGAACATTTGCCTGAACACAGCATCAGCATAATCATTATGCATATGCGGTAATCCCGATTCAGTTATATTAAAAAGCGACGCCTTTACACCCATAGCTTCGCTCATTTTACTTAAAAAACTTACAATATCCTTTTTGGCATATCGAAGATCGGCAAGGTATCCCATATTGGTAATATTGAATGAGGCACCTTCCGGAACGGCCAGTAAGGGGCAGCACGAATGATTTAAAACAGGCACAAGCTGTTCATTAATTTCTTTTGCGGTTCCGCTAACCCCTTTGATAATTAAGCCTATATCATATTTAGCTGTAATTGCGTGGAGCGACATCCCCAAAGTATCCAGATAGTTAAGGAAAACTATATTTTCGGTGCCTTTATTTTGATCTTTAAAACTAAAATACTCATTATCAAATACATCCTGCATGATAGTATCAAATAACTGAACACTCATCGGTTCGGGTACCGTGTTCATAACAATTACTTTGGTTTTTAATTTATTGCCTAAATTACCGGCGTAAGTAAGTGCATAATTGCTTTCTTTTCTGAGATTGTGAACTACCAGGATTGCTTTCATAGCTAATTTATATAATAATGAGATGTATGATTTGAACAAGTGATAACAACAGCTGTTTCTTAATTTGTAATTAAAAAAGTCATAAAAAAGTCAGTTTGATACACACATGAGTTACCTGCAGCATATAAACTTTAACCTTAACCCAAAGGCGGACATTATTCACCATTTGTTGCAATAAACGGTTATGTTAGTTAATCTTTAAAATGACTTTGCTTTAATTTACACTGATATTAAATAACGTTGCTTATTGATGTCACGGACAAATAAAGACAGACTAATTTGCAACAAAAATGAGCGCTCATACTGAACACCTGATCAGCGTTAACGATTCCCTGGCGTCACAACCGTTACTCGCTCCCACTACAGGAAATTAGACAGGATGATCCTGATCAAATTCCAGGCTACTCAAACAATCAACTGGTTTGATTGCTCGATATGAAAGCAAAAAAGCCGCTCAATTGAGCAGCTTTTTTGCTTATTTAAGGTTTAACAACTCTTATTAATACAAAGTAAATTCAACCCTGCGGTTAGCCTGCCGGCCGGCGGCAGTCTTGTTTGTAGCAATTGGCTGGGTTTCGCCATAGCCGGTGGCTTCAATACGGGAAGCATTTGCGCCTTTGCTTACGAGGTAGGCTTTAATCGATTCGGCACGGTCTTTTGATAAACGCATATTCAATTCATCCGAACCTGTATTATCGGTATGACCGGCAAGTTTCAGGCTAAAGTTTTTATTAACCAGCAACCGGGCTACCCTATCCAGGCTCGGCAGCGAATGTGCACGGATAGTGGCTTTACCCAAATCAAACTCCAGGTTTTTGATGGCGTCTTTCACTACTTTTTTATCTTCTTCGGTAACATACACTACCGGTTTAGCCAAAGGACAGCCTGAACCATCAACCTTTTGCCCCGCAGGTGTATTAGGGCATTTATCGTTCACATCAACAACACCGTCACCATCGCTGTCGGCAGTTAATTTGGCGAGGTTGGCGTTGGTTGTTGCAAGGTCGCTGGCCAACTGCGCGTTTTTTGCTTTTTCAGCGTCTATCTGTTGTTGTAATTCGGCACGGGTACGCTGGTTTTCCCATTGGTACTCTGTACGCATTGACGATACGGGATTATGGGTGGCCATCTGGTGTTTTTTCTTACTGCCAAGGGCAAATTCTAAACCAATATGCGCGTATGAAAACCGGTCATCACCCGCGCCATGGTTGTACCCGTCAAGATTATCGGCCTGTACAAAATTAACCTGGTAACCTAAATCAAGGTTTATGCCCGGGGCAAGGTCAAATTTCAAACCTAAGCCAACGGGGATAAACAATTCATTGATATGGCCATTATCGGTTTTCTTAAAGTTTTCCTGTTGACCGCCAACCGGGGTGATCCTTGGTGTGTAGTTCATATTACCAACACCCGCGGTTAAGTAAGGCTGAATAAATGGCTTTTCATGACGCCAGTTGATGTTAGCCAACGTAACGTTAGCGCTTAAAGCTGCCGACCAGTTAAATTTGGTAGAGTATGAATCATAAGGAGAAGTACCTGTTGCGTTGGGCTGACTGTTTGATGAAGTTAATTTACCGCGAAGGAAGTCGGCCTGTAAGCCTAAAGATGGCAATATTTGTTTTTTAATGTACCCGCCGTAGCCAAACTGTTCGGTTGGGTTGGTAAAATCCTGCCTGTTGTTTCGTCCAAATATGGTAAAAGGGGTTAACAAACCACCATGTACTCCTATTGACCATGTACGCAGTTCACCACCACCCGAAAAGGGCCTCACGTAATCTTTTGCTGTAGCTGAGGTATCTGTCGACTGAGCGAATAATTTACCGCCAATCATAACTCCTGTAAGAAGCAATGAGGCTTTTTTTAAATTTGTTTTCATATTTATATGTTTAATTATACGTTTAACATTCAAGTAAAACGTACACTGGTTAATCCAACATTGATGCCATCAATATTTTATCAAACCAGAAAGCCCATTGCCAAAAGGCAGGCTAATTAAACAAAAAAAACATATGAAATTTGATATAAAATGCTGATTAACTAAGTCAAATACTTGTGTTTTTATAACGCGACTAAGGTTGCTTTAAACAAGCAATCACAGTCAAATTCTTAACTTTTTGTATAAATTGGTTAATGAGTTAAAAAGAATACAGTTTGTACACTTAAAGAGTAAATAAACAAAATGGTTGTTAAGCCATCACAGCAACCATATTAAACAAATTTTCGCCCAGGTTAATATCGCCGCTGATTTTAGATGCTCCCAACGCTGTTTGCGGATTGATCCCTTTAGTAAAAACCTTCCAGGCAATATCAGGCGATAAAGTCACTATAGTATCCGGCACAGATCCGGCATTTTTGGTGAGTGTCCAGCCTTGAGCCATTTTAAGCAGGTACCAGTTACCTCCGGCTTCGCCGGTTACAGTAATTTGAATTAACACACCGGTGTTAGCGTTGACCGTACGATATGCATGCGGCAGTCCGCACATAAAGGTATCGATGCAGGGATAAAACAATTCGGCAGTTAGGATACCTTGTTTGCCAACCGCTTCGCGGATCTGTTGTTGATGATGAAACTTTTCGGTGTATTCGCGGGCTATGTGAAACCAGTTAACGGATTCATCTTCACCTGCCCAGGCTACTGAAAATGGTGCAGGTGCAAACAAATCAGCAGCAGCCATTATTTTGCTGTATTGTTTGCCTGTAGTTTCTAAAAGGTCGGTAAGCAACTGCGGGCTTACACGCCTCATTGCATTTACCCAGGTAGCATTTAATCCATTCAAAAAATCAACTAAATCGCTATAGCTATTAATGGGATTTGAAGGGGGATCGCCGGCAAATTGGTGAGAGGAAGAAACGACGCGTATGTTACCATCAAGCAAATGAGCGGCAATATCCTTTACCGTCCAAAGTTTTGCTAATGTAGGCCTGTTCCAGTCATCGGCTGATAAGGACTTAAGCAGTTCTATCAGCTTTTGGTCTAAAAGGGGGAACAGGTGAACTGTTTTAATAGATACTCCCTGTTCCGCCATTTTATATTTTTAATGAGTAATAAAATATATTATTCAGCAGGATGAACAATTACTTTCCACTTAATTTCGGCACCGGCTTTTGCAAGTGTTGCAGCAACTGAACAGTATTTGTTAATAGAAAGTTCGGCGGCACGAATAGCTTTATCCTCATCAACATTGCCATAAATATGAAATTCAATATCCACATCCTCCCATAACGAAGGTTCTTTACCGGCTTCACGTTCGCCATTAACAACCATTTTATAGTCGGTTATTTCCTGGCGTTGTTTTTTCAGGATACTGATCACATCAATTGCCGAGCAACCGGCAAGGCCCATTAAAAGCATTTGCATTGGGCGGATGCCAAAATCCTGGCCGCCACTTTCCGGACTACTGTCCATTTTTACGGTGTGCCCGTTAGCGTCAACAGCTTCAAAGCCAAAATCGCCATGTACACGTTTTAATTCAATCTGAGCCATATTATCAGGTATTATTGCGCTAAGTTATACAATTAAGCGCTTATGCTAAAACGCAGTGCAGTTTGTTTAACTGGTTTTGACAAAAAATGACCTATACCGCATATTTCCTGTTTTTAACAAGGATCACCAGCTTTAAACCCGACCAAACTTCATCAACCGCGCAAACTTTGATATCAACCAAACCAATTTGCAAAGCAAAGCTCCTGATCAAATCTTCTGTAATATCAGTATTTACTTTTGAAGCCTTTTTTGGCCAGGATACCCAAAGCATGCCATCCTGTTTTATTTGTTTCATCAGTTCGGGCAGCTTAATCCGGTATTCATCTGCACTTTTACTAAAAAAATGGATCACATCATTTTCAAGCGAAACATCATCTGCAAAATAAACATCAGGAGGCATGTCGCTAAACAGATCAAGATAATGGCTGGGTGCATTAACAAGCAACAGCCTCCCCCCTGCTTTTATGCCGAGTTTTTTTGCCAAAGATGTAGCTGAATAACCTGCCATTACAAAATGTCTTTGAGGTGATGCAACATATGGTCAACATAATCGGCCGCAAGCCATTCCACAGTTTGCAGGTTAGGCTCCTGTTTGCTGTTGTCACAACTCGCGCTTAGCCTACCGGTCGGATAATTTGTTAAAACCCGTACAATTTGCAGGTTTAATAACGCCCAAAGATCTATTAGTTGTTCAACATCAGCATCCTGGTACCGGGCGGCTGTAACCCATTCAACCTGTTCATAGGTAAGCTTGAAGTTTTCTTCATAAGTACAGCGTACAAAGCGCTGCAAATTAATTTGCGCGCTATCAATCAAGTGGCCAATCACCTCTTTTTTTGACCATTTAGCGGGCGATGCTTTATAGGACCAGTCAATATCGCGGCCTTTTAACTGCCGTACGTTTTGAATAATTTCGGTTAATTTATTGATAGTGGTATTCATAAATCGGTTGGCTGTATTGGCAGTAATATCAGCATTTCATATTAAACTACAAAAGCACTAACTTCAAAGCCTTAAACATTACTATGGCGCTTAACTATATCTGGATAGCTTTTTTTGTAATTGCATTTGTAGTTTCACTCATAAAATTAGTTTTTTTCGGCGATACAGAAGCCTTTAAATTATTGGTTGAAGGGTTATTTAATTCTTCAAAATCGTCAGTGATGGATATCGCTTTGCCACTGATTGGCTCTATGGCATTCTGGCTCGGCATTCTGAACATTGGCGAAAAGGCAGGGGCAATTAATTTTTTATCAAGGATAGTGAGGCCATTCTTTAGCCGCTTGTTCCCGGATGTGCCGAAAGATCACCCTGCCACAGGCCATATGATGATGAACTTTTCGGCCAATTTAATGGGCCTCGATAATGCAGCTACACCGCTCGGTTTAAAAGCGATGGGCAGCCTGCAGGAGCTTAATCCCGACAAGGAAAGAGCATCAAACGCCCAGATCATGTTCCTGGTGCTGCATACATCCGGCCTGCAGTTATTACCTGTTACCATTATAGCGCAAAGGGCAATCCTCAACTCCAAAGATCCTGCTGAAGTATTTTTACCCTGCATTATCGCAACATACGTAGCTACAGTAGCGGGACTTATAGCAGTGGCCATCAAACAAAAGATCAATCTTTTTGACAGGGTAATTATTGGCTGGCTTGGCGGCGTTACTACATTTATATTACTGGTAGTATGGTATTTTACCACCCAGCTAACCAAAGAGCAGATCAGTACGGTATCATCTGTGATCAGTAATGTGATGTTGTTTACCATACCGGTAATATTTATTGTGGGAGGGCTTGTAAAGAAGGTAAACGTATTTGAAGCTTTTGTAGAAGGTGCCAAGGGAGGTTTTGAAACATCTGTTAAAATAATCCCTTACCTGGTAGCTATGTTGGTTGGGATCAGCGTGTTCAGGAATTGCGGCGCGTTGGATTATATGAATGAAGGGTTACGCTGGGTCTGCGTTCAGTTTAATTTAGATACCCGCTTTGTAGACGCTATGCCTGTGGCTTATCTTAAACCATTAAGCGGTTCGGGCTCAAAAGGCATGATGATAACGGTAATGCAAAATTTTGGTGTTGACAAATTTGCCGGACGGCTTGCCGGGATCTTTAACGGTTCGGCTGATACTACTTTTTACATCGTTGCTTTATACTTTGGTTCGGTGGGTATTAAAAAGTCACGTTACGCTATCCCGGCCGGGCTTATAGCCGATTTGGCCGGCGTTATTGCGGCGATTTTTATTGCTTATTTATTCTTTGGCCATCAGCCATAATTTCTACTTAAAAAGAGGGCCAGCTTTTATTCATCAATTAAATTGCTACTTTTATTGCACCCTTTTTAAACTAATGACTCAAACTTATCTTAAAGAAAAGCAGCTTAAAAAAAAGCGCGCTATGAAAGGCGTATATGCCATTATCATCGCTGGTATAGTATTTATTTTTATTATGGTAAAATTTGCCATATCCGGTGGTGTTACCGAGGTGCTTTCGTTTAGCAAAATGCCTAATGCCGACGATGCCTATAAAATTGCGAAGGAATTTGTAATCCCAACCATACGTTCGGGAAATATATCCTTTCCCGATGATAGATATCAGTTTGGCAAAAAGGCCGACTCTGTTTTTATTATCAAATCATATGTTCTTTCAACAGATAGCCAGGGAGAAACAAACCGTACCAATTTTGAAGTGATCCTGAAATATCATGGCGGCCCCAAATTTCTGAAAAAGAACTGGGACCTGGTTGATATTAACGAAACACCCGAATGACAAAGTCAGAAGTATTAAATCGGAAGTCAAAAGTAGGGTTCTCGCTTTTCTTAACTTGGCATTATGACTTTGGGCTAAAGAGTAAGCGTAAATTTACCAATGCTACTACATCATCATTATACGCCTTATGGAAGAAACCGGAATTGAGTTGATAGAAACAGCTACTGCACTTATAAGACGCACTCAATATCAAGCAGTAGTTAACAGCGGCGGGCATGGCCTTATAACCGACGAACCCCTTGAAGCTGAAGGCAGCAATACAGGCATGAGCCCATTTAGCTTATTACTGGCGAGCCTTGCAAGCTGCACTGTGATCACCCTGCGCATGTACATTAACCGTAAAACCTGGCCTATTGAAGAAATTAAAGCAGATGTTGAAATGTTTAAGACTTTAAGCGGTACACGTATTGAAACCAAACTCAGCTTTAAAGGTGTAGTAAATAACGAACAAAGAGATCGGTTATTAAAAATAGCAAATGCATGCCCGGTACATAAAATATTGACCGGCAATATTGCTATCAGTACAAATATCAACCCATAAAAAAGCCCGCACGGCAAAAAGCTATGCAGGCTAAATCACTCTAAAACAATCACCTCTTAAAAAAGAAGTATTTTTATAAATAACTTAAACAAGGAGGTAATTACCTGGCCATTAAATTATTTGCAAGTACAAATGTACCCATAAATAACAGCCACAGTATTCAACAGCCAATTCATTTGACGGCTAACTGACAGTATGGGGTATTTATACCTTAAGATGACTTTAGTACATCAATCCTTTGATAAAAATATCAAGCAGGAGCAGTTTTTTATGGTGAATTTCTTCCAGGTGCTCCTTACGCGGAAAGTTGGTTTTCTTTTGAGATATAGCCCCAACCCTGATACCGTGCAAGGCATCCATCAATACATCAACAACTTCTTCAGGATTTTCTACAGGCTTAATGGCTCCTTTTCCAACTTCCGACTTAATAGCATTGCTTAACAGGTTTAGTTCGGCACTATGCACTTCACTAACTATTTGCCAGATGGTTTCGGGGAGGTTTTGTTCGTTAAGCCTGAAAAAATCAAAAAAGTTATAATTGTTTACTATAAACTCATGATGGGTATTTACCTGGAAGGTGAAAGCTTCTTTTAAATTGGTAAATGTATTTAGCCTGTTTTCAAGTGTTTTAAGATAATCGGTAGCAAGCTTACGCATTACAGCAATGTACAACTGGCTTTTATCCGGGAAATAATAATAAAGCAGGGCCTTTGACATAGAAAGATCGCCGGCTATTTCGTTCATGGTAGTTTTTGAATAACCGTAATGTAAAAAGCGCTGGTGCGAGGCCTCTAAAATTTTTTCTCTTTTAATATCCTGCTGGTCATTCACTGCTGCCATGTGCTCGTTAAGTTTTATTTAAACAGGTAAACAAAAAGTCAACACAATCGATTTCCTGACTTTTTTAACAAAACTATCAAAAATTCATTAAACATGTGTAACCACACCCGGTACAGTGGCATTTGCTAAAACAATTTTACATTCCAACTATTTTACTGTAGAAAACATTTGCCTTTGCTATGAATATTGAAAACAGCTTATCCCCCGACCTGCTTACATTTTCACAGCGCATACCATCATTTGCCTGGAACCTGATCATCGCGCTGGTAGCCGTTCTTGTTGGCCTGATTATAAAATTCATAATAACCCGTCTTTTTAAATTTTATGCAAAAAAAGCAGACACATCCTACTCAATCTTAAGATCGATACTGGTTAACCTTGGGCCGGCTGTGGCTTACTTCATTCCGTTGTTTCTGTTCAATATCCTCTCGCCATTAATGCGAATGAATCCGGTTTATTACAGGCCTCTTGATAAAACTTTTGAAATTTTACTTACCATATCTTTCGCAGGACTGCTTGTACGTTCGGTACGAATCCTGGAAGATTATATCTATCATACTTACGACCTTAATAAAGTGGATAACCTGAAGGAGCGTAAGGTACGTACCCAAATCCAGTTTATACGTAAGATCATTGTGGTGACAATTATCTTTTTAACAATTGCCATTATATTGCTCAGCTTTGAAAGCATGCGCAAGATAGGTACCGGTTTACTTACCGGTGTTGGTATAGGCGGTATCATAGTTGGGTTTGCAGCACAGAGCTCATTAGGTAATTTGCTGGCCGGCTTCCAGATAGCTTTTACTCAGCCTATCCGTATTGATGATGTTTTGGTTGTGGAGGGCGAATGGGGCCGCGTGGAAGAGATCACCCTTACTTATGTGGTTTTAAAGATCTGGGACGAACGTAGGCTGATACTCCCCATCAATTACTTTATTCAAAAACCCTTTCAGAACTGGACAAGGACATCTGCCGACATTTTGGGCACCGTATTTTTATACATGGACCATACCGCCCCTATTGATGCGATACGTGAAGAATTTGAACGACTGATAGTTAAATCAAGCTTGTGGGATAAACGGGTTAAAGTAGTACAGGTGACTGATGTTAAAGAACATACCATTGAGATCAGGGTGTTAATGAGCTCCCGAACCTCATCAGATGCATTTGACCTCCGCTGCTATATCCGTGAAAACCTGGTAACCTTTATTCAAAAGAACTATCCAGACAGCCTGCCCCGCTCGCGTAATGAGATCAGTAACCTGGGCGAACTTGAAAAATATGTTCAGCCTGCAACCGGGGCATAGGTCAGCTTACTTAAGCAAAAGCCCGATCCTATTACTAAAGCATCTTCAATTGCGCCAATTACCGGGTCGGCGATATGATTTGCCTTAACCGTATTTTTTCGTAAAAAGTAACTTGCATAGGTTGCTGCTATTGCCGCTGCCCCTCCTATCAACGCTCCGGTTAATGCTTTGCCGCCAACCGCTTTATAAATACTGGCGCCGGCCAGGGCACCAGATAAACACCTTGCCGCTACCCCTGCGGGTTCTATACGGTTTGGAGTGGAGGGTAATTTATCTGCAATGAGTTCAGTAACGGATACGATCTTTAAAACAGCAGCCACCGTTGTTGATTGCATAAGCCTTAACGGTGATGTTTCCAGTTGCTTTGATGGATGATGACTTAATACATGCGTGGTTACAACAGGGGTAGATAAGGTACGCATACCGGCTAACGTACCAAGGCCTATTACCGGCCAAAGCGGTTTTGATATTTTAAGTTTCATGGCTGTGATAAACGTTTGCCTAAAGAACCATAAATACATTATTATGTTTCATTTAGAACGATCATTAGTAACACAAACAGCCGCAATCTTTCGACAGCGGCTGTTTGTTACTAATGGCTCTTTATTTTAAACTGTTTCAGTTTCTAATACCTCAACATGTTTAGCTTCAACCGATTTTTTGCCGAACAATCTTGCTTTCAGGTTATAGCGGATCAGGTATAAACATGGTACAAGGATCAGGGTAATAATGGTAGCGAAACCTAAACCAAAGATCATTGTCCAGGCCAGCGGCCCCCAGAAAGCAACGTTATCACCACCAAAGTGGATATGCGGCTCAAAGTGAGTGAACAAGCCTACGAAATCGATATTGAAACCGACTGCCAGCGGTATTAAACCTAAAATGGCTGCTGTTGCGGTAAGCAATACGGGCGTCATACGAGTATGGCCCGCCTCAACAACAGCATCATGGATACTCACGCCCTGCTCCAACAGCATATCGGTAAACTCAACCAATAAGATCCCGTTACGAACAACCACACCTGCTAACGCGATGATACCGATACCTGTCATTACAATAGACATTGTCATGCCGAATACGGTAACGCCCAGCAATACACCAATAATACTAAAGAGGATCTCGCTGATGATAATAAGCGTTTTGCCAATTGAGTTAAACTGGATCATTAAAATAATGAGAATAAGCCCGAATGACACACCAAGTGCAGAAAGCAGGAAAGTCATGGCTTCCATTTGGTCTTCCTGACCACCACCCTGGCGTATAATTACATTATCCGGTTTTTTGAAATTGTTTATCGCCTTTAAAATATTAGCGTTAACCTCGTTTGGATTATTAGGCTTGATAACATTTGAGCCAAGTGTTAATACCCGGCGTTGCTGCTTACGTTTGATATTGCTATACGTTGTTGTATAGCGAACATCAGTAAAGGCAGAAATCGGCACCTGGCGTATAGCACCATTCATCGCCATATCACGGTAGGTGATCTTCAGGTTTTTGATCTCGTCAATATTACTACGCTGACTTGGCAATGTTCTTACCATAATTTTATAATCATCTTCGCGTGTATTACGAAAGTCGGCAGCTTTCCAACCATAAATAGCGGTAAACAGGTTTTGATTGATTTGCTGAGAAGATACCCCCTCTCGGTTGGCACGTTCACGATCTACGTCAAACACAATTTCCGGCTTATCACTTTGTACGTCGGCAATCAGGTTTTCAATACCTGCAATGTTTTGTTTAGCCAGGTAGCTTTTAAGTCTGTTACCGGTAGCCACCAGTGTATCCAGGTTGTCACCTACAATTTCAATGCTAATGTCCTTTTGTACCGGCGGACCGCTATTTTCCTGCGTAACAGCTATTTTGGCCCCTGGAATTCCCTGTACCGCCGCGCGAATATTGGCCAATACTTTTTTTGTATCCTTACCGTTACGCTTACCAAACTCTACAAACGCTACAGTAACCTTACCTTTATTTTCATAATCGCCCTGATCTTCATCAGTAGGATCGGTAACGCCTTTTGTTACGTTTGAAATAACTGACGACACAATATCTTTGTCGGGTTCAACTACCTGGGCAACGCGCTTTTCTATCTGTTTAGTTACTTCATTGGTATAAGCCTGATCGGTACCGATAGGTAAAGTAATGTACACGTAAGCAAAGTTAGGATCGCCCGATGGGAAAAACTCTGGTGTTTTACCCCGTACGGCCATCAGAAAAATTGCAAAAATAAATAAACCTATAGTACCCGCCAAAACGGTTATTGGCCGGCGTACGGCACGTTCAAGCCATTTGGCATACCAGTTTTGAAATTTAGGCCAGGCATTTTTCTGAAACCTATCGATTACACGCAACAGAAAGAAATGGTTAATCAGGTATAATACCATGATCAATACCATCAGGTTACCAAAGCCCACGTTAATCAAATAACCAATAACTGTAGCAATCGCCAAAAATATCATGGCGCGTTTTGTCGGTCTGTCAAACTTCGGGTTATCATGTTCACCATCATGGTGAGGCCTCATAAAATCAACCGCGAATACCGGATTAATGATATAAGCAACTACCAGCGATGCCAGTAAGGTAATGATCAATGTGATTGGTAGGAAGAACATGAAATGCCCGATTAAACTATTCCAGAAAGCCAAAGGCACAAAAGGAGCCAAAGTGGTCATAGTACCTGAAAATACAGGCAGGAATACTTCACCCGCGGCCATTTTAGCTGCCTCCTTAATAGGTACCTTTCCGTTAGCAAAAATACGGTGCGTGTTTTCTATAACTACAATGGCATCATCCACCACAATACCAAGTGCCAGTAGAAACGAGAATAACACGATCATATTTAATGTGAAGCCAATTGCAGGCATCACAAGAAACGCGATAAAACACGACAATGGTACCGACAATGCTACGAAAATGGCATTGGTTGTGCCCATAAAGAACATCAGGATAACGGTAACCAGCAAGAAGCCAATAACGATGGTGTTAATCAAGTCGTTAAGCGTTGTACGCGTTTTATCTGATTGATCACCTGTAACAACAATATCCAGGCCTTTAGGGAATACTGTTCTCTGTTTTAGTTTAATCAGCTCATTGATTTTATCAGAAGCCTCAATCAGGTTTTCTCCGGCCCTCTTACTAACGTTGAGGGTAATTACATTTTTGAAGTTAGGATTATCATTGGTTTTCAATCTTGCATAACTTTCCTGTTCTAAAAATGAATCTTTAACCTCGGCAATATCCCTCAAATAAACAGCCTGTCCTTTTGGGTTACGGATCACCATGGCAGCTACCTCATCGGCATTTTTGAAATCCTGCTTAATGTCGATAGTCCTGCGAACGCCATCAGTTTTAGCGGTACCCGTTGACGATAAAATATTTTCGTAACCAATAGCCGTACTAATATCTGGCAAGCTGAGTTGTGCGGCAGCCATCTTGTTCATATCAACATTAACCTGAATTTCAGGTGTTAAAGCGCCAACTTCATCAACTTTTGAAATCTCCTTGTAACTTTCAATTTCATCTTTTAATATATCAGCATATTCCTTTAGCTTTTTCAGGTCATAATTACCAGATATATTGATATATAAAATAGGAAGATCCGCAACATTGATATCCGAAACAACGGGATCGGTATAATTATTATCATTTTGCGGGAGATCCTTCTTAGCTTGGTCAATCTTGTCCTTTACATCTATTTTTGCATCCTTGATATCAATATTGGCTTGAAACTCAGCTGTGATAATAGAAACGTTCTGAACCGAGTTTGAGGTTACTTTCTTTAATCCCTTTAAAGATTTCAGTTGCTTTTCAATCTGGCGTGTTACCAGGTTCTCAATATTTTGGGGAGACTGACCAGCAAAGGTTGTAGTTATAAACACCTTTGATTGTGCTATGTCCGGAAAGTTTTCCTTAGGCAAGCGATTATAACTTATCAGGCCAAGCGCTGTGATCAGGAACATGAGCACATAAATGGCTGTCTTGTTATCAATGGCCCAGCTTGAAGGGCCAAATTCTTTTTTTACATCTTTCATAATGAACAGATCAATTGATTAATAACTAATTGGCCGACTGAACAACTTTGATCTTATCGCCGTCTTCTATTTCAGTTGCACCTTCAACAACCAGCTGGTCGCCGGCTTTTAAGCCTGATAATATCTCTGTTTGGCCACCATAGGTAACACCCGATTTTACATTTACCTGCTTGGCAATACCATTCTGATTAACAAAAACATGGTCGCCATTCTCTGATTTCTGTATAGCTTTAACCGGTACCGCTATGGTATTTGCTTTTGAATAATCAGCAATTTTTAAAATTGCAGTCATATTAGGGCGAAGTGTGCTGCGCTGAGGTAATTTGACCTCCACACCGAAACTACGCGATGTTGGGTCGATGGCTTTGGCCGCAAAAGTAACTTTAGTAACCAACGAGTCCTTAGCATCCGGGATTAATATTTTAACATCGTTACCGGTATTTACGCTACTTGCATATGATTCGGGGACATCGGCCTTAACTTTTAAAACGTCGGCATTCACAATACGGATCCCTGTTTGCCCCGGTGTGGCACCCTGTCCGAGTTTCAGGTCCATTTGATCTACGGTACCAGAAATTGGCGATATGATGCGGTATAAACCCGATTGCCTTTTTAAGGAAGCCAAAGCTTTCTGATTGCTTTGCAATGCGGTTTGAGCTTGCAGATATTGTACTTCAGTGCCAATTTTCTGATCCCAAAGGTTTTTTTGACGATCAAATAACTGTTGGCTTAAGCTAACCTGTGCTTCGGCTTGTGCTATATTTTGTTGCATAACACTATTATCCAGTTGTGCTAACACCTGGCCTTTAGTTACATGCTGGCCTGGTTTTACGTAAATAGCAGTAATAACGGCAGATGCCTGCGGATAGGCAGTAACGTTATCCTGCGCATCTATTTTACCCTGGATCTGTACATAGTTAGTAAAACTACCGTTTTTCACTTCTGTAACACTTACATCAGTTGTTTTAGCCGAATCGGTAGTACCCATTTCAGCCTGCAGCTTCGCTATTTTTGAATTGAGATCCGATTGTTGCTTTTGCAGATCGGCCAGTTCGGCCTTTTTATCTTTGGGCTTACTTGAGCATGCAGCCAGTAAAACCAGGAAAGGTATGTATATGAATTTTTTCATTTTCATTGTTATATAGTGAGTTTAGTGTTGTTATTTAATTCGTCCGTAAGCTTTGTCAAGGTCAACTTTACTAACCAGGGCATCATAAAGGCCCTGGATATATTTATTGTCAGCATCTTCAAGGCTGGTTTGGGCCTGTGTAACCTCAATGCTTGAGCCTACTCCCTGCTGATATTTCACCTTTGATACACGCAGTACTTCCTGTGCAAGCGCCTGGTTACGTTTTTGATTATTAAGTGATTGTAAGCCATTAATGTATGACACAGTTGCCACCTTTGCATCAAGGTTTATCGTATTTTTAAGGTTTACGAGGTCGTTTGTTGATTTTTGCACCTCAATTTTTGCCTGTCTTACCTGGTTTAGTCTTTGCCCGCCACTGAAAATAGGAACGTTGAGCGTTAAACCGATATAACTTGAAGGAAAAACCTGGCTGTAAAGCTTACTAAAATTATTATTCTGATATGATGCCGCATAGCTGCCATTCGCGCTTAATGTTGGCAAATAAGTTGTTTTTTTGTTTTGCAGATCAAGCTCATTTAGTTTTTTCTGAGTTTCCTGCAAGGAGTACTCTATACGATTATGGTAAAAGCCTGTATCTACCGACATTTCTGCAACGTTATTATCAAGACTAACGTCGCTTAGCTTATCTTTCAACACAAGGTTTTCATCAACAGGCATTCCCATCTGAAACTTCAGCATTTGATAGTTCAAAGCCAATGAACGTACAACGTTTTCGCGGTTAGTTATTAAATTATTGTATTGCACAGTAATGCGGTCTACATCAATTTTTTCAACAAAGCCTTGCTTATTTTGTGCTACGGTTTGGTCAACCTGCTGTTTTAACTGGGTTATATTAGCATCGTATAGTTTAATTTGTTCGTCGCTAACCAAAACCTGATAATATGCTTTGGTGACAGCAACGTTGGCTTCAATTTTTGAGCGGGTATAATTACGCTGTGAAAGCTCACGATATGTTCTTGAAGCCTTTAAACCAACAAGATAACTCCCGTTAAAAAGGATCTGGTTTAAACTAACACCAAGGTTTGATTGGTACTTTACGCCAAATTTAACCGGCACAAAGGTACCAGGGGCTCCAAAAAACTCACCCGGTAATAACGTGGTTGGTATTTTAAGATAATCCTGGAATGAAGCGGAGCCGCTGATTTGTGGTAAGCCAATGCCGGTTGTTTCTTTAACCTTATACTCCGCACTTTTGATATCAAGACCCGAGTTCACAACTGCGCTTTGGTGCTCGTAAGCATAATTGACACAATCCTGAACTGTAAAGTTATAGGTTTGTCCATTTGACGTTGCCTCCTGCGCGTAGCTTTTAAAGGCTACGGCACAAAATACAGTTGCCGTAAAAAATAGATATTTCATTATATATATTGTGGTTGAGTGATTTACTTAAACTGATACAAATTTCTTTTAGCTATTGACAACCTTGTGTCAGCAGCCGGTTATTCATTATTAATATTTTTATATTCGTTAAGCAGCTTGTAGCCGTCAAGCGTACAAATGCCATAGTTAAAATGATCTAAAAACTGAACTTGTACCTTCCAGGGGCTAAATTCAGTTACCGGGAATATTGAAGTGTTAAAACCCAACTCCACCTGGTTAACCCGCATCCGTGCCATTATCTTTACGTCAATATCCTTACGAATGTAACCCTGACCCATGCCTTTAGTTAAAAGTTCTTCCATTTTTTGGATCAGTACCCCGGCCTTAAACTTTTGAAAGTCGTTCCAGGCTTCAGCATGATATTTTTGCAAATCATGAATAACAATCGGGTTTATCCTTGAAAATATCTCTTCTGAGCATTTGGTCATGTTGATCATCTCTTCAATCACATTAGCTGATTTACTGATAATCTCATTCATTTGATCCTCATCTTCCTTGAGTTTCTTTTTTGTAAGAGCAACAACTAATTCATTTTTGTCCCTGAAAAATTGATAGATCGTTTTTTTTGACATGCCAAGGTGCCTGGCTATATCATCCATGGTAATACTTTTAATCCCTGCTGTTAAAAACAGGTCTTCGGCACCTTTTATAATTCTTTCTGTTTGACTCATTGACTTTCCGGGTCAAAACTAAGGAAACATTTTTTGAATAAAAAGTTTCCATTCATTTTTACTTTTTCATTACAAATACTTGTTTGCTTTTTTCAACATCAGTTAGTTATTGTTTGTTGTAGTGGCTTATTTGCAAAGCTTTTAATCTTCCAATGGCACATCAAAAATGATTACCTTTGCAAAAAATTATACCACTCTTTTAATATGACGCTTACTCCACTTTCAGCGATCTCGCCTATTGATGGCCGTTATAGAAACACCACTGCCGAACTTGCCGGATACTTTTCAGAATATGCCCTTATCAAGTACCGTGTATTTGTTGAGATAGAATATTTCATAGCACTTGCCGAATATCCACTACCTCAGTTACAATCATTTGATAAAAATCTATCAGAAAAGTTACGCGATATTTATAGGAATTTTTCGGAAGATGACGCTGAGAGTATCAAAGTGATTGAAAAAACGACAAATCACGATGTTAAAGCGGTTGAGTATTTCATTAAAAAAGAGTTTGATAAATTAGGTTTGGAGCCTTACAAAGAGTTTATTCACTTTGGCCTTACTTCTCAGGATATCAACAACACTGCTATTCCATATACCTTTAAGCTCGCTCTGAATAACAGCTACCACCCTGCCATTAATAACCTGGTTAGTATCCTGAAAGCATTCGCGGCCGATTGGGAAAACGTTCCGCTGTTAGCACATACGCATGGCCAGCCGGCTTCACCAACGCGTTTAGGCAAAGAGATTCTGGTTTTTGTTGAGCGTTTGGAAAGCCAGCTTGAATTGCTGAAACCAATCCCGAATTCGGCGAAGTTTGGTGGTGCAACCGGTAACTTTAATGCCCATAATATTGCTTATCCGGCTATCGACTGGAAAGCTTTCGGCAACAATTTCGTGAACAATATCTTAGGGCTTAAACGCTCGCAGTTTACTACCCAGATAGAGCACTACGACAACTTTGCAGCTCAATGTGATGCTTTAAAGCGCGTGAACAACATCCTGATTGATCTTGACCGTGATATGTGGACTTACATCTCCATGAATTACTTTAAGCAAAAGATCAAAGCCGGCGAAGTTGGCTCGTCAGCCATGCCGCATAAGGTTAATCCTATCGACTTTGAAAACTCCGAAGGCAACCTGGGTATCGCTAATGCTTTATTTGAACACCTTGCAGCCAAATTGCCTATTTCAAGGTTACAGCGCGACCTTACCGACTCGACCGTATTAAGGAACATCGGTGTACCTTTTGCACATACATTGATTGCCATTAAATCAACCGTAAGGGGGTTAAATAAATTGCTATTGAATACAGATGCTATCAATGCCGATCTGGAAGCTAACTGGCCTGTTGTTGCAGAAGCTATCCAAACCATATTAAGGCGCGAAGCTTACCCTAATCCTTACGAAGCCCTGAAAGACCTTACCCGTACCAATCAGCAGATCAATGCTAACACAATAGCCGAGTTTGTTGATACGTTAAATGTAAGTGAGGCCATTAAAGAGGAGATCAAAAAGATAACGCCGTTGAACTATACAGGGATTTGAGTTAGATGTGCAAATTTTATTATGATTTTTTGATGCTTTAATTGTCCAAGCAATTTTCATATCTGCGCATCCGCACATCTGAAATTTAAAATCTGCACATCAAAGAAATGTCATAACAAAGTTTACGGTAGCTTTTAATAAAAAAGGTAGTTAAATTTGTTAATTAGATGAATAAAAACACGAAACGATGAATATCAACGTATATACCGAATTAACGCCTAACCCGGCAACTATGAAATTCATAGTTAACAAACTGCTTATTAACGGCAGTGTTGACTTCCCTACTAAGGAAAGTGCCGAACATTCACCTTTTGCAAAGGAACTGTATAAGTTTTCGTTTGTAAACGGCGTTTTCTTTGCCAGCAATTTTGTTACCATTACCAAAACTGAAGGCAGCGAATGGGCAGATGTTGAACCGATAATGAAAGAGTTTGTTAAAGGTGCAATCGAGTCAGAATTAAAGATCCAGTTAGAGGAAGAGGTCGAAGCCGGAAACTTTGAAGGCACAGAGACCGAGGTTAAAATTCAGCAGATCCTGCATGATTACGTTCGCCCGGCTGTTGAGCAGGATGGCGGCGCAATCTCTTACCGTTCATTTAACGAAGGTGTTGTAACTGTTGAACTTCGCGGTTCATGCAGCGGTTGCCCATCATCAACCGTAACCCTTAAAGCCGGTATCGAAAACCTGCTTAAACGCATGGTACCTGAAGTTACCGAGGTGGTTTCTGAAGCGTTATAATATTGAAGATTTTGGGGTTCGAGCCCCATTGCTTACCCTTCTGTCGAACAAAAGTTCTTTGAAATTTTTGTCCGATTTTTTTTGTGCGATTGGGTGATTGCAGAATGGATTTGAATAAAGCGATTTCAAACTTATCTTTATAGCGGCTTTACATCATGCAGCATAAATTACGAGAACATATAGAAAAAATAATATCGCTAACTGATGATGAGTTTGAGTTCATATCTACTCATTTTACAACTAAAAAATTCAGAAAACACCAATTCCTGATTCAGGAAGGTATGGTCGTTAATCATAACTACTTTGTTGTTTCAGGACTTTTAAAACTTATATATACCGACGATACAGGAAAGCAGCATATTGTTGCCTTTGCTATGGAAGATTGGTGGGAGACCGATTTTTATGCATACTACACGGAAACTCCTGCAACAATGTCGCTGGAGTGCATTGAAGATACCGAAGTGTTATGCCTGACCCTCGAAGACTACAAAAAGCTTTGCAACGGCCTTCAAAAAATGGAACGTTTTTTTCTTGAAAAGGCAACTTTTGGTTTTCTTTCCTCTCAAAGGCGTATCATATCTACCCTTACCTCCAACGCTAAGGAGCGTTATGAACAGCTTATTAAGCAATACCCAACCCTTATTAACCGTGTACCCAAAGCCTTACTGGCCTCCTACCTGGGCGTTTCACGCGAAACTTTAAGCAGAATATCTTATTGATGTGATCTACCTCACTTCAAAAACGTGAGGTAGGTCAACGTTCCATTCCGGATGTAATTACCAAGTTTGCAGTACAAGTTTAAGGCGCAAACATGAAAAAAGCAGCAACACTTTTAGCACTCTCATTAATTACAACCGTGTCCGTTTGGGCACAAACAAAAAACATCAATAAAATGGAAAAGAGAATTATCAATCCCTGGCAATGGCAAGACGAACGCAGTTATGTACAGGCCGTGGAAGTAAAAAACGTAGAAAGCACATTATATGTTTCGGGGCAAACGGCAATAAGCGCCGACGGAAAATCAAGCGACGAAGACATGAAATCTCAATTAATTCAGGCCCTGCAGAATCTTGAGCATGTGATCAGCAAGGCAGGATACGAACCAAAAGGCATTGTCAGGCTCAATATTTATACAACTTCGACAGCTGAGCTCTGGCCCCATTTTCAAATATTACAAGACTGGATATCTCAACATAAAATTAAGCAAGCCTTAACTTTGTTAGAGGTGAAAAGCCTTTTTGAAACATTAAAGGTTGAACTTGAGGCTACCGTTGTAAAATAAAGGCTACGATTAAATTTGTAGTCCTGGATATCATTGAGATAGTTTATTAAGCGTTATAATATTATTATTTATTGAGGGTTCGAGCCCCATTGCTTACCCAAAAGCCTTTCATTAAAAGTGAGAGGCTTTTATATTAATATAACGTAGTATTTTTCAGGTAATGTAATACTCAATTGTAATAATCTACTCTTTAAAATCAATTTTGAGTTGTTGAGGATTTTCAAAATTATTTTCATTCGTTTGATCTTCGTTACACCAGTAAATTGAAACCACATTATTTTCAGACTTCCATATATAAGGGCAATCACATCTCCAATGTATATTTACATTAATTATACCTTTACCGCCACAATCCTGACAGTGAATATATATTGAATTACAACTTCGGCATTTTCCACCAAGCCACCAATTTATTAACCCATTAACTTCAAAATAGCCATTGCTATCAAGTATAACACAGTCTTCGTTGCAGACTTGACACATTAACCATTTGTCTTCGACTATCAAGTCTGTCGCCTCATCTATTGTAAAAATTCTTAAATCCAAGCCATTAAATTTCGCACTTAATTCAGCAGGCTTCGTCCACTCATTATTTGTAACAATTATTGCTTTATCTGCATTTACAGCTTTAGCTAACATTATTACTTCTTCTACATCCTTTACATCTACTTTATTTTTTCTTTGCTTAGCATCAATCAATATTTTAAACCTATGCTTATCTAACTGAATTTCCCACCAGACATCAACTTGTCTTGGTTGTCCGGTGATCTTATCGAGAATAGTAATATTTTTTGAGACAATTCCAATCTCGGCCATTTGCTCATAAAGCAATCCAACTGATTCTTGATATTCCTGCCAATTCATTTCAAAATTTACTATAACTTTTACCTCAATCTTTTATCAGCAAGAGCTAAGTACTTAAGGCCGCTTTGATCAAAAACATTTTCAGCTCTTTCTATTTGAAGTGCAGAGTAAACTGCATTTGCAAAACCAGGCAGTCCTCCTATAATGGCTCCCGTTGTCGATGCTGCGGCAAGTCCCTGATAAGCTCCTATTAAGCCACAAGCGGTACCAAACAAAATCTTGCCGAACTGATTTTCGTTCATCTTAGCCGATAACTCTTCTTTTCTTTGGAGTAATTCCATTAAATGCTGATGAAAGAGAGCACTCCCCTCAGTTATGTTAGGGTCTAAAACAATCAATTCAACACGCGTTCTAAAAGCTTCTAAAAGTGTTGCGTATTTTTCTTTAAATCCCAAAAGTCTTTTCAAATCTATCTCTTCGGGAAAAGGCATTAAATGTGTTAAAATTGTTTCCCTCTTTTGTGCTTCTCTATAAAATGAAGATCTATTGTAAAATGGTCGAATGTAATCTGTTGCCGCCAATCTATCAGTTTTTGCGCTTACCAATGTTGCTAAAAAACTCATCAGATTATTTGCTGTTCTTCTCTCAACGGAATACCAATCTCCATTAAATCTTTCAGCAATCCCCAATTGTTCTAATCCGTAGAAAACGTTCCCATCAAATTTATCAGCATGAATATTTATTCGTAAAAGTTTATTTTGATAAATATTGTTACGATTGTCGCCTCTAAAGCGGTCTTGAGCAATTGTAAGTTTACGGCGATTATTTTCAATGAGTTGAAGGAATGGCTGTGTAGCTTCCCACGGATTATCTAAAATGTCGATAGGATTTATAGGTATTACAAGTCCGCTTCGAACAAGCTCAAGCATAAACTCATCGTAGTTCCTGTCAGGCTCGTAAAAATACTCCTGAGGAACTATTGAACCGATACTATCATAATATAATAACGTTCTTAAAGTCCAATCAGTTCGGGGAAGGTTTATGTATGGATAATAAAGTAGATTACTCATTTATTCAAAAATAAATTATGATATCTACTAAAAATACACAACTATTCCTAAAATACAAGCATCGATATAAATCTTTTAATGTTAAATCTTAATAAGACCTAATGCTAAAATGCGCATGTTAGTCTTTAATTTTCAATGATTAATTTCAAAAAGTGCTCCGTCTATCGCCTTTAAGCTAAGCTCCGCACCTAAGAATGCTCCTATTTAAAATACTTCCCTATCACCTCCAGCATCTCCCCAGTTATCTTCCCATTAGTAGCCAACAGCTCACGCGTATCCAATACCTCAGAGCCGCCTTTAAAGTTCACCACTTCGCCTCCTGCTTGTCTTACAATTACAATACCGGCGGCAACATCCCAGGCGTTGAGGTTATACTCATAAAAAGCATCAAAACGACCGCAGGCAGTATAAGCGAGGTCAACAGCTGCAGAACCTAAACGGCGTAAGCCATGGCTGCTGCGCATCAGTTCGGTAAATAATTCGATATAGGCGGCCTGCTTTGTAAAATCGTAATATGGGAACCCGGTTGCCAATAAGCTGGTGCCTATTGTTTTGTTTTTACTTACACTGATTTCTTTGCCATTCAGATATGCGGGCGCATCTTTCCAGGCGTAAAAGCATTCGTCAAGGTTTATTTCATATATAACACCGGCTATCAGCTCATCATATTCTTTCAACGCGATACTTACTGAAAAAGCGGGTACTCCATGAATGAAATTGGTAGTACCATCCAGAGGGTCAATGATCCAGTTGTAACGCTCGCCTATTTTGGTTGTTGTCTTTTCTTCGGTGATGAACCCCGCTTCAGGCAAAATCTTGCTCAGGCCTTTTACTATAGTTTCTTCGGCGGTTTTATCAACGTAGGATACCATATCGTTGAGGCCTTTATATTCTATCTTATCAGGATCAAATGCTTTACGTTCCTGCCTGATGAAATCACCCGCCTGTTTTGAAACTTCAATTACCTGGTTTATGATGTTCGCTGTTTGCATGGTTACGTTTTAATGATAGACTAAATGAAAAAACTTTATGGATAAAAAAACTTGCAAAAAACAGACTTAGTGCAGCCGAGATCCGTGCTACTGTAGGGTTAAAGCTGCAAGTTTGGATCAATATTTTTACAACTGATAAGTTGGCGAAGAAACCGATTATAGCCACCGTTACAAAGCGAAAAAACTGCTTGCGCGGGGCCGATTTCGATTCGTTGAACACCATGTAGCGGGTAATTAAAAAATTAACTACAACGCCCATGAAAAACGATAATGCCAATGATACGGTATAATTACGAACGGTAAGCCCGAATATCCTATAAGTATGCTGTATAAGCAGATTGTGATAAAAAAGATAAAATGCCGAAACATCCACCAAAAAGCCGGCACCGGCCGAAACTACAAATCTGAATACCTGGTTATGGATTAAACTGCCTTTTGATTTGTTATCAGCCATTTGTTGTGCCCAGCGCTTTCTTTTCTTTGTTTAATCCGGTTACAATAAGCGTAATACCACCTAAAACCATGATCACAGAGATCATTTCGGCCTGGGTAAATGAAACACCTGCAACAACATACTTTGTATTAACCCTGATGAGCTCAATAAAGAAACGCTCAACGCCTGCTAATATCATGTATATACCAAACAAAACGCCCGGAGCTTTAAAAATGTGCCTTATTTTCCACAATACAAAGAACAGTAATAAACAAATTACAGATTCATAAAATGAGGTTGGATAAACCGGATATTGCAGTTCATGGCAAAATTTGCCCATACAATTTACCATTTGCACACCTTCGTCGTTCACGTTGTGCGGAAATTTAAAGCTCCACATCCAATCAGGAGCCCAACTTAACCAATGAGGCTTTGGCGCCAGGTTAACTATACCCCAATCACCATCGCCGCTCATCTGGCAGCCGATACGGCCTAAGGCATAAGCCAGCATCATGCCCGGGCCACCGATATCAAGCATATCCAGCGGTTTAATGCCGTGTTTGTTAGCAATATAGAGTACTGCCGCGCCACCGCAGATCAGGCCGCCATAAAAGGTTAAACCACTAAAGCCTATCAGCATGCCAACCGGGTCTTTCATAAAGTCGCCCCAGTTTTCCAGTGCATTAAACAGCTTAGCGCCGGCAAACCCAAACACCGCCGCCCAAAGCAATATACTACCCATCAATTCATTGGGATGTACATCTACATCTTTGGTTACCGGTTTTTCAAGCTTTTGCTTTTGAGCCTCATGCCAGGCCCAGTAGGCAAATGCTGCCGCTCCAAGAATCCCACCTATCCAGTTGCCTCGCAGGGATAACAAAAACTCCTGCGGGTTATCTATAAGAGCCTGGTAATTGAGAATACAGTCAACAATTTTATAGCCTAATATAAAGCCAAAAACACCATTTCCCGCAAGCTCGGCATTTGAAGCCGGCAACCCGATAGTAACCCGTTTTTTAAAAGTATGGATTACACCCAACGCTTCTTTACGTTTAAACTCCTGGCCAAACGCCCAGTAAGCGCCAACAAAAGCTATCGCCACAAAAAAGCCGAAGGTTTGTATAGGCAAAGGAAGATTAAAACCAAAAAGGTATTTCAGTAACGATGTAAGCGTTGGAAACATAGGTTATATTTTAAGGCGAATATAGAATTTAATGCACTAATATTTCTTCGCCTTCTGTTATTTCAACATCACCATCAGGTGAAATATTTGTTAGGTGCACCGTTTTCAATTCGTTAACCAGTACAGGATCATACTTGGTGCGAACTTTCACATAGTTACGGGTAAAGCCGTGCATAAAGCCATCTTTGATATCACCCTCAAACAAAACTTCCTGGTTTTTACCGAGTTGGCTTTCATAAAAAGCACGGCGCTTTTTGTCCGACAGGATATGCAGCATTTTACTCCTTTCCCCACGTGCAGAGCCTGGAACAGCTCCGGTCATCTGGGCTGCCAGGGTATTCTCCCTTTCCGAATAAGTAAATACGTGCAGGTATGATATATTAAGTTCGTTCAGAAAATTATAGGTATCGATAAAATCCTCTCTTGTTTCGCCGGGGAAACCAACAATAACATCCACACCGATACAGCAATCGGGCATCAGTTCTTTTATTTTAGCAACACGGTTAACATAAAGATCGCGTTTATAGCGGCGGCGCATCAGACCCAAAATCTTATCCGAACCGGATTGCAGCGGAATATGAAAATGTGGTACGAAACGTTTTGAAGCAGCTACAAAAGCGATGATCTCATCGGTAAGCAAATTAGGCTCGATAGATGAGATCCTGAACCGGTCGATACCTTCTACCTCATCAAGGGCCTTAACCAAATCAAAAAACTTGTCTTCGCGTTTACCGTTACGGATTCCGAAATCGCCAAGGTTTACACCGGTAAGTACAATTTCCTTTACGCCCGACTCAGCAATTTGCTTTGCCTGCGCTACAACATTTTCAATGGTATCGCTCCTGCTTGCGCCGCGGGCCAATGGGATGGTACAAAAGGTACAAGAATAATCACAGCCATCCTGCACTTTCAGGAAAGTACGGGTGCGGTCGCCAAAAGAATATGCGGGAACAAACTCATTAGCTTCAGACACCGGCTGATTAAGCACCAATGCCTTTGGCCTTTTAGTTAGGTCGGTAATATGATCAACTATCTGGAATTTTTCGGCAGCGCCAAGCACCATGTCAACACCCGGAATTTCGGCAATTTCCTGCGGTTTTAGCTGCGCGTAACAACCTACTATAGTTACGTAGGCGTTAGGTGAAATTTTAAGCGCTTCCTTAACAATCTTCTTACACTTTTTATCAGCATTATCCGTAACCGAGCAGGTATTGATCACAAAAACATCCGGTGTTTCGGTAAAATTCACCGTATCATAACCGGCCTGGTTAAACAGCCGACCGATGGATGAGGTCTCTGAATAATTCAGCTTGCAGCCTAAAGTGTAAAAAGCGACTTTCTTGTTCATTTCAATCGGCAAAGATAATGTTTTTTAAAGAAATGCCTATTTCAGCAATTTCACTTCAAGGTAAAAAGTATTTGTAAAATTATGGGTGTCCCAAAATCGCCATTCCCCAAATAAAATTGATTTTGCTTTCGCCGCGTTTTTAAAATGTTCCATTTTTTGAGAGTGAAACGCAAAACATGCTTTTTATGAAACACATTGATAATCAAAGCTTTAATATTTTACCTGACACACCGATAAATATTTGATTATCAACCACTAAAACTTTAAGGAGTATATATTCATCACTTTAGGACGTACATTTATTTCTCGATTTTTTTGATGTTTTTTTGAATTTTTTTGAACCTGCAGAGCGTCTTGCCAATACCCACTGACAAAACAGTGCCACCATCGTTGCTTTAGTTTTTCTATAAACAAGCGCCTCTTTATAAGCCCCGTATTTTCATAATCCTGGTAATTTGCCTATTTTCGGAGCGTATAAAACGTAAACCCTAAACCGGCAATATCATGATCATATACGGCACTAAAGCGAAACTCTTAAAAGCTGAAATAACAAGCGACACCTGCCCTAACTGCAATACCGGCAACAGTATCCAGACGAATGTATTTCAACGCTGGGCGCATATTTTCTGGATCCCGTTTTTCCCAATTGGCAAAACCGGCGTTTCACAATGCCTCCATTGCAGGCAGGTGTTAAAGCTTAAGGAAATGCCCGCCTCGCTTAAATTAAGCTATGACAACCTGAAAACTCAAACCAAAATACCGGTATGGACATTTGCGGGCTGCTTTTTGATCGTTATCGGCTCGATATTCTTTTACATCAGCGAAAAACAAAAGGCAAAAAAAGTAAATCAATGGGTTTTATCGCCACAAAAGAACGATGTATTTCATATCAAACTTAAAAACGATCACTATACCCTTTACAGGGTAAATAAGGTTTCCGGCGATTCTGTTTATCTGGCCTTAAACAAATATGAATCGGACCGTGAAGAGGGCCTTGATGATATCGCGGCAAAGGGTGATACCGCCTATGATAACGCCCAGCAAGGTATTGCCAAGCCATTTCTTGTAGAGATGGCGAAAGAAGGAGCTATTCTGGATATTGAGCGGAAGTAAAATAGTATCTTTTGGGACATTATTAAAAAAATATTCATTGCCGTTGGTTTTAACCGACGGTAAAAAAGCTAAGAAGTCTTGGCTTTAGCCCAATTGTATTAGCAGATTTGGGCTGAAGCCCTCTTATCGCTACTCATTATCCCGTTGGTTAAAACCAACGGCAATGAAGCATTATCTATCTGTAAGCGATATTCATCAATTTTAAACGACGTCTAAATACGATTGATAAAAAAAACTAACTACACATTCCCCCAGCCCAAAGCCAAAACATCGGCAATGTGCATGGTTTGGATAGGCAGATTGTTTTTGTCGATATACCCTTGCATGTGCATTAAACATGAAGTATCTGTTGAGATAATGTATTCGGCACCGGCATCAAGGGCGTTATTTACTTTTTGCTGCGCCATGGCGGTTGAAATGCCATCAAACTTAACGGCGAAGGTGCCTCCAAAACCGCAGCAGGTTTCACCGTCTTTCAGGTCAAGCAGTTCAAGCCCAAGTACTTTAGAAAGTAACTGGCGGGGCTCATTCTTTATTTTGCATTCGCGCAGGCCGGCGCAGCTATCATGATACACAGCCTTGCCGTCAAGCTCGGCGCCGAAATAATCAAACTCCAGGATATTCACCAAAAAGTCGGACAGTTCGTAGATATTCCCTTGAATGGCTCTGCATTTATTGTGTACAGCCGTATTGGTAAACAGATCGTTATAATAATTTTTTACCATGCCTGTACATGAAGCTGAGGGCGAAACAATAACGCTGTCTTCCGAAAAATCACTTAAAAACTTGCTTCCCACCTCTTTGGCATCATCCCAAAAACCAGCATTAAAAGCCGGCTGACCGCAGCAGGTTTGCGCCGGGTTATAACTCACCTTGCACCCTGCTTTCTCCAACACTTTTACGGTATTAAAAGCAGTTGCCGGAAACAACTGATCTATAAAACACGGTATGAACAACTCAACCTTCATCGGCACAAATTAGTTAACGGGCGCTAAAATCCAAATTTTTATTGACGTTTCGTTCAGCCCTTAGCAAAGAAAACAACAAAACTAAGCCAACAATGAAAAATACGCCCAGTACTAAAACCGAATTTCGCGGGCTTCCTGTTATTTCTTCAAAAAAACCAAAGCTAAATACCCCACCTACTATGGCCAGCTTTTCGGTAACATCATAAAAGCTAAAAAAGGAGGCCGTATCAGGAATATTTTCGGGCAGATATTTTGAATACGTTGAGCGCGACATGGACTGGATGCCGCCCATCACCAAACCAACCACTACTGCTATGATGTAAAACTGTGTTTGTGTATAGGTAAAATAAGCAGCGATACAAACCGCAATCCACAGGATCACCACACTAATTAAAACCCTTACGTTACCGTATTTACCCGACAGGCGCGACATAAGCGTAGCACCCAAAATAGCAACCAATTGAATAATTAAAATGATAGTGATGAGCTGCGGAGTTTCCATTTTAAGCTCTTTTGCAGCAAAACCGGTTGCTACCAGCATAATGGTTTGTACGCCCATAGAATAGAAAAAGAACGATGGTAAAAACCTTTTTAACAACGGCATTTCCTTAACCTTTTTCCAAACGTGCCCCAATTCAATAAAACCGCCTTTTATAATATGATGATTATGGCTTTGCGCATTTGGGCTGCCCTTAGGCAATACACTGAACGGGATCATAGCAAACCCTATCCACCATAAGCCAACCAGTAAAAATGATAATCGGGGCGCGAAGGTTTTGTCAACAATACCAAACCAATCCCCTTTCAGCACAAATAAAAAACAAATAAGCTGAAGCAGTACACTGCCGATGTAGCCATAGGTGAAACCTTTAGCACTCACATTATCCTGCATATCAACAGTGGCGATTTCGGGCAGATATGAATTGTAAAACACAAAACCACCGCTGTAACCTATAGCCGCCAGCGCAAAGCAAATGACACCTAACTCCAGGTGGTCTTTATCAAAGTTGAAGAGCGCACAACAGGCGGCCGAGCCAAGCAGGGTAAAAAACATCATGAAGATCTTTTTATTGCCCTTATAGTCGGCGATGGATGATAATATAGGCAGCAGCAAAACCATTACCAGGTAAGCGGCCGATAAAGCATAATCTGAAAGAGCAGTATTTACAAAGCTTTTCCCAAAAAAGTTAACCCTGTCGCCATTGGCATGATTGGTAGTTATGGCTACATAGTAAGCCGGGAAAATGGTTGAAGTGATGACCAGGTTGTAGGCCGAATTGGCCCAATCAAAAAAAGCCCAGGCCCGGATGGTTTTTTTGTTGTTTTTATTTTCCATTTGCTCACTAAATGTATGCAAATTTTAGAAACTGCAAAAAAGTCCGACAATAGTACTTATCAATGCCCGCGCGGTGCATAAACAATGATACAAGCACCTATCAATGCAATCAAAGCACCGATAATATCATATCGGTCGGGCTTAAAGCCATCAGCTTTCCAGGCCCAGATTAATGCCATTACAATAAAAATACCGCCATAAGCCGCATACACCCTGC
This sequence comes from uncultured Mucilaginibacter sp., assembly GCA_966212355.1. Classification (GTDB taxonomy): domain Bacteria; phylum Bacteroidota; class Bacteroidia; order Sphingobacteriales; family Sphingobacteriaceae; genus Mucilaginibacter. The sequence goes on from CBIHRB010000003.1 coordinate 175,675, forward strand.
CGAAATTGGCGGTTTGCCACGTTGCTACGATACCATAAAGCGCCAGGATCACTCCGCCTGCTATTCCGAACCAAAGCGGCTTACCTTCTTTTAACCAAAGCCAAACCAAATAGCCGCCGCCTATTTCAAATAAGCCGGCCAATAAAAACAAAGCAAAAGAGCGGATAATTGCCATTATTAAAATTAAGATGAGAAGTTTAAAGATATAAAAATAGCATCTCCCGGTAGCTATCATAAAATGGCAAAGAAATCGCTTTAAAAACGAGGCACCTACGGAGCCCGGCAATAGAATTTGATATTTGCTATAAACACGATACTCCTAACGGAGTTATAAACTTACTGATATACCCCAGAGGGGTACCGTGTTTATAGCTCCAAAAAAAACATTTCGGGCTCCGTAGGCGCCTCGTTGTGACTTTGATTTTAAAAGCGATTTCCCATAAAAAAGGCCTCCCTGACGGGAAGCCTTCCAATTTCGTTATAAAGCGTTATTTAACTCCTGTCATAAAACGCGGGCGGTTCAATGCCCAAAGAACGCAGATAAACATAGCCCTGGCCGCGGTGATGGATCTCATTATCAATAATATACTGTAAAATATAATTGACCAATCCTTCGTATTGGCCAAATGCCAATACAGTTTCCTGGAAACGCTCGGGCGTAATCCGGGGCCAATAGGTTTTGATTTCCTCAGTGGCATCATCCCAAAGTTGCAGCAGTTCCGCCTTTGTAGTCGCTGCTATTTTACCTGTATGATGATCCAGACCGGCAATTGGTGTCCAGTTATCTGTTACAACGCCTCTTACACAAGGCCCGCCCATACTAATAAACTCTTTTACCATATCGGCAAAGGGGCGCATACCGCCTATCGAATAATTAAATAAGGCATCCTCCGGGAAAGCGTCGATAACCCTGCGGGTTACCCGGCGCTGGCCAAGCCAGCTTTGTAAAAGTTGATCGGACGTATAAACAGATGCTGCTGCAGTTTCTGTTGATTGTTGATTTGTGTTAGTTTCCATTGCTTTGATGTTTTGTTTTTGATTACAATACAAAGTAACCACACCATGGTGACAGCCCTATGTCAGCAGGAAAAAAGAAAAACTAACTAATTTGTATTTTGGATAAAATCCACCACCTGTTGCTGCTCATAATCCGATAAAGTACCTTCCGAGTAGTGCCATTTAGAAGTAACATCGCCCTCAAACTGGATCTGTCCCAAATAATCCGGGTTCTTTTTATCATCAAGCAAGGGTTTGCTTTCGCCAATTTCGGGGGCTATTTCCTGTACTTCAAAAAGGATGGCCTCACCATCGGCACCGCCTTTATAAAGTTTGTACAGGCCGGTTGAATTTAACTCATGATTTGCCGACTGATGCAGTACCGGCTCTATAATGATATTTCTTTGCGTGCCGTTGTCGCCGGTAACGTTGTTAACTGTGTGGATCATGGCTTATGTTTTTATTTATTGATAGTACAAGCCTGCCGCCAAATTGTTTAGGCTTCTACTTCAACACGCTGTTTACGGAGTTTATTTTCTTTAAACATCAGCACGATGAGCATAATAAGCCCCAACACAAAAAAACCATCAAGGGCAAGTGTCGAGTCGCGCATTTCATTAGTTACAGCCTCTACAAAGCCAAAACAAAACAGGCCAACCACTATCGAAAGCTTTTCGGTAACATCATAAAAGCTAAAATAGGAAGCCGTATCCGGGATATTTTCGGGCAAATATTTGGAGTAGGTTGAACGCGATAAAGACTGCACCCCTCCCATTACAATACCAATGATAACCGCGGCAACATAAAACTGGGTAGAATTGGTGATAAAGTAAGCATACAAACAAATGGCCGACCAGACTGCCACCAAACCTACCAGCGTACGCACGTTCCCGAATTTCTCCGATGATTTGGAGGCGATCAATGCACCGGGCACGGCGACCACCTGGATGATGAGCACGATGGAGATGAGGGCGGCATCAGGCATGTGTAACTCCTTGGCAGCAAAATTAGCCGCAACCAGCATAATGGTTTGTACGCCTACCGAATAAAGGAAAAACGAAGCAAGGAAGCGTTTGAGCAAGGGCATATTCCTTACCTTCCCGAAAACCTTCGCCAGTTCTTTAAAGCCTCCGGTAAGCACGTTATAACTATGCTTACCCGCGTTGGGCTGCCCTTTTGGCAACAGGCGGAATGGGATAATGGAAAAACCTATCCACCATACAAAAACCATCAGGAATGAGATCCGGGCCGGCAGCCAGTCGTCAGTAATGCCAAACCAATTGGGCTCAAGTACTACAATGAAGCAAAGTACCTGCACCACAATACTGCCTACATAACCATAAATAAATCCTTCGGCGCTTACAGCGTCCTGCTTATCGGGCGTGGCTATTTGAGGGAGATAAGAATTATAAAATACAAAGCCACCGCAATAACCTATAGAAGCGAGGCCAAAGCAAAGCATCGGGATTTCCAACCCAACACCCGGTTTAAAGAAAAACAAGCCTGCACAGGCCAAACTGCCCAGCCAGGTAAATAATTGCAGGTATGATTTTTTATTGCCCCGATAATCGGCGATGGAAGTGAGGATAGGCAGGATGGCGGCCACCACAAGATATGACAGACCCAATATATAATTTGATAAAACCGTATTAACATACCTGTGCCCAAAAAAAGTTACCATTTGGGTGTTTTTTGAATTGAACTTGGTAACCTCCACAAAGTATGCTGGAAAAATAGTAGAGGTGATAACGATATTATATGACTGATTGGCCCAGTCAAACATGCACCAGGCCCAAATGGTTTTCTTATTATTTTTTGCTTCCATTGCGGGCTTAAAAGTAGGGAAATTTAGAGGAAGCCCGATTTACTGAAGAAAAATAAATTGCTTTATACCATCAACGACTGGAATTTATTTTAGGATGGTTTATATCATACTTTAGCCTGTAGTATATTAAAACAAAAATTACTATAAGCGTGAGGATTATAATGAAAACGCTCATGTTAAACTGTTTCTCTTTTTCATGGGTATCTACCGATATTTTGTATTCCCATTCGATACCATATTTATCCTTTAACCGGTTTGCAATATATTCAGTAAGCTTATAACATCCTGTTTTACGAAGGTCATTAACTTGTTCAAACGCACGAAAACTGCAAAGCAAACAGATTTCTTCTGCATTTTTAACATAGATTTCAGAACATGTGTTAATTCCCTGGGCGAACCTTGATTAATTGTTATAAAAACCAGACTATCTGAACGAATATCAACTATATTGGTCTTTAGATGATCATTATGGATGATTGCTTTTGAATTTAAATGGATCGTTTTTTCGAAGGATAACATTGGGTTTTCATAAGAAACAATTAAGATATCATCATTTTCTTCCCTCAAAAACAAACCTGGAGCAAACTGCATTATCATCATGTAACGAAAGTAAAAAACATAATGTAGCTTTATTTTGATTTGTTGTAATTTTGATCAATCAAATAAGAAACGGCCAAATGTTCACCTACCTCCATTTTACAAACCAATTCGGCTCGTATCTTTATGATGATAGTTTCCAGGCATTTTTAGCCCATACATTTACTGATCTTAGCTCATACAATATTTTAAAAAGCGATTACATGCGATCTGAAATATTGGGTATCGATTTGGGGTTCACCAATGAGGATTCTGTTATTGACGAAGATGAACTGATCGTTTTAGAACCCGGCCAGCCAATATTCTCTCATCTGAATATTTACCCTAACCCGGATATGCAATATATACTCCCATTTGAGATTTCATTCGACGATACCCGTGAAGAAGTCTTCAAAAAAGCAGGTGAGCCAACACAAACCAAACACGGAGATTCGCCGATACTGGATAAACCCTTCCCGGTAGACCATTACAAAATAGATAACCTTGTATTAAGTATCGATTACGATCCCGCTGATGCGCATATTAATTTTATACAAATCAGAGATAATAATTTCCACACTAATTTTCGCTAATTAAAACGAATTACACGAATTCCCAATCAATTCGTGTAATTCGTTTTAATTGTGTTGAATTTGCAAGGTATTCGTGCAATAATTCAATCAAATATTTCGGGCAGATGCTTATAGTTACCTTTCACCGTAGCCAAAACCTCATCAAATTTCCCGCCAAGCATCATTTTGGTCATGGAGACGGCCATTCCTTTAACCATTTTAAGTTCGATATGCGGCGGCATGGCAAGGGCAGTTCCGTCGGTATAAACATTTACTAAAACTGGTCCTGTGTGTGCAAAAGCCTCAGCGATTCCTTGCTCAAGATCCTGCGGGTCATTTATGGTGATGCCTTTGATTCCCATCGATTCGGCCACCATGGTAAAATCAGGATTGTGCATGTCAACCTCGAAATCGGGCAGGCCCATTACTTCCATTTCCAGCTTTACCATGCCAAGGCTCCTGTTATTAAATACAATGATCTTTATGGGCAGATCATATTGTTTAATAGTGGCTAAATCGCCTAACAACATGGAGATCCCTCCATCACCACACATGGCTACCACCTGCCTTTCGGGACAGGCCAGCGCCGCGCCGATAGCATGCGGCATAGCATTGGCCATAGATCCATGAACAAACGAGCCGATCATCGAACGCCTGCCATTAGCGCTGATATGCCTGGCACTCCAAACATTACACATCCCTGTATCGCAGGTAAAAATGGCATCGGCAGAAGCATATTCGTCTACGATAGCTGCTAAAGCTTCGGGATGAATAGCATCATGTTCACCAAAATCCTTAATATAGGCTTGCTGTTGCTCTTTTACTTTAGCATGTACATGCAATTGCGCATCTAAAAAGCTGCTGTCGGTTTTTTCTTTAATTAAAGGGATCAATGCTTTAATTGTAGATTTTATATCACCGTAAAGCCCCATCGTTAATTTTGCCCGGCGACCAAGGTTTTCGGGCTTGATGTCAATCTGCACTATCTTTTTATCCTGGGGATAAAAGGGCGTGTAAGGGAAATCGGTGCCAAGCAGGATAACCAAATCGCTTTCATGCATGCTATGATACGCGGCGGGCAAGCCAAGCAGGCCGGTCATGCCAACCTCGTACGGGTTATCATGCTCCAAAAACATTTTGCCACGAAACGAATAACCAACCGGCGCTTTGATCAGTGCTGCAAGTTCAACTACTTCATCATGAGCATCGGCACAGCCTATACCGCCAAAAATGCAAACTTTGGGGTATCGGTTAATCAGGTCGGCCAGCTGCACCAATTCTTCCCATACCGGGGTAATGTTGGCCTTGCAAAAAAAGTTATTTACCGATGAGTCGATTTCAACAGCATCCTCCCCTGCCACATCGCCCGGTAAACCCAATACGCCAACACCTTTGCGCTGAATAGCAGTTTGGATAGCCGCCTGTGCCATTCGGGGCATTTGTTTGTTGTTGGCAGCAACCTGATTGTAATAACTGCAATCATCAAAAAGCTTGATCACATTTGTTTCCTGGAAGTAGTTACTGCCAAACTCCTTTGTGGCACAGGTAGAGGCAATGGCTAAAACAGGTGCTCCTGACCGGTGAGCATCATAAAGGCCATTCACCAGGTGCACATGCCCGGGACCACTGCTGCCTGCACAGCAGGCAAGTCCGCTCAGTTGCGCATCGGCCGAAGCTGCAAAAGCGCCTGCTTCTTCGTTACGTACATGGATCCATTTTAATTCGGGCGTTCTGCGTACGGCATCATTAAGTTCATTTAAACTATCGCCAGTAATGGCGTATATACGTTTGATACCGGCCTGTATCAGCATTTCTACAAGCTGCCCGGCTACTTTTTTTGACATGTTTGGGTTGTTTAGCGTTAGTGATCTTGTATTTTCTTATCCATAACACCAAACAGGTGCCATTTGTTGAAATTATAAAAGCTTAAAGCAGAATGCACAAAGCTTAAAGCCAATTAATTGGTTATCAATATTGTTTAATTGATTTATGTGGAATTTATTAACAGAATCTATATAACAGTTAAAATATTTATAATAAGGCACTTGTTTGGACTTTTTGATATACCGTTATTTTACGATGATTATTGATATATCGCGAGCTTAGTCGTTTACATCGACAGATGTTTATTCCGCCCTGTTCCAGACCTATTCCGTTGATCTGCTTTAACAAACGCCATCCCATATTTTATAGACACACCATCCATCAGCGCCCATTCACCATCATATAAGCCCTGTTTATCGATAATATTTATTGCCTGGAAAAATTGAGGATACTTTCGATCAAAGAAAAAAGAAACATTAAACACCCTTTGATCATGAAAAAGTTAATACTCTTATCCGGCGCAGGCTTGCTGATAACAGTTTGCATCCTGGTAGCATGTAAAAAAAGCAGCGAAAAAACAACGACTACCACAACCACTACAACTACCACCACCACGGCTTCAGTTTCGGCTTTAACCTGTGGTTCGGCAGTAGTATCATCAACAGCAACTGTTAATACCGTATTTAGCGGCAGCGCTACAATACCGTATACAGGTGGCAACGGCGCGACTTACACTGCAAGTACGGCTATCTCCTCAACAGGAGTTACCGGTCTTACGGCAACTTTGGCGGCAGGTACATTAGCCAGCGGGGCGGGTAACATCACATACGCCATTGCCGGCACGCCAACATCAACCGGCACCGCTTCATTTTCTATTACCTTTGGCGGGCAAACATGCAGTTTTACTGTCACTGTAGATGCTGCAAGCACCTCAACCGGCTGCTCTACCTCAACAACCATTGCATCAAAAGTAGTTTGCTTAGCCAACGCGTTTTTAGCAACGCTGACAACCGCTCAACAAGCCTCAGTGGTGCTGACCTTAAATAAAACCAATGCTTTGAGATGGTCAAATCTGCCATGTGGTCTTTCCTGCAGAAATGGTTTAGCTTTCAGCAGCCTGACCAGTACACAATTAGCAGCTGCAAAAGCCGTAGCTGCAGCAGCCATGGGTACAACAACCGGAGAGGGCTATGACGAATTTACTCAAATCCTGGCGGCCGATGATTACCTGGGAACAATGGCCTCGGGTTATTCTTCCGGCAACTATATAATCGCGTTTTTAGGTACGCCCACTACTACCGGCAAGTGGATGCTGCAATTTGGTGGCCACCACTATGCACAAAACATCACTTATGATGCAGGAGTTGTTACCAGCATTACGCCCTTACACCAGGGTGTTGAGCCAAAGGGTTCATTTACTACGGGCGGTACAACCTATACAGGGCCAATAGAATCTGAACATACTGCTATGCAAAATATGCTGGGATCGTTTACAAGTTCTGAATTAGCATCAGCTAAAATTTCAGGCTCGTTTTCTGATTGCCTGATGGTTCCGGGGTCTACTACCAATACAATGCCAACTACCAAACAAGGCGTTCAGGTAAGTACCTTAAGTACGGCGGCCCAGGCCAAAGTTTTAGCAGCAATGATGCCATGGGTCAACGACCTTGATGCTACTTCGGCAGCGGCCTTTACCACCATTTATCAAAACGAATTGGCTAATACTTATGTGTGTTATGCCAGCAATACTTCAGGTGTTGCGGGTTCCGCGAGTTCATTTTTAACAACCAATACAGACTATGTCAGGATAGATGGCCCAAGTGTTTGGATAGAGTTTATATGCCAAACCGGTGTGGTAATCAGCAACCAGATACATTATCACACTGTGATGAGAGATCATAACCGTGACTACATAGGTCTATAACAAATTATGAAGAAATTATGCATTACATATTTTCAGTAAACAACCGCCGGTTAAGCAGCTGGCGGCTGTTTATTTTTGCAACTATTTTTGTTGTTACAGCATTAAGGCCAACCATTTGCGGTGCACACCAAACGCCCAATACGCTTATTTTTTTAGATGCAAGCCCAAACAAGGTTGCACTGGAGCTCCAAATGCCGCTATCAGAACTGGAGCTTGCCTTCGGTAACGATATATCTAAAAATCCGGAAACACTTATTGAAAGATTCGGTCCGCAGTTAAAAGAATATCTCAAAGCACACATACATGCCTATCTGAAAAAAACTGCCCCATGGGAGGTTGAAATAGAATCACTGAAAATGGATAAGGGGAAATATATTGAAAATGGTATGGATTATTGGGAGGTAATTGCCCATGTTGGTATCACCCCTCAACCTGTCGAAAGTGCCCGGAAGTTTATGCTTGATTATGATGTGATCATGCACCAGGTTATTAACCATGCCGCTCTTGTCTCCATCCGCAGCGATTGGGAAGCTGGAAATTTAAATGGCCCTTCCGCCGATGCAATGGTCATCAGCCGGAGTATGAAAGATAATGTGATATATCCCCTGGAAATAAATTTGCAGCCGGGGAGCTGGTTTAAAGGTTTCAAAAGTATGTTTGCATTGGGTATGCAGCATATTAAAGAAGGTACTGATCATTTACTTTTTTTGATTGTATTGTTATTGCCGGCCACACTTTTAATAAATGGCGGACAGTGGGGGCAATTTGGCGGCACAAAATACAGTGTCTTCAGATTATTGAAAATTGTTACTTCGTTTACAGTCGGCCACTCCATTACTTTGCTGATAGGAGCTTTAGGTTGGTTAAGGTTACCGCCACAGCCGGTAGAAATATTAATTGCATTTTCCATCCTGGTTTCTGCAGTTCATGCTATAAAACCAATTTTTCCGGATAAAGAAATGTATGTGGCGGCGGGTTTCGGTTTAATACATGGTTTAGCATTTGCAACTATATTGGCTAACCTTAAATTGAATGCAGGTACTATGGCGCTAAGTATTTTAGGCTTTAACCTGGGTATTGAAGCTATGCAGCTTTTTGTTGTATTAATTACCATTCCATGGTTAATTTTGTTAAGCCAAACACCGCTTTACCAATATGTCAGGATTGGGGGCGCTATCATCTCCGGTATAGTTGCCATCGCGTGGATCCTGGAACGTGTTACCCAAACGCCTAATTTTGTTTCAGCATTTGTAAATACAATTGCAGAACAAGCTCCCTGGGCAATCGTGATGCTTGCGGTTTTAGCATTGGTAAGTGTTCTGCTAAAAAGCCGGGGCTCCCATTCGCCGCGGTTAAATTCTTAAATTATACAAAAAATCAAAAACTGAAACCAACTATAGCAGCAGTATTATTCCTGCTGATCTGAAGCCAGATCAGCAATCAGAAACAAAAAAGCCGTTTTTTTTAAGAAACGGCTTTTTTGTTGAGCCCGCGGCATACGCATCAAAGCAGCCTGCAACGAGACATCAAAGTACTGATTTTAAATATGTTATTTTCAGCGCACGAACCACAGCCTAAGCAGTAACTTTTATTAATTAAAAGTCATTGTAATGTTTTAACAGAATTAATCGTATTGGTAATCAAATTGTATTTTTTTTATTAAACTTTAAAAAAGATTTTGAAATTTCAAAAAAAAGCCGATAATTGCCATCGAAATATCAGAAAACTCGAACTATTGATTAAAGACCGGCATCTGTGTACTGATGCCCCGATTAATATTAACAGAAAGATATTTTAATATTACCATTTGGTTAATTTATTAGTTTCCTAAACCTTTCTTTTTGATGAGCATCCGTATAACTATCCGATCCTTATATATTTTAATTTTACTATCCTTAACTGCTTCATTAAAAGGCTATAGTCAAACTGTACCCGTTGGAAGCTATGCTGAGGAGCTATTACGCAGGGAGCAGATAGCAGGAAATACAGACAGTACATCATCATTTGTTATCAGGCCTTTAACCTCAACTGTTGCTGGTCCTGCGCTTCAGTCATTAATTTCGAGCCATGAATATATAAAATTCAATTTCATGGGCATGCCGTCGGGTTTACGTATCCTTCCGTTTAACTGGTTAAATGAATACAACGCGAACCGTCCCTTTGGCTACAATAATTCCTCATTATATCCCAATGCAGGTTATCAAAGCATGCTTAGTGGCGGCTTTTGGTTAAAAGCCGGAATTCTCAACGTACAGATAAAACCTGAGCTGGTTTACGCGCAAAATAAAAACTTTTCAACTTTTGCCGATGTACAAGCCCGAAACAATTCGCCGGCACTCATGGGTGCTTATTTTGGCCAAATCAATGGTATTGATGCACCCGAACGATTTGGTACATCTTCTTTAAAACATCTTTATCCCGGGCAATCAAAAATCACTTTGACGTATAAAAGCATTGAAGCCGGCGTATCTACAGAAAACTTGTGGTGGGGACCCGGAATAAGAAATTCGATCATGATGAGCAACTCGGCCCCTGGCTTTTTCCATTGGACCTTCAATTCAACCAAACCGGTTAAAACAATCGTTGGCTCATTTGAGTGGCAGATCATAGGAGGCAACCTAAAACAATCGGGCTTTGCACCAGACGACGTAAGCAAACTTACATACGGCAGCAATTTATATGTCCCCAAGCCTAAAGTTACGAGGTATATTTCGGCCTACAGTGTCAATTGGCAGCCTAAATGGTTAAAGGGCTTATATCTTGGCGCTTCTGCTTATGACTATCTTGACAAAGACTCTCTTTATCATAATAAAAACATTATCCGCAAAATAATTCCCGTTATTACCGGCTCTTCACTTAAGGCTAATGACATCAACAACGGACAAAACGGCGACCAACAGGATTTTGCTTACGCACTCAACATCAGGCAGCTGCTACCTTTATACAAAGCTGAAATTTACTTTGAATGGGCTCGCAATGACCGCACCGGAAGTATTTCTGACTTTTTACAGGAACCCGAACATTCAGCAGCCTATACCTTTGGCGGACGCAAATTGTTTGAACTTAGCCGGGGAGGTTATATACAAATTAAATCGGAAATAACACAGCTGCAAAGAGCGCCAACCTATTTGCTGCGTGACGAACCTTCATGGTATATCCATTCGCAAAGCCCAAGAGACGGTTATACCAATTATGGCAGATACATAGGTGCGGGAATCGGGCCGGGCGGTAACAGTTTTATCTTTGATATAAGTTACCTCAAAAACTACAACTCATATGGCCTTATGTTGGAAAGGCAGTTACATAACAATGATCTGTATTACCAGGCCTTTGCCGGCACGGGCACTTTTAACCTGCATTGGGTAGATCTTGCAGGTACATTCTATGCTAATCATAAATTTAAAAACTACCTGCTCTCGGCCGAAGCTACCCCTGTTTACACATTGAATTATGAATACAGAAATGGCTCGAGTTTCAATTTACATGCCAGGATTAACTTTACTTATTTTTTTAATTAATGAACAATTTTAGCCCCGATTTTTAGTTTATCGATCAATACACCATTTATACTACAAATTAAAAAAATTACTTTATCCCCTGAAATGGGAAATTGGTTTACTTTTGCAGAAAATAATATCATTTATTGGAGTGCTATTTTACTCTGATAACTTTCACATATGAACAGACTTCGCTTTCTTATATTTTTAATTGCTATACTCAGTTTCGGAGCAGTTGCTCATGTTGCCGCCCAAACCAATTTACAAAACATTTCCTCAATTAATGTCGACGATATTTCAGATCAGCAACTGATTCAGTTGTTACAGCAAGCTCAGAAATCAGGATTAACCGATGCTGAGTTACTGCAGCAAGCTCAAAGCCGGGGAATGTCGGCCGGGCAGGTTCAAAAGTTAGAACTTCGTATAAAAAAATTAAGGGCTAAAAACAATGAATCATCCAATACCCAACCCGATTCAACACTTACACAGCAAGGCAGACAACTTAATTATAAACCAGATACTACAGATACCCTTTATACCAATAAAGACTTATTTGAAAGTTTAAAGCCCAAGATTTTTGGTGCCGATATTTTTAAAAATAAAAACAGCTCATTTGAACCCAACCTTAAACTGGCTACCCCGCTAAATTATATTGTTGGGCCTAATGACCAGCTTAATATTAATGTTTACGGCAGCTCGTTGGTAAACTGGAAACTGGAAGTATCGCCCGAAGGAAATATAAATATCCCGGGGGTTGGCATTTTAAATGTTGGCAGTAAAACTATTGAACAAGCTACGGCCCTAATAAAAAGCAGGCTTGCTGCAAATAACTATGCGGTTGGCCGCGGTACAAGCGTACAGGTTACCCTCGGTAATATCCGCAGTATCCAGGTAATTATCATAGGGCAGGTGGCTAAACCAGGCACTTATACCCTGCCCTCTCTCGCTACCGTTTTTAATGCATTATATATGGCAGGGGGCCCTAACGATAATGGTAGCTTAAGGCAGATAGAGGTTATCAGGAATAACCGTATTATCAGGCACCTTGATGTTTATGATTTCCTGTTAAAAGGCGATCAGAAAAACAACATTACACTGCAGGATCAGGACATTGTGCGCGTACCAACGTACCGTACCAGGGTGCAGCTTGTTGGTGAGATTAAAATACCTGCCTTGTTTGAAGTTTTACCGGGAGAAAGCCTGGACAACATCATAACTTATGCCGGCGGTTTTACCGATAGCGCATATACAGCGAGGATTAAAGTATCGCAGGTAAGTGATCAGCAGCGCAAAATAACGGATGTATTGGAAGCCGATTATAAAAACTACATTCCGTTAAGGGGCGATAAGTATACTATTGAATCTATAATATACCGGTTTGAAAACCGGGTAGTAATAAAAGGGGCGGTTTTCCGGCCTGGCGATTATGAGCTGCAAAGCGGGTTAACACTGCTGCAGTTAATTGACAAAGCAGCAGGATTAAAAGAAGACGCTTTTACCGAACGGGGCACAATTACCCGCCTAAAGCCGGATAACAGCACCGAAATAATAGGATTTAATGTTAAGGACGTTATCAACAAATCAGTAAATATTCCGTTGCAGCGTGAAGATATTGTTAACATCTCATCCATATTTGATTTAAGGGATAAATACACTGTTACCATTAATGGTAATGTAAGAAAGCCAGGGAAGTTTGCTTTTTCAGAAAATATGAAAGTAGAAGACCTGATTTTAAAAGCCGGCGGTTTTGCCGAAGGCGCAAGTACAAACCGTATTGAAGTAGCCCGGAGGATAACCGATGCCGATCCTTCATCTAAAAACAGTTCAGTTTCGCAGGTTTTTAGCGTTAATATCGACGGTAAGCTGAAACCGGCAGATGCTAACTTTGTGCTTACGCCCTTTGATATTGTTTCGGTATATAGCCTGCCCGGATATGAAAAGCAAAAAACAGTTAAGGTTGAAGGCGAAGTTTTATACCCTGGCTCCTACACCATCAAAAGTAAAAACGAAAAAATATCCGACCTGATTGCCAGGGCTGGCGGGCTTACCGCCTCGGCCGATGCAGCAGGCGGCTCGTTAAAACGCGATAATTTTGCAATACTGGGTATAGATAAAAACAAAGCAGATACTGCATCGGTAAATGCTGAACGCTCGGCCCGGATCAACAGGTTAAAAAGATCCTATAAAGACTCTACAAACACAACTACTGATACTACGCAGCTAAGAAACAACTATGTAGGTATTGAGTTGGATAAGATCCTTAAATCGCCGGGTTCAAAAACCGACCTGCTTCTGGAAAATGGCGATGTTATAAGAGTTCCCAAACAGCAGCAGGTTGTGCGTGTTAACGGCCAGGTACTTTATCCAAGCGCCGTGGTATTTGACAAGTCAAAATCATTTAATGATTTTGTTTCCAATGCCGGCGGCTACGGGCCGGATGCATTGAGGCGCGGTGCATATGTGGTTTACCCTAACGGAACAGTAAAAGGCACACGCAAGTTCCTTTTCTTTAATAACCATCCTTCGGTGAAACCGGGTAGCGAAATTTATGTGCCTAAAAAATCGGAGGGTAAGGGCAATACGGCTCAAACTATTTTAGGATTTACTACGGGACTGGCTTCCCTGGGGGCGATTATTCTGGGGATATTGAGTTTGAATAAATAATACTTTTTTTAATATAAAGACATATTAAAACCAACTTATGAGCAAAGAAAGCCAATACCCGGCTGTTTTGAAAGCAAATGAACTATCTTTTAATGATATAAGTATTAAAATAAAATCAGCTATTGAATATATAAAAACCAAGTGGATTACTGTTTTATTAATCTCATTATTGGGAGCAATAGTTGGCTTGGCTTATGCTATTTACAAAAAAGCAACTTACACAGCCGTTTGTACTTTCGTTTTAGTAGAGTCGGGCAAAGGTGGAGGGGTTGGACAATATGCAGGCCGGGCCCGTTTAGCCGGCCTAAATGTTGGGAATTGAGGTTCTGTTGGAATATTTCAAGGCGACAACATCCTGGAGCTATACCGGTCAAGAACGATGATAGAAAAAACACTTTTATCTGAAGTAAGTATTGATGGTCAGAAACAATTGTTGATAAACAGATATATAAACGCAAATGAACTTCGTGAGAAATGGAAAAGCAAGAAAAACACTTCCAATATTACATTTTCTGGAGACCCTGAAAAATTTAACAGAACACAAGATAGTATTATAACAGATTTAGTTGAATATTTTAATAAACGGGTTTTGACTGTGGCAAAGCCCGATAAAAAACTGAGTATTATTCGGGTAAGCGTGGTAGTTAATGATGAGTTGTTTGCCAAAGAATTTACAAATGCCTTGGTAGAAAACGTAAATACCTTTTACACGCAAACTAAAACTAAGAAAGAGCATCAAAATGTGTCCATTTTACAACATCAAGCAGATAGCGTCAAAAAAGCCTTAAATGCATCAATAACTGGAGTTGCTTCTGCTCTTGATGCAGCCCCTAATGCAAATCCTTTATTAACGTCACTTAAAGTTCCATCGCAAAAGAGACAAATAGATGTGCAGGCAAGTTCAGCCATTTATGCTGAAGTTGTTAAAAACCTGGAACTTGCTAAAGTTTCCTTAAGACAGGAAACTCCTTTGATACAAGTTATTGATAAACCTGTATTACCACTTACAAAGAATTTTATTGGTAAAATCAAAGGCTTAACATTAGGTTTTATATTGGGCTTTATATTTATTTTTATATTATTAATAGTTGGTTCGCTTTTCAAAAAACAAGCAGCCCAATAAAGTCCACCTAATAGATTAACAATAATCATCTTTAAAACATCATTTATATCAATTGGGCCTTATAAAAACTGTATACAATCAATTTATAGTAAAAAGTTATAAAAACAATTTAGGGAAGGATGTAATTATTTCCATAATTGCCCGGGGCATTAATACCCTGCTAAGCTTGATTCTACTTTCTTTCTCCCTCAAAGTATTATCTCCCAATGATTATGGGATATGGTTAACGGTGTCTGCGCTGTACTCTTGGGTAACCTTATTTGATTTTGGTGCACAAAATACACTTCGTAATGTTTTGGCAATCGATCTAAGCTCAAAAAATGAGAATAATATGCGCGGAACCATTTTAACAAACTCATTTGCTTTTACCCTTCTCATAAGTGTGATATTCCTTATTTTAAGTACCGTATTATTTAATGTTTGTGATTTTTCTACACTTTTAAAAATAAAGCATGGAAACAAAACTGACATTAATAACCTTGTTTTTATATCCCTGATTATATTTGGCATCAAACTATTTTCAAATAATTATAATACTATCTTAACCGCCTTGCAAAAGGCTTACATGGCTATAGTCATTTCTGTAATTTCAAGTCTTTGTACTATTATTATTTTAGTATTAGCGTATACTTTAAAACAGGATATTTCTATTTTAAATTATGGCTTGGCAGTTTTGGTAACTGACGTTGTTTTTAGTTTTTTATTACCGATAATCTACTTAAGACAAATGAAATTCAAATACAATTTTTCATTAAGGTTATTAAACTATAATTATTTTAAAAAAAACTTATTGGGTAATAATATTAAATTCTTTATACTGTCAAGTTTAGTTGTTTTAACTTTTTTTTCTACTAATCTTTTTATCGGTATCATTCTATCATACGAAGACGTGGCAGTGTACAATCTTGTCAATAAGTACTTTAATATTATCACCCTTTTTTCAATCGTGGCCTTAAACCCTATATGGACGAAAGTGGCTATGTATTATGGCACTAAAAACTACCTCGAGATTAACAGGTTACTAAAAAAAACACAATTATATTTTCTTTTCTTTATTCTGTTTGGCTTAACCTTATTGCTTTTTGACACTCGCTTTTATTCGTTTTTTGGACATGACAAAATTATAGTTGGCAGATACGTAAGTACTGTTGCCATGTTATCGATGTTACAGCTTTTTTACAACAATATATATGCTTACTTCTTAAATGGAATGAATGCTATTTTCATTCAGATCATTGGTTTTGTAATAGCTGCTATAATCATTTACCCGTGCTATTATTATTTTTGTCACTATTTACAAATGGGCGTATTGGGGGCTTTTTTAGTACAGATAATAGTTTATATCCCTAATACTGTGATGTTTCCTATCTTTTTAAAAAGGCAACTTAAATAAGCTTAGACCAATGAAAAAAATCTATAAGGATATAATATCGTTAGTTACCATGATTGTTTTGAATATGGTTGATCTAATCACTTTCGAAACGAATGGAATAAGGAATTTAAAGATATTTATATTAAAATGCCTGGGGATAACAATCTCATCTCCCTGTTTTATTGACCGTGGCTTTAGATTCATTTATCCTGGGAACATCGCCATTGGAGCTAACTGTTCATTCGGCCACTACAATAAAATCTGGGCTTTTGATAAAGTAATTATTGGTGATTATGTACAAACAGCTATTGGCCTAACCATCATAGCTGGCGGACATAATACCAGCAGTTACGAACCCTTAACAGACCAGGTAATAAAAATAGAAGGAGAAAACTGGATTGGAGCTAATGTGACTATCTTAGGCGGAGTTACAATTGGCCGAGGCGCAGTAATTGGTGCGGGTTCGGTAGTAAACAAGGATATCGCACCTTATACAATTGCTGTAGGTGTTCCCGCAAAAGTTATAAAAAAAAGAGAAAGCACAAGCCGGGTAGTTTCACCTTTCGGATTTTATCAACCTAAATTTTCCGACTTTGAACAAAAATAAATTGATTTTTTTTTCTGAAAATCCAGCCCTAAAAAGTAAGGGCTCTGGTATTTCTGTTTTATTGTATAATATTTTGTTAGCTGTTAAAGGCAAAAATCTCCAACTAATTACTTTTTGTAATACTCCGGACGTTGGTGAAGAAGATATAAAAGCTGATAATTCAGGCGTAGATGTTCATGTATGTGATAAAAAATTAAACAAGTTTTATAAGATCAAAGGAATAAACAGGTTGATTGTATCTTTTTCTTTCATTCTGAATTTAAAAAAGATTGGTCGAATTATTAACGAGCCGGGGAATATGGTGGTCACGCTTGTTGGAGTAAGTTCAGGGCCCTTGTGGAAATTCCTGATCTTGAAGCTTCTATTCCGCCGAGCTAAACACGGTCTTTATATTGTTGATGATTTACAATTGATAAACAGAAAATTACATCAAAAAATAGAGTTTTCTCTTATTAGGAAATTACTTCCGAAAGCAATCAAAAACTCAGATTTTTTGATAACGATTAGTTCGGGACTTCAAGACACTTATTTACGCCAATTTGGCAAAAAAAGTTATATTTTATTGCCTCATTTTGTAAAACGCGCTCCTTTGCCTAAACATGCACCGCGGCAGTCCTTTACATTTTTATTTACGGGGGGGCTAAGTTTTTTATATAATAAACCATTATTAGATTTATCATTTATTCTTAACGAGATAAACTTAAGTGGAAAATGTAATAAAGATTTAAAACTTCAGGTTCAAACCTATACAAATATAAATGAATACAATAGTTTAAATTTCAATCCTTTTACTACATTTTATTCCACAGTTAATAATCGCGATGAATTGATGGAAATTTATAACAATTGCCAGTGTTTTATCATACCATATTCATTTGATAAAGAAGATGTACCAATTGTAAAAACATCTTTTCCTCAAAAAGTTGCCGAAATCATTCAGTATCAAAAACCAATACTTATTTATGGGCCCGAATATAGTTCGGTTACCCAGTTTTTCAGCAAAAACTCCTTAGATTATGTATGTCCCGTTGAGGACAAACAGCGTTTAACTAATTTAATTTTAAAAATAGTCAATAATAACAATGACTTTAACAGTGAAAAGTATTGTGAAGCCTACAACCAGTTTTTATCTGCCGAAATGGTAAATGGGGTATTTAATAAAATTTCAGATGAATTAATTTATGAAAATTAAATTTTTACCATATCAGCCCCATAGTTTCGCATTTGGCGGCTTCGAAATACAAATGTTATCTACATTCAATGCTATTAAACAACTTGGCATAAATGTCAGTAAACTTGATGTATGGGACAGGGACGACAACTTTGATATCTTACATTGCTGGGGCCTTGACATGGCCAACTATGAAAATGTTTACTGGGCAAAAAGAGCCAAAAAAAAGGTGGTAGTCACCGCACTTTTAAATTATTACGAATCTAACATTCAAAAATTTAAATTCCACTTGTCATCCTTTATTTATAAACAGAGGCTGATTAAAGAAATGCTACCAAACATTGATACTGTAGTTGTAGTAAATGAAAAACAAGCAGAAGTTTGTTATAGATACTTAAAAATACCAGCCCATAAAGTTTGTATAATACCCAACGTAGTAGATGAGAAGTTTTTTAATTACAAGCCCAGAGAAGATTTAAAAAACGGTTACATATTGGCGGTAGGCAATATATGTAATCGTAAAAATCAAGTCAATTTAGCAATTAGCTGTGCTGATGATAAGATACCTTTGTTTTTGATTGGTAAGGTATTAAATGGAGAAGAAAAATATGCAGATGAATTGAATAGCATTATAAAACAAAGCGATAACATTACATGGGTAAAAGGATTAAAAGAAAACTCTGATGAACTAATCGAATATTTTGCTAATTGTACAGCATTGGCTTTACCCAGCTTTGCCGAACAACAGCCCATTGCCTTACTTGAAGGAGCCGTGTTACGCAAACCTTTAATTATTGCTGATAAAGCTTATGCACGGCAAAAATATTACCACAACAGCCAGCTTGTTAATCCAGATTCAATTTCATCAATAAAAACCGGGCTAAAAAATGTTTTAGTTAATCCCGAAAAATATATACCGGATATTGAGCCGCTCCTTGAGTGTAGAGGTATTAATGTTGCAAATGCGTATGCCAATGTTTACAATAATATTTGACAGTTTTTATCAATTGATATTATATAGTTAGTAATGAACAAACCCTTAGTTACGGTTATAACATCTTCATTTAATGCGGCGAGCACAATTGAACAAACCATTTGTAGTGTAATTAACCAAACTTATACAAATATAGAATATATAATTATAGACGGCGGATCCACAGACGGCACTGTAGAAATATTAAGGAAGTACGACAAAAATATAACTTATTGGGTCAGTGAACCGGATAAGGGAATCTATAATGCATGGAACAAAGGATTGAAAAGTGCAAAAGGTGATTGGATTTCGTTTTTGGGAGCAGATGATATTTATTTAAATAATGCAATAGAAAACTACGTTACCTACATTAACTATAATCAGCAAAAAGCTGAATTCGATTTCGTATCGTCGGTTATGGAATACGTAGATAAAGATCTGAATGTGTTACGCCTTGTTGGGAAACCCTGGTATTGGAGAGGGTTCAACGATACAATGGTAACTATTCATTGCGGCGCTTTGCATAACAGAAACTTCTTCGAAAAATATGGATGCTTTGATGAATCGTACAGAAGTGCCGGCGATTATGCGTTATTATTAAAAGCCGGGCAAAATTTAAAAAGCGGCTTTATAAATACAATAACAGTAAAGATGAGAGAAGGCGGCGTGAGTAGCAAAGGTCTATTTCTTTTTAAAGAGGTTTTAAAAGCAAAACGAGATTCAAAGAATGTACCAATGCTAAAAGCTTATATACGTTTTTATGTGGGTATAATGATGTTTTTTTTAAGGAAAACACGAGGTTATTTATCAAAGTAATGAGCTTTATTTTTACAAATACATAAATAAAGTCGAAATACTGATTCTGAAATCATTTCCATTGAGCGCGATGAAAAATTATTTAATATATAGTACCTTGCTTGGTGTTTTTTCGGAATCACTATATATTAATATCGGATTTGACTTTAAATTTGTTTATATAATAATTTTTTGCAATTATTTTATCATAAAACAAATAAGGGGCACTCTTACGGTGCCTAAATATTGGCTTTACAGCTTGATATATATTTTTGTCGTAGGCATTGGCACTATCTTTTTATACAATAACCAATTTTCAAAAATTGTTTTTCAGGTATTTGGAATCTCATTCATGAGCATATATTTCTACAATTTTTTCCTATGTTATGAGCTTGACGTTAAAGATATTTTTTTAAAGTACTGTAACATTTGCTTTATTTTATCGCTAATTGGCATACCTCTATTTTTTATTTTAGTAAGTTTTGATAGTTCATACCGGCTACATAGCTTGTTGCAGGAGCCAGCACATTTTACCGGTATAGTGTTGCCAGCATATTACTATTATATGACCAATTTTGTAAAATATAGAAAAAAATTTATTGTCATAATAGTAGCTTTTTTATTGAGCATGTCTTCAATTGGTTATATAGGAATGCTGATAGGTTTTGTAATGATCAAAAAGAAGATAAATATATTTGCAACTATTACACTCACTTTCGTATCCGTATTAATAGGTTTTTTGGCTTACAATTATATCGATAATGTTAAATTCAGGGCGAACGACACTTTCGGAATATTTAATGAATTTGATGTATCCAACGTAAATTCAAGTACTTTGGCATTAGCAACCAATTCATATGTTACGTTCCAGGTTTTAAAATCAAATGTCTTTATTGGCCATGGTATTGGATCCCACCCATTAAGCAGCAAACAATATATTTATAATATAACAGGCATTGAGGGGTATAGTGATAATGAAGAGTTAATGTTTATTAATTCAACAGATGCCGACTCATTAACGCTCAGGATATTATCTGAGTTGGGCCTAATAGGCTTCATAGGTGTTTGTTATTTTATAATAAAAAACTATTGTGGGTATCAGGATAATTACCAGATATCAAGAGGGATAATTTTGTATTTTTTATATAAGTTATTTAGGGAAGGTCATTACTTTCCGGCCGAGATGTACTTTTTTGTATTTATCTACTATTTTTTAAGGTTAAAATCGAATGCTGAAAGATTAGTTTTGGCATCCTAATATTCTCTCTCTTTGTAAGTGCAAATTCTTCTGAACATGCTAAATAAAATAAAAATAGCTATTAAAACATACGGTTATAAAGGTTGCGTTATTAATTCCTTCCTATATATAAACACACTGCTATTTTATAAAAACGCAAGACTTATCAGGTTACCTATCGAAATTAGAGGAAAAAAATTTATAGATTTTGGCAAAAAGCTCACTACCGGAAAAAACTGCAGAATTGAAGTAACTGTATTTGACATAGACTATTCAAAGAAGCAAAAAATTATTGAATTTGGAAATAACATTGTAATCAATAATTCTGTTCACATAGGTGCCAGATATTCAGTAAAAATTGGCAATAATGTATTAATAGCCAGTAACGTTTTTATTTCCGACCATAATCATGGCAACTATTCTGACCCTGCAGGACATAGCTCCCCTCTTACGGCGCCCAATAAAAGACCACTTTCCGGAAGTGCTGTTAATATTGAAGATGATGTGTGGATTGGTGAATTTACAGCCATTTTACCGGGAGTAAATATTGGAAAGGGCTGTATTATTGGTTCCATGTCCGTTGTAACTAAGTCTATTCCTCCTTATAGTATAGCTGTTGGCACACCTGCCAGGGTTATTAAAAAATATAATTTTGAAACACAAAAATGGGAAAAGGTAATTTAAAAAGAATTGTTGTATCTGCTGTTAACTTTAATGAGGGGGGGCCCTTAAGCGTTTTAAATGACTGTTTAGCATCATTAAACAAGATTTCCAACGAGCAAAATATTGAAGTTACTGTATTAGTTCATAAAGTGATTTTGGTAAAAGACTACGCGGAGTCTTTTAATGTAGTTGAATTTCCTCAAATTAAAACCTCATGGATTAGAAGGGTTTACTTTGAATATTACCAGTGTAAAAAGTTGGAAAAAATATTAAAACCCGATTTATGGATCGCCTTGCATGATATAACGCCTAACGTGACGTGCAAACAAGTTGTTTATTGCCATAACCCAGCTCCTTTTTACAACATGACTGGCAACGAACTGTTTACTGACCCTACATTTTTTATGTTTTGCCTCTTTTACAAATTCTTATACAGAATAAACATAAAAAAAAACGAGTATGTAATTGTTCAACAACAATGGTTAAGGGAAGAGTTTGAGCGCAATTACAAAGTAAAAACTATCGTCGCCTATCCGGTTAATAATGCGAAAGTGATTTTGAAAGAACGTACTTGCCAACCAGAAAAGAAGAAAGAAAAGTTTCTTTTTTTCTTCCCGGCTTTTCCAAGGGTGGCCAAAAACTTCCAGGCACTTTTAGAAGCAGCTTCATTGCTTTCTAAAAAGCGAACTGATTTTGATATTATACTTTCTATAACCGGCAATGAAAATAAATATGCAACGGCTCTATTTAACAAGTATCAACATATAAAAGAAATCAGATTTGAAGGAAAAAAAACGCGGGAGGAAATTTTTGGTTTGTATAATATAATAGATTGCATGGTTTTTCCATCAAAGCTTGAAACATGGGGTCTGCCTATAAGTGAATTCAAAAGTTTAAATAAACCAATGATTTTAGCAGATTTAAAATATGCTCATGAGGCTGCTGCAAACTGTCATTTTTTAAAATTTTTCAATCCCAATGACCCTATCGAACTGGCTTATTACATGGAACTTTTAATTGATGGCAAATTAACTTTTGATTCAAATAAGGTTGACGACCCTGAAATGCCCTTCTTTAATAATTGGGACAAATTAATAGGATTTTTAATTCAATAAATTGTGCTTATAGTGGCTTATGAAATCTGTTATTCACTATAAGCATATAAGATAACCAGATTGGCAAATTTATGAAACCCCATTTTAAAATTGCATTATTAATCCCTACTCTTAACGCCGGAGACAGGTGGTTAAATACACTAAATAGCGTAAACGATCAATCATTTAATACTTTTGAAAAAATAATAATCGATTCCGGCTCTTCTGATGGCACAGTTTCTTTAGCAGAACAATTCGGATTTAAAATAATCAACATCAATAAATCTGATTTTAATCATGGTAAAACCCGACAACAACTTGTTGACTTATCCGGGAATGTAGATATATGCATTTTTTTAACACAAGATGCAATATTAGCTTCCCCTGATAGCATATTAAATATTATTAAAGTTTTTAATGACGCTGAAATAGGAATGGCATATGGCCGACAGCTTCCGCATAAAAATGCCAAAATATTAGAAAGCCATGCCCGTTTATACAACTATCCAGCTACATCTCATGTTCGTTCATCTAAAGACATAGCACAAATGGGGTTCAAAGTGTTTTTTTGTTCAAATTCATTCGCGGCATATCGCCGCGAAGCTCTTTTAGCAACCGGTGGCTTTCCAACAGATTCAATTATGGGCGAAGATGCTATTGTTGCTGCCAAAATGTTAATGGCAGGATATAAAAAAGCCTATGTTGCCAATGCAATCGTTTATCATTCTCATACATATACATTGCTACAGGAATTTAGAAGGTATTTTGACACCCGGGTTTTTCACGAGCAAAATAAATGGTTGATAGATGATTTCGGAAAACCAACTGGAGAAGGTTTTAAATTTATGCGATCTGAATTAGTTTATGTCATAAAACACAAAAAAACCATTATTCTAAATTCAATCTTTTCTTTAGCTGCAAAATGGTTGGGCTATAAAATCGGCAAATTCTATAAAGGGATGCCTAAGCAGGTTTTAAAACGATTGTCAATGCATTCATACTACTGGAAATAATTAGATTAATTGGCGTTGTACAAATTTTTCATTCGTACAATTTATCTTTAACAGTGTTTGAAATCATTATTTAATTTTAAAGAAACAATTCTATACGCTTCTTCTTTTTCAACAGATATATTTAAAAATGAACTGTTTATCCAAATTAATAATAAAATACAAAATAAAATAAAGAATAATTAGTTTTTAATTGTAGCGTTCTCGTTGAATACCCCGTAATTAAGTTTAACAAACATTGATTTTATTTAAAAACGATTCGTTTTAGTAAAATTATTATATTTGCACAACTTAACCCTGATCGCAAATGCGCTACTCTAAACTACTTCAGCCATTCACATTTTTTTGTGATTTAATCTTATTAAATATTGCACTGCAATGTGCTCACCTGTTTATATTTACGTTCTACTCGTCAGAAATACAGTCAACTGATTTTTTATTATTAGTTAACTTAACCTGGATTACCATCGCTTCGGTAACTAAAAACTATATCATAAAAAGGCCCCTGATATTAAGTGACAATTTAAGCAAATTCATGTCCTCTATCGTATACCACCTGGTGATGGTTCTGGGGATAGTTTATTTCTTTAAGCTTTATGAGGTAAGCAGAATGGTGATGTTTTGCACATATCTTTTGTTTTTTATCTTCATAGTTGTTCAGCGCTCCCTAATCTTTTTCACACTCGATTATATCCGTAAAAAAGGTTATAATATTAAACATGTTATCATAATTGGTAATGCAGATATCGTTAACCGGGTAAAAAAATCATTTTCAAGGCATCCGGAGTACGGGTATAATTTTATTACCACCATACCCGAAGAAATGATTGAGAGCCTGCCCCATGAAATATTATTTGATAAAATCCTTGAAGCCAGGCCAGATGAAGCATTTATATGCTACAAATTTATGGATCAGCTTTTATTGAATAAACTGGTTGACCTGGGCGACCAGCATTCCATTAAAATTAAACTGGTTTCAGATCTTGTACTTGATAACAGCTATGCCAGCATCGTTAATTATGAAAATCTCCCTGTAATACAGCTTTCTTCTTCTATTGAGCTCAGTCTGAAGATTATTTTTTTTAAGCGCTGTTTCGATATTCTTTTTTCCCTTTTGGTAATGATCCCTGGGCTTCCGGTGTTTATTGCATTAGCCATAATAACTAAATTAACTTCAAAGGGCCCGGTTTTTTATCGCCAGGAAAGAATTGGCAGAAATCATAAACCCTTCAGAATGTATAAGTTCAGAAGCATGTACGTAAATTCAGAGCAAGCCGTGCCGATGCTGTCAAAAGATAAAGATCCGCGGATTACGAAATGGGGCGTATTTTTACGCAAATCCAGGCTGGATGAATTACCTCAGTTTTGGAATGTTTTAAAGGGAGACATGTCTATCGTTGGCCCAAGGCCGGAAAGGCAGTATTTTATTGAACAACTCATAGAAGAATCTCCCAACTACAAAAAATTATTAAAACTTAAACCCGGCCTCACTTCTATAGGACAGGTAAATTATGGTTATGCCGAAAATGTTCAGGAAATGCGTCACCGGGTTCGTTATGATCTTATATATTTAAAAAACATCAACTTTAATAACGACTTAAGCATAATTTTCCAAACCATAAAAGTGATGGTTCAACTTAAGGGAAAGTAAACATTATTTTAAAAACCGGGATTACGATCTCCCGAAAATACATACGGATTTAAAAATAAAGGAGGGTTAGTTTCATTACCATCCTTCTTTGCTCTATCAACCAATTTACCGGTTAACCTCTACGTTAAAGTATGACAGCACCATCTCTTATCAGATCTCTTTTGTTTTTATAGTTCACTAATGGTGAAAATCAGCAAGTTCAACTATTCATAAAAATCATATATTCGATTATAATCAAATAAATTGAATTTATGGCTTTCGATATAGAAATCCTGATCAGGTTTTTACTGGCCCTTTTGTGGGGCGGACTTGTAGGTGCCGAAAGAGAATATCATGGTAAAGCCGCTGGCTTCCGTACAACCATCATGATATCTTTTGGCGCTTGTTTTTTCACCCTCATGTCAACAGCTATTGGAGCGCCCAATAATGCAGACAGGATCGCTTCAAACGTAGTTACCGGGATCGGGTTCCTTGGCGCCGGCGTTATTTTCAGAGGCGAAAACCGGGTTAATGGAATCACCACCGCAGCTACCATCTGGGCCGTTGCGGCAGTAGGCATGGGTATTGGAGCCGGTTACTATTTAGCTGCCGGGTGCGCCAGTATAATGATCCTGTTTATACTTTCCGTACTTCCTTTCTTTCAAAAGAAAATAGACTATTATAATCAATCCAAAACATTTTATATTAAATACCCGGTCTCGGAAAATGGCATCATGTTATGCGAAAATATGATGCGAACTCATAAATTGAAATTCAGGATGATTAAGAGAGTGAAAGATGGTGACTATATGCTTTTAACATGGCAGCTTCACGGGCCTTCAGTTAAAATGGATTTATTTATCAACTCAATTAGCGATATTCCGGTTATCGAACATTTTGAGTTTTCGTGATACAAATTGAAGCTGTCGAGCAATTTGGTAATCGAAAAAATAGCGGCTTTTTTGAATTAAAAAGGGCCACTCTTTTAAAGTGACCCTTTCAGGACTTAGACACAGTCCCTACCTGGTGCGGAAGAAGGGACTCGAACCCCCACGCCGTGAAGCGCCAGATCCTAAGTCTGGTGCGGCTACCAATTACGCCACTTCCGCGTTTCTGATTTAACAGGCTGCAAAGATAGCGTTTAAAATTATACTTAAAAACATAATTTTCATTTTTTTGCTATCGTGCTCATTTAGTAGGAATTAATTTTTCACAAGCCCATTCGTCAGTTGTTTGAAGTATGCCGGTGCGTATAAAAGCCTGCTGCCATACCATGAAAACATTTCACCGTCTACCAAAACCACTTTAGCATTTGGCAGAAGCACCTCAAACTCCTCTATATGTTTTTGAGCGAATGGATATGGCTCCGATGACAGAAAAACAAGATTGGGATTAGCTGTGGCTAAAGCAGCTGCATCAATCTCCGGATAACGTTGGGCTTCTGTTACATTGCTTAGCCCACATCTTTGCAGCATACTATCAATGAAAGTTCCCCTGCCGGCAAGCATATAGGGTCTTCGCCAAATGAGATAAGCAACTTTCAGCCCTGTTACAGGAAGTTTTATACCGCTAAAACGATCGTTGATTTCCATGCAAAGCATGTTTGCCTGCCCGGGCTTACCTATAATATCACCAATGCAAGCAATCATTTGCAAAGCCGAATCCAGATCAAAAATATCACTGATCCACACCGGGCATATATTCATTAACTCTTCTACCTGGAAACGATCGTTCTCTTCTTTATTGGCGATAATTAAATCGGGGACCAGCAACCGGATTTTTTCGACATCAAGCTGCTTAGTCCCTCCTACTTTCGTTGTTGAATTAAACCTATCTGCCGGATGGATACAAAATTTAGTAATGCCTATTACCTCAGCGTTTAAGCCAAGGTAAAAAAGCAATTCTGTTTGTGAAGGGACAATGGATATGATCCGCTTAGGGATTCCGGAAAGTTCAACCTTTCGGCTTAGCTGGTCCCGGAACACCGGCATGTTAAAACGCGTTCTTTTCGCCTCTAAACACGTTCCATACCGTTAAGAAGATAATCTTCATATCCAGCAGGAACGACCAGTTTTCAAGATACCAAACGTCGGCCTCAACACGCTCAAGCATAGCCTGTGTGGTTTGAGTTTCGCCCCTTAGGCCTGACACCTGGGCCCAACCTGTAATACCAGGTTTAAGAAAATGCCTTACCATGAAAGTATCAATAAGCTGCGAATATTGCTGCGTATGGCTTATCATGTGCGGCCTTGGGCCCACTACAGACATATTGCCTAATATTACATTAAAAAACTGCGGCAATTCGTCGATACTTGTTTTACGGATAAACGCCCCGGATTTGGTTATACGTGAATCGCCACGTGTAGCTTGTTTTTTATCCGAATCGTGATTAACCCGCATACTGCGGAATTTGTAGCATTTAAATGGCTTATTGTCCCTGCCTGAGCGCTCCTGTACAAAAAATATCGGCCCTTTTGACTCGAGCTTTATAATGATGGCCAAAATGGGGAATAACCAGCTAAAAATAAACAGGATCACAAATATTGAAAAACAGATATCAAACAAGCGTTTGATAGAGCGGTTCAGCATGTTCTCCAAAGGTTCGGGCCTTACGGATATAACGGGGATATGGCCGAAGCTTTGTATAAAAGTTGGCTTTTTAGCGTAGTCGTAATATTCTGGTACAAATTTAAACCTGATCAGGTTTTTATCTGCATCAAGCATCAACTGCTCTATTTTCTCGGCTTCAGAGTTTGGTAGTGTACAGAATATCTCATCGACTTTATTGTTAAGCACATAACTTATACAATCATTAGTGCCGCCTAAATAAAGGCTTTGGTCAAGTACATTGTTCAACCCATCATCAAAAAAGCCAACAAGTTTATACCCACGTTCGGGGTTTTGTTTAAAAAAGCTATACAAGTCTGACCCGATGCGGCCCCCACCTATAATGATAACAGTACGTGTGTCAATAAGTGACGCGCGGTCGCTTTTACGGATACTCAGGAATATTAGCTTCCATAAACCAAGCAGGAAACCGAATAATGCCAGCGAGTAAAAAAGATACTCGCGTGTTATAAAATATGCTTTGGTGCCTATTAATATGATGATCGTGAAACAAATAAAGCTTACAAACAGCAAATAGGTTTTAATTACGCCGCGATAAGTTTTAATTGAATCCTTATTGAGAACATGTTCATAAAGCCCGGTGATATTAGCTGATAGCAGCCAAATTAGATTAAAAACCAATACAATAGGCAGGTACTGCCTGTTGTTAATCCAAAAAATATATGACCGGTCTTCGATGAAGTAAGAAATTACCATACTCATATTAAGTATAATATAATCAATGGTAAGGTTCACTGCTTTAATAAAAGTAGCGTATCTGTGAATCATGTATATGTGCTTATGTAGTATGCAACCCTGCTAAAATTACTATAATTATTTACTAATAACAATGTCATAATTAAATGGAGACACAGTTACAAATGTATTATTTCCACAGCCACAAAATTAGAAATTAAGAAATTTATTCAAAATGAATTCTCTGTTAACAGTGAGAAAAAAAATGATTTCTATGTGAAAAAATAATTGTAAAAACAACACTTACAGCCGTCCGCTTACAACATCCTTGTTTAAAATACCTTTTATGTCATAAATTACTGACGATGGTGTATGTTTTAAGCTTGCGTAGTCTAAATCATAAAACTCGCGATGTGCCACAGCCATAACAATAGCATCATAATCGCCGCTTAGTTGCCGGTAATTTTTTAATGTAGAGATACCATATTCTCTTTTTACTTCATCCGGGTCAGCCCATGGATCATATATTTCACAGGCAGCGTCAAAACCATCAAATCCCTTAATAATATCGATCACCCTGGTGTTACGAACATCCGGGCAATTTTCCTTGAAAGTAAAACCGAGCACAAGGATCTTTGAGTTTTTTACCGAAATATCATTCTTCACCATTAGTTTAATGACCTCAAGGGCAACGTACGTACCCATTCCATCATTAAGCCTTCGCCCGGCCAGGATAATTTCAGGGTGATAACCCATTTGCTGGGCTTTTGCTGCAAGGTAATACGGATCAACTCCTGTGCAGTGCCCGCCTACCAGGCCTGGTTTAAAATTCAGGAAATTCCACTTGGTACCTGCCGCCGCCAAAACCGCATGGGTGTCAATATCCATGATGTTGAATATTTTGGCAAGTTCGTTTACAAAAGCGATATTGATATCCCGCTGTGAATTTTCGATCACCTTACAGGCTTCCGCAACTTTAATGGCGGGGGCTTTATGCGTTCCTGCTTTTACTATTGACCGGTATAAGTCGTCAATAAAATCAGCAGCCTCGGGCGTTGAGCCCGATGTTACTTTTAAAATATTGGTCAACGTATGAACCTTATCCCCCGGATTTATGCGCTCGGGCGAGTATCCTGCAAAAAAATCCCTGTTATAATGCAAACCTGATTCTTTTTGTAAAACAGGCACACAAACATCCTCAGTTACGCCGGGATAAACTGTAGATTCATAAATAACCACATCCCCCCTCTTCAATACACCTGCTATCGACTTACTTGCCCGGATAAGCAGGCTTAGATCAGGCCGGTTGTGCTGGTCGGTAGGTGTTGGTACCGAAACAATATAAACGTTACAGGAAGCAATGTCTGTTACCTGCGATGTAAAAGTAAGTCCCTTGCCTTCATCCTTTAAATTTAAAACCGCCGATAGTTCATCGGTACTGGTTTCAAGGGTGCGGTCAAACGCGTTATTCAGCTCATCAACCCGGCTTTGTTTAATATCGAAACCTTTTACAGGATATTTTTTGGCAAATTCAACAGCAAGGGGCAATCCCACATAGCCAAGACCTATTATTGCAATATGAATATTTGCAGGAGCCTGAAATTTATTAGTGATCGAATTTGATTGATCAGACATTTAATTTAACACGGTAGAATATGATAAATACCGGTAAAGATAATCAAAAATTACCAAAATCAGCTGCCTCCCGATCTAAAGAATGCGCGGCTTAAGCTAATCAAAATTGTTTCAGGCCGTATATATCTGGTAAACACCAGTTATTGATCGGTTTTGTGCTGAACCTACCAGTAAGGTAGTGATCTTTTTTTCAAGCATTAACTGCTCGGCATAGCCTACAAATTCATGCTCATCAATAATAACCGGATTAACGGTCATGATTTCGGCGATAGTTAAGGTTGAGGTATCCGGGTGTTTAAGCAAAGCCCGGCGAAGGTCGCCATCTGTTACTACCCCTTTAATCCGGCACGCGTCGCCTACTATAACCATACCCAACCTGCCTTCAGACATGCGCAGTAACAGATCCATAAACGAAGCCTCTTCATTGATAAAAGGAAGCTTATCAGTACGCATGAGGTCTTTAACTTTTACCAGCAGTTTGCGCCCAAGACTACCGCCCGGATGAAAACGTGCAAAATCATGCTGCTGAAAGTTTCGCGACTCCATTAACGCTATAGCAAGTGCATCGCCCATAACCAACGCCGCCGTAGTTGACGAGGTTGGCGCCAGTTCGAGCGGACAAGCCTCCCTTTCAACTTTTATATTAAGGTGATAACTGCAGTTTTTGGCAACGGTTGATATAGGATTACCTGTTATACCGATCATCACATTCTTATTCCACTTTAAATAAGGGATAAGTTTCAGCACCTCGTCGGTTTCACCCGAATAGGATATCAACAAAACAATATCATTAGGGCCTACCATGCCTAAATCGCCGTGAAAAGCCTCTCCCGGATGTAAAAAAAAGCTCGGCGTACCTGTACTGGCCAATGTGGCGGCTATCTTTTTCCCTATCAGCCCCGATTTGCCAATGCCAATAACAACCACCTTTCCTGTTGATTTTAGTATGGCATCAACAACCTTTGCAAACTCATCATCAATTGAGCCGGCTACTTGCTGCAGCGATTCTATTTCAATATCAAAAACCCTTTTTGCAATATCTTTCATGGATCCGGACATTCAGAAAAAAAAATTATCCTACTAATGGTGCTAAAACCTTATCCAGTTCGTGCAGCTTAACCATGTTAGGGCCATCGCTCAGGGCATTATCAGGGTCGGGATGCGTTTCTAAAAAATAGCCATCGGCTCCAAAAGCCTTTGCTGCCAGCGCCATCATGGGCACAAAAGTACGGTCGCCGCCGGTTTTTCCTCCTGCTCCGCCCGGACGCTGAACCGAATGCGTACAATCCATACAAACCGGGTGGCCAAAAGCTTTCATATCGTAAATATTCCTGAAATCGACAGCTAAATTATTATAACCATACATATTGCCCCGCTCGGTCAATATCACCTGGTTATTGCCGGCTTCAATAACTTTTTGAGCCGGATAAAACATATCATGCCCCGAAAGGAACTGGGCTTTTTTTACGTTGACAATTTTACCGGTTTGGGCAGCCGCAACCAGCAGATCTGTTTGACGGCATAAAAAAGCGGGGATCTGCAATATATCGGCAACCTCGGCTACAATAGCTGCCTGGAATGGCTCATGGATATCTGTAGTAACCGGTAAACCAAAACGCTGCTTTACATTCATCAGCATTTCCATGCCTTTCTCTAATCCAGGGCCGCGGTATGAGTGGATTGAAGTACGATTGGCTTTGTCGAATGACGATTTAAAGATCACCGGCACATTGTATTTCTGCCCGGCTTCGGCTACTTTTTCGGCAACGGTATATAATAACTCCTGGCTTTCCATTACACAGGGGCCAAGAATAAAGAACGGCTTTTGGCTTATTTGTTCAAACAGCATATTGTTAGGATCTATTTATCAGCCACAAAGATGATGATTTTTTTGAGAATCATACAGAAGGGCTGCTCCCCCCTGGTCAAACGCATCCGGATGGGGTTAACAGGGTTAACACTTTTCAAATAAATCACATGTAAGATATTCATAATCAAATATTTATTTTTTTTAGGGGGTTACACTAAGCTGATGCTTTTGAGCACTTCAGCCAATCCCAATATTTAAATGTGTTTGCCCTGGCTCTATTCAAAAATGAAAAAATATTCAAAAAATTTGCGTAAGCGATTGCTTACATATAAATTTATAAGCAATCACTTACATATTATATTTGATTTAGATGAGACGAGATGTTTTCCAGGCCATTGCCGATCCAACCCGCAGGGATATCATTAACCTGATAGCCTTTAAACCCATGAACCTGAATGCCATAGCGGACAACTTTGATGTAAGTCGTCCCGCTATATCCCAGCATATAAAAATTTTAACCGAATGCGGTCTTATCGCTATTAAAAAACAAGGCCGTGAACGGTATTGCGAACCCCGGCTGAAACAGCTTGACGAAGTAGCTCAATGGGTAGAGCGTTACCGCAAAGTTTGGGAAGAAAAGTTTCACGCTCTTGATAACCTGCTTGATGAATTACAAAACAATAATGAACCTTTAAAATAACCAATTATGACAAAGCAATTCTGGATCAATCTGCCTGTAAAAAATGTTAATGTATCAAAGGAGTTTTTCAGCAAACTCGGCTTCCGGTTTAACTCGCAATTTGGCAACGGCCCGAATTCTGCGG
Organism: uncultured Mucilaginibacter sp.; assembly: GCA_966212355.1. Lineage (GTDB taxonomy): Bacteria > Bacteroidota > Bacteroidia > Sphingobacteriales > Sphingobacteriaceae > Mucilaginibacter. The sequence goes on from CBIHRB010000003.1 coordinate 208,800, forward strand.
CCATGCAGGTTGGCGAAAAAGATGTTACCGTAATGCTTTTTGACGAAAGCACCTTTAAAGGCTTTGTTGAAAACTGCGGTCTTGCGGATACAGCCAAGGGAGTTGAAGTTCTGCTGTCTATCGATGCAGAAAGCAAGGAAGAAGTTGATGAACTGGCTCAAAAGGCTATCGAAGCCGGTGGCAAAAGCAATCACAAGCCCCGGGAAATGGATGGCTGGATGTACGGCTGCCTGTTTACTGATCCTGATGGCCATAGCTGGAATGTGCTGCACATGGATATGAGCAAAATGCCAGGGAGATAAAAATCATTTTGTCGCTAATGCCCCCTTATCTCGTCGTTTTTGGACACTATTAGCCCTTGCCAGGGCAGGTAACTTTGAGATATCAAAAGCAACAAATTTTTAATCAATAAAAAACAGAAACCAATGGCAACATTTAAAGCAACCCAGAAAGTAACCCCTTTTTTATGGTTTAACGGCAACCTTGAAGAAGCATTGAAATTTTATACTTCGGTATTCAAAAACTCCGAAAGCGAAGTAAGCTCACTAACCGATCCTGGCAATGGCCGCAAAATGTTAGTTGGAACATTCCGTATCGAAGACCAGGAATTTTTAGCCCTGGATGGCGGACCGATGTTCAATTTTTCACCTGCTACATCATTTTACATCAACTGCAAAACCCAGGAAGAAATTGATTACCTGTGGGAAGCACTACCTGCTGGCGGCGGCAAAACCAGTCAGTGCGGCTGGCTTGATGATAAATTCGGTGTTACCTGGCAAATTGTCCCTGAAGTTATGAGCGAGTTACTTTATAATAACGAAAATCCTGAAAAAGCCAAAAAAGTTATGGCTGCCATGATGAAGATGACCAAAATGGACATCAAGCTTTTGCAGGAAGCTTATGATAATGATTAACCATTCACCTAAATAAAAAACACTATGATCACCACAAAAAATCAAACAGAAATTAAGGCCGAACCCGGCAAACAGGAGCTTTTTATAACCCGCGAATTTGAAGCACCGCGTGAGCTGGTTTTCAGAGCTTTTACCGATCCTGAGCTTATTGTTAGATGGCTGGGCCCGCGCGAACTTAAAATGCGCATAGATCAATTTGACTGCCGCAGCGGAGGCGCTTACCGCTACATTCATACCGACCCTGCCGGTAATGATTATGGCTTTCATGGTGTTATCCATGATGTAACCGCGCCTGAACGTATCATCCAAACATTTGAGTTTGAAGGATTGCCCGAAAGTGGTCATGTAACGCTTGAAACCACCAGGTTTGAAGCACTACCAGGGAACCGTACAAAAGTGACTGTACAATCTGTTTTCCAATCGGTGACCGATCGTGACGGCATGCTGCAATCGGGCATGGAACGCGGGGTAAATGATTCGCACTGGCGTTTGGATGAGCTTTTTGAAGCAGGAGAAATAAAATAGAAGCAAAAGGCTGAATGCAGAAAGCCAAAAGCTTTTGATTATCAGCACCGGGCTTGTACTACTGCTTACCTTTCCTGATTGCTTCAAGTATCGTTTTCATTTTATCCTGAGCCGCGGTTGAACTGATCTCATGCTTCATCACCATCAGGCATTTACGGCACAGGCAATCAGGATAGGTTAAGCGGATATAATCGCGCTCCTGGTCGGTGAAGCTGATGCCCTGGCACTGGCACAACAGGATGCTGCCTACTTTGCATTCAAACGGCTCTTTACACCGGGGGCAGTATTTATTTTCATGCTTTGTCATATTAAGTATATAAAACTGCTGTGCACCTGTTACGGTACACAGCAGTAATCATTTTTAAGCAGTTACATTGCTGATAACATTCTCGCGGACAGCTTTCGCGGCTTCAACCATCTCTGTTAAGGCTTTTTGGGTTTCATCCCAGCCCCGTGTTTTTAAACCACAATCGGGATTTACCCAAAGCTGGGCATCGGGTATTACGGCCTGGGCGCGCTTAAGCAAACGGATCATCTCCTCCCTGTTGGGCACACGCGGCGAATGGATATCATATACACCGGGGCCAATTTCATTAGGATACTTAAAATCGGCAAAAACATCCAGCAGCTCCATTTGCGAGCGCGATGTTTCTATCGTGATCACATCGGCATCCATATCGGCTATGCTTTTAATGATGTCATTAAACTCCGAATAGCACATATGCGTGTGGATCTGTGTACTGTCCTGAACGCCGCTTGCCGAAATCCTGAAAGCTTTAACTGCCCAGTCAAGGTAATTTGCCCTGTCATCCCTGCGAAGCGGTAATCCTTCGCGAATGGCCGGTTCATCTATCTGGATGACTTTGATACCGGCGCTTTCCAGGTCACAAACTTCATCACGAATGGCCAAAGCTATCTGCGTACAGGTTTCGGAACGGGACTGGTCATTGCGCACAAACGACCATTGCAAAATAGTTACCGGGCCGGTTAACATCCCCTTCATCCACTTTGAGGTTAGTGATTGCGCATAAGCCGACCATTTTACCGTCATAGGCTGTGGCCTTGATACATCGCCATAAATAACGGGTGGTTTAACACAGCGGCTGCCATAGCTTTGCACCCAGCCGTTTTGTGTAAAGGTAAAACCTGCCAGTTGTTCGCCAAAGTACTCAACCATATCATTACGTTCAAACTCGCCATGTACCAGCACATCCAACCCTATTTCTTCCTGCCATTTTATAGCTTTTTCAGTTTCGGCAGCTATCAGTTTATTATACTCCCCCAGGCTTATCGCGCCTTTTTTTAATTGGGCTCGCCAGCTTCGTACTTCGGCGGTTTGCGGGAACGAACCAATAGTTGTGGTAGCAAAAAGCGGTAGGTTAAGCAGTTGCTGCTGTTGCTCTTTTCGGGCAGGAAAAGCACTTATACGCTTTGCATCATTTTCGGTAATGGCGCTTACCCGTTGTTTAACTGCCGGGTTATGGATCAGGGCAGATGTTCGGCGGGCCTCGTTTGCCTGCCGGTTTTTTGCCAGCTGATGCAGGCTGCTATCGCTCACCACATCTTCCGATAATTTGCTGAGCAATACCACTTCGTTTATTTTCTGCCGCGCAAAAGCCAGCCACTGCTTAATTTCGGGAGTAAGCACTTCATCGTTGGTTTCATTTTGCAAATCGCATGGCGAATGGATCAATGAGCATGAAGGGGCTATCCAAACACGGTCGGCACCTAATTTGTCCTTCGCATTCTTTATAATGACCAACGAGTTAACAAAATCATTTTTCCAGATGTTGCGCCCGTCAACAACACCTAAAGAAAGGATAGTTTTTTGAGGCAGATGCTCAATTACTTCATCCAATTGCTGAGGCGCCCGCACTAAATCGATATGTAAAACGTCAACAGGTAAAGTTGTCGCTAATTGAGTGTTATCGCCCAGGCGTTCAAAATAAGTTGCCAAAACTATCTTCAGGAAAGGAAATTCTTTCCTCAATTGCTTATAGGTATCTTTAAATACCGCCTGTTGTTTTTCGCTTAAATCAAGCGCTAAAAACGGTTCATCAAACTGGATCCATTCGGCACCCAAAGCTTTAAGCTTATTCAGGATATCAAAATAAACAGGCAGCAGATTTTTGATCAGGTCTATCCTATCGAAACCAGCCTCTTTCTCTTTGCCTAACAACAGGTACGATACAGGGCCAAGCAATACCGACTTGCTAACGATGCCCAACTGTTTAGCCTCATAAAACTCATCGATAACTTTGGTGGAGAAAAGTTTAAACTGCTGATCTTTATAAAACTCGGGTACTATGTAATGGTAATTGGTATCAAACCATTTGGTCATTTCCATAGCTACCACATCCAATCCATCTTTTTGATAGCCGCGGGCCATAGCAAAATACAGATCGAGCTCGGTATTGCCTTTTTGACTGATCACTTCATGATAGCGTTTAGGAATAGCGCCAAACATCAGCGAATGATCAAGCACCTGGTCATAAAATGAAAAATCATTTGATGGGATGAGGTCAATCCCGGCTTCTTTTTGCATCAGCCAGTTTTCTTCCCTGATGTATTTACCCACGGTAAGCACATTTTTTAAGCCCGTTTTGCCTGCCCAGTAGTTTTCGCAGACTTTTTTTAATTCGCGCCGGCTACCAATACGCGGGTAACCTAAATTTTGCGTTAGCATCTCTTTTAATTGATTAAATGAATAAATCGGTTAAAAGCTCTTTTAGCTAAGCTTCGCAATACTTTGGTGATATGTAAAAATGGAGAGAATATATGGGCACAGCCTGTCATACGGGCCATGGACCCAAACAGGCAAGTAATCATAACACAGACCAAAGCTTCATATCGCGAAAGCATTGTCAATTCAGTATTAGGCAGGTCTCCTGACTTGTAACATTTTTGCCGCCCTTCCCATCCCTGTTTATTGGGACAGTGGACATTACTGGCAAAAACCTTTGTGTTACTTACAGTTGCGCGACAGTTCGTGATTTACACACGATTCCCTATTAATCTACAATTAAGTAAAACCTATACCGGTTGATGAAGTAAAGTAAAGAACTTATCGGGTCAAATATAAGGATATGCCGGCTGAATATTCAGGTTATTTTATTTGTTCGCCATAAGTCACACAACGGTCAATAAACAGATACCTTTTAATTGTGCCATTACCCCTGCAAACCGATCCTTAACTTTGCCGGCTTATATGAGTCAGCAAACACGTACAAATACTCCGGGTTTTGGCTGGGCAGTACTAACTACAAGCCTTGCCTTTGTAGTAGCCCAGCTTGATGTTTCTATTGTAAATATCGCGCTGCCCGAAATTGCTAAGGCGTATCGCGCCGGTATCAGTACCCTACAATGGGTAATTGATGCATATACACTTGCTTTTGCCGTATTGATGCTATCGGCCGGCAGTCTTAGCGATCTTTTAGGATCGAAAAGGATCTTCCAGATAGGCATGATCATTTTCGGTCTTGCATCAGCTGGCTGTGGTTTAGCACCGGACGCTATTACGCTCATCATTTTCAGGATAGCCCAAGGCATCGGTGCGGCTATGATGATTCCCAGTTCATTGGCTTTGTTAAATCATCAATTTGCGCACGAACCACAGTTGCGCACGCGCGCGGTGAGTTTATGGACAGCAGCCGGAAGCTCGGCCCTGGTGGCTGGCCCCACTATTGGCGGATTATTGATAGCATTTAGCAGCTGGCGTTATATTTTTATTGTTAACATCCCTATTTGTATCATTGGTTATATCCTGAGTTTTAAAATGGAGCAAACCGCAAAAAAAAGCAAAAAAAGCTTTGATGTGGCGGGGCAATTAACCTGGATGCTATCGGTTACCTCGTTAATCAGCGTAATTATTGAAGTACCAAGACTTGGGTTTGGCAATGTTTTAATCTGGGGCGGACTAATGCTGAGTTTATTGCTATTTGGTATTTTTTTATGGATCGAAAGCAAAGTTACCCACCCTATGTTACCATTTCATTTGTTTAAATCGGGGCAATTTAATGCCCTTTTGATACTGGGCGCCGTTTTAAACGGTTCATATTACGGCACGGTTTTTATCCTGAGCCTTTACCTGCAAAAAGTACTGAATTACCCATCCCTTACTGCCGGGTTCGCATTCCTTCCGCTTACAATAGGTTTTGTTATTTCAAATGTGATCAGCAGCCGGATTATTAATCGCTACGGAATTCATAAGCCTATTATTGCCGGATTGATCATGTTTGCTGCCGGGTTTGCAGGTTTATTCATTGCTCATGAGCACACGCCTTATATTCAACTGTTTTTACCATTCCTGATTATTCCGATGGGAATGGGGCTTGCTGTACCGGCCATGATCAACGGAATCTTATCAAGCGCAGATAAAACATTATCAGGTACGGCTTCTGCTATTTTAAACACTTCAAGACAAACAGCCGGTGCTATCGGTGTAGCCGTTTTTGGTGCAATGGCAGCGGGAGGCAGCCTTGCTATTTTAGGGGCCGTATCTAAAAGCGCGGCTATTTCTATTGGCTTAACAGCCTTAGCGTTGTTTTTAGTAACCAGGAACGTAAAAAAGTAAAAGCATAGCATTTCTCCCAACATAAATAAAAGAAGCCGGCAACTATTTACCGGCTTCTTTTGTGTTGTAAAATCTCGCTAAATATTTTATGGCTTCGCGATAGCCTCATTGATCATCTGTTCGGCCTTAACACTCCCCGGGCCCGGAGCATCAAAGCTGAGCATTTTGCCTTCTTTATCAATCAGTATATATTTTGGAATTGCATAGGCTATGTATGATTGTGCAACTGTGCCGTCTTTGTCATAAAGCTGCAGCCAATCCGGCTTTTCTTCTTTGAGCGCATTCCGCCATTCCTTTTCTCCGTCATGTACGGCAATACTGACAAAAGCAACCTGCGGATTAGTTTTAAACTTGTCGCTTAGCTTTTTATATGCAGGCATCTCCTGGCGGCATGGCCCGCACCAGCTGGCCCAAAGGTCAATATAAATAACTTTTCCTTTAAAATCGGCCAGGTTAAAAACCTTGCCACGGTCGCTGGGCAAAGTAAAAGCCGGGGCCGGCTTCCCAATTTGCACCTGCATCAGCTGTAGCTTTTTTTCGGTAAAATTAGCGGCCAAGTTATTTTTCAATGCCGGGTTACTCATGGCGTCAATGAATACGCGCATCTCCTTTTGGGCAATGTTCAACTTTTCAAGAGAGTTAGCACTACCAATTCTTTTTTCAACGTACCGGTTTAGATAATAGTCCCTTACCTTGCCGGCAAAAAGCTGTTTGATTTTGCCAAGTGTGTACCCGGGCTGCTTCACCGATGCCGAATCGCGCAGCAGATCCAGCCGCTGCTCATAAGCATAATAAAGTGGCAAAACCCATGATTTATAATCTTCTGATACCAAATACTCGTCATGCGATATACCTTTTGAAAATGCTGAAGGGGTATTTTTTGATACCATCTCCCGCATCTGGGCCGCATTGTATTTACTCAAATCAAGGTGCTGAAGCAGCATGTAAAAATTTAAGCTTTGATTATCTAAATCAATCATTTTCTTAAACGTATTGAAATAATGATCCTGCTTTGCCGGCTTGTTAAACACAACATTTAGTAACGAATCTTCCAAAGCCTTGCTTTTTTTAAGGAACAGGATTAACTCATCGGTCTTGAGTTCATACCACGCTGTTTTGTCGTTCCGGGCTACCAGGATTGAATCTAATTTTACACGGTATTGATTGGTTTCGGCACCTATACCGGTTATCTTTTTAGTTTTCGACAGGTTGACATAATCAATAGCGTCACCGGTTATGTGTAGATCATAACCCGGCGCTACATAGATCCGGTTGATTTGAGTATTGTTTTGCTGGATGCTGGTGCGTTGAGGCTTTGCTATTTTGTACGTTTTTAAATAAAACTCACCCGAATCATTAAGCCTGATGGTATCCATGAGAAGTTTATCGTTGGCATCTTCAAAAAAGATCTTCAACATCTTTTCGGCCGAATTGCTGAGTTTTCCCTGGATAACAAGTGGTTGAACCGGGTTTTGAGCTACTCCCCCGCTGATAAAATAAAATGAAAGCAGGAACAGGATTATTTTTTTCATAGATGTATAGGTTTAAACAAATATAAAGTTCAGCAGCTTATTTAATACAACTTCGGGATTTAGTTTGCATGTTATCCCAATCCTAACGCAAGCCGAACCAACGATGGTTCAAAAAGGAACCTAATCCCGTCAGCTTTGCCAAATCATAAAAAATTAAAAATTAGGCATTGGTAAAAGGTGGTTTAGGTAACGATTATTTGAATTGGCTGGGTATCTGGCGCGAGAATATTAAAATGGGCTTAACCACCTGGGCCGAATATTCCGACCTTAAATATAGCCGTTCAGATTGCCATGCCTGGGGAAGCAGCCCTAACATTGAGTTCTTCAGGACTGTTTTGGGTATTGACAGCTATTCGCCCGGATTCAGCAAGATCAGGATCGAACCTCATTTAGGAACAATGACCAATGTGAGCGGCGAGATCCCGCACCCTAACGGTAAGGTTGCAGTAGCTTATGTTTTGGAAAATAACAGGTGGAAAATAAAGGTCAGTTTACCGCAGCGTACATCCGGCGTATTGGTTTGGAAAGCAAAATCATACCCGCTTAAAGGCGGTGAAAATGTGATGGTTATTTAAAGAGCCCAAAGACTTACGAAGTTTTAAAAACTTCGTAAGTCTGGATTTCATTATTAAAACCACTTTAATTCATCAAATGCCTTTCGTCCTGCCTTAAAATCATTTGTTCCCTGGCGCTTAGCAGCACCATAATAAATAATCCAAGTAAAATACAAACAACCACACCAAAGTCGGCTGTAAGTATACTTGAACTTATATTCCTTTGTCCGCTTTGCAGCAGGCGGCTGCTCTCGCCAACCTGTATCGCTATCAGTTGATCAAGCGATTTAAGGGCCTGATTAAAAACATACTCTGCATTATTCAGGTCGGCTTCCTGCTGCTGCAGATCACGCAATTGCACACGAAAGGTCTTCCATTTTGCTGATTCTTCGCGTGTTAATTGAGTGGCCTCATATTTCTTTGCTAACGCTTCTATAGCCGCATAATTACCATTAATTTTTACCTGAACATCTGCACCAGAAACGGCTGCCAGTTTATTTTCATAAAGCCGACTGCTTATTTCATGTACAAAAGTAGCCGGCAATAAGCGGTCCTTCATAATGGATGTCAACGTTTTATCCAATTCTTTAACATTGTCGCGACCATTCCAGTTGGCTAATAAAAGCATAGCAGTAAGCACAGCTAAGGCCAATACCATTCTTGCTTTATTTTTTATAATAAAAGCCCGTTTCATAACAGTAAATTTTTATTAAAGGTAAGATACAAACTGAATATTTACGAAATATCCATCTTTACAAATACTTCACTTTTACTGCTAATATATGGCCCTTTTAAATTAAATCACCCTTTTAATCCGGACGATGATCCCCTGATCTGCAGATTAGTTTTAAGAATTATGGAGTGAGAAGCGGTACTAACTCCTTTGGTATTAAGCTTTTTGAGTAACACGGTGATCACATTATCCGCAATTTCTTCAACCGGCTGAGCTATGGCGGTTACCGGAGGCGAGTACAGCTTAAAAACATCATAATCGTCAAACGATATAACGGCCATATCCCCGGGCACTTTAATACCCAGCGTGTTAAACACTTTTAACCCGCAGGTACCTACGTGGTTGGTGCCAAAAACTACCGCGTCGAGATCCTGATGCTTTTTAAAAAAGGCAGTCATCGGTTTAATGATCATTTCTTCGTCCTGGTTAAAAACAATCTCTTTAACCACCGGAGCAAAACGGCTTTCCTTCAGCGCATCCTTATAGCCCTGCATCCGGGCCAGCATTTGTGTTTGTGACGAAGCGAAAGTAACGAAGCCTATATTTTTGTAACCCTGTTGTATTAAGTGCCTGGTGGCATTATAGGTACTGAAAAGATTATCAATCTCTACATAATCGGTATTTACTTTGGGTAAATGCCTGTCGAACATTACCACCGGCAAGCCATCCTTAAGCAGCTGTTCTACATCGTCTTCAATACCTTCGGGCGGGGCAATAATATAGCCATCCACATGCCTGTCACGAAACATGCTAATCAGTTCCCTGGTTTTTTGGGTATCATTATCGGTACTGCAATAAATAATTTTGTAACCGTTTTTATAAGCCCTATCTTCAATAAGCCGAGCTATGCTGGCAAAAAAGGGGTTTGAAATATCTTCAACCATTAAACCAATGGTATTTGATTTACCGGTACGCAGGCTTTTAGCCAGGGAATTAGGTTTATAACCCACTTCTTCTACATATTTGGTAACACGTTCTACCAGGTCTTCACCTATCCGTTTTTCCTTTGCACGCCCGTTCAGTATAAACGATACGGTGGTTTTAGAAACCTTTAATTCATTGGCGATATCAACAATCGATAGTTTTTTCAATGGCTTATAATTGGCTAAAATCAAATATAAAATATAATCACTTAATAACCATGATTTATCAAGCGATTATTGGCCAAAATATAAAAATAAATCGATTAAGCAAATTTGCTCATATTCCTTTTTTATTAAGTTTCGGGTAACTGATCCCGAATAAAAATATCATCATATAACAAATGATAGGCAGGTAATAAGCCGTAGCAACATTGTGATTAGCAATGAGGCCCATAACCGGCGGAAACAATCCTCCGCCTACAACTCCCATTACTATAAATGATGACGCGTTTTGCGTTTGTGAACCTAAATTTTTCAACCCCAGGCTAAATATGGTTGGGAACATAATACTGAAGAAAAAGTTGATGAACAGCAATGCAACAAATGACACCACGCCAAAGCCCTGCGCTACAATAACACACATCAGGATATTGCCCAGGGCAAATATCGCCAGCAGTTTGTTTGGCGCTATGTAACGCATCAGGAAGGTGCCAATAAAACGGCCGGCCATCATCATCACCATACTTAATGAAAAATAGTAGCTCGCGCGTTCGTCGGTTAAATGCATGATCTCGTGACCGTAATTGATAAAAAAAGCCCAGGTGCCGCCTTGTGCTGCCACGTTAAACAGTTGAGCTATGGCCGCAAAAACGAAATGCTTTTTTTTGAACAGGCTTTCCGGAATATGTCCTTCACCGGCAACCGCATATGAATCTGTTGCTACAACATGCGGATCCTGCAATGACGGCACTTTTAAAAATGAAAATGCTACACCAACCAATGCTATCACTGCTCCTATCACAATATACAGGTGTTTGACAGATATCAGGTCGTTAGAATGCTCCTGCCCCCCTTTTAAAACAAAATAGCCTCCCAACAGCGGACCAATAACACCGCCGACACCGTTAAAAGCCTGCGAAAAGTTAATGCGCTGGTCGCTGGTACGCTGATCACCGAGAGAGGCAACAAATGGATGGGCAACGGTTTCGAGCGTAGCCAGGCCGCAAGCCAGGATAAACAAGGCTATCCGGAAGAAGTCAAACGATTTAGCATCAGCCGCCGGAACAAACAGGAATGCACCTGCAGCATACAGCCCCAGGCCTAAAAGCACACCGTTTTTATAACCGAACTTTTTCATGAACATACCTGCCGGGATGCCCATCACCGCGTAAGCGCCAAATAATGATAACTGTACATAAGCCGAACGCGATTTTGAAACGTGTAAAACATTTTGAAAATGCTTGTTTAATGTATCGCCGAGGGTCATGGCTATGCCCCAGAGCATAAATAACGAGGTTACAAAAATAAGTACGACAAGGAACTTGCGTTCAGTGAATTTGGGTTTGGTATCCATTGTGCAGGTTTGTTTGTTAATTGGACCGGTAAATTAGTTTAAAACTTCAAGGTACCAAAGGCTTATTATCACTTTTCCGTTATTACCGGATCATTATAAGGCTGTACCAATAACTTCAGCTGATCCTTGCCCAGCAAGGCTGCGTCAAATTCAATCCTGATATCTTTTGATTCACCCTTCATCAGCGAAAAATAGTTATCATTCATTATTGCCGGCAGGATCTGTTCACCCGTGGTGGTTTTCGTTGCCTGTACACGAATGGCAAATGCAGCCGCCTTTAATGATGACGGGTTGCTGATCTTTGCATCCACATAATACTTGCCGTTAATTTGTTTTATGGTTGATGATACTTTCAGGTTAACCTTTGGCAGTTGGTTAAGAGCGGTAAAATCTGTGCGTTTATTACCTCGCCAGTAAAAATTATCCGATACCAATTTGCCACTCTTATCAATCAATCTTAGTTTGATGAAATGAACATCCGTAAGACCACTGCTTTTCGGCGCGCCGCCGTACACCTCAAAATCCCAAAGCGAATAGCCCCAACCCGATCCGCGTTGTAATCCATACATACGCACGTAGCGGCCTTTTACTTCATCAAAGGTAATCTGTTGAATACCCACATGCCCATCGCCGTTTTCATAAACATCTTTCCAGCTTTTAGTATCGTCAGATACCTGGATCTTGAAAGCTCTACCATACGCCTCCTCCCAATTCAATTTAACACCGTTTATATCTTGCTCCCTGCCAAGATCAACGTAGATCCATTCAGCATCGCTGGAATTACTGGCCCACCTGCTTCCCGGATTACCATCCGTTACAGAACCGGCCTCACCCATGGTGGTTGATGATGCAAATGCAGGTTTGTTTAGTGCCAAATTTTCCTGGTTATCAGCAAAAGCCATTGGTAAAGCAATTCAGCGCTGTATTCGATGGCGCATCGATAGTTTTTGACCAGCTATATTCTTTTACGATCTGTCCATCGCTGTTATAAACATCGCCATAAGCAATGAGGTTGTTTTCGTCGGTACGGGTGGTGTTGATCACTTTAATAGCATTATTTACCGGGTTCCATTGAATATGCACCGGTTCGCAGGCTTTTTTAGCTCTCCAGTAAGCACCGGTGAGGTCATAATAGTAATCATAGGTTTGCCACACCAATGAAGGATAGGCCGACTGGCTCATCCAGGTCATAATGCCCGATGCATCTTCCCAGATATTATCTTCCCAGCCTTCGTACATGGCTTTATTGGTTTCGATGTTCAGCAGCTGGGCTTACAAATGGGCGAATACGGGTCTAACTTTGAATGGTACCAGGGCATGGACAGTACTAAAAAGGGCTTTACCTTATGGGCTCCCTTTAAAGAAACCACTAAATATTTCCAGCCCTCCGAAAAACAGTTTATGATCAACTACCGCGTGGAAGGCCTGGACCATTTATTAGCCAATCTCAAATCGGCCGGCACCCGGCTGACCGATTCAGTAGAGAAAGCCAGTTATGGCAACTTTGTACATTTGATGGATCCCGAAGGTAATAAAATTGAGTTATGGGAACCTAATGATATGGAATATGCCAAACTGGGTAAATTAACAACTAAATAGCAGCATCACGCCGATGCGTCACAGGCCATCAGAGGCCCGCTGCAGAGCTGCGACGTCAACTTTTTTCATCGTCATAAAAGCCTGCGTAATGCGTGCAATTTGTTCGTGGCTCCCGTTTTTCAGTGTTTTTAACATAACTGTTGAAGCAACCTGCCAGGACACTCCATATTTGTCCTTCAGCCAGCCGCATTGGCCAGGTTCGCCATTAGCCGAAAGCGCCGACCAATAATAATCGATCTCTTCCTGTGTTTCGCAGGGGATCAATAGCGACACCGCATCGTTAAAACTGAAACCGTGCGGATGCGCGCTGTCCATGGCTGCCAGCCAGGTTTGGTCGATATAAAAATCGGCAAACATAAGCGTGCCGGCTTTATCAGGGCCCATATCCTCGGGGCGCGGGGCCGTAATACCGCGTTTGCCGTCTTTAAACACAGAACAATAAAAGTCGATGGCTTCATTGGCTTTACCGGCCACCTGGCCGGTATACATCAGCGACGGAACGATCACCGGTCTTTCTTCACCTGCCGGGTTGGTCAGTATCAGTTGCCATGACACGCCATATTTATCGCTTACCCAACCATAACGCTCACTGAAAGGATAGCGGTCGAGCGGCATCATTATCTTTCCGTTTTCTGACAGTTTGCTCCAAACTTCGTCAATACGCCTGGCGGCGTCCGGATCACGCGACGGATCAAAATTGATCATAAAAGAAATAGATGGACTGATCTTTAATCCATCTCCGGCGCTGATACCCAGGAATGGCTGACCGGCAAAGGTAAATTCAACTATTTCGCACTCTCCGCCGGGCATTGGGAAATGATTAACATAGTTTAAAGCCGAATCAGGCATTAAGGTTGCATAGAACTCGGCAGCTTCCCGGGCTTTATCCTGGTCGAACCAGATGTGTGGTTTGATGGGTAACATAGGGTAAATGATTTTAGTGGTGATATATAATTAAAAATTATAAGCGTTAATTGTTTTGACAGACCGCACCGCCGGCTAAGGCTTCACCTTGGAGCGGGCATCTGGAATAAGAATTCAGGATTTTAATCTGTTTTCATTTTTGGATGTTTAACTACCTCAAAACTAATTGGTTTTTTATGGCCAAACAAGGTGCGTTAGTGCCATTTATGTGGCATATTATGACAGGAGTTCACCCTCCATAAGACCGCCATACCAAATGAAAGGGCTCTCTATTTTCATCAGGGTATACTATATTGCACATTCATTGAAAACCATGAAAAAACCCGTGCCATTTGACTTCCTGCTCGATTACCTGCCGACCGGCATAATCATCAAGCCGTCGGTAGGCATGTTCTATATCTATTTCGATAAAAAGATTGTGCTGATCTTCCGAAAGGTTAATAAAAATCCGCAGCATAACGGTATTTGGGTCTCTATCAGGCGGGAAAATCATGTCAGCCTCAAAGAGGAAATACCAGCCATCACTCATTTTGTATTAGATAAGGGCTTTGATACGGCCTGGCTCCTGCTCAGTGACAGCCACGATGATTTTGAAGGTTCGGCAATACAACTCTGCGAACTTGTTTCGTGCAGGGATAAAAGGATCGGTAAAGTAACCCCTAAAAGCGCAGCGATGTTTGAATAGCCCCCTGAATAAATTTAATCGTCGTCAGCATCAGCTTCTTGGGGGTGATCTTTAAAATATTCCCGCGCCTTTTTTAACCCCGTGGCTATGGCAATGCCTTCATCGCCGCTTTCCTTCAAAATTTCATTAGCAATTTCTACCGCCTTTTCCCGCAGTTTGGGAGGTTGATTTTTGTAAGATGGCGGGTAGTCTCCGTTATACCAGGGCATGCTTCCTCCTTTTTAGGCAACAAACAATTACGACGAAGATTTGATTGAAAAAAGTATTAATGAGTAAAGGAGAACAAACCTCATCCCGATAAATAAAATCAATAAATTGATTTCATCCACTTAAAATCCTTTACATCTAATTTTAAACTCCATTAATGTCTTTAGCAGAGTAATAAAACAACAATTAATTATTGTTTTACAATAATTAATTGTTACATTTACCAAAGAATTTAATTACGGTATTTATATGAAGTTAGTACGCCTTATTTCAACTATTGCATTTTACCTTACCAGGGTCATGTCTGTAGGGTATATTTTAACAACGTTACATTTAGTGGTTTCGGTAGTTTTTAAACTTTCTACCCTGAAGGTTCTGCCTAACGGCCGCTTTGCTATTTGTTATCCATTCACTTCTAAATATTTTTTATTGGGTTCGGCATATACGGCAAAGTACATTATTGAAATGGCCTTGTTGATTGCATTTTACGGGATGTTTTTTTGGTTATTGGGCAATGTATTTAAAACCTTCAGGCAAAAAAAATTATTTACAGTGCAGGGTGTTCACAACCTCAAACAGTTTTATATCACCAATCTGGTCATATGTCCGGTGTTATTCCTTATCTTAAGCATATACTCTATCGAAGACTACCCGTATATGGTGATGATTATTGCGCATGGTATCATGGGCATATTCGCACTTTTTATTGCTGCCATATTTGAACAGGGAGTGAATTTACAAAACGACCAGGACCTAATTATTTAACAATGCCAATAATAGTGAACATAGATGTGATGCTTGCCAAACGCAAAATGCAAAGTAAGGAACTGGCGGAAAAATTAGGTATTACACCAGCCAATTTATCCATACTTAAAACCGGTAAGGCAAAAGGTATTCGCTTTGATACGCTGGAAGCAATTTGTAGCATATTAAACTGCCAGCCCGGCGATGTCCTGGAATATGTAGAAGAGTAAAACAGTAAAATTTATAGAAGTAAAAAAGCTCTTAAAAAAAGGGCATGGAATTGTATTGCCTTAAAATTTAATATTATGGATAAGCTATCAATTAAAAATTTAACCAAAACATATGCTAATGGTGTGAAGGCCATTAATAATGTCTCGCTCGAAATTGGGAACGGCATGTTTGGGCTATTGGGCCCCAATGGCGCGGGTAAATCCTCCTTGATGAAAACCATTGTGGGCCTGCAACCGGCCGACAGCGGACAGATCATATTTAACAATACTGACGTATTAGCAAACAGCTCCATCATTAAAAAGCATTTAGGTTTTTTACCCCAGGATTTTGGCGTATATCCCAAAATATCAGCCTATGACCTGCTCACGCATATGGCCATTTTAAAAGGTATGATCAATGCCGTCGAAAGAAAGCAACAGGTATTGGCTTTACTGGAGAAGGTAAATCTATTTCAGCATCGTAACAAAGAAGTACATACTTTTTCGGGCGGTATGCGGCAGCGATTTGGGGTGGCGCAGGTGTTATTGGGCGACCCTAAAATTGTGATTGTTGATGAGCCGACGGCAGGTCTGGACCCAGAGGAGCGCAACCGCTTTAACAGTTTATTAAGCGAAATGGGCCAGAATATCATCATTATCCTGTCTACACACCTGGTTGAGGATGTGCGCAATTTATGCACTAAAATGGCCATCATGAACAATGGCACCGTACTGGCCCATGGCGACCCTGCGTATCTCATTAAGGATTTGGAAGGCAAGATCTGGCAAAAGCAAATTGCTAAAAGTGAACTGGATTATTATAAAGATGATTTGAATGTGATCTCATCGCAATTTATTGCTGGCAAAATGAATATCCACGTGCTGGCAGATAATCCACTGCAAAATTTCCAGCCTGTTTCTCCAACCCTGGAAGATGTATACTTCGCCACCCTTAACCAAGTAATAGCCTAATCATGAAAGCTATATTTATTTTCGATATTAAAAGCTATTTTAAAAGATGGGGCTTTTATGCCATCTTATTATTGATCATAGCATCGGGCATACTGGGTGGCGCTAACGCCCGGTTTTCCGTTAGTGACAATATATTTGATAACTCACCTTATCAAATCAGCTTTATTACAACCCTTATTAGTTTAACTACGCTTTTTTTTAGTACGTTATTTGCCTCCCAATTATTGTTCAGGGAAGCGGATGCCCGCTTTGAACTGTTGCTTTTTAGTATGCCGGTAAAAAGAAGTCAATTTGTGGTGGGCAGGTACGCGTCATTATTTGTGATGAGCTTTTTATGTGTTCTATTATTGATAATCAATTTTTTTATAGGGCATGCAATGAATGCGTCATCTGCAAAAAGTACTGGTTTTGTGTTGAGCTGGTACCTGTACCCCATCATACTTTTCGTGTTCATTAATACGGTATTTACCACGGCTGTTTTAAGCTTTGTGGCATGGTTTAGCCGCAACAAGTTATTGGTGTATGTAAGCGGGCTGCTGTTGTACATATTTTATATGGTTGCTTTGATCTATTCTGGTTCTCCCTTAATGGCCCAAAGCATGCCGCAATCTGACCGGGCACAATTAATCGCCGCTATACTTGACCCCTTTGGTTTCTCGGCCTTTTTTTACCAGACGGCCAATTGGTCGGTATTGCAGCGAAATACCGATGTGGTATCATTAAGCGGCATTTTTTTAATAAACCGGCTGGCCATCGTGTTGATATCTGCAGGCCTGATATTCTTTTGCTTGAAGCGATTTTCCCTGATCAAAATTACCCGGCATAAAAAGACTGCATCCATCATAGCAGCCCGACAAAATACAACCGGCGCGGCGTATAAAACGGCCAAAACAGCACACCATTTTTTTGCACATATCCGGGCGCTGCTTTCATTTACAAAAATAGACCTGATCTATATATTGAAAAGCATCCCGTTTGTTTTAACAGCTATGGCCATGCTGTTTTTTGTAGGTATGGAAATGTATGCCGAGATAGAAAAAGGCATCAGGATACCACAAAAATATGCGAGCTCGGGCTTAATGGTAAGCACTATAATTCAAAATTTTCACGCATTGTGCATGATCGCTGTCCTGTATTATGCGCATGAGATATTCTGGAGAAGCAGGAACGTCAATTTTAATCTTATTGAAGATACAGCGGCCAATATTAAAACCCATTTTATAGCTAAATGCCTTTCACTTACTATCGTTATTTTTCTGTTTAGCTGCCTGGTAATAATTGAAGGCATCTTATTTCAGCTTTTATATCAATATCCTGTCATCATGTGGCGGGTTTATGCTTATGTGTTTTTGTTCAACACTTTTCCATTGGTGCTATTGTGTATACTGGTTTTATTGATCCAAAAGCTCATCAGGCTAAAGTATGCAGGCTTGGGTTTAACGGCATTATTCGCGGCTATAATGGCAACCTCGCTGGGAAAGAAAGTCGTTGTATCTCCATTGGCCAGATTCCTACAACCGTTTACCGCCGATTATAGTGACATGAATGGCTTTGGCACTTACCCCTCCGCTTACGCAGAAAGATTATTATTCGGTTTAGGGGTGGTGGCCATCCTTACTATCGTTTTTAACCTGTCTAAAAGAAAACTGTTAAACTGGCCGGTAATTACCGTTACCATCATATCAGCGGCGATGACTTATTATGCAGGCCTTAATTTGATGAACGGCTATCAACCTAAAACCGAAAATTCCGGCCTGCAGGCCCAGGCCACTTACGAACGATCATATCGAAAATATCAGAACTTGCCACAACCAACCATCATAGCTGTTACTACAACGGTTGATCTTTTCCCTGAGAAAAATGCTTACCATATTAGCGGGTTGTACGTTGTAGCGAATAAAACCAAGCAGCATATCAATACCATTTTAGTTAATTTTGGCGATGAATTAACCATCAATCGGGCAGCATTTATCAATGGTGCAAAAACTATCGCTTTAAAAAAACAATACCAGTTAGTTCAATTGCAGAAAACACTCTTACCTGGTCAGGAGGCGCAATTAGAATTTGACATCAACTACGAATGGAAAGCCGTGAACGGGCACCGGTCTTTTAACGCCATTGTGCAAAACGGTTCGTTTATGCGTATAAGCAGGTATTATCCTCAGTTTGGCTATTTATCAGCGAATGAGATACAGGATGAGCTTAAGCGGAAACAATTGCACTTAGGAAATATTACACCGGTTAAGGCATTTGATGCACCTGTAACGCCCAATGATGATTTCATTAATCTTGATATGACCATTTCTACACCATCAACCCAAACTGCTATTGGCGTTGGCGAATTAACGAAGCAGTGGAAAGATAAGCATAGAAATTATTTTCAGTACAAAACAAGTTCGCCTATACCCTTTCGTTTTGCATTATCGTCTGCACAATATGCTGTAAAAAAGGAAACCTATAAAGGCAAAAGCTTTGAGATCTATTATCATCCACTTCACTATGAAAATGTAGCGCATTTACTTAAAAATGCCAAACTTACTATGGATTATTGCGAGGCGAATTTTGGCCCCTGTCCCTTCAATACTATTCGTTTTGCCGAAATTTCCAGCTTTACAAAGGGATTTGCTGCAACGGCATACCCTGCAACGGTTTATATGGCCGAGGATATGCTCTTCCACGCTAATATAAAAGCTGATGAACAACAGGATGTGATTAACGAGTTAGCCGGACACGAACTATCACATTTATGGTGGGGTAATAACCAGATCTCTCCGGATGAAAGAGATGGTGCAGCCATGCTTACAGAAACCTTTGCCATGTACACCGAAATGATGCTGCTCAAAAAAATGTATGGTAAAGAAAAATTGCGCGAAAAAATAAAAATGCATTTAGGAATTTATTTGAGCGAAAGAGGCTATACTGATGAACAACCCTTATATAAGGTAAAAAGCGAGAGTACACATATTTCCTATTCAAAGGGCGCTGTAATTATGTATCAATTAAGTGAATTAATTGGCGAAGGGAAGGTAAACCTTGCGTTGAAAAATTTCTTAATGAAGAACAAATATCCTAATCCTAAACCGGTTACGGCTGACTTTTTAAAGGAATTATACCTGCTTACCGATGCCAGGTTACATCCTGGCATTGAAGCGATGTTCATGGGGACAGGAGGTTTACAAGAGTTGAATTTGAAATAATAAAAGCCGGCGGTTCTTCTTTATTAGCGACAACGTTCGGTGATAGGGTGTGAAGCTTCCGGATCGCATTTGCCTGATAAAAGGGGAGGGAGACTACAAAAGGACAAGCCCTATAAAATTAGTTGATTTATAGGGCTTTGATTTAAAAGCTAAATACTGGTAACACTCTTCTATTGGCAAGCAAACCCATCAGCTTACTTTAAAAAATTATTCAGATAGGTCAAAACCGTTGTTGTCTGCATCATCAGGCTTACATGTCCTTGCGAAGGGACAATGGCCAATTGCGATTTTGGCATTGGTCCCAGATCAGCAGAAACGCCGCCTCCCCATAATTTATATGTTTTTGCCAACTCTATTTTATCCAGCCCGTCATTGTCACCCGCTATGATCAACACAGATGCAGAAATTTTAGAAATATTCGCATCACCAAAGTCGAATGGTTCCTGGGCAAAAGCAATCATTTGCTCTATAAACTTTGGCCATTTTGTTTTATCCGGTGCTATTGCATCGTATGCGGCTTTCATAGGAGTATTCATAAAAAGTTCAGGCTTCCAGGATTTAAACGCATTGGTTATTTCAGGCAGCCAGCCGCTACTTTTATAAGTAGAAGAAATGATCACTAATTTTTTTAACCGTTTAGGGGCTTGTATAGCAAACTTGTAAGCCACAGAGCCACCCATACTATATCCTGCTACGTCGGCACTGTCAATTTTCAGGTAATCCATCACTCTTTCCACATCATTTGCTAAGGTAGCATATGATAATTTTCTATCTGAAAACTGTGTGTGCCCATGTCCCTGTAATTCAATTGCAATTACTTTCCTGATTTTTGACAATTCAGGGATCAATTCGGCCCAGTTTCCTTCAATTGTCATAAAAGCACCATGCAGTAAGATGAGGGGTTTACCCTCACCATATACCTCATAATAAACTTTGATGCCGTTAACAGGCGCGTAACCACTGTTGGAAGGCTTGATTTGCTGTCCATTTGATCGGGATCCTGCACACATAATTACAATTACCAATATTGATTTAAGAGGGCTAAGTGCTTTGAGTAAATTTTTCATAACGTTTAAGTTGTGGTTTGAATTTTATTGACAATACAAAGATGGAACTCATTTCAAAGTTTGATACAGTGCAAAAACGACTACTTAGGGGAGGATTGCGACAAAATATGCTTACAGGCAAAGAAATGCCCCTGCTTGCTTCCCGTTAACGAAGGATCAAGTAATGGAAGGAAATAAACATGAATCTGTAAAAAGAAAACCCTCTAAATTTTCCATTCAGAGGGTTTTGACACTTGGTATCGCTTTCGTCGGGATGGCAGGATTCGAACCTGCGGCCTCCACATCCCAAATGTGGCGCGATACCGGGCTACGCTACATCCCGTCTCCCTGATTGGGTGTGCAAAAGTAGGATTTTAAATTAAGTTGCAAAATTTTTTTTGAAAGATTTTTTAAGCCTCCATATAATCTGCTCATTAACAAAATATTGCCTTAAATTAAATTCTTTATGGTTTTCTAAAAATACTGAACAACCCTGTTATTACACCTGATTTCCCTCCAAAAAACTTAAAAAGGGATTTTATGTTGTTCTGCTATAGCTGTTCAAACCCATGAATTTATATGAACAACAGCCTTACTGGCTAATAAAAAATGGCATAGTTGCCTCCTACCCTTCTCTTCAAAAAGATTTGAAGCTGGATGTGGCCATTATTGGAGCCGGCATCAGCGCTGCTTTAACGGCCTGGCAGCTCCGCAACTCGGGTTTCAGTATAGCTGTTTTTGATAAGCGCCACGTTGGTATGGGCAGTACCGCGGCCAGCACTGCGTTCCTGCAATATGAAATTGATACGCCCCTTACATCTTTAAAAGCCCTGGTTGGCGAAGCTAATGCCTTAAAAAGCTATCAACTTTGCCGCAAAGCTATTTACGATATTGCTGATTTGTGTATATCACTTAAACCCGCTTTTGATTTTAGCCTTAAGCCAAGTTTGCAGTATGCCAGCTTCAAAACACATACGGCATCGTTAATGCAGGAATATAAGCTCCGAAAAAAACATGATTTTGATGTACATTGGCTCGAGGCTGATGAAATTGAACAGAAATTCGGGTTTAAGGCTTCCGGGGCTATTTTCTCTGCAGATGGCGGTGAGGTTGACGCGTATCTGCTTACCCATGCTTTACTTAAAAATTTTGGCAAAGCCGGTCATAACGTGTACAGCAACACCGATATTAGAACCATTGAGCATCATAAACAAGGCATAACGCTGCAAACCGGCAACGGTTCCATTATCAAAGCTAAAAAGCTGGTTATTGCATGCGGTTATGAAAGCTTAAAATATATCCCTAAAAAAATAGCCGAGATTAACTCAACTTACGCACTGGTTTCCGAGCCTTTGCCCGATGTACATTTCTGGTATAAGAACAGTTTGATTTGGGAAACTGCCGTACTCTACATGTACTTTAGGGCTGTAAGTGAAAACCGCATCCTTGTTGGAGGCCGCGATGACCCTTTTCATCATCCGCATATACCGCCTTCTGTTATTAAACGAAAGGCGAATATGCTACAGCAGGCTTTTCTCAAAAAAATGCCGCACATCCCATTAAAAGCTGATTTTAGCTGGGCCGGTGCTTTTGTAAACACTAAAGATGGCTTGCCTTATATTGGCAGCATCCCCGAAAGACCGGACACTTATTTTGCGCTTGGCTTTGGAGGTAATGGTATCACTTTCAGCGTAATTGCTGCCGAAATTATCCATGACCTTATCATGGAGAAAAAGAACGAACATGTTCAATTGTTCAGTTTTAACAGGTAGCGCGTTTTCAAATAATAAAAGCCGATATTTATGCCTGAAATGACCGATCAATTACCCAAAATATACCTTTACCGCAGGCTTGTACAGGCTAAGTTGTTCATTGATAAAAACTATCATAACCCCATCGACCTGAACGATATTGCCGACGAGGCTTATTTTTCCAAATATCATTTCATCAGGTTGTTTAAGAACATCTATGGTAAAACACCGCATCAATACCTCATCCAGGTTCGGGTTGAAAATGCCCGGCTGCAATTAAAAAAAGGCCTTCCCATTGCTGATGTTTGTTATGCTGTAGGTTTTGACAGTGTTACTTCATTTTCTGCTTTATTTAAAAAGATCACCTCCTGTTCTCCTGCCAACTACCAGCAAACAGAACTTAAACGGCAGGCGGAAATGCAGCAATCTCCCCTCAAATTTATACCTGGTTGTTTTGCCCGTGAAAAGGAATGGCTGCAAAATCGCAATTTTCAATAAACCCGGTTCTTTTTTGATACCGACTTTTGGTTTATCAAAACAACACTAAAATGATAACCAAATTAAACCATGTGAGCGTATTTGTACTTGACCAGAACAGCGCTTATGATTTTTATGTAAACAAATTAGGCTTTACCGTAAATACAGATGCCGCCATGGGGCCGGGAATGCGCTGGCTTACTGTGTGTCCTCCCGGGCAACCCGAACTGGAAATATCACTCATGGCTATAACGGAGGGCATGATGTTCGATGCACAATCGGCACATCAAATGCGCGAATTAGTACAGCGCGGTACCTTTGGGTTTGGCGTTTTTGAATGCAACGACCTTATAGCTACTTACGAAGAGTTAAAAGCGAAAGGCGTTGAGTTTACTAAAGCCCCCACTAAAGAGTTTTACGGCTTTGAAGCCTTATTCAAAGATGACTCGGGTAATTGGTTTTCGTTGGGTGAAAAGAAAAGTTAAAGGCCTGCACATACAATGGCGCAAAACCACCCCAATTATGGCACAAACGACAAGGTTTAAATTTTGATTTTGCATGGAGATTTGTATAAATCAATCTTCAAAACATCATGGAAAATCAAATAACCACCACCCTCCAAACCGATGCACGCATTGACTTACTGGCAGTATTTGAAGATACTGCCAGCAACCTTTTATCAACCATTGCTTTATTCAATGAGCAACAAATTAATATTGTACCACCCCAAGGCGGATGGACAGCTGGGCAGATAGCGGAGCATGTTTTTAAATCGGCTTTACAACTTGTTCCGGTACTTAACGGCTCCGACCAAGCAGCAGAAAGAGATCCGGCCGAAAAGGTAAAAATGATAAAAGACCTGTTTCTTGATTTTGAGGCCAAATTCAAATCAGCCCCAAACATATTGCCATCAGATGGGCCACATAATAAAGCTGAGCTTATCGAATTATTACAAACAGCTATCATCCAGGTTAGAGAAATAATTAACTCCAAAGATCTTTATGCCATTAGTACTGACCTGGTAGTTCCTTTTTTTGGTGAGCTTACCCGGTTAGAATGGCTCTATCTTATTTGCTATCATACTCAAAAGCACATTCACCAGTTAAAAAACGTCGGGCAGTCTTTGTGATTCATTTAATGATACCTGCATGTTCCCGGCTACCGAATTTACGACGTAAATAATGAGCCATAGCAAACCGGTTAAGGCATACATACTAAGTATAACAAGCGATAAAGTGCTCACGGAAGCGCCTTCATCGCTTTTTTGCATAAATAGTGTGAGTATAGACAAACCTACTCCGGCACCTAAAAAGTAAGCGGTAGTACCCAGGCTTGATGCCAATCCGTAGTGTTGCTTGGGGATGTTTTTTACAGCGAGTACTGATAAGCTTGTAAAACAGATGGTCATACCTAAACCGGATATAAAAGCAGCGGATAACAGCAATAAAGGGAGAGAGTAGCCTGCGAATACCGCACAAATTAAAACCAGCCCCCCGGTTAACATACAACTCATACCCAACAACCCGGTTTGTTCGGTTGTTAACCGTTTCATGATGCCGGGTAGCATAAACTTAGCCACAGCAGCTGATAAAAGGCTAAAAGGTACCAGTAACAAGCCCGACCGTGCTGCGGTGAAATGCATGTCTTTTTGCAATAATTGCGATATAATGAACAGGTACCCGGTAAAAAATGCACCTAACAAAATGAATACACCATTTGCGGTAATAACTGATGACGCTTTAAAAACTGAAAGATCTATCAGCGGATTTGCACTTCGGGTTAAACGAACATATAACAGCCTCATGCAAACAACCACGCCTATGGCACAAAGCATAATAAAAGTATATTGTTGTTTGATATCTGCAAGCTGGTGCACACCGTAGCTAAGCATCAGCAAGCCCATCACCAATAAAATACCCGAAAACAGATCGGGAGACGACTGCCTTTGTTCAGGGGCGTCATTAGCCAGGCACAGCCAGCCTATAACAATAATAAAAACCAGTATTGGCACATTAATCAAAAACACCCAATGCCAGCCTAAATAGGTGCTGATAATTCCGCCGATGGAAAGGCCACTTCCTGAACCAACCGCCGCGAATGAGCTAAAGATCCCGATAGCATTGCTCCGCTCCCGTTCTTCGGTAAAAGTATGCGTTACTATGGAAAGTGCTGATGGCATGATCAACGCTGCAGCCAGGCCTTGTAAAGCCCTCGATAAACTAAGAAAAGCGAAAGTACCTGATAAGCCGGCTCCCAATGAAGTTATCAGGAATAATATTGCACCGGTAATAAAGATCTTCTTTGGTCCGGCAACATCAGACAGTTTCCCTCCTATGATCAGGAAACCGCCATACAATAGCACATAGAGCGTTTGCAGCCATTGAACCTGATGGTTACTTACCAGAAACTGCTTTTGTATTGCCGGAATGGTGAGGTTAATGATGGCGATGTCAAGCGCTTCGACAAATATGGCCATAGAGGCTATGATCAGGACATTGTTCTTTTTTAGTGTCATAATGTTGATTTTTGTCCTTTCAAAACTACATCAATAGGAATTAATAATATTATTTATTATATTTTTGGAACATAATTGAAAATTCGGGTATTTTAAAAGAACAAACATCAAATCAGTATACCGTTATGGCCCCACAAACAGAACAAGAAAAAGCAGGCATTCAGCTTGATGAAAAAGATTACGAAATATTACGGCTGGTTGAACGGAATGCCAAGCTTACCGTGCGGGAAATTGCCGTTAAGATTAATCTAAGCCCTACGCCTGCACACGAACGCATTAAGCGCCTCGAAAAAGCCGGGGTTATTAAACACTATACCGCCATTTTAGATAAGCGGATGCTGAATAAACGCATCATGGTTATTTGCATGGTAACCCTGCGCGAACATAGCCGCAAAGCAGGCGCCGATTTTATTACAGCTGTAATGGAGTTTGATGAAGTAATAGAATGTTATAACATATCTGGCGATTTTGATTTTATGCTCAAAATTGTTTCTGAAAGTATGGATAGTTACCATTCGTTTTTCGTAAATAAACTAAGCGAAGTAAAAGGCATTGGCCATTCAAAAAGCACTTTTGTAATGGATATTATCAAAGAAACAAATCATTTGCTTTAACTCACACAATAGCAGCGTTCTCCGTCCGTTTATTATGTCCGGATAATTAATCGGTTCAACACCCTGTTTTATCGATTCATTAACCCGGTATATCAAATTGTTATCTTAATTTTAAGGTCAACTAAAACAGCACTTTTATCGTAATTATTACCAACCGGGTTTATAACAGACATATATGACTGCAAAACATTTACTTTTTACTTCCAAAATTATTGGTTGTTTATTAATAACGGTTGCCTTCTTTTCCTGTAAAAAAGATAAAACCGTAGCGCCTCAAACACAAGTTAATCCTGTTACGCTTGGTTTATATGAATACGCCAGCGGGGTAAACAAACGGATCTTTTTACCCATTACGCTGGTAGGCACAAAAGCAGTGACTTATTATACCGTGTTTGATACAGGTTCATCAGGGATGACGCTGGATGCCGCAGGTATCCTGCCTGCATCGATGATCACCTCGTCAGGCATCCAGTTTACCGGAGATTCGGTAGTTGTAAACGGCATTATGGTTACTAACACCAAGGGCACAATAAGCTTTGGCGACCAGTTAAGCTCCACAAAAGAATACGGCAATTTAGCCTACGCCAATATTACCATCGGCGACGCACAGGGCAACCTTGCGTTAAAAAGGGTGCCATTTTTTTTATACTACAAAATAGTTGATGAAACCGGCGCACAATTACCGGCCCATGCCAGCGATGTTTTTGGTGTTGGTCCCGGCACAAGCTATGTAACCAGCTTAATTCAAAGCCCATTAAGGTCCTTTAGCACCGGCACCAGCCTTACAAGCGGATTTAAGCTGGCCACATTAAATAAAAGCTTATTTTCTACCAGCGGTACTTATGTAAGTAATCTGTTAACTATCGGCTTAAGCAACAGTGATCTTTCATCATCCGGATTCATTATGCACCCGCTTTCTTATTCAAACAGCGGCGGATACTCACCTAATATCCCTGCAACTATTACTTACAATGGCAACACCATCTCCGGACAGATTTTGTTTGATACCGGAACCCCATCAACTACTGTAATTGAAGACAGGCTGGCAACTAATTCAGTAGGCAGCCTTCCTGCAAATTCTACCGTAACTATAACCACCAACAAGGGCTTTGTTTATACTTATACCACATCAAGCACCGGAAACCTAACAGAAGTGCAAAATCCCAATAATACGGGTGATTACCGTACCATTTTCAGTCTCGATTTTTTCATCAGTAATGAATATTTAACCGATTATGGCAACCACCAGATCGGGTTAAAAAACAACTAAACATTAATGATTTAAAGGCGATAAGATTATCTTTAACCTGACCGTGATAATTTCTATTGCTTTTTATCCCCTGTCACGAGACGACTGTTTCAATGCGCTACAAATTTACAGCGGCGCTTTTTAAATAAATCAAAGGAGATAAAAAGTCTATTTTTTATTACAGATTTCCGTAACTGCAGTACGGCGGGTGGCGGTGTAAACTATTCCATTTACCATTTCATAGCCAGTAGAAACGCTTTGCGAATAGCGTTTTAAAATAACCCCGGTATTGTTATCTATGAGTATTGATCCGTTTATCCGGCTATTTAAGCTGCCGCCTAAAACCGAAGTTTTATAGGTAACAACAGTAGTTGTACTGCTTATTGCATAAACTGTATAGTTGGTTTCGGCCGATGAAGTAGTAACTTTCCATGAATAGCCCTTTTTAAGTGTGATGCCAACCGGAAAATCAACCATTAGCTGTATTGTAGTCCCTGGCGACAGCCGTTCAGGCTGGATGCCGGCAAAAGATAAAAGTGTATCATTGGCAACAGCCGGGCGTTTTAAATTCAGGATCTCGCCTTTATTGTTTACTGAAACTATCGATTGATTATTGAACATCTTTTGTAAACCAACCTGGATAACAGAATTTGGGTCGGCAGGTTTACCTGAGTTATATACCAGGTTTTGGTTCATTGCATTTATGGTATCGATAAGCTTATCAGTAGTAATAGTAAAAGAGGCCCCCCTTTCAGAAGCATCGGTTACCTTGTACGTTTTAACAACCATTGAAACCGAACCAACACGCAAAGTTTGGCTGCCGCGCTGTAAAACACAATTTGATTTTGTAATTACCTGCCTCTGAAACTCATCTCCCTGTTTAAATCTGCCCTGGGCATAGGTAACACCGCTCGCAAAAGCTAATATTATAACTAATATATATTTTAACTCAATTGGGGTACTTTTCATTTTGGTGGTCTTGTTATAATGCCTCTAATAATTTGACATTATGTCACAGTTAGTGTTTTTTCCTGCTTGATTGGGGTTTGCCTTTTAACTTATCATCTTTTATTCCTGCGGGCGATGCCATTTTAAAGCTCTCACTTTCGGGAATTTCGGGGATAGACCAGGGTGTAAGATTTTCGGAAGGCTGTAAAAGCGGTACCGTACTTGTTATATCGGGCATTATCGGAATGGGGCCTTTTATAATATTTACCTGGCCTGATGCGGTTGGCTCAAAAGGCGACGGCGGCAATTCTGGCGATTCGGGCAAAGGGAGGTCCATAACAGCTGAGAACTGAAGGTCCTGCATCGTTTGCTTTGGTAAATGCGGAGCTTCGGGTGCTTCAGGTGATGGAATTTCAGGTAATCCCGCAGTTGCACCATTGATATCGGGTTGTCCAGGCGCATCAACCACCGGTGGCGTTGAGCCAACTGCAGCCAGTACAGGCATTTGAGTTGTTGAAACAAACGGCTGAGCAACTACCGGGATATCCGTAAGCGTAAGTACAATCGGCTTACCCGCGGAACCATTGCCCTGAGTGTTTCCTTTGGTAATTGTACCAGGCGTTAATGGCGGCGGCACGTTCCAGTCCGACTGATTATTGCGGCTCTGGGCCATAGTATTACTTAAGCCCCCCCAGGCAACTAATAACCAAATAAACCATGGTATTAAGCTGTTGAGTCGCCGGTTTCTCTTCTTTTTTTGGACGATGTATGACATTTCCATTTAATTATCTTTATGCAGAAAGCGATTGCTTTCAATACAGTCAGTCAGTTTTATTTGGTGAATAATATCTTATTAATTTAATTTTTATTGATTGTTAATGAGCAATAATGGTTTTAGGTATAGGTTAGAATTATATTGCGAAATCATTATTAAAGTTAATCCTTTTTATCAA
Organism: uncultured Mucilaginibacter sp.; assembly: GCA_966212355.1. Lineage (GTDB taxonomy): Bacteria > Bacteroidota > Bacteroidia > Sphingobacteriales > Sphingobacteriaceae > Mucilaginibacter. The sequence continues at coordinate 238,157 of CBIHRB010000003.1, forward strand.
TTACGGCACACGGCTTTCCAATATATCCTATCTGTATAATACTAAATAGTGTTTCTACACGATATACTTACCTCCAATATTTCATCTGTAAAAATAAGCTTTATGGTGTTACTCCAAAATACCAACTGCTTTGTATTGTGTGAATTTCGGCCTCTCCATAAAATTGTACTGTCAAGCACGATGGTGAAATAATATAAAACAAAGCCATAAATGGTTTTGAACAAATTAATTCATCGCGTTTCATCTAAATTAAAAAACCATGGAAAGTACTTTAAATTACCTCGCGGGCTTTGTTTCCCTAACTTTTATGGGATTATCGGCTATGTATAAATTTAAACTCGACAAATTGCAGGGAACAGGCAAAATACCCAACATTATCAGTGCCAGGCAACGGCAAATTATGTTTTTCGTGTTAGCCGTATTATCTGCTTTAATAATATTCATCTCCAGATTTTAAAACACATTAACCGGTAACAACCCCAAGCCCAACCAACGGCTTTTGCTGATAAATATCAAATTACTATCTTTAACCGGGACCAAAAACCCGGATATGAAATACCCTTTGTTTTTTCTGCTTATCTTGGCCGTAATTCCGTGTTGCGGTCAAAATATCGATAGTCTAAAAAAGGTTGTTTTCAGCAAATCACCAACACAAAAACGCTTAACCGCCGCTACTCAGATTGCCAACTATCCGGCTGAACAAAATCCGGCTAAAACTATTATTGTCGCCAAAGAAGGTTTGAACCTTGCACGTAAGCTGAATAATAAAAAAGCAGTTACTTTACTATCGCAAACTTTAGGAGAAGCTTATTTCCAAACTAACCAATATGATTCCGCATCATATTATTACAACATTGCCGCGGTTGCACTCAATAAAATAAATCAACAGTACATTTTAACCGATAGTTATTACAGGTTAGCGAAAGCGTATGTAAAATTAAAAAATCATAAAAAAGCGCTTGAATTTTGCATGCTGGCAATTTCGTATGCCCCAAAAACCGGCGACCGTACAGAATTGACAGAAGCCTTAAACCTGGCCGCGACGTTATATGAGGCAAAAAACAATTACCGGGAGGCCTTAAATTACTCCAGGCAGGCTTTCGACATAAAAGACTCTTTAAACCTTGCCCGGCAAACAAATGAAAACACCTCTGAAGCATACAGCCATAAATTTATGGGGGATGTAATGGGAAGTATTAAACCAAACGACTCAGAACAGGAAATCTTAAAAACCATCGATGTCAAAAAATCATTAAATGATACACTTGCGCTTTCCATTAACTATTTTAACCTTGGCGTATTGTATAAAAACAAACGGTTATATATACAATCTCTCGATGCCTTAAAAAACAGCCTTCAGTTTGCCACACAAATAAATTATGCAGATATGCAAAGAAGCGCCACCAATGAAATAGCTGATTTGTATGAGCAGATGGGCGATTATAAGAAATCGCTGATTTATTTAAAAAAGCATGCAGCAATTAAAACCTCAGGCAGCAGCACCATTGATGAACTACAGGCAAAATACGAAATAAAACAACGTGAAGACCAGGTATTGCAACAGCAATTTGAAATAACAAAGCGTAATTACTGGATGGCGGGCATTTGTGTTTTTATACTTTTAATGTTCTTTACAGGCCTTTTTTATTATAAACAAAACAAGCTAAAACAACGCAACATGGCTATGCAGGCTATAATTGCGGCTGAAGAAAGTGAAAGGCAAAGAATTGCCCGGGATTTACATGATAGTGTGAGCCAAATAATATCGGCGGCAAAAATAAACCTGTCAGTTATAAACGGTGAATTACCTTTTATAAATGAAGAGCAAAGAACCCGTTTTGAAAAAGCAATTGACCTTGTTGACTATGGATTTAAAGAGGTAAGAACGATATCACATAATATGATGCCCTGGGCACTTCATAAAACAGGGTTAGCACAAGTAATTAAACAATTTATTGAGAATATTAAGAACAATAATATTACAATAAACTTTTTTTGCCAGGGGTTTGATTCGCCATTTGATGATACCATCGAGATCATTTTATACCGGGTATTACAGGAAAGTTTAAATAATGTAATGAAACACGCTCATGCCGACAGGGTTGACATTTCACTTATAAGAAGCAATGAAAACATCAGCCTCACTATTGAAGATAATGGCATAGGCTTTGACACAACCAATCCTGATATTTTTAAAGGGATGGGCTTAAACAATCTGCTGTCGCGGATAAATTTTTTAAAAGGCAAGGTTGAATTTGATTCGCATCCTAACAGGGGCACCCTTGTTTCTATTTATATCCCACTCACCAATAAGCCTTTATAAATTATATTGCATTATAAACCGGTTAAGCTCAACCGGATTTTTCAGGTTAAGCTTTTGCATAATATTTTTACGGTGTGTTTCAACGGTATAAATACTTAGGTGAAGATGATCAGCCATTTGCTGGTTGGTAAAGTTCTGTTTTATAAATTGCAAAAGTTCAGTTTCCCGCTTAGTAAGCTGGAACTGCTTCAAAAAAGGATCCGGTTCATTAGGCATGGAATTAACAACCGGCTGTTTGCAGGGAAAACACAGATGCCCTTGCGCTACGGAGCGCATTACCTGTAATAGTTCAGCCTTTTCGGCATTTTTGAACAAGTAGCCGCTGGCTCCTTCAGCCTTTGCTTTTTCAATCAGGTGCCCCTCATTATATGTAGAAAGCATGATTACCTTAATTTTAGGATAGTAATCCTTTATGCGCTTAAGTACGTCGAACCCGTTCATACCCGGCATATTGATATCAAGCAATATGAGGTTGGGTGTTTGGGTGTGTAACAAATGCAATAATTCCTTACCGTTTGCTGCAACGCTCATTACCTCTATATCTGGCTCTCCCTGCAACAACATGTGTAAGCCGTTTATAAATAAAGTATGGTCATCTGCTATTATTACTGATAGTTTTTCCACGGTGCTTTCCATATAATAAATTCACTGTAAATCTATATTTTATCTTTATTTCATAAAATACCAACTGATTTGTATTGTGCATCCCAGCCTCTGTTTATAAAATTGTTCTACCGAAACAAACTTAGATAAATGAAAAGCCATCGCACATCTTATTTATATGAATTACGCTTATCCGGTTACTGTACCCAATATATACCGAAACCTATTAACAGAAAAAAGTGATGGAATACTTTATTAGCACATTTATAATAATGCTGATTTGCATAATCGCATTATTGCAGGATAAATCTTATGACAACGGGATAGTTTTACCAAGGCCTCAAAGCAAACTTCCAGACCGAAGAGATTACCGGTTACTTAAATATAACAAAGCCCCTCACTTTGTTTCGGGGATATCCCCTCAATTACTTGTTAGTGAATATGAGCCTCAAACAGATGCATTAGCGACATCATCAACAGTCAGGCTCATCAATCCTTCAAATTCCAACAGGACAATAGTAATACAAGGGAAGTCCAACCCAACTATTCATTCAAATGCCGAAAAAGATACAGGTGTCGCAAACACTTTTTGTTCACAATGCAATTTAAGCGTCTTTGCTCCTGCCTGCAACTGTTACAAACAGTCCTTTAAGGTGTTGCAAAATCAGCAAATGACCACTTCTTGGCAGTAGTAATTTATTATGTGCCAATTAGTGAAGTAGCTTTGTGCGTTAGCGCCGACCAAAACACCCATTTTTTTATTACAGCTTGACTGTTAATTTACCCTAAAATAATTCATAAAAAACAAAATCCAATAAAAACAATAAACGTATATCGGATAGAAAACAATAAAAATCTAATAATCAACTAATTACATTCAAACAGAAATAACTCGGGTATTATAAATAGAAGCTTTTACTTATAGATTTTTCATATTCTGTAATTTGTCACTTTCTTTTTACAAAAAATATTATTATTTTTAAAAAAGCAAATCACAACGTTTTTCTTGAATGTGTATTTAGTTTTTAAATTAAAAAAAAGAACACGTTTTTTCAATTATTACTCACATATCTCATTAATACAGGATTTATGAAGTAATATTTCACACCATTTTCCATAAACACCGGGGTAACCGCCTTGAAAATTAAAATTCATATAAAATTTGTATGAATTTTATATGAAGAATTCAAAAAAACTTGCATTTCACTTCTTTTGCATTAACGTTTTATCAATTTTTTTATAAATATTTTAATATATAGAAAAAAGATTAAACTTTTTTCAACTTTTTTTTCATTTTATTACAAAAATTGTAGTTTTGGGTATTAACTAAAACTGATTTTTTAACAATGAAAAAACTCCTACTCGCAAGCTGGTGTTTGTTCATGCTATTTATTAGTGTGGTACATGCACAAAACAAAACGGTTACCGGCCGGGTAACTTCAAAAGACGATGGACTACCGCTGCCAGGCGTGTCCGTAAGAGTTGTAGGTACCACACTCGGTACACAAACAAATGCAGATGGTAAATTTTCTTTATCTGTTCCTGCCTCTGCAAAATCTTTAGGCTTTAGCTTTATTGGCTTTACATCTCAAACAGTTGAAATCACTTCGGCACCATTAGATGTTAAACTAACAAGCAGCGCTAACAAATTATCAGAAGTGGTAATTACCGGTGCTTATGGTACCAAACAGTCATCCCGTTCGGCTTCATATGCAGCACAGGTTGTAAAGTCAGATGCATTGAACACTATACGCCAGCCTAACGTTAACAATGCATTGGCAGGTAAGGTTGCAGGTGTTCAGGTACGTAGCCAATCGGCTGCAGCGCTGGGCCGCAATACCAATATCAGGCTGCGTGGTGCTACTGGTTTTGGCAGTGGCAACAACCCCCTGTACGTAGTTGACGGTACAATAATGCCAAATGCCGACGATTTGAGCAATGACGACATTGACAACATTAGTATTTTGAATGGTCCTGCTGCATCTGCACAGTTCGGTTCACAGGGAGCTTATGGCGCTATCGTTATCTCAACTAAAAAAGGTAAAAAAGCGAAAGGTGTTGGTATTGAATTAAACCTTGGTGCCAATTTCGACAAAGCTTACATCCTGCCTAACTACCAAAACAGTTACGGTGGCGGTGCTTCTGCAGATTTCATCCAATACCATTGGAAAGACGGCGATCCTGAAGGATGGAAAGCTTTAGATGGCAAATATTACCCGGATTATACCGACGACAGTAGTTGGGGTCCTAAAATGGTTGGCCAGGAATATATTCCATGGTATGCATGGGCCGCTGGTACCAAATACTCTTTCAAAACTGCTAAATGGACCCCACAGCCAGATAATGCCAAGGATTTCTTCCGTACTGGCGTTTCTTTAAACAACAGTGTGGCATTTACTAAAGCTGCTGATGATTACAACATCAGAATGTCATACAATAACCAGCACACTACAGGTATAGTGCCCGAAACCTGGTTGAACAAAAACAACTTCACGCTGAATGCTAATTATGACCTTAACAAACATCTAACTGCGGGTGCAAGTATTAACTTTTCGGGCACACAACTGCATGGTCAGATCAGTGATGCTTACGCAAGCGCTTCAAGCGGCTCGTTCAACTCATGGTTCCACCGTGATTTGGACATGGGGATCATGAAAGAATTACAGGATCTAAAATCACCTGACGGCACTTATGTGAGCTGGAACCACCAGAACCCTAACTCATACGATGCCTCTAACCCAAGCTCGTTTTATGCAGGCAACTATTGGTATAACCCATATCTATGGCAAAAACAATGGCAAAATCTTAACACTCGCGATCGTTTGTACGGAAATATCTACTTACAGTACAAGATCAATAATGATCTGAGCTTTAAGGTTACCTACCGTCGCAACCAAACCAACACCTGGAACGAAAACAAAATTTCATCAGAAATTCAGGCAAGCGGTACCCAAACAGGTCAGAAAGCCACTTATGCTACATCAAATACCTATTCTAACCGCGAAAACTATGAAACCTTGCTTAACTATGATAAGCAAATCAAAGATTTTCACTTAAATGTTAACGCCGGTAGCGATTTTTATAACTGGAGCTACAAAGACAACGGCGCAAACACCAATAATGGGCTAAGTGTTCCGGATTTATATACATTGGCAAACTCTGTTGACCCTATCAGCGCCAGCAACAGCAGGATCCAGGAGCAATACCGTGCTGTATTTGCAAAAGCTTCGGTTAACTACAAAAGGATTATCTATGCTGATGCAACTTTACGTAACGACTGGTTCTCAACCATTTCTACAGTAAATGATGCAAACTCAGTATTATCAAAATCATTCGGTGGTTCATTCGTATTCAGCGAAGTATTGCCTGAATTTAAAGACTGGTTAAGTTATGGTAAAGTAAGGGGTTCATGGGGACAGGTACCTTTGGCTTTAGGTACATCAACCGAAACCTTTGGTGCTTACAGAAATAATACGCTTTATGGTATAGCAGCAAACAAATGGAATGGAGCTTTATTACAAGGCGGCCCAACTCAGTTTGTTGATCCGGCATTGCACGGAACAACCACTACTTCAAAAGAGATTGGTTTGGATTTAGGGTTCTTTAATGACCGTTTAACTTTTGGTGCTACCTATTGGGCGGCAGATGATAAAGACATTCCCCTGGGTTTAGCAGTTAATGCTGCCAGCGGTGTTTCATCTATCTTAACCAACGTAGGTTTGATTAAAAGAAGAGGTTTGGAGATCACTGCAAGCGGTACTCCTATCAAGTTGCCAAACTTTAGCTGGACAATCAACACCAACTTTGCACAACTATTGGACAATACAGTTGTTGAGATCAGCAACAAATATGGTGTTGACCGCGTACAGGTTGCCGGTGTATGGGGTACAGATATGCCTTACCTTATTAACCAAAAAGGCAAATGGTGGGGTCAGATTTACGGTAACGGTATTAAACGTAACTCGGCCGGTATTCCTATCCTGACTTCATCTGGTGCTTACATCAATGATCCCAACGTATATTTCGGAAGTGCGTTGCCTAAATATACAGGCGGTATACAAAACACATTTACCTTATTCAAAGAGTTTGTGTTGAGCGCGAACATCGACTATCAATTTGGCGGCAAATTCGCTTCATTATCAAACCGTTGGGGCCAATATAGCGGCTTAACGGCTAATACAGCAGCACTTAACGATAAAGGCATGTCGGTACGAGACCCAGTTGCTGATGGTGGCGGTGTTAAAGTTACCGGTGTTGATGCCGACAATAAACCCGTTACCTATTATGTCGACGCAAAATCATACTACCAGGGTTTAACCAACAATAAAACTTACGATCCCTATATCTACGACTTGACTTTTATCAAACTTCGTGAAGTTGCTGTAGGTTACAATCTGCCGATCAAAAAATGGGGTTTAGGAAATGTATTCCAATCAGCAAGGATTGATTTAACCGGCCGTAACTTATTGTTGATATACGCTAAATCTAAGGATTTCGATCCGTCAGAGATCACCGCGACAGAAGGTGAAACTGCCCAATACCCAGGTACGAGGGGTTTTGGTTTCAACCTAAAAGTAACATTCTAAGCGAACAAGGATTATTAGACTAAGAAAAAATGAAAAAGATATATCTATATACATTAGCAGGCGCGTTCACCTTTTTAGGCGCGGGTTGCAATAAGCTAAAGGATTTTGGCGACGTAAACAACAATCCTGCAGCAACAGTAACGCCTATCCCTTCAGCCTTGTTATCAAACGTTGAGGCAAATTTGGGTGGTTATGCATCAACTGGTACCGAGGCAATAAGCGGTGGCCAGTATGCTCAATATTTTACTGAAACGCAGTATTCAGGTACTTCATTGTACAACCTGCCCCAAAACGGCTTTACCGGCAATTACGCTGGTAATCTCAACAACCTGCAGTTGATCATTAACCAAAACCCAAGTAAAAATATGGTTAATGTTGCTAAAATACTGCAACAGTATATTTTCTGGATTGTAACGGATTCCTGGGGAGATGTTCCTTACAGCGATGCATTAAAAGGCGCAGCCAATATATTGCCTAAATACGATTCCCAGCAAGATATATATAAAGGAATGCTGACCACATTGACATCTGCTATAAACTCATTTGATGCATCAGCAATAAGTGGTGACATTATTTATGGAGGTGATGTTGCGTCATGGAAAAGAATGGCAAACTCACTTAAACTGCTTATTGCTGTTCAAATGTCAAAAACAAGTGAAACAGGTATAGCTTCTGCGGCTGCAAAAGAAGCTGTCGCTTCAGGAGTTATAGTTAGCACAGATCAAAATTTTGTTCTGAAATATCCGGGTGGCAATTACAAAAGTGCATGGTGGAACTTATATAACGGACGTAAGGATTTCGCCGAATCAAAAACCCTTACCGATTATACCGCAAGCACCAATGATCCGCGCCAGGCAGCTTTTGGCGGCGAAAGTGAGCAAGCGGGTAACGTTACAACGTCAAATATCGGTGTCCCTTATGGTTTGGCCCGGTTAGCGGTAACTGCTTTTACAGATGCTAACCCAAAATGGGCTCGTGTTTTACGTGGCGACTTCAGGCTTGAAAATGGATCAGTAACCTTGATCACAGCTTCCGAGGTATGGCTGGCAAGAGCCGAAGGTGTAAGTCTTGGCTGGATTACACCAACAGCATCTGAAACAGTAGCCATTGATTTTCAAAACGGCATAAGTGAATCGTTCGTACAATGGGGACTAACCTCTACTGCAGGTAAAACTTTCGCGCAGGGCTTAGGTACACCTGATATCAAATTAATTTCAACCCAACGTTGGGTAGCAAGTTATCCGGACGGGCACATGGCCTGGGACATATGGAGAAAAAGCGGTTACCCCGTACTGACTCCTGCTCCTGACGCTACTAACGCATCCAAACAAATTGTAAGGAGGTTTGTGTATGCCACTTCAGAGTACAACACTAACGGTGCAAACGTAAACGCAGCCGTTGCACGCATGGGCGGAGACAGTCAGGATACAAAAGTTTGGTGGGATGGTGGTAAATAATTATTAAAAAAATTGACACAACATGAAAACGAACATATCAAAATATTTACTTCTTGCCGGTATCGCATCTGCGATCGCTTTTTCAGGCTGTCGGAAAGAAACTACTGCCGACAAAATTAGCGGGCAGGCTATGGACAATGGCAAGTCGTTCATCGGATTTCCTGACGGCATGGAACAACCCCATTTCTTTGACCCCTTCACTAATATTAAAACCGTAGATGTTTTTTCTATCAAACGTGATGCAAAGAGCGCAGCCGATTTGCAAAAAGATCAAACTGTGATCTTAAAAGCAATTCCTGATGCGATCACTAAATATAACGAAGATAATGAAACAGAATATGAAGTGCTTCCTACAAGCCTTTACACCATCAGTAGCACTAAAGTTACTGCCAGCGGTTCTGGTAACCTGACTGCTAAATTTGCTCCGGGCGATTTTCAAAACTACTTCACAATTAAGCTTAATGGCAGCAAGTTTGACCTGAGCAAAAAATACGCCCTTGCTTACATCATTACCGATGCCGGCGGCTTAACCGTACACGCGGCGAGCAAAGACACTTTATTTACCTTCTTTGCTATCAAAAACAAGTATGATGGTGAATACCACTCAACTGGTACTTTCCACCACCCTACAGCGGGCGATCGCACTATTGACAGGGATAAGACCCTTACTACAGCAGGTGCCACTTCCGTAAGTACGGAGATCGGTGATATTGGTGGATCAATGACCCTGACTGTAAATGAAGCTACAAACGAGGTAACTGTTTCTGGTAATGTTAGTGCAACCCAACCTTTACTTCCGGTTCCGGGCCTTACAAGTACTTATGATCCTTCTACCAAAAGTTTCATATTGAACTACCGGTACTTAGGTGGCGGTGGTTACCGCGTGGTTGAAGAAACAATTAAGCACCAATAATCGGTCAATGATCAAGGAGAGGCTATATTGTCCTTTCCTTGATTTTATCTCAGCGAGCCAATTATTAGGGTTTCCGGGTACAAGCGGTTCTTGCAGCAATCAGCTAAAGCCCGTAAATCCGGTCCGTTAATGATACTATGCAGCGCCACAGGGATCACAATGCTTTATTATTTTGTATTTCCTCTAAGGTGTAATATGCCAATTCAAAACCTACACCAATAAACTACATAATTAACACTGCAGCTTCGTTCTTTTAGTTAATAGTTACAACAAGAAACCGTACACAGTAAGCTCGTGTACGGTTTTCCCTATTATATTCGGTTGTCAGAAATCCGGATCAAAATTAAAACAGATCGGGTTTGACAGTCCTACCATGTTACCGCTCAGTGCTGCCGATTGCGGCACCTGAGGGTAAGGTGTAGACGGCCCTTCAACCGTAACCCGGTAATAGGTACGGCCGGCTATTGCCGGTGTATCGATAAATTCAATCACCGGTGTTTTGCCTTCCATTTTAAAAGTACCAAACGGGTTGCCATTTTTTACCACATTAATAATGTAAGTGGTATCCTTTATATTGTTTCCGGTTAACTGAACCTTAAATTTAACCTGCTTACCGGTTGCCTTTATATTATCCCCCATCATCATATCCATTTTATCGTCGCCATTTAAATCAGCATAAAACTCAACACGGGGAGCATATGGGTTTGAGCTTATAGATACCCGTCCGTTGGTTAAGGCGTCAATAACAGCTTGTTTGGTACGCGCCGTAGCAAATACCCAGGTAGTGGGTGTTCCGGCATAGTTAGCCTTTGCCTGGTAAGTATTTGGCCCCGGCTTCTCATCTCCTACGGGCACGCCATGATGGGCATCGCTTCCTCCCCTGCCGGTTAGCTTACGGCCCGATGACAGCATATCGTCCCAGATCATGACTGCATTGGCATTTTTCGACCAGATGGCCGAATTCCATACTTCGATAGAATTAACCATATCATACGAATACCCAAAATGATCTTTACCGCTGGGATGGTTTGCAGACAGGTGAATACCCAGCTTATTTTTTATGCGCCCCACCACAGTATCGCGCTGATCGCGCACGTCATATAACTGTTGATGATCATAAAGCCTGGCCGAAAAGGCGTTGCCATGGCCTCGGGTAGTTGTCCATTCGGCTGCGTACAGCAGCAATACCGAATCCGATTTAAACTCAGGATCAGCCCAGGTATTGTGGGCTACGTCGCCTTCTACATGATTATCGTGATCCGTAATAGCCAGGAAATCGATCCCAACCAATTTGCAAAAAGTGATGATCTTGCTGATTGAATTATTTGACGACTCCTTGCTATGCCTGGAGTGCATATGCAGCTCGCCTTTAAGCCAGACACCTTTACTGAGACTGGCCGGCGGCGGCAAAGTACCCAACGGTTTGGGAGCCCAGGGATTTACATGGGCCGATTGACCCAGTGCAGAACCGCTGATGCAACCCGCAATCATAATCATTAAACCGGTTTTAATTAACAGCCCAACTTTCCTGTTAGTGTTTAGTACCATAAGTAATTTTTGTCGATCTTTTTATTTTGCAATACTTTCGGCAGCCAACTTAGCCCACTCATGTTAGCTCACCGTTAACAGAAACAAATGATATAAAAATGTGACACTGGAGCGAAATTGAAAGCTTTAATTCTCATTTGACTAAAAATTAAAGCTAACATCCCGCAAAACATTTGTAATTTAGAATTAAGCGATTTAACTCAACAAACTATACCTATGAGCAACCCGACAACAACACGCTGGCCCAGGCTTGATTACCATGATCTTAAAGATACCCTTGCAAGTGTTCATATGTGGACTCAAATCATTGGTAAGGTAAGACTAAAACAAATGCCCTGGATCAATCATTCATGGCAGGTAACCCTTTATGTAAGTTCAACCGGTCTAACTACCGGAAGTATGCCATTTGAGGGCGGCGTTTTCCAGATAGATCTTGATTTTATCAGTCATACCCTGAATATATCCACCAGTACCGGAGAAAAACGATCGTTTGGACTCGGTACCGGAAGTGTGTCCGCCTTTTACAGTTCCCTGATGAATAGCATTGCTTCAGTTAATGCAGGTGTAGAAATATATGCAGTGCCGAATGAAGTGGAACCGGCTATTCCTTTTGCCGAAAATCATACGCCGTGTAACTATAATGGTTCCATTATGCATGATTACTGGCAGGCACTGGTAAGGATCCACAATGTTTTCACAGAGTTCAGGGCCGGGTTTCAAGGAAAAAATAGCCCGGTACATTTCTTTTGGGGAGGATTTGACCTGGCGGTCACCCGCTTTTCGGGCAGGCCTGCACCAAAACACCAGGGCAATGTTCCGAATATGCCCGTAATAGTAATGCAGGAAGCTTATTCGCAGGAGGTTAGCTCATGCGGCTTTTGGCCGGGCTCGGATGCTTTCCCTCATCCTGTTTTTTATGCGTATTGCTACCCAACTCCCGAAGATTTTGCCAAACAGCAGGTATCGCCTCCCGAAGCATTTTATAGCGGGGAAATGGGTGAGTTTTTATTGACCTACGAAGTTGTTTCCGGATCGGCCGACCCCGAACGGACTTTGCTTCAATTTTTGCAATCCACGTATGACGCCGCGGCTAAAACGGGGAATTGGGATAAAGACCTGCAATGCGATTTATCGGCGTTAAAGAACGCGTGATGTAATTATTGAGGAAACTCTTTCGACTGGCGCTGAGGAAGCGGTTTTAAGAGCTTGGAAATATATTTCAATTTGGTATTATGCAAATTATAATTTAACTTTATTTAGCAATAATTATTTGATTATGAGCCAATTTCCAGATCCTGACGAAACCCCAACCCCTGAAGAAGACAGTGGAAATATCCCTGATATCTGGGATATCAAAACATCAGGCAAGGGGCGTGTAGGCAGGTCAGATATTAACCTTGATGAGGCTATGCCGGCTGCCGAAGACAGCGAGCCTTATCTGGAAGGAGATATAGGCACACCCGGTTTATGGGATGATAACGACCTGTCATCGTCTGATCAGGCGGATTACCTGGGATCGGAATAGTCAGGAAGCTATAGTTGCGATAGCAAAAGCCATCCCCATAACTATGGGCGAAAAAAATATTGCCCGTAAACAAAGCACGTAAATATTCCATCTGTAATCGTTTTTCTTCGTGTTTTGCTCAATCCGTTCCTGATAATTGATGATCTCAACTTTGTAAAACCTCAGGATCCGTTCATTATCAGCAATGTCTTTATGGAAAAATGCCTTATCAAAGTATACTTTTGGGTTTGTACCCGGCAAAAGATATTCACTTGGGGTTAAGCCTTGAAGTACAAACATTAAACCTACTATCAAAAAATAAAAAACCCCTACAATTGCCGTAAATAACAAACTATCCAGGTGAGGTGTATCCTTCCATTTCCCGATAGCATAGGCTACAAGACCAATTAAAACCCCGGAAACCAAGGTTAATAATCCATTTGATCGTTCGTAAATACCCTTTGCAGTTTCTATGGTGTAGTTATAAGATTTTTCGGCCTGTTCAAATATGAACTTTGCATCTTCCAGGGTCAATTTATTGAGCCATTCCTTTTTTTCCTGCCAGAAGTTTTCCATACGGGTACTTTTAACCTAATTTAAACTAAATTCGGCGTAATTCATACAAAATCAACTAAATAGACATTAAAACGCCCTCACTTAAACCTTATTAGGTGCCGGCAGAGTAATGACATCAAGCTGTAAGATTGATTAACCACTCATATATTTTCAAAGTATGGCCAGGGCGTTTATAGTAAATTTAAAAGCCACGGGATATTTTTATCCCATGCAAAAGGTGATACAGATAGTGGGCGAACTGTCATTGATGTTTAACTGTTATGCGCCGTTTTCGGCCGTGGTATTATTCCCGATCAGTTTAAATGTATTGCTGTTGCATACATTTTTAGTACCATCCGGATGGCTTGTTGTAGTACCTAACCTGCTGCTGGGCTATGCCAACCGCAAATATTACAGTGACATATTCACGATGAAAGCGTTTGAGGAATAATAAGGCATTAATGGTGCCGTCCAAATGACATCCGATATCCCATCAGGATTACTCGTAGAGGCCCTGATCATACACAACAGACAGATGGGGACAGTTGAGTTTTTCGTTATAAATAGCTTAGTATGCCAGTATAAGCTTTACATAAAATCAAGCAAGGGTAGTTTCACTGCTCTTGTTTAATCAATTTGCATCATTCACTTCAATGAAAAACATACGCTGCTTCAGATTCACTATTCTTTGCCTCTGTATATTAAGCTCACTTTATCACCCCTCCTACGGCCAAACTCACCCTGACAAAGAGCCCTCAACGTCAAGGATAGTTAACATCGTTAACTTCATTCGCCTGCTTGAGCCGCGCGATTCGGCGATTACCAGGGATGTATTGTATCAAACTGTTGTAAAGCAGGTGGAGATCATGAAAAGATACAAGCTTGGAGGTACTTTCCTGTTACAGTACGATGCGCTGATTGATCCGCGGTATCAAAAATTATTAAAAGCCTTACCACATAATTCATTCGAGATTGGGGCATGGTGGGAAATCCCGCAGCCACAGGTTGAAAAAGCAGGATTAAAATGGCGCGGCCGTTATCCCTGGGACTGGCGCGCAAACATCGGCTTCTCTACCGGTTACACGCCAAAAGAACGCAAAAAACTAATTGATGTTTATATGGCCGATTTTAAAAAGGTCTTTGGTTATTATCCAAAATCTGTTGCATCATGGTTTATTGACAGCTACAGCCTGGAGTACATGTACCAAAAGTACCACATTGTAGCATCGGCCAACTGTAAAGACCAATATGGTACAGATGGCTACACCCTGTGGGGAGGTTACTGGAACCAGGCTTACTACCCCAGCAAGATCAACTCATACATGCCCGCCCAAAATGCGGTTAACCAGATCCCGGTACCTATTTTCAGAATGCTGGGCAGCGACCCAATAAGGCAATATGATAATGGACTTGGCACAACGCGCCAGGGTGTTGTGACATTAGAGCCTGTTTACAAATTTGGCGGCGGCGATGCCGACTGGGTGAACTGGTTCTTTAAATCATTTACGGAGGATAAAGCACTCGGCTTTAATTATACGCAGGCCGGCCAGGAAAACTCCTTCACATGGGATGCCATGGCTAAAGGCTTTGAGATTCAGATGCCCCTGATAGCCCGTTTGCGGGATGAGCACAAGATTAGAGTGGAAACCATGGAAACATCGGGACGCTGGTTCAAAAAACAATACAAAGTAACGCCTGCCACATCATTCACAGTAAGTCATGACCTTGGTGAAAGCGATTTAAAAACGGTATGGTTTAACAGCCGCTTTTACCGCATTAACCTGTTATGGGAAAAGGGTAACCTACGCGTTCGCGATCTGCATATTTTTGATGAAAGCTTTCCATCTGTTTACACTAAGAATGTTGCCACATCAAACGAATGTACCTTTTTTACCTTACCGGTGATAGACGGCTACATTTGGAGCAAGCCCAATCAGATAGCCGGATTAAGACTTAAAGCAATGATGAATGGTAAAGAAATTTTATTAGTGGGTAAAGATCCCATTTATACCCACCCCGGATCGGGTGGCCTGCACATATCATGGCCGCTAACATCCGTAAAAGGTACATTTGAAATCGATCTTAACGAAAAACAATTATCAATGAAATTGGTAAGTACGCAGGTTGATAACTGGTATTTTGATATGACCGCAGCTTCCGGAGCGAAGCTTCCTTTTGAGGCCATCCAAAATAAACAAATCAGTTGCAGCTTTGAGGGATTTCAATACGTCTTCAAGGCCACAAAAGGCACGTTTTCCGAACCGGGGAATGGAACAGTATTCAGATTAAAGCCGCAGGCTAATACAATTGCTTTTGATCTGTCGGCAATCAAAAAGAATTAAGGTTTAATAAAAAATTCGCCAAAATGCCAAAGGATCCCGGAGGGATCGTGTAAAAAACATTCTCTCCCCCATTGCTCCACGCGGACCGGGGTTAATCTTACGCCGGCATATTTGGAAGGTAAATCCAAAGCTAACAGCTCGTTCCGGTAACGGGCCACATCATCAACTTCCAAAAACAGCATGGTATTATCTATCCAATCTTTAACATAAGCTTTTTGCAGATAAAATGCGAGCTGCCCAGTTTTAAATACCGACATATCAGCATTCAATACAACTTCTTCAAATCCCAGGTCGCGATAAAAACTTCGTGATATTTCAAAATCTTTAGCGCCTATGAATGGCCTGAGCGATATAGCTTTGTGTTGCATAGTTGAGGTTTAAATTTGAGCCGGCGACCTGCTAAATGAAAAGCAGGTTGCCGGCTAACTAAATACGAAGATACTTTATGACCACTGGTTTTCAAACACCTTCAGAATTTTCCCTCATCTTTAATTTTTTTGCTGCGATAGAAAAGTAACCAGTGATGCAAATTCATCATATGATAATGCATTGGCAAGGCCTACAGGCATCATAGATGTTTTCAACTCCTTCCGGGTAAGCACATCGCTTGATTTAATGGTAAATACATCCCCGGTGATGTTTCGCATCACTATTTTCTGGGCCGACTCATCTGTAATAAATCCCATATAATTTTTATTGCCTTTAGCTGTAATCATGACAGTGGCAAATCCCTGCGAAATGGAAGCGCTGGGTTTTAAGATAGATTCGGCAATTTGCTGGCGGTTCATAATGGAGCCGATCTGGCCCATAAACGGCCCTTTTAATTTTTCGCCGCGGGTAAGGCTATGGCAGGCTACACAGCCTTGCTGCGTAAAGAGTGCCTTTCCTTTCTTTGGATCTCCTTTAACTTTGGCTAACATTAACATCACATCTTCAATGGATGAATTACCGATCTGCCCTTTTTTGTTCAGGATTTTTGACAAATCTACTTTAACTTCTTTTGCTGGAACACTTTTTTCCTCACCGCCAAACGCCGTGATCCCCATTTGGTGGCGCTCATTCAAATCAGCATAAAATTTTTTGCCCGCAGCACCTGCTTTGCTTCGTTCAAGCGCCAGGAATTTTTCGATACGAGCTGAGCCTTCCCAGGTTATACCTTTATAAATAGGGCCATGTGAATCGGGCCGTGTTCCCCACCACCAGGATGCGTCATAAGGAGCTTCCTGCTTATAAAGTCGTGCCAGGGTTACTAATATTTGTTTCTTTGTTTTTACATCTTTGATTTTGGGGTAAGTAGCAATCAAACCATTTACCGCTTTAGTATCGTACATATACCGCAATGCCCATAATGCTAATGTCGAATTGGTGGTTCCAATTGCACCAACGCATGCATCAACTGCATTCATGCTTACAAGTGCCCTCACAGCCAGGTGGGGCAGTATTATGGCCGAATTGGGCGTGGCGTGCGGCCCTTCAGTATTCTTAGCCGGTGCTGCAAAACTTGCGGGAACTTGTGTTTGAAGTAATGCGGGAGCTGCCTCTAAACGGCCAAGACGACCCAAACCTATGATTGCCGCAGCCTGCACACGCGGAGACGGATCTTTCAGCCCGCTCAAAAAGGGAGTTATTGGCACTTGTGCGATGCCATCTTTCCTGTCAGTCAGCTCACGTAACGCAAACTCTCTCAAAGCATTATCCTGCGTAAGTTGTACAAGGTTAGCTATTCCACTTTCCCGGGCAATTTGGCCGTAAGTAAAAAGAGCAGCCACCCGTGCATATAAAGCAACACCAGCATCCGATGCTATGGCAAAAGCGGCTTTGCTACTTTCTTCAGCCGGCCTTGTAATAAGTTCCTGTGAAGCATTTAATCTTGCCACCGCGCTTTCTGATTTTAACATATTGGCCAAATCAGCTACGGCCAGCGCTTTAACATCAGGAAATGCTTTATAGCTCCATCCATTAGGTATGGCCCTGATAACATAGCCCTTTGATGCGCTGCCCGAATATCCCGCGCCATCCCAGGCCGAAAGATAGAGCCGCCCCGAACCATCAACATCCAGATCGGTGATCTGGGGTAGTTCAATAAATGGTTCTTCAGTTTGTTTAAAACTGGCACCATCTGGTTTTACCCTATTAATATACAGTTCGCTCCGTCCCCAGTCGGCCGTCATAGGTACATGGTTATATTTTTCGGGCCAGGTAGGTTCATCCATAAACAGCGAACCTGTGCCTGAGCCGCCGCCCAAATCAACCAGGGCGGGCAGAATCTCATCTGTAAAATGCTGAAATAATAAGGGGTAACCATATTCGCCCGATTGAATATGATGCGAAAAACGGATGTTCCAGCCGCCGCCATCATTGGTATTATCGCGGGTAAATACATTCATGTACGGATCTATGGCAACATCATAAATATTGCGTGTGCCGTGTGTATAAACCTCCATTTCTTTGCCATTAGGCCTTACCCTTATAATGCCGCCGCCAAGCATGGTCAGTTTTTTACCATCGCGGTCGGTAGCATCATGAAAGCCGAAATCGCCAACAGCTATGTAGATCCATCCATCAATCCCCATACGGATGCCATTAGTAGCATGGTCTGTTCCACGTTCAACCAGCATGTGAGCATTACTCAGGTGCTCGACGAGTGGTTTTGGCGGCCCGTCGGCAATGCCATCATGGTCTTTATCTTCAAAAACTTCGAGGATCATACCGGTTGCCTTAAGAGTTTCTTTTGAAAAAACTGTATGAAGCACAAAAACCTGGTCGCCCATGATGAGTATACCGCGCGGATCATCAACATCAGCAAAATCTGTATGCTTATCTAACTTGCCATCATTATCGCTATCGATAAGTTTAATTATCCGCCCTTTCCCGGGATCTTTACCCAGCGAACCAATCATATCAACGCCAACAAACACCTCGCCTGTGGCAGCCACAGCTAAACAAGCCGGACTTGGTGTAAGCTCAGGTCCGGCAAACCTGGTGATTGTAAAGCCGGCTGGCCAATGGAGCGAATCGCTC
Source organism: uncultured Mucilaginibacter sp. (assembly GCA_966212355.1). Classification (GTDB taxonomy): domain Bacteria; phylum Bacteroidota; class Bacteroidia; order Sphingobacteriales; family Sphingobacteriaceae; genus Mucilaginibacter. The sequence continues at coordinate 257,009 of CBIHRB010000003.1, forward strand.
TTAGAATGACTTTGTCCTCGTATTGAAGCCAAAGTATTTGGTTTAGTGGGTCCCGCTTCGTTACTGCGGGTATTTGCAAAATATCTGAACGTCAAAAAGAAAGATAAACAGAGGAATAGGGTTAAGGAAAACTTTAACATTGTTATTTTTTAATTATACAGGTAAAAGGCAGTCAAATTAGTCTTTTTATTTTATTTATTGTTTAGGAATCCGTTTCTCAGCGCTTAACTGTTTAACTATGTCGGCTAATTTCTGAGGATCATGCGCATATTTTTCAAGATTAACAATCTCAACTTTCCTAAACTCAACAGGATGACTTTCGCTTTGCAGGGAAATTGTACCGCTTTTTAACAACGCACCTTCCTCTGCGCTGCCAACGGGATCTAATTGCGGACGCTGGTAACGTAACACTTCTTCTCCGTTTACATAATGTACCACCAGCGAATCGCCTAAAACAAGAGCCTCTACCCTAACCCACTGATCGCCATGAAAGGTTTCCGATTTTGAATCCAGGCAATGACTTTTAACTACCGAGTTATTTAAAACATACTGTGTACCGGGAGTGCACACGTTTGCGGTCGGCCGTTTATCTTTACCATTGCCACCCAATAACTGAACCTCAATGGATATTGGAAAATCCTGGTCTACCTTCATAGTTTTAGGATCCTGCCCGTGTATCATAATTCCGCTGTTGCGGAACGCCCATGCGGGGCCGCCTTTTACCTGGTTGCCTGTGAAGCGATACTCTACACCTATCAGGTAATAAGAAAAAGGCTTTTTGTAAAACAAATGTCCAAACTGGTCATCAAATTTTTCATATTGATCATAATTTACCTGGATCTTATTGTCAACAACCCTGAAGGTGTTGCCAAAATTTTCATTTAATTGATGTTTCCTGATTTTAACAGTCCAATCCGTTAAATCCTTTCCGTTAAAAAGCTGTTCCCACTTAACTTTCAATTTTGGGTCCGGGCTTTTCAACGCCAGCAATATGGGCAGGCTTATTAAAAATAAAACATTCAGTATTGAAAAAGTGAGTCCACGCTTTATCATGATATATTTTTTGATATCTAACTATTAGTTTATTGCCCGAAAAATAAAAAAGCAGATCGCTATTTAGGTTTAACCGGCTGCTGATCAAAAATGCGATAATAGAATTAGAAAAAAAGGGGGTAAAGCCCTAAATTTAAGGGGGTAAAATAAATTGCCGGTAAAAATCAAGATACAGAAAGCTATCTGGTAGTATAGAAGCAATTAACCTGTAGACATATACTCAAAACAGCACCCTGAACACTACCCCTGCCCTTGCTTTGTAACATTATTACTTGGATTAAAAAACAAGACTCTTTTGTAAATCATTTTGATATTTTTACTTACCAATTATTAACTAATAATTTATAATGCATAGCGGGATAAATAGCATCTTAAATCCGAAAATATACTTTAGTTTCCTGTTCCTTTTCGTTTACCTAAATGTTTTTGGTTTCACAGCCGGACAGCCCGTGCGGTATCTTGGTATCGAAAACGGACTATCCAATAATGCGGTTACCTCTCTCTACCAGGATCAATACGGTTTTATGTGGATGGGTACTTATGATGGCTTAAACCTGTATGACAGCGATGAATTTAAGGTCTACAGAAACGAGTGGAACAACAACAAATCCCTCCCCTACAATCATATAAGTGCCTTAAACGGTGTTGGTAACAAAATACTGATTGGCACACAACGCGGGCTTGTTTTTTATAATTACCCCGACTCTTATTTTTATCCGGAATATTTCCGGGAGCACAACAGCGGGCGCCGGTTAAAAATAACTTCAAATATAAATGTTATTGTAACCGATAAAGACAGTAGTATATATATAGGAACGGATGAACTGGGATTATTGAGATATGACAAAACCAGGAAACTTTACCTGCAAACTGGACTCACCAACCAATATAATTATAGCGTAAAAGCATTATATCCAACCCGGGCAGGTGTTTGGGTATTTGTAAAAAACCGGGGGCTGGGTTTATATGATCCAAGATCCGGGCGTATAAATATCATGAATACTCAACTTAACAGTGCCAGCTGCCTGCTTACAGATAAAGTGGGCAACCTTTGGATTGGCACTGAAAACGGCTTATTTATATTTAACAGTAAAACCCAAGCTATCAACAGGTTTTATCCTGTTATTGATAAACTTACAAGCGATAACATATCCAATTTAACTCTCGACGAAAAGGGTAATATCTGGATAGCGACCGACGGTGGCGGTATCAATATTTTAAATACAGATAATGGCAAATTAACTTTTATTACCAACAGCAATAAAGCAGGCTCATTGCGTAGCGGAGCTGTTACCGCGGTTTTTCATGACAGGGAATCAAGAAAGTGGATAGCGACCCTGCGCGGCGGGGTTAGCGTGATGGACAATGTTAAAAAGCCGTTTGCACTTTTTAACAATGATCCCTTCAATAAAAACAGTGTGATCAACAATTTTATCCTTTCATTTTGCGAAGATGAAAAGCATAACCTATGGATAGGCACAGATGGCGGCGGGCTTTCTTACTGGGACATTAAAAATAATTTATACACAGGCTACACCCACGCATCAACCGGCGGAGGCTTAAGTACCGATTTTATTGTAAGCATACTTAAAACCTTCGATAATAAAATATGGGTGGCTTCTTTCAACGGCGGTATTGACGAGTTTAGCAAAGCTACCGGCAAATTCAAGCATTACAACTGTTATAATACATTAACTCAAACAACCGATAGAAACCTATGGAAACTTTTTGAAGATTCCAGGCACCATTTATGGGCAGGCACTACCAGGGGCGGCCCATTATATCTTTATAACCGAAAAAATGACCGCTTTGAACTATTTGATGAAAACCTGGTTAACATACACGCTATATTTGAAGACAGTAATGGAAACTTATGGGCCGGTAATTACACCCGGCTCATTAAAATAGACACTACTAAGAAGGCTCATCGTTTTTTTAATGTGGGCTATGGCATAAGAACCATCGCGGCAGATAATTCAAACCATTTATGGGTTGGAACAGAAGGGGGCGGATTGCTAAAATTCAACCTCCCTGATATGAGCTACGTAAGGTATACCAAGACCAATGGTTTACCGGGTAATTCAATCCTTAACATCCTTATCGACAATAAAGAAAACCTATGGTGTAGTACTTACAATGGTTTAAGCAGGTTTTCCCCTGCAAAAAACAAGTTTACAAATTATATTGTTTCTGATGGTTTGCAAAGCCTCCAATTTAATTACAACGCGGCTATCCGGCTTCAATCGGGTAACATGGCCTTTGGAGGGATTAATGGATTTAACATTTTCAATCCCGACAGCATACAGGTAACAGACCATCGGCCTGACCTTCGTATTACCGGCCTGAAAATTGACAATTTAGAAACCGATGGTTCCAGTGAATTGCTAAAAAACCAATCTGTAGCCGATCTCAAAACAATCCGCCTTAATTATGAACAGGCTGCGCTTACCATTCATTACACGGCGCTTGAATATTCGTTTCCGGATAAAATTGAATATGCTTATTATCTTGAGGGTTGGGACCACGGGTGGAACTATGTGGGTAACACCAAATCTGCCTATTACACCCATTTAAATGAAGGCTGCTACAGGCTCAGGATCAAAGCTACAGATACACGGGGAAACTGGATGCCGAAACAGATCAGTGTTAAAGTTATTGTGTTTCCGCCTTGGTACAGAACGTTGTGGGCCTACGGAGTATACCTGGTTATTATCTTTGGTATGTTATACCTTTATTTCCTATACCGGGTAAAGCAGGCAAAACTTAAATTTGAAATTAACCTGGCCAACTTAAAGATTGAAAAGGAAAAAGAACTGAATGAAAAGAAGCTCGCTTTTTTCACCAATGTTTCGCACGAGTTCAGGACGCCGCTTACGCTGATCATTAATCCTATCAAAGATCTGCTGGACAAAAATAAAAGCCATTCGGACGAGCTAAATACGGTATACAGGAATGCCCGCCGCTTATTAGGGTTAGTAGATCACCTGCTGCTGTTTCGCAAAACTGAAAGCGAAAACACGCAGTTAAATATAAGCGAAATAAATTTTGTGAAGATATGCGAAGAGGTGTTTTCGTGCTTTGCACATCAGGCTAAAATCAAAAACCTGAATTTTAACATTGAAACTGCCAGCAGGAATATTACAGTATTTGCCGATGTCGAAAAAATAGAGATCTCATTGTTTAACCTTATTTCGAACGCGGTTAAGTTTACACCAGATCATGGTACCATCAAGATTTTTGTAGAAGAAGATGACACACATGTTTACTTTAAAATAACAGATAATGGCATTGGTATCAATACCGACACCGGCGATAAACTGTTTGATAAATTTTATCAGGTAAAGGATAATAATTACTTCAAAAAGGGGTTCGGTATCGGTTTGTACCTGGTTAAAGTATTTATTGATTGCCATAAGGGCACGATAAATTATTTAAATAATAAAAATGGCGGAACAACTTTCACTTTAAAACTATCAAAAGGAATAAAACACTTCTCGGCCGAGGAGATAAATATTGTAACAGCTCCTGACTATAATTTTGTAAATGATCTTATAGATCATGATAGCAAAGACCTGGTTGAAGGAAATAGCGAATTACAGAAACTTGAACTGTTTAGCCAGGAAAAGCATACCCTCGTCGTTATTGACGATAATGAACAGATAAGGACATATATCAAAAAAATATTTTTTTCCGACTATTTAGTTCTTGAAGCAAAAGATGGACCAACAGGTCTCGAGCTGATTAAAAAATACATACCTGATCTGATCATCAGCGATATTATAATGGACGGAATAAACGGGTTGGATTTGTGTAAAATTATTATGGAAGATGCAGCTATAAAGCATATCCCGATTATTTTACTCACCGGCGATACCACACCCGATATTATGGTTAAAAGCCTTGAACAAGGCGCAATAGACTTTTTGCGAAAACCATTTGATAAAGAATTGCTCACAGCAAGGGTTAAAAGTGTATTGAGGAATAAAACCAAACTTCAGCAATATTTTTATAAGGAGGTTACGAAGGAAAACATAGCCATCAATATTTCGCGGGAAAATAAAGACCTGCTTAACAACTGTATTGCTGTTATTGAGCAAAATTTCAACAGCGATAATTTTGACGTTTATGCCCTGGCCGATGCAGTCGGCATTAGCTACCCAACATTATTTAAAAGGATCAAAAGCACTACCGGCCAGTCTATCAACAACTTTATCAGGTTTGTTCGCCTGCGTAAAGCCGCCGAGCTCCTGATCCAAACCAATTGTAATATCAATGAGGCGGCAATACAGGTAGGCATTAGCGATATCAAATATTTCAGGGAACAATTTAACAAACAATTCGGCGTCAATCCATCGGAATTTATCAGGAAACATCGGGCAAATTTCCAAGTCTCCTATCGGTTAAATGAGTTTGAAAAACCTCCCGTAAATTAAATATCAATTGTACAAAGTTGGGAAGAAGAAATATCAGGCTGTCTTTAAAAACAGAAAAACAACCTTGAACACGATTTTCTCCCCCTCTAATTTATAGTTTTGTCCCTCCTTTATACTTTAAACTATGCCTTACTTTGTTTCGGACGAAATCAATAAGATCATTTAAGATTTATAATTATTTTATTATTATGATTACTAAGATAATTACTGCCATACTGCTTATAGCTATTCCGATTGTGGGTAAATGTCAGCAGGATACGGTGGGGGGCTATAAATTGGTTTGGGCGGATGAGTTTAACAAGTACGGCTCTCCCGATCCGGATAATTGGGCGTTTGAATCCGGTTTTGTACGGAATAATGAAGATCAATGGTATCAGGAACAAAATGCAATTTGCCGCCACGGCAAATTGATAATCGAAGCGCGGAGGGTACACCTGACAAATCCTGGGTACGTGCCTAACAGTACCAACTGGAAACAGAAAAGGCAATTTATAAATTATAGCTCATCAAGCATTAACACAAGAGGCAAGCGCAGCTTCCAATACGGCAGGTTCATTATGCGCGGCCGTATAAGTACCGACGCCGGGTTATGGCCCGCTTTTTGGACATTAGGTGTAGAAAAGCCCTGGCCGTCTAACGGTGAAATTGATATTATGGAATATTACCAGAATAAGCTTTTGGCTAATATTGCCTGCGGTACGGCTTTGCCCTATAAAGCCAAATGGTATAGTAACACCAAGACCCTCAATACTTTCAAAGCCAACTGGAGTAAGAAATTTCATACCTGGCGCATGGACTGGGATGCCACAGCTATAAGTTTATATGTAGATGATAGCCTGCTCAATCATGTCGAGCTAAAAGATCTTATTAACCAGGACGGCACTCAATTTAACCCTTTTATGCAGCCTCATTATATATTGCTTAACCTCGCAATAGGTGGTGATAATGGCGGCGACCCATCTGTCACAAAATTCCCTAAACGGTTTGAAGTTGATTACGTTCGGGTGTATCAAAAAAATTAAAGCGCCGAATCAGTACACTTTGTTTGCTGCCTTTTAAAATTGTCATACATACATACATTATTCCTCACCAAAAACAGGAACATAAGACCGTTTTATTTTAAAAACGTTGCATATAATGGATTTTATCCCCTTTTTTTTACAGCTTTACCCCCTTTTTTTCCAAAAAAATAGCGCTTAATTGTCACTACCAATTAACATAGACTGTTTGTTATCCCCTGCAAAAATTATAACGGCCTTTTCGTACAGATTTTTTATTTGTTAAGAATTGCCTGCTGATGTTGTGTAATAATACAGCTTCTTAAGTTTTAAGAAACACCGGGCTATAATTATTAACGCCGGCTTAAAACGGGAAGCTACCCCGCTGTTCTTTGAGATTGCTGCTTGAATTTCGACCTAAATTTAAACTGTTGGTTTAACAATTATTCTATTAACTCATTTCATAACCTAAATAAAAAAATAATGGCAAAACAGAAAAACTAAAAAGGAAAACGGACCATGATCCAGACGCATTAACTAATGCCAAGTTTTAAATTCTAATCACTCCCAATTATGCAATATTTTTTACCTGATAAAATATCTTTGAGAAGAAAATCCGGGTCAGTAGTTTTATCACTGATCCTGCTCATAGCTATGCAAACAAGCAGCTATGCAGCTACTGCCTTTAACTCTTTCAGCGGAATAAAACTGAACCGATATACAACCGCCGTACCCATTAAAGGTAAAGTAATTGACAAAACCACCGGTGAAACCATCATAGGCGCATCCGTAAAAATCAAAGGAACCAGCACAGGTGCCGTTACAGACGTAAATGGTAGCTTCACGCTTAATGCGGACCCTAACGCAGTTCTGGTGATTTCCTACATCGGTTATGAACAGGCTGAGTTCCCGTTGAACGGACAAACCTCGGTAACCATCAGGTTGCAGGTGAACGCAAAAAACCTGAATGAAGTTATCGTTGTAGGTTACGGAACCCAAAAGAAAACATCCTCAACCGCGGCTGTATCAACAATTCAAACCACCGAAATTGCAAAAAAACCGGTGGTTAATTTAACTAACAGCCTTGTCGGCCGTGCATCAGGGTTAATTATAACCCAAAGCAGTGGGGAACCGGGCTATGACGGTTCAAATATCCTGATCAGGGGGATCGGTTCTTACGGAGGTAGTTCACCGCTGCTTGTGGTCGATGGTGTACCGCGTGATTTCAGTCGCCTTGACCCTAACACTATTGAAACTTTCTCGGTATTAAAAGATGCAGCTGCTGTTGCACCTTATGGCGTGGCGGGTGCCAATGGTGTAATCCTGGTTACTACCAAAAAAGGTAAATCGGGCAAACCAACATTAACTTACAACGGCTACTATGGTATCCAGAACCCAACCAAGGTGCCTACATTTGTAGGCTCATATGAGTATGCATTGCTCCGTAATGAGGCCAATGCCAATGATGGTCAGCCCCCGGCTTACACAGCAGAGGATATTCAAAAATTCAAAGATCATTCAGACCCGGACGGGCACCCGGATGGGCATCCTTTGCAGCAAATTATCCAGAAAAACCGTCCAATCACCTATCATAATGTGACGCTTGCCGGCGGTACGGAAGACATCAAGTATTTCGCAGCCCTGGGGTATACCCACCAGGACGGTATGTGGAGTACCACTTATCTTAACAAGTACAACGGTTCATTGAACTTAACAGCAAATGCTACCAAAACAACCACGGTATCATTGTCAGTTAACAGTTATGTGGAAGATCAGCATTTTCCGTCACAAAGTGCAGCAACCATTATAGGGCAAGCACAACGCCAGGCACCAACCACACCTATTTACTATAGCAACGGATTATGGTCCGGCTATATCGGGCAGTCATTAATAGGCGAAATTTATCACAGCGGCTATCAGTTCAACGAAAACACAGCCGTTCTTTCGCAATTTACGATTGATCAGAAGCTTCCGATCAAAGGTTTAAGTTTGAAAGGTGTGATCAGCTATGATAACGGGCCAGATCCATTATTCACCGGAAATCAAACTTCGTTCCAGCGTATTTATACAACCCCTATACCTTTCTATAATGTTGATGTAACTACTACTCCTTATACCTATAAACAAGGGATCCAGGGAAACTCCAAGGCTACATTTTCAGAAAACTATAGTCAAAATCATACATTAACTATTCAAGGGCTACTATCTTATGCGGGGTCATTCGGCAAAAGTGACATCACCGCCTTGGGCGTTTTTGAAAGCCGCCGTGTAAAATATCAAACATTTGGGGCCACTAAATATAACTACAACCTTGATATTGATGAACTGGACTTTGGCGGTCCGGCAGCTGCGGATGCAACCAACTTTGGCCGTTCAAGTGGTCAAAAACAAATTGGTTATGTGTATAGGGTAGGTTACTCATACGATAAAAAGTATTTGTTTGAAGCAACAGGTAGATATGACGGAAGCTACCTCTTTGCTCCCGGCCATCGTTATGGTTTCTTCCCTGCATTTTCTGCCGGCTGGCGATTGTCAGAAGAAAAGTTCATCAAGGACAATCTTCTCTGGATTGATAATTTAAAACTTAGGGCTTCCTGGGGAAAATCCGGAGCCTATCCAAGAATTAGTAATGTTATTCAAACTTACCAGTATCTTAACCCTTATAACCCTTACGCAAATTCCGCTGTTCTTAATGGCAGTGCAACACAGGGTATCAATGAGGCATTGCAGGGTAACCCTAACATCGGCTGGGAAAAAGCGACTAAAACCGATATTGGATTTGAAGCAACTTTATGGAAAGGTTTATTAAGTATAGAAGCCGATTATTTTTATGAAAAAAGGGGTAATATGCTTGTAAGTATCGGGAATACGTTACCCGGAGAATACGGCCTCGGTGTAGGACTTGTAAATGGCGGCATCATGAGTAATCATGGTATCGATCTGACACTGCAAAGTTCCCATAGCTTTTCGAAAGACCTACGTTTAGATGTTACGGGTACTTTCACCTTTGCAAGAAACAAAATATTGCAAAATTACGAAAACAGCGCTACCGCTAACAACCCTAATAGAAGACTGACAGGCAGGCCAGTAAATACTATATTTGGATACCAGGCATTAGGTTATTTTAAAACAACCGATTTTAATGCAGATGGAACGCTCAAAGCAGGACTACCGGTTCCTTCTTTCGGGCCGGTTAAGGCGGGCGATATTGAATACGCAGACTTAAGCGGGCCTGATGGTAAACCAGATGGAAAGATCGATGCGAATGACCAAACTGTAATAGGGCACCCAAATACGCCAGAGATCATTTATGGTTTAGAACCAAGATTGACGTTCAAAAACTTCGATCTTGATGTTCTGTTCCAGGGTTCAGGTAACAGCAACATCGTAATTAGTAACTATTTCGCTTTTCCTTTCAATGCGTCCGGCTCGGCCTCCCAGTTGGTATATGATGATCATTGGACGCCTTCTACCCCTAACGCTTTATATCCAAGAGTTACCGGTACGCCAACGTCAAATAACACACAAACTTCATCCTGGTTTGTCAGAAATGACTCTTACATCAGGTTAAAAAGTTTCGAGCTTGGTTACACACTGTCAAACAAGCTGTTGCGGAATAAGATCCAGTCTATAAGAATTTACGTTGCAGGGCAAAATGTTATTAACTATTTACCTCATGTAAAGGAAATTATTGACCCCGAAAATAGTGGCAATAACACCAACTACTATCAGCAGCGTGTATTTTCATTGGGTTTAAATGCCACATTTTAACTAAAAATAAGAAAGCGATGAAACAGATTTTTAAAAAATACGGAGAGCTTTTTTTACTTGCTTTGCTTGTTGTAAGTATTGATGGATGTAAAAAAGATGATTCTTTAAACGTAACAAATAAAGCATTTCTAACTGATGTAGCTACATTCAGTTCGCAGAGTAATGCAGACCTTTTTGTAAATGATATCTATAATCAAATCCCGGACGTCAATAACGACTATCAGCTAACAGAACAATATGCCGACAACAGTTTTTGCGGCGCGGCCTGGGAAAACGGACAGGCAACTGTTAGGGCAGGTTCAATAGGGCCAAGTAATGTACCTACCGGCCCCGGTAGTATGTGGAGTTGGGAAGGGAACTATACCAAAATACGAAAATGCAACGTATTTCTGCAGCAGGCTGCTTTAAATAAAGCGAAGTATACTGACGATTGGTACAAGCAGCGCGTTGCGGAGGTCACGTTTCTAAGAGCTTACTTCTACTCACTGCTGTTCACAGCTTACGGCGGGGTGCCTATTATTACCGTCCCGCTTGATAACCGCAATGGAAGCGATATTTTTACCGCCCGGGCTACTATTGACGAAACCGTTGCCTTTATTGAAGCCGATTGTGACGCGGCTGCCGCGGTTTTGCCCGCAAAAGCGGCACAAACCGGCCGTGCTACAAAAGGCGCCGCATTAACACTTAAAGGCTGGGTAGAACTTTTTGCAGCCAGTCCGCTGGCAAACACGGCCAATGACGCGGGAAAATGGGGTAAAGCTGCGGCTACCAACAAATCGGTGATGGATATGGGCACTTACAGCCTGTTCAACACTTCGGCTACCTCTTATGCCGATCAGTTTCTATCGGCAAACAACTGGAATGTTGAAACCATTTTTGCCCGGGGTTATGCAACCGGTCCGGCTAAAGGCAGCCATCGGGAAGGTTACCTCGGCCCGGTATACGTGAATGGTGTTCAGCAATCGTGGGGAAACCTTGCTCCAACACAGGGCCTGATTGATGATTACTCGATGGATAATGGTTTGCCTATCACTGATGCTGCTTCAGGATATAATCCTCAAGCCCCTTACACGCATCGTGAGCAACGTTTTTATCAATCTATATTATACGATGGCGCACCATGGCAGGGCGATATCATAAAAACGCGCATAGGCGGCAGTAACCAGATAGATCTTGGCTCTTCAAGCGATATCACCAATACCGGTTACTACGCCCGTAAAACACTGGATGAAAGCATCACCGGGCAAACCAGTATCAACCTGGCGCCAAGTTTCGCCAATTACATTATTTTCCGTTACGCTGAAGTGCTGTTAAGCTATGCCGAAGCGCAAAATGAAGCCGTAGGGCCGGATGCATCGGTGTATGACGCGATTAATAAGGTGAGGGCGAGATCTGCATTGCCTGCTGTAAAAGCCGGCTTAACCAAGGATCAAATGCGTGTATATATTCGTCGTGAGCGGCGTATTGAGCTCGCATTTGAGGATAAGCGATGGTTTGATATCCGCAGATGGCTGATAACGACGGGCACAAACGGCGTGCTCACCACGCCGGAATACGGCATGAAAATAGAAGCCAGCGGTTCAGGATTTACGTATACCCCGGTTAAAATTTTCACCAATACCTTCTTCGAGCGGCAAAACTGGATGCCAATTCCGCAAGTGGAGCTCGATAAAAACAAAAAACTGGTACAAAACCCAGGATATTAAAAAAATAATACCTTGATTTTACATAACCCCGGGCAAATGTCCGGGGTTATGTATTTAAAACAACCCTCACCGATAATTTTTTTAGCTTTAAGCTTTGCGCATTCTGCTTTTAGCTTTTGTATATTAACCGCCTTCTAAAATATTCATGAATAATAAACCTGATAGTCATCACACGGCAAAAAATCGTAAAGTTGCAATTGTTGGTTCGATTGTTTTGGTCATAACCATCTTGGTAGTTTATTTAATATGGCATATCTCTGAAAACAAACAGGATAATGCCGGTACTGATCTACGAACCGATTACCCGATGGCAACCCTTCAAAGCATTGCCAGGGGTAAGATACTATCACAACAATATTGCCGCTCGTGTCACATGCTGCCCGAACCGGCCCTGCTTAACAGGTTTAAGTGGAAAAATGTATTCCCACAAATGGGTTTACGTATGGGCATTAAAGCCCACCGGGGTGAGTCATACGTAGGGACAATTAAGGGCGACGATTTGATTGTGCCGGACAAGCCTGTATTAAATGAGGAACAATGGCAGGATATTATCGACTATTACATGAACACGGCCCCTATTGCCTTACCTGCACAAAACAGGCCTATGGCTATTAAACGGGAGCTTCCCTTTTTTAACATCCAAAAATCACAGCAATCATTTGACGGCAAACAGGTGCTGGGCTGCTATGTAAAAATTGACAACAGCGTTAAGCCCGCCCGTATTTTTATTGCCAACGGCCAAACAAAAAAGCTATATCTTTTATCAGCCCAATTAAATGTTATCGATTCGGTATCTACAATGGGCCCTGTGGTTGATATGCTTTTCGACCATGGCAATACCATGATCTGCACCATAGGCAATGAATTAGGTGCCAACAGTGATAAACTCGGCACTATAACCCCATTAACAATTACCAACGAAGGCAAAATGCAATTAGCATCTCAGCCTGTATTCAATAAGCTTGGTCGCCCTGTTCAAATATTGGCGGCGGATTTAAACAACGATAACAAAACCGACTATATTATTTGTGAATTTGGGAGTATAACTGGCGAGCTTTGCTGGATGGAAAATTTGGGTAACGGCGCTTTTACCAAACATGTAATAAGTAATTTACCCGGAGCCATAAAAGCATATATTGATTATCAGGATAAAAAATTACCCGGCCTGTACGTGCTTTTTGCCCAGGGCGAAGAAGGAATTTTCCATTTCGAAAACAAAGGGAGCGGCAAATTTGATTCAAAGGAAATTTTAAGGTTCCCGCCGATTTATGGGTCTTCCTACTTTGAAATGGTTGACATGAACCATGACGGGTATAAAGATATCGTTTACACCTGCGGCGATAATGGAAATGCGACATTGGTATTAAAGCCTTACCACGGAGTTTACATTTTTTTAAACGATGGAAAAGACAATTACAAACAGCGATATTTTTACCCTATAAACGGCTGCTATAAAGCTATCGCTAAAGATTTTGATGGTGAAGGGAATATTGATCTTGCAACCATCAGTCTTTTTACCGACGCAAAGCAACCCGAAGAAGGTTTTGTATATCTAAAGAACACCGGCAGCTTAAACTTTGTACCATATGCTTTTCCTGCCCATACAAAGTTTGAACGCGCGGTAACTCTTGATGCCGGTGATATAAACGGAGATGGAAAGCCCGATCTGCTGATCGGAAATGCCTATTTTGATTTTGGCCCTTTCAGCTATAATATCAAAGAGCCGCTTTTTTACGTTTTGAAAAACGCTTCAAAGTGAAAGAACAACTGAATTTTCAATTCAAATAGAATAGGTTTATTTGAATTGTACTATAGTTGTTTTTCAAACACCATGTATATACTATTACTGCCTACATAAGTAAAGCCTAACCTTTTACAAATATTTATAGCTTTTATGTTGTTTGTATTTACTTCGGTGCGGCATTTTTTAAATCCCTTCATTGTTAAATCTTTTAATGCAAATTCAACAAGCCTTCGGCCATACCCCATCCGTTTTGTAGAAGGATCAATGATCAGCATAGAAATAAACCCAACTTTATTTTCATAGTCGTTGGCATAATAGGCCAAAAAACCCTGTAAAGCATCCTGTGCCATAATAGTTATGATACATGCTTTTTCAATAAGCTTATCAATGTAACCATCCAAATCACCTACTTCAAACAACCCGCTTTCATCGTTAATCATCAGGTTCATTAAATCATAAATTTTCGATTTTAGGTAAGAGCTCTGTTCAATCATGATTGGTTTAAAATTTATTTCCCTTAATTTAAATCGGTTATATCAGCCAGGTACGCGGCAAGTAACAGAGCGGATTAATACGTACTAACCCTTTATCGGTGCCGATATTAAAAGTGACTGACATTTGGATTACAGAACCAAATTATAGGTATGTTTTTAAAGAAACAACAAGAGTAAAATAATGGGACTAAATTGTATATGACTGCACATAGCGTTTACATTATTTGTAAACCGGTTTTATAGCTGTTGTCGATAGTAATATACTTAGGTGATCATCGGTAACATTAAGAACTATTTATAATTACCCGGCTTAAAAACAACGCTCGTCAACTCTCTTTCATGTTGTCACCGGGCTCAAATGGATAACGAGTTCCGTCAACGGGATTTCATCGGGCAATAGCTATCCATCCAGATTTGGGTGGCGAGCCGTCTTTCAGATTGATAACATAATAGTAAGTACCCGTTGGTACCGGGTTACCGCTTAACCGGCCATCCCACTGTTGGCCATACCCCCTGGAAGAAAACACCTTTGCCCCCCAGCGGTTGAATACGTTTACGGTACAATTTGGATAATATTCAATATACTTTATTGCCCATGTATCATTCATGCCATCACCATTGGGTGTAAAGGTATTAAAGACAACAACTCCTGACGGCGTTATGGTGAGTATTCCCGTGATATAGGTAAAACTATAATTAGGCGATTCCGCGCCACCTGTAAAGGAAATGGCGTATTCCCCAGCGGCCGATGCTGGCGTCGCCATTGTTCCCACCTGTGGTTTGTTCACAAGGTTCGATTCATTTTCGTTATTTACAAAACCATTGTACGTGATAGTGAGCAAGGGATTTTCCGAATGTAAAGCGCGGGTTTTGTTATCTGCTGTAACGATTATTGGGGCTGGGGTAACAATACTGTTTGGCATGGACAAATTATTCACCGCACCACTGGTATTTAGTGCGATATTCCCCGCATAATTGCCGGCGAAAGTGGTTTTCGCCAGTCTGATATAAACGGAGGTAGCGGTAAGTGTACCGGAACCACCTATAGTAACCGTATTTTGAAAATTGACGCCATCGGCACTCACTTCAAAACCTGCCGGTGGAGTAATTATTACACCCGATAAAAGGTTATTACCCGATACACTGAAACTGCCCGGAGCAGATGCTGAGCCATAAGTAGTGTTAAGAGGCGACAGGTTGCCTGTAAATGTAATAACCGGCACCAGGGTAGGATTAACAGTGATTTTAAGAACAACCGGGCTTCCGGTACATGAACCGTTTGATGGCACCACTGTGATAGTAGCCGTAATTGGATTTGTTGTATTGTTGATGGCAGTGAAAGGTGATATATCACCTGTGCCACCGGAAGGTAGTCCGATAGTGGGATTATTGTTTGTCCACGTATAAATGTTTGCTGTACCAGTAAAATTTATAGGGGTTGTAGTGGCTCCGTTGTTAAAAGTTTGGACAGACGGCGCATCGACGGTTGGCAAGGCCATTACCTCGCCGCTGACGGGTACGTTTTGATCCGCAACCCCGGCAGAGGATAATATAACATTACCCGAAACATGGCCCACAGGCGCCGTGAGGGCTGATCTAACATAAATATCAGTGCTATTAATCTTTCCGGCGGTTTGTGCAAGGATCAATGTGCTGGCATATCCTGTATTGGTATTGAATGACACTTCAAAGTTTCCAGGCGCTTTTATTTGAACATCACCGCTCAGGTTAGTCCCTGCAACAGTAAACTGCTGAATATTTGGACTGGCTGACGGCAGTCCCTGGCATGCTGTGATGGTGCCGGTTACAGAGCTGCTTGTTAATGCCGGGATGGTTGGATTGACGTTAATTTTGAAGGTTATGGAATTGCCGGTGCATGATGTACTTGATGGTATAACGGTAATAGTAGCTGTAAGGACAGTTAATCCATTATTGACGGCTGTAAACGCAGGAATATCCCCGTTTCCGCCCGAAGGCAGGCCGATAGCGGGATTGTCATTTGTCCATGCGTATGTTGCAGTGTTGCCCGTAAAATGTATTAGCGTTGTGTTATCTCCATCGGTAAAAGTTTGGGTAGATAGCGCGTCGACGAACGGCTGGGCTTCTACCACGCCGCTTACAGGGATATTTTGATTAGCGATCCCGGCAGATAATAACATGATGTTACCCGAAATATCGCCCACAGGCGCTGTGGCAGTTGATCTAATGTAAATGTCAGTACTGTTAACTTTTCCCGCGATTTGCGTAAGGGTTAATGTACCGGCATATCCAGTGTTTAGATTAAACGACACCTCAAAATTTGCAGGCGCTGTTATTTGAACGTCGCCGGTTAGGTTAGTACCTGCAACAGTAAAATGCTGGACATTTGGACTGGTTGACGGCGAACCCTGACAAGCGGTAATATTACCGGTTACAGGGCTGCTTGTTAAAGTTGGAATAGTTGGATTGACATTGATTTTGAAGGTCATGGAATTACCCTCACATGAAGCATCCGAAGGTACCACGGTTATAGTTGCGGTAACTACAGCCTGACTATTATTAACGGGTGTAAACGAGGGCATATCGCCGCTTCCGCCGGCGGGCAAACCGATAGAAGGATTATCACTTGTCCATGTGTAGGTAGTTGCCGTACCTGTAAAATGTATAGCAGTAGTAGTTGCGCCGTTGTCAAAATTTTGATCACCTATTTGATTAGCGACGGGCAAGGCATGAATTAACCCGCTCACGGTAACTTTTTTTTCCGTTAGCCCAGCGGAACTGAGTACCACATCGCCCAAAATATTACCCGCGGTAGCTGACGCTGCCGAACGGACATAAACTACCTGATCGGTTACCGTACCACCGGTTTGCGCGATAATTACAGAACTTGCAAAGCCGGTGTTTTCGCTAAGTGATACTTCGAATTTAGCAGGGGCAGTAACCGTGATACCGGCTGATAGGTTACTGCCGGAGACATTGAACTGTTGTGTATTTATTGATGATGAACCGATGCAGGCTGAGATGGTGCCCGTTACAGCGCTGGCTGTAATAACCGAAACACCGTTTACCGTTATAGTAAATTTAGTCGGCGTACCGGTACATCCTGTGCCGGGTACAAAAAAGTTTCCAAAACTTTTAGTTAACTGTCCTGTAACGCTGATGTTGCTTACTGAATTAGTAGCGGTGCTGATAACACTTACATTGTTCGAGCCTTCATTAGCCACATATACATACTTCCCGTCGGGAGTTATAGATACACCAGAAGGGCGGTTGCCCACAGGTATCGTAGCTATCACTTTATTGATTTCAGCATCTATCACCATTACGTTGTTGCTAAGCATATTGGAAATATACACCCTTTTACCATCCGGACTAACGCAAACGCCGGTGGATACGTCACCGATTGGGATATTGGCTATTACCAACTTTGATTTCACATCTATCACTTTAAGCAAACCGTTGTATTGCGCACTGGTAGCATATACACGGCTATTATCCGGGCTCACCGCAACACCAGTAGGACCAAAATTTACCTTGATGGGTGTTATTTGATGAGTTTTGGCATCAACGGCAATTACCGCATTTTCCCCAGTACATCCCACGTAAACAGCCAAACCATCGGGGCTCGCTGCTATTCCATAAGGACCCCACCCTACATAAAAAGGCGGCTCGGCCGTGGCCGTAGCTACGTCGATAACAGTAACAGTAAAAGCGTTTTCGTTGACTACATACACCTTTTTTCCATCCGGGCTAAAACAGATTCCTATGGGAACCGAAATATTATTAACAGTTGATACAACCTTATGGGTAGTTGTATTAATAAATTTAACTGCATTCGCTGCGATATCAGTAACAGCAACCAGGGTACCATCGGCGCTTACAGCTACACCAACGGATTGCCCTCCGGTATTTATAGTTCCTGTTTGTTTATTATTATCAGCATTAACCAGGATCATATTATTAACTCCGGTAAGATATAAATATCCATCAGACGAAGGTGTAACCGTTATATTGGCCTTCACCGGTGGGACACCCGTATTTACTGCGGTAAAGGATGGAATATCGCCGATGCCACTCGCGGCGAGCCCGATGGAGGGGTTATCATTGGTCCAGGTGTAGGTGTTAGCGGTGCCGGTAAATTTAATATCGGCTGTTATCTCACCGTTATTATACACGGGGTTATCTGCAGCATCTGCGGTGGGCAAGTCGTTGACCACACCTTTTACTGCCACGGTCTTACTTGCCGCGCCGGCGGTGCTTAAAACCACATTACCCGAAAGGTTAGCCGGAGTACCCGATGCTTTAGCACGAACGTAAATTACTTTATTGGTTACAGCTCCACCGGTTGGTGTGATATCTAAAACATCGGCAAAACCAGTAGTTTTGCTGAACGAGATCTCTAACCCTGCCGGAGATGTAGCTGTTATGTTACCTGATAAATTATTACCTGATACAGTAAATTGCTGAAAACTTGTTGACGGGGCACCTATACAAGTGGTGATAAGGCCACCAACAGCGCCCGGTGTAATAGCGGTAGGCGAAGGATTAACCGTGATCTTAAAATCAGTTGGGTTACTTAAGCAGGTATTTTCGCCGGGCGTTATGAAATTACCTATAGCATAAGGGAATATGCCGCAGGGTATAGTTACAGCTACTGTATAATCCGATGTATTGATGACCGACAATGTACCGGAATCGGCATTGGCAACATAAACATATTTTCCGTCGGGTGTAATGGCTATTCCTCTGGGAGATTTCCCGACAGGCAATGTAGTCATAACCGAGTTGTCGATGGCGTTGATCACTGTAACGGTCCCGCCAGATTGATTGGTAACATAAATCCGGCTGCCGTCAGGACTTATGGCAATTCCTTCGGCATCGGCTGCAAGATCGATCGTTGCAGAAAGGGTGTTGGTAGCAACATCTATTACGTAAACTGTATTAGCATAGCTTCCGGTAAAATATATCTTCTTTCCGTCCGGGCTTGTAGCAGCATAGTGCGCCCCCCGGGCCGGAATATTAATGCTTTCGGCGTTGTTACCCGTATCATATACCCGAATATCATCATTAGCAGTATTAGTAGCATAAATCCATTTTCCATCATCGCTTAAAGCGATTCCGGCACCGCCCGAAGGGAAAGTAAGCGCTGTTAATACAGCATCATTTGCAACATCTATCACAGTACATTCACCGGTTTCACCGGCAACGTAAGCCCTTGTTCCGTCCTTGCTGAATATCAAAGCCGTGGGATTGTCAAAAATCGATATATCCTTGGTCTGATTGGTTTGCGTATTGATAATAGAAAGACTTGCGCCCGAAACATTTGCGACGTAAACTTTTTTCCCATCCGGGCTTACCTCAACAAAACCCGGGTTGGCACCTACAGGTATCGTACTAATAATTTTATTGGTTACCGTATTAACAGCCAACACGGTGTTCGAGCCGTAATCAGGAACATAAGCAATATTAGCCTTCCGGGATGTGGCACTTATATGCGCAATCACAGGGCTCGATCCGGTGTTTACCGCTGTAAAAGGAGCTATGTTATCGCTCCCGCTTACGGCAAGGCCAATTCCCGGCCTATCATTTGTCCAATAAAAAGTGTTGCCGGTACCTGTAAAATTTATCGGCGTACTAAGATCACCATTCGTAAAAATCAGATCCGATATGGGATCGACCGTCGGCATCGCATATATCACACCTCTTACGGCTACCTTTTTGGTTTCGCCCCCCGCAGTAGTCAGTGTTACAACTCCCGAAAGATTAGCCGGCGTACCTGCAGCGGAAGCGCGAACATACACAGCCCTGGAAGTTACCGAACTGCCTTTGGCGACGATAAAAAACGTATTGGTAAAACCGCCGGCGGGGTTAACCGAAACCTCAAAACCTGCAGGCGCAATAACAGTAATATTGTCTGTCAGGTTACTGCCCGAAACAGTAAACTGCTGGGTACTTACGGATGGAGAGCCCACACATGCTGAGATTACACCGACTGCGGCGTTAACATCAATATCAGGCGCGGCGGCAGTTGGTTTAACTTTTTTTACATATCTTGTAGTTTCTGTTTTAAGGGTGGTGCGAAAAACTTTTTTATTGTTCGGCCCTGTAAACGGCGACTGTAAAAACGTATCATTTTCTGCATCATTATCAGAAGTAGCATTACTTGCCCGGTTATAATTACTTTCGGCAAAAAAAGTTACAGTCATATTGCGTTGGCTACGACGAGATATTTGGCCAACTTGCTCAATTGCCCGCTTTGTTGGAACAAAAAGAACAGAGACGATACTCAATAAAAGTAAAGGTTTACGCATGCTAAAGTTAGGTAAAAAAACATGTTTTAACCGCCGAAGCTATTTGAGTATGAAGTTATTACTTTAATTTTAAAATATAAAAAACTTATTATTTAAAGGGTATTTTGGAGTAGTGGCACAACGAGGGTTGCTTAACGCTGTTCAAATATCGATGGCCTTATTATTTGAGTTGCTACGCTAAACAGCAGCGTTCAGTTTTAAACGAGGTATTTAAACACGCCTTGCATTAAAGATTAAGGATTAGAACATCCGGGTTCAGTCCTTAATTTGAGCATAACTAATTATTGCAGTTTTAATGAGCTTTCCCGACAAAACTTCTTCTGCATCACAAAGACTTCGCAAAAAATAAACATCCGGTGTAAACTTATTCGTATAGCGAATTCGACCTTACCTGGATAAACTCTTTTTGATAGTTTAAAGGACTTTTACCGGTAATAAGTTTAAAGTACTTATGAAAATTTGTAAAATTATTAAAGCCACTTTCGTAGCACAGCTGCTTTAGGGGCAGTTTATTTTCTATGAGCAACTTGCAGGCCTGGCCAACCCTGATCTCCAGTAAAAATTTAGAATAGGTTTTGCTCGTGCGTGATTTAAAATAACGGCAAAAAGAATTTGGACTGATCCCAACCAAATCGGCAAGCTCATCCATATGTATTTTATTTTTGAAGTTTGCCAATGAGTATTCATAAATAGCATTGATACAATCATTTTGCGATTTCTCAACATTGGGATTAAATCCTATTGATGACAAACAACCAGACTGATCACATTCGGCAATTGCATTTAAGGCTTCCATCAACAAAATTATCTTTTTTGAACCTCCGGCAGTAAGCATCATCTCCATAATTTTAGCAATAGTCTTTTTTGTTTTACCGGTAATCTGAATTCCTCGCCTCGCTTTTTCTATGGTAGTTTTAATCAGTTTATTTTCCGGAAGCTGTAAGAATCCGTTGCCCCAAAAATTTTCACTGAAATGCGCTACACGGATATCAACGCATGCATTATCTTTATCCTGCGAAAAATACATATCATCAAACCGCCAGTAATGTGGCAGGTAAGATCCTACCATTACAATATCCCCAGCATTAAACTGCCGGATATTATCGCCGATAAACTGTGTCCCACTGCCCTTTTTAAAGTGGATCAGCTCTATTTCGGGGTGATAATGCCACCGGTTATTAATGCAGGGAAGAAGGTCTTGCCTCACGCTAAAGGATTGGGCAGGGCCTGCTGATACTTTCAGTAAATGTGGCTTCATTCAACTTGGTTTATTGGTTAAATTAATTATATATAAAATCATTGCTCAAGGATAGCTATGTCAGCGAAACTTACATCCTCATCTCTGATATACGCCGGGCTTTTTAAGCTCCGGTACACTCCCCATTTAGGCCTGCAAAATGACGTACCTGTTCGCCACAGATCAATATTGGTATTAGTATAGCTAAGCAGCACCTTGTTATCCGCAACCCGTTTAATATCCACATTGTAGGTCCCCTGGCTGTCATAATTCAGCTTTTCGGTCACCTCTACCCAGTTACCTTTAAAATCGGCCAGGTTAACCCGGGTTAAAACCCCTTGCGAAGTTCTCTTTGTCGAACCTGTATGAATTATTTCAAACTTATCCGGTTCGCCAAACCGGGGTGTAAAAGTTATGATTGGAGCTCCTGCATCTCCATCTCCCGCTTTTATTTGGTGTATATGGGTAAATGTTGGCTGCGCTTTAAAGCCGCTATCAATTTTAAACTTCCATTTATAAATCACAGTTTCGCCATGCTCGCCCTTCAATTTAGCGGCTGAAGGTCCATAGGTTTTGATCTCTACCCGCTCCCTGTCGAAATTCCGGCAGCGGTCATTATCTTCCTTAGCGTGGCTATGAAAAACAAAAACGTATTCATTTAACTGCTTATCAAAGGCTTCGGTAATATGTTTAACATGATGCACGCAATCAGGCAACTCACAGGCATCGCCACCTAATACATGCGATATTTGCTGATAAGCATCCTCGCTTCCATCTGCTTTTAAAACAACCTGCGCTTTAAGCAGGTTGTTCGCAAACAGCAATATCATCATTAAAAATGCCCGGCTTTTAAAAACCATAGTTAATTTCCGTTTCATTTTTTAATCAAGCGCTCCTGTTTTCATCTTATCAGTTGGGTTAACAGCCTGCCCGCCCATCGCTCCTTTTACCTCTACTTTAATAACTGTAGCAATATTATCAGTTGCTTTATCAGGGACGTTTATAACAAGGTCATCACCAGATGATGTGGTTTTTAATGCTGTATTTCCGGCCAGCATTTTGGCGCTTATTATCACTTCATTTTTTAAGCCGGGGATGAGCAGTTTCCCATCTGCCGGCCAGTTAAATACCGAAAAGTAAAGGGTAGTATTTTTACCGTTTGGCTTAAGCGTACAACGGCCCCAGTTTAGGGGTTGAAGCGGACTGGCCTTGGTAGCATATATCGCTTCGCTGTTCACCTTCATCCACTCACCCATTTTTTTCAAGGTGGTGATACTTTCCTGCGGAAATTCACCTTCGGCATTGGGGCCGACATTTAACAGGTAATTACCTCCTTTTGACGCAATATCAACCAGGTTGTGAATTAATGTTTCGGGGGTTTTCCATTTATGGTCGTAACTTTTATAGCCCCAGGTACCATTCATGGTCATACAGGTTTCCCAATCTTTTCCGTCAAGTTCACTTAGGTTGGGAATTTTTTGTTCGGGGGTTTTATAATCGCCGGCGAAATTAGGGCGCTTGAGCCGGTCATTACTGATAATGTTGGGCTGTAATTTTAACAGGTCGTGCAATTTTTGAGCAAACTCATCGGTCATGTTAGTTGGAGTATCCCACCAAATTACGGCCACTTCTCCATAATTGGTTAACAGCTCTTTTACCTGCGGAACGGCTACGCGATCAATATAATCGGCCATTGTTGCCGAAGTTTGTGCCGGGTCCCAATGACCAGTATGCTCTTTGGTATAAGCATCTATTTTGGCCGAATCGGGGTTTGGCCAGCCTTCACTGCTTACTTTACGCGCTGCCGCACCACCGGGATTGTTCCAGTCTTGTGCCTGCGAATAATAAAACCCAAGTTTAATACCGTATTTTTTGCATGCAACAGCCAGCGGCTTCAAAACATCCTTACCGTAAGGTGTGGCATCAGCAATATTCCACTTGCTGGCATTTGATTTAAACATGGCAAAACCGTCATGGTGTTTGGCTGTTATTACAATATATTTCATACCAGCCTCTTTGGCCAGTTTTACCCAGGCATCGGGATCATATTTTACCGGGTTAAATTTTTTGGCAAACTCCTGGTACTCGGCCACCGGGATCTTGCCCCTGTTCATAATCCATTCGCCGCCACGCCCTACCTCATATCCTTTATACATGCCTGCCAGACCTGCATAATCACCCCAATGTATAAACATGCCGAAACGGGCTTCGCGCCACCATTTCATTCGTTCATCGCGGGATAGCTCTTTTTGAGCAAAGACATTGTGTACAACAAAAATGAATAGCCAACAAGCTATAAAAACTTTTTTCATAAGGCTTTAATTTTAACAGAAACGATATCTGCTATGGTTTATAATAATGTTTGTTAGCAAGCTAATTGGTTATGTACAGCAGCTGCTGCTCTTGTATGGTAATACAAGTATCGTAGGGTTTGGTACTATAACCATTGTGTAATAATTTACGAAAACGTTGTAGTTACTATTATATCTTATTAGCTGAGCCCCTTGTGACCAGGTACAGCCCAAAATTGCTTATGGCCACGTTCATTTTGGCCTTAAGCACCGTTAGTTTCACCTTCCAGGCCATGGTTTCCGGAAATTTCACTATCAGGTTTTTCCCTATGGCGGTTCCGTGCGCTACTAATTTCCAATCACTATCCAATTGTGTCTCAACTTTATACGCTTCCACATGCGGGCCCAGAGCTTCGCTCATTTGCAGGGTATTCATTTTTACCGGCCCTTCCATATCAATTTCAAGGATCGCGGTTGTTACGCCATCAGCAGTACACCAGTAAGTATTGTTGTTACCGTCCACAGCTTTCTCGCCGCCAAATTCGCGGGTACTACCTTTTACGTCACTGGTATTTATCGGCCGGGCAAAAGCCAGGTTTAAACCCAGTATTTTATCGCGGTCTGTTTTTACAGGTATCGCTTTTACCAGTTTGTTGGGGAACATTTTTTTACTGTTAGCAGTATAACCTATGTTTTTTATCCCCTGCATACCCACCCGCTCAGTTAGTTGGGCCAGGTAAAGGCTCTGGATCTCAACCGGTGAACCATGTGAATCAAAATTCCCGTCAGGCAAAACAGGGTTACTGTCAAATAAACGTGCAGTTTGTTCCCGCTTGCCTGTACAGCCAATAGCCCAGTTTACCGCTCCCGGCGGATTTTGAATAACATATGTTTTAGCTATGCAATTCCAGGCTACAGCCCATCCCATTGTCCAGCCGTGGCCCGAACCGGCAATACCGCGGTTCATGAAATCAATGCCGCCATCCGGTACTGTACAGTTATCAACCAATAATCCGGTAGCCCAGCGCTGGTGCGGCTGAATACGGCTTCCAATACCCTTGAAAGTACAGTTGAGTAAAACATTAGGGCCCGGAATTAATGAGGATGTCCATACGAAATACATATTGCCCCCGGTAATTTCACACCTGTCAATCAGGTTTTGACTGCCTTCCAAACTAAAATCTGTTGGTTTGGATGCGCCAAGATTAGCATAGGTATGTTTCACGATAACTTTTTCCATTGTGATCCTGTTGCCGGCGAGTACGGTGGTATTCATCGTTTCCTCGCAATAAACATCCTTAAGCCAGCAATCATCACCGCCAACGCGTACACCCGCGTAGGGTGCATGCCCGTAATCAATTTCGAGCGGAGGGCATTGGATATGGATGTTTTCTACCCCAACCTGCGCAACGCGTGCGGCAGGGATTACTTTTGCAACCACAGTGCCTTGTGGGTTTAAAAATTTGGTATCATAAGAATCGGCCAGCGGAAGGTCCAATGTCAGTTTATTACCTTCAATTGCGGTGATCTTTCTTTTTGTGATGCCATAAGCACCGGCTTTAATCCAGGTTTGCTTTTTCCCGTCGCGATACATATTATCCATCCCCATAAAACGCACCCAGGCTTCTGTTACAGGCCGGTTGATATCAATGATATCGCCAACCGAAAATCCAGATGCATCTGCCACAGTAAAAGATCTGCTGCCTGATGGCACGTAAGTATCCGTAATTAATGTTGTGGCAGCGCTAACTGTATTACTATCTGTTTTTTCGGTTCGTCCTAATGCCACTTTGGTATTACCCCGGCCAATTACAACAGCTGTATGCGGACCGCCAACCATTTTAATAGTGGTCCCCCCTGCCCCGCTGCCACTGCCCCGCAATACTATGCCACTTTCAGAAAGAATAACGGGGCCTGCACAAGTAAACGTACCCGGAGCAAGTTCCACGGCTCCCCTGAAACCGCTTTTTAAGGGCATTGCGGCCACTTCATCAATTGCGTTTTGAATGAGCCGGGTATCATCACTTGTGCCGGAAGGTTTTACCACACGTTTTACCGGTACAACAGGCAATGCTACGCCACCACCCATGTATCCGGCGTGTGAAAAATCCATGATCCTATCGCCGGTTGGTGTAGTTTTATAAACCAGCTTACCATCATTGTCCCGGTACACCCACTCACTTTTCCCTTTTTGTGCAGATACAATGCCGGTTACCAGCAAGCTTAATAAAAGTGCCGTAATTTTTTTCATATTTTATTTAGTGTTATAACCAACATCGGCAGCACTAAGCGCATGTGCTTTAACAGGCGAATCAGTCAATTCATCGGCGCCAATATCAGGCCTCTGAGCGCGGGATTGGCCATCCATATCAAACTTAACACCCGGGTATGAACCAACAGCATGGTCAATAGCAGGACTACCCGGTTGAAGGTGATAACTGTCCGATCTTTTAGCCAGTTTAGGATCAACAATGGTATAGCCAGTGGCCGGCATATCGCCGGCATCCTTTACATTAAACAAAATATTGCCTCCCCATCGCGGATCAGGGTAAGGCCCTGCTATGACGGCGGCAGATCCCCCGCCCTGGATAATATTATCGGTCACCGTAATAGCAGTGGCGCCCATGCCATTTTTACGGGCAGTTTGTATGATATTTTCCTTATTATTAACCAGTGTATTAAAGGTGATGAGTACGCGATCGGGCCGGTCGTGGGAAGTTAGCTGGGCACCGTCGGCTACTTCTCCGTCGCCATTGCCGATTACGATGGCCGAACTGCAATTTTCAAAATAGTTGCTATAGATCAGATGGTCGTCTCCAAAGATTCTTAGCCCGGGTGTATTGAAGAAATAATTGCCATAAACCAGGCTTTTATTACCATGCCGCAGCGTAAACTGCGCCGGGCAATCACGAATGGTATTATATCGGAGTGTTACTGCTGATGCTTTAACTGAGATCAATTCATTTTCGCCTTCGCATTTTTCAAACAAATTATATTCAACAATGCTGTTACTTGATGATAAACTGAATCCGCTTAAGCCAAATTGAAGCGCTTCGGCACCGTTTTTACCCCCCTGGCTTGCCTGGTTATTAAAATAATTGTGGTGGATGTGTAACCTTTCGGCAATTTGCTTATCCTGGCCACGGATAGCGATAAACCTGCCCATAGCGTTCTTATTTTGAAAGGTGTTATGATCAACTTCGTGGTCGCTGCCGGCAATAGTTAAATCCTCCCCGTCGCCTGGGGTTTCAAAAATATTTTGAGTGAAGCGGCAAAAGCTGGTGCCTGCACCTGTTTTAGCTCTCGATGCTGCATGCGTTAATTTAAATCCCCTGATAACAATATATGCTGCCGGGCCCACTAAACTAAAACCTCCTTTCCCGGTAATTTCTGCAGCCCCCGGATGTTGGGCAGCTATAGTAATATTTTTCCCCGGCAGGCCTTTTTCGTTAATAATAATATCTTCGGTGGTTGCATACACGCCATTAACCAATAGTATAACGTCTCCCGGCCTGGCCTGGTTGATGGCCTTTTGCAGGTCGGCAATGGACGAAACTATAACAGTCCCCGCCAAAAGCGTTTTTGACGACAGTAATAACAGGGCAACAAGTACAACAACCAATCCCGCCATTCCTGCTTTTATATAACTTTGAAAGTGTTTCTTATACATTATTACAAGTTTTTTTATGATGATTAAAGAATACAATACCACTAACATCGCTTTATTTTCCAATGGTTTAATTGTATAGAAAAGCTAATTAGTACACTCAATTGGCTCTATCATTATTGTTACAGATCAGCCAGGTAGGGCATACTATTCCCGCACCCTTACCGCCTGCGCAGATACACCGGATGTTAAAACCAATGCTTTATCGGCCTTTGAGAGATCTCCGCCTTCTATTTTAATATTGGCGCATTCTTTGCCTTCGGTCTGCAGCAGATTGGTTACGGGTGTTAATACACGCAACGCACTTACCAAAATATCCCGGGTGTTAATGAACCGTAACAGTGATTCGGCACTTTTTTGCCCCTGCGCGCTTAAGCCATTTACTGTTGCGTCTTCTACATTATCCAGGATCAGGGCAGGACGCAGATCCGGGCTTGCCATAGCAAACCTTACGTTATGGAGCGATAAGCCACGCACATTCCGGGCATACATACCATAAGCCGGAGGAATACCGATCTCGTAATATTCGCCCGCCACTTTGGGAACATCCCTTACTGCAGCCTGCTCTGTAGTACCGCCGCCGGGAAAAGTGATATGTACATTATCAAAAGAAATATTCTCTAAAAAAACATCATCCATGGCATTCAATGTAACGCAGGAAAATATTTCGCCGGGATTGTATTTGCTGGCAAATTCCGAATCGCGAAGCGGAACCGGCTTTACCACGGTGGCCTGGATATTATTAAAGGAAATATTGCGTATAATTCCGGGGGTATCGGTTGTTTTATTAACCGAAGATTTTTGAATGCCCAGACCTATTGAAATGGGACCGGTTACATCCTTCATCACCAGGTTTGAAAATGAGATATTTTCGAACCGGGAGCCGGGAGAACAGCGCATTTTTATAGGACAACCATAGGTTTCATAAATAAGGCAATTTGAAACGGTAATATTTTCGGCCTCGCCGCCTCCAAAACGGAACACCGACCACCGTGTGCTAAAGGAACAATCAGAAACTGTGACGAATTTACAGCTGCCAAATAAAGCGCAGGCATCATCCTGGCATTGTACGTCGCAGTTAGTTACATGTACATAGGTGCTGCCAATAAAATGAAAACCATCGTTATTGTGTACTACCTTGCCCCGGATAAATAGCCCCTCCATCTTCACATAAGAGCAAAGACAAACCCGCACCGAGTGGTAAGCACTGTTGATCAACGAAATATTACGTACCGTAAGGTTTTTGCACTGGTAAAAAAGTAAATGGTAAGGACGGTGATTGCCTGTTATACCGGCCGGCGGTAAAACCCCTTTGGTATCGCTGCGAAATTGCGCACCCAGCCCGTCAATGATCCCGTTACCCTCAATGGTAATATTATCAGCATTAACCGCAAATATCAACCCCACATTTCCATCGTTCATGGTCCATCCGATGTCAAGGGGGATGGTATCACAGGCATGGTATTGCCTGCCATCGGCCGTTCCCAGCAATTTCCCCTGGGCAGCTATGTGCAGCGTAACGTTACTTTTTAACTCAACCGTTCCTATAACAAATACCCCGGCAGGTACCATTACGGTGCCGCCCTGTTCTTTATTGCAGGTATCAATTGCCGCTTGTACAGCCGCTGTATCCAATGATTTACCATCGCCTTTTGCGCCGAAATCACGGATATTATAAACACGGGCGCCTATATCATTACCGGATGTTTTTACCCGGGTGAGGGATTCAAAGCCAAAAGTGTTTGACGTAGCAGCTATCAACCCAGTACCTAATGAAACTTTACCCATAGCACCCAGCCAGTTACGGCGGGATATTGCTTTATTATCTTGGCCTGTCATCAGTAATTTAGTTTTGGTGTGGTTAAATTACCGGCCGCGGCAGTGGCACACGACCGGTGTTAATAGAGATTCGGGATTATTTAGTTTGATAATAAAGCACCCTGTCAATTACCTGTATGGCCCCGTTTATTGCCAGAATATTACTTGTGCGTACACTTACGTAGCCTACAGAATTGGAGAAATCATTTAATCTCATGGTAAAGTTTTGATCATCGTTAACCCGCAGTGTCATTATGGAAGTGGGGTTTAACTGATCATAATTTAGTGGCTGCAGCGTGGTAGCTACAACATTGCTGGGTGTTAAATTATTAAACGAATATGCCCCCTGTACAATTAAATACAACAGGTAATTTTTAACCTGCTCTTTAGGATAATCGCTCCATTTTGTTGCCGGCTTACCATTAACCAGGTATTTGCCCCAGTAACAATCGGCAGTAATGGTGGGTACTTTGTTTACTACCGTAGTACGGTAAACGGCATCATTGTGCAATAGTATAAACGTACAGTTGGTTTTGATATATAGATTGGTATCAATGCCTGAATATTCAATAGCCTGGCGCATCAGCTTAAAAACAGTATCCTTTCCGGCGAAGTTATAACTGCGGTCTTTAATAAACTGCCAGGTTGTTTTATTAATATGCGGATCAAGCACATAGGGATGATATTCCGCATTTTCCTGCATCTTTAATCCGGCAAGGTTACATCCTGCCATGCTTATTAAAAGGCCTGCCAAAGCAAACCAAAAACCTGCTTGTTTCATCTTTTTCATTATGATAATGTTTTAATTAATAAGGTGGATTTTGAGTTAGTTTGGTATTGGCGTTTAACACATCCTGATCAATCGGCCAGAATATTTTCCGGGGATCACCAAAACCGGTAGAAGGAAAACCTTTATTAACCTGCCTGATCCTGATCACCGGATCCATGATACTGATAATGATATTGTTTCTTTGCAAATCAAACCAACGCTTGGCTTCGCAGAATAGCTCCAGCTGCCTTTCGCGTAAAATTCCGTTGGCGTTAACAGGGCTGCCGTAAAGCATGGCATCGGCATCAGCAAAATCACTTGCCTGGTAGGCTGGTAAGCCTGCCCGGGTATGTACCATATTTAAATAAACCAGAGCGTTGGCCAGATCACCTGTCCGGTTTAAAGCCTCAGCCCTTAACAGGTAAATATCTGCAAGGCGGTACAACGGAAAAAGCAGGTTAGCCTGGGGCGAATTGGGATAAATCTGGTTACCGTTCTTATCCAGACTGGCCGCATAATATTTTAATATTTTATCATGGTTATTCACCTTAAAATCAACACTTAAAGCTCCTCTGATGTCAGTTGGGGTTGTGGTAAAGTATGTCCATAAAGCCGGATCAACAGAAAAGTCGCTGTTAGTATCGCCGGCACCAATTTCCTGCGATGTTTTATTCCCCCCATCAACTGTAAAATCCCAGTTCAGGCTCCAGATGTTCTCTTTGGTATTTGTTGGCGCTATAAAGTTATTTTTCCAGTTTGCAGTACTTTCCAGGTTATACCGTTTTAATTTAAACAGATTATCGCACCATAATAAAGCATTGGTATAATCATGGTTATACATGTAAACATCCATTAACATAGCGGCAATACCGCCCGAATTTAAATTCCATACCACGGCCGTTGTATGGTCTGACAAGTCATAGGCTTTAAGCAGATCGGGCAGGATAACGTTTTTTACAATATCTGCGGCGGGTGTTACAGCTTTATACGGGTCTGTGTTCAAATCTTCGTAAGGCTCAGTCCACACAGGTACATTTCCCCAAAGCCTTATCAGCCAGAAATAACAGTAAGCCCTGATCCCGAGTGCCTGTGCCTGCAGGTCCCTTGACACAGTTGGGTCAATGCCTTCGATAGCAGGGATATATTTTATGGCAAAATTAGCGCGGCTGATGGTTGCATATATCAGTGTCCAGTCGGCGCCGTTAGTCGTGGGAGTTAAAACATTCAAAGCCAGCGGCAAAGCATCGTTATAGGTAGGATGATAACTTAAGTTATCGCTGCGGCCATCGCCCCAATAAATATACTGGCTGGTAAACATATCCTGAATGCCATCATATATGCCGGCAATACCTGCCCTGGCATCATCAGCTGTTTTCCAGAATTTACTGGCGGCCAGCTGACTTTGAGGTGGCTGATCCAACAATTTTTTACAGCTGAACAGCGAAACGGAGAACATTAAAAAAGTAATGATTATTTTTTTCATGATCAAATTCATTTAGAAATTAACATTTAACCCAAAACCAATTTCGCGCCTGCGCGGATACCTGCCATTGTCATTACCCGGCGTTAAGGCCGAACTCGACGAAAACTCAGGGTCATACCAGGTATAGTTGGTCCAGGTAAGCAGGTTTGCGCCATACACATAGGCCCCTATATTTTTCATTTTAATGCGCGAGGCTATATTAGCAGGCAGGTTATAAGTGAATTTGGCATAACTGAGCCGTATGAACGAGGTATTTTCAAGGAAACGGCTCTGCGTTCCCGGAAAATTCGCGACCGAATTTTTACGCCCCATGTAAGGTATATTGGTAATATCCCCCTGCTTTTTCCATGAGTTGTAGGTAGTGTTATTATCAGCAACTATACCTGATGTGGCCAGGTTATTGAGCGTTTGCCTTGGGCTATCATAAGCCTCACCGCCCCAAATGGTATTAAAGGTAAACGACAGGCTGAATTGTTTATAACTGAGGGTATTGATTATGGCACCATAAAATGATGGTTGCGCATTGCCAAGGATTTGCCTGTCATTGGCATCTATTACGCTGTCTTTTTTAACATTGTCAAATATCATATCGCCGCCAAGCAACAGGGCTCCGCCTGCGTACATATGGTGTACAGTACCGGTGTATGTCTGCCCGTTCAGGGTATAGCTTGAAGCTGTTTTACCATCGGCAGAAACGCCTACAGGTGTTAGCCTGTTCCAATTGCCGTCGTAAGCATTTGATGCATCATACTGATAAACACCCAGGCCTTTGTACCCGTAAAAATCACCAATCTTGCCGCCTTCCTGAACCAGGTAAGTAGCACCTCCCGATGTGGCCAGGAACGGCTGGTGATTGTAAAGGCTCTTGATTCTGTTACGCTCAACAGATAAACTGGCATTAACGCTCCAGCTAAAGTTTTTACTGGCTACCGGTGTGGCGTTCACAGAAAGCTCAACGCCGTTATTAGTAACATCGCCAACGTTTACATATACATTGGTAAAGCCTGTTTCAACCGGTATATTACGTTGGTAGAGCAGGTTTTTTGTTGTTTTTTGATAATAATCGGCAGTTACATTTAAGCGGCCCTTAAAAAACTGCAGATCAAGGCCTATATTTTTCTGGATATTGCTTTCCCATTTTAACTGGGTATTACCAAATTGGTCGCTTAAAACCACACCATTAACTGCATTGTAGAAAGACGAACCAAAGGTATAAATGAGCAGATTTGAGTTGGCCGGGATCCGGTCATTACCAACTTGCCCATAACTTACTCTTAACTTGGCATCCTCCAGGAATTTTTTTGACCAGGCCATGAAAGGCTCGTCAGAGAAACGCCAGGCCGCAGACGAACCGTAGAAATTACCATATTGGTTTGAACTACCAAACTTTGATGATCCATCTCTGCGGTAAACCACGCTCCATATGTACCGGCTTTTATAATTATAGCCGGCGCGGGCATAAAAAGACTCGCGACTGGTTGAGCCAGCATTGGTTCCCGTGTTGGTCAGATCGATGGTACCGGCAACGTTCGATGTATAAATGGTTTCATTGGCATAATTTGTCCCGGCAATTTTAAAACTGTTATTCTGTGTTTTTTCGGCACTTACCCCGGCCACTGCAGTGATGGAGTGATTACCTAATGTTTTATTATAGTTTAAAAATCCCTGGTAAGCCCAATTAGTATTAACAGCAAAATTTTCCCGGCCCGAGCTTACGGTGGGGTTAGCGCTGCTTAACAGTTTCGGATCAAAAAATACATTGTGCGGAGTTGACAACCCAAAATCAAAGTTATTGGTTAAACGCAGGTTTTTGCTGATAGTATAATCAATCTGATTAAACAAATCACCTGTGTATGTGTTGGTTACGTTAACCTCCAGTAAAGCAACCGATAACTGGTTACGGCGCCCGCTGATGTAGCCGGTTAAGGTTCCGTCCGGATAATATAAAGCTAAATTTGAAGGCCGCTGAAATGCCTGGTTGATGGTATTACCCTCATTAATGTTATTGTTGGTATTATAACCGAAAGAAAGGCGGTTACTATATTTAAACCGCGGAGATACCTGGTAATCGAGGTTGAAACGGGCCTGCAGTGTTTTTGAATAACTGTTAACTATCAGGCCCTGATCATTAATATACCTGAGGCTTGAATAATAGGTGATATTTTTTTCGCCGCCGCTAACACCAAAATCAAGGATATCTTTTTTTGCCAGTTGGGTAATTACATCCTGATTGTCATTATCAGAATTAAAAACCACGTTCAGCGAATCGTTGGTAGTAGTTGGCTTATCGGGGCTGTTACCGTTATATAAATTCCGTTCCATGCGCAGGTCTTTTGAATTTGGTTGTTCAAGCTTATGAGCCATTACGCCAAAAATGCGCGCATACTGGGCATTAATAAGCGGTTTGCCCGCCTGTCCCCTCTTAGTGGTAATTAATATAACACCGTTAGCTGCCTGCGAACCATAAATAGCTGCTGACGCAGCATCTTTTAACACTTCAATAGATTGAATATCATTAGGGTTAACATTATCGGCACTTGGACTCAAGATTCCGTCAATTACAAACAACGGCGCATTACCCGCGGTAGAGAAAGTAGATCCGCCGCGGATCTGGATAGAACCGGTAGCTCCCGGCTCGCCCGAATCATTTACAACCAACACGCCCGACGCCTGCGACTGTAAAGCATCGACCAGGTTAATTGGATGACGCTCTTCTATTTGTTTAGCCGAAACTGTTGCTATAGCCCCGGTAAGGTCACGCTTGGCTACTGATTGGCCATACCCGGTTACAATCACCTCGTTGAGGTCGGTTGCCGATTCCTTAAGCGTTACGTTGATGTTTTTACGGTCGCCAACCGTTATTTCGGTTGAAACATACCCCACGAACGTAAATACCAGTACGGCATTATTGTCGGGTACATTGATCGTGAACTTTCCGTTATTGTCCGTCAGGACGCCCAAATTAGTGCCTTTTATCTTCACACTTACACCCGGCAAGGGCCCTTTATTATCTGCCACCAGGCCGGTAATAGGAATGAGCGCCGCCTGCGGCTTTTTATCACTGATGATAACCAGGTTGTTGCTGTCAACCCTGTAGGTAAGCCCCGTTTGGATTAATAACTTATCCATTACGTCAGCTATAGAGGCGTTAACCAGGTTAACGTTGCCAACATGCAATGCATTTAAAGCATCATCATTATAAACGAAACGGTAGGTACTTGCTTTTTCAATCTCTATAAGCGCACTTTTTACGGATACATCACGAAGATTGATGTTAATCCTGCTTTGACCGTAGCCTTTTGAAAAAACCTGAAATGAAGATATAAGTATCAGGATCAGGGTACACTTTGCCATAAGAAATATTTTTAAATAGCATCGCAACCGCATATTGCTTACGCGGCAAGCATTTTTTTTCATAATTTAGTATTTAGGTTACTTTAATTATTGGTTTAAGAAGACTTGTAGTTGGGTACCAATCATTGCGGGGAATGCGTCAACATTCTCCGCTTTTGGTTTAATGGAGGTTTATGGGTCAAGTTTTATCATACGCATATTTTCAGGTTAAAAATTATTGGTTAATAAATAATTACTTTTCCGTTATCAATCAAAAAGTTAAAATCGCTGGTAGCTTTAAGCGCGTCCAACGCTGTGCTTAATGACTCCTTTGTAAATTTTCCGCTAAATCTTTTCTGCTTTAATTGTTCATTTTTAAATGAGATGGAAACACGGTACCACCTTTCCATTTTTTTGGCTACCTCATCGAAGTATTCATTATCAAACACCAGCTTATTTTCAAGCCACTGGGCCTCTGCGGGTAATGAGTCGTTTTTTGCCGTGTGCAGGGCACTTAAGGTAATAAGCATATTATTTTCATCCCGATGAGATCTGATCCTGTTTGGGATAGTTAATTTTTCGGAAGGCTTTAATATGATAGTATGATCAGGGTTTGACGCCGGGGTAAGCTCTATCCTTCCCCTGATCAGGGATGTTTCTGAAACATTATCGTCCGCGTAAGAACGTACATTAAAGGCTGTGCCCAATACCTTTATTTGCATTGCGGCAGTATTTACGATAAATGGCCGTTCACTATCCTTTACTACGTCAAAAAAAGCCTCGCCGGTTAATTGGATCATCCGGCATTTGTTGCCATAATTTGTTTTATAAACTATTTTGCTGCCTGCATTAAGCCACACCTTTGTACCGTCGGGCAGGATTATTTTGCTGACATTGCCCAGGGGGGCCGTTATCTGATAGGTTTTAACATCATAGTTTCCGAAATAATATTTCCAGTAAAAAAACGACAGTAAGCCAAAAACCAAACATGCTGCGGCTACCGTAACGGTGACAAATCTGCGTTTTGAGTTTCTCACCAATATTTCAGTGTCATTTACCGGGCCATTTGAAGCAGTATTGCCGGTATCAAGCTTAGTTTCCAGCCTGTCCCATTTTTGCTGAAGTTGATGAGAGATAAAGCGGGGCGGCTGATCGGGGTTTTGCTGCCACATGGCTTCTAATATTTGTATCGAATAAACATCCGCCCAGGGTTGCTTAAGCATCATATCCAACTGATGGAGCTCTTCGGGGGTAGCCTCCTTATTCAGTTTTTTTCCAACAAGTATCCAAAGTGTATCCTGGTTCATTTTTTTGCGTCAGTAACAAGGACAGGGAAAAATGAAAACACCCCAGTGATAAAATAAAAATAAATTAAAATGCAACAACAGGCCAGATCCGGAACGGGCTAAACCCGAAAAAAGCCGCACCATTTGATTATGGCGCAGCTTTTTATTTTGCTGTATTTGGTTAAAACTTTGCTAAAAAAGGAAAATGCCAGATAACTTTTTAAAAACCTTTTTATGATGACCGGATGAAGCGGAAATTGCCGCAGCTATTGTTTTGAGCGCGTTGCCCATATGATATTCAACCGTTTTAACAGAAATATTCAAGATTTCTCCTACCTTCCTGTATTTTAGCCTGTCTTCTTTAACAAGTTTATATACCATTTTACATTCGGCAGGTAACCTTTCTATCGTGTTATCAATAATTTTTGCAAGTTCATCCGTGATGAATATATCCTCGGGGGAACTGCCATGGTCTTTGAACTCAAAATTGACCGATTCAAAGTCAATATAGCTCATTCTATTAGCTGCATTATAGTTGATCGACTGGTTTTTAACCGCTACATACAAGTAAACTGTTAAATTATTAACACCGGCTAATTTGCCCCGGGTTGTCCATACTTTTACAAAAACATCATCTACTATCTCCTCGCCTACTTCAGTTAATTTCACAAAAGAGCAGGCTAATTTTAACAGCCTGTCATAATACAAAAAATAAATTTTTTGAAAAGATGCCAGATCATCATCATAAGCTATTTTTAAGAGTAAATCTTTAACGTCAATATCTAACATTAGCAGCAGGTTTGTTTGATACGGGCACTTATGGTAGAGAAATGCCTATAATTGGTAGCGCTAAATTTAGGTGGGAAAAGCAAGGCAGAAATAAACAATATTGACCATTTACTAATCTCAGTTTACAATTACACATATTTGTGATGCGCTTAACAATATTACCTGCTCCGGCAAACCTGGATAATGTATAACGGGCGCAAAAAATAAACGAGATTTAGAACACCTAAAAACTGATGATAATGATTAACATTCTTTTTGCATCAGCCAAATAAGCTATATCCGGTTTTAAAACAGGTCCCGACCTTCAAAACGTTCCATGGCCTGCTTCAATAATACATCCTGCTCCCGGGGTACTGAAGAGCCTTCCACGCGCAAAACTTCGATATCTGTCAGGCCCAGATACCCCAGAATATGCCTGAGATAGGGTGTTGCAAAATCAAGCTCTTGTAGCGGACCTTCAGAGTATACCCCTTTAGAACTGATAGCCAGGAACACCTTTTTGTCTCTCACCAGCCCTTCAACACCGTTCTGGCCGAATCGGACCGTGCGCCCTGCCCTGACAACCTGATCAATCCAGGCTTTGAGCGTGGAGTGGATATGGAAATTATAGATGGGCACACTGATCACGATCACATCCGCCTCCAGCAATTCGTTTACCGCTTCTTCAGAATAACGGACTGCCGCAAGGTTTTCAGCCGTACGGTTTTCAGGTCGTGTAAAAAACGCGCTCAATTGTGCTTGTCCCAAATGCGGAAAGGGTGTTTCGGTCAGGTCGTGCACTTTCACGGTATACGGGGAATCTCTTGACTGAATCTTTTCAATAATTGCCCTGCCCAGTTTGGTGCTGAAGGAAGCCTCGCCACGCGGACTGGAAATGATATGCAAAATATTCTTCATAGGTTACTTTAATCGTTTTGCGGTCGTTCCAGTTGATACAGTTTTCTGAAAACAGTCGTATGTAAAAATAAAATGGTAGCCGGAGCAAAAGCGGGGAACCAGACGAACGGAAATACGGTCATTTCCCGGAGATTTCCGTTTGCGCCAATTATGACCGCGATCACCAGGAGATCAACAATATCCAATATACCAAAAATGCTCCAGGCATAAACGGCAGTTTTCCAACCGGTTTTTCTTTTAATCACCATTCTGGCGACGGGCAAGGCCAGGATAGCAGTAATGATATCCCCCAACCCGGCCGAAAATGCAAACTTGGCGGGAAGAAGATGATAAACGTATATCAGAATAAAAAATACGCCGAGAAGCCTGAATATATGTATACCGATCAACGCCTCCAAAGTGATGGACCTAAGCAAGGTTTTAAATAAACGCGTGTTGCCGATATAGCCGAACAAAATTGCCATTAACGGTATACTGGCCAGGATCATTACTTTAGGCGGCAGGGAATTGACATCAAAAACACCTTTTAAAGCAAGCAGGCTGACATAAGCGATATAGGCCATATAAAAAACTAAAATACCGAGTTGAATATTGGTTGCCCTCCGCCGCGTGATATCCGCACCGAGCGCAGCCTTTCTTACGGGTTGGGTAATGAAAACGATCGAATAAAGAAAAGTGGCGATAAATAAAACAACCGCCCAAAGCGGCATCCGGGAAATATGATCTGTCATTTTGCGATATTATTTAATGAGCAGACAAAGGACGGTTAGATTTTTTAGTTTCCACTTCGCAAATGGCAAGAAATGAGGTTCGTTCATTTCTTTATAAACTCTTTCCTGATCCTGCTTAACGAGGTGTCCGTAACTCCTAAATAGGAGGCTATATACTTTAACGGCACATTTTGAAATATCTCCGGACTTGAGCTGATCAATGCCTCATAGCGTTGCTCGGCCGTTTCCTGCAACATCGACAGCATTCTTTCCTTCAGCTTGCTGTACTGATCTACCAAATTCAGCCGGCCATAATCACGGAACTCAGGCATGGTATGAAAACTTTCCTGCATATCCTCATAAGTGATGTACCAGGTTTCACAATTAGTAACCGCCTGAATATTCTCTCTTGTGGGGCTTCGCTTGAAAAACGAAAGCAAATCGCTGGCAAAACTATTTTGCGAATAAAATGCGGTTGTGACCTCGTTCCCTTTGACATCATAGATATACGACCTGACAATGCCCTTCTCTATAAAATGAGATTCACTGCAAACTTTACCTGTTTTAAGTAAATAATTATTCTTTTCGATCTTCAACGGTTTGAACTTCTCTGCAATGACACCAACCTTGGCCGGACTCATTGGCAATACCTGTTGGATGAACTGAACAAGGCTATCTTTATTCATTGGCAAACAATCTTTTAACCTCTTTTCTATGGGGTTCGCATGGCAAAGATATAAGCTACGACTATAATTCCGATACCCACCGAGCCGGGCAGCCGGATGTTTTGAATGAGTTACTTTTTCCGTGTCCTTCATTTTAAGCGCGATCATTTATCTGCGGGAACAAGGAGCAGCGTATTGAACACTTATTGGCAGTTTTAGCAATTATGAGAATAAATATTTACAAAATATAATTAAAGACAAATACGGTTATTCTTGCGCGGATAAAGTATATGCCACATACAGTGGCCAATTTGTAATTGACCGCTTTATGTATTCAAAGTTAATAAATGTAACTATTGGGATAAAATTAAAAACGAGGCAAATCAAAATATGGTCTCTAACATTTTCATATCTGTAAGATTTGCATGCATTGAGAATAAGTTGCGCCTATTGGAATGATGTGTTCATTGATATTGATTTGTGTTTTATCGAATTTGCTAACCTTATCGCGGGCAACTATAAATGCCCGATGAGTGCGGATGAACTTATTTGCAGGAAGCATGAGCTGCATGTCTGTTATAGTGATCCTTGTACTTAGAGAAGTATCGTCTTGCAGGAAGATTTTGGCGTAATTGCCGGCAGCTTCGATAAATAGGATATCGCCCAGTCTTACTTTGATTTGTTCATAGCCATCTTTGATGAAGATGGATGGGGGCGGCTCGTCGGCTTGAGATCTGTTTCGCAAGCTATAGAGTTCGTATACTTTATTGCAGGCTTTCAGGAAACGAGGGAGCGAAAAGGGTTTCAGCAGATAGTCGACCGCATCCAGTTCGAAGCTTTGTACCGCATGTTCGGAATATGCTGTGGTAAAAATAACCATTGGCGCATTATTAATGCTGTTCAAAAAATCGATACCGCTGATATCCGGCATTTTGATGTCCAGGAAGATCAGATCAGTCTTATTCTTCTGTAAATAACTTAGTGCTTCAAAAGCATTCGTAAAAGTTTCTCTTAACTCAATAAAAGGAACCATAGCTGCATGCGCTCTAATCACGTCGAGTGCTATGGGTTCATCATCAATGGCGATGGCTATCATACTTTAAAATTAGTGATTAACGGCCAGTTGTATAGAGAGATGGACGAAAAACTCCCTTGCATTTTCACGCATCACCAGTTCGTGCCGGTTTGGATAAAGTAAATTCAACCTTTGCTTTACGTTTTCCAGGCCAATGCCACCCCGCTCTTTTTCCGGATCATTGTCCGGGCGGCTATGGATACTGTTATGGACATCGAAATAAACTGTAGAGCCTTCTACCTGCAGAGCTACCTTGATATGCGAGGGATTCTGCAGGCTGATACCATGTTTGAATGCGTTCTCGACAAAAGGGATCAGCAACATCGGAGTGATGATTAATGGTCCCTGATATTCTTCGATATCTGTTTCGATAGCTATAGAGGGTGATGTGGCTCTGCGTAACTTTTGCAGCAGAATATAATTCTTCAGGTATTCAATGTCACGCGAAAGCGTAATCGTGTCTTTGATGTTCTCCTCCAGCATAAAGCGCATCATTTCGCCTAATTTTTGGATGCCTTCTCCTGTTCGTGCAGCCTGTTCCTGCAACGCGGTACCGTACAAGGTATTCAAAGCATTAAACAAAAAGTGAGGGTTAATTTGTGATTTTAAAAAATTGAGGTTTGCATCTGATTGGCCAAGTTCGGTCTTCAGCATCTTAATCTCCTCCTGATTCTTCATATTGCGCCGCTTGTAGGTACCAAGTGCAAGTGGTGTTACTATAAATAATTGGGTGAAAAAATTCAGGATCACCAAAACTTGAATATTGTTTTCGTCCCCGGTATTAATGATCATTACCGCATTAACCATGGGCCTTATCAGCACACGGTTAGTGCCGTTAAATGATAAACTGATTAGAAACACTGCTATACAAGACAACAGAATAAATAGAAACATGTGGAGGAAATAAAAAAGAATATTTCTGTTTCTTGATTTAAGCGTGGGTAAAAGTACGTGTACAGCATACAAGTACAGAGATATGGCAACAGGTACTACAAAGAGCATATAAAACCGCATCATTAGCGGGGTAGAAAGGTAAAGCAGCCCTACTGTAATTAGGATCCAGGATGCGGTAAGTAGGGTCGCTTCACTGTGTAAAGCACCGTCATTGTTTTGCCGGTTACGGTTGAAATAAATGTACAGGAGCTTGAGGGCAAGCAGAGCGGTAAAATAAATATTGATGATCCCAACCAGGTAACCAAGCGCCAGGAAAACGAGGAGGAACAAGAAGCCTTGCAGGGGCGGTTTACTTTCGCTTTCAAAAGCCGGCGCCATATAGAAGCAAAACAAAAGATATATCGTAAAGGTTACGAGATAACTAAACAACACAGGCATCAGCGTTTCCGCGCTCAATTGATTCTGGTGTACCAGATCCAGTATGGATATGAACACAGCCGCGACTATAAAACCGGTTGCGATCCAAAACTCGGTCCGGACGGCATCATCCTTAAATTTTAAATTGAATTGTTTTAACATGGCCTTTTGTGATATAAGATTTATGTCTTTCTATTGCAATGGTACAAAGCCTGGCTTTCTTTTGAAAGTAAAATGTGATGAACCATTTGAAAAATGTGATGGACCGTAATTGTAGCATAATTATCTAAGACTCAAAGGTGGCTTACAAGTGTGCATTCGTCAACCCGCATCTTATTTAACAAGGAAAAATAGAAATATGACAATATAGCCGGTATTTTCTGAATAAGACAATACTCAACAAAGAACTATATATGTTGTTAGTGCTTAAATACAGGAAAACCTAAAAGGCAATCCTGTTCATTCTGAATCG
The DNA here is from genome assembly GCA_966212355.1 of uncultured Mucilaginibacter sp. Classification (GTDB taxonomy): domain Bacteria; phylum Bacteroidota; class Bacteroidia; order Sphingobacteriales; family Sphingobacteriaceae; genus Mucilaginibacter. The sequence goes on from CBIHRB010000003.1 coordinate 299,301, forward strand.
AATAGCAGAAATAATAAAAGTTTAATTTCACCCCCCTGGTGGCCCGATGTGTAAACTAAAACAATTAGGGCTACTCATTGATGAGCAGCCCTATGATAATTTTGATAAAATCTCTTTTTGCGGAGAGAGAGGGATTCGAACCCTCGGTACCGTTTCCAGTACGACAGTTTAGCAAACTGTTCCTTTCGGCCTCTCAGGCATCTCTCCGTTTTGTTTTTTAAACTATATCCCTTTTTTCAGGGACTGCAAATATAGTAATTCAAGTATCCCTGCAAAAAAAAATTACATTTTTTAATAATCTATCCTTACGTGATAAATACTCATCAGCATCCGCTTAAAAATAGCCTTAATAGTTTCAATATCTTTTAAAGTTATATTACTGTCTTTCAACTGGTTTTGATCAAGCTTGTATTTCACAATACGGTCTACCAGTACACTGATGGATTCTTCATCGGGCTCCTTTAACGAGCGCGAAGCGGCCTCAACCGAGTCGGCAAGCATTAAAACGGCACCTTCTTTGGTAAAAGGAATGGGGCCGGGATAGCGAAAAATGTTTTCGTTAATGAATTTTTCGGGAAAATTTTTCAGTGACGACTGGTAAAAATAATCCACGCGGGTATTGCCATGATGGGTACGGATAAAATCAATCACAACCTCGGGCAGGTTGGCCTTGCGTGCCATCTCAATACCCCTGCTCACGTGCCGGATAATGATTTGGGCACTTTCTTCATAAGGCAGTTTATCATGTGGGTTAAAGCCCGAACTTTGGTTTTCGATAAAGAACAAAGGATTCTCCATTTTGCCAATATCATGATAAAGCGCCCCCGCCCTAACCAGCAAGGCGTTGCCGCCAACTGCATAAATAGCGTTTTCGGCCAGGTTAGCTACCTGCAGCGAATGCTGAAAAGTTCCCGGAGCGTTAAAAGCCAGTTCGCGCAGCAATGGCGCATTGGTATTGGTTAGTTCGATAAGCGTAATTTCGGAAGTGATAGCAAAAACCTTCTCGAACAAATAAATAAGCGGGTAAGCCAGCAGGGTAAGCAGTACGCTAACTACAAAAGGCAAAAAGTCCATCCAGTCGATGTTCAGGAAATCACCCTCGCGAATAAAGGTAATCCCCAAAAATGCCACGAAGTAGGTAAAAATGATGATCACTGCCGAGATCAGGAACTGTTCGCGGCGTACCAGGTTTTTAATACTGTAGATGGATACCATACCCGCCGTAATCTCATAATAAGCAAACTCAAAGCTGTTGGGCACAAAGAAGCCGGCTATCAGCACCACCAGCAAATGGATATTAAGCGCCAAACGGGTATCAAACAATATCCGGATAATAATAGGTACTATACAATAAGGGATATAGTACAAATTAGTCGGGAACTGCAGTTTTATAGCCAGCGATAAAGTGGCCAGCATGGTAGTAATTACCAGTAATATCAAACTTACCAACCTGTTATCGGCGTAAATATCCTTACGAAAAAGATACAGGAAAATCATGAGCAGCGATATGGCTATAGCCACCAGGAAAAACTGCCCCAAGAGCACTAAGTTCCTGTTACCGTTAACACGGGCGTTATCCTCAAAGGCTTTTTTAAACGATTCCAGTTTTTGATAAACATCATCGTTAACTACCGAGCCTTTGTAAACTATCACCTCTCCTTTTTGCACCATTCCGCGTGTTACCGAAAGACCATCTACAACTTCCTTCTCCAGTCTTGAAGTAAGGTTATTATCATAGGCAAGATTATTTTGGAGGCGGTTGCTGATCAGATCGAGCAGGAAGGCTTTATCTAAATCAGTATGCCTGCTTAATACCTTATCACAATAAGCCTGCGCTTTTTCTTTGGTAAACAGCTCACTGGTGTTTTTATCAGTGGCCACATTCTTATCCAGGATTCGTATAGGGTAATTCTCTGAACTTTGCTGGTATTTGGCATTAGGCTTAAAAACCCCTGTTTGGTAAATTTCTGTCAATAAATCGGTACCGACAGCAATATACTTTGACTTAAGTTTGTCATTGATACCGGCATTGTGCCATTTAATTTCCAGGTCGGCTTTAAAACCTTCTATCTGCTGGTTTTGCATCCCTGCGTCCAGCTGGTAAATTGGCGTTATGCTTTCCAGTGCCGATTTTTGGTCGGCCATGATTTCCTGCGGTGTTTTTAGTATAGCGAAATTATAGGGCGATACCAGGTCTTTCTGGTTCCAGATCCTCCCCTTTTCGTGCTCGTAGCTAAATTTTGCCTGCTTCGGTAAAAAGTAAACAATAAGCACGATACTAATCAGCATCATCAAAAACTTAACATTACGGGCGTATTTGCGCAGTAAAGCCTTTTGGCGCGAAGTGGATAGTTTTGCCATTTAAATGATTAACCTGCCAAAAATAATATAAGTTTCTGTTATATGCAGTTTTTCTTGCTTTTGCAAAAACAAATTTGATATCTTTGTGATATCACTTTAAAATCAATCTGAATCATGAATCCTGAAAAAACCATCAACCCGCCATCCGGCTTTGCTGTGCTTATTGTATTCCTTGCATTACTGGTAATAGCTGCCCTTTGCTTTTGGGCGGGTGAAGAACCTATCGGCGCTATGTTAGCTATCATCGGCTTCGTTTTTCTGCTCCCGGGACTTGTTGTCGTTAATCCTAACGAATCAAAAGTGCTTACCCTTTTCGGCAAGTACCTGGGTACTGTAAAAAAAGACGGCTTTTTTTGGGTGAACCCTTTCACCGTGAAAAGAAAAGTATCATTAAGAGCCTTTAACCTTAACGGCCAGCAACTGAAAGTAAACGATAGCATTGGCAATCCCATTGAAATTGCGGCGGTTATAGTATGGCAGATCAAAGATACCGCAGCTGCCGTATTTGCGGTTGAAAATTACATTCAATATGTAAATATCCAGAGCGAAGCTGCAGTAAGGCACCTGGCCAACTCTTTCCCTTATGATAACCTGGAGGATGAAACTGCGGCTATTACCCTGCGCGGTGGTGCCGAACAGGTAAGTTCCATGCTCGAGAAGGAATTGAACGAAAGGCTTGACCGCGCCGGCATTGAGGTATTAGAAGCCCGCATCTCCCATTTGGCCTACGCTCCTGAAATTGCCCATTCCATGCTGCAGGTACAGCAGGCATCGGCCATAATAGCTGCCCGTAAGCTGATAGTTGAAGGTGCCGTTGGCATGGTTGAAATGGCACTGAATAAGCTATCAGAAAAGAACATTGTTGAACTTGATGAAGAACGCAAAGCAGCCATGGTAAGTAACCTGCTGGTTGTACTTTGCGGCGATAAAGCCGTTAACCCTGTTGTTAATACAGGTACTTTATACCATTAATACCATGGACCAATTCAGAAGCTTTGATCAGCTCCGGGTATCGGAATTACCAGTATTGAAGCATGGTTTTTGGCGACCATGGTATGAGCTTACCGACGGGCAGTTTAGCTATGGGAAGCTCACCTATACCGGAGCTTTAAAACGTGCTTGCTTACTCGAAACAGCGAATGGAAACTGGATAGTAAAACGCAAGAATTGGATAGGCCGAAAACTTGTTATTGAGCAGCCTGATGGCATGGAAACAGGTTTGGTGACACCAGAAATCTGGAGCCGTAAGATAACACTCAATTTAAACAATGGGCTCATAGCTACTTTTTATAATAAAAAGATCCTTTCACGCACCTGCACCTGGGTAAACGAGCAATTGGGCGATATCCTGAATGTAGAAACCAAAATATGGAACCGGAAAAAGCCATTTATTGTAAAAATGGACCTGGATATGATCAAAAAAATACCAGAACTACCTTTACTGGCGTTACTGGGCATAAATTTAGTTTTGTTAAAACAGGCCCAGGCAGCGGCCGCAAGTTGATATGGCCGAAAAAAAAGCATTTGTATTACGCATTAACCCCGACATGCTGAAGGAGATTGAAAGCTGGGCTGCCGAAGAATTCAGGAGCACCAACGGCCAGATTGAATACCTCATGCAACAGGCCCTGCTTGCGCGTAAAAAAGGAGTTAAAAAGAAAAAGGAGGATCAGTGAGCAGTGGGCAGTTTGCTGTTGGCAGTTTGCAGTACTACCGTATCATGAGCGGCAACCACTTCCAATTCTAACAACTGCCCACTGCAAGCTCAAAACTGCAAACTGGTTTTATTATGCATGCATAGTATTTTCTTTCATTCAAATCACTAAATTTGCCCACCAATTTTAATGAGGGACACATGAAAGAAGTAGTAATAATTGCGGCCACACGCACACCTATAGGCAGTTTTGGAGGCAGTTTGGCTGCTATTGGCGCCACACAGTTGGGCGCGGCAGTCATCAAATCGGCAGTTGAAAAAGCGGGCTTACGGCCCGATCAGGTTCAGGAAATTTATATGGGCAATGTAATGTCGGCCAATGTTGGGCAGGCTCCGGCAACCCAGGCAGCTATTTTTGCCGGGCTCCCCTATTTGCCCGCAACAACCGTTAATAAAGTTTGTGCTTCGGGCATGAAAGCCATTATGCTGGCTGCTCAAAGTATTGCTATTGGGCAAAATGATATTGTAGTTGCCGGCGGCATGGAAAGCATGAGTAACGTGCCCTATTACCTGGATAAGGCCCGCAACGGTTACCGTTTAGGTAACGGGCAAATCATTGACGGTTTGGTAAAAGACGGTCTTTGGGATGTTTACAACGACTATCACATGGGCTCAGCAGCCGAACTTTGCGCTACCGACTGCAACATTAGCCGGGAGGAACAGGATGCATATGCCATCCTATCATACCAGCGTGCCCAAAAAGCACAGGCAGACGGAAAATTTAAAGATGAAATAACTCCTGTTGGCCTTAAAGACAAAAAAGGCGATATCACGATGTTCGCCGAAGATGAGGAACCCAAAACAGTTAAGTTTGAAAAGATCCCTTCGCTGAAACCTGTATTTAAAAAAGACGGCACAGTTACTGCCGCTAACGCGTCGACCCTGAATGACGGCGCGGCAGCCGTAGTGCTCATGAGCCGCGAAAAAGCGGATGAACTCGGTATAACCCCATTGGCTAAGGTGGTTTCCTACGCCGATGCACAGCAGGCACCCGAATGGTTTACTACCGCACCGTCAAAAGCTATCCCGCTGGCATTGCACAGAGCCGGCCTTCAAAATTCAGATATCGACTTCTTTGAGATCAATGAAGCCTTCTCTGTAGTATCAATAGCCAACAACCAGCTTTTGAACCTCGACCCGGAAAAAGTAAACGTTAACGGCGGTGCTGTTTCATTAGGCCACCCTCTCGGCGCTTCGGGTGCACGAATCATTGTTACCCTTTTACATGTATTAAAGCAAAACAACGGCAAATACGGCGCTGCCGGTATCTGTAACGGTGGTGGCGGTGCCAGCGCAATGGTTATCGAAAATTTACGTTAATAATAAAAACACATCATCATTGCGAGGAACCACCAAGGGGAATCCCTGAAAGAATTATAATGATGTATAAAATACATTTAAACGTTGATGCGCGGGCCCCGCGTTAGTGATAGAAGCGGATACCGGCCTTGTGGCTAATGCCTGTGCAGTATGAGCGGATAGTACGGGCCGCAGGCAACGCCCATATTTATCATATCGATCAAAAAATATATTTAACAATCAACAATTTATGATCACGCCATTATAAGATTGAAGCAATTAGCCATCTCTACATCTTTCCCAGAAGGTGCTAATTGTTTCGTCCCTCACAATGACGTAAGAAATGAGTTTAATAAATCAAAATCGTGACAAAAAAAGTTGCTCTAACCCTCTTTTCTATCCTGCTTTGCCTGCAAACCTTTGCTCAACACTATGACGAGGGTATGCAGCTTAAAAAGCTTGCCGAGTACCAGGACAGCCTTACCCATCTCGGAAAAAAAATAGTAAATAATGAGAACGACATGGAGCGTAAAAATGCCAACTACCAGTTCATTAAAACACTGGTACAGGCGTTGAAGATCAATAACTCATTCTTGTTCCCCTTTGATTCGGTTAAGAGCATCAGTATTATCAACTCACCCGATAACCGTTTTCGCATCCTGAGCTGGCATGTCACAAACCTCGATGGTAGTTATCGTTTTTATGGCACTGTTCAAATAAATACCGGCGGGCCGCTCAAAATGTACCCGCTCGAAGACTATTCGCCATTATTGAAAAATCCTGAAGATTCAGTAACCGACAGCCATAAATGGTATGGCGCTCAATATTATAAAATATTGCCTGTATATGGCCCCAAACCATATTATGTATTATTAGGCTGGAAAGGCAACACAGTAAAATCTACTAAAAAAGTGATCGATGTAATTTCTTTTAAAAATGGCGTGCCGCAGTTTGGCATGCCCGTGTTTAACGGCAATGGTAAAACCCGCAACCGGGTGATATTTGAATATGCCCGGCAGGTATCGATGCTGTTAAGATTTGTACCCGAGCAAAATGTTATAGTATTTGACCATCTTTCGGCCCCCGATGGCCGGAGCAAAGACAAGCCCGAAACCTTTGGCCCCGATCTGAGTTACGACGGCTATAAATTAAAAGACGGCCGCTGGACTTATGTAGAAGACCTTGATATGCGTAACATAACCGACGGCAATTCGGCCACCGATAACGAATATATTGATCCCAAAAAGCAGGCCGCAAAAGACCGTGCCCTTTTACCGGTAAAACATTAAGAAATTAAACAACAGCTATAGCCCCAAAATCAACACTTTTATTGTTTAAATTGTAACACTTTCGGTATTAAATTTCGGATTGGAAGATTTATATTACCTTTAGCAAATTTTAAGTTAACTGATGCAAGAAAAAACTGCTCCACTAAAACCAAGATTCCCCAAGAGCGTCCCTTACATTATTGGCAATGAAGCCGCTGAACGTTTTAGCTTTTATGGCATGCGTTCCATACTTACCCTTTTTTTGGTAAAACAATTCTTTAACCCTGCAGGTAACCCCGCGTTAGCTCAACAGGCAGATGCGCATGCCAATAAACTGAACCATTTATTTGTAATGGTGGCCTATGCTTTGCCATTTGTTGGCGGCATGGTGGCCGACTGGTTTACCGGCAAATACAAGCTCATCCTTTATATTTCTATAGTATATTGCTTTGGGCACCTGTTGCTGGCAATGTTTGATACAAGCCTCAGTGGTTTTGAAATAGGTATGCTTGTGGTAGCTATTGGTGCGGGTGGTATCAAATCGTGCGTTTCGGCCAACGTAGGCGACCAGTTTGATGCCAGCAACCAGGATTTGCTTTCAAAAGTTTACGGCTGGTTTTACTTTAGCATCAATGCCGGCTCCATGCTATCAACGATTGCTATCCCCACTATTTACAAATATTACGGTCCTAAATGGGCTTTTGGTGTTCCCGGGATTTTGATGGCACTGGCAACGCTGATATTTTTTATGGGCCGCAAAAAGTATGTAAAGGTGCCACCTCAAGGCGTAAACCGTAATAACCTGGTTTTTGTTACCTGGTATGCACTTACCCATTTAAGTAAAAAGAAACCCGGGCAATCATTACTTGATATTGCCAAAGAAAGTTATGACCCGGAACGCGTTGAAGGAGTTAAAGCGGTATACCGCGTAATTTCTGTATTCTTTTTTGCGCTGGCGTTTTGGGCTGTTTGGGACCAATGTCTTTCAGAATGGACACTGTATGCTGCAAAAATGGATCGAAACATCAATCTCGGTTTTACCTCATTCCAGATAGAACCAGGTTCAATGTCTACATTTAATACCGTTTTTCTTTTGTTATTCATCCCGCTTTTTAACTATGTGATTTATCCCAATTTAGATAAGATCGGATTAAAAACAACACCGTTACGAAGGCTTGGCGCGGGCTTGATTTTGACGGCTTTATCGTTTGTGGTCATCGGTTTTACACATGTAAGTATTGATCATGGTGGCGCTCCCTCAATGTGGTGGCAAGTGCTGGCCTTTTTAATATTATCAGCTGCGGAAGTGTTGGTATCAATTACCGGTTTGGAATACGCTTATACCCATTCTCCAAAATCAATGAAAAGTACCATGTCGGGAATTTGGTTCCTGGTTGTTTCATTTGGAAACCTGATCACCGCCCTTGTAAATGGTCTTATTGAAGACGGTGGCTGGTGGGCTGAAAATCTTAAGGGTGCCAATTACGAATGGTTTTTTGTAGCTTTCATCAGTGTGTTCATCATCATATTCATGATTGTTTCTCCACGCCTTAAAGAAAGAAATTACATTACCGACCCTTACGTGGAAAACCAGGTCATTGCCGACACTCATAATCTGTAAAATATTACTTGAAATTACAGGATTGCGCAAGCTTTCCTGTTTTTTTATTTTGATGCTCTGTAAATTGATTATTTTCGCACCTTAAACATTTACATCATTTTCAAAATACGATTCAGTGCCCGATAGCATAGTAATTATACCCACGTATAACGAGAAAGAAAATATCGAGCGGATGATCCGCAAGGTATTTTCCTTGCCTCATGATTTTCATATCCTGATCATTGACGACGGATCACCCGACGGTACGCCGCAGATAGTAAAAAGTTTGCAGACTGAATATGAGGGTAGCCTTTTTATAGAAGAGCGTGCAGGTAAACAGGGATTGGGCACTGCCTATATACATGGTTTTAAATGGTGCATAGCCCGCCATTACGACTATATTTTTGAGATGGATGCCGATTTTTCGCATAATCCGGATGATTTGTTGAAACTGAGGCAAGCCTGTATTGATGGTGCCGATGCAGCTATAGGCTCACGTTATGTAACTGGTGTAAATGTGGTAAACTGGCCCATGAGCAGGGTACTGATGAGTTATTTCGCTTCGGTTTATGTACGTTTTATAACCGGTATGAAAATCCAGGATTCAACCGCAGGTTTTATGTGTTACAAACGCAGAGTACTTGAAACCGTAAGATTGGATAAGATCAAATTTGTAGGCTATGCCTTCCAGATCGAGATGAAATATACTACCATTAAACATGGCTTTAAGCTGGTAGAAGTCCCTATTATATTTACCGACCGCACTGCCGGTACCTCCAAAATGTCGACGCGTATTTTCCGTGAAGCATTTTTAGGCGTGATCCAGATGAAGATCAACAGCATTTTCAGGAAATATCCGGAAGGGTGATTTGATTTCGGATTTCGGAATTGCGATTTCGGATTTATTTTTGATTATTTCAGAATAAATCCGAAATCATTTTTTTTGTAAAGATTTTAAAATAAACATCCGAAATCGAACATCCGAAATCCGAAATCAAAAATAAATACTAATTTCGTTGGCAATGAATGAGCATCTTGACCCTGAACGCGAACGTCTCAGTCCGGCCGAACGTGATATTGAAAAAGTATTGCGTCCGCAGCAATTTGAAGACTTTACCGGTCAGCATAAAATATTAGCCAATTTAAAGATCTTTGTACAAGCTGCCCGTCAGCGCGGTGAAGCGCTTGATCACGTGCTGCTGCATGGCCCTCCGGGTTTAGGTAAAACTACCCTTTCGCACATTATCGCCAATGAAATGGGTGTAGGCATTAAGATCACCTCAGGCCCTGTTTTAGATAAACCCGGCGATTTGGCGGGTTTGCTTACCAATCTTGAAAACGGGGATATTCTTTTTATTGATGAAATTCACCGCTTAAGTCCGCTGGTAGAAGAATATCTGTACTCGGCCATGGAGGATTTTAAGATAGATATTATGCTGGAGAGCGGCCCCAATGCCCGTTCGGTACAAATTTCACTTAATCCGTTCACACTGGTAGGGGCTACCACCCGTTCGGGCTTGCTTACCGCACCTTTAAGGGCCAGGTTTGGTATCAACTCGCGCTTGGAATATTACGATGCCAAACTGCTTACCACCATAGTACTGCGTTCGGCATCGATACTAAAAACACCTATTACTGATGAAGGTGCTTACGAAATCGCCCGCCGCAGCCGTGGTACCCCCCGTATTGCCAACGCATTACTTCGCCGTACGCGAGATTTCGCGCAAATCAAAGGAAATGGCAAGATCGATACGGAGATTGCCCAGTACGCGTTGAACGCTTTAAATGTAGATAGTCACGGACTGGACGAAATGGACAACAAGATCCTGCTTACCATTATTGATAAGTTTAAAGGCGGTCCTGTAGGTTTAAAAACCGTTGCAACGGCAGTTGGTGAAGACGAGGGCACAATTGAAGAAGTTTACGAACCGTTTTTAATACAGGAAGGCTTTTTAATGCGTACGGCCCGCGGCCGTGAAGCTACTGAAGCAGCCTACAAACATTTAGGAAAGATAAAGCTGGGAGGAAATCCATCGTTATTTTGAGATAAACGTATACATCGCCACCAATCATGAAAACCAAATTAAAACTACTGCTCACTACAACTACGCTCTTTTTAAGCTGCATAACTATCGCATCGGCACAAACAACACCGCCGCCACCGGGTACAGCACCTGCCCCTGCTTCTTCGGTTACGTTACCTACCGACTCAGTTAACAAAGCAAAAAAAGACACCATACCCGTGATACACAAGCCTGTACCGACACTAAAAGTGGGTATTATGGGCTTAAACCATGACCATATCCACCTGATATTAAGCGAGTATCGTAAAGGCAACGTAAATATTGTAGGCATCGCCGAACCTGATAAAAAACTTTGGGAAAAATTTGGCAAAGCATATAACCTGCCCGATTCGTTATTCTTTGAAGACCTGAAGAAAATGTGTACCACCCGTAAACCTGCTATTGTGTTGGGCTATAACGCCGTTGGCAAACATGTGGATATTGTAGAGACCTGTGCCCCCTTAGGTATTTCTGTTATGGTTGAAAAACCATTGGCCGCTACCCTCGAACAGGCTAAGCGCATGGAGTTTCTGGCGCTTAAATATTACGTTAAAGTGTTAACCAATTATGAAACTACCTGGTACCCATCGTTCCAGGATGCATACAACACCGTTAAGCTGGATAGCGTAGGCATAATTCGTAAAATGGTCGTGCATGACGGGCACCAGGGTCCGCGCGAAATTGGCTGCAGCGAAGACTTTTTGAGCTGGTTAACAGATCCCGTATTAAACGGTGCAGGTGCCCTGAATGATTTTGGTTGCTATGGCGCTGATTTGATGACCTGGCTAATGAAAGGCCAGCGCCCGATAGCAGTAACCGCTATTGCAAGGCATTATAAACCAAACGTATATCCGAAGGTTGAAGATGATGCCACCATATTGGTTGAATACGCCAATGCCACCGGGCAGATTGAAGCCTCCTGGAACTGGCCTTTCAGCATCAAGGATATGGAGATTTTCGGTGCTAAGGGTTATATTCACGCCTTCGACAAGGATAGCGTCGAAGTAAAAATTAACAACCATGTAAGAGGTTATAAAGCCTCCCCCCTGGTATCACCTGCCGACGCGCCGGTAGCTTATTTTACCGCCGCGCTGCAAAACCCGCTCAAACACCCGGATGACCGTTCGTCATTAAAATACAATATGATTGTGATGCAGATCCTGGATGCTGCTAAACGTTCGATAAAAGAAGGCCGACGCATCGTGCTCTAAACTGAAATTAACGCCATAAATTACAACCCTGCAATAGTTTTTCCATTAGGAAATATGTTGCAGGGCTTTTTATTTTAGCAGCTCTGATACTCCCATTCTTAAATTGATAATTAAATTTATTTACAATAAAAGATAGGGTGTTATATAATTACTAATTTAGCGGCCGTCTAAAAATGAATTAAAAAAAACAAACCTATAATATGATAAAACAAACGTTAGCCATGCTGGCCATTTGTGCTTTCGGCGCTGTTTCATGCCAGTCAAAGCCATCAGATAAATCAACTACTGCTGCCCCGGTTGCTGAAGCTCCGGCTGCTAATGTAGCTTCTCAGGGCGATGCTGCCGCCATTTTAGCCCGCAAACAGGTACCTATCCTTTGCTATCACCAGATCCGCGACTGGAAGCCTACCGATTCAAAAAATGCGAAGGACTATATCGTACAGGTTGCTGCTTTTAAAGAACACATTAAAATGCTGGCCGACAGCGGTTATCATACCATACTGCCCGATCAGCTTTATGCATACCTTACCAAAGGTGCACCGCTGCCTAAAAAACCTATCATGCTTACGTTTGATGATACCGATCTTGACCAGTTCACTATCGCCAACCCTACGCTCAAAAAGTACGGTTTTAAAGCGGTTTATTTTGTAATGACCGTATCGTTGGGACGCCCGCATTATATGACCAAAGAGCAGGTAAAACAACTATCTGCCGAAGGTAATGTTATCGCCAGCCACACCTGGGACCACCACCGTGTTGACCGCTACTCCCATACCTCTACCCTTAAGATCATTGGTAAAAATGGTAAAATAACCAATCGCCCGGTTGACGATTGGGTTACTCAAATTGAAAAACCGACCAAAACATTGGAAGAGATCACCGGCAAAAAGATGGATTACTTTGCTTATCCGTTTGGTATCTGGAACAAAGCCGCCCTACCTGAGCTTAGAAAACGCGGATTTAAAATGGCTTTCCAGTTAGCCGATAAACGCGATCAATCTGATCCACTGATGACTGTTCGCCGCATCCTTGACAGCGGCTACTGGAGCGCTAAAACTTTAAGCAATAGTATCAGAAATAGCTTTTAGCCCCGGCCTCATAACGCTTAAACAAAAACGCCCGACTCAAAAGTCAGGCGTTTTTGTTATCAATGTATTGAAACATGATTTGCTGATCAACAGTTCCCCTTTAGAGGCCTGGGGCTACAAATCCTCCCCCGCCGGCCCTTGTCCTTTGTTTGATGACGGCATACTACCGATATCTTTTTCATCGGCCTTTAAGTGAAGTATTTCGGCTATTATGGTATCATCACCGGTATTTTCACCCAACTCATCATTGTGCAGGTCTGAATCATCATTATTCACAACTGCTGGTTTATGTATTGTTTCCATAATGGTTATTTATTTAATTCCTGTTACCCATCTTAACGCCTCGTCCAATTCCTCGAGTTTGTAACCTGCAAACTTGCCCGGCAAAATATATTTAAACAGGTGGCTAAACTCACGTACCCCGTCCTGATCGGTCACTACGGCAACTTTGTTCCAACGGGTAAAATACTTAAGACCAAGTCCGATATTGCCGCACCAGGCACCCGCTGTAAAGTTTTTAATTTTAGTTTCCAGTATCAATAAAAAGTTTATCCGCCCGGTTTGTTTCACCTGTTGCTCAAGCAATGGCCGTAATGCCTTTTCATAATCGCCAATAGTAACATGGCCAACCGCATGCATTCCTAACACATGCGGGGGCAAGTATCTTATATGCTCAAGCATGCTATAAATCCCTGTTTTTTTAATCAGATACAAAAACTGCACCAATAGTCAATTTACAGCAAACAGCGTAAATAATAATAACGAATAATGTGCCGGTGCAAGTACATCAAGTTTGATAAAACGTATTGAAGAATATTACCAGGCACATAGCAATTTCAATTTTACACTATCTTTGCACAAATGCAGCAAAACAAAACCACATATAGTCAACTCATTAAAAACGAGGCACAAAAGCTTGGCTTTTTGTTTTGCGGCATTGCCAGGGCCGATTTTTTGGAAGAGGAAGCCCCGCGCCTTGAAGCCTGGCTTAATAAAAACATGCATGGCGAAATGGCGTACATGGAGAACCACTTTGATAAACGCCTTGACCCGCGTCTCCTCGTCGATGGTGCAAAGTCGGTTATATCGCTTGGTATAAATTACTATACCGATCAGCAGCAGGATGATCCGCTATCGCCCAAAATCTCTAAATACGCTTATGGAATTGACTACCACACGGTGATTAAAGATAAGCTGAGGTTATTACTGCAAATCATTAATGATAAAATTGGTGAAGTAGGCGGCCGTGCGTTTGTTGATTCGGCCCCGGTACTTGATAAGGCATGGGCACGTAAAGCAGGAATGGGCTGGATTGGCAAAAACAGCAACCTGCTTAACAAAAAAGCCGGCTCGTTCTTTTTCCTGGCCGAACTGATCATTGACCTCGAACTGGAATACGATATAGCCCCCACAGCCGATCATTGCGGCACCTGCACCAATTGTATCGATGCCTGCCCTACTGATGCCATTGTAGGCCCATATGTGGTTGATGGCAGCCGCTGCATCTCCTATTTAACTATTGAGCTTAAAAATGAAATTCCGCAGGAGTTTAAAGGTAAAATGGATAACTGGATGTTTGGCTGCGATGTTTGCCAGGACGTTTGCCCATGGAACCGCTTCTCGGCATTGAATACCGAACCGGCCTTTACTCCGCATCCCGATCTCCTACACCTGAAAACTGCCGACTGGCAGGATATTACCCAGGATGTTTTTCAAAAAGTATTTAAAAACTCGGCCGTTAAGCGTACAAAATTCAGCGGATTGAAACGAAATATCGACTTTTTAAAGGTTAAAGGTTAAAGGTTAAAGGTTAAAGGTTAAAGGTTAAAGGTTAAAG
>CBIHRB010000004.1:0-258069 GCA_966212355.1 uncultured Mucilaginibacter sp.
GAAAGGGGAAAGGGGAAAGGGGAAGGGATGAGCTTTCCCCTTTCCCCTTTCACCTTTCACCGTTCACCTTGAGTCCAAAATATCCCCCGGCTGGCAATCAAGCGCTTTACATATGGCTTCGAGGGTTTCAAAACGGATGGCTTTTGCTTTACCTGTTTTGAGGATCGAGAGATTTGATATGGTTATCCCTACCCTGCCGCTCAACTCATTTAATGACATTTTTCGCTTTGCCATCATTACATCCAAATTAATAACTATGCCCATAACTTAGATACAGTTAATAATAAGTACAAACCCAATTTCAATTACTTTAATAGCCATACAGCAGATATTATCATTATTAATCTCAATATCTCTATTTATAATTATATCCCTTACTATTTTCATTGCCCTTATTTTTGTAAAATGAAACCCACCGTCGATAGTGCCCTATAATATTGGCCGCATCTTTTAGCCCATCGGTTGTCTCTGTTCCATCACCTATCATACCTTAAAGCCCTGCTGTACGCCGGCAGCCATATATTGAAAAATAAACAAATCAAATACTATTTAAACAAGTGTTTGAACGGTACGTACCTTTTTCATTACACTATGATATTAATTCCATTCAAACAAAAACAATATTTATTAAATAACAAAATAAAATAATTGTTTTACAATAAATTTTACCCGACATACATAAATTTAAAATTTTAAATATAAAATTTGACACTGGTATTGCTATTTCTGATTTATATGTTTTATTTTAGAAACAAAATATTAGCTTTGCACGTTCTATTCAGAATATAACGAATAGAGAGGTTTATTAAATAGATGAGACAACTCAAAATAACGCAATCCATTACCAATCGCGAGTCGCAATCGCTTGATAAATATCTGCACGAGATTGGTAAGGTAGACCTAATAACCGCCGAAGAAGAAGTAATTTTAGCCCAAAAGATCCGCGAGGGCGACCAGGCGGCATTGGAGCGTTTAACCAAAACTAACCTTCGCTTTGTTGTATCTGTTGCTAAACAATACCAAAACCAGGGCCTCACACTGGGCGATTTAATTAACGAGGGCAATCTCGGCCTGATTAAAGCCGCCAAGCGTTTTGATGAAACCAAAGGCTTTAAATTTATATCATATGCTGTATGGTGGATCCGCCAGTCGATATTGCAGGCTATTGCCGAGCAATCGCGTATTGTGCGTTTACCGCTTAACCAGGTAGGTTCATTAAGTAAAATCAGCAAGGCTTTTTCAAAGCTTGAACAGGAGTATGAGCGCGAACCATCGCCCGAAGAACTTGCTGATATATTGGAGACCACTGTTGACAAGATCTCCGACACACTAAGTAACTCGGGCCGTCATGTATCAATGGATGCACCGTTTGTACAGGGTGAAGAGAATACATTGCTTGATGTACTGGAAAACCAGGAACCAAACACCGATTCGATCCTGATCAATGAGTCATTATCTGAAGAGATCAAACGTTCATTATCAACCTTAACTGAGCGCGAGCGCGAGATCATTGTATTGTTCTTTGGCTTAGGAACTAACCACCCGCTTTCATTAGAGGAAATTGGCGAGAAATTCAACCTAACCCGCGAGCGTGTGCGCCAGATCAAGGACAAAGCCTTGCAACGCTTGCGCCATACTTCAAGGAGCAAGATCCTGAAATCATATTTAGGTTAATTTTAATCTAAAAAGAGATATTAAAGCCACCAGTTATATAACAGGTGGCTTTTTTGTTTGGTTTATTTGGTTAGCTGCTATGCAATAACCACTCCCAAATGACTTAATGACGATTTATCAAAATGACTTAATGACTAATAAATAAGCCGCCTGTCAAAACTAAAAGGTTCTCTTTTTAAAAGTTTCACCTCAAAAGCATCGGGATGCAAGGGGTTGAGCAGATAGTTATATTCGGCAGGGACAATTGATGATGGCACTTTCATTATTAAATACTCCTGCTTTTTTAGGAAAGCGTCGCCAAGTTGGCGCAAAATTACCGGGCCGGATATATCACGCCAGTCTTCAGGTAATTGCTCAGCCTCCACAGTGATTATTTTGCTATCCGGCACTTCAATTTCGGTTAAACAATAATTACCCGGTATTATCAACGGATCCAAATGTACCAACACCTCAAGCACCGCTAATGATCTGGAGGAAGCAAGATAAAGCATCGGTTTACCTTCGCTGTTCCAGCGA
This sequence comes from uncultured Mucilaginibacter sp., assembly GCA_966212355.1. Lineage (GTDB taxonomy): Bacteria > Bacteroidota > Bacteroidia > Sphingobacteriales > Sphingobacteriaceae > Mucilaginibacter. The sequence goes on from CBIHRB010000004.1 coordinate 2,191, forward strand.
CCGCCATATAATCGGGCCCCGGTGCCGCTCAGATCGGCGGCGTAATTGCATTTGGTAATACGGTAAAGTATCATCAGGCAAAAATACCATGTTCGATGCGGCCAAGCTCTTTAAAAACCATGTCGAAGCCGGCAGATGTATCCAGGATAGTAACGGGTGCCTCTCCTCTGAAAACCACCGACGGCGTTTTGATCCAGATCTTGAATTTATCCATCGATTCAAAAACCTCCTCACCACGGGTATAAAGCCGTGCAAGTTCAATAGCCTTTTCGGCATATTCGGTTTTGATAATGACATCATCCTCGTAGCGCTGTAAGGTACGTTCGGAGATATGCAGTATATTGGCAAGCTCCTGGATATTAAGGGAGATTTTTTTTGCCAGAGAAAGTAAGGCACTTTTAGGGAAACCCTTACGTGCCAGGCTGATGATATCAAAATCAGAAGATGCTTTTACCTGTTTTGAGCCATTCAATAAACTATAAAACGAAGGCATAGCTCCCTGAACAACATAAGCTGCTATGGGCTCATTAACCTCATTTTTAGTATCCGGCTTTGCTTTATACGACATATATGCAAATATAATTACCATTTGTCGCATTTGCAAATATTAAAGCCAACAAAAAAGCGACAGATTTTATTTAACCTATCGCTTTTTTTCATTGGGTCATTGTTCATTAAGTCATTGACCTATGGTTTTAAGACTTACGAAGTTTTGGAAACTTCGCAAGTCTGATCAGGAACTTATTCTGCAATTATCAGGAAATAGTTCTTTTTACCTTTTTGTGCTACAATAAATTTACCGCCAATTAGGACATCATTATTATATACGTCATCAGCAGTGCCAATCTTAACTTTATTGATAGCAACACCACCGCCTTGTATCATCTTTTTAGCCTCGCCTTTGGAGGCAAAAACAGCCGTTTTAGCAGCTAAAAGATCAGCAGCGTTAATGCCTTGCTCCAGTTCACTCAATGCTATATTATAATTAGGTACACCGGCAAATAGGTCTAACACTTCCGCATCGTTAAGTTCATTTAAAAACTCAATGCCAATATTACCGAATAAAAATTCCGATGATTTTATCGCCTTTTCGTATTCAGCTTCGCCGTGTACACGGATGGTGATATCCTTAGCCAATGCTTTCTGCAATACGCGGGTATGTGGCGCCGCATCATGCCCAACCTCCATCGCTTCAATAACCTCACGATCAAGCAAGGTAAAAATGCGGATGTATGATTTAGCATCAACGTCGGTAGTGTTTAGCCAAAACTGGTAAAACTGGTAAGGCGAAGTACGCCCAGCATCAAGCCAAACAGCCCCGCTTTCGGTTTTACCGAACTTGGTACCATCAGCTTTTTTGATGAGGTTGGTAGTTAAGGCAAAAGCCTCACCGCTATCTTTGCGACGGATTAGCTCAGTACCGGTAACGATGTTTCCCCATTGATCGCTGCCACCCATTTGCAATGAGCAGTTATGGTATTTCCACAGGTAGTAAAAATCATAACCCTGTACCAACTGGTAAGTAAACTCGGTAAACGACATACCTGTATCGCCTTCCAAACGTTTCTTCACCGAATCTTTGGCCATCATATAGTTAACCGTAATGTGTTTGCCTACATCGCGGATAAAATCAAGAAAAGTAAAGTTTTTGAACCAATCGTAATTGTTCACCATTTCGGCACTGTTGGCGCCGGTATTAAAATCAAGGAAACGGGTGAGCTGCTTTTTTACAGCTTCCAGGTTATGCTGCAGCACATCCTCTGATAATAAATTACGCTCGGCCGATTTGCCCGACGGATCACCCACCATGCCGGTAGCCCCACCAACCAAAGCATACGGTTTATGGCCTGAACGCTGAAAGTGGATCAGGGTCATGATCTGGGTAAGGTGACCAACATGCAATGAATCGGCAGTTGGATCAAACCCGATATATCCCGAAGCCATACCTTTATTTAACATATCCTCGGTTCCGGGCATTTCGGTATGCAACATGCCGCGCCAGCGTAATTCTTCAACAAAGTTCATATCAAGTTCTGTTTCAAAAAGGTGCAAATATAAATGAAATTGACACACTAATTTTCACTAATTAGATCGAATTACACTAATTGCAGGTACACCCCTCTGAAAAATTCGTGCAATTCGATTTAATTGCCTATTACTTGAAAAGATTCGTGCCCATACAGGTTAACTACAGGTAAAATCAGTTTCAAATAATTACTTATATTTTGTATCTTGAGCAAAACCGGGTATTTTGCAAGGCAAGGCTTATGAATTTTTTATCGCATTTTTATTTCGACAGGGATACGACCAACTGCTACCACGTGCTGGGAACGGTGCTGCCCGACCTGCTGAAAAACGCCGATAAAAACATCATCCTTCATCCCGAAAAACTGCACCACACTGATAACGAGGTTAATTCGATCATAGCAGGATGGAACAAACACCTTGATGTCGACCGGTATTTTCACTCATCTGCTTTTTTCACCGCCCGTTCGCATGAGCTTAAAAAGCTATTGGCCCCCGCCCTGATAAACTCGCCGGTAAAGCCATTTTTTTTAGGGCACATCGCACTTGAGCTAATTATTGATAACCTGCTTTTAACCACGGGCAAAATAAGCGTCACCGAATTTTACGATCATTTACAAGGTTGTCGGGACGATAAGATAAGAAGCTTTTTAACCTTTGCCGAACTTGAGGATACCGCCGTTTTCTTCAAGTTTTACGAAGGCTTTAAAAAAAGCCAGTACCTGCATACTTATGCCGAAACGCACCAGATTGCCTATGCATTAAAACGGATCTGTATGCGCGTTTGGAAAAACCCATTCACACCAGAGCAGGAGGTGATCATGGATGAAATATTGAGCAGTTACCGCGAAGAAATGCTGAATGATTTTATGCAGATTTTTGAAGAGATAGAAAATAAACTCAACGCAAATTAAAGTTTGTCTTTATATTTACTGGTTAAAAAACCTTATCTCAATGAAAAAAACAATCTGCATACTGTTATCGGTATATTCAATTTTAACCTACTCCTGTAAAAAAGACAAGAAGGAGACCGCATCGATAATAGGAAAATGGTATTGGGTTGAGCAAACCTACGATGATTACACTAATGATAAATTGACTGATCATCGTGATTATACCACTACGCTTGACCCGCTTAGTTATTTTGAATTTAAAGTCGATGGTACATTCATTGAAAACCCCCAAGATCGTAATGGGCTTTTTGAATATGGCAAATATCAAATTGCTGGCGATAGCTTATTTGTAAAAAGGGATATTGACCAAAAGGCCACTCGGTATGCTATAAAAAAAATTACAAGCTCAAGCCTGGTTATACATTTTTCTGGCAGTTCCTCTATATACCGGGGAGAAGTAGAATACACTATGAAAAGGCAATAATTATTTGTTAACTGGCCTTAATATCAAGACTTACAAGAGTGGCAATTAGTATCAAAAGTTATTCTAACTCGTTTCTGACCTAAAATTGCCTGAATATAAGCAATTAACATTAAAAAATTTCTTTTTTCAATAAAATATATCCGTACCTTTGCAGTCCCAATTAACAAATTGGGAAAAGGAGAAAAATTATTTAATGGCAAAAAAACAAGAAGCAGAAAAAGAATTAAAAGCGAAAGAAGCTGAACTGGGTACAGTTAAAGCGGCTGGCGAAAAAGAAACTATTGAATCAGAAGCTGATTCAATATCAATTGAAGAGATCAAATCAAAAATCGCGGCTACACCAAGCGAAGATTTCGACTGGGATGCTGACGACAAAAAATTTGGTAACTACAGCGATGACGACCGTGAGAAATTTGAGAAATTGTATGATGGAACTTTCAGCTCCATCACCAAAGGCGAAATCATCACCGGTACTGTTGTTAACGTTAACAACAAAGATGTTGTACTTAACGTAGGTTTCAAATCAGACGGTTTAGTATCAGTATCAGAATTCCGTGACACACCAGATCTTAAGATCGGTGACAAAGTTGATGTTTTTGTTGAATCACAGGAAGATGCTAACGGTCAGTTAGTACTTTCACGTAAACGCGCAAAAACTCAAAAATCATGGGAGCGCATTAATTCAGCCCTTGATAACGATGAAATCATCACCGGTTTTGTTAAGAGCCGTACTAAAGGTGGTTTAATTGTTGACATTATGGGCGTTGAAGCGTTCTTACCTGGCTCACAGATCGATATCAAACCTATCAGGGATTACGATGTGTATGTAGGTAAAACTATGGAATTCAAAGTTGTTAAAATCAACCACGAATTCAAGAACGTTGTGGTATCGCACAAAGTGCTTATCGAAGACGATCTGGAAAACCAAAAAACTGAAATTGTTGCTCGCCTTGAAAAAGGTCAGGTATTGGAAGGTACCGTTAAAAACATTACCGACTTTGGTGTATTTATTGACCTTGGTGGTGTTGACGGCTTACTGCACATTACAGATATTTCATGGGGCCGTATTGAGCACCCACGCGAAATTTTATCATTGGATCAGAAAATCAACGTTGTTGTGCTTGACTTTGATGATGAGAAAAAACGTATCGCTCTTGGCTTGAAACAATTAACCCCTCACCCTTGGCAAAGCCTTTCTGAAGACATTCAGGTTGGTTCAAAAGTTAAAGGTAAAATCGTTACCGTTGCTGATTACGGCGCATTCCTTGAAATCATCCCTGGTGTTGAAGGTTTGATCCACGTATCAGAAATGTCATGGTCACAAAACCTGCGCAATCCTCAGGAATTCCTGAAAGTTGGCGACGAGATCGAAGCCCAGGTATTGACTTTAGACCGCGAAGAGCGCAAAATGTCATTAGGTGTTAAACAATTAACTCCTGATCCATGGCAAAACGCCGCTGAAAGGTACGCAGTTGGTACTCAGCACGTAGCTACAGTTAAAAACATGACCAACTTTGGTGTGTTTGTTGAACTGGAAGACGGCATCGACGGCTTGATCCACATCTCTGACCTTTCCTGGTCTAAAAAAGTTAACCACCCTAACGAATTCACTAAAGTTGGTGAAAAATTAAACGTGGTTGTACTTGAACTTGATGTTGAAAACCGCAAACTGAGCTTAGGCCACAAACAGCTTGAAGAAAACCCTTGGGATACTTTCGAAACTATCTTCACTATCGACTCGATCCATGAAGGTACCGTTATCAAAGTAACCGACAAAGGTGCTATCGTAGCTTTACCTTACGGTGTTGAAGGCTTTGCCCCAACCAAACACCTGGTTAAAGAAGACGGCAAGAGCTTAAAAGCTGAAGAAGCTGCTGAATTCAAAATCATTGAATTTAACAAAGAAAACAAACGTATCGTTATTTCACACTCACGTATCTGGGAAGAAGCCCGCGCTGATGCCCGCGTACAGGAATTTGAAAACCGTAAAAAAGAAGCAAAAGCTGCTACTAACGCGGTGAAAAAAGTGAAAGATTCTGTTGAAAAATCAACTTTAGGCGATCTTAGCGTATTAGCTCAGTTAAAAGAGCAAATGGAAGGTGCTGAAAACAAAGCCCGCAAGGCTGCACCTGCTGCTAACAGCTCTGAAGAAGAAGCATAATTTTAGCTTAAGCAATTATATAAGCCCCTTCGGTTATCCGGAGGGGTTTTTTGTTTCCCTTTCATTTTATTGCGCTCATTTGCAATGAGCGCTTAATAGGGCTTGGCAATTGTATCGCCCGTGGCGTTATAAACGCAAACCCGTGTTATGCACTCGTTAAAAACCTACCGTGTACCCACATCTTTTTATTAGAGAAAAATGTCATTTCGAACGAGCAAGCGCAGGGAAAAACAGGGCGCGAGGAGAAATCTTATACGCCTTTCAAGGCGGAATGGCTGCTTGTAGAAGATTTCTCCTCACCACCGGCGCACAACCCTGCCCAAGGTTCGTTCGAAATGACAAGTATTTTTGTTAATCAAAATGTTTAACAAGATGTGGGTACACGGTAGGTTAAAAACGAGCGCGAGTTAGTTTTGTATATTTGGGATATGACCACCGGCGAAACCAACCTCAATACCCTACTTAAAAACATGACACCCGTAATTAATGAGGGTGACTATGTTTATTGCACAACATCATCATTAAGTAACATTAACACCGATGATATCATAGCTTTTTTTAAAGAGCAAGAAGCGGTAACCCTCATCTTAAAAAAAGAAACCGCCGATAAGTTAAAGCTTGAATATAGCTACACAGCCGCCTGGATTACTTTAACCATCCATTCATCGCTGGAAGCGACTGGTTTAACCGCTGCATTTGCGACTGCGCTGGCGAATGAAAATATCAGCTGCAACGTAGTAGCTGCTTATTACCATGATCATATTTTTGTGACGAAAAAGGATGCGGAAAGGACAATGTTGACTTTAAGAAAACTTGCCGAATAACTGAATTGTAAAAAGTCTCCCCTATCGGGGGAGATTTAGAGGGGGCTTTTGAAAACAAATTATTACTTTTGCCCAAATCCACCCATACGATGCAAAATCTAACACTGCTCGACGGACAAAAGTTTCAAATTACCATACAACGTTTATGTCGCCAGTTAATTGAAAATCATAACGACTTTTCAAATACCGTATTAATTGGTATCCAGCCGCGCGGCATTTATTTAGCCAAACGCGTTGCCGAAGAACTGAGAAAAATCCTTCCCGATAAAAATATATTGCAGGGCGACCTTGACATCACTTTTTACCGCGATGATTTTCGCCGCCGGGAATCACAGTTAGTGCCTAACCAAACCAAAATAGATTTTATTATTGAAGGTAAAAAAGTGATCATGATGGATGATGTACTGTGGACAGGCCGCACTATCCGCGCCGCAATGGATGCCATGCAGGCATTCGGCAGGCCGGAGAAAATAGAGCTTTTGGCTTTGGTTGATCGCCGTTACTCGCGCCACATCCCGGTATCTGCCGATTATGTGGGTATCGAGGTTGATTCTATCGCGTCACAAAAAGTAGTAGTTAGCTGGAAAGATACAGATGGCGAAGACAAGATAGTTCTTGTTTCAGAGGTACAGGAATAAAATATAATATACACAAAGCGTCATTGCGAGGTACGAAGCAATCCCAAATTGTACAGAGCTATCATGCAAGAAGTCTCTGCTAATCGGGGATTGCTTCGTACCTCGCAATGACGGAATAAAAATAAAAATTCAGAAATCGAACATCCGAAATCCGAAATCAAAATAACATGGCAGGACTGAGCACACGACACTTATTGGGTATAAAAGATTTGAACCGGGCAGATATTGAGCTGATATTTGAAACTGCCGATACTTTTAAATCTGTTTTAAACCGGCCGATCAAAAAAGTGCCGTCGTTACGTGATGTTACCATTGCCAATATTTTCTTTGAAAACTCAACCCGTACCCGTTTATCCTTTGAACTGGCCGAAAAAAGGCTTTCAGCAGATGTGATCAACTTTGCGGCATCGTCATCATCTGTAAGCAAAGGCGAAACCCTGATCGACACAGTAAACAACATCCTGGCCATGAAGGTTGATATGGTGGTAATGCGACACCCTTATGCCGGCGCGGGCATCTTCCTGTCAAAACACGTAAAAGCACAAATAGTAAACGCAGGCGATGGTGCTCATGAACACCCTACCCAAGCCTTGCTTGACGCCTTTTCCATCCGTGAAAAATATGGCGATGTAGCTGGCAAAAAAGTGGTGATTGTAGGTGATATCCTACACTCGCGTGTGGCGCTTTCCAACATTCTTTGCTTGAAACAATTGGGCGCTGAAGTGATGGTTTGCGGACCAACAACGTTAATCCCTAAATATATCGGCTCATTAGGTGTAAAAGTTGAACACAACCTTATCAAAGCGCTTAACTGGTGCGATGTGGCCAATATGCTCCGCATTCAGCTGGAGCGCCAGGACATTAAATATTTTCCTTCACTAAGGGAATACACCATGCTCTTCGGCCTTAACAAAACTATTCTGGATTCATTAGATAAAGAGATCACTGTAATGCACCCCGGCCCTATCAACCGCGGCGTGGAGATCACCAGCGATGTAGCCGACAGTAAGCAATCCATCATTCTCGACCAGGTAGAAAATGGGGTTGCCGTACGTATGGCAGTGCTTTACCTGCTGGCCGGACAAACACCAACCATATAAAAAGCATGTTTCAGGTATGAAATTCAATTTCAAAACATATCTGAAACATACTTACAAAGGAGAACTGCTTTATCTTGCGATAATTGCAGTTTTATATTTTTATGACCACAACAATATCATCTTCCTTATATTTTTTCCTTTCTCGTTTGTACAGGGGTATTATCGTTATCAGTATAAATTAACCCAGGCCGAAAAGCTTAAAGCCAAAGGCCTCACCGAAGAAGATATTGACAATATCAGCTTTGTAAAAAAATGGGAGCATGCCCGCAAGCGCGGTATGTGGAGCTATTGCATTATTGATGGTGGGTTTATCGCCGGTTTGGCTTTATCTATTATAACCAGTATTATATGGTTTATGTTAAGCGGCAAAACCGACTTGCATTCCTTTCTTGCCGAACCCGGCGATATGTTTGCTTTTATCGGTTACAATTATATGATCGGGGCAGGTATTGCCGTTATCATATTCCGTATGAAATGGAAATACAATGAGAAACGCTTTGCGCGCTTAACCGATCCTTTGGCCGATAATTACTTTGCCAAAGATTACCAGGATATTTAAGTCAGTAGTATTTAGTCGTAAGTCTCTTTTCTTCTTCAAACTTAAGACTTGCCACTAAAGACCAAACGACAATTAATTAAACACGAATACTCTTCATGAAACTCAGGTTCTGCTTTATCTTACTTTTATTTTCTCCGGGCATAACCTTTGCCCAAAGTCATCAGCAGTATAAAACCGATTCGGTATTTGTGCTGGTGAAAAAATTCTTCAACGCCAAACAGGCCGACTCCATTTATGCTTTAACCGGGCCGAACTTCAGGCATGCTGTAAGTGAAGGCCAATTCCGCCATCTCTCCGAACAGCAACTTTTCCCGTTAAATGATATCAAGGGTTCGTCAGTTATCAGTTTTGTTAACAACAAAGTGAGTACTTACAAGCTGGTATTCCAATCGGTAACACTACAGTTGCTCATGAGCCTCGATGCAGGTAATAAAATTGAGCTCTTCCTGTTTCAGCCCTATAAAGACATTACTGCCGATAAAACCACACAGGTACCCACATCCAACAAACTGCTCAACACCATGGATAAACAGGTTGATGAAATTGCCCGTCCTTACATCCAAAAAGCAAATACAGTAGGGCTTAGTATTGGGATATTAAAAGACGGGCAGATCAGCACCTATAATTACGGTGAAACCGCACGCGGTAATAACCAAATGCCAACCGCGAATACACTCTTCGAAATCGGCTCCATCACCAAAACATTTACAGCTACCCTGTTGGCTTATTACGCTAATGAGGGCAAAGTAAAGGTAACCGATCCTATTACCAAATACCTGCCCGATTCAGTAAAAAACAATGCTGCGTTAAATGATATAACCTTGCAAACGCTAAGCAATCATACATCCGGATTGGCAAGGATCCCGGAAAACCTGCAGTTCGATTCGGCCAGCGCGGCAAATCCTTATAAAAGTTATAATAAACGACTGCTGCTCAGCTATCTGAAAACCTGCAAACTCAACAGCAAACCTGGAGAGCAATACGCATACTCTAATTTGGGCGTGGGTTTATTAGGAACGATATTATCACAGGTAAGCGGCAAAACATTTGATCAGATGGTGAAGGAAGTAATCTGCACTCCTTTAGGGATGAAAAATACAGTACAGCATTTAAGTGCTTTACAACTTCCCCATTTTACCAAAGTATACAGCCAATACGGCGATGCAACAGTAGCCTGGGATTTTGACGCCCTTGCCGCCTGCGGAGCTCTCCATTCAACAGTAAATGATTTGCTGATATATGCAAAGGCTCACATGGCTAATGGCACTGATAAGTTATCAAAGGCTTTTGAGCTAACCCATCAGATTACTTATAGCAAAGATGCCAAAATAGCCCTTGGCTGGCATATCATTTTGGTTGATGGCGTAGAATACATTTTCCATAACGGCGGCACTTATGGTAGCAGTAGCTTCCTGGCTTTTAATGCTGATAAAAAGCTTGCCGTGGTTGTATTATCCAATGCTGCCGAAAGTACGGATACTGTTGGGACAGGGGTTATTAAGAAGTTGCAGGCGGAGGGGAAATAGTATAAAATGTCATTGCAGCGTATAGTGACAATCGCACGGAGGCATATTGGCTCTGTATAGTATGCGATTGCTTCGTGCCTCGCAATGACATTTTTATCCATAGGCTTTAAAAATTCACTAAATAAAAAAGGTGCCTGAAAACTCATTAAGCTTTCAAACACCTTTCCCTTCGCACTATCAAGTTGTTGATTTTGTAGAAGAAATTTTCAAATCTTCAAATCAACCAATTTTCAAATTAATTAATACTTCAAAGTCGCCCCGTTCCTGATCTCATCCGATGCAACTTTTACCAGCTTGTCATCGGGTTTCAGGTCACCACCGAAGATCTCGATGCTATCGCCGTTGCTCAGTCCTTTTTTAACATCAACCCAAACCGCTTTATGGTCTACAATCTTTATAACAAAAACCTTTTCGGTTGAAGTAGCAACAGCAGTTTTAGGCACTACATAAGTACTGTCCCCCGCAGGCAGCGGTACGCTTACTTCGGCAAACATGTGCGGAAGCAGTTTTTTGTCTTTATTATAAACATCCATCTCCAGGCGCTCGGCACGTAGTTTTTCGTCAAGCGCGCCAGCTATACGTTTTACCTGTGCGGTAAATTTTTCACTTGGCAAAGCTCTTACGGTAAAATTAACTTCACTTTTATTGCTCAATGAGCCAGTATAAATTTCAGGCACTGATACAACTAAACGTAAACGGCCCTGATCCTGAATTGTAAACAGCGGATCGGTACTTTTACCACCCGGACCAACATAGGCACCAAGGTTTACATTACGGCTCGTGATCACACCGTCAAAAGGGGCGCGGATCTCCAGGTAAGCCAAATTGGCCGATACCTCTTTCAAGCCAGATTTTGCGGCGTCAATATTGGCCTGGTCGGCGTTCTTTTTTGCCTCAGCCTGTTCCAGGTCGTTTTGCGAAACAGTACCCGGCGTTTTGCTGGTGCTTACCAACCTGTCATAAGTGGCTTTGCTGGCAAAATAAACCGCTTCAAATTGTTTAATGCGTGATTGCGCTGCAGCTAACTGCGAGTTAATTTCCGGTGCTTCAAGCACGGCCAACAACTGGCCCTGCTTAACCTCCGAACCGATATCAACCAAAAGCTTTTTAACATAGCTGTTGGTTTTGGCATACAGGTCAACCTGCTGGTAAGGAATCAGCTCACCGGGTATGGTGATATTGCTGCTTAACCTGCCTTTTGTTACGGGCACAATTTGTACGGTTGGCGTTTCAACAGCTTCCTGTTGCTCCTGCTCTTCCTGTTGTTCTTTCTTTTCTTTATCATCCGAGTGGCAGGCACTCAATGAGCCTACTGCCATTGCTAAAACGGCAAGCAGCAATATCGATTTATTTTTTAGCTTATTCATGGTGGTGCAAAGGGACATAAAATTTACTTTCTTTATCTTCCGGGTCTAATGAAACAGATTGAGTTGTGGCATTACCTTGTACCCAGGCAAAAACCAATGGTAATATTAGCAGCGCTGCAAAAGTTGAAGCGATAAGTCCACCGATAACAGCGCGACCCAATGGCGATGTTTGATCACCACCTTCACCTAAGCCAGAAGCCATCGGGATCATACCTACGATCATGGCCAAACTGGTCATCAAGATAGGGCGGAGACGTAAGGCTACCGCTTCACGGGCCGATTTTAACGCATCACCGTTGTGCTTACGCAACTCTTCGGCATTGGTAATCAGTAGCACGGCGTTTGAAATGGATACACCTACGGACATGATCATACCCATGTATGATTGCAAATTTAAAGTAGCACCGGTGATCTTAACCAGCAGCAATGAACCAAATAATACGGCAGGCACAGTTGATAAAACTACCATCGACATTTTAAACGACTGGAAGTTTGCCGCCAGCATCAAAAAGATCACTAATACCGCCACCAATAACCCACCTTGCAAACTGTTCAGGGTGTCGGTAAGGGTTTGGCTCATACCATGCATTTCAACTGTTAAACCACGTGGCGGCTTACCCAGTTCGTCAATCGCTTTTTGCACATCGTTGGTGGCCGTACCTAAATCTTTTTTGTTGATGTTTGCCGTTACCGATAGTGTCGGCACAGCGCCTACGTTATCGTTTTCGCCAAAGGTGGTGCCTGTTTTAACATCAGCCACATCACCCAAAACCGGGCGGGCCTGGTTTGCCAGCACAGGAATTTCCTTAACATCATTCAAACTGGCCATCTGGTACTCCGGCACCTGTACCTGTACGAGATAGCTTAGGTTTGATTTTTCATCAATCCAGTTGTTCTTTTCTGTAAATCTTGATGATGAAGTTGATGCCACAAGCGAACGGGAGATATCATTTAAACCAACACCAAGCTGTGCGGCCCGCTGCCTGTCAATATTGATATCGATAGTTGGGTAATTGAACGACTGCCCTATCTGCACATCGCGCAGATATTTGATATCTTTCAATTTATTGATAACCTTAAAGGCGTAATCTACATTTTGCTTTTTGTTTTTACCGGTGATGGCTACTTCGATAGGAGTTGGCGAACCCTGGCTCAGGATCTTATCAGTCAATTCAATCGGCTCAAATGATAGTTTAACGTTGGGTAACTGTTTTGCCATCTCATGTCTGAATTTCTCCTTCAGGTCATCAAGATTAACCTTATAATCCTCCGTTAAACTCACCTGCATCACAGACTCCTGCGGACCAGCCATAAACAGATAGATAGGGTTGGTTGAGAATGATGAAGGGTGCGAGCCAACAAATGTCGAAGTTATAGCTATGTGGTTTTTACCCACAATATCGCCCAATATGTGTTGCGCCTTAACAGCTATTAGTTCTGTACGCTCTAAACGGGTACCATCAGCAGCCCGCAAACGTACCTGGAAAGTGCCTGAGTTTACCTTAGGCAACACGTCACGGCCTATGATATTGAACAACAGAAAAGCAAGTCCACATGCAGCTACTACATAAACCGTTACCAGTATCTTGCGGTTAGGCAACATGCGGTCCATCAGGCGCATGAAGCTATCCCTGAATTTGTCAAAGCGGGTTACCTCCCCACCTGTATGTTCAATGGCAGCCTTCATGGCTTTCTCTTTTTGTTCCCATGGCTCACCTTCATCCTCTAATGCAAAACCATCTTTATGGCTGTGGTCTTCATGTTTGTTTACCATGATCCAGTTGGCCATGATTGGTACAAAGGTTTGCGCCAGGAAGTAAGATACGATCATCGAGAAACCAATAGCCAGCGCCAACGGCAGGAACAATGCTCCCGGAATGCCATTCATGGTAAAGGCAGGTGCAAACACCGCCAGGATACAGAACAGGATCAGCAACTTAGGAAAGGCAATTTCCTTACAAGCATCCCAGATAGCCAAGGCTTTTGGTTTCCCCATATCAAAGTGCTGGTGAATATTTTCAATGGTCACCGTCGACTCATCCACCAAAATACCTATTGCCAGCGAAAGCCCGCTCAGTGTCATGATATTGATCGTTTGATGTGCAAGCGACAGGAAGAATATAGCCGAGATAATACAGGTGGGGATCGTAAGGATCACGATAAGCGCTCCGCGTTTATCACCTAAAAACAGTAATACCATAAGCCCGGTAAGTACCGCCCCTATCGCGCCCTCTTCGGCCAAACTTTTTACCGCGTTGATTACATATACCGACTGGTCAAACACGAACGACAGCTTCACATCATCGGGCAGTAAGGCCTGGAATTTTGGCAATGCCTTTTTCAGATTTTGCACTACTTCCCAGGTTGAGGCCGTTGCCGATTTGGTGATAGGCAGATATACCGAACGTTTGCCATTAATAAGGGCATAACCGTTGGTGATATCGGCACCATCTTCTATAGTGGCAACATCCTTCATAAACACGGTTTGAATCCCATTTTTATAAAGCGGGATATCTCCAAAATCCGGAATCTTCTTTATCGTAGTATTTGAAGGTGCAAGATAGTTGTAATCGCCTATACGCACATTACCTGCCGGGGTGTTCTGGTTGTTCTCACGCAGGGCAGCCACGATCTGGTCGGGCGTTAAGTTGTGCGAACGTAACAGGTTTGGGTCAACCTTGATCAGGATAGTACGCTGGTTACCGCCAAAAGGAGCCGGCGCAACAAGCCCCGGGATGGAGGTAAATGACGAACGTACGTAAACCAAAGCATAGTCGAGCAATTCGTTATTGCTACGGGTAGCGCTGCTCAACACCAACTGACCAACCGGCAGCGTTGAGGCATCAAAGCGCAAAATAAAGGGTGGCTGTGACCCCTGCGGGAACGCGGCCTGGGCGCGATTGGTGTAACTCGTGACCTCCGCCGCGGCCTGGGCCATATTGGTGCCCTCATAAAAAGTAACTTTTATCAACGTTAAGCCTTGTATATTTTTCGTTTCGATGCTTTTTACGCCCGATACGAAAAGCAACAGGTTAACATATTGCTTACCAAAGTAAGCTTCCATTTGGTTTGGGGTGAAACCGCCGTATGGGTGCGATACATATATAACCGGCAGGTTCAGATCGGGAAATATATCGATTTTGATAGTCCGTACCGCATTTATACCGAAGAAGAACAGCCCGGCTACTATAACCAATATGGTAATTGGTTTTTGCAGCGCCCCTTTTATCATTCCCATTGTATATGTGTGTAACTGTTAAAAATTATTGATGAAAATCCCGAAATCGCCTGTAGCTGCTGATTTGAACAGCAGTGCCTGCCATACGTTATTCAGGGCTATGTATTTGTCAACTTCGGCCCGGTTAAGGGTATAAAGCGCCTGTGTAAAATCAACTATATTTGATAGTCCGTTTTTGTACAGTGTATATTTTTGAATGTAAGCGTTATTAGCGGCCGAAACTTCAACCGGCACCTCGTTTACATTTTTAAGGGCATTACCTATGCGTGTTTCGGCCAGGCTGCGCTGTGCTGCCAGTTGTTTATCAACCAGTTCGTAATCGTTTTTCAATTGTTCTGACGTAAACTTTTGCGATTGAACCTGGTAGTGGGTCCTGAAAACACTGGTAAAGTTCCACACCATACCAATCCCAAACAGGTAGTTATAACGGGTTGGGTCAACACCTGCACCGTAGCTGCCGGTGTAGCTGTCCTGGTTAGTCCCATAATCCGACTTAAAGCCCGATCCCCTGCCCTGGTAAACACCAAATAAGCTAAAGGTAGGCAACGCGAAAGTGCGGAGATATTTAGCCTGCTGCTCACTCACATTAACCCTATTTTGATAGAATTTCAAAGTTGGATGATCGGTAGCGGCAACTGCACTTAACGCCTCCAGGTTATTTGGCTGTTTGGTAATGAAAGCACTATCCAGTTGAAACTCCTGCGCCGGGATGCCTAAGTAAACCGAAAGCTGGTTGCTTTGGTCCTGCACAGTTTGCTGCGCGTTGGTAAGCGCGATCTTGGCGTTAGATACTTCGGCGTTGGCCAGGGATGAATCCACACCCGGATTTAAGCCGTTCTTTACGCGGGCTACGACTACTTTTTGCAATTCCATAGCACGGTTAAGGTTATCCTGCTGCGCCTTGGCAAGCTGTTGTGCAGCAAGTAGATTTAAATACGTGGCTGCAACGCGTACCTGGTGCTGAAATTGCTCCTGTGCAAGATCAGTTTCATCGCGGGATACAATCGTTTTTTGTACGCCGATCCTTTGTTTCGATCTGCCGAAAGCGAAAAAGTCCCAGCTAACGTTGGTTAAATATAGAGCGCCAAATGCGGCGTTCCAGTTTTGTTTGGCCAATACCGGCCCCGATGAGGATACCGACAGGCCACGGTAACCATACGATGGTCCGTTTTGGCCGTTCACTGTTCCGTAGTCCTGCTGCGCGGAGAAATTTACGTCCGGCAGATACTCCGTTTTTGTTTCTTTGAGGTATGCCTTAGAGGCGTTAAGCTGGTTTGCCTTCGACTTGATGGAAGCATAGTTAGCAAGGGCCATTTGTTCAGCATCCTTAATGGAAAGGACTTTTTGCTGAGCTTGTACGTGTAAGACATATGAAACACTCAAAAAAAACAGGAGTAATTTTTTTGAATTTGTGTTTAACATGAGGTGTATTTTATACACAGCAAATGTATACCTATATGATTCATGAAAAAAATGAATTAATTTTGTGTAAATCATTAGGAAAACTAATAATGAATATTGCATTACATCATTTCAGGTTAGTAGATACCATTTCAAAAGAGGGTTCGCTGACCAAGGCAGCGAGCGCTTTACACCTAACTCAATCGGCCCTGAGCCACCAGTTAAAAGAGCTGGAAAAGGAACTGGATATAGAGGTGTTCCATCGCCAGGGAAAGAAGCTTCAGCTTACCGAAGTGGGATACCGTTTTCTACGAAGTTCGGAAAAAATATTGGCCGAAATACGCACCCTTGAAGAGGATATTAACAACTATAAAAATGGCAAAACCGGCAAGCTCAATATCAGTATGCAATGCTATACTGCGTACCACTGGCTGCCCGGCGTAATTAAGGACTTTAAGAGCCAATGGCCTGATATTAATATAAATATAGTTTCAGATGCCAGTCGCCGACCACTCGAATACCTCATGCGGGGCGACCTTGACCTGGGTATTGTGCGCACCCAAATGGTGAATACTCAGATAGTGTATGAACCCATTTTTGAAGACCGCCTGATATGTATTTTGCCGGCCGATCATCCCCTGGCAAAAAAGGCAGTTATTGACATCTGCGACTTCCAGGACCAGGAGCTGATCCTCGCCCTTTATGACCCCTCATACCAGGAAACTCCGGTCATCGAAACACTCATCCAGGAACAGCATGTAAAGCCCAAAACATTGAGTCGCATCCACTATACCGATGCCACTATTGAGATGGTAAATGCAGGCCTCGGAATAAGCGTTATGGCCGACTGGATTGTGAAACCATACCTGCCCGGTAAACACATTGTTACAAAACCACTGCATCATAGTATAGCAAAACGCACGTGGTATGCCGCCACCTGCAAGGATACACCGGCAATTCAGAACTTTTTGAGCTGTCTTAAGAACCATTTCTGCAAAACTGAGTTATTGTGCAATGATGCTGAAGAGGTTTCCGTTTACCCCGAGCTGCGTGCGATATAGCCTGCTGCTATTTTTAATATTTATCATGAACGGCCTTTATGCACAGGTTGCATTAAGGCCGTTTCCACAACATTGCAAGTATACCGTCGGTACTATCAAGCCTAACCACCTCAATCAGCCACAATTGGATAAGCATGTAACCACTTTCTACGACCAGTGGAAACACCGGTATATAAAACCCGGCTGCGATAAAGGCCAGTTTTATGTTTGGTTCGAAAAACCCGGGAAGGAATGCGTATCAGAAGGGCAGGGTTACGGCATGGTGATTACCGCACTGATGGCCGGATATGATAAGCAGGCAAAAACCGTTTATGACGGCCTGTATAACTATTACAAAGCTCATCCGGCCAAAACATCTCCTTATTTAATGGCCTGGGCCCAGCTAAAGAACTGTAAAAACCACGACCGGGATGCCGCCACCGACGGTGATATAGATATAGCATACTCCCTTCTGTTAGCTGATAAGCAATGGGGAAGCAAAGGCCGTATCAACTATCTGCAGGAAGCCAGGAACGCAATGGCGGCAATTATGCATTATGAGATCAATCCGAAAACGTTTTCTGTTTTATTAAGCGATGGCAGCGACGGAGATAGCGAAGATTATTATGATATGCGCGCTTCTGATTTTATGCCTGCCAATTTCAAAGCATTTGAAAGTGCATCAAAAACCGGTAAATGGCAAAAGGCTATTGATAACAACTACCGCTTATTTAACTATTTACAAAAAACTTACAGCCATGACGCAGGTTTGGTGCCTGACTTTATAAGAGGCATAAATACAAAAGCCCGGCCTGCTCAAGCTAACTATATGGAATCAAAATATGATAGCTACTATAACTACAATGCGTGCCGTGTTCCGTGGCGGATAGCTACTGATTATTTATTATATGGCGATAAACGCGCTAAAAGTTTTGTTAGCCAGATAAACCGATGGATCAGAGAAACCACAGATGGTAATCCTGATAATATTTCAGCCGGCTATACGCTTGAAGGCAATGATATTAAAGGGCGATACTTTGAAGCGCTGAGCTTCATAGCGCCATTCGCCGTATCAGCAACGGTTGACAAAAGTAACCAGCAATGGCTTAACAAAGTTTGGGATTACCTGATAGCCTTTAAACTGAAAGATTATGATTATTACGATAATACCATCAAGATGCTGGATATGATCATTGTTAGCGGGAATTATTGGCGGGTGGAATAAATTGATACAGACGAATAATTTAGCTAAATTCGATTATGCTTACAGTACAAGTAAAACTATCGGTAGAAGATATTATCAACTCCTTATCAAACTTGGAGGCTAAAGAAATTGATAAGCTTCAAAAAGCTATTGCCGAGTTCAAAAACGACATCGCATTATAACAATCGAAAGAAAGGGGGCTTGAGGATGTCAAGAACGGACGAATAACGCCCAATGATGTTGTAATGAATGAGATAAAAGCGCGGTACAACTATAATGGATGAATTTGAAATTTTCTGGTCGGAGTAAACTTTGCATCTCAGCGCCGTTGCGTGAAATCTTAATATCTTAATTATACCCCAACAACATCTCAGCCGCCCTTAGCCCGCTGGTAAGTGCCGCCTCAACAGTCCCCCTTGCCGTTCCTTCATACAGATACTCGCCTGCAAAAAATAAAGTATCACCTATTGGGTGACTTATGATCTTCCTTGCTTCGGCGGTTTCTGTGGTATCGTAGCTGTATGATCCGCGGGAAAAAGGATCAGCTGTCCAATTGATCACATTCCAGGTGAGGAGTTTTTCTTTTAGCTTCGCGATATCTATCTTAAAAATATTGGAGATGGAGCCCAACGCCTCTATCAGCATGTCTTCATCGCTGGTGTTTAAACGGGCAGCGGCAGGAGGCCCGCCAAGCCAACCTGTAAGCAGCGGACGATGTACTGGCATCTGTGTCCACCAAACGGGGATAGCTTCTTTCGAAAAAAGGAAACCCATATCTTCCAGGTTAGCGCCTGTCATCTGCCGTGTTTCGTCGCTATACCAAAACGCCTCGTCAAACTCCAGCAGCACTTTTATAACCGCGCCAAAACCAAGTGATTTGAGGGCATTCATATAATAATCAACCGGAGGATCAAAACTTAGCGTACATTTCAATCCGGCTTCAGCTTGTAAAATTCCAAGCGGTACGGCAACCAATAGCTGACTGGCTTGATAGGTTATGCCGATATCGGTACTTACCGTAACATGATGCTGTCCCCAGTCAATATCTTTTGCTACGGCATTAAGGTAGATATGCCCGCCTGCCTGTTTAAATTCATTTGCAAGGTAGCTGATCAATTCACAATAACCTCCTTCTACACGATATTGCGCATCCTCATGCTCATTTTGCCACTCTTTGCGGATAGAAAAGGCGCTCGCCTTTTTAGGATCGGCGTTGTCGTAACCAGATACATATCCCCGTACAGATTCACGGAGACCAGCATACCGGTCGCCCCAAAATTCCTGTTGCATGAACGCCTCGATGCTTATGTCATGCTTCAACTGCATGATGCTTTCCAAAAATTCATCCCAATGTTCAATCACATGCCCTTCCGCTATAAACTTTCCATCCTCATATTTCCACATAGAGGCGAAGGCCGAGGTGTATTTAATGCCGGCTTCATTAAGCAAGCTTTGGGTTATAGGTAAATCACCATGAATAAATTCGGCACCCAGTTCGGCAGGTTCGAGGGACGTGCCATTCTCCAGTGTGTGAATACGACCGCCAAGCCGGTTACGCCCTTCAAGCAATACAACTTTTTTCCCTGCTTTGGCAAGCGTACGGGCCGCCATTAAACCGGCTGCTCCTCCTCCAATGATAATTACATCTGTATTTTCCATATGTAAAATGCGTTGAGCAAGATAAGCAGATTTTTAAAGCAGAACCTGTATAGCAAGTCATTCTTAAACAAAATTTAACTTTAATAAAAGCTGAAAGCTGAATGCACAAAGGCGCAAAGCCAAGGAAAACCTTTGCGTCTTCGCGCCTACCGGATACTACTTACTCCCGAACCAATAGTTGTGATAAATGCAAAAAGGGTTGAATATTCCTTGAATTTACTTTTTAATTGTTTTATTCTGCAGCACAATGATCGGTTCATACAAATCCCAGTTGGGCTTATAATCCTTTTGATTCATGAGGCCCTGAGCTCCTACTGAAAAATTGCCCAAAACAAGGTCCGTATCACCATCTCCATCAATATCACCCGCCTCCATTGAAATCCACCGACCTAATAAATTAACGGGCACCTCGTGTACTTTAAACCTGCCGGGGCTAACTTGCTCGTGATAGGTAAAACCTTCGGTAGGATGATATTTATAATCAGGAAAGAAAGCGATCACGGCCAGATCAAGATCTCCATCCTTATCAAAATCGGCAGCTATAGCTTTTGAGCAGCCGTTTATATGATAGAAATAGGTTTGTTTAAATTTCCAGTTGCCCTGATTGGTAAAAATGTAAACCCCGTGGTAAGGCTTAAATATGGGGGAATAATCATTATTATCGCCGCAGGTGTATACTACATCAAGTTTGCCGTCGCGGTTAATATCAACCAGTTGAAAACTGCTCGAACCATAAACCGATGGAAAACGCATGATATTTTTAACATTAAAGCCGCCGTTTTTATCATTCAGAAACAGCCAGATCCCTTCATCGGCCTGGGCAAACAGACAGGCAATATCCGGCCAGCCATCACCGTTGAAATCGCCGGTATAAACTATTTCAGGACCAGGAACTGCACGGATGACCTTTCTTTTGAATGTATGATTAGTTTGTTGCTGTAATAGGAACAAACCACCACGGTCGCGGCCAAAACCACAACTCACGTAATCCATCAGGCCATCTTTATTAAAATCAGCCGCAGCGCTTTTAACGGGGCGTGGCAGGCTATCGGCCATTAGCGTAGTGTCTTTTGTTTTTTTGTCGAGATTGATATGTATTAATGTTCCTTTGAGTTGATCATTAGGCGGAAGGATCCCAATGCAGGTAACTACAGCGCTGTTAGGTTCGGTTACCGATTGATAAAAGGTAGCATCGGTTATTGGCGAATGGAATTTTTTCACCAGGGTAGCTGTAAGGTCACTATTCCAGCGGTAAAGCTTATTGCCGGCATCTCCTGTATAAAAGTGCTTATCAACATCATTAAACTTAACCATAGTAGTCATCGCCTCACCCGATTTTGTATCGACATTAGCAGGCCTTTTCACCGAAAATATAGCCGAATCAATCACAGCATCTGGCTTGGGGATCTTTAGCTTTTTGGGCGAGGCGTACCGGTAATAAACAACAATCTTTGTCCAATCGGCAAGAGAGAGCGTGGCCCCTGGACCTGCTATATACTGGTCCATAAAGGGGCGCATGCCAAGTTTTGCTCCCATTACCGGTAATATGTGCTTGTCCCAGGTGGCACTATCCAGTAAGGAAGCATCGGGTGGTTCATGGCAGCTGCCGCAATGTTGGAACGCCGTTTTTTTAGCGTCGGCCAAAAGCTCTTCGTCGCTCGGTTCATTATCGCCGCAACTATTCAATGCGGCGATAACAACAGTTGCTAATATTATAGTCAGCAACAATACGCTTCGTTTTATTATGCTCACCCATCCTTCTTTCCTCATACAGTTCGGTATCACTTTACTTTTTGGTGTGATTTTCAAGCATTATCAGTGGCAGGTGCTGATCCCAATTAGGTTTAAAACCATCCTGGAACATAAAGCCATCAGCGTAATTACCTAACACCAGATCTGGTTTGCCGTCCTTGTTCAGATCGGTCATTTCCATACACATCCAGTGGCCAAGCTGGTTAATTGGTAAAGCATGAGGTTTAAAATCGAAAGGTTTAGCCTGTTCAAAGTAAACAAACTCTTCGGCGGGCGTATTTTTCATATCAGCAAAGAAAGCTATCGTTGCAATGTCAATATCACCGTCACCGTCAAAATCGGCAGCAATGGCTTTTGTGCAGCCGTTTACCGGGTAAAACCAGCGTTGTTTAAAGTTCCAGTCGCCTGTATTGGTAAAAATGTATAAACCATGGTATGGTTTAAGGATCCGTGAATCGCGGTAATTATAGCCACAGGTTAATACCAGATCGAGCTTGCCATCGTGGTCCATATCAGCCAATTGAAAGCTGCTTGAACCATACACCGGCGGAAAATGAAGCAAGTTACGCGTGGTAAAGCCTCCCTTTTTATCATTTAACAATAACCAAAGGCCTTCATCGCCGCTTCCGGTTAACAGCATTATATCTGTCCAGCCATCATTATTAAAATCGCCGGCTAAAGCTTGTGCAGCGCCCGGCTTATCGTAAATGGTTTGCTGATCATAGGTATGATCCTCATTTTGTTTAAGCAGGTAAACCCCGCCTTTAAACTTCCCCTGGCCGCAAACAACTACATCCTGCAAGCCGTCCTTGTTAAAATCTCCTGTTATTGTGCCAACAGGCCGGGGCAAATCAGATGCAATGTAAGTTTGTTCGTTGTTAACGTGCTGCGCATCAAGGTTCACTTTAACTACTTTACCATTTGGAAAATCAACCGGTGCCATACGCCCAATACATGCGAAAAAGCCTATATTATTCCCGATACTGTCCTTGTCAAAACTAACCCCAACTGCGGCTGATGGAAATTTGGCGAGGGAGTCCATTTTTAAATTACTATCCCAGGTATACAATTTTTCATCCACAGCGTCGGCACTGTACATACGCCCTGTAGCTGCATTGGCAGCAAGCATGGTAGTAAAAGCGGTATAACTTACCGGTGCAGGCTGTTTAAGTATAAAGCCAGCCCAATCATTTATTAATGGAATGGGCTTTTTAGCCGGCAGCAAGGTGTCGGGTGCCGCTTTTTTATAATAATCTAAAATGGCCGTCCATTCTGCAATAGTGGCGCCTGTAGTATCAAGCGGATTATCCTTATAGTATGACGAGCCTCCGTAAGTTGAAATATGCAGCAGCGGAGCCATATTAACCAGTGTGTGGTTAAGCCAAACATCCTTAGGTAATGCATCAACAGGCACTAACGAGTGGCAGCGGGTACACTTTAATTGTACCAGGTTTTTACCATCAACTATCACATCGCCGGTAAATTTATAAGGCTGATATGCCGGTTTACGCTTGCAGCTATTGATGAGCGTTAAACCGGCTAATATTGCAGAAAATGAAAAAAGGTATGATACGGTTAATAAGCTTTTTTTAAAATTCATAAAATAGCTCAGCCCTTAATTTTTAAGTTTTAATTTTTTCCAGATGTATTCACCTACCTGTCTGCCCTGTACAGCACCCTGATTAACGCTGTTGCGGAAGTGGATGCCGCCGTAAAACCTGCTTATTGAAGTTTCGTCAGCAGCTTTCAAAAATGAGTCGAAATGGCGCTGCATGCCTATGTAACGTAGATCGCTGGTATCCTGGTAGGCAAAATTATCGCCGAATAGATGCGTAAGCACCACCGCCGAGGCCCCACTGATATCGCTGTGCCCGCTTGGATACTCGGGGAATGGGGGCGTTTGCAGCATAGGCAACCAGTCGTGATCAATTTTATCATTGATGATGGTTACCGGTCTTATATAATTAGTTTCATATTTAACCTGCCAGCCGCAAATAAAGGCATCATACAAAGCTATTGAAGTAAGGGCATAAGCCTGGGCTGTTTTTACAACATCAGCATGGGTTTGCTTACAAGCAATAGCTGTTATACCAATCCAATGGCCACCAGGAGTGATTTTTTTATTGGCAAACATCATGTGGCCGTTGTGCTGAATCACAAAGGGGTTATCATCCCAAAAACGAGCAATCTCTGCCTGTTGTGGTGTGATATGCTTACTCAGGTCATATACCTCCTGGGTTTGCTTAAAATACTCACTGTTTTTATCCTCGCTAAAAGGAGGCGGGGGCGGCAATGGAAACATGGTTGAGGTATCAACCGCGAAGGTGTGCATCGTACCCCAGCAAAACTCAACAGCATCCAGGTAATCAGGAGGTGTAGGATGCCAGTTGCCGGGATTATCATTACCCAAAAACCTTGGCTTACCGCGGGTTTGGGGATAATTATCAACCGCTGCTCTTTTCAAAATGTACTTACCTATCTTTTCGCCAAATGCCATTGAGCGGGCATAGGTTGAATCATCAAGGTTATCTTTATACATGGCATAAACTTTAGCCTCATATTTTTTGAGCGAATCGATAGAAAAGGTAACCTTATGAGCTACCGCAAAAAACGCCGATGTAGCTGCGAGCGTGTAATTATATTTTACCCCAACCTGCGGCTGAGGCGGCTTACCAAAGCCCCTTAGCTGTGCGGTAATTGAATTATAATCAGGGCTTTGATAACGTAGCGCTTCATATGCTGCCAGTGTGGCATATCCATAAATACGACTTGAAACCGGGGGACTGAATACATCATAAATAATAACCTGCGTAAGCTGATCAACGTTGTTATGAATAACATCAGCATCTTTCATCATCGGTGTTTTTTTAGGCTTACTACCGCAACCTAAAACAAGGGCACAACCCGCAACGGCTATAAAT
Source organism: uncultured Mucilaginibacter sp. (assembly GCA_966212355.1). Classification (GTDB taxonomy): domain Bacteria; phylum Bacteroidota; class Bacteroidia; order Sphingobacteriales; family Sphingobacteriaceae; genus Mucilaginibacter. The sequence goes on from CBIHRB010000004.1 coordinate 26,983, forward strand.
ATTTTAAGCATCTCATTTATAATAGTTTAATTAATTGGTACATTACGTTGATGGCCATAACTATCGGTTACAGTTATCGATGCCATGTTATCATCAATATTAATGAATCTGCCCGATTGCGACAAGAAAGAATTACCATTATAAAACTCCTGTTTAGCAGTTTTACCATTTTTGTATTTTATGGTTGCAAATGCATCAAGTGGCTGCAGATTATAGGTTTTAACCGGCCGTTTCAACTCGAACAATTTCATCCTGTCACGATTTTGAGTAGCTGCCAACAGGTAATTACCCCTGGCCCCTTTAAGTTTCACCAAAGCTTTGCCATCGCCCGGAATATAAATACCGCTTTGCATAATACTGAGTGGTTTAAAGCCGCCCTTGCCATCACCTTTTAATAATAAACCGTTAAAAGCATCGTAACGACCCGTTGCAACCTCGGTGCCATAATCATTGCCGTTCAGTGCAACATCCAGATTGCCATCCCCATCAAAATCATCAACAGTAATGCCGCATAGTTCAGACATTTGTGCTTCAACCGGCAATGGAACGACAGTAAATTTACCACCGCCGTCGTTACGTAAATAAACCGATTGCAGGTAGTTCACTTTTAAGCGTAATGCCCCCTCACGCATTTTTGGGGTTATCACCGAATCCATTGTTGCGGTTGCAAACGAACGGTAATTCTGGAACCTGATACGCATACTGATCATTTGCTTCACAATATCATCGCGGCCAAAAGCCGGGAACTCCTGTAGCTTACCATCCTGATCTTTCAGAAAAACGGAAGGGAAGGCGTCATAGCTGCCATTATTGTCAAAATCTTTAGCGGTAATATAAATCGGGTATTGATCGGTTGCTTTATAAAAAGTATTCAAACCCGTATTGCCCACAATGTAATCCGTATCGCCGTCGTGGTCAAAATCTCCGGAGGCAATGGTATTCCACCAGCCAAGCTTATTTTCAACGCCGGTGCTTTGCGTTACATTTTTGTACACGCCATGATCGTTTTTAAGGAAGGTGATCGGCATCCATTCGCCGGTAAGGATCAGGTCGGGCCATCCGTCATTATTAAAATCGGTAAATGTGGCATCACAAACCAGGCCTATGTTATTCAATTCTTTTGCCGCCGATGCAGATACGTCGGTAAATTTAATAACGCCATTTTTGCTATCGTTACGCAAAATAAAACTTGAAACAGGCTTAGGATAATTCCAGGGATTTACACGACCAGATATAAACAAATCCATTTTGCCGTCGCGGTTTATATCAGCTGCTTTTACACACAGCTTACTGGTGAGGTTTTTAGGCAGGGCTTCAGGTTGCAGTTTAAAGTTCCCCTTACCATCGTTAACATAAAGCCTGTCCTGGTAGTTTGACGAACCGGGCTCACTTTCATACCCGCCACTGGCTACATACAAATCAAGGTCGCCATCGCCATCGGCATCAAAAAGCAGCATGCCTTCATCCTTAACCCTTACAGGCGATATCATATGTGCCATATCGTTGGGATTTCCAACCGGGGTAATAGTTTTGGACTGAGGTACCAGGTCGCGCTGAATAAATTTGCCGCTGGCTTGCTGCAATAATAATTGAGCTGGATATTTGGTAGTACCGCCTACCACCATATCATCAATACCATTACCATCCACATCGCCAACTGCTATGGCCGGCGTATATTCCGATAGTTTATGCGGAAGCAGTTTCTGAACATTAAAGTCGATATAATCCTGATCATTATGCTTATAGGTTATGCCTGCCGATTGAGTGACATCTTTAAACAGGGCAGTGTTATCTACCGAAGGCTGTTTATTGCTATAATCAAGCTTAGCATCGTCAATTTTAACCCGGAGAATTTGATTCGTTTTAACATTGGTTAGCACCTGTTTTTTACCGTTATCCCAGCGGATCACTACCGAATCGAGTTGAGATACGTTACCCAGGCCAAAGTGGGCAATATCTTGTATAGTTGATAAATAACCACGGTAAGGTGTATTCTCATAGTATTGATGTTTACCGTGATCATAGTAAATATCGGCAAAGGCGTCAAGACCGTTCAGGTTTTTGGGGCCGCCATGAAATTGTATATGTAAGTAGTTACTACTGTTAATTGCACTTTTACGGGAGGTGTTTTTATAGATGAATGCTTCGTCATTGATATTGTTAATAACCATATCCATGGTGCCGTCGTTATCCAGATCGGCATAGGCACATCCGTTTGAAAACGAGGGAGCACCAAGCCCCCAGCTTTGGGTTACATCTTCAAACTGCACACCATTGGTATTACGGAAAGCATAATTAGGTATTTTTACTATCGGAATCTGGTCGAGCACCTGTTGGGTTGACGCGACCGAATAGGCCATTTGCCTGAACGTTATAAAATCATGATCGGTTACATCGCGTGGATAGCCATTGGTTATTACAATATCGCGATACCCGTCATTATCAAAATCGGTTATCATGGGTCCCCAGCTCCAGTCTGTTTGCCCAACACCACTTAAAAAAGCCACATCGCTAAATGAGGGATCGCCAATGGAATCATTACCTCCAAGCCGCGGGCCATTGTTGAGCTGTAAAGTGTTACGGGTGTACTGATACTGGTACTTATACCTATCGAAATTTTGAAATATCTGGTAATTGTTAGGCGGCATAAACATCTTTTTACGGTAGTTATCCTCAGGGTTCATGTCAACCTCAAAAACATCGGCAAGACCATCGTTGTTCACATCCTCAATATCCTGCCCCATGGAGCTGAAGGCGGTGTGCTTAAAATACTCCTTCACTTTATCTGTAAAAGTGCCGTCGCCGTTATTGATGTATAAAATGTTATCGGTTAAAAAATCGTTGGTTACATAAATGTCTTTCCAGCCGTCGCGGTTAATATCTACTATGGTAGCAGCATGGCCGTAGCCTTCAGTACCAATGCCAGCCTGTTTTGATACATTGGTATAAACCGGGTGTTTTAGCGCCGGATCCCAGTCGCAACGAAAAAGCTGCCCTGTACTGCGGTGGCTTCCGTTAGTTATTATGGGCCTGAAAGTACTTTGATTATCGCCGGCAACAGCCTCATTAACGGTGAGGTACATATCCAGGTCGCCATCGTTATCATAATCAAAAAACGAGGCCATGGTTGAGTGAAGTTTTACATTAAGGCCGTACGCTTTAGCCATTTCTTTGAAGCGCGGTACACCGTCCTTACCTATCCCCTGGTTTACATAAAGCAGGTTAGTGCGCTTAACCGAATCATCAAGCAAAGTATAGCACACATATATGTCCATAAGGCCGTCGTTATTAATATCAACAACAGCCACTCCCCTGCCCCATCCGCCGCTGCCGCCAACCCCTGCAGTTGATGTAACATCATCAAACTTCATATCTCCTTTATTAAGGTAAAGTTTGTTTGATGTGGTATTGGCAACAAAGTAGATATCCTGCATGCCATCATTATTAAAATCGCCGATGCCCACACCGCCGCCATTGTACAAGTTAAGTTTGGTAAGCGGATTTATGGTATCATTTTCAACAATTTTATTATTAAAGGTAATACCGGAGTGCGAAGAAGGGATCTGTTCAAAAAGTGTAGCTTTTTTACAGGCACTAAATAAAACGGCAACCAGGCATATAAGGGGAAGGGTGTACTTCATTATTGGTTAGTAAACTATAAAAAAAGGTGGAGATAATTATCTCCACCTAAAGTTAAATATTTAAAATCAACGGTTAATTAATAGCCAGGATTTTGTTTTAATTTTGAAGCTCCTGTTGAACCAGAAAGATCGATCTCGCTTTGAGGTATAGCGTAATATTCGTTTTTACCTTTAGTAAAGTGAGCACCGTTCAACTGTGAGTTAACGTTAATATCGTATGCAAAGAAAGCGTTGATTTCATCAGCCATGCTGCCTGTACCCTGATCCCAGCGCTGTAAGTCGAAGAAACGCTGACCTTCCATAGCCAACTCAATTTTACGTTCGAAATGAATAGCTGTACGCGCATAGTTTTTATCAGCAAATGCACCAGCGGGATAAGGTTTAACCAAATAATTATCAGCCGGAGTAGTTTTAACTGTATACTCAGATTTTGATGGATCATAAGCAGAACCTTTATAAACCCACCATATAGGGTTTGCGGCACGGTTACGAACAAGGTTTACGTATCCTAAAGCTTTATCTGTGCTTCCAACCTCAACTTCAGCTTCTGCAGCCATAAGTAACACATCGCTCCAACGCATCAAGTTAACGTTGTTTGATGTAACCTCATTAGCAGCCCAGTAGTTTTCAGTACTTGAGTTAGTGCCTTTTTCAGCAGACGAATAAACGTTTTTACGTGGGTTAAAAACACCATCTGTAGGGTCACGGATCCAACTTGCGGGAGGATTACCCCAGTCAAGATAAGGAATATTAGGGCGCCCCATAGTTATATCAATGCGTGGGTCAACAGTACCTGTGTATGGGTCAGTTTTACCGCTCACTTTTTTACCCGTATTAAAGGTGGTGAATAGCGGCAAACCATCAGCACCTGTTTTAAATGAGTTACCTAATGATTGTGAAGGGTTAAACCAACCACAGCATGCACCAGGGCCGCTGTTGTAAGGGAAATTCAACTCATCGCCGGTATTACCATTATTACCACCAGAGTTATCGTTAACAGAAGCCTGTGCAGCAAATACCGATTCGATACTGTTTTTTTGACCAGCCTGAGGGCTAAAGTTTTTCTGCATATTATCGTTCAATGCAAAGTGGTCGCCGCTTGGTTTTGTACCGTTAGGTATCAGGTTATCGTATAACGCTTTGGCTTCTGCAAATTTGTGCTGGAACATTTTTGCTTTGGCAAGATAAGCCATAGCTATCCATTTGTTAGCACGGCCTTTTTGTGACTGTAAAGCAGGAATATTGTCAATACCAGCTTGTAAATCAGCTTCGATGTTTGGCCAGATGTCTTTATCATTCGGCTGATTGGCATCGGTTTGCGTTTCATCGATATAAGGGATCATATTATACATTTTCTTAAGCTCCATATAATAGTATCCTCTTAAGAAACGAGCCTCACCTGTAATCCTTTTTACATCATCAGCGCTGATATCTTTGGCTAACGGCAATGTACGCAAAACGTCGTTCGCCCGGCTTACCCCGTTAAAGCAAAGCTGATATTTTGATCTGATGTATGCATTAGAAGTGGAATAAGTAAAATTACCTACGGGTAAAGCATCGTTACCACCATCTGATGGTTCTGAGCCTTTGTAAGCATCGCCGGCAGCAACACTTCCAAACAGCCAGTTTGAACCGGCCGCGTTTATACCGCCACCATTACCACCTACACCATCCAATAACGAGTAAGTACCGATAAGCAAGCTTTCAACACCGGTTTTATTGGCCACAATATTCGGACTTAAGCTTTGCAGGATGGGCCTGTTAAGCATATCCTTGCGGCATGCATACACCAGGCACACCAACAGTAATACTATTGGTATGATCAGTTTTATTTGAATTTTTTTCATAACTTTTATATTAAAAATTTATCACACATTAAAAAGAGGCGTTAACACCGATGTTATATATCTTCTGCCCTGCAGGATAGTTACCAAAGTCGATACCGAAGCTGGTATTATCTGTAAGGGTTGAAGGCTGTAGCTCAGGATCTAAACCAGAGTATTTAGTAATAGTGAATAAATTGTTTGCTAACAGGTAAAACCTTAATCTCTTAATACCCAAAGCTTTGATTTTTGAATTTGGTACAGTATATCCCAATGTTAATGATTTCAATCTAACATAGGTACCGCTTTCAACATACCAAGAGTTTGGATCACCGGTATTATCAGCATTAGCGGTACGGGTTAATACCGGAATGGTTGCTTGGCTGTTATCGGCACCCGGTTTCCAAACTTTGGGGCCTAATATATCGGCGCTTACGTTACCAGTAAATACTTGTGGGAAATAAGTCCAATATTTAATATAATTGAAGATCTTGCCACCGAATGAACCGTAAAGGAACGCGTTCAGATCGAAGTTTTTGTAAGCAAGATTAAATGTAAAGCCACCGGTAAATTTAGGATTAGGGTTACCTATAAATGTTTTGTCAGCAGAGCTAATTTTTCCGTCACCATTAACGTCGGCATATTTAAATAAACCTGGTCTTGCATTAACATCGCTTGGTGAAGCGGCTATATCAGCAGCATCACGATATAAGCCGATAACTTTATATCCATAAAATTCACCTACTGGCTGACCTGGCTGTAACCTTACAAAGTTTTGCAAACGGGTGGAACCGCCGCTGTTACGATCCTGGTATTTAAGGCCATTCAAATCGGTAACAATGTTTGAATAGTGGCTTACATTAAGGCTCAGATCGTATTTCCAATCACTTCCCACATTACCGTGGTAGCTGGTAACAATCTCAAAGCCTTTATTTTTAATATTACCACCATTAACATATGGTAAGTTTGCAACTGCCGCAGGAGCTAATGAAATTGCCGGATCGGTTGATTGGAATAACAAACCTGTAACCGATTTCTGGAAATACTCAAAAGTGAAATCCAATTTATTATTGAACAAAGTAGCATCAAAACCAATATTCTTGATCTTATCGGTTTCCCATGAAGTAGCTAAGTTACCTTGTTGTATCCGATACAAACCTGTAACAGTTGAATTACCTGTACCGGTAATATCATAGTTGGCATTCCCATTTGATTGCGCGTACAAACTATAAGCATTGCTTAAGCGCGTTTCAACACCTGCAAGTGAACCAAGGCTACCGTAGCTTGCACGGATCTTCATGTCATTAAGCCAGCTGACATCTTTCAGGAACGCTTCTTTTGAGATCCTCCAACCAGCGGTTACTGAAGGGAAAGTACCCCATTGATGGCCCGGAGAAAAATATGAAGAACCGTCACGGCGAACTGTTGCACCTAAAATATACTTATCGTTGAATTGATAATCTAACTTTGCAAAATACGAAAGTAAGCCTGAATCAAATAATTGATCAACGCCGTTGCTTGGCGGGTTGGCCCCGTTGGCTACTGTTACATAGTTAGGGTCAAACGAGATATTGTAGTTACCCCCACCCGCACGGATACCGCGCCTGTAAGTGGTTATAGCCTCAGAACCAGCTAAAAGGTTAATGTTATGTTTACCAAACTGTTGTTTATAATTTAAAGTATTAGTCCAGGTATATTGGCTATTGTAGCCTGCAACTTCAGTAAAACCGTTAGTTGAAGTATTACCTTCTGAATTTTCATAAGCCGGCTTAGTGAAGAAATAATAATAATAGTTATCAACAGTACCACCAAACTGGGTGCGGATAGTAAAGTGTTTCAGGAAGTCAGCCTCTGCATAAACATTACCAGTTATATCCCAGTTATTGTTCCTGTTATCTTTAGTACGTTCCTGAACAGCAACCGGGTTGCTTGAGTTACCTAAGCTGCCCGAACGGGTACCGCCAAAATTACCCATGATATCATAAACCGGAATAATAGGAGGTTCGCGATATATGTATGATATAGCGTTACCTTCGTTTTGGTTATTGCTAAGGTTAGGGCTTCGTTTGTAAAATATATAAGCATTTTCACCTACCCGAATATGAGGTCCGACAGCAAAATTTGTATTGATCCTGGCCGCATATCTTTTAAAGTAAGTGTCAATCAAAGTACCTTGTTGGTTAAGATAGCTTATTGACATCAGGTAAGTAGATTTATCGCTACCACCGCTTGCTGTAATGTTATGGCTTTGTATTGGTGCCGGTTTAAAAACTTCATGAAACCAATCGGTGCCTTGTTTGTTAGCGCGCGTGATTTGATTGTCGGTTACAAAGGGATTTAACAAATAAGTTGATGGATCTGTTTTTGGATCGCCTACTTTAGCACCAGCCGGTGTGATATAGTCTGGTATTGTCCAGGTGCCGGTTTTTCCGGGGTCGTATTGTGGGTTACCACCGGCCAAAGGGCTGGTACCATCAGCGTTAGGGCTATTTTTATACGATTGGTAAATGGCCTCAACGTAAGTTTTAGTATCGGCAAGTTTAAAACCATCTTTTAATGGCCTTTGTGTACCATAATAAGCGTCATACGAGATAGTTGCAGCGCCACTTCTTCCTTTTTTAGTTGTTACCACAACTACACCGTTTGAACCACGAACACCGTAAATTGATGCCTGACCGTCTTTCAATACCTGCATCGATTCGATATCATTAGGATTGATATCATTTAATGAACCCTGAACACCATCAATTACAATAAGGGGCGCCGTGCTGAAAATAGAGCCCACACCGCGTACGTTTACGGTGGTATTAGCACCGGGATTACCGGAGTTTACTACTGTAACACCGGCTGCAGTACCCTGAAGTAAGCTGGCCGTGTTGGATGCGGGAACCGTTTTCATAGTTGCAACATTAACTACCGATACCGAACCGGTAATATCTTTTTTACGTTGAGCGGTGTAACCTGTTACCACAACCTCATTGAGGGTACTGCTACCTGATTGTAACGTAATACGCAGATTTACATCAGTCCCTACTTTAACTTCGGTACTTTGATAACCGATGTAGGTAACTACCAGTGTGTTGCCCGGGCTTAAGGTTAAGGTGAAATCACCATTAACGTCAGTCACAGTACCAGTACTTGTACCTTTGACGCGTACGGATGCGCCAACCACAGGAAGTTTATCGTCCGAGCCGATAACCTTACCTTTGTACTTTGTTTGTGCTGTAACTACCAATGAAGACACCAGGCAGCATAGCAGCAAGCCCAGGAATCTTCCTTTTAGGAGTAAACTTTTAAACATGAGATTGAGATTTAGTTGATTAATATATTTGATTTAAGCTTTTAAGTCGATAATTGGTATTGCTAAGTTTTAAAATAGAAAATTGCACACTTGCGGGTAGCCTGTTTGAACTGAGCGATTGTGAGATAAGCTCTGTTAAACAGATTAATGGAAGATGAAGTGTTGGAAAGTAAAAAATGTAAAAGTTTTATCATATGAACTTCTCTCGTATAATTTTTTTAAACTTTTTTATCCGTGTAATCACCTTTTTTATGCTCTCGCTACTGAAGCAACATTAAAGTTAAAATGTTATAATAATATTAGATTTTGAACGATTTCTGCCAAAACAGAAATTTATATTGGCTATGGAACTAATGTAATTAGTGTGTACTGTATACACAAGTAAAATAGGCAGATTTACAAATTAATTATTTATAGGTCTATTTCTCCGCTAAAATTATAAATCGAGACCACTTCGTTAATACATTGCTAACACATGGCCTATTTTTTTAAAAATATCGTATTGTAAAAGTGTTGCTATTATTCTGTAACAGGTGCGAAAAAGTTGTTGAAACAACAAATATTAACCCAGCCAAGCCGTTATCTTAAATATTTTGCCTTGGATTTAATGTGCCGGGCCTCCCTGGCATAAGTTACCAAAGTGTTAAAATATCATCATACTTTACATATACTGTCAGGTCAACATTTATTATTAATTACTCAATAATAAATGTTAAATACACAGTTACACTAACGATACTTTTTAAACAATAAATGTTCATATAACATTTATTACAATCGATTTCACACCAATTACACAACATTTTACACACTTTTCCAAATCAAAACGGCACCGGTAAATTTTACTACACGGTGCCGTTCAGATATTTTCGTACATCAAAAAATACCTTTGCCATTTTTAACAAAGTGCTAAAAATGTATTATACTTTAAATGACATTATTTAGCCCACCAAACTGATGCGTTGTGCGTATTGGCCGAATTTGTTCCTATTTCAACTATAAATTGGCCAGGTTCCCAGTCATACTTAAGCTGACTGTTGTAAAATTTCAATTGTTCGGGAGTAATATTAAAAGTCACCTGTTTTGACCCGCCCGGCTGAAGGTTTATTTTTTGATAGCCTTTAAGCTCTTTTACCGAGCGACTGATGCTTGCCACAGGATCACTTATATACAACTGAACCACTTCTTCGCCTGCATATTTACCTGTGTTTGTTACGGTGACTGTAGCTGTTAAAGTTTCATTACCTTTTAATTTGTTTTTACTAACGCTAACCGCGCTGTAACCAAAGGTGGTATAGCTTAAGCCGTAACCAAACGGATAAAGCGGATCGTTCGAAATATCAAGATAATTTGACCTGAATTTTGATGGGCCGCCGCCGTATGGCCTGCCCGTGTTTTTGTGGTTATAATATATAGGTATTTGCCCTACGCTACGCGGAAATGTAGCCGTTAATTTACCGGCCGGGTTGTAATCGCCAAACAATACATCGGCGATAGCATTACCTGCTTCGGTACCCGGCGCCCAAACGTCAAGTATCGCGTTAGCATGTTTATCTTCCCAGGTTAGGGTAAGCGGACGGCCGTTAAACAATACGACCACCATTGGTTTACCCAGTTTTGAAAGTTCCTTCAGCATGTTTTTCTGACTTTCCGGAATATCAATATCTGAGCGGCTTGACGATTCACCCGACATACTTTGCGATTCGCCAACTACGGCCACAATCACATCCGATTTTTTGGCAGCCTCAACCGCTTCTTTCAATAGCTCGTCCGCCGGCTTTGCATCTAAAGAAACCATATCGGGGCCAAAGTTCAGTCTTTTAATAAATAAGCTATCCTCTGTAATATTAGCACCTTTAGCATAGTTAATGGTAACATTATTACCCGCCACATTTTTGATACCTTCCATTACGCTTACCGATTTTTGCCATTCGCCGGCGATAACCCATGTACCCAGCATATCCCGGTGGTTATCGGCCAGCGGGCCTACCAATGCAATACTGCCGCCTTTTTTAAGCGGAAGTGTTTGATTATCGTTTTTTAATAATACAAAAGAGTGTTTAGTGATCTCCCGTGCAGCAGCGCGGTTTGCAGCAGATAACTCCTCTTTAGCTTCCTTACCGGCATCCATTGATTTGTAAGGGTTATCAAACAAACCTAATTTATATTTGGCCTCCAATACACGCCGGCAGGCCAGATCAATTTCCTGCTGGGTTATTTTCTTTTGTATAAGTGATTTCTTCAGGGTTTTCAGAAAACCCTCTCCTACCATATCCATATCCAAACCTGCTTTCAGCGCAAGGGCAGATACCGTTTGCAGGTCGCCGAGGCCATGATCTGTCACCTCGTTTACCGCGGTATAATCAGATACCACGAAACCTTTAAAACCCCATTGTTTTCTTAACAAGTCGGTTAATAACCATTGATTAACTGTTGCAGGTACACCATCAACAGTATTGAACGAACTCATGAAACTGCCTGCACCCGCATCAACTGCTGCTTTATACGGCGGCAGGTAATCCTGATACATTTTTATACGACTCATATCAACCGTATTATATTCACGGCCGGCTTCTGCACCGCCGTAAAGTGCAAAGTGCTTAACGCAGGCCATCACAGCGTCGGCATCTTTCATGCTTCTGCCCTGGTAACCTTGTACCATAGCTTTTGCCACCTGCGAACCATACCAGGGATCTTCGCCCGAGCCTTCAGAAATACGGCCCCAGCGCGGGTCGCGGGCAATATCAACCATTGGCGAAAATACCCAGTTCAAACCTTCGCCGGTTGCTTCTTTAGCCGCAATTTGTGCCGATTGTTTGATCAGGCCCATATCCCAGGTAGCTGACATACCCAACGGGATGGGAAAAATAGTACGGTGACCGTGGATCACGTCCAAACCAAATATAAGCGGAATGTGCAGCCTTGAGTTTTTAACGGCTATATCCTGGATCTGGCGGGTTTGCGTTGTACCCCAAACACCAAACACTCCACCAATTGATCCATTTTTAATATTTTCTTCAACCCCTTTATTTACTACCGATCCTGTTGTTGCTGCTCCGATGGTTACCAGGTTTAGCTGCCCTATCTTTTCATCAAGGGTCATTTTACTCATCAGGCCTTTTACATAGGCGTTCATTTTCGCATCTTCGGTTTTAGCCTGTGCCAGCGCCTTGTTAAAGGGCGTCAATGCCACGCAAAATGGCATCACGGCTATGACAAGCCGGCTTGAAAAATACTTTTTCATTTTTTAATTTATATGGGTAGTAAATAATTGGTTAACAAATATGACTAATAATCAGGGTATTTCATTGTACCCTTAAATATTTTTGATGATTTTTAAAGCGATATGCTATGGCATTCTGCATAGTGTATTAAGTACACAATTGTAAATATTATAATTAAAAAATCAAACTTTATTTGTACAATAGCGCAAATGTTAAGTAAACAGCAACTTATAGAGTACAGCGAAGAAGCCCGTAAAAACTACGTGAACCACATTTCTATTGATTGTGTTGTGTTTGGATTTCATGAAGGGCAAATGAAAGTGCTGTTGTTAAAAACTCACAATGAAGAAAAATGGTACCTGCCCGGCGGCTTTGTGCTTAAGGAAGAGCCGATAGACAACGCCGCTGTAAGGATTTTGCAGGAGCGTACCGGTTTGGATAAAATATTTTTGCAGCAGTTTCGTGTATTTGGCGATCCGGATCGTTCAAAGGTTCATAATGATATGTATGCCGATATGCTACCTAAAGAACAAAACTGGTTTTCGGGCCGGTTTATATCCATAGGATATTATGCACTGGTTGATTTTTTTGGTGTTATGCCTCACCCCGATCAGTTTTCGGAGCTTTGTGCCTGGCGCGACCTGGACGATATGCCCGAAATGCAGCTCGACCATGAAAAGATCTATAAAGGTGCTTTAGATGCCTTACGCCTGCAGCTTAACTATCAGCCCATAGGCTATAACCTCATGCCACGGGAATTTACCATGCCCGAGCTGCAAAAATTATATGAAACTATTTTAGGCAAAAAGCTTGACAGGCGCAACTTTCAGCGCCGGATATTAGGCTTCGGCATCCTGAACCGATCTGAAGAACCCCGCAAAGGCGGCGCCCATAAAGCGCCATACCTGTATTCGTTTGATATGGAAAATTACCGTAATGCTTTAACCGAAGGGTTTAAGGGCGGATGGTAATTAACGCAAAAGAGCAATAGCTTACGCCGCAGCTATCGCCCTCTTCAATGTAAAGTAAAACGTACTGCCTGAGCCTATTTCGCTTTCAACATTGATCTTCCCCGCCTGGGCTTCAATAAAATCTTTGGCAATAGCAAGGCCCAGTCCGGTGCCGCTTTGCTCGGATGTGGCATTTGGTACTTTAAAATAGCGCTCAAACAAGCGGGGCAGGTATTGACCTTCAATACCTTTGCCATGATCAGTAACTGAAAATTCGATCTCGTCATTCTTGTGCTTTTTAACTACCAGTTCAACGGTTGATTTTTCATGACTATATTTTATAGCGTTAGAAAGCAGATTGATGAGCACCCAGGTGGTTTTATCCAGATCGGCGTGTACTTTGGGGAGACTTTGATCACATTTCACCTTAATATCCACCTGCTTCTGATCGGCAATAAACTTGATGGCCTTCACCGCGTAATCAACAATATTTTGAGGATGTGTGCTGCCGAAGTTAAGCTGTAATTTACCTGTTTCAACCTGAGCCATATCCAGTAGCTCGCCAGTGATGAGCAACAGGCGGCGGGTATCGTCTTCTATATTGCCTATCAGCTGGCGTTGCTCGGCATTTACTTCGCCTATTCGTTCGTCTTCCAGTAATTTCAAGCTCATTTTTATGGATGAGATCGGGGTTTTCAACTCGTGCGATATGGTAGCGATGAAATTAGTTTTGGCCTCATCCAGTTGCTGATATTCGGTAATATTTTTCAGGATGATCACCTTGCCTATCACTTTATCCCTGCTGCTTACCGATAAGGACTCGCGCGAGTAAAAACCTTCGCGCTCGTCAGCAAAGATCCGAAGCTTTGCCTGGTCATTAACAAGCAATTTACGCATCAGGTCATTTTCAATAGCAATATCTGGCGCGTATTTGCCATTGAGCTGATCTGGCTTCATGCCGATCAGATTGCAGGCTACCTGGTTGGCAAAAATGATAACACCTTTTTCATCAAGGCCAATAATGGCATCGTGCATGGAGTTGATAATAGTTTCAATTCGCTTCTTCTCAAACAGGATGCTGGCCAGGTTGCTGTTTTCAAACTCATCAAGCTTGCGGGTCATGTTATTAAAAGCCTGGCCCAGTTCGCCAAATTCGTCGTCCGATTCAAAATGGATTTGCTGGTGATAGTTTTTGTTCGATACCTCTTTAATACGGGCGGTAAGCTCCTTAATTGGGTTGGCGATGTATCCCGGGAAATTAACCGCGAAACTGAATGCTACTAAAAACAAAAACGCACCTAAAAATGCCACCAGTAACGACCCTCGTTTTGAAGTTGTGTTAGCTATATCATTCTTTCGCGCGATGGCATCCATGTTGAGCTTCATTATTCCATATACCTGCTTGTGTAGGCGATTGCGCAAGTCGCTTTCGGTTATTTTATTATCACTCCCGTGCTTTAAACTCTCAAAAACAGCCCGCAAGGAATCTGTAAGTTGCAGCTCACCTACCTCGGTGATATTGTGCTCCTGCAATACCAAATTGTCATTTATCGTTTTTTGTTGGTCGGCAGATAATTTGTCGGTACGCGAATCAATAGCGGTAAGTATATTTTGCATATACTTTACTGTTTTATAGTTATCTTTCAATATGGCTCCTGCATCGGCAGATAACCGGTTTAGGAAATATATCGACATTCCGCAGCAAATTATTGCCAGTACAAACAGGAAACCTATCCCTGCCCGGAGTTTATTTTTTATTGTCATGGCTATGAAAGTATTACAAGGTCAATATCAGTTTTCGACATTTTATTTAGTAGCTGTGTAAACACGGCTGTTTTCATGATAAGCTGGTAAAATTTAAACCGAGGTTTGCCAATGCAAATCGTAGTAATATCATATTTTTCGGCCGTTTCCCAAATCGTTCGGGCCACATGATCATCTTTTACTTTCAGCACCTCTCCGCCCAGTTGCGTAGCCAGTTTCATGTTGTTGATGAGGTGCCTTTGCGCGGCTAAGTTAATCTTATCGCTGCTCTCGCGCGAGGTTTGCACATACAGCAAATACCATTTGGAGCGATAATATGATGATAGCCTTGCCGTTTTTCGGATAATGATCTTAGCCGACTCATCATTGGTGCTGATACAGGCCAAAAACAGCTCGGGCCTGAGCTTAATTGTTTTGGGCACTTCAATATCAATCTTCCGCTCCACCTGGTGGGCCACCTCCCGCAAAGCGAGTTCCCGAAGCTGTAAAATCCGTTCTGCCTGGAAAAAGTTATTCAGCGCAGTAGGGATCTTTTTCTGATCATAAATCTTGCCGTCTTTAAGACGGTCAATCAACTCATCGGCGGTGAGGTCAATGTTCACCACTTCATCGGCCAACTGCAAAACTTTATCGGGTACGCGTTCATTGATGGTAGCTCCGGTTATCCGCTGCACTTCTTCATTAAGGCTCTCCATGTGCTGTATATTCACCGCACTGATCACGTTAATGCCTGCATTCAGGATCTCCAGTACATCCTGCCATCGTTTTTCATTGCTGCTGCCCTCAATATTGGTGTGGGCAAGCTCGTCAACAATAACCACCTCAGGGCGCAGGCTTATCACAGCTTTCAGGTCCATCTCCTCCAGCTCCTTCCCCTTGTAAAACAGTTTACGGCGGGGTATTACTGGTAAACCTTCCAGCAAGGCATGGGTTTCTTTCCGGTTATGGGTTTCGATGTAGCCAATTTTCACGTCGATACCATTGCGCAGCAAGGTTTGGGCTTCCTGCAGCATCCGGTAGGTTTTCCCAACACCGGCACTCATGCCAATATAAACCTTGAACTTTCCCCGCCGCGATTTTTTAATCAGCTCCAGGAAATGCTCAACCGACTGCTCTTTGGTATCTTCCTTCATAAGTCGCCTTTGAATCTTCTTTTAGTTTTTATGGTATTCCATGCCGGCCATGCTGTCCGCTCATATTTTAGCTCGGAGGCCGGGAACTGCTGCAATCCCTTAGCATTTGACTACTGCTAAAACCCATAAACGGCTGCCAGCACAAACTGTGATGCAGACCTTGTCAGATCACCATTGCGTGCTTTAAACTGCTCTACCGATCCGTGATCCAATCTCACCTCGGGTATTAATGTTAACGGGCCTGCTTTAACGTTAGCAGTAAGCGTTGCCGCTGTAACCGATTTACCATTTGCCGGCCCTGCAATTGCGGTATAAGTACTTGTTTTATGCTTAAAATATTCGCCCCTTAAACCAAGTGTAACGTATTTTGAAACTGCCAGTTGCGGATACAAAGCTACGCCCGAAAAACCGCCGGTAACACCTTTGTTTGCCGAAAAGTCGGCCGCGTTCAGGCCCAGCTTAAACGCGTTTGTTATTTGATAGGCAGTTGTTAAATCAAACTCGGTGCCTACAATCCCTCCGGTAATTACGTTTAAGTAGGCGGTCCAGCCCTTAACCGGGTTTAATATTAGCTGAGCGCCAAAACTGTTTACTTGATTTGACGACCGGTAATAATTCCAATTATCATTAAACACACCGGCCATCACGTTCACTTTATCCGAAAACGAATATGCGGCTTTAAAACCCGCGTTTTGAAACGGGCCATTTGTAAACAGGTAAGAGGTTGAGTAGTTAAAATTGCCAACCGGGCTCACCACTTCATAACCTATAAAGGTAGCCATATATCCGGCAGTAAGTACAAATTTATCTGTTACATCATAAGCCACATACAAGTTTTGAATATGATACGAATCGCCATCAGATCCGTTTGGTATCGACTGGCTTTGCCCTCTCGGACCAAATGATAACTCGCCTACAAAAGCGGCCCTGCCAACTTTTTTCTTTAAACCCAGATCTATCATCCCGATAGAAATTGAATTGTGATCCGTTGCAAAACTCGTCGGGATCTGCGATCCCCTGTTTGCGAAATCATATTTAAAATAGGTATCAACCGAGCCATAAACCACCAAAGGCGCATCGGATGTGGCTTTGACCGTATCCTGAGCCTTAACTGTAAAAGCACAAGTTAACATCGAAAATATCAATAGCAGGAAAAATTTCATTTAAGTAGGTATTAAAATTTCCGGGTTCCTTATTGGTAACACAAATTGTGTTTGTATCCTCGCTGTTGCTAATTATTGCTAACCCCGGCGAGGATTTGAGCTGCGCTAAAACTGCGGCAGCCTGGTTTTTACTTCTTCAATCCATCCAAAGCCACATTTAGCTTCAATACATTCACTTTAGCTGGGCCAAACAAACCTAACAAAGGCTGCTCAGTATGCTCATCAACCAGTTTATTTACGGCGTCAACTGATAAACCGCGAACTTTAGCTACACGGGCAACCTGAACTTTTGCGCCTGCCTGTGAAATATCCGGATCCAGACCACTGCCCGAAGCCGTAACCAGTTCGGCAGGGATCTGTGAGCGGCTTACGCCCGGGTTGTGTTTCAGAAAATCATCTATTCTGCCTTCAACCTGTTTCAGGTAATCAGGATTTGACGGGCCTTTGTTTGAGCCTCCCGAGCCGGCAGCATTATAATCAACTGCTGATGGACGGCCCCAGAAATATTCGTCTTTAGTAAACTTTTGACCAATGTTGGCGTAACCAACTACACGGCCTTTGTATATAATGGTTTCACCATCACCTTTACCCGGGGTAAATTTACCTATACCGGCTATAGCTAAAGGATAGATGCCTGCTGTTAATACTATCAGTATTAAGGTAAGCTTGATGGATGGCAACAAATATGTTTTCATGTTATTTTGAGATTAGATTTGAGATATGAGACGTGAGATATGAGATTTGAATGGACTTTTTACTTCGAACTGTGTATTTCCGCCTTGAAAAATCTCAAATCTCATATCTAAAATCTCACATCTAATTATATAAAAAGTGAAACAGCTAAATCAATTAATTTAATGCCTATAAAAGGTATAATGATACCGCCTAACCCATAAATAAGCAGGTTACGGCGTAATAACGCACTTGCGCCTATCGGTTTATATTCAACACCACGCAAAGCCAGCGGAATCAGCAATGGAATGATTATGGCGTTGAATATCACTGCCGAAAGTATAGCCGATTGCGGGCTGTGCAGGTCCATAATATTGAGCGCCTTTAAAGCGGGCATCGATACCATGAACAAAGCCGGAACAATGGCAAAGTATTTTGCCACGTCGTTGGCAATACTGAAAGTGGTAAGCGTACCGCGGGTCATCAATAACTGTTTACCAATTTCAACTATCTCAATCAGCTTGGTTGGGTCGTTATCCAGGTCAACCATGTTACCGGCTTCTTTGGCGGCTTGTGTACCGCTGTTCATGGCTACGCCAACATCGGCCTGGGCCAGCGCGGGGGCATCGTTTGTACCGTCGCCCATCATGGCTACCAGTTTACCGCCCTGCTGTTCCTTTTTAATGTAGTTCATTTTATCCTCAGGCTTGGCCTCAGCAATAAAATCATCCACACCGGCTTTCTCAGCAATAAATTTGGCGGTAAGCGGGTTATCGCCGGTAACCATCACTGTTTTAACCCCCATTTTACGCAAGCGCTCAAAACGTTCGGCAATACCGGTTTTAATGATATCCTGTAGCTCGATTACGCCCATGATCTTTTCATTTTGTGATACAACTAATGGAGTACCACCGTTTGAGGAGATCTTTTTAACATTCTCTTCAACATCCGCAGGGAATGGGTTACCCGCTTTAAGGGCCATGTTGCGGATAGAATCAAAAGCACCTTTACGGATCCTTAAACCATCCGGCGTATCCAAACCACTTGAACGGGTTTCGGCAGTAAATTTGATGAAGACCGAGTCGGCCGGTGCATGGATCTTAAGTTTATGCGTGCCCTGCTCGGCAAGCTCAACAATTGACTTGCCTTCAGGCGTTTCATCGGCCAATGAGCTTAGTACACAAGCCATGATAAAGTCTTGTTCATTTACACCTGCTGTAGGGTAAAAACTGGTTGCTTTACGGTTACCAATAGTTATGGTACCGGTTTTATCAAGTAATAAAGTGTCTAAGTCGCCCGCTGTTTCAACGGCTTTACCGCTTTTGGTGATCACGTTGGCACGCAAGGCCCTGTCCATCCCGGCAATACCGATGGCCGATAAAAGGCCACCGATAGTGGTAGGGATCAAACAAACAAACAACGATATAAAGGCCGCTATAGTAATGGGCGTGTTAGAGTAATCGCCAAAAGGTTTCAGGGTAACGCACACGATAACGAATATCAGCGTAAAACCTGCCAGCAAAATAGTTAAAGCAATTTCGTTAGGGGTTTTCTGGCGGGATGCGCCTTCAACCAGCGCAATCATCTTATCCAAAAAGCTTTCGCCCGGCTGGGTGGTTACCAATACTTTGATCCTGTCGGATAATACTTTGGTACCACCTGTAACTGATGATTTATCACCACCGGCTTCACGGATTACCGGGGCAGATTCGCCGGTAATAGCTGATTCATCAATGGTAGCGATACCTTCAATGATTTCGCCATCGGTTGGGATATTATCACCGGCTTCGCAAATGAATACGTCGCCTTTTTTTAACTGTGATGACATCACCCTTTCTTCCTTACCGTTAACCAGTAATCGTGCAGGTGTTTCCTCACGGGTTTTGCGCAGGCTTTCGGCCTGAGCTTTGCCGCGTGCTTCGGCAATGGCCTCGGCAAAATTGGCAAACAATACAGTTAGTAATAATATGATGAATACGGTAAAGTTGTAGGCAAAACTTCCCTGGCCTTTATTGGTCAGTGAAAATATGCTTACAATGAGCATTACAACTGTACCAATCTCCACAGTAAACATTACCGGGTTACGGAACAGCACGCGAGGGTTTAGTTTGATAAAGGATTGTTTTAAAGCATCCCTCATCTGATCGCCCTGAAACAATGTATTTTGAGTTGAGTTCATGATTTATATAATCTAAAAGTAGCAGCCCCTCCCAAACCCTCCCCGGAAGGGAGGGCTTTAAAAAAACTCTTTCTAAAAGTCTCCCCTTCCGGGGGGAGATTTAGAGGGGGCTTGCTTATTATTTTAATGAAAAATGTTCAGCTATTGGGCCTAAAGCCAGTGAAGGGAAGAATGACAGCGCTGCAATAATCACAATCACTGCAAAGATCATCAACCCAAAAGTTGAGGTATCGCTCTTCAATGTACCGGCCGATTCAGGGATATATTTTTTATTGGCCAACAATCCGGCAATAGCCAGCGGACCAATGATTGGCAGGAACCTGCCCAATATCATCACGATACCGGTGGTATAATTCCAGAAGATATTACCATCGCCCAAACCTTCAAAGCCGGAACCATTGTTAGCTGCCGATGAAGTATACTCGTACAACATCTCCGAGAAACCATGCGTACCCGGATTATTTAACCAGGCCGAAGGTTTAACTGCCCAATCGACGCCGGCAACATTAACCACGTAGTATGATGATATGGCCAAACCTACCAGGATAATAAACGGGTGGAGTAAAGCAATAAGCGAAGCTATCTTCATCTCCCTGGCCTCTATCTTACGGCCTAAAAACTCAGGCGTACGGCCAACCATCAATCCTGAAATAAATACTGCTACTATGATAAATATGTAGAAGTTGAGGATACCAACCCCGCAGCCACCATAAAAACAGTTAACCATCATGCCCAACAACATCATAGTACCTGATACCGGCATAGCGCTGTCATGCATGGAGTTTACCGAACCTGTAGAAATAATAGTGGTTACGATACTCCAGTAAGCGGAGTTTACCGGACCAAACCTTACCTCTTTGCCTTCCATAGCGCCGGTTGGTTGGCTGATACCCATTTTTGCGATGGCGGGGTTACCATGCAGTTCGGCATTCATGGTAGGGATTACCAACATCAACATGCCCAACGTCATTACGCCGAAGATCACATAAGCGAATTTCTTTTTATTAAGATAAAAACCTAATGCAAACACTAACGCAATCGGGATAGCAACCTGTGCTACCAGCTCGACAGTATTAGTTAAATAGTTAGGGTTCTCGATAGGATGGGCTGAGTTGGCGCCAAACCAGCCACCGCCATTGGTACCTAAGTGTTTAATAGCAACCAGTGGAGCAACCGGTCCGCGGGATACGTGAACGGTATCGCCCTGCATGCTAATAAAAGTGTCTTTACCTGCATAGCTGGTTGTCATGCCGTTAAAGGCGAAGATCACGGCTATTACAAACGAGATAGGTAATAATATACGGGTGATAGATTTTACAAAATACTCCCAAAAGTTGCCCAGCTTATCAGTAACTTTATCTTTCATAGCCCTGAAAACAACTACCAGGGCGGCAATACCTGTTGCAGCCGATACAAAGTGCAGGAATATGAATACAAAATGCTGTGTAAAATAAGTAGCACCGCTTTCGCCCGAATAGTGCTGTAAGTTACAGTTTACCAAAAAGCTGATAGCAGTATTAAAAGCGGTATCAGGCGATTGACCGGGATTGCCATCCGGGTTAAGCGGCAAATGACCTTGCGCCATCAAACAAACAAAAGCATATATTAACCAAACGCTGTTAATGGTAAGCAGGGCCAGCAGGTGCTGTTTCCAGTTCATTTCGCGTTTGGTGTCGATACCGCTGAAACGGAAAATAAAGCGATCAAGCGGAGCGAGGAAATCGAGCCAGGTTTTTTCGCCCTTAAATACCTTAGCTATGTAGCGGCCAAGGGGAATGGCAATGGCTAAGGTGAGCAGATAGGTGAAAATTACACCCGTTAGTTCAGTGTTCATAATTTAATGTTAAAATTTTTCGGGTTTATTACACCCGTTAGTTCAGTGTTCATAATTTAATGTTAAAATTTTTCGGGTTTAAGGAGTACGTACACCATGTAAATGAACACGGCTATTGCTACGATGAATAATGCTGCCATGATTTTAGATTTTTTCGAAGTACGTTACAGATTTAAAAAAGATCCAGAATACCACTACAAATGTGGCCAGGTAAGCGATTGTGAGTAAAGCATCCATTTTTATGTGTTTTGCAAAGGGCTTTGCCAAGTGGATGCCAAGAAAATAAAGATCTATATAAATAATTGGCTATTAGTTATTTATATAGACACAGAAATGTTATTTTATTTATTTAAAGGGAATTCAACTATCATTTTGATAGGTGATTATCAAAGTGGAATCGAATTTGGACAATTGGTATATGAGATTAGCTGCCGCGGGTTTATCGATAGCGTAACCCGTGGTTAAACACAACTGAAGCTTTCAGCTTCAAATTTAAGCTGAAAGCTTAAATTATACCACACCACAGGTTACGCTATCGCTAAGCCTGCGGCAGATGGGTAAACTTCAACCAGTATTAACTATTAAACCTATATTCGGCGGCCAGAGGCCGTTTAATAGTCGACACCCGGCAGGAGCCGGGCGTCAGCGGAGTTTTTAGAAAAATCCGAAATCGAAATTCCGAAATCCAAAATCACTCCAGATTATATTCCTTCAATTTCCTGTACAGCGTAGCTACCCCAATATTCAGCAGGTGCGCTGCTTCGGCGCGGTTGCCGTGGGTGTGGTTTAACACCCGTTGAATATGCAGTTTCTCTACAGAAGAAAGATCAAATGCCGAAATTGGCGCACCGCTTTTTACCTGTTGCTGTTGCATTTCGTAAGGTAGCAGGCTTTCATCAAGCACATTGCTATCGGTCAGGATCACCGCACGCTCTACAATATTTTTTAACTCGCGGATATTGCCAGGCCATGGATAAGCTTCCAGTTTTTCAATAAAATCATCACTAAGGGTATTTACCTGTTTTTTTACTTTAAGGCCAAAGTGTTGCATAAAGTATTCGGCCAGCAGTTTGATATCTTTTTTACGCTCGCGTAAGGCTGGCAGCGTGATCTGGAATACTGAAAGGCGGTAATACAAATCAGACCGGAAATGGCCGTCATTGATCTCGTTCAGTAAATTACGGTTCGTGGCAGCCAGGATGCGCACATTAACCTGTGTGGGTTTGGTATCTCCTATTTTGATAAACTGCTGCGACTCAAGTACGCGAAGCAGCTTTGCCTGCAAGTCGTGATCGAGCTCACCTATTTCATCTAAAAATATAGTGCCACCGTTGGCCTCTTCAAAAAGTCCTTTTTTATCTTTTACGGCCCCGGTAAATGAGCCTGCTTTATGGCCAAACAATTCGCTTTCCAATAATTCTTTAGTGAACGCGCTGCAATTTACCGCCACAAATGATTTTGCGCTTCGGTTGCTGGCCTGGTGAATCGCTTCGGCAAAAATCTCCTTACCTGTGCCGGTTTCGCCCAGTAATAGCACAGTAGTATCGGTAAGTGCCACCTTTTGGGCAAGCTTAATTACATCACTGATAGCAGTTGATTTACCGATGAGCCTGTCGAAACCAAACTTATCATTCAGCTTGCTTTCCAGTTCTGTAACTTTTTGCTGCAGCAGGGCTTTATCCATGGCCTTGCTTACCAGCGGGATGATCTTTTCATTATCATCGCCCTTGGTGATATAATCAAATGCACCGGCTTTAATCGCCTTTACACCATCATTAATAGTGCCATATGCGGTCAAAACAATAATCTCGGTGTTGGGATAGTTTTTTTTGATGGTTTCAGAAAGGGTGATGCCATCAATATCAGGTAGCTTTACATCACTTAGTACCACATGTATGGTATCCTGCTGTAATTTTTTAAGGCCCTCTTTGCCGGTACCTGCGGTTATTACCTCATGACCTTCCAACTGCAGAATGCGCGCCAGCAAGTTACGGAGGCGTTCTTCGTCGTCGATAATTAATAGCTTACCTTTTTGCATCGTGGCAAATATGGTAATTTATTTTGAACCTTGATTTTTAGGATTTAAGGATTTCTTGATAGAATAGTCCTAAATAATCTCATTCAAAACCTAAGGGAATCCCATAATCAAGCGAATCAAGGTTACCAACGGTAACGCCTTGTCGCCCGCATCAGTTGCCGGTGACGTTTAGCCTCATAATAATCGCTGGTTACCAGGATAGAATGGATCACGCCCGGGATCCAGAAGAAAAGGGTTAAAAATATATTCAATATAAATGCACCTATCCTACCGGTAGTAAGGATGGCAAGCGGTGGCAGTAAAAAGCACAGAAAATATCGCATAGCAGTAGTTTTAATGTTTAAACCATTTAGACAATGTGCCGGGAATTTTGTTACTGCTTTATTTCTTCACCAAGATTAGGTGGCAACTGGTCGCCAAAAAAAAGCGCTTTCAATTCAGTAGCATCATTAGGGTTCATTTTTCCGCCTAATATTAACCTCAATTGGCGGCGGCGAAGTGCACCCTCATACAATGCGCGCTCTTTATCCGTTTCAGGTACCAGCTCGGGCACAGTTGTCTTTTGGCCATCTTTATCCAAAGCAACAAAGGTATAATAGGCTTCATTACTTTTTACTTTAGTGCCCGACGGAATGTTTTGCGCCCATACATCCATCCTTACCTCAACAGAAGTAGTGAACGCGCGGGTAACCTTCGCTTCAATGCTGATCACATCACCCAGCTTTATCGGCGACTGGAACGATACGTTATCTACCGACGCGGTCACCACTATCCTATTACAGTGCTTTTGTGCCGAAATAGCAGCGGCAATATCCATCCAATGCAGCAGGCGGCCACCCATCAGGTTGTTTAAAGTGTTGGTATCATTGGGCAATACCAGTTCGTTCATGATGGTGTATGATTCCTGCGGCGATTTTCCGGTCATATTCAGTCTGCTTTTGGGGCAAAGATAGGAAAAAACCTCAGCCCAATCCTCTCCCTTGAGGATTGGGGGTGCTAATTGATTCATACCATGCAGCGACGAGCGCGATGAGATTAATAAAAACAGAAAAGGGCTGAAAAATCTCCGGCCCTTTCTCTTTTATCTAAAATCTTAACTTCCCGGGTCTCGATTCTTGACTTCTTAAATTTTACTTCTTAATCACCAGGGCGTTTCGCCATAATCGCTCACATACTTACCTGTCGGGCCATCAGCACCTATCATGGCGTACGCTACAATTGGTGCTGCACCATCTTCAACGGGTTTAGGCCCTCGGTTGCCATTAAATTCGGTATTAGTGTAGCCGGGGTTCACCATGTTTACTTTAACCTGGTCTTTAAGGTCATAAGCCAGGGCAACAGTATAGGCGTTCAGTGCTGATTTCGACGGACCATAAGCGCCTGTCTTAACCTCGTAATGCTCCCAGTTAGGATCATTATGATAGGTTAATGAACCGAGGTCGGATGTTACGTTCACTATCCTTGGGTTTGGGGATTTTTTAACCAGATCGAGGAAAGTCCGTGTTGTACGGATAACACCGAAAAAATTTACTTCAAACACCTCTTTCACGGCATCATCGCTCAAATTGGGAGCCGGTTGAGGAAACGGGCCGGGAATACCGGCGTTATTGATCAATACATCCAAATGGTCTATTTTGGTGGCTAACTCATCATGAGCAGCCTGTACAGATGCCTGACTGGTTACATCTATCAGCAATAGTTCAACATCATTTAATCCTTCGGCTTTAAGTTGCCCAACGGCTTTTTCGCCTCTCTCCTGGTCACGGCTGCCAAGATAAATATAGTAGCCGGCGGTAGCTAACTGGCGGGCGGTTTCCAGGCCAATACCTTTATTGGCCCCTGTTATTAAAACTGTTTGTTTTTCCATAATACAAAACTACGGAGGTGCGATATTTTTACCGCTGCACATAGCAGGGCATTAACTGTACATTTCCCGGATTTGCATCCTGAAAGCTATGGGCGTTGTATCGGCAAGGCGTTTAAAAAAACGGTTAAAGTATGCGGCATCTTCAAAACCAAGCTCATCGGCGATTTGCTTTACCGATAGTTCGGTATGCAGTAAGCGGCGTTTGGCCTCAACAATCAATCGTTCGTGGATGTGGGTGATAGCTGTTTTACCGCTTTGTTGTTTAATAACTTCCGTAAAATGTCCGGGCGTAAGATTCAGTTTTTCGGCATAGGCGGCAACGTCATGCTGACTGGCATAATGCTCGCCAATAAGTGCCTGAAAGCTTTTAAGCAGGCAATAATTTAGCGTAACGCAGGTTTCATTATACTGTTCGCTGTACAGCCTGCTCAGGTATATTACCAGCACCCGCAGCCACGAGGTAAGCATTTGGTTACGCCAGGTACCATCAGCATTAAACTCAACCAGCATTTTACGCATGGTATCTTCTACAAAAGCTACATCTGCCGGGCTAAGCCTTATTTCGTGCGCGGCGGCAGGGTTTTGAATAATAGGAAGCTGTTTAAGTATGCGGTTGTCCTCCAGTTGTAAAAACTCGTCGGTAAAGCTGGCTATAATGCCTTCAGTAGGTTCAGAATGTTCTTTCAGTTGTACCTGTTGCGGTACTGTGAAGTAAAAAGTATCGGGTTTTACTGTATAAGGAACAAAATCTATCCAGTGCCGGTTGGCACCACTTTTAACCAGTACAAAAAAGTAAAAATCCTTTCGGTGAGGTTGCAGAAATGCAGGATCAAGTCTAAACTCGCCGCAATGCCCACCCACCTCGCGCACATCTATCATAACCTTGCCGCCATGGCTGTTTGGAGCAAGCGTGTAAGTGGGAATAGAAACTTTTTCGGGAACGGTTAAAACAAGCATAAAGCAAAGTACGCAATTAATTGATATTGTTTAAATAGCCAACTAACAGCGCATTGTAAATGTTTTTAGCCAGCCCCCCCTAAATTTCCGCCGCCAGAGGAGACTTTTAGATACGTCTTTTATAAAAGCCCTCCCCGGTGAGGAGGGTTGGGTGGGGCTTTTGCCTACTCCGTCTTTAAACTCTTTACCGGGTTCATCAGTGCCGCTTTCACACTCAAAAACGAAACTGTTGCGAAGGCAACCAGCAATACCAGGAAAAATGGAATAACAAACAGGAAGAGGTTGATATCCATCCTGAAAGCATATGTTTGCAGCCATTGATGAATAGCGTACCAGCCTATTGGTGCCGAAATCACAAACGATACAACTACCAACAGGGCAAAGTCTTTATACAGTAATCTTAAAATACTGTTTACCGAAGCTCCCAGTACCTTGCGGATGCCGATCTCTTTGGTGCGCTGTACAATGGTATATGATACGAGGCCAAATAAGCCCAAACAGGCCACAAAAATGGCGATGCCCGTAAATACGCCAAACACCTGCCCAAAGCGCTGATCGGTTTTGTATTGCTCGTTAAAATGCTGATCTGAAAAGAAATAATCAAACTGATCGCCGGGAAAAAAGGCCGCCCAGGTTTTCTTTAATTCCGCAATGGTTTGGGGCAAATTGGTGGTGCTTATCTTTACAGATACCGGCCCCCGCACATCTGGGATACAACGAAAGATAATGGCATCATAAGCATCATGTAGCGATTGCTGATGAAAGTTATCGGCCACACCTATTATCTCATAAACCTGTCCCCAAAAATCAATGCGTTTACCCAAGGCATCAGCAGGTTTGTTAAAGCCTAACTGCTCAATCCCCTTTTTGGTAAATACCACCTTGTGCGGCTCGTCGCCAAACTCTTTCGAAAATTTACGCCCTGCTATCAGCTTCATATCGTAAGCGTTGAGGTAATCATAATCGGCACCTATGATACGATATTGCTTGCTGGTGCTCTGATCAGAGCCTACCAGCTTGATACCGCCTGCGTTCCAGCCCACAGACTCGCCAGGGATTGAGGTTGATACCGTTACGCTTTTAACCGCAGATTGCGCCAGGCATTCGCGTTTAAATGAGCTCATGCTACGATAAAACGAATCTACCTTAACCAACGGGGCTTTAATGACCAGTGTTTGATCTATTTTTACTCCTAACTTTTGGCTTTGCATGTATTTAAGTTGCTTGAACACAGTAAGCGATCCTATCAGTAAAAATATCGAGGCAGCAAACTGGAATACCACCATTGCCTTACGTAATATCACTCCCCCTGGCGACGCCAGGATCTTGCCTTTCATCACCTCAACCGGCCTGAACGCCGATAATACAATGGCCGGGTAAAAACCGCTGAAGAATGAGCCCAACACAAAGATTCCCAAAACGGCCAGCCAAAAAGCTGCTTTAGTAAATAAAGTAAAGCCCATCTGCATGCCGGAAATATTGGCGAATGCAGGCAGGCAGGTCATAATGATAAGCAATGCAAGGCTTATAGCCATGGCGTTAAGCATCATGGCCTCCAACATAAACTGGGTAATCAACTGTGCTTTTGCCGAGCCCAAAGTTTTACGTACCCCAACTTCTTTAGCCCGGCCAATACCACGGGCAGTAGCCAGGTTGATATAGTTGATCCATGCTATGATGATCACAAAAATAGCGATGCCCAAAAGCAGGTACACCGATTTACCATCGCCATTGGGCTGAAACTCCAGCATCCTGTTGGAGTACAGGTGGATATCCTTTACCGGCTGAAGTGTATAAATGCCGCCTTCGCCCGTGCCGGGATATTTATCATAAGCTTTTTTTACTACGGGAATAAACTTAGCTTCCAAAACACGCGGATCAACTCCGGGTTTAAGCAGCAGGTAAGTTGTGCAGCCGTCATTTAGCCAGGCATTATCGAGATTAAAATCTTTATTAGGCGGGTTTTCTTTAAGCAGCGTAGCATAGGATTGCATGATATCGAAATTCATATGCGTATTGGCAGGCATATTTTCCATTACGCCGGTAATTTTAAGCGGCTTATCTGTATTAATATATAAGGTCTGCCCAACGGGATTTACGCCATGAAAAAGCCTGTCAGCAATTTGCCGGGTAATTACCGCGGTGTTGGGTTCTTTAAGTGCGGTATTTCCGTCGCCGTTTATCAGCGGAAAAGAAAATGTTTTAAAAAAGGCATCGCTTACATAGTAAACATTCCTGATTACCATTTTCTGATCCTTGTAATTGGCTATGGTTTGCCCTGCTCCTACAATCTTTACGTACTCTTCAATATCGGGCAACGCATTTTTAAATGCTGTGCCGGGTGCAAAAGCCCCGCCAGCCCATTGGGTACTTAACTTGCCATTGTTGTACCTGTCCTGATTAATCCGGAAAACGCGGTCTTTTTTGATGTGGAAGTCATCGAAACTAAGCTCAAAGCTAACATATTGCAAAATGAGCAGGCATGCCGCCATGCCAATAGCCAGCCCTATTATATTAATAGCGGAGAAAGCTTTGTTTTTTGAAAGGTTTCTAAAAGCGACCAGCAGGTAATTCCTAAGCATAATTGTGGGGTTTATACTGGCAATTCAGCTAATCGCGTGCCTTATTTTTAAATTTCTGATTATAAGCAATTTGAGACGAAACCAATCTACGAAACTGTTCGTTTCCGCACAGTAATTGTGCGGTTGTGGAGTGGAAGTCAAGGTGAAAGGCGAAAGATTTTAAAAATTAGGTCCCACCGGAAAGGGCAGGTCATTCCGCCAATGGTTATCAAACAAGACCTGCGCCAAAGTGAGATAGAACGTACCGCATTAATGGCAGGTATTTTTATAATTAGTCAACATTTTCCGGCTAAGTAGGGCTTTCGCTCCGCGGGTGTCTCATGCTTTAACATAATCCCAGGCAAAACCGGGATCAAGCTTAACAATATTAATTATTTTGCATAATTTGATCCGGTAAAACCAAACCAATATGGCAATTAATACCCCTGTCGAGATCCCGCTTAGTAAAACTAAATTAACAAAAGGCCTTTTAGGATCAGTGGCTTTCGTAGCAATAGGGCTTTGGATTTTAATTTATCAGCCCTATATAGGCAACCCCGTGTTTGATAATGTAGTAATAAAATATGGTGCATCTACAGCCTGCATCATTTTTTTTGGTTTCCTGGCATTTTTTTTCCTAAAAAAGATGAGTGATAAAAAACCCGGGCTGACTATCAACAACGAAGGTATTTATGATAATTCAAGTGCTACAGCAATTGGATTGATCCCCTGGCATGACATTACACACTTCAGCATTTCAAGTGTAATGAACCAGCAGTTCCTGGTTATTAGCCTTAAAAATCCAGAGCAGTACATAGCAGCACAAACAAATCTGCTTAAGAAAAAGAGCTTTGGTCTTAACTATAGAAACTACGGTTCACCTATTGTTGTTTCGGCCAATACCCTCAAATACAATCTGTACGAATTAAAAGCGGAGCTTGAGAATAATCTAACTGAACAACGAGCCGCAAGCCCTGAAGTTTTTTAATAACAGGTTACATCAACTCATTGTCTTTTTTAACATGATAAGCCTTGTACGATAGATAAAACAAAGCCAGCGCAGGCAATGCACCCAGGATCACCCCTACTGTATTAGGCTTTGGATAGGTAGCCACAATTTGCACAATAAATAATATCGTGGCAACTATGCCACCTATAAGATAAAGATATTTGAATTTGGGGTTCATAGGCTATACACATTTAACAACGCCATCCTGAACTTGTTTCAGGACCTCACAAATGGCTAACACTCGCTATTTTACTAAGCTTATACCTTGCATGTGGGGTCCCGAAACAAGTTCGGGATGACGCATTTATTTTATCAGGCCGGCTTACCGTTTCAACTCATATTTAGCAGGTACATCGGGTACCAATTTAAATACAGCAGCCGCAAGCGGTGGTATGGTAATTTTGATAGACTGGCTTTTGCCATGCCAGCTTACCTGGTCGCTGTTTACAGGCTCATAATTGATGATGCCGCTGCCCCAGTATTTTTCATTATCCGAATTAAAGATCTCTTTCCACTTACCAGCAGCAGGTACGCCTATGCGATAATCACGGCGTACAACAGGGGTCATGTTCAGGATGACCATCAGATCGTTTTTAGTGTCATGACCCATCCGACGGTAAACCAGTATGGAATCGTTGGCATTGCCGCCGTCAACCCATTCAAAACCCTGGTGCGAAAAGGCTTTTTCATACAGCGCAGGCTCTGTACGGTATAAATGGTTCAACGCCTT
This sequence comes from uncultured Mucilaginibacter sp., assembly GCA_966212355.1. Lineage (GTDB taxonomy): Bacteria > Bacteroidota > Bacteroidia > Sphingobacteriales > Sphingobacteriaceae > Mucilaginibacter. The sequence continues at coordinate 57,829 of CBIHRB010000004.1, forward strand.
AACTGTTTCGCTAATACCCTGGTGATTTGGATACTGCAGCACATGCCACTGTAACGATTTGCCGAAATCCCATTCATCGCCCTGCCCAAATTCGCCGCCCATAAAGAGTAGTTTTGAACCGGGGTGTGTGAACATGTATCCATACATCAGTCTCAGGTTGGCAAACTGCCTCCACTCATCGCCGGGCATTTTGCGCAACATACTACCTTTACCATAAACAACCTCATCATGCGAGAAAGGCAGCATAAAGTTTTCGGTAAAGGCATATATGGTGCTAAAAGTTATTTCGTTATGATGATATTTACGATGGATAGGATCCTCATGAAAGTAATCGATAGTATCATGCATCCAGCCCATCATCCATTTCATCCCAAAGCCCAGTCCGCCTAAATAAACCGGGCGACTAACGCCTGTAAATGAGGTAGATTCTTCAGCTATGGTTTGTACCGATGGAAAATGGCTGTAAACAGCTTCGTTAAATTCTTTCAGGAATGATATAGCTTCGAGGTTTTCGTTACCGCCATACCTGTTAGCTTCCCATTCGCCATGCTTGCGCGAATAATCAAGGTATAGCATTGAAGCAACCGCGTCAACACGTAAACCATCGGCGTGATATCTTTCCAGCCAAAATAACGCGTTGCTGATCAGAAAGGCCCTCACCTCGTTGCGGCCGTAGTTAAAAATGTATGATTTCCAATCGGGGTGAAAACCTTTGCGGGTATCGGCATGCTCATAAAGGTGTGTGCCATCAAATTTATACAGCGCATGAATATCCCCCGGAAAATGTGAAGGTACCCAATCCAGGATTACACCGATGCCGGCTTTGTGAAATTCTTCAATCAGGTACATCAGTTGTTGTGGTGTACCGTAGCGCGATGCTGCAGCAAAATAACCGCTTACCTGGTAGCCCCAACTCGGATAATACGGGTGTTCCATAATAGGCATGAACTCCACATGGGTGAAGCCCATTTCCTTTACATAAGGCACCATTTTTTCGGCAAGCTGAGTGTAAGTTAAAAACTCGTCCGGACTTTCGGGATTACGCGCCCATGAACCCAAATGCACTTCGTAAACCGAATATGGCCTGTCGAGCGCGTTATGTTCATGACGATTCTGCATCCAATCCTGATCTTTCCACTCATAAAAAGTATCGGCAACTATAGACGCTGTGCGTGGCGGTAATTCCCAGCGTAAAGCAAAGGGATCGCTTTTTTCCAGGTCTTCGCCGGTTGATGATTTGATATAGTATTTATACGTTTCACCATTGCCAACATTTGGAATAAAACCTTCCCAAATACCCGATGAATCCCAGCGGGCATTCAAACTATGCGAACCGCGGTTCCAGCCGTTAAAGTTGCCAATTACCGCTACGTATTGTGCATTTGGGGCCCAAACAGCAAAATAAGTACCAATAACACTCTGATATTCCACCACATGCGAGCCCAGCTTTTCATACAGCTTATAATGTTTGCCCGACTTAAATAAACTGATATCAAAATCCGTAAAACGGCTGTAAGGTTCAACGGCTTTAAGCATTACAGGTTGCGGGGTAATTTCTGCCGGGTTATTGGCATTCACCGCTTTCGGCTTAGCCGGCGCAGCTTTTTTAACGGCGGCAGGCTTCGCGGCAGCAATTGATTTTGTTTTAACCGGTGCAGCTTTCTCTGCAACGACAGGCTTTTCGGCAGTTGCTGCTTTTGATTTAACTGCTTTTTTAGGTTCCGGGGCTCCTGTTTCAGGCGTTACTTTATCGGCTTTGAGCTTAGTGACGGCTTTTTTTTCCTTTACAGGCTTTGTATCCGGTAAGGGGTTCTCGGTTTTAGTTGTTTTTTTGGCCATGATATAGATAACCTGTTAGGGTGTTAGTAGATAACCCAAATCACAGGAATGAGTTTGGTTTATATGTAATCAAATATAACAGGATTAATATATTATGCAGGGTTTTGGAGATTTATTTTTGGAGGGAAGATTGTCTGAATCAGAATTTACTGAATTTGAAAATTAGCAGAATACCTTGGCTGAACTGAAATTGCTGAATTAAGAGAATTTATTAAATTTACTAAGCATTCTGTCCATTCATCTAATCCAATAAATTCGAATTCATACAAAAAACGCCATTGCTACGGCAATGGCGTTTTAATGAGATAGCCTTAACATGACCAAAGCTATAAAGGTTTTTTTTCTTGATTTACAAGGCTACAGCCACCTTTAACCTTTTGCCTTTCAGCTTTAACCTCTTCTAAATACTATCTGCTTATTTCAATATGTTTAAAGTTTTTACTGTATTTAAACTCTACCGTTTTATCATCATTTAGCTGAAATTCTTTTACCTCTTTGCCATCTACTTTTATTTTTGATGGCGTAAACGGCAAACCTATCAGGTTAAAATGATAGCCGTCATAGCGTGGGGTATACAAACCTTCCAGGCTCTGATCAATGGTTAAATTTTTGCTGCTGCCATTTACCACAAACTTTTTCTCCAGGTAAATATCCTGCTCGTAAGCAAATGTTTCACCGTAATCTTCAAACAGGAATGAGTTAACCTCGTAGTCTGTATAGTAAATGTTCAGTTTTACTTCGTCAATTTCCTTTTGTCCAACATATTGCATTACCGGGTATTCAGGAATTACCGAACCCGCTTTAATGAATACAGGCATAGTTTCAAGCGGCGTATCAACCGACACTTCCTGCCCGCCGTCAACAACCTCGTAAGTCCAGAAGTTGTACCATTTACCTTTAGGCAGGTATACATTGCGTTTGATCTGGCCTGGCTCCATTACCGGGCAAACCAATATCTTATCGCCATATGTAAACTCGTCCTGGCGGAAGTGGTTTAGCTGTGTGTCCTGCTCATGCATTACAACCGGCCTCAAAATTGGGAAACCATAACGGTGGTGCTCCCAGAAAGTTGAGTACAGGTAAGGGATCAGGCGGTAACGCAGTTCAATAAACTTACGGTTGATTGCCGTGAATGGTTCACCAAAACTCCACGGTTCACGCTCTTTGGTATCACCTGCCGAGTGTGCGCGCATAAACGGCGAAAAGGTGCCCATCTGGATCCAGCGGGTAAACAGTTCTCCATCGGGCTCTCCGCTAAAACCGCCAATGTCGGTACCACAAAACGGTATACCTGATATCGACAAACGCTGACACTGGATATTACCCAGCTTAAGGTGTTCCCATGAGGCCACGTTGTCACCAGTCCACACCGATGAAAAACGTTGTACGCCCGAGTAACCTGCCCTTGTAATAGTAAAAGGGCGTTTGTTTTTCATGATCTTGCGCAAGCCTTCGTAGGTTGAGCGTACCATCTGCATACCATAAATATTATGTGCCTTACGGTGCGAGCCACGATAACCATCATACTGATGGCGCACATCATCGGGGAAGGTACCGGCACCAAATACAGCAGGCTCATTCATATCGTTCCAAACACCGGCAACGCCCATTTGCACCAGTTCATCAAACAAGCCGCCCCACCATTCGCGTACCTCGGGGTTGGTAAAATCAGGGAACTGGCAACGGCCCGGCCATACGTGGCCTTCCATAAAGTAATCGTCGCTGCGGCGGCAGAAATATTTTTTCTCCTTACCTTCCCTAAACACCTCGTAGTTATCATCCACACGGATCCCGGGATCAATAATTACAACCGTTTTAAAACCATCGGCAGCAAGCTCGCTGATCATCTTTTTAGGGTCGGGGAAATACTTGCGGTTCCAGGTAAAGCAACGGTAACCATCCATATAATCGATATCCAGGTAGATACCATCGCACGGGATCTGGTTTTCGCGGAAACCTTTCGCAATCTTTTTAACTTTAGCTTCAGGATAATAGCTCCAGCGGCATTGGTGATAACCCAGCGCCCAAAGTGGTGGCATAGGGTGTGTACCGGTTAAGGTATGGTAGCTTTTCACCACGTCCATCATATGCGGACCGTGGATATAATAGTATTGCAGTTCGCCGCCATCGGCCCAGAAACTTGTTTTGGTCCTGTCTTCGGCACCAAAATCAAATTGTGCTTTAAAGGTATTATCAAAGAAGATACCGTGTGCTATACCCTCATTTATACTGATGTAAAAAGGGATACTGCGGTACAAAGGGTCCTGGTTCCACTGAAACGAGTAGGCATCAGTGTTCCAGTTTTTTAGCCTTTTGCCACGCAGGTTAAATTCGGTTGGTTTATCGCCTAAGCCAAAGAAGCTTTCGTCGGGTGCACAGGTTTTGGTACAAAACACATAATAACCGCCCGCCTGCACGTTCTCTTCCCAATGCATTGGCACAGCATCGATGCTGGTTACATGGTTGCTGCTATCTGAAAAAGAGATAAAGAAATCCTTTTTGCGGATATGGCAATTCACTTTATAAGTAGATACCCGAAATTCATTATCATCTTCATGCAAAGTAAAACCTGCCGCCTTGGTTGGCAGCTTAGGTACCCCGTATGAAAAATCATCTAAAAAAACACTATGCGGCGCAAGCCTTACACGGATAATCTCGTCGGTAACTACTATTACTTCAACTTTAGCATCGCCATCAGTAAAGTAAAACTTATTCCCCACCTGATCGGCATGATTAGGTACACCGAGATACTTTTTTACAACCGGCTTAATACCATCGGCAGGGTTATTAAGGTGGTGAAATTCCTCTTCTTCTTCAAGTAAGTTTTCTGCTTCAATTAACTTACTGGTTATCAACTCCGGATTTGGGGTATTACTTTCCATTCAAACAAATTAGTGGCTTCTGCAAAGATGTATAAAGTGTACTTACTACGCAATATACAATAATTGAATTAACGAAAAACCATTAACCGTGCCAAATCCTTAACTTTTATTCAATTTGCAGCTTCAATTATTTGAATTTTCTTACCGTCCCGAACAAAAAGAACAGCTATCGCCCCCAGGAACATAAAAATACCGGCCATTACCAAAGCATAAATGGCATGCCCGCCGTATGCATATTTCACTATCGGACCACCAATAATGCCATTAACTATTTGCGGAAAAGTAATAAAGAAATTAAAGATACCCATATATACGCCTATCTTTTTGGCTGGTATTGAGCTTGATAGAATAGCATAAGGCATAGCCAAAATGCTTCCCCAAGCCAAACCAACACCGATCATTGACAATATTAACAAACGTGGATCCAGGATAAAAAATACGGAGATTAACCCTAAACCGCCCATAGTTAATGAAAACGCATGCGCTTTTTTTCGGCTCAGTTTTTTAACTATGCGCGGCAATAACAAAGCATACACTGCCGATACTAAATTATATACACCAAACAATACATTTACCCAGTTGGCGGCATCATTATAGGCTGCTGAGGAAGTATCCCCTGCCGGGATGTGGTAAACATGATCAACAACTGCCGGGGTGGTAAATACCCACATAGAGAAAAGTGCGAACCAGGAGAAAAACTGTACCAACCCTAATTGTTTCATAGTTTTGGGCATGTTGACCAGGTCTGAGAAGATCTCCAACAAACCGCCCTTATGCCCAGATACCGTTTCGTCCTTCTCATGAAAGGTAGCATAAACTTCGGGGGGATATTCTTTAGTGCGGACTACAGTCCATAAAATAGCGCCTATCAAAACCGCAGCACCAATGTAAAATGAATACAGCACATTATGAGGCACAATGCCCTGATCGGCTGTTTTGGCTATTCCAAACCATTCGGCAAAAACATAAGGTAACCATGAACCAATTACAGCGCCTACACCTATCAAGCAGGTTTGCATGGAAAAACCGGTAGTATGCTGGCTATCGGGCAGGTTATCGGCCACCAGTGCCCTGAAGGGTTCCATGGCCACATTAAACGATGCATCCATGATCATGAGCATGCCTGCCCCTACTACAATTGGTGGAATAAATGCTGCCAGCATGGATGAATTTGGCATAAAGAATAACGCTAAACCTGATAAAATAGCCCCGGTTAAAAAATAAGGGCGGCGGCGACCAAGGCGGTTCCAGGTCCTGTCGCTGTAATGACCAATAATGGGCTGAACAACCATACCTGTAATAGGCGCAGCCAGCCAAAACCACGACAAATGCTCCACATCGGCACCAAAAGTTTGCAGAATGCGGCTTGCGTTACCTGTTTGTAAGGCAAAACCAAACTGGATGCCCAAAAAGCCGAAGCTCATGTTAAAGATTTGCCAAAAGCTTAACCGTGGCTTTTGCGCGATAATTGGTTTACTCATAATTGGTTTTATAATGTCAGAATCAGAATTAACAGAATTTTAGGATTTTCAGAATATCAGGGTGTCATGCTGAGCCTGTCGAAGCATGGTGGGCAAGGCCTCTGCACGCGACCCTTCGACAAACTCAGGGTGACAGGCCTCCACTCGGAACACCATGGTATTTTCACAACATGATAAGCATTCTGTCAATTCTAAAATTCAGTAAATTCTGATCAAAACTCCAGCAACATACCACTCATAGCTGGCAGGCTTACTTCAACACCATTTTTAATATCATCGGTATTGAATTTAGCGCCGCTTAGCAGGTCGGTAAATTGTTTATGGCCGCTTTGGTTTAATTTTGTTAACAGGTCTTCAGGAAGCTTTACGGTTAGTTTACGTTCGCTCCGGTTAAAATTGGTTATCACTAATATACGCTGATTGTTAGTATAACGCACGTAGATATATAAGCGGGTATCAAATCCCGGCTGACGCTCGTTAGCTATCATTAACTCATAAAACGCACCCGATTTAAGAGCATCGCTGTTATGCACCGCTGTGAGCAGGTTATGATAAAAGCCGCGAAGCTTTTGTTGATCTGCCGATAATTGTGCGCCATCGTACTCGTGGTTATTCACCCACTTTTGATGCTGAGGCACGCTCCAGTAATCAAATATAGAAGTACGGCCGTCATTACCACTAAAGCCTTCGGTACCTATAGCCGGCTCGCCTACCTCCTGGCCGAAGTAAACCATTACAGGGCCGGTATTTAACGTGGCTGTTACGATCATTCCCGGCACGGCCAGCCATGGATTGCCTGCAAAATCGTTAGAGGCGATGCGTTGCTCATCATGGTTTTCCATAAAGCGGAGCATGTGCTCGTCAATGCCTTTGCTATCGTGGTTCCAAACAGCGTTGATTTCCCAGGTTGATGAGTTATGCTCATCGCGGGTAAGGCGTTTGATAGCATCGTACAGGCCTACCTTATCGTACAGGTAATCAAACTTGCCTTTATAAATATAATCGTTGTATTTGCCTTTGTCGTAAGCTTCGCCAATAAATACCAAACCGGGGTGTTCGGCTTTTAGTTTCGGGATCACCCATCCCCAAAACTCGATCGGCACCATCTCCACCATATCGCAGCGGAAACCGTCGACGCCTTTTTCGCTCCAGTAATGCAGGATATCATAAACCTTATTCCAAAGCGGCGGAATCGGATCAAAATGACCACGACGATGATCCATATAGTCAACCCCGTAGTTTAGCTTCATGGTCTCGAACCAATCATTAATTGATGGTGCAGCGCTGAAAACATCGTTACCGGTTGCTTTGGCTGGGTTTTCGTCAAATTTCCCATCCTTCAGCGGGCTTTTAAAGTCATCCCCGCCTGGATTATAGCCCGACGGCACCACAAAAGGCTGGCCAGGCATATAGTAAAAATCGTTAGTTGGACTAAAAGCCTTGCTCTTATCATCATCCTCGCCAAAGTCACGTACACCGGCGCGCTTAACGTCCGAACCATAGGTACGGGCTACGTGGTTTGGAACCAAATCCATTAATACTTTTAAACCATTGTTGTGGCTGCGTTTGATAAGTGCTTCGTACTCGCCGATCCGGTTTTTAACATCAACTGCCAGGTCGGGATCGATATCGTAATAATCTTTAATAGCATAAGGCGAACCTGCCCTGCCCTTCACAATATCCGGATCGTCAGCTTTGATACCATATTGCGAATAATCAGTCATGGTAGCGTGCTCAATTACGCCCGTGTACCAAACATAGGTAAAGCCCATTTTCTTTATTTCCTGCAGGGCCTTATCGTTGATATCGTTCAGCTTGCCTACACCGTTTTCCTCAATAGATCCATTGGTTTTATTAATTGCGTTGGTATTGCCAAACAGGCGGGGCAATAACTGGTATATGATGAGCTTATGGTTGGTAGTTTGTTCCATGCGTTTTTTTGTATGATGTGGTTTTACCTGTGCCAACGTAATAACGGGCAACATTGTTGCAGCAATAAAACATGTAAAGATTTTATTGCCTTTCATCACGCTTCAACCAGTAGTTCATCATTGGCTTTCACCAATTGCTCTTTACCATAAACCAGCACTGTTGTTTCCACATCCGAAGCGTTTTTGATCTGTACACCTTCTTTGCTCACTTTAATATTCAGCAAGGCACCGCGGAAACCTATATGGAACGAAAATGACAACCATTTTTCGGGAATGAACGGCTGAAATACCAGCTTGCCATCCTTTACACGCATCCCGCCAAAACCTTCAACAACAGCCATCCAGGTGCCGGCCATTGAGGTGATATGACAGCCATCTTCGGTGTCGTTGTTGTAATCATCCAGATCTAAGCGAGCAGTGCGCAGGTAAAATTCATAAGCACGGGCTTCATCGCCAAGCTTGGCAGCTAAAATAGCATGTACGCATGGCGATAATGACGACTCATGCACGGTACGCGGCTCGTAAAAATCAAAGTTGCGGCGAATAGTATCTATATCGTACTGATCTTCAAAAAAGTAAATCCCCTGCAGTACGTCGGCCTGTTTAATGTAGCATGAACGCAAGATCCTGTCCCAGCTCCATTTTTGATTGATAGGACGCTCTGACGCGGGCAAATCTTTTACCAGGATCTGTTCTTTATCCAGATACCCATCCTGTTGTAAAAACACCCGGCGTTTCTCGTCGTACGGGTAATACATCTTTTGGATGATATCGTTGAACCGGCCAAATTCGGCTTCCTCATTCAGGCTTACCTTGCTCACCAATGCGGCGTATTTTTCCGGATCAGTTGCTTTTATTTTACCAGCAACATCAACGGTATATTGCATACACCAGGTTGCAATAGTGCTGGTATACCAGTTATTGTTTACGTTGTTTTCATACTCGTTTGGCCCGGTTACGCCCAGCATTACGTACCGCTGTCTATCCTCCGACCAGTTAACCCTTTGCGACCAGAACCTGGCTATCCCCAACAATACCTCAAAACCGTAGTCGCCTAAATAAGCCTCATCGCCGGTATAACGCACATAATTATAAATAGCAAAAGCAATAGCTCCATTACGATGGATTTCTTCAAAAGTGATCTCCCACTCGTTATGGCATTCGGTACCATCCATCGTAACCATTGGATATAGGGCAGCGCCATTTTTAAATCCTAATAATTGCGCGTTTTCAATGGCTTTACCCAATTGTTTATAGCGGTAAAGCAGCAAATTACGGGTAACCTTTTGTGGTGCAGTTGAGAGATAAAAAGGCACACAATAGGCCTCAGTATCCCAATAGGTAGAACCTCCATATTTTTCTCCTGTAAAACCTTTGGGGCCAATGTTGAGGCGGTCATCTTCGCCTGTATAAGTTTGGTTAAGCTGATAAATATTAAAGCGGATAGCCTGTTGTGCTGAGATATCACCATCGATAATAATATCGTTATGCTTCCATTTTTCGGCCCAGGCGGCAGCTTGTTCAATAAGCATAGTATCAAAACCTTTAACACTGATCCGGTCTAAAGTGGTGTTTAACTGCTCAACAAGGTCTTCGGGTTTGTAGTTTTGGGATGATAGGTTAGCGGCGTATTTGATTACAGTGATGCTTTCACCCTGTTTAGCCTGTAGATTAACTTTAGCAGCTACGTATTTTTCTTTTTCGATAGCCTCGGTTGATGGATCGATGTTTTCACCGTTTTGCAGGATGCTGAACTTCATCCCTGTAGCTACCTCAAAACCTGTTTTTTTGGTGCGCATTACAATGTAGCCACCATCGGTTTGTGTGGCTTTGCTTACTTCGTCCCAGAATTTTTCGTCGTAATTAGAGTCTTTGTTTACTACGTCACCATCAATGGACGGTGTTAAAGTAACAGCGCCACTAAAGTTTAAAGGCGTTAGTGTGTATTTGATAGCACCGGTTTCATCGTCGGCCATACTGCAAAAGCGGAAAGCTTCTACCTTCACTTCCTTGCCAGATGCTGTTTTAGCATGAAAGTCGCGCTTTAGGTAACCTTCCTTCATATTGAGCTCCCGGCGAAAGCTAAACACTTCACATTTGGCAAGGTCAATCTGCTCGCCGTCAATTATAACATCGATACCAACCCAGTTGGCGGCATTGAGTACTTTGGCAAAATATTCGGGATAGCCATTTTTCCACCAGCCTACACGCGTTTTATCCGGATAATAAACACCCGCCACGTAGTTGCCTTGTAATGTATCGCCGCTGTACGCCTCTTCAAAATTGGCACGCTGCCCCATACGGCCATTGCCCAAACTGAATATGCTTTCAGAAATTTTATTGTAATGAGGATCGAAGCCTTCTTCAATTATCTTCCACTCATCAGCTTTTATATAGTTTTTCATTTACCGCCTCTGAATCTCCCCCTAAAAGGGGAGACTTTTAGTTTAATAGTTAATAATAGTCTCTTAATTCCCTCCCTCGGGAGGGGTGCGCAGGAGTATGTTGTGGCAGGGAGGGGTTATCCGCTTTGCTTCACCGATATCTTACTTGTGAAACCCCTCCCTACACTCTCCCGAGGGAGGGAATCGCACTATCCCTGCTTTTCGTTCTTTGTTTACTCCTCCTTTTCAAAGCCCTCTCCCTTTAGGGGAGGGTTGGGTGGGGCTTATAGTTTATACAATTTATCCAAAGTCATTTCGTCCAAACCTTTAATAACCAGGTTGGCGCCTTTAAGTACATCGGGCAAGCCGATGCCTACCACTTTCATATCCCCGGCAATGGCTGCCTCAACACCAGCAATGGCATCTTCAAATACCACACATTCTTCGGGCTGAACGCCCAGGGCCTGCGCTCCTGCCAAAAACACTTCAGGGTCGGGCTTAGCTTTGCTTACTTTGTTACCATCAATCACCGCATCAAACATATCGGTGATACCAATTTTCTCTAATATGGTCATTGAGTTTTTACTGGCGGAACCCAGCGCCGTTTTAAGACCTACCGCACGGCAGGTTGTTAAAAACTCTTTGGCACCAGGCAGGATCTCTTCGGGTTTCATCTGGTTTACCATTTCCATATACCAGGTGTTTTTTTGAGTAGCCAACTGCTCCTGCTCGGCCTCTGTTTTGGTAACACCGCCCCAGCCCAGGATCAATTGCAGCGAACGTACACGGCTTACGCCCTTCAACTGTTCGTTCTGATGTTCAGTAAAATCAAAGCCAAGCGAATTGGCCAGCCTTTTCCAGGCTTTATAATGATAAACGGCGCTATCAACTATTACACCGTCGAGGTCGAAAATACAGGCTTTTATTGTATTCATTTTTTCGGTAAAACACAGGGAATTAGTCCCCTAAGATATTATTTTAATGGGTAACACCGGGTATTAATTCTAACACTACAGTTGTTTTGCCCGGTATAGTTACTTTATCCAGACCAATCATTTCATCCGTTAGTACATTCTTTGCTTTTTTAGCATCGCCAATACGCTCAAAATACCGTGCGGTAGTAGTTTCCTGTTCCTTATCGCTGCTGTTGAACATGATCATTACCGTTTTTTGAGCATCGTATCTGAAATAAACATAAATACCTTTTTCGGGTACAAACTGCATCATTTTACCGGTTTGCAGGGCTGTAGTGCCTTTACGGTAATTAGCCAGCTTACTCACATAATTAAAAGCGTCATTTTCTTTTTTGCTGCGGCCTTCGGCAGTAAATTTATTTTCCTTATCACCGGCCCAGCCACCCGGGAAGTCCTCGCGTACCAAGCCATCAGGGTTCGAGTAGTTTTTCATCAGGATCTCATCGCCATAATACATTTGCGGTACGCCCCTCATGGTAAGCAGCATAGCCATAGCCGATTTGTATTTAGTAATATCCTCCCCTACCATTGATAATAAACGGCTCATATCATGGTTATCCATAAATATGGTATTGCGGGTAGCATCCTGGTACAGAAAGTCCTGAGCTACTACCGAATACAAGCGGCCAACACCCTCTGTCCAGCCATCGTTACCATTAATAGCTTCATAAATGGCATCTTTTAAAACAGCATCGGTTACACCCGGTAGCTGGGTATCAAAACCCCGGTTAACCGTATTGCCCTGCGTAAAAAATGCCTGATTAGCGGCAGACCATACCAGCGTTTCACCAAAGATGGAAAGTTTCGGGAACTCGGCTTTTACGTCTTTTGCCCATTTGGCCATATAAACAGGTTCATTATAAGGATAAGTATCCAGCCTGAAACCGTCGATACCCGCATATTCAACCCACCAGATGTGGTTTTGGGTAAGATAGTTTTGTACGTAAACATTGTTCTGGTTCAAATCGGCCATGCGGTGGTCAAACCAGCCATCCTGCATTAGCTTGCGGTCCATTGGCGAGGCGTGCGGATCCATCACCGCAGCATCCCTGAAGTTTGATTTGGTGTACGCTGGCCATTGGTGTACCCAGCTTTTCATCGGCATATCCTGTATCAGGTAACCTTCGGTACCGGCGTGGTTGTGTACAAGGTCTTTAATTACCTTAAGCCCCATGCTGTGGCACTTTTCGACAAACTTTTTGTAAAGGTCATTAGTGCCGTAGCGTGGATCTATCTTATAATAATCGGTAACGGCATATCCATGATACGAAGCGCTTGGCTCATCGTTTTCAATTTCGGGTGTAAGCCAGATTGCAGTTACTCCTAAATTTTTCAGGTAATCCAAATGGTTCATGATTCCCTGTAGGTCCCCTCCATGGCGACTAAACATCGAATCGCGGTGGATGCCTCGCTCACGCAGGTTATCAAATGAGTCGTTGGCAGCATCGCCATTGCTAAACCTGTCGGGCATAATGAGATAGATCAGATCTTTACTGGTAACGCCCTGTGCTCTGTCTGCCGACTTGTTGCGTTTGTTAAGTGTATAACTATACGTAAGGTCTTTTTTGCCTGCTTTCTTAAATTTTATCGGGAACGTTCCCGGAATTGCCGATGAAAAAATTTGCAGGTCGATGAATAAATAATTCGGATTTTCAACTTTATGAACTGCATTAAGCTTTACACCGGGGTAAGTAAGCACTACATTCCGGGCGGCGATGTTGCTGCCATGAACCACCAGTTGCAGGTTGGGGTTGCTCATGCCAACCCACCAGGACATAGGCTCAACACGCTCAAGTGCAGGCGTTTGTGCCTTTATACCCAAAGCAGCCAGCAAGCAGCATAAGGCGGATAGTAAGGTTTTTCTCATATAAAAAATGATAAAAGGATAATTGGTTAGGTTACAGACAAGCCCATAACCACGCTCCAAATTTATAATAAAATTTATTGCTTGTATGAAAAAGTTACAGATAAGTTAATTGCCGTTGTATCCCATTGGCAGATAACAAATTTTATGGTTTTATAACTTACATCGTCGCCCTCTTGGCCGGGCGAGGCCAGTCACTTTTTCCTTGATGAAAAAGTAACCAAAAAATCAAGACAAAAAAATGCTTCCACCCACAGGCCATACTCCCCGGCCCGCTTTTTTGTCGGGCCGACGCATTTTTGTTTTGGAGATTATAATAGCCTTTTCCCTTATTAACCTCTTCGCTTTTGTCTTTCTTCCTGACTCTCACTGTCTTGCTTCCTGACTATCCCTATCTTCCTCTGTCGGCAGGTAAGCTTCGGGCGAAAGCGGGCAGAACAATGGTGGCCTGTGCGGCTGCAGGGGCATAGCAAGTTTTTGCAGAAGCTGAGGCGTGCGCGGCCTGGGCAAAATAATTGCAGCCCGTGGTTCTGACCGATTTGCAGGGCAAAGGCCAAGGAGAGGCAGGCGGATTGGCCAGTGCGGCGAAGAAGCCTATCTGCCGACTTGACTTTTGGTTACTCTTGTGTCAAGACAAAAGTAACAGCCACCCCGCGGCGATTGAGCGGGTCAATGTTTGTCAAATACAACTAAAGCTCTTACTACCCCAAACCTCCCCAAATTTGTTAATAATTTTTTCTTGTGTTTATTTGGATTGATTACAAATAATACCAATATTTGCAACCATTATATGATTGCGACCACCGAACTAACTTTATGGACCGACGTTTTCAGCACCAAGACAGGTGCAGTTTACCAATGCGATGCGGAGCGTTGCTGGTATGTCGATTTCGCCGGTAAGGTTGCCCGGTTTGATCATCGCAATTTCTTAAAATTACGCAAAGCGGTTTATGCCATCGACATTAAGCAAAAGCTGCTGAACACCACTACCGATCCTGATGTGGAGATCATTTTCATCTGCGCCTGCGATCATTGTTATGTACTTTCACTGGCTCAGATCATCAGCCTGAAAGAGCTTTTAGAAGGTACTTTTGTAATGCTGGAACTCAACCACATTATCCATGACCGCCTTTACAGTAACTCACTGTAATTTAGACTAATTATTAACACAATTTAGATTAATTTCATATTGTTTTTAAATTAAACTAATATGCTTTTACAGCATTATTATTGTATATAATTTCCTGCGATAAGACATATAACATTTAATTTAAAGATCATGAAAGACCTACTCCGCATAAAAAGCCTGATATCATCAGATATCGAAGCGCTTTTAAATCAGCAAGTTAAAAAAGAAGCATTTTCTTCGTCAGCATATTTGGCCATGGCTTCATGGTGCAACCGCAATGGTTATGATTTTTCGTCAGAATATTTTTTCAAACAGGCCGAAGAAGAGCGCCATCACCAGTTAAAATTTTATAAATATATCCTTGATATGGGCGGCAATGCCGTATCACCTGAGGTAACCGGCATTAAACAGGAATATAACTCATTCCGCGAAGTATTTGAAGAAGCCCTTGACCAGGAGATCAGCGTTACCAATTCTATCAAAAACATTTATGCACGCTGCATGAAAGAGCAGGACTTTGTAACTATGGAGTTCCTGAACTGGTTCCTGAAAGAACAACGCGAAGAAGAATACAAAGCCCGTCGCGCCCTCGAACTGTTCGAAGTTATCGGCGAAGAAGGTACCGGCAGATGGCAGATTGACAAACATGTTGGTCAGATAAAATATGATAGTGAGGCGTAAGAGCCTTACCCCAACCCTCTCCAGAGAAGAGGGAGTAAATAAAAAGGTCCTTTTGCTACAGCAAAGGGACCTTTTTTTATGCTTGAACTTTTAAAACCCTCTCCTTTAGACAGGGATTTGATGGGGCCGTCTACCCAATCAAGTCCATCAGTTTCAAAACATCTTTAGCATGATATTCCTTTAACCAGGTGTTGCCGGGCTGGATACTGCACACAGGGGCATATTTACACCTGTCGGTGCATTCGGTTTCAATTACCTCCAACTCTTCGGGGCCGTGATGATGTTTAATGTACGATTTTGCAATTTTGTACATCTCCTTACCGCCTCTTTTTCCGCATTTACTGCCTACGCATACGTACAACACTTTATCAGGTATGGTAAATTTGCTCATAATGGCAATTATTAAGACTGTGTTAATAAATAACAAAGTTAATGCTTTAATGCTCCAATTTTATCTGAACCGGGATTTAATTGGATTTATGAGATTGACAGGATTTTAGTACAATGCCGCTGTCCGATCTGACATACATACATCGATGTGGTGTTGATGCTAATTTTTTTTAATTGTGTATTTTTAAAAGATAAATTTGACATTTAATGCGGGGTTAAGCCAACCCTTGAGCATTAAGCAAAGCTAAATATATGAAAGCAATTGAAATTATCTCCATCCCTGTAACCGACCAACAGGCAGCCAAAGCGTTCTACCTAAAAATTGGTTTTGAAATATTAGTTGAAGCTAACTTTGAAAAACAAACCTGGATCCAGATGGCATTTCCGGGCTCGCCTGTTTCCATCACCCTCGTAAACTGGTTCCCGGAAATGCCGGCGGGAAGTGTACGCGGCCTTGTAATTAAAACCGACGATCTGGATAAAGATATAGCAGATCTTAAAGCCAAAGGCCTTGAAGTCGGCAATGTTGACACAACCCCATGGGGTCGCTTTGCCACTGTTAAGGATCTCGACGGAAATGCGTTGAGCCTGCATGCGAAATAGAACCGGGATTTGGTGGGATTTTTCGGATTCCGGGATTTTTTCGGTCAAATCCTTTAATGCTTTTCATTTAATCCGGGTTAATCTTCTTACTGTCAAATCCGATAAACCCTTTAATCCCGTTTCAGATATCCATATTTGCATATCCAAAATCCGCACATTAATATATGATATTTAAAAAGTACTCTGCCCTCCTCGTCCTTGTATTCCTTATAATTGCCGGTTGTAATCCCAATAATACCAAACAACCCGATGCCGGTGTTTATAAAGTTGTGAAGATAAAAGATGGTGATACTTTGGGTTTGCTTACCGGCGATAACCAGCAGATTACTGTGAGGCTTGCCGAAATTGACTGCCCCGAAAAATCGCAGGCCTTTGGACAGGCAGCTAAAAAATTCACTTCCGATCTGTGTTTTGGTAAAGAAGTGAAATTAATTGGTAACGAGCATGATCGCTATGGCCGTACCGTTGCGCAGGTGGTACTTATCGATGGCACTAATGTAAATTATGCGCTGGTAAAAAACGGCTACGCCTGGCAGTATAAAGCCTATTCCAAAAACACCGAACTGGCTGCTCTGGAACAACAGGCCCGCGAAGACAAACTTGGTTTATGGCAGGATGCCAATCCTACCCCGCCCTGGGACTTTCGCCGGGAAAAGAAACAACCTAAGACAGACTCACTTCAAACTCCTAAACCTAAAAAACATTACCGCAAGCATAAGCCAAGACTTGAATATGCAGCCTAAATGGTTAACTTTAGGGGCATCATCACCCAAACAATGAAGTTTACAAAAGCATTCATATCCATCTTTTTCACATTACTGCTCATCTGGGCGCTGCAAACTAAAATAAGCGTCGTTCCACCATTAGGCAAATTCCTGAGCCCGGCCGATGGCTTTTGGCAAAATGCCGAAAGCAAGCACATTTTGCCAACACTCGACCTGAAACTTAAAGGCTTACAGGATAAGGTTACCATCAAATTTGATGAAAACCACATTCCGCACATTTTTGCAGAGAATGAACATGACCTGTACTTTGCCCAGGGATACATGACAGCAACCGACCGCCTTTGGCAAATGGATATCCAAACCCGGCAGGCAGCAGGCAGACTGGCCGAAGTTATCGGCCCCAAAGTACTGGATATTGACCGCTATCACCGCCGTATGGGCATGGTTTACGGCGCCGAAAAAACAATAAAGGCAATGATGGCTGATCCCATAGTGCGCAATATGATCCTGGCTTATACCGATGGCATCAACAGTTATATCCATCAGCTAAGCCCGAGGAGTTACCCTATAGAGTTTAAACTCCTGAACTATGCCCCCGAAGACTGGAAGCCTATCAACTGCGCCTTTTTGCTTAAGCTGATGTCGGAAACATTGGCCGGCGGCTCAAACGAATTTGCCATGACCAACATCCTGCGCAAATTTGGCCCCACTACTACAAATGATCTTTTTCCCGATTATCCTATGCACGAAGATCCCATCATCCCCACGGGGACAAAATGGGATTATTTTAAACCATTGCCCATTCCTAAACCATCCGCTAATTTTTTAGCCGGCATGGCAGATAGTGCAAATACTAAACCTCGTGTTGAAGGCATCGGCAGCAATAACTGGGCGGTAGCGGGCAGTAAAACAGCAAGCGGGTATCCTATTTTAGCTAACGATCCCCATCTTAACCTCACACTACCTTCTATCTGGTACCAGGTACAGCTTTCGGCGCCGGGCATGAATGTGTATGGTGTATCATTACCGGGTGCCCCCTGTGTTATTTTAGGCTTTAACAATAACATCAGCTGGGGTATTACCAATGTTGATGCCGACGTACTGGATTGGTACCAGGAAAAATTCAGGAATACCAAAATGGAGGAATACTGGTACAACAACAAATGGAATAAAACCACCCGCCGTGTTGAAAAAATTGAAGTACTTGGTCAAAAACCGGTTTATGATACAGTAGTTTATACGCACCATGGCCCGGTTGTGTATCAAAATAATGCTCAAAAAGCCGATGGCCCTGATTTTGTTCCGGTTGGACATTCCTTAAGGTGGATAGCACACGAATCATCCAACGAACTGATGGCTATGTACCTGCTTAATACAGGCAAAAACTATAACGATTACCGCAAGGCGCTTACCTTTTTCAGCGCCCCTGCTTCAAATTTTGTTTTTGCCAGTAAAGACGATATCGCCATAACGCCAAACGGTAAATATCCACTTAAATACAAAGATCAGGGGAAATATATTTTAGATGGAACCGACCCGGCTGACGACTGGCATGGCTGGGTACCATTTGGGCAGGATCCCACTGTTAAAAATCCTGCTCGTGGGTTTGTAAGTTCGGCCAATCAATCATCAACAGATCCTACTTATCCGTATTATATCAACTGGTCATTTGCGCCCTATGAACGCGGTAAACGTATTAACGACAAACTTTCCGTTATGACCAATGCCACCGTTGATAGCATGCGCATCCTCCAAACAGATGTTTACAGTATCCGGGCACAGGACATTTTACCAACCCTACTTAAATATATCGACCCAACCAAACTTAATGCTGCACAACTTAGTGCTTACGATCAAATCAATATGTGGGACAAAAATTTTTTGCCGAATTCAATAGGTGCTACTGTGTTTGCCAACTGGTGGTCGCAATTGTACAATGCTGTGTGGGGGGATGATTTTGCAGATAAGACCCTACAGAAGAACTTTCCTTCAGTAGATCGTACGGAAAAACTGTTACTTAAAGAGCCGGCTTCTAAATGGTTTGATGATATCCGCACACCGGCAAAGGAAACCGCGGCAGATATCGTTAATAAAGCTTTTGCATCTGCGGTAAAGGAAATTACCGACAGATATGGTAAACTCGGAGCAAACTGGCAATGGGGTAAATTTAAAAAAATGGAGATAGCGAGCCTTTCACGCCAACCGGCTTTTGGTTCGGGTAATTTTGAATCGGGTGGCACAGCATCAACAGTTAATGCCCTTCACGACGGGCATGGCCCTTCATGGCGTATGGTGGTGCAAATGGGCCCCAAAGTAAAAGGTTACGGTATTTTTCCCGGCGGCGAATCAGGTAATCCCGGCAGTTTTTTCTATAACGATATGTTCAAAACCTGGAATGAGGGACAATTAAAAGAACTGCTTTTCATGCAATCGGTAAGTGAACAGTCACTACGCATTAAATCAACTTATACATTAACAGGTAAATAATAGCACCATGTTGTTCTTCATCATACTTATACTTTCATTTGCCAGCGGATATTTTTTACCCTGGTGGATAGTTGCCGTCATATCATTTTTAACAGCCCTTTTTATTGGCACAACAGCAAAAAGTTCTTTCTGGCAAGCCTTTATAGCGGTTTTGATGGTGTGGATAGTACTGGCTCTCTTTAAAAGCATACCCAATGACCATATCATGGCTACAAGGATAGCCCACTTGTTTCATCTGCCTGGCTGGGGTTATATATTAGCTGTAACCGGCATTTTAGGAGGCTTAGTGGGTGGGATGTCGGCACTGTCCGGACTACTGCTTAAACGGGCATTTCAAAAGCATTAAAACAAAAATACCCGGAATTTTGCCGGGTATTTTTGTTTATCAGCGCATTTTTTTAAAACGCGGCTAATGTTTCTTTTAATGTTTTAACCGCCTCGGTATTGCTGCTTGCCTGCGCAAAAATATCCTGCGAGGTAGCTTTGGCTCCATAATAAGCAGCATTTGAATCCTTATCGATGCCCAGGTTTGAACCATTGATGGTTATCCCGGCAAACAAACCACGGCTGCGTGAATATGAGTAAACCTCGGCCTGTAGCTTATAATCGGTACTTGCAGTCGAACTGCGGCCAACAGGGCCGGCTGCTGCAGAAATATCGCCACCGATAGTAAAATCGCCATTCTTGACTTTGGTTAATACACCTTTATGGCGGAACACCAGCACCAGATCAACGGATTGTACGCCGATTTGCAAGCCAAAGCTACCGCCTGTTAAGGTAACAAACACCGGATCACTCCATTTGCCATTACCCAGTTTCACCATGGCTACGCCTTTACCGCGTTTACCGCCAATGCCAAATCCGGCATTGATGAGTTTGGGGATGATAACGATGCCTTCGTATTCTTCCAATAGTTGATGCGGGATGCTTTCCTTCATCTTGGCAAACTCTTTCAACACATTTGACGAATTATGAATGCGTTCTGTCTGCTTACTGTCATCGGCCGGTTTTGCCGATATCATTACAAAAAAGAGACCTAACAAAACCGGGAGTCTCAAGAATTTTAATGTTTTCATGGGGATGGATGATTAATATTATTAATTATATATTCAATACTTAACTAACCTCCAAAACACGTACTTGTTTTTTAATTTTATGTAATAGGAAAGTCAAACACGCTCAATTTTGCATATAAAACAACATGCCTGGGCATTTCTGGCATGCAAATATTCAACATTATCATTTTCGGCAAATATTTCGCTGATCAATTCATCAACATCAGCATCACCAACAAGCCGGGTTAAA
Source organism: uncultured Mucilaginibacter sp. (assembly GCA_966212355.1). Taxonomy (GTDB): domain Bacteria; phylum Bacteroidota; class Bacteroidia; order Sphingobacteriales; family Sphingobacteriaceae; genus Mucilaginibacter. Next base: position 78,504 of record CBIHRB010000004.1, read on the forward strand.
ACCATTTGTTGCGCTATACTGTAACCTATGAGCGACAGCGGGAAACTCTTTTTATTAGCCTTAATCTCCGGCGGAAAACGATAAATATCGCTGTATTCCTCCACATCTTCAGCGTGAATAAAAATAGGTCCCGGTTGGTTATAGGCATTTTCGATTTCAAAAGGCGAGTGTTTTAGCAGCAGGCGTTTATCAACATTACGTTCAAAGGGTTTAAGTGAAACCCGGCATGGCCCAAGCCCGGTAGCCAGTTGCTCAACCACTTCGCCTCCAAAATCGTCGGTCATGGTTGTCCTTACTTTTTCGGCGAATGATTTTGATAGCGGTACAATTTTAAATGTGTTCATGATTATTGTTTTTTTAGATAGATCAAAGGTCAGGCGATAAACAAAGCGTTTCAACCCGAAACTTGCGAAGTTTATCTGAACCTTGATTTATAGGATTTAAGGATTACCCGGATGCCAATAAATAGTTTGAAAGCAAATCCGTTGATCCCAAAAATCAATTTAATCCCGGTTCAGATAATCTGCACATCTGAAATCCGCACATCTGCACATTTACTTATCTTTGCCTCAATGGACAAACCAGGTAAACAAGAAATATTTTCTATCAGCACCGAAAAGCAATTTAACAACGCTGCCCTGCAGGTTTTCAATTACCAGGCACAGCATAACCCGGTTTACAGGCAGTTTATTGAAGGATTGAAAATTGACACCGCATCAATTACATCTTACAGTCAGATCCCATTTTTACCTATCGAGTTTTTTAAGTCACATACCATATTAAGTACCGATGCGCCCGTTGAGGTAACCTTTACCAGTTCAGGTACCACCGGGATGATCACCAGCAGTCACCGGGTTACCGATAAAACCTGGTATGAGGAAAGCTTTCGGCGTGCCTTCAATATTTTTTATGGTGATATCAGGGATTTTACTGTACTGGCTCTGCTCCCGTCCTACCTGGAGCGCGAAGGTTCATCGCTCATTTACATGGTTGATGATCTCATTAAACAATCAAATCATCCGGATAGCGGTTTCTTTTTGTATAATCATGACGAGCTGTTTCATCAACTTAAAAAACAGCAGGATGCCGGGAAACCTACGCTTTTAATAGGTGTTACTTTCGGTCTGCTCGATTTTATTGAAAACTACCAGGTCAACTTTCCTGAGCTTGTTGTAATGGAAACCGGCGGCATGAAAGGCCGTCGTAAGGAAATGATTCGCGAGGAGCTGCACGCCATTTTGGGCAAAGGCTTTGGTGTAAAGCAAATCCACTCGGAATATGGAATGACGGAGCTGCTGTCACAAGCTTACTCCAAAGGCGACGGCATTTTCAATTGCCCGCCGTGGATGAAGATCATCATCCGGGATACTAACGATCCGCTCAGTACGTTACAAACTGGTAAAACAGGCGGCATCAGCGTTATTGACCTGGCCAATATCAATTCCTGCGCGTTTATTGCTACGCAGGATTTGGGCAGGATTTACCCTGATGGCTCTTTTGAAGTATTGGGCCGGTTTGACCAGTCAGACATCCGCGGATGTAATTTGTTGATTGCTTAATACCATTTGAGAATCAAGACGTCAGGAATCAAAATTCGGGAAAACTTGATTCTTAACACTTGATTCTTGACTCTTTAACAGGTATAATTGTTATTTTTGCGCGCATCATAAATGCTAAAAATATGATTGAGAAATTTTTAAACGAGGAACAGGACCCTAAAACAGTTGAAAAGGTTTATTCACGCCTTGTTGACCTGCTTTCTTCAGGCGAAGAGGTTATCTACATTGCCGTTCAGAAAAAGCCACTGGTAAACCTTTTTCCTGATTGTATAGCTATTACTAACAAACGTGTATTGTTTTTTACCCCGGCCAACCTGGGGCTATCTATCAAGTTTGTTGATTTTGTTTGGAAAGATATCGTTGACGTATATACCAAGGAAGAAATTATTGGCTCCATTTTCAGCGTAAAAACCACAGGTGGCGCCGAAATGGCTGTTGATTACCTGCCCAAAGTTCAGGGCCGTAAATTATACCAGTACGCCCAGGAACGCAAGGAAGTTGAACGTGAAGCCCGCCGCCAGCGCGACCTGGAACAAAAACGTGCCGAATCGGGTGCTATTCAGTTGGAAAACTCGCCTGCCCGCGCTTTTGTAGCACCGGCCTCGCCGCAGCCTTTTTCTCAACCAAATGGCTACACAGCACCTGCCGCACCGGTAACGCCACCCGCACCAGTCGCGGCTTCTGCTCCTGTTGTACAGGAAACACCTCCGCCTGCGGCACCAAAGCCTGATGAGCTTACCGAAAAACTAAAAAAACTAAAAACCCTGTTTGATAATGGCCTTATTTCGCAGGAAGAATATAACGCCAAAAAACTTGACCTCTTGAGTGACTTATAGTCTTTTAGGGGACATCGTACCCTTATAAAAAAGGAGGCTGTATCAGTGATATAGCCTCCTTTTTTTATCTATAGGCTGGCAACTAATCTCTAATCACCAGTCTCTAATCTCTAAAAAGAATTAAAGCGCTAAAACCTCTTTAACACGGTCTGCAGCTTCTTTCAGCAATATTGCCGAGTAAACTTTCAAACCCGAGTTATCGATCAGTTCTTTTGCTTCGGCAGCGTTTGTGCCCTGTAAACGAACAATAATTGGCACCGGGATATTACCGATCTCTTTGTAAGCATCAATTACACCTTGCGCAACACGGTCGCAACGAACGATACCACCGAAGATGTTGATCAGGATGGCTTTTACGTTAGGATCTGAAAGGATGATATTGAAACCAGCTTTTACAGTTTGCGCGTTGGCAGTACCGCCTACGTCAAGGAAGTTGGCAGGCTCGCCCCCGGCAATTTTAATGATGTCCATAGTAGCCATAGCTAAGCCGGCGCCATTAACCATACAGCCTACGTTACCATCAAGCTTAACATAGTTAAGGTTTGATTTGCTGGCTTCAACCTCGGTTGGATCTTCCTCATCAGTATCACGCATTGCAGCGTAATCCGGATGACGGTAAAGCGCGTTATCGTCAAGGTTAACCTTAGCATCAACAGCTAAAATTTTATTATCAGAGGTTTTTAAAACCGGGTTAATTTCAAATTGTGATGAGTCTGTACCTTCATAGGCTTTGTATAAAGCAGCGATGAATTTGGTCATATCTTTAAACGCTTCGCCCTCAAGGCCAAGATTAAAAGCTATTTTACGGGTCTGGAAGCCTTGTAAGCCAACTTTAGGATCAATCTCTTCTTTAAATATGAGCTCAGGGGTTGAGTGTGCAACTTCCTCAATATCCATACCGCCTTCGGTACTGTACATGATGATGTTGCGGCCACGGGCGCGGTCAAGCAATACGCTCATGTAAAACTCTTTGGTTTCACTTTCGCCCGGATAGTAAACATCCTGTGCAACTAAAACTTTCTTAACTTTTTTACCTTCAGGACCAGTTTGCGGAGTTACCAGCTGCATACCTAAAATATTGCCGGTATGTTCTTTTACCTGCTCGATGTTTTTGGCAAGCTTAACGCCGCCCCCTTTACCACGGCCACCTGCGTGGATTTGTGCTTTGATCACTACCCAGCTTGAGCCCAGGTCTTCTTTCAATTTTTGGGCAGCCTCAACAGCCTGCTCAACAGTATCGGCTACAATGCCTTCCTGAACTCTAACGCCATAGCTTTTTAATATAGCTTTACCCTGATATTCGTGAATATTCATGTTTTGAAGAATTTGCGGTAAAGCTACAATTTTGTTTGAAACGGTAAACACCTTGTTTCAGTTTATTTGCCATTGTTTGGGTAAATAACATTGTATTTACAAAACACAATACATCCTGTTTTTTTAGCTCTCAAAGGTGCTAAGGCGCAATGTGGCATTCGGCTTATTAATTAATTCAGTTTTTTGTCTGAACCTCGAATTAAAAGAATTTGGGGAATAGGCAAAAGGCTAATCAAATGCTTTTAATTTAGACAAATAAAACCCGATCAATTCAAAAAACCTTTACCCTCTGATTCCCAAAAACGAGTAATCAGCTCAATCAAAAAATCAACAGCTGTCAAAATCGGTGTAATCAATTCATAATCGGTGTAATCACGGAAAATAATCAGCTAATCCGTTAACTTTGTCAAATGCTTAAAGCCAGATCTATCCATAAATCATACGGGCAGTTACAAATATTAAAGGGCGTTGACCTTGAGGTACAAAAGGGCGAAATCGTGACTATCGTTGGTGCTTCAGGTGCCGGAAAAAGCTCGTTACTTAACATATTAGGCACCCTTGACCGGCCTGATTCGGGCACTTTAACTATTAATGATATTGAACTAAACAAACTAAATAATAAACAACTAAGCGATTTCCGGAACCGGCAGATTGGTTTTATATTCCAGTTCCACCATTTACTGGCCGAATTCAGCGCTCTTGAAAATGTTTGTATCCCGGCCTTTATCGCAGGAAAATCAAAATCTGAAGCAGAAAAAAAAGCGGCCGGGTTGCTTGACCTTTTGGGGTTGAAAGACAGGCTGCACCATAAACCTAACCAGCTATCGGGAGGCGAGCAACAACGGGTAGCTGTGGCACGTGCGTTAATCAACAATCCGGCACTTATTTTTGCCGATGAACCTTCAGGCAACCTTGACTCGGTAAACGCGCTCGAGCTTCATGAATTATTTATTAAGTTAAAAAACGATTTCAGGCAAACCTTTGTAATTGTTACTCATAATGAAGATCTTGCAAACCTGTCAGACCGCACAGTTACAATGAGGGATGGTTTAATTGTTAACGGTCAATAGCCATATGAGCATTTTAATTACCGCCGCCACAACGGCACAAGCCTACCAGCTCAAAAACAAACTGGAAGGAAAAAATATTATTTTGGGTGATCATTTGGACCTGCCTGATTTTATGATAAAAATGGGCAAAATGATATTGTTGCCCAATCCAGCTTCGGCAAGTTATACACATGAAATGCTAACGCTTTGCCTGGATAAGAGCATCGATTCGGTTTATTTACTAAGGCCGGATGAAACAATACTCTTGCTAAAGGCCGAAACGCTTTTTAATGAATACGATATAAACCTACACGTAATTGCTTAATGGACTATAAGGATATTGATAAACGTAAAACAGCTTTTATTTTTGAGTTAGATGATGTGCTTTATCCGGCAAAGGATTATTACTTTCAGGCTTATTACCTGTTTGCAAACATGCTTGAATATATTGAGCTGATAGATGCAAAGGCCGCAACCAAAGTATTAACTGATACGTATATAGCTGAAGGAAAGGATGCCGCATTTAACCGTTTGACGGAGCAGTTCCCGGTGGCCGAACAATACCGCGATAAATTTGAGAACCTGCTTTTAACTGCCAAATTACCGCTAAAACTGCTTTTATATCAAAATATACTTACCTTAATGCAGGATATTGTGGTCGACCGCAAAAAACTGTTTATTGTAACTAACGGCAATGTTCAGGAACAGGTAAATAAAATTAAACAAACCGAATGGCACGGGCTGGAAAAATATCTCCGCTGCTATTTTACCGAAGAAACCGTACCAAAACCCGAACCAGATGTAATTAACCTGCTTATTCAGGAACATGGAATCCAGCGTAAAGAAATAGTGATGATTGAAAATTCGGAAACCGACAGGCTGTGCGCTGAAGCAAGCGGTATTGACAGCATCAACGTTAAAGATTTTTTATAGCATTGGCTATAACATACTTACTAACAAGGCGTTTAAATACTTAAACTCAAACTGATGAGAAAAATATTTTACTTTTTAATCCTTATCTCCATTGCTTCATTATCGGCCTGTAAAAAAAACAAACCGCTGGATAATGGCGATGGTGACATCTCGGGACCATCAAGCACCGGCACCGCACTCGACCGCATAAGAGATTCTGTTTTTTTATATCCGCAGGAAACTTATCTGTGGTACAACCAGCTTCCAACCTATAAAAACTTTCAGCCCCGTAACTATGTCAGTACCGACACCATTACCGGGTTAAGCAGCGAGGTTGACCATTTATCGCAATATGCTATAAATCCGGCAAGCTCTCAACCGTACGAATATTATGATAATACCGGCACGGCCAAATACTCGTTTATTGACGATGGGTCCGTATCAAACGAATTGAGCGGTAATGGAGGCGACTTCGGCTTTTCGGTATTCTACCCTACCCGCTCAGATCTGAGAATCAAATATGTATATCCTGGTTCACCTGCTGATAAAGCAGGTATTAAACGCGGGTATCAGATCACCAAAATAAATGGACGTACCGACCTCGCTTACGATGACGGAGGTACAACTACCCAGTTTGTAATACAAGCCTATGCATACAGCAAAACTATCAGCATGACATTAGCCAAACCGGATAATACCACAGTTGATGTAACGCTTAATACTGCTAACTATACCATAAACCCTGTTATTACTTATAAAACACTGGATGCCGGCTCGGGCAAAAAAGCCGGTTACATGGTTTTTAATTCGTTTACTGATAAAACCAATGCCGGTCCTAAGATACTGGAAGCATTAAACAGTTTCACGGGCATTTCCGATTTGATCATTGATTTAAGGTATAACGGTGGCGGATCCGTAGAAACTGCCGAATACTTTGATAACCTTTTAGTACCATCGGCTAAGAACGGTACTAAGATGTATACAGCTTATTTTAATGATAAGCTTACAAACGATAATTATACCTTGTTTAAAAACCTTTACGAAATCCCCAAAGGATTTTTTTCGGTAAGCAACCAAACTGTTAATTTTCAAAAACAAGGGTCACTTAATTTAAGCCGGATATTCTTTATAGTTGGCGGCGGTACCGCTTCGGCAAGTGAGTTGACCATTAATAACCTGATCCCTGAACTGGATGTTGAATTGATCGGCTCAACAACATATGGTAAACCGGTTGGCTTTTATGGCATCGACATTAATAAATACCAGTTGTATATGCCAATGTTCTCTACAAAAAATTCGGCAAACAATGGCGATTATTATACAGGTATGACACCGGGACAAGGCATTTATAAAGGTGTTAGCGCTGTTGACGATCTGACCAAAGATTTCGGTGACCCTACCGAAGGATTATTAGCACAGGCTTTGAGCTATATTTCGACCGGTAAATATATAACCCGTTCGGTACAGACACAGAGCCTGGCTACCTCATCAAAAAACGTGCTTTCGGCCGATCAGAAACGTACGATGGAACAGAGGTTCACCCGCAGCAAAGTAAAAGGTTTGATGCTTAAAACACCATCGGTGTTTAAAAAGAAGAAATAAAATTTTTTCGTATCATTTAAAGGCGAAGGGCTGAAAAGCTTTTCGCCTTTTTTATTATGCTAAAGCTACGCTATACATACCGGCTTTAGTGGTTAATAAAATTATACGGGTATACCAAGTCGTTGATGACAACACCAACAACGGCGAAAGGCGAGCTTTTAGCTTTCGGCCTTCGGCTTTCAGCTCTAATCAGCCAGCTCCCTTAAATCAACAGGCACCACGCGGGAAATCCCCTGCTCAACCATGGTTACGCCGTAAATAACATCTGTACTTGCAATAGTGCGTTTGTTGTGGGATACGATGATGAATTGAGAATCTTTGGAGAAGGTACGGATAATGTTATTGAACTTATCAATGTTGGTATCATCAAGCGGCGCGTCAACCTCATCAAAAATACAGAAAGGTGCAGGCTTTAGCAGGTACAGCGAAAAAAGTATAGCGGTTGCCGTAAGCGTTTTTTCCCCTCCCGATAGCTGGTTGATGGATAGTGGTCGTTTACCTTTTGGCTTCGCGATGATATCGATATCTGATTCGAGCGGATGATCAGGATCGGTCAGGATCAGATCGCAGGAGTCTTCTTCATTAAACAGAGAGCGGAATACTTTAATAAAGTTTTCGCGCACCATCATAAAGGCGGTCATGAACTTATCTTTCGCGGTATCGTCAATTTCCTGGATAGTAGCCAGCAATGATGCCTTGGCTTCGCTCAGGTCTTTCTTTTGCGCCTGGATAAAGGTATAACGTTCGTTCATTTCGTTATAGGCTTCAACCGCCATCGGGTTTATGGCGCCAAAATCATCCAGTTGTTTTTTTAGCTTTTCAGCTTTGTCACGCAGGTCCTGCTCGTTTTCACCTTCCGGCACTTCGCTTTCGGGCAGATCTTCAATATCTATATTAAATTCAACCGAAAGACGCTCTTTCAGCGCGTTCAGGTCAATCTTTAAGTTATTGCGTTCGTCGCGCAGTTCGTTCTCAATAACTTCGCTGTTTTCTTTTTTGCGCCTTAATGAGCTTACCTGGTTCTCATTTTCGGTGATCAGGCCACGCCATTGATAGTACTCCTGTTCGGCTTGCTGCGTAGCTTTCTCCAGGTTTTCTTTCTGCTCATACATTTCAAGCAGGTTATCGTCGGAGTTATCGGCCAGCTTCAGGTTTTCCTGTATGGCAACTTTTACCTTTTCAAGTTCGGTGCTGTTTTGCCTTATACGCGTTTCGAGACCTTCCTGCTGGGTATCACGATAGTCAAGGTCTTTCATTAAACCTGATACCTTATTTTGCTGCTGATGAAAACGGATATTTTCCTGGTTGTAAGCATTTGATTGTACCGATACGTATTCGTTCAGTTCATTAAAAGCCATCTGCTTATCGGCCAATAAATCGCTTTGGATCTGCCGCTGAGTCTTCAGCTCGGCCAATTGCGGCTGCAGAGCAGCCATTTCATCTTTTATTCCGGCAATTTTGCGGGCGATATCTTCCTTACGGTTAAGGCTGTTTTCAATGAAAGTTTGGTATTGCTCCTGACGGGTTTTAACGGTAATGAGCTCGTTATTTAAACGGTTCAGGATCTGTTGCTGCTCGTTGATCTCGGCCGCTTTGGTTGAACCGCGTAAGGCGCCGAGTTTATTCTGTAGTTCTTCAGACTTTGTTCTGAATGCGCCCACCTGGTTCTCTATCCCACGGATCTCCTTGGCTAAATTCTCAAGGTTTTTAGCACGACCGATCCTTTTACCCTCAAACAAACCAACCGAACCACCGGCCATGGTATGTTTTGATTTATTGAACTTACCGCTTTTGCCGATTAACACAACGCCCTGCGGTAAAGTTTCGCTATTGATCTGGCCTTCTTTATCGTCATCAACCAGGTAAACACCTTTAAGCAGGTAATTACAAAGCGGCAGATAACGCTTTTCAACTTCAATTACGCCAAGGGCCGGAATAGCGTCATTTTTTTCAAAATTTATCTGTGCTGCGGCTTCATCGGCATAATTGTTCAGCACAAAAAAGTTTGCACGCCCTTTGGCCGAATTGCTAAGCAGATTAATAGCCTTCACAGCGTCATCATAGCTTTCCACCACATAGTAGTTCATGAGCGGCTCCAGGTAGTTTTCAATAGCTACCCGGTATTCCTCCTTACAAAAAAGCACATCGCTAAACAGCGGTGCATTTTTAGCCCAATCAGTATTCTTTTTCAGGAACCTGATAGATTCAGGGAAGCCTTCCAAACTATCAACCATACTTTTGGTAAGGTTATATTCATTTTGCTTGGCGTCAAGGCGACGGCTCTCTTTTATGATTGTATCCTTAACCGCATTCAGTTCAGCATCGGTTTCGGCAATTTGCTCTTTTAATTTATTTTCAAATTCAACGGCTTGCTGAAACTCATCATCAAGCGTTTCCTTGCGGTATTGCAGCTCGGCAACCACCTGGTTAAAGTGCGAAAGCTCCACCTCTTTATTGGTGGTATCTTCCATATTGCGCTGGCTTTCCTGCTCCAAAGCCTGCTGCTGAATTTGTAGTATATCCAGGTCTTTTTCTGCCTTATAAGCCTGGTTTTGCAGGCGGGTATTGATATTATTAAGCTCGTTGAGCTCATTACGTGCTTCGGTTTGCTGGGCGCGTAATTCGTCAACGGCTTCTTTTAAATCAGAAAGTTTGCTTTGGATGGTTTGCAGCGCTTCATCCTCGGTGGCCTTTTCCTCGTTTAAGCGTTTAATGTTATATAAAACGTGGTTCAGCTGGTTTTTATCGCGTTCTAACTCTTCAGTCAGACGCGATTCTTTATCTTGTTGAAACTTCAACTGTTCATTCTTGATCTTCTTTTCGCTTTCGTAAGCCCGGATCTTTGAAACAAACTCATTGGTTGTTTTTTGCTGAACAGAGAGGTTCTTTTCTTTGGTGATACTATCCAGCTTTTGTTGTTGTAAGGTAGCCTCCAAAGTATCAATCTGGGCTACGATATCGCCTTTCTCGGCTTTATGCTTTAACTCCTGCTCCTCTATCTTTTTCAATGATTCGCTGAAAGCCACTATCCTGAACGAAGCCAGCATAATGCTCAGCGTTTTATACTGTTCTTTAAGGCGATAGTACCGTTCAGTTTTCTTCGCCTGGTTCTCCAGTGATTTCAGGTTCTTCTCAATCTCAAACAGCAGGTCATCAACGCGAGCCAAATCGGCCTCGGTTTCCTTCAGCTTGCTGAAAGTTTGCTTTTTACGGAGCTTGTATTTGGAGATTCCCGATGCTTCCTCAAACAGGTTACGGCGCGATCCTTCCTTATTGGTAATGATCTCGTCGATCATCCGGAGCTCGATGATAGAATAGGAGTCGGAGCCGATACCTGTATCTAAAAAAAGATCGGTAATATCCTTTAAACGGCACTGTACATCGTTAAGCCGGTATTCGCTTTCGCCGGTACGATAAAGCTTGCGGGTAAGTGTTACCTGCGAATAATCGGTTGGCAGTACGTTTTTGGTATTATCAAAAGTGAGGGAAACTTCGGCAAGGTTAGCCGACTTACGGCTTTTGGTACCGTTAAAAATAACGTTATCCATTTTCTCCGAACGGAGCATCCGGGTGCTTTGCTCACCCAAAACCCAACGGATAGAATCAACAACATTCGACTTACCGCAACCGTTAGGTCCGACAATAGCGGTAACACCCTCATTAAAATTGATGGTTATTTTATCGCCAAAACTCTTGAAGCCCTTGATTTCTAAACGGGTAAGCTGCATTTAATTTATTAAGTACCTTGCACGGTCCAAACCTCCAAAGTAATTATAAAAAATTGAGTTTTGAAAGTAAATTTTTGAGGTGAAAGGTAAAAGGATAAAGGCGAAAGGTGGTTATAGCTCCTGATATGTCATTATAAGTGCAGCATAAGCAATCGCATATTTTACAGAGCGCGCCAGCTTCTGTGCTATTGCTTCGTCATTCCTCCTCAATGATATGAAGAAGAATTAAACCCTTATCTCCCCTTTTAAATAAGTAACAGCCTTACCGCTCATCAACACGCGGTCGCCTTTAAGCTCGCACCAAAGTTCGCCGCGGCGGGCCGAAAGCTGGTAGGCATGGAGGCTATCTTTACCAAGGCGTTTTGCCCAATACGGGATCAGGTTACAATGTGCCGAACCGGTAACCGGGTCTTCCGGGATGCCTGCGCCGGGGGCAAAAAAGCGGGAAACAAAATCAGAGTTATCGCCGGGAGCGGTGGCTATGATCCCTACCGTATCCATTTTTGACATGGCGAAGAAATCGGGCGTAAGCTCCCTGATATCCTGCTCGGTTTCATAAACAATGAAGTAATCGCGTGAGCGCAAAAAGGCTACAGGCTGTTTTTCGCCAAGCGCTTCGGCCAATCCGTTCGGCGCCTCAATGGGAATTGGCGGGCGCGACGGAAAGTCCATGGTATATTTATCGCCATCGCGCTTTACGGTTAGCGTTCCGGCCTTTACGGTTTCAAAATGAATTACATCTCCCTCATATCCCAGCTCCGAAAAAAGAATATGAGCCGATGCCAGGGTAGCATGCCCGCAAAGATCTATCTCATACTCGGGCGTAAACCAGCGAAGCATATAGCCCTCCCCACTTTTTACAAAAAAAGCAGTTTCTGCAAGATTATTTTCGATGGCTATCATTTGCATGGTAACATCAGGCAGCCATTCATTAAGCGGGCAAATAGCCGCCGGGTTACCGCCAAAAAGCTTATCGGTAAACGCGTCGGCCTGGTATATGGGGATGGTCATAAAAAATATTGTATTTTAGCTAAGATAGTAAGGAGAGCGTCAAGATACAAGAGAAAAGAATTAAGATGCGAGACTATAAGAGTCAAGGTTTTTATTATTCAGAGCCCGTAATTGCTTTTCCTGCTTCTTTATTCTTTCATCTTGACTCTCATAGTCTTGATTCTTACCTCTTGGTTCTTGCAATTCTGTTTCTATTCCTCTATTCGATCCATAAAACGGAATTACCTGAATTATATTGGTTTGGTTCGTAAAGTTTATTGCCCGGGTCAATCATCCATTTACCATCTACAATAAACTTGTACAGCTGCTTGCCGGGTTTCAGGTAAACACTTACAGTCCACTCTTTACCGTTAAAAGCAAGTGTGTAACCAAAATCATCAAAGTTGTTAAAACTGCCTGCTAAATGAACTTTTTTAGCATTATTGAAACCACTTAATTTGAACGTATAATTGGGCTTTACCGCAATATATGAATTAACAACGCCGCCCTCCATCATATTACGCGGATTTTTGGGGTCGGTGATCCAGTTACCATCCACAACAAACTTATAGCCATAATTGCCTGGCGGAATAATTAAGGACGATGCCCAGCCCGTTTTGGTTTTGGTAAGCGGGATCAGGCCATGCTCCCAATTATTGAAGCTTCCGCCTACGTACACTTTCTTTGCATTGGTATAACCATCAAGCTTAAACACAACCGTTTCACCAAGGTTTAGTACTGAATTGGTGTATCCATCAGCACCCTGTATTTTATTAGGATTAGCCGGATCGGTGATCCATTTGCCATCAACCAGGAAACGATATGCCTGTGTACCTTCGTGCAGGTAAAGCTGTTTTTGCCAGCCTCTGGCACTTTTCTCGAGGACGATATTATTAGCATCCCAATCATTAAAACTCGCCGCCAGTGTTATTTTGCGGGCATTGACGTATCCGTTCAGCTTAAAGGTGTAGTTATAACGAAAGTATATCGAATTATCGTCATGATCGCTCACCAGGTTATTATAACGGTCGCTGATCCAATGGCCATCCACAATAAACTTATATTCATACTTGCCGGGTTTCAGCTTTATGTCGGCAATCCAACCGCTGTCGGTTTTGGCCATGATACCTTTAAGTGTGCTCCAGTTATTGAAGTTGCCTGATAACAGTACCCTTTTACTTTGGGCATACCCGGGCAAAAAGAAACGGGTTAAACCAGATGCTAATTCATGAACAGTGACTTTAGCAAAGTTATTGATACCGAAGTTAACATCAGCCGGATACCCCGGCGACTCATTATCATTGTTATCTATTTTAGTAGTTATCAGGTAAGGGGTGGCTTGCGGGTTAAGGTTAAGGGCCTCAAGCGGCCTGTCGAACTCTATTATATGTCCCCGTTTTCCGGCCATTGCCCAGCCGTCTTTTTTCAGGGCGGTAAAATCGCCTTTTAAAACAGCAGCGGCATTTGCATCTTTTAACCCGGCTTTTCTGAGCAAGCTATCCACTTCTGTTTTGGATGAGCGCATATCAATAAGCAGCACGAGATTATCCTTGCCCATGATCAGGTTATTGCGTTTTTGCGCTGTTGCATGTATGGCCATGCAAACCATCGCAAAAAAAACAATAACTATACGCCCGCGCCTCTTCATATTACTGGTTGCTGTAAATGTACATTTCAAATTCTTTTTTAACAAAGTTGATGGTGAATATGCCGCGCACAAAGAAGTCATATCCTAAAACACCATCAATTTTATAGCCATAAGCATTTCCCATTTTTTCGAGATTGGTTATTAAAATACGGTTTTTCATGTACTTTCGGTCGCCAACAACCAAATTATCAAAGCGCGTATAAATCACCTCGATGGAAGTGCCACCAATACCCATAATTTTTGAGCGGCTGATAACCTCCATATCAGGAATCAGTTTTTTTGAACGGCGGTAGTCGAGCAAACTGGTTTCGGCGGCACTGTCAAAAGCAAACCAAAGCGCATTGTCGTTAACAGTACCCTTCATTAAAATAACATCATTGAGCATACGGAAAGGACTTACCATAAAACGATCGTGAAATACCTTTTCGGCTTCGGGGATGTTACCATCCTCATCAAGTTTTTGGATATATAATGTATTTCTGAAAAAGTCAACAGTGATTGCGAAATCGTAAAACAGCCCGGTACCCAGCAATCCCAATATTTTGATCCGCTTACCGTTTTCTATAGATGACAGATCGGTAACATCGGCCCTCAACTTTGGATAATGCAATTCAAGGATGTTAAAATTGCGGATATAAGTTGTAAATGAGCTGTTAGCGTACCCGTTAATGCCCGCCGATTCCTGTTCGGCTACGTGTGGCAGATACCTGAAATAAGTTTCATTTAAAACCAGGTACGGTGCACCGGTATCCAGCACAAAGTTGCCTTCAAGCGTATCGATCTGAGCTTCAATAAGAATCAGGTTCCCGGCTCTTTTTATCGGAATGACTAAAGTTTTAAAATCACCGGCGGGTGAAGGATCAGGTTTTGCATTTTTAAAGGTTATGCCATTGATAGTCACATGTTCGCTACCTGCCGCGTTGAAACTACAGGTAAAAAGCAACATGATCAACAGAAAATAAACCTTAGGCATCGCGTTAAATACTGATACCTAATAGACAGTGTTTGGATTGATGTAGTTACAGTAGAAGCATTATTTAGTTTCGCAATGGACCACTTGTTTCGGCACTATACCCTGTTTACCTTATATGGCAATGAGCCCCATACTAATGTGTTGTTCCTGCGATATGCAAAACGGGAAATACTCATTCCATGTTTACGTCCACGCTTACTTTAGCGTTGCTATGTGACCGTGGACGCTTGAGGGGAATTGCATATTCCCCATGCTCACAAACCTTATTCAGCCCGCTCCTTTAGCGCTGCTTCCCAGCCTATTATTGCGTTTTTACGGGTACTGCCCCAATGATACTGGCCGATTTCGCCGGTTGATTTGATTACCCGGTGGCAAGGGATCAGGAACGCTACGGGGTTACTACCTACCGCTGAGCCGACCGCGCGATAAGCATTTCCGCTGCCTGCTTTTTTAGCAAGTGAGGCATAAGTAGTCAATCCCCCGGGAGGTACTTTTAATAATGTCTCCCACACCTTGATCTGGAAATCGGTTCCTTTTAAATGCAGCTTGATCTCATCCAGACGGCTCCAATCCTGCGTAAAAATAAACAGGGCGTTCTGCTGGATCCTGTCAACTAACTGATTGAATACCGCATTAGGAAAACTTATCTTCAGTTGCTCCAATGCTTTCTCTTCGCCCTCATCAACAAACGCCATGTGGCAAATCCCTTTAGCAGTGGATGCTACGATCACCTTACCAAAAGGTGTATCTGCAAACGAATAGTTGATATGCAGCATGGCTCCGCCGTTACGGTATTCGCCAGGGGTCATACCTTCTACCTTAATAAAAAGGTCATGCAGTCGGCCACCTCCCGAAAGACCTGTTTGCAGCGCGGTATTAAAAACATTCGCGTCTTCATGTTTCAATATTTCCTTGGCATGCTCCACACTCAAATACTGCAGGAATTGTTTTGGGGTTACCCCTGCCCAATCCTTAAACATCCGTTGAAAATGGAAGGGACTTAAATTAACATGTTCCGCAACTTCGTCCAGTTTAGGCTGTGCCTTAAAATTCTCCCTGAAAAAGCCAATCGCGTCTGCTATGCGGGTATAATCTATCTCTTGTTGAGTTTTCATAAAGCCTTTTTTAATAAATTCAATTGTGTTTTTTGTATTTATAACACAAAAGTACCAGCCTCGTCTATGCTCAACAATCCGATTCTTGCGGAGTTTTCAGGCGATATGCTCTTCGATTATCTTACTTAAAACTACAGCATTATTTAATTTCGGCTCCTTTGAAGAAAACACCAGTGTCACTGTTTTATGCTGCCTGATATAATCTACCAATTCATCCAAATCCTTTGCACCCTCAATTTCGGCGCGGTATTTTTGGTTAAAGGCTTCAAATTTTTCAGGATCATGGTTGTACCATTTTCTTAGTTCGTTAGATGGAGCTACATCTTTAAACCACTTGTCAATTCGTTGGTCTTCCTTTTTTATCCCCCGCGGCCAAAGGCGGTCCACTAAAACCCTAACGCCATCTACCTCAGTATAAGGCTCATAAACCCGTTTAAGTTTAATCTTCATGATAATGTATTTTAATACTTTTTCTTCGATGGAACCGACAGTATAAATTCCGCAAGAATCGGATTGCCCGCCAATCTGCCTAATGATAGTTTTGATACTATTCAAAATAACAAAAATGACACCGGAACAAACACTTAAAGATCGCATCAAAAATCTTGATTGGGATCAAATTAATAAAACATTACATAACAACGGTTTTGCGATTGTTAAACAGGTTTTAGGTGAACGCTACTGCGATACATTAATCAGCGATTATGACGCAGATGCTTACCGCAAAACCGTCAACATGGAGCGCTACAGATTTGGATACGGCGAATACAAATATTATAAATACCCGCTGCCTGCAATTATAACCGATTTAAGGGAGAGCGTTTATCCGTACATCGTACCTGTGGCTAATAAATGGATGAATGAACTTGGTTTTGACAAACAATTCCCCGGCACCCATGAAGAAATGAAACAGTTAAGCCATGAAGCCGGGCAAACCAAACCCACAGCCCTGATATTGCAATACACAGAAGGCGGATTTAACACCCTGCACCAGGACCTTTACGGCGAGGTATATTTCCCCATCCAAATGGTTTTCATGCTCGATCAGCACAACAGAGATTATACCGGCGGCGAATTTGTAATTACTGAGCAAATTCCGCGGGCGCAATCAAAAGTTAATGTACTTACTCCTAATATGGGTGATATGGTTTTATTTACCACTAACTTTAGGCCGGTAAAAGGCAGCAAAGGTTATTACAGGGTAAATATGAAGCATGGTGTAAGCCCGGTTCACAGCGGTAAACGCCATAGCCTGGGCATTATATTTCATGACGCGCTGTCTTAAACACATTGATGTGACTTGATCCTGACCATTGAACAACGTATAACATGTTGCAGAACCGCGTAAATCCATTTGGACAACTTATTAAAACAACAGCGCGGGGTGCCTGGCTTGGTAACCGGGGCGTAATCCATAATGAGGACAAGGAAATTGTACGCGCTTTCAAAATTAAAGCCTGGATAACCTGCGTTTTGGAGTTCAGGGGCCGGCATCGCGAAATTATGCAGCCCGACCGCTGGACTGAACTATTCTTCTTTGATGAAGCTACGGCTTTTTCAGCAGGGCACCGGCCTTGTTTTCAATGCAGGTATAAGGATCATCAGCGGTTTAAAGAGTTTTGGCTAAAAGGCAACCCTCAATACGGTTTTGACATGAAAACACCTGTAGCCAAAATTGATGATATTTTGCAGGCAGAGCGCATCACAGCTGATAAGTCAAAAGTCACCTATCAAGAAAAACTAACAGCCCTGCCCAACGGCACATTTGTAATTGATGATGGCAAATCACATTTACTCAAAGATAACCTGTTGTATTTATGGAGCCCTGCCGGATACGAAAAAGGAGTCAGTCTCCCGGATGTGGATATAATCACAGTACTAACTCCCCGGTCAATTGTGAACATGTTCAGTGCGGGGTATGTGCCTCAAACAGGGATTTATTAAATATTTTTTAGCGGCCTGCCATAATCTCGGGGAGTAAATAATTTCCAATGCCCCTCAGAAATAATCTCGGCGGCTCCGTCAATCACTTTAATTGCGGTTTGATCGTCAATAGCGTATGATGGTACCGGTATGGAAGCAGCCAGTTTCTCAATATTGTCCAGCGAATTATTCGGGAACCACTCATGATCCAAATGCGGGTGGATAGCAAAGTCAACAAAACTTAACGACTTATCACTATCAGCCGGCAGGATATGGTTGCCATAGGTAGTACCAAAACGGGTCATGATCATGCTACCGGCACTCAAGCCAACATATACCATCTTTTGTAAAAGCGAGGGCAGCAGATCCGCCAGCCCGGATTGCTGCATCCAATAGGTCAGGTACTGGCAGTCTCCACCACCTACCAGTAAAACATCGGTTTCCCGGAGCATATCGACCCATAACTCTTTTTTGATACTGGGTAAGGCTGTAAGTTCCAATAAGCCCAGCGACTTCCAACCCAATTGGCAAAAGGGATCACCTAAGGACCCGCAAATAACCTTTCGTACTATCTCACCACCGTTGGGTATGGCGTATATCGCGGTGGGAATAAAAAGGGCGCTCGCTTCGGCAAACGGTTTGCCAAGGAGCTCTACCAAAGCATTTTGAATACTCATATTGCTGATTCCGGCAGATGTAAGAAGTAGCTTCATAATTTGTTGGATTATAATCAATGTTAATAAAAACGCTGAATTAAATTCATAAAATATCCAAAACTCCCCTCCATCCATTCAATTACCCCGTTCGTCGGTACAAAATTTCAGATTAAAACCTCAGGGCTACCTTTACACCATCAAATAATAATTTGATCAGTGATAAGGTTTAGGTTAAAGCTTCCAAGCAGCGAGTGCAAGGAAGCTTTTTTATTTCACCCCTATTTCCTTTTTCAAATCCCGCTTCTTAAGTCAACAGTGCTAACTATTAAGTCAAAGTCGTTTTTTTACTTTAGAACTTACGACTTTAGACTAAAGACTATTGTTAATCTATAGGATGATACGGCAGCTTCCCGTTCATCTATACAATTTCCCGGTTCACCGACACATGGTTGTTAAAACTCCCACTCATCTTCATCTTTGATTTATAATTCAGAAGCAGGGACACTGAATTATAGTTTTTTTCGTATAAGATGAAGCACCTGTGCAATGTACAGGTGCTTTTTTTAAATTAGACGCTAAAATATGTGCCAGCCAGTAGCTCCGGTATTGATGAATAAAAGAATCTTAAAATAAAATGATCCGCTCAAAAGCAACCACTTTTTTTATTCATGCTGCAGGCTGGCTTGTGTTTTTAGGGTTCCCGCTATTATTCATGAACCGCACACAGCAAAGCAGCGCCGGCACCTATACCGTTCTGTTTTCACCTTACTACTGGCTGTTTTGTCTCACCTATATATTTATGTTTTACCTGAACGCCTGGTACCTGGTGCCAAAATTCGTGTTCCGTAAAAGATATGTCTGGTATGGGCTTATTGTGCTATTACTTTCAGGCTGTGTTTACTTTTTGCAGCCTTTTGATAACCTGCTTCTTCACAATCTCATTAAAGGGAATAAACCAGCAACAACGGCCCCCAATCCGCAGCCTATAGGGCCGCAAATTACACCAACGGGAATTGACAGCTCAGCACCTGATCAGCAAAATATGCCTTTTGGCCCGTTGCCGCATGAGGATCTGCGGATGCAGGACCCCAGCCTTAAACCCACCAATCGCGTTATTTTCATTCATCAATCCGGTAATATTGACATGGTAGGCTTGTTTATTTTTATCATTGTGATGGGGCTGAGCGTTGCCATTGCCACGGTTCAAAAATGGCAGCTTACCGAACAGATGGTTACCCGTGCCGAAGCTGAAAAAGCCCATGCCGAACTTTCTTTTCTTAAAGCCCAGATCAATCCTCATTTTTTATTCAATACGCTGAATAATATTTATGCCTTATCGGTTACCCATAACGAGCATACTTCCGAGAGCATCATGAAACTCTCTAACATCATGCGCTATGTAACCGATGAAGTAACAGAGGATTTTGTTTTGCTGCAAAATGAAATTGATTGTATCAATGATTATATCGATCTGCAACGCCTGCGCCTCGGCAAAAAAACAAAACTTGATTTTGAAGTTTCGGGCGGGATTGACAACCAAAAAATTCCGCCCCTGATACTGATGACCTTTATTGAAAACGTTTTTAAATACGGCGTAAGTAAACATCAGCCATCAGTTATCAATATCTGTTTAAGGGTAAACGGCAACCAAATGCTGTTCATCTGCAAAAATACCATTTTCGAAAAACGACCTGCCTCCGAGCGGAAAGGGATCGGCATTGCCAATAACCGCCAGCGCCTGCAACATATTTATCCTAACAAACACCGGCTTGACATTAGCATAGCCGATGGCAATTTCATTGTTGAACTGGAGATTAACGCTTAAACTATTTATTATGCAATTAAAATGTGTAGCTATTGATGATGAGCCGCTGGCCCTTCAAATAATTGAAAAATATGTAGCCGAATATCCCGCGCTAACATTGGTTAATACTTTTGAGGATGCCATATCGGGTGGGGAATACCTGAAACTGAACAAGGTAGATGTGCTGTTCATAGATATTAACATGCCTGATATTACCGGTATCGACCTGGTAAAATCATTGACTGATAAGCCAATGATTATTTTTACCACCGCCTACAAAAATTACGCGTATGAAGGTTACGAATTGGAAGCGGTTGATTACCTGCTGAAACCAATCAATAACCTGCGCTTTGGCACGGCGGTTCAAAAAGCAATTGGCTATTACCAGTACAAACATACCGATACCCCAAATGAAAGCGATTTCCTGTATGTGCATTCAGAATACAGGCTGATCAAGATCAATATTAAAGACATTGAATATATTGAAAGCATGCAGGATTACATCAAGATCCATATACTGGGGGCATCCAAACCCGTGCTTACACTTATGCCTTTGAAAACTGCTATTGAAAAACTGCCTGCTTCAAAGTTTATCCGTATTCACCGCAGCTTCGTGGTAGCGCGTGATCAGATCAGGTCTATCCACAACCGCAAGGTAAAACTAACCGACGTAGAGCTTCCTGTAGGTACAAACTATACGGATTTTATCAAAGACTGGCACAAATAATCAATTCATCGGCACATTAAAGGCGTTGAACGACACATTATTTTATAGCCCCTTAAATAGCCCCAACTTTATATTATTAAAATTGACACTAATCCTTAAAGCCATGAAAACAGCAGGCGATAAAAAAACCATCTTAGTACTTGATAAAAACAGCCGGATGTTATCGGTAATTGATGACATTATGTACTATGGCGATTTTAATGTGCATTTAACGTTTGACCCCAATGCTATATATGATAAAGCTAAAATGATTAATCCGGATTTGATCATTTTGGATTATTTGTTGGTAGATAACGATTGTGAACTGGTTTGCCGGGACTTTAAGGATGATAAGCAACTATGCAATGTACCTATCATTATTGTAACCGCTTTTAAAACAAAAAAAGCACAGGCCGACTCCTATAAATGCGATGCCTTGTTTGTAAAACCGCTGGATATGGAAGTGCTTGCATCAAGGATAGAATACCTGATGGCATCCTGAAACTGGTTTTGTAAACTCATATAAACCTGCTAAGTTTAGCTTTTATTAAATTAAACAAACCTGTACTTTATAAAATGAAACTCAAAAGCAACATAGCCACCAGCGAAAACGGGTTTATTTTTAACCCCGCCACCGGCGATTCATTTTCCGGCAACGGTATGGCGGCAAAACTGCTTGAGGCTATGAAAAGCGGCAAAACCGAAGGTGATATCAAGCAGGATATTCTGAGCAGGTATGAAGTGAGCGAAAGCCAGCTTAACAGGGATTGGGATAATTGGATGCTGCAGCTAAAAGAAGCAAACCTGCTCGAAATTTAAGGACGATGCCAAACAAGTACGCTAATTTATGTATTGCTGTTACCGGGCTTAATGCCAATGACAACCCTGGCCCGGGCATGGCGGTTATCCGTTCTTTAAAGGAGTATTTTGGTGATAGTTTACGTGTAATCGGCCTGTCGTATGAATCGTTGGAGCCGGGGATCTATTTGCGGGACCATGTAAATAAAACATACCAGGTTCCTTATCCAACTGAAGGTACAGCAGCACTGCTCGAACGTTTGGCGTATATCAATCAAAGAGAAAATCTTGATCTCATTATCCCTAACTTTGATTCGGAGCTGTTCAATTTTATAAAGATAGCGCTGCAATTGCAGCAAATGGGCATTGCAACCTATCTCCCAACACACCAGCAACTGGCTTTGAGGGATAAGGTAAACCTAAAAAATTTCGGCACAAAAAATGGCTTTTATGTGCCCGCCGACCATAAGCTTTACACAACCGACGATATTAAAAAAGCGGCTGATGAGTTCAACTTTCCTATGGTAATAAAAGGTAAGTTTTATGATGCTTATGTTGTATATACGATGGATCAGGCATTGAAAGCCTTTCATCAATTATATGCAGCCTGGGGCGTACCGGTATTAGCCCAGCAATACATCAAGGGCAACGAAATCAACATAGCGGCACTGGGTGATGGTAATGGCAGCAACATCAGTTTGGTAGCTATGCGCAAGCTTTATATTACCGATAAAGGGAAAGCCTGGGCGGGCGTTACCATTAAAGATGACAAACTTACCCAACTGGCCGACAACTTTGCCCGCGCAAGCAACTGGAAAGGTGGTTACGAAATGGAGGTCATGAGCAATGCCGAAGGGCATTTATACATATTGGAAATTAACCCCCGGTTTCCGGCATGGGTTTATTTAACCGCTGCCGCCGGCCAAAATCAGCCTGCGGCATTAACTAAAATGGCATTGGGCGAAGTTATTGAACCCTATGCCGATTACCAGGCCGGTAAGTTATTTGTCCGGTATTCGTGGGACCATATCACTGATATCGCCGATTTTCAACAAATCTCAGCGTTTGGCGAATTATAATTTATAACCATGGAAAAGCTGCCATACGAGAAACCATATATAAAAAAACTACAGGCCGGTGCCCTTAATAAGTTCGGCTCCCGCACCGGTATGCAGCCCGTTAAAAGCATCGATGGCGTTTCGGTTAAAAGCCTGATCGAAAACTACGGTTCGCCGGTGTTTGTATTGTCCGAAAAACAGATCCGCAAAAATTACCGGGCGGCGTACCGTGCTTTCAGTACACGCTATCCCAAAGTACAATTTGCCTGGAGCTATAAAACCAACTACCTCAATGCCATTTGCCAGATCTTTCACCAGGAAGGTAGCTGGGCCGAGGTTGTTTCGGGCTTTGAATACCGTAAAGCATTAGGCAATGGCGTGCCGGGTAACAAGATCATTTTTAACGGCCCGGGTAAATCTACTGCTGATCTGCAGTTGGCTATTGATCATGATTCCCTGATCCATATCGATCATTTTGATGAGCTTAACCAGTTACTTTTATTAAGTAAAAACCTCTCCAACAAACCGCGTGTAGCTATCCGTGTAAATATGGATACCGGCGTTTACCCGCTTTGGGACCGTTTTGGTTTTAATTACGAAAATGGCGAAGCCTGGTCGGCGGTTACAAAGATCACAGGCTCGGGAAGTCTGCAATTGGTGGGCCTGCATTGCCATATCGGTACCTATATGCTCTCTGCCGATGCTTATGGTATAGCAGCTAATAAACTGGCCGAACTAGCTGTTCGCTGCCAGACTGAGCTTAATCATAAAATAGAATATCTTGATCTGGGAGGCGGTTTCCCCTCAACCAATACATTGAAAGGTGCTTACCTGCCGGGAAATGATACCGTGCCGACGGTTGATGACTTTGCTGAAATCATAACTTCGGCTTTGCTCAATTTTGGCTTTGCCAATGATGACCTGCCGCTGCTGATATTGGAAAGCGGACGCGTTTTGATAGATGATGCCGGTTACCTGTTGGGCACTGTTATCGCCAACAAACGTTTGGCCAATGGCAAAGGCGCCACCATTGTTGATTTTGGGGTCAATATCCTGTTCACATCTTTTTGGTATGAACACCAGGTAAGCCCTGCTCAGGATTTTGCAGCACATACCGAAAACATGGTGATATACGGGCCGCTTTGCATGAACATTGATGTAATCAGGGAAAGCATTAACCTGCCCCTGCTAAATCCCGGCGACCAGGTAGTGGTGCACAAAGTTGGCGCTTACAACATGACCCAATGGATGCAATTCATCACTTTAAGGCCTGCTGTTGTGTTGATAGACGAGAAGTTGCGTACGCATCTCATCCGCAAAAACGAAACCTTGGAATATACTGCCGAACCAGAGTTAGTACCCGCTCATTTAAATAACAACAAGTGAAGCAAATTCCGGCATTCATAAAAACCGTCATCAATTCCTATTCGGTTCTGTTTTTTTCTCAAAACCGGGTATTGGGGATTATTTTGTTGCTGGTATCATTTTTTAACCCGGTATCCGGCTTTGCAGGATTGGGTTGTGTCATTTTTTCATTGCTGATAACAAAACTGTTAAAACAGGATAACGAAGATTACCGGGCCGGGATCTACAGCTTTAACAGTTTATTATCAGGGATAGCATTTGGTGCTTTTTTCCAGGTGAACGTCATGTTTGTGACCTGGCTGGCGGTTGCCTGTTGCCTGGTAGTGCTTGCTACAATCATTATGTCAAAGCGCATGAGCAAACCGGGTTTACCTATACTATCACTGCCGTTTATCCTGGTTTTCTGGCTTGTACTGCTGGCATCCAACAGCATCTTCAACACAGGTTTATTTCAAAAAAGCAGTTCCCTGCTCGAAGAAATTTACACCGGCCCGGGTAACCTGGCCGGTGCCGAAGGCTATCTTGCCACCACGTTGCCAAAACTGATGAGCTTATTTTTCCGTTCATTGAGCGCAATTCTGTTTCAACATAATATCATAGCCGGAATGCTTATTGCTATGGGGATACTTGTGCATTCGCGCATTGCATTCAGCCTGCTTATCATTAGTTTTTTAACGGCCTGCGGGTTTAACAACATCACAAATACCTACCCCGAGGGTATCAGCTATTACCACCTTGGTGCTAATTTAATGATGGCCTCCATGGCTATAGGCGGCTTTTTCACCATCCCATCGTTACGCTCTTACCTGCTGGCAATTGTTTGCATCCCTTTGGGTTTCATACTCATTAATGCCCTTACCACACTCATGGCTTTGCATGCGCTGCCTGTTTTTTCGTTACCGTTTTGTGTGCTTAATATCAGCCTGCTTTATTTTTTAAAGTTGACCTGCCATCACACCAAATTGCAATTAGTCATAGCGCAGCATTACTCGCCCGAAAAAAACCTTTACCATGTTTTAAACCTGCAAAGCAGGTTGAACGATCTGAAATACATTAGGCTCAATTTACCGTTTATGGGCTACTGGACGGTTTCGCAGGGTTATAATGGGGCCATTACCCACAAAGGCGAATGGGGCCAGGCACTTGATTTTGTAGTTACCGACGACGAACAAAAAACGTTTCAGCATCCCGGCTCCCTTCCTGAACATTTTTATTGTTTCAATAAGCCGGTACTGGCCTGCGGCGATGGCGTTGTAGAACTGGTAGTAAACCATGTGGAAGATAATGATATTGGCGCAGAAAACCTGAAAGAGAACTGGGGTAATACGGTAGTGGTCCGCCATGCCACGGGGCTTTATTCCAAACTATCGCACCTCAAAAAAAACTCGATAAAAGTTAAACCCGGCGATGTTGTAAAACAAGGTGATCTGCTGGGGTTTTGCGGTAATTCGGGTCGCTCGCCAGAGCCGCATTTGCATTTCCAGTTGCAGGCTACGCCTTATATAGGATCCAAAACATTGCCTTACCCGCTCGCATATTATTTTACCAAAAAAGGTGGTCAAACCAACCTTGCAAGCTACAATATCCCAAACGAAAACGAATTAATAAGCAACCCCGAAATCAATGCGCCGCTCAAAAAGGCATTCGATCTGCAACCGGGCTTTGTATCTAAATTGGTTAACGAAAACGGCGCAACCGAAGAATGGGAAGTTTTTAAAGATGATTTAGGACAGTCATACATCTACAGCAAAACAACAGGTGCCGTTGCTTATTTTATTAATAACGGCACTATGTTTTACTTCACCAGCTTTTATGGCGATAAAACGTCGCTCCTTCACTATTTTTATCTTGCCGCATATAAAGTTATTTTTAATGATGCAGGATATATCCAGGCTAATGATGAGTTCCCGGTACCGCTTACCCATAACAAAACCTTGCTTTGGCTGCAGGATTTTATTGCACCTTTTTACCGGTTCATCAGCATAAAATATAAAAGCGGGATCCAGCTAAAAAAAACAGGGTTAAACATTGTATCCAAACAATACCAGGAAATTGCAGGTAAAACAATACCACTTGCCGAATCAACGGTCTTTGTTGATCATGGCAGCCTGCAAGCCTTCATTATAAATATAAACGGCCAGCATATTGAAGCACAATGGAGTACAGAAAATTAACTATCCTTTTCGCCTTGCTATTTGCTGCTCTTGTAACCCGCGCACAAGATAATAAACTTGGCATGGCCGATAGTACCGCCGAACAATTGTATAATGCCGGCAACTGGAAACAACTTATCATGTTTGTAAATCAATCGGTTGCCGATAGTGTAGACTCGCCCGCTTTACGCTTTAAGGCAGGGTACGCTTATATGCTCACCGGCAATTACAAAGCTGCCATTTATCAGTTTAACCGGGTTTTACTTAAAGAGCCCCAAAATGTCACTGCATATTTGTATGCTTACTACTGCAACACCTATATCAACAACAATAACGCCGCATTTTATAATGCATCGCATTTAGACACAGCAACCTTGCATTCCGTCAAGCTATCACCCCTTGGTTTAACTGACGTGGTTTTGGAAAGCGGCATAAAATTACCTAACAACAACGAACGCGACAACGGCTTTTTTGAACGCACGGGTATCGGTTTAAGATTATCGTGGCGTTTGCAGTTGGATCAATCATTTATGTTTTTCAAACAGAATATATTCAGATCGGGCTATATTGATTACTTTAACCAAACAGGTAAAACCGACAGGCAGGTTGAATATTATGCTAAAGCGAGATACTCTTTGACTAAAAACATAAGTTTGCTTGGCGCGTACCATTATTTACATACGAGCTACCGGAGCAATATTTACCAAAGTAACCTTGGGCTGTTAGGAATAAAATATGATACCCGTTACATTGATTTGCAGGGCGATATTAACTTTGGGAAACTCATTAATAAAACTTTAAAACAATATGATGCCAAAGTGGATTTTTACCCATTGGGGAACCTGAATCTATACACCACAAGCAGGGCATCGATACTGAATTTAAGCGGAGTAACTCATTTCATTTATAGCCAGTCGGTGGGATTTAAAGTATTAAACAAAACGTGGCTGGAAACAGCCGCTACATTTGGCAACCAGGACGATTACCTGGATGCAGACGGACTTTATGTGTATAACGCCATCGATCCTACAAAATTTAAATGCGGTGAAAGCGTTTTTTATCAGTTAGGTAACCATGCCTTATTGAATTTAAATTACTTTTATGAAAAGAAAACAGACATTTACCGTGCTGTTAACTATAACCAAAACTCTGTTACGTTAGGTATAACATGGAAATTTTAAAGAAGACGTTTATTCCCATTTTTTTATTTGTATTTGCAGCACAATTGCAGGCACAGACAAATGTGGTGCTTCAAAAAGCTTTTCACAACAGTTATACCAATGAATTAAACAAAAACTACGTTGCTGCCATTGCCGATATTTACCCCTACTATTCGGAAAATAATTATGAGATAACCATCAGGCTGGGTTGGCTCCATTACCTCAATAAAAACTACACTGCTTCGCAAACTTATTATCAAAAAGCAGTTAACCTGAAGCCTGGCGCTATTGAGGCTAAGTTTGGTTATATAAAGCCGCTCTCTTTTTTGCAAAACTGGGATAAAGTGCTGGAACAATACCTTGCTATCCTGAAAATAGACCCACAAAACACGCAGGCTAATTATTGGGGAGGTGTGATTTATTATAACCGCAAGCAATACGAACCCGCTATTAAGCTTTTCAGGATAGTAGTAACGCTTTACCCTTTTGATTATGACGGCAACCATATGCTGGCCTGGTCGATGCTTATGGCTGGGAAAAAAGCGGAAGCGAAACCTTTTTTTGAAAAAGCGCTGATCATTAAACCTGCAGATGTTTCGAGTACCGATGGTTTATCAAGATGTAATTAAGAAGCAACAAATGCTCGCTCAATGACTGATTCAGCCCTTCCAACTATTTTCATACATCGATTTAAATCCGCTGTTTGTCGACACATTACCCGGCGGTTTCGTTTTCCGGATTAATTTTAATTAAACCTGTCCCAAAAAAGGCAGCGCTAATTATCAATTTAAATTAATTCTATGAAAATGAAATCATTTTACGCCTCATTATTGATGATAGGCACAGTAATCGGCCTGGCATCATGTAAAAAGGAGAACGCTTCAAAATTAGCTTCGGCCGGCAGCGTTTCGTCATCAGCCGTCACATCAACCGGCGCCATCGCTATTAGCCTGGCATCGTCCGGAACTACTACCGACAGCGTTTATATGGTTGGCTGCTATGGCAAGCATGATACCAAAGACTCCGTTGCTTTTAGCACATTACCTACAGCTATTGGCACTTACCTTACAGCTAATTACAGCGGTTATACATTCAAAAAAGCATACTCCATTACTGATAGTACTAAAACGATCATCAACTACATTGTAGTTATCAAATACAACAGCGCTTTGGTTGGCCTCAAATTCACTGCTGCGGGTACGTTTGTAAATATCCTTGAGCAACGCGAAGGTGTTGATCTTAAAGGACCAGGATGGCACTTAGGCGGATTTTTTGATAATCGTGACAGTAAGCACCGCGATACTATTGCTATTTCAGCCCTTCCCGCTGCCGTAAGCAGTTTTTTCTCGGCAACCTATCCAACAGATACCTTGTTGCATGCTTCTATCGCACCTGATAACGTATACATTTTGATAAGCCAGAAGGGTGTACTTTACTCAACAACGGTAACCGCGGCAGGCAAACTTGTAAAACGTATTCAGATAGAAAAACACGATTTAAAACATGCTGCAGTAACTGAAGCTAACTTACCGGCTGCAATTACCACTTATCTTACAGCTACTTATCCGGGTTACGTATTTGATAAAGCATTTTCTCAAAGCCCCGGCGGAACCCTGCAAGGTTACGTTGTGCTGATTACATCAAACAATACCAAATATGCTTTAATTTTTAACGCGTCGGGTACATTTGTCAGAGTCCTGCCTATCCACTAAACAATCGAGATCATAGCGCTGTTGGTAAGCCATGTTTTTAATTAAACATGGCTTACTTGCTTAGTTTCAGAGCCAAAAACAGCGGGTTACATATTTATTTCCTGGTGATGAGTTTAAAATTGGAGAATTTAACATACGAACGGTGCGGCCCGTAGGTGCTATGGTAAAGGCCGATTTGCAGATCAGCACCGTTTAAATCAGGCCTTAATACCGGGCTTCCGGGCAGATCAGTCCAATGTATGCCGTCACTACTGCTCCTGATGTAAAATACATCGCCCGATTTTTGGATCTGCAGGTAGCGGTTATAATTCCAGCCGGTTTGGGTATTGGTTTGCATCCGGTCGCCGGTTTTAAAATTGGTGAGCATATTGCCGCAATTCCAGGCCGGGAAAATACTGTTCTGGATCAGGTTTTCGCTTCCTTCAGTACCGGGCTGTTTGGCTTTCCGTGCCATCAAGCCCATATCACTGTTGCCGGCCACCTTTTTTTCCTTTAAACCGCTTACGTCGGCTACTTCTACTTCGGCCACAAAATCACCCGAAACATTACGGTATAAAAATGGCCCGTAAGGCAGGTTACCGTCCCAGTTTGAACCTTTTGATTCCAGTGTAAGCAAACTATCACTGATAGATACTTTATTCTCCGGCTTGTCCCCGCCTATCAAACCATTCCATACAGTGCCGGTTGTGCCATCTTTTACAAAATCCTTATTGACCGTAAACCCATCTGCAACAGCATTAAATAAGGTCGAAGCTGTGCTCACCGGCAATGCCGCAGTTTTTGAACTTACATTACCGTAGTTGTCTTTAACCTTAAAAGAGAAGCTATAATTTTTATCGGCGACAAGCCCATAACTGATATAATGCGGATCAGCCTGCCAGCCGCTTGATTTGCTGCTGTCTGCCTCGTTGATAAAATCATACTGAAGATTTGATTTTACGGAAGCATAACCTGGTGCTTCCATTTCAACCATACCCGGTGTTATGGATTTAGGAGCGATTTTAAACGCCAACGATTCGGTTACAGGGGGGTGATAGTTCTGCTTCCAGGCACTACTTAATTGCTTGATTTCTGTTGACGACAAACTGTGTTTATAAACTACAAGACTATTGATAGCTCCGTTAAAATCATCCCCGAGTAATAGCTCTCCTTTAAGATTATTGGCTTTTGAAGTAGTTGGTACCAATGCGCCGTCCACATATAGCTTACTCGTATTTCCGCTAACGGTTTTAATGATATAATGCCAATTACCTGCGCTTAAATATTTACCTGCATTAATTAAAGGTTCCGCGGAAGATTTTGATTTTAGTATTGAACCGCTTTGGGCAGATGTACTTTGATAAACGCTTAAAGCTACGCTGTAACCATCTTTGCTATCGAGCGAAAGGTCATTCTTGAATACAAGTGGGCTTTTACCAATAAAATTAACGGCTATCTTCCCTGCAATATCGGTTACTTCTGCCTTGCTTTCATTTGCCGGTTGAAATGCTCCACCAGCCTCGCCGTTGTTTGCCCATTTTTGAAGCGGCCCGTAATTTAGTTTGGATGCATCGAGGTAAATGGAGATATCTGACTTTGCGGGATGTAAAGCCCATTGTTTAATGACGCTATCGGCCATGGGCTTGTTGTAAATTTTAAGCGATGAAATAGCGCCCGAAAAATAGGCCGAGCGATTTGTTTTAGCTCCGATAATGAATTTATCTGCAAGCTGTAAGAACAGCATCTTGTTCTCTGTATTGTTCAGCTCGCCATCTACAAATAGTTTTTCAACTGAGCCATCAAAAGTAACCGCTACCTGGTGCCATTTCCCGGCTGCAGGCATTGTATTATATTGAAAGTCGGAAACGCCAAAATGCTGAACAGCACCGGCAGCTCGGTTGCTGCCATAGCCAAAAGTAGCACTCCGATGATCCGATTCACCGTTTGTCCAGCTTAGTATCGGGTTTTCATCTTTTATCAAATCGGCATAAACCTCGTACGAAACCGTATAGCTGTTATTACCGGCAAGTGACCGGGGTACAGCCGCCGTTGATTCAAGTGATTGCGTACCGTTAAACATCACAGCTTTTTTACCTGCGATGATATCAACAACCGGCGGTTTACCATTCGCAATAAAACTACCGCTCAAGGCACCTTTATTGGCCCATTGAGTAACCGCTTCGCCGGCCTGAAAACTATCGGCATTTAGATTTACCAATAAGCTATCCTTGTCTTTTGGGGCAATAGTTTTTGATATTTCCTTTTTATCAACAGAATCAATGTTTCCGGTTACTACCCGTTCGCCGTAAACTTTCACGTTCCAAATTGCTTTGTATAAACCCGGGTACTCTGTATTGGTAATGGTTAAGCGAATAAAGCGGGTCTGCGTATTTCCTGAATCTACCATCGGCGAGCCATGTTGCTTATTCTCTGTTCTATCAGCAAAAGGCTTCCAGTTTTTGCCATCTATCGATGATTCTACCAGGTATTGGTAGTACCACGTTGCATATTCAAATTGCGTTAATACCTGTTGTACCGTTTTTATCGATCCCAGATCAATGGTGATCCAGGCCGGGCCGCGACCATTATCTGCTGGTTTCCATAAGGTACCGTTATTATTATCAACGGCAAATGAGGGCTTATAATTTTCGTTGTAAAAAGATGAAGCGGTTACCTTTTTTTGATAAGCTTCGTCAGGAACATTAATCGTACTTTTTCCTAATAGCCCAACGCCAAGATGGGTAGGAACAATCTTTTCAATATTACCTTCGGCGTCAAACACAATCTTATCTGCGCAAACCTGCCGGTGATAGCCCCCGTTGGAGTGCGGGTTATTATGGCGGTGATACACCATATAAAAATCATCCCCAACCTGCACCACCGACTCATGGCCCGGTCCGTGGATAGTGCCATCACTGTTGGTACTCAGCACCGGGTTATTTTTACCAAACTCAAACGGCCCCATCGGTCCGGTTTTACTGATGGCATATTGCACCCGGTAGGTAGAATCTTCGCAAAAACCAGACGAGTAGGTGAAATAGTAAATGCCTTTACGTTTAAACATAAAAGGTGCTTCAAAAAAATCTTTGGCAATAGTATTGGGAATCTTTGCTGTTTTGGCAAAGGTGTGCATATCAGGGTTTAGCAAACCTACACCGCAGCCATGATCGGGGTAAATGCCCCAGGTACCCCAAAACATATAGATTTTGCCGTCGTCATCTTTAAAAGTCTGCCCGTCCAGCGTAATTACCCCTGGGATAAAATAATTGGGGATCATTGATTTTCCATCGGGCAGTAGGGGAGTCCACGGCCCGGTTGGGCTTGCTGACGATGCACCATAGATATCAACGGGCTGGCAATAGTACATGTAATACTTGCCGTCGTTTCCATTAATTACATCCGGGGCCCAATAGTAATTGGAGGTTGGCCAATTCATATCATGCATAGTCCAGTTCACAAAATCTTTGGATGTCCAAACCTGTGATGGGCCGTGCCCGCCACCGTTGCCATCGGTGGTAGCATAAATGTAGTAGGTATCGCCAAACTTGCGTACAGTTGGGTCGGCAAAGTAGCCGGGAATAATGGGATTACCATTACCCGGTACTGTTGCTGATTGTTGCTGCGCAGAACTGTTTAAAACAGCCAGACACATATACCAGGAAAGAAAAACCGTTAACTGAAGTTTATGCATTGTACCTTGTTACATAGATAAAGCTAAAAGCTGAAGGCACAAAGCACAAAGCTAAATACCCTTATCAGTTATAAAATACCTGTAAATGATTTAATTACGTGTTAACTCATCGGTGTTTCTTGCTGGCGGCTCGGCATTAAGCAGGTGCTTTACAAAAAAGTCGCGTTTCTTTTTACGCCCGTATGGGCCGCCGTCGCTATGGCCCATACCCGGCACCACCAGCAAGTCGAACATTTTATTGTTTTTGATCAATGCATCCGCAAAACGGAAAGTTGATTCAGGCGGAACATTGTTATCGGCCTCACCTACTATCAGCATCAAATCGCCCTGCAATTTACCGGCGTTGGTAATGTTTGATTGCTGCTCGTAATGCGGACCAACAGGGTAACCCATCCATTGCTCGTTCCACCACTGTTTATCAATGCGATTATCGTGACAGCCACAGGCAGATACCGCAGCTTTATAAAATTCAGGGTGGAACAGCAATGCCCCTGCCGAATTTTGCCCGCCAGCAGATGTACCGTAAACACCTATCCTGCTGATATCAACCTGTGGATATTTGGCGGCAAGGGCCTGCATCCATAAAATACGGTCGGCGAAACCGGCATCGGCAAGGTTATGCCAGCACACATCATGAAAAGCCTTTGAGCGGTTGGCCGTACCCATGCCATCCATTTGTACCACAATAAAACCCAACTGGGCTATGCTTTGCATCTCATTCACGGCCGAAAAGCTTTTAGGCACAAATGAGTCCTGCGGACCGGCATAAATATTTTCAATCACGGGATAGCTTTTATTAGGATCCATATTGGCCGGGCGATAAACCACACCCCAGATATCGGTTTTGCCATCCCTTGCTTTGGCGACAAAAACCTCGGGGAGTTTAAGGCCGGTAGCCAAAAGCGAGCTCAGATCGGCATGTTCCAGTTCCATTACCGTCTTTAGGTCGGCAGTGTTTTTAATTACAATTCGCGGAGCGATATTAACTTCCGAATAAGTATCGATATAGTATTTCCTATCAGCCGAAAATGTTACATTATGATTGCCTTTCTCAGGTGTCAGGTCAACCAGGTTTTTACCATCAAAGCCAATACGGTAATAGTGCATGAAGTAAGGGTCTTCACCGGTATTTTTACCGCTTCCCTTAAACCAGATCTGCCTCTTCTTCACATCAACGCTGTCAATATCGCGCACTACCCAATCGCCTTTAGTCACCAGTTTTTCTTTACCGCTCAATTCATCAACCAGGTAAATATGACGCCAGCCATCTTTTTCAGTTATCCATACTATCTCATGCGTTTTGGAGGCGTAATAAGTAAAGATTCTTTGCTCGTAAATAAAGGTATTTGATTTTTCATCAAGGATATCGCGGGTTTTGCCATTGGTAACATCTACCTCAATAACCCTGAAACGCTGATGACCGCGGTCTGCTTTTTCATAGGTAAAATAGCGACTGTCGCCATCGCGCCAATGCAAGCGCGGTGCGCCAAAAAAATCTATCTTTTCTGCATCGGTTTTTATCGCGCTTTTATCGGTGATATTGAATATATACTGCTGATACGAGGTAAACTCATCGCCCGGCTGATCATATTCATGCGATTTCAACACCGCCCGCGTGGTGCCCGGTACCGAACTAAGCAGGTAATAAACTTCTTTTGTTTTCTTAGGGTCAATGCGATAGCCTACGATATGCTTACTATCCGGTGACCATGTAAGCTCACCGTAAGGCTTATCTAAATTACCATCGGTGGTTAACTTAATCTCCATTGAGTTTTTTAACGATTTAACGATGATGTTTCCGCCTTTTACAAAAGCAGCCCATTGTTTGTCGGGCGATACAGAATCGGCGCTAACACCTTCCCAACGGTAATGGCGCTCCTGCAGCGGTTTCTCGTTATCATAACTTTGATGTACGGTGTCGGTAGTTTTAATGCATTGCAGTGTGCCCAAATCGCACTTAAGCCAAGTACCGCCTGTTTTAAATGTGGCCTGCTTTTTATCGGCACTAAAAAACATTTCTTCAATCCGGAAGCTGCCATCTTTTACGGGTTTGCCTGTTGCTTTGCTTACCTCATTACTTAACTGACCGCTTTCAAAAATGGCTTTCTTCGTTCCTTTTTCAGGATCAACCAAAACATAAACTGTTTGATTGTTAGCAATCTTTTTACCATACCAGAATTCATTGCCTCCTGCCTGCCAGTTGGGCCTGACGCCGGTAACAAGCGGGATCTTCTTTAAGGCAGAATCAAGCGCATCGGCTGTTTTATAATTTTGCAGCACTTCTGCGTGAGTGGGGTAATACGGAGTAGCTTTTTGTTGTGCATCGGCTGATTGACCTGCAGCTGCTAAAAAAACTGTTAACAGTAAATATTGGTGGTATCTTGTCATAAGTTATAGTGTTGCGTAAAGTTACCTAACACCACCAGTTTATATTTACATAAATTAACACATCATAGCAGGCATTTAACAAATCGGCCCGCATCCAAAAGATGCGGGCCGTTTTGTTTGGTTAATGTCTTATGAAATTTCACGCAAGTCCAAGCGTTCTTCGCTTGAATTATAAAATCAGGAAGTGTCTACGCCAGGGCCGGCAAGGCAGCCGGGAGGGTTAACAGGGTTAACAGAAATTCGAATTTTACTTTTCAAGTAGTTAATAATCAATAATTTGAGTAATAGACAGGGTTACCTATAATCCGCTGCTCAGTTGAAGCTGAGTGGCCGTTAGCTTAAGAAATTAAATGAATAAGGATTAAAAAAATCTTCCGCAAGTTCAAGTGTCCTTCGCTTGAATTACATTTAAAGTAAGCGCCCACGCTTGATCATGCGAGTAGTTTTTAAATCCCCTCTTGAGAGGGGGCGCGGCGGAACGAGCGTTAGCAGGGGTGTGTTTCTACGACAAGTTTATCAAAGCAGAAACACACCCCTCCGCCCCTCTCAAGAGGGGAATCGCACGATCCCGTATTTTTAACTTGTTTTACCCTCTCAACGCCTCAATTTCCTGGCGTGTCTTAGGCAAATATTTACCTAATAGCTGGCTACCGGTATCGGTTATTAAAAAGTTATCCTCTATGCGGATACCGCCGAAGTCACGATAGGTATTCAGCACATCGTAATTGATAAACTCCGTGAATTTCTTTTCGGCCTGCCAGCGGTCTATCAGTTCGGGGATGATGTAGATACCCGGCTCAACGGTTAGCACATAACCGGCTTCCAGTTCGCGGCCTAACCTTAATGATTTCAGACCGAAAACAGAAGTTTCCTTTTTCAAGGTATCGGTATAACCCACATATTGCTCGCCCAAATCTTCCATATCGTGCGTATCCATACCCAGCATGTGGCCTAAGCCGCATTGAAAAAACATGGCGTGCGCTCCGGCTGCAACAGCCTCGGCCGGGTCACCTTTCATCAGGTTTACCGCTTTCAGGCCTTCGGCCAGTTTCTGGCAGGCTTGCAGGTGCACATCTTTATAGCGTACACCGGGTTTCAGCATACTGATAGCATGATCCATCGAATTCAATACCACATCATACAACTCCCTTTGGCGGGTACTGAACTGCTTGCATACCGGGAAGGTACGGGTTAAATCGCCGCCATAGTGCATGGCATTTTCGGCACCAATATCGCTCAGTACCATATCTCCCTCTTCCAGGATATTGCCGTAGTAATGCGTGTGCAGTGTTTGACCGTGTTTAGTGATTATAGCCGGATAACCTAAGCGAGAATCATTAGCAATAGCCACCTCATGTGCTTTGGCAACCAGTTCATACTCCCTGATCCCCGGACGGGCATATTTCATTACTGCCAGTTCCATGTCAACGCTGATGGATACGGCTTTCTCTATCTCAGCAACCTCCAACGGAGTTTTGATCACCCTTTGGGCTATAACCGCTTTTACCAGTTGCAATGAAACGCGACCGGCGACATCTGCCAGACTGGTATTTAACCAATCAGCCAGTTTGATTTTATTTTCAGGGCGATAAGGCGGCAAAATATGAACCGGGCGGCTGCCGGTAACCGCTTTATGAATATAATGCTTTATATCGGCATAAGGCCTTGTTTGCGAAACGCCAACCAGCGCAGCCATTTCGCTAATTGATGGCAGCGTACCTGTCCAAATGATATCGTCAATAGTGAGGTCATTGCCAAAAATCACCTCCTGGCCTGTATCCGTATCAATGATGGCTGCCAAACCTGCTACATCAAGGCCGAAATAATATAAAAAGCTGCTATCCTGCCTAAACAGATAGGTATTGTCTTTATAGTTCATGCTGCTATCCTCGTTCCCTAACAAAACGATGATGCCGTTGGCGCCCATGTTTTGTTTTAAAACATTACGGCGTTGTACGTAAACCTGCTGATCAAAAAGTTGAAGTTTCATAATGCAAAATTAAACATGCCGGCCCTGTTGAGGAACCGGCATGTGCAAGTATAATTTAAATTTGATTATCTGATAATGATTAACGGCACACTATTTCTTCCATTCGCCATCAAACAAGCGCCAGATATTTGTTGGGTTGGCCTGTTGCAAAGCTAAAGGTAATAGTGAATCCGGGCAGTTTTGGTAGCAAACCGGGCGTACCCATCTTTTAGCAGCATTAATACCTACTGCTGTAAAACGACTATCGGTAGTGGCCGGGAACGGACCGCCATGCACCATGCTTGCGCAAACCTCAACACCAGTCGGCACACCGTTGAACAATACCCTGCCTGCAATTGTTGGCAATAATTGTAACAGATTTGAATGACCTGCAAAATCCGCATCGGTACCCATTACTGTAGTTGTAAGTTGACCAGATACCGATTTTAAAACTTTGATCAGTTCCTGTTCGTCTTTACAGCTTACCATTAATGAGTATGGCCCAAACACCTCTTCATGCAACAGGTGGTTTTCAAGGAAAGTTTCGGCGCTTACCAGGGCGATGGTTGGCTGAGCCTCAATGTCGACAGCTTCAGTACCTGATTTTACTACGCTCGTTATGCCTTCCTGCTCCAACGCAGCATGACTCTTTTTTTCGTAAGCCGAATGGATGCCGGCATGCAACATTTTGGCTGGTTTAATACCTTCGATACCATTGCCCAACAGCTTATAGAAATTATCAAGGCCCTCACCTTCAACAGCCAGCATTAAGCCGGGGTTGGTGCAAAACTGACCAACACCCAAAGTAATGGAGCCGGCATACTGCGCAGCCAGATCGGCGGCGTTTTTGCTCAAAGTATCTGGTAAAAATATAACCGGGTTGATGCTGCCCATTTCTGAAAATACAGGAATAGGCTTTTTGCGTTCTGACGAATATTGCAGCAGGGCCAAACCACCAACAGTTGAACCGGTGAAGCCAACGGCAGCGGTATCATCAGCCTGAACCAAAGCTTTACCACTTTCAAACGAGGTACCGTGTACGTGTTGAAAAACATGCTCGGGCATATTGCTGCTTGCTATAGCTTTTTTGATAGCCTGGTAAACCATTTCTGAAGTTTCGGCATGGGCAGGGTGTGCTTTCACTACTACCGAACAGCCTGCACCCAACGCGCTTGCGGTATCACCGCCAGCGGTTGAATACGCGAACGGGAAATTACTCGCGCCAAAAACAACTACCGGCCCCAACGGAACAAGCATTTTACGCAGATCAGGGCGAGGTAATGGTTGCCTATCAGGTAAGGCGGTATCAATGCTTGCTTCAACCCAACTGCCCTCGCGCAACATGCCTGCAAACATGCGTAATTGACCCGTGGCACGGGCACGCTCGCCGGTTAAGCGAGGCAACGGAAGGTTAGTTTCTTCGGATGCTTTTTGCAGCAGGGCATCACCTGTTGCTTCTATTTCATCAGCAATAGCTTCTAAAAACAGGGCCTTTTGTTCGGCGGTTGTTTTTTGGTAAGCCTCAAACGCGCCTTGCGATTGCTGCATGATGATATTTATTTCTTCAACGCTTTCTTCTTTAAAGTTGTTAGCCATGGCAGATATTTTAATAAAAAACAAACGGCTTACGCCATTAATATGCGAGAGCAAATATATTTAACCTTTTACGATGTGCACTGAAGATTCCTAACCAGTTATAGCAGGATTTTATCTTATTTCTACAGCACAACTTCAAAACAGATTAAAAAACGGTCAAGCAGTCAGTACTCAACACATAGGCAAACGTCTTGTTTACATCAATTTATAAAACCTTACCCCATGCGGCGGGATGTTACAGGATACAGCAACAACATTTTTGGCGATATCTTTTTGCTGCCAGAGATCACGTACTGTTTTGACCTTACCCAGTTTTATGCTTTTAAACTTCAGATCATACTTTGCATATTTTTCACCAAGATTAAAAATGCCTATCGCTTTGCTACCATCTGCCAATTGCTTATCCCAAACCTGGATCTGCTTATCATTGATCAACCGTACAGCCTGTTTGCCCGCCACATCCTGATCAATGGCTATGACCTCACGGTTTCTTAACAGGTTGAGGGTAAACTCATCAAGCTTATCCATATCACAGCCAATAAGCAGCGGAGCGGATAAAAGGCTCCACAGGCTCATGTGCGTATATTGTTCATAAGGAGTTAGATTAGTTTGGTGAAGATTTTCGCCCCAGCCTACCCTGCCTAAAATAAGCATATCCGGGTCGTTCCATCCGCCCGGGCCGGCAAAGGCTGCGTTATTTGTCTGGCTAAAGCCAATCCCATATAAACTTTCCCAGGTATCGGTAATATCTTCTGTAGTGCGCCACAGGTTGCCATTCATTTTTGCGCCCCATTTCCAAACATCTTTTATACCGTACTGGCAAATACTGTAAATGATATCCCGTGGTTGTTTTGCCAGCTCATCACGCATGACCATGTATGGCTTTTGTTGTGCAAACAGTGTCGTGTCACCCGCCGTTTGGTCGGAGTAGCTGCACAGGTCATATTTTAAATAGTCAACGCCCCAGTTAAAGTAAGTATTAGCATCCTGCCCCTCATGCCCTAACGAGCCCAGGTATCCGCCACAAGTTTTAGCTCCCGGCGATGAATAAATGCCAAATTTTAATCCCTGTTGATGCAGGTGCGCACCAAGGGCTTTCATATCCGGAAACTTTTCGTTCGCGGCTATTTCTCCGTCCTGTTTTCTTTCAGGAGCCTGCCAACCATCGTCAACGTTGATCGAGTTCCACCCGTATTCAGCAAGCCCCTTATCAACCATTGCTTTAGCCGAAAGCCTTACCTTTTCATCACTTACATTTAATCCCCAGCAATTCCAGCTGTTCCAGCCCATGGGTGGGGTAAGCGCTAATAATTTGCCCGATTTAATGGTAAATGCGCGTTCGCTTCGTCCTAAATTGTTGCTTACCAAAACAGATACTTCGTAATCTCCTGCTTTAGGTGCTACACCGGTTATAATTCCTGTTTTATTATCGAGCGATAAACCTTCCGGCAAATTCCTGACCGAATAATTTAAAGGCTTTTGCCCGCTTGCAGCAATTTTATAAAGTACCGGTGAGCCGGGATGCACGCCTAAAACCGAAGCGCCATTAATCATTGGCTTTAACGATGCTTTAGGGGTAAGCAAGTAAGGTGCTATCTCGGCAAAAGTTTTAGTCTTGCCTGATGCCGCTTCTGTAAATTCATAGAACAGTTTGATGCCTTCGCGATGCGGAAAAGTAAGCGTATAAGTTTCTTTGCTCAGCGGCTGAAGGTTTGCGTTCACAGTTTTTTCGGCAATTATTTTTTCAGTAACCTCATCTATGATCCGGTAGTGAAACTTGCCTGTGATATTGGTTCTAAAGCTATTGCTAACCGTTAATTTACGTACCGATTGCGCGTTGGGTAAAAAGTTGATGTCGGTTTGGGTAAAAACGATACCGTCAAATTTCTCCAGCATATCAATATAAGGGCTTCCCATAAAAATACCGCCCGAGCCGCCGCCGTCATACACTTTAATGGCAATGATATTTTCTCCGTCCCATTTAATAGCCGGATCATTTGCCGCTACACAATAATTACGCACAGCAGGCCATTTGCTTACATAGCCGCCCTTATCTTCAGGGAATGCCCCGGTTTTACCTATCAGCTTACCGTTAAAATACGTTTCGTCAACATCATTAACATGGGCAAGGAATACCCGCAAACTATCGCCCCACACCGCCTGTTTTTTCAATGAAGATGGGATAACTACATGGATGCGGTACCAGGCAAAGCCATGATAATCCGGGTAACCCTGCTCCTGCCATACATCGCCAACTTTGATGCTTTTCCACTGCGTATCGTTGAAAGCTGCGTCTTTCCAGGCAGCATCATTCCCGGTAGAGAATTTTGCAGTGCTCAGCTTTATAAAATTTTCGTTTTGAGCGAAAGCTGCTATGGCGATAGTCATAAGCCATA
This sequence comes from uncultured Mucilaginibacter sp., assembly GCA_966212355.1. Taxonomy (GTDB): domain Bacteria; phylum Bacteroidota; class Bacteroidia; order Sphingobacteriales; family Sphingobacteriaceae; genus Mucilaginibacter. The sequence goes on from CBIHRB010000004.1 coordinate 119,584, forward strand.
GCAGCGATAAGATCTTTTTCATGAATTGAGATAATGGAATGTCCCCGGTCTATAAACTTTCAACCGGGAGTTCAGCAGCCTTGCGTTGCTTGCTGCCGCCTATCAGGTAATATACCGGGATGCCTGTTAAAGTAATAATTAAGCCAGGATAAGTATAAGCCGGTTTGTATTTGATGAGCAATAGACAAAAAGCTATTCCCATAATGATATAAATAACCGGCAGTACAGGGTAACCAAAGGCTTTATAAGGACGCTCGGCATTAGGCATTTTTTTGCGGAGGATAAAGATCCCGATAATGGTAAGCACGTAAAAAACCACTACTACAAAGGAGATCATATCCAGCAGATCGCCGTATTTACCACTCAGGCTCCACAAACAGGCAAAAACACACTGCAACCACAAGCCAAAACCCGGCACTGAGTTTTTATTAAGCGTCCCCACTTTTTTGAAGAAAAGCCTGTCTTTAGCCATAGAGTAATAAACCCTTGCACCCGACATGATAAGCCCGTTATTACAGCCAAAGGTTGAGACCATGATGAGCAGCGCAATGATCACCGTACCCGAACTACCAAAAATGTGCTGTGAAGCAACTACACCTACCCTGTCCTTATCGGCACTGGCAATGTCATGCAGGGAAAGCACGCCGGTATACATTACATTGGTTAATATGTAAATCACCGTCACGATCAGGGTACCCAGCGCTAAACTTAAACCGATATTCCTTTTCGGATTTTTAATCTCGCCCGCAATAAAAGTTACGTTATTCCAGGAATCGCTGCTGAATATGGAGCCAACCATGGCTGATGCTATAGCGCCCAAAGCAGCAATGGTAGTGTAAGAAGCAATGGAACCATTGGCGCTGAGGCTATGCATACTCCAGGCATTTTTCCAGTTATCGCTCCATACAGAGGCTTTTAAAGAAAAAAGGCCAAAAACTATTAATCCCAACAAGCTCAGCAGCTTAGCCATGGTAAAAATGGTTTGTACAATTTTACCACTGTTTACCCCGCGGGTATTAATATAAGTTAAAAATACGATCACCAGGATTGAAAGTAGCTGAGCCGGAGATACGGTAACGAAACCCAGATCTACAGCAACCAGACTTTCGCTTAATTGCGGGATGAGGTAAGCCGTAAACTTGGCAAAGGCCACGCCTACAGCCGCAATAGTAGCAGTTTGGATGACTGTAAAAAAGCTCCATCCGTATAAAAAGCCCACCAAAGGACTGTAAGCTTCCTTCAGGTAAACATACTGGCCTCCCGCCCTTGGAAACATGGCGCTCAGTTCGCCATAACTTAAGGCGGCAGTAAGGGTCATAAAACCGGTGATGAGCCACACAAATAGCAGCCAGCCGGCGCTGCCCACATTGCGGGTAATATCTGCGCTAACAATGAAAATGCCGGAGCCAATCATACTGCCCGCCACCAGCATGGTGGCATCCATCAACCGCAACGAAGGCTTAAAAGAAGTGCTGTTATCCATAATTTTTTTTAGCTAAAAGCTGAAAGCATAAAGCTTAAAGCTTGCCATTAATGCTGTTTTATTAACTATTTGCCTCCGAAGTCGTAGAACTTCCAGCTTGTTGTAAAATCTTTAGTTAAAGCCTGGTTAGTTAGTGTGGCGCGCAACATTTCAACCGGGATCAGGTTTTCTTTAATGGCGGCATCGTGGAACTGCTTGTAAGTCATTTTACCACTGTCAACCAGTTCTTTTCTCAATTCTGTCAACTGCAAACCACCTAACAGGTAAGCCACCTGGTAAAGCGGACTGTAGCCTCCCTCAAATGAGCGCCTTACTTCGCCCTCGGCATTGGCGCGTTCATGGCCAACACGGTCAACCAAAAAGTCGATACATTGCTGAGGTGTCCAGTTACCTAAATGATAGTTAAGTGAAAATATGATCCTCGCACAACGGTGCATGCGCCAAAACAGCATGCCTACACGTTCTTCCGGGCTTTTAGCAAAGCCTTTATCATATAACAACAGTTCCCAGTATAAAGCCCATCCTTCAATTGCAAAAGGGGTGCCGAAATCCTGGCGATAGGCTTTGTAACGGCTGTTCATAAAATACTGCAGGTTATGACCGGGAATCAACTCATGCTGCACGGTTCCTCTTGAAAAGTAAGGATTGTTACCGCGCATGCTCATCAGCCTGTCGTTATACTGCATGGTATTGGTTGGGTACGAGATGCTGATTTCCTTACCACCGGTAAAAAACGGGTTAACCAACTGCCTTTGCGGCGACATCATCACCATGCCCCAGGTCTCCTCGGCCAATGGCGGTATCGTGATCAGGTCGCGCTCTTTGATAAAGCTGATGGCATCATTATATAGCTTAACAATTAGTTCGGGCTGATGACCTACCGGCACGTAGCTGTTCTTTACTTTTTCAAGGGCTTTTTTCCAATCGCTGCCAAACCCCATTTCCTGCGATGCTTTCAGCATTTCCTTATCGCACCAAGCAAACTCCTTGTTGGCCAATTTGATAAGCTCTTCGGGCGTATAAGGGATCATTTCGGCTTGCAGCTGACTAATCAACTCTTCCCTTCCTATCGGCACTCCTTTGATACCGCTGCTATCGCTTTTTTGGCTGGTGTTCAGTTTTCCTTTACTGATGGCCAGTTCGCTATACCTTTCCAACGCATTGTCAACAGCCTTATATGGTTCAGGCACCCACCAGGTAAACGATGGATCGTATTTGTTATAGAAACCAAAAAAGTCCTTTAAACGGCCTTTCAATCCTAATAAAGCAGCTTTGGTTACTTTGGCTATCGGCATATCCACAGATGGAAGTTTACGATATGCTGCAGTATCTGCTTTAAGTTCTTTCAGGATCTTGTTCAGGTCGCCTGCAACTTTTTCGCCATCAACAAATGTTCCGCGGCGGCGTTTTTGTTCGAGCGCGTAGATCTCATCGGCAAATGAAATGTATTTAGCAGCCTGACTGTACAGACCATCTTCTTTCTTCAGGTCTTTCAGATCAAAGTTGATGCGTTTTTTCAGCAGGATATAATCAACCTTGCCATAAATGCTCAGGGCGTTAAAATCTGTTTGCTCCAGTTGTTTCAGATAATCATTATCAACTTCAATAAGCCTTTTGCGTTGTTCGGGTGAATTAATAACATCTTGTTTGTACTGTTCTTCAGCACGGTCATTAACATTATAGGGCGAATAAAAATCGTGGATGGCATTCATGTCCTGCCCGTACCTGATTATGGTACCGGCTACTTCGCTGCTTTGCTCATACAAATTGCTGGATGGAGCAGTTTGCGCATTTGCAGTTAGGGCACCAAAAGTAAGGGCATAAAGGGCTAAACCTTTTATGGTTGTTTTAATATTGATAAGCACGATATATTTGGTTTGAGGTAAAGAAAATTAAAGCAGCAATTAGCTTGCAGCCCTGTTTAGGCTGATGAGGTTGTTGTTGTATGAGTCGAGGTAGCCACGCGGCGAGTTGCCAATTACACATTTGAACACCCTGTTAAAGTTGGTAATACTTTTGAAACCGCATTTGTAAGCCACGGTGTTAATGCTTTCAAATTTATGGGCGATCAATTTTTTGCAAGCCTCATTGATCCTGATCTCATTCAGGAACGAAATAAAGGTGTGCCCTGTATGCTTTTTAAAATACCTGCAAAACGACTCGGGGGTCATGTAGGCCACCTTGGCAACATCCTCCAGCGTGATAGGCTCGCTGTAATGCTGCATAATGTAGTTGTAGATATTTCCAATCCTGATCCCTTCGTTTTCGGTTATGCCCGGCAAATTGCCATAGGTTGATAAAGGATCCAATTTGCTTTTGATATTGGTGAGCCCCTTAAGCAGGTGAAAAAACTGGATCAACTGGTCGGGTCCCGAGGCTTTTTGCAGCGCGATCATGATCTGCGATACTTTGTCAACAACAGCATGAGGCAATTTAAAGCCCTGCTGGTGCTGCTGCATAAATATCAGGCTTGGCTTAAGCTCGGGCAAATTAAACAGCGGAGCCAAAGCCCCTTCCGGGTTAAAAAATATAGTAAGCGCTTCTATTTGCTTGTTGGCATTGGGCGCAAAATATTCGGGGTTACTTTTAAACACATGCGGCAGGTTAGCACCTATTAAAAACAAGTCGCCTGCAGAGTAATCATGCATGTTATTTCCTGCAATCAAAGTCCCCTCACCCTGTTGGATCCAGGTGAGCTGAATTTCTTTATGACGGTGCAGGTAGGGGTAATGATAAGGTAAGCTAACCTTTTCTGCTATCACACTTTTATCGTGCGGAACCGGGATAGTAAATTGTAAAACTTTCATCTGCTACTTGATTATCACTTGTTGAATTTACAATTACTTAACTTAATTTGCTAATAAATGACGTTAAAAGGATAAAATACGGGCAATATTTGATAATTTATGGTTGATACAGGTGCTAAAATTGACCGAAAAACCCATTTTTATCCAACAAACAGCAAGTAAATTAAATGTTATATAAACAATTAAAATCAAAATTATAGACACTGAAGCCCATATTTAGCAGAATTAAATATTTTTAATTGTAAAGAATACAACTATTGTACATTTTACACTAACCATGAATTTCGCGCAGAAATCCCACTTTTTCACCTGTTTTTTATGATGCAGGCAATAAAACGAGTTCCTGTTAACGCAAAAAACCGTTCATCAGGGGTGAATGAACGGTTCCGTTTCCGGCAAAACCGGAAGGGTAATCAATTGTTTAAATTAAGATCTTTCAGGAGCAAATTCTTTAATATCGATAGAGGTTGGTTCGCCCGATATAATTTCGTTTGCCAGTAAACCCGTTGCCGCGCCAAGGCTCAAGCCCATCATACCATGACCGGTTGCTACAGTAAGGTTGCTGTATTGTTTGCTCCTGCCGATGTATGGCAATCCATCTGCAGATGAAGGGCGGAAACCAAACCAGATATCCTTTTGTTCAGGAACTGCCGGTTTTAAACCGGGGAAATACTTTGGTACCGATTCAACAATACCTTTTACCCGGTTCATGTTGATACGGTCGTTGATCTTATCAAGTTCCATAGTACCACCATAGCGTAAACCACCGTTCATTGGGGTGATGGCAACACGCGCTTCGGCTAATAATGCGGGGATATGCATGGTTTCACTGTTCTCCTTTACATTAAAAGAGTAGCCTTTGCCCGGCATCAGCAAGATCTTTAAACCCAACAATCTGCCAATGGCCGGCGACCATGAACCACCTGCAATAATGTATTCATCGGCAGTAAACTCTTCATTACCTGATAATACCCTGCTTACCTGCCCGCCTTTGCTTTCAATTTTAGTAACCTCTTTATTGGTAAGCAATTTTACACCGGCAGCTTTCAGGTGTTTGATCAACGCAGCCATCAATTTATTGGGCGAAAGGTGTGCATCGCAACGGTAATGTACCGCGCCCAATACATCAAGCTCAAGCTTTGGCTGCAGCTTTTTACAATCATCAACACTAAGCACAGCCATATCTAAACCTAATTCCCGGCCTTTTTCGGCCATATGCGCTTCTTCCTCGCCGGCTTTTTCGGTTTTATAAAACATCAGGATGCCTTTTTCAACCAGGTCAAAGTCAAAACCGGGCTCTTTACTCAGATCTTCGTAAAGCTTTTTGCTAAGCAGGGAAAGTTCCGTTAAAGGAGCTGCGGATTTTTCAACATGCGCGGCATTCGCTTTCTTTAAAAATTTTAATCCCCATGAAATAAGTTCGGGGTTTAAGGATGGCTTTACGTAGAACGGGCTTTTGCTGTTAAACATCCACTTAATCCCCTGCGAAACCATCCCCGGCGTTGCCAGTGGGATAAAATGGCTTGGCACAATCATACCGGCGTTTCCGTATGAACAGCTATTGGTCATATCGCCCTTATCCAGCACAGTAACCTCGTGCCCAGCCTTTTGTAAATAATAAGCCGAACTAAGTCCTACTATCCCACCTCCTATTATCAGCACCTTTGCCATTTTTTTGTAGCTTAAAGCTTAAGGCGGAAGGCCGAAAGCTTTTTATTTGGAAAATTATTAATTAAAAAAGTTAAACTGCCAAGTCAAAAGTCGTAAGCTTTGAGTCCAAAGTCAAAAATCAAAAAATAAACTTTTAGCTCAGGACTCGAGACTTACGACTTGAGACTTAAGAATCAGATCACCTGAAAACCGTGAGCATAAGGGTCATCATCATCTATTTTGATGGTGTTGTAACCATATACTTTAGCCCAGCCTTCAACGCTTGGAATAATGGCGTCGATGTCATTGATCTTAACCACGTCCTCAACCTTGCCAATAAATTTACTGCCAATGATACTTTCGTGAATAAAAGACTCACCCACCTTCAATTTACCTTTGGCAAACCACTGCGCCATACGGGCCGAAGTACCGGTTCCGCAAGGTGACCTGTCGATAGCTTTATCACCGTAAAACACTGCGTTACGGGCGGTAGCATCTTCAGATAGTGTGGCACCTGCCCAAAGGATATGTGTACAGGTATTGATAGTAGGATCCTGCGGATGTACAAACTGGTATTTTTCGTTAATACGTTTGCGCAATACCTGGCTCCAGGCTATCAGCTGACCTGCTGTATAATGCTCGATGCCTTTAAAATTAGGCTGAGGGTCAACAATGGCATAGTAGTTACCGCCGTATGATACATCAATGGTAAGCGTACCTAAATCAGGGCATTCAACCTCTAAATCAGTTGCAGCAAGATATGCGGCAACATTTCTGAGTTTTACCGAAGTTACCTTTTTACCCTCCTGCTTGTACTCAATAAGCACAAGACCGGCAGGTGCTTCCATGCGTACAATACCCGGAGTTTTTGGTTGAATCAACCCTTCCTCAATGGCTATGGTTATGGTACCGATAGTTCCGTGACCGCACATGGGCAAACAACCGCTGGTTTCGATAAACAAAACAGCAACGTCATTTTCCGGATCATGAGGCGGATACAGTATACTACCCGACATCATATCATGCCCCCGGGGTTCAAACATCAGGCCCGTCCTGATCCAGTCATACTCCTTTAAAAAGTGCTGACGTTTCTGGCTCATGTTGTCGCCTTTTAAAGTGGGACCGCCACCGGCCACCAGCCTTACGGGATTACCGCAGGTATGGGCGTCAACACAAAAGAAAGTTTTACTTGCCATATGTTATTATAACGCTACCTCAGTCAATTTACCCCAGCTTCCAACAGGCAATTCTGGCCTTGCAGCAAGTGCATCGTTTATGATTTTCTGAACTTTTTCACGCTCTGCTCCAATTAATGGTAAACGTGGCGCACGTACATTTTCGGTACCAATGCCAGTTGCAACTTCGGCCAGTTTAATGTATTGCACCAGTTTAGGGTGGATATCCAGCTCAAGCACAGGTAAAAACCAACGGTAAATGGCCAAAGCCTCGTCGTATCTTTTTGCTTTAACCAAACGATAAATAGCAACAGTTTCTTTAGGGAAAGCGTCAACTAAACCGGCAACCCAGCCATCGGCACCCATAACAAGGCTTTCCATAGCCAGCGGATCAACACCGGTAAAGATCTTGAACCTGTCGTCAAAACGGTTGATCATGCGGGTTACGTTTGATACATCGCGGGTTGATTCTTTTACCGCCTGGATGTTATCATAAGCAGCAAGCTGTTCAAACATGTCTAAAGTAACCTCAATCTTATAATCAACAGGATTATTGTAGATCATGATTGGCAGTTCGGTACTTTTTGCAATAGTTGTTAGGTATGCAACGGTTTCACGGGCCTCACTGTTGTAACGCATAGGTGGCAACAACATCAGGCCATCGGCACCTTTATCAAAGGCTTTTTGAGCATAAGCAACAGCCGCTTTGGTAGTTTGCTCGGCAATGTTCAGTATAACAGGTACTTTTCCTTTTACAAACTCAACAGTATGGGTAAGCAGCGCGAATTTTTCATCATCGCTTAAAACGCTTGCTTCGCCTAATGAGCCACCTAATATAAATCCATCAACACCAGCCTCAAGCTGGGCATTCAGGTTTATATCAAAAGCTTCAAAATCAAGTTCGTCATTATCTGTAAATTTTGTAGTTACTGCAGGGAGTACACCTTTCCAATCAAAAGTTATCATTGTATATTATTTTTCACAAAACTAAAAATAGTATTAAATATGTTTATTTAACAATTTAGCAGACACTAACCGTATTTTAACCTATAATGTCACTTACCGGCAATGCGCCTGCTAAATAACGCCTATTGCGCATCCCACCAAACCCTGTCGGTAAGCTTAGCGTTTTGCTGCGGCTGCGGGTTTGAAGTCATTTCCGACTGCGGATACAACACTCTACGCGGAATATCTGACAACGCATTCTTAACCTTGGTTAAGGCCGGGAAGCCTGTACGCCTCCAATCAGTATAGTTCTCCATAGACAGGAAGTTCGCTACAACCTTTTCCTCGATAATGAGCTTCATGGCATTGGCACTGGTAAGTGTTCCCCTTGAAGTTAAGTAACTATCCGCAACGGCATCAGTGATACCCAGCTTTGACATATGCGATTTAACCGCCAACGTATAAACCGGCTGTGCAGCAGTAGCCCCGGATATTATAAACGTAGCTTCGGCTTTTAAAAATAGCGCTTCCGAATAAGTAACAATATAATTATTTGAGTTTGTGCTGGCATAAAAAGCACCACCTAATGAGTACGACTCTAAACTGCCAATGTCGTCCGAGCCGATCACCCGTCCGGTATACAATCCGGTTTCAATTGCAGGTGCCACCATTTTTGATTTGCGGGGGTCTTTCCTGGCTTCAAAACCATCAACAAATGTTGAGGCCAATACCAGCGTTGAGCCCGGCAAAAAGTTTTGCTGCCATGGATTTTCGGCACCTGCTCCGCCGGTAAAAGGCATTTTCATATCATCATCATTATTTACCATTCCGTTTTGTAATGCGGTGAGGGCAAGTTGTGCCTGTGCTGCAGCAGTATGCCCCGGGGCTTTGGTTAGGTGCATATAATAACGTGCCTTTAACGTGTAAGCTGCCTTTTTCCATTTGCTCATATCGCCCGCATAGTAAAAGTCATCACCAGATGGTACTGTGGTTGTATTTTTGGTAATATCGGCAATAGCGTTATCAAGCAAGGTTTGAATTTGTGTGTAAACAGATTCCTGGCTGTCATAAGTTGGAGTAAGGTTACTTGTTCCTTCAAAACCTTTTGAAAACGGGACATCTCCCCAGGCATCTGTCGCCGAACCCAGAGTATAGGCAAGCAATATTTTGGATATACCGGCATAATTGGCATTGCCATCGGCCTCGGCTTTTTTGTTGAGTAAAACCAAATTATTCATTACCTGCGTGTAAAAATTATACCAGTCGCCATCCATATCCTGGTGGTACATAAGGTAGGTGCCAAAATTTGGCGGCACCTGGTTCAGGGCAATTACCTGTAAATATTGTTGCAATACTACAGCAAGATTACCACCACCCGCGGCGGTAATGTTTTGTGATATGGCAGCTTCAACCGGGGCAAGGATCAAAGATTCTTTAACATCTATTGGCCTGTTAGGATCGTGGTTTACATCAATGTACTTTTTACAGCCCGTAAAGCTTACCAACGCACATGTTACTAACGTGATATATTTATTTTTCATGACAATTTCTTATTAATGATTTTAAATTATAGGGTAACTTTCAGGCTAAAATCAACTGATCTTGAGGTTGGGGTTGAGAATGAATAGATCCCCTGTGAACCGTTTGATGAGCCAAAAGAGCTAACTTCCGGGTCGCCGCCGGTAAAGTGCGGCGCATGGATCCAAAGGTTGCGGCCAGTTACACTGAATGTTGCCGATTTGAATGGGCTTTTGCTTAACCATGATGGCTTTAAAGTGTAGCCCAAACTAACATTACGCAGTTTAACATAGCTGCCATCCTGAATAACAGACTCCAAAACGCCGTTTGCCCGCTGATAATAAGCCTGACCGTTAACCGCTACCGTATTTGGCTTACCGGTAGTAGCATTTACACCGTCAACCACCCTTAAGCCACGGTTTTCGGTAACTTTTGGTGTACCATAGAAATAACCGTAGCCATCAACATTGTTTTGGATATCGCCGCCTCGTTTGATATCAAAAAAGAAACTGAAATTAAATTGTTTATATCTGAAGTTATTGTTAATACCACCAAGCCAGTTAGGATTGATATTACCTACTATTCCCTGATTATCATCGGCATACGGAAGACCCGAATCATCAATCAATAACTTACCTGCCGCGTTACGGGCATAGCGTGTACCATATATAACACCATAAGGTTGCCCAACTATAACATTGGTAAAACCATTGCCAATCAATGACAGGTCTTTATAAATAGACAATACCTTATTCCTGTTACGTGTAAAATTCAAAGTAAGGTCCCAGTTAAAATCGCGGCTTTTGATAGGCGAAACATTTAATAATATCTCGATACCCCTGTTACGCATCACCGCTGAGTTTACGCTTGTTGCGGAATAGCCGGTTGATGGAGCAAGTGCAACGTTAGGTATAATACCATCAATTGTCTTTTTGTTGTAGAATGAAGCCTCGAGGCTGATCCTGTTATTAAAGAACCCTGCTTCAAAACCGGCTTCAAACTCGTTGATACGTTCATTTTTAAGATTAGGGTTACCAAGCACATCGCTGATTAGAAAACCAGCCTGCTGACTATATGGGAAAGCAAGGTTCCGAATGGTAGCTTTATTATAAGGCGTTAACAAACTATATGCACCGATACTGCCGTCATTACCCACAGTACCATATGAAACCCTTACCTTACCCAGGTTCATTACTTTTGAAAATTCGGGGCTAAAAAACTCTGAAAATATAAAACTACCGGCAGCCGAACCATATGGATAAAAGCTGTGGTCTATTGAAAGTACAGAGTTACCATCGTACCGTCCGGTTAATGATAATAACAGAAAGCGTTTATATTCGATATTTGATTGCAGGTAAAAGCCAACTTTTCGCTGCAATGATGACCCTTCACTATAGCTAACTGTTGATGCGGAAGCCATGTTATACAAACCGGGTACAGTTAAGCCAACGCCATTGGCGTAAGTATTTTCATTATAGGTAGAGATAAGGTTATTACCCAAAACAACATCTACATTGAAATTGCCAAACTGCTTGTTAGCACTGATTAATAAATCATTATTGTACTGGCGATAATTAAGATTCTGATCAACCAGTCTTCCGTTAGGGTTTGATACCGATTGGGTTGATTCATGGTACCTGTCCATTTCGGTATAAACATCAGCGCCAAACCTTTCAGTAATAGTTAACCATGAAAAAGGTTTATAATCCGCAGTGAAGGTTGGTAAAAACCTGTTAACGCCAGAGTGGTTTTTGATGTTATCCAACACCCAATACGGGTTATTTCGGGAAAAACGGTACAGCCGTTGAGTTCCATCGGCATTTAAATAAGGCTGCAGATTGTATGAAACCGGCGCGGTAAAAATTGTCCAAACCGGGCTCTCCAATGCATATCCTTCAGGCAGCCTGTCATTTTGGGAATTAGAATAGTTTAGCTGGAAGGTGGTATTCAGGTTTTTAAGTATCTGTGCGCTGTATTTGGCGAAGAATGTATTACGCAAAAATTTGGTTGTTGGTACCGTACCCTGCTGGTTAAAATTAGAGTACGAAACCAGGTAAGTAGAATTGTTACCGCCGCCGCCAATATTTACAGTATTGTTGTAAGTGTGGCCGGTTTTAAAAAACAGGTCGGATTGATTATAAACTTTTGCAGGCTGCCCGTTTATTTTCAGGGTGTCCATGCGAGCGCCCCATGACGTACTTGTTTTTTGCGTTACGCCATCATAGTAAATGCCGTTTGTACCTTGCGAATACTTATTTTGAATTTGAGGCAAAAGCGGGTTTTCGAAAGAAAAATCAGAAGAAAAAGTTATCAGCGGTTTTTGATTTAAGGCGCCGTTTTTAGTGGTAATAATAACCACGCCGTTGGCTCCCTTTGAACCATATAGGGCCGTTGCCGCCGCACCCTTCAAAACGTTCATGCTGGCAATTATGGAGGGATCAATATCAGCTATCCTGCTTGAACCAGGACCGGTGTTAAGGTTACCTGTTTCTGAATTATCAACAGGCACACCGTCAATAACCATTAAAGGCTCGTTAGTACCATAAATTGAAGATCCACCCCTGATCACGATCCTTGCCGAACTACCCGGTGTACCTGATGAGCTTGTAACCTGAACACCTGCCACCTTACCGGCAATAGCATTTACCAGGTTGGGCTCTTTTGATTGCGTGATCGATTCGGCTTTTACCTCCTGAGAGCTGTAAGTCAAAATCCTTTTGTCGCGTTTTATACCTAAAGCGGTAACAACAACCTCGTTCAGCACTTTGTTATCCTCGGCTAAAGCGATGTTAAGCTGGGCCTGACCTGTTAACTTAATTTCCTGCGCGGTAAAACCGATTGCACTTACAATTAGTGTACCCGGCCCGGTATAGTTAAGACTAAACATACCGCTGCCGTTGGTAACAGAACCGGCAGTTGTATTTTTTATTTTAACGGAAGCGCCAACTATGGGCTCGCCCTTCTCGTCGGTTACCTTTCCTTTTAATGTTACTGTTTGCGCGTAAGTGCTATAACAAAACACAAACACACTTAGTAAAGGCAAAATGAACCTCTTTAGTAATTGTTTAAACTTCATAAATTAAATTTTGGGGTTAAAAACTATATATTACATGCTGTATTCCAGACACGTAAAACTATCCGCACACCGCCCCTTGTTTTTTTATGAAATTTGCCAATATTACCCGTATCTTAACATTCCTGTTACAATAGCATTAAATTGATATTATATTATATAAAAAACTGTTAAAGCGTTAATATATTGACAGTTAATCTGCAGCGCCATTAAGAAACTTACTTTAAAAAGCCAACGCATAAAAAAAACGGCTAAAATCCTGCTATCAACTGCAAAATATCATTTAAAACAATTGTGAAAAACACACTAATTTAGTTGACAGTTATTCTTACCGTTATACAAACATATCATGCTAATAAAAAAGTGGTTTAAATTGAACCTATGCCTCGTAGCCTGCTTAGCAGGGGCACAAACAATACACGCGCAATCCTATGTACCCGAATGGAACGATACCCGGATAAAAGTAAAACCGATAGTTCCGGTTAAAGCCTATTCTTTTAATTTAAAGGATGTTCAATTACTCGAGAGCCCTTTTAAGAAAGCGATGGAGGTTGATGCTGCTTATTTATTATCAATAGAGCCAAACAGGCTGCTTTCGGCCTTCCGTTCGCACTCGGGCCTTACACCTAAAGGTAAAATGTACGAAGGCTGGGAATCATCAGGTTTGGCAGGCCATACCCTGGGGCATTACCTGTCGGCCATTTCCATGCACTACGCATCAACGCGCGATCCTGAATTTTTAAAACGTGTAAACTATATAGTTAAAGAACTTGATGAATGCCAGGTAGCCCGTAAAACAGGTTATGTGGGCGCAATCCCTAAAGAAGACACCATCTGGGCCGAGGTTGCCAAAGGCGAGATCCGCTCCCGTGGCTTCGATTTGAATGGTGGATGGTCGCCATGGTATACTGTGCATAAAATTATGGCCGGTTTACTTGATGCCTATTTATACTGTAACAATGCCGAGGCCTTAAAAGTATGCAAAGGTATGGCTGGCTGGACGAGTGAAACCATCAAAAACCTTGATGACGAAAAGCTGCAAAAGATGCTGCTATGCGAATACGGCGGCATGGCCGAAACCTTGGCGAATCTGTATGCCATCAACGGCGATAAAAAATACCTGGAGCTGTCGTACAAGTTTTATGATAAAAAGATCCTCGATCCGCTATCGCAAAAACAGGATATACTGCCCGGCAAACATTCCAACACACAAATCCCCAAAATCATCGCCAGTGCACGCAGGTACGAGCTTACCGGCGATAGAAAAGATAAAGCCATTGCCGATTTCTTTTGGGAAACCATTGTTAACCACCATTCTTATGCTACAGGAGGTAACAGCAATTATGAATACCTGAGCGATGCAGACAAGCTGAACGACAAACTAACCGAAAATACTACCGAAACCTGCAATACCTACAACATGCTGAAATTAACCCGGCATTTGTTTGCTGTTGAGCCTTCGGCTATGCTAATGGATTATTATGAAAAGGCGCTGTATAATCACATCCTTGCCTCACAAAACCATGCAGATGGAATGATGTGCTACTTTGTGCCACTTAGAATGGGCGGCACCAAGCATTACAGCACCCCTTTTGATGACTTTACCTGTTGTGTTGGTTCGGGCATGGAAAACCATGTTAAATACAACGAAAGTATTTATTTTAAAGGGGCCGACGGCAGCTTATATGTAAACCTGTTCATCCCCTCAGTGCTTAACTGGGCATCAAAAGGCTTATCGGTGAAGCAGCAAAGCAGTTTTCCTAATGATGATCACATCTCATTTACGGTGAACACCAAAAAGCCCCTTACCATGGCTATCCGCATTCGCAAACCAAAATGGACTGCCAACCCAACCATCAGCATTAATGGGAAAACTCGAAATGCTGCCACTGATGATCAGGGATATATTGTGCTAAACCGCAAATGGAGCAACAACGATAAAATTGAATTTACAACACCCGAAAAACTTTATACCGAAGCCATGCCCGACAATGCCAACAGGCGCGCGGTATTTTACGGCCCGGTATTATTGGCTGGTGTTTTAGGCAATACAGAGCCCGATCCGTTGAAAGGTGTTCCGGTTTTTGTAACCAGCGAAACTGACCCTAACCAATGGCTGCAAATGGTTGATAAGAAACAGTTGAGTTTCCGCACGGTGAATATTTCAAAGCCCGAAGAAGTTACGCTGATCCCATTCAATCAAACCCAAAATCAATACTATTCTGTTTATTGGGACGTATTTACTCCACAGGCCTGGGTGGTACAGCAAAAAACGTATGACGAGCAAAAGAAAAAACAACAGGAACTGGAAGCCCGCACCATGGACATTTTACGTGTAGGCGAAATGCAGCCCGAGCGCGATCATAACTTCAGCAGTGAAAACGCCACTACAGGCGAAGATCACCAAAAGAAATGGCGGTCGACAGAGAACGGAGGCTACCTGCAATACGAAATGAAGGTTGATGCAAACGCGCAAAACACGCTGATTAACAGCTACTGGGGCATGGATAACCGCGGCAGAAAATTTGATATCCTGATTGATGGCGTTAAGCTGGCATCTGAAGATTTGAACCAGTACAAAGAAAGCCGCTTTTACGATATCAGCTACACCTTACCCATTGAGCTGACAAAAGGCAAACAAAAAGTAACCGTAAAACTGCTGCCGCAAAAAGAGAACAGCGCAGGCCCGGTTTATGGTAGCCGGATGGTTAAAAACTAATTTTAAAAGTAAAAGAACTTGAATATCATGATCAATAAACAAAAAGCTGTCGGTGTGCTTGCCCTTTCATGGGCAGCACTTACAAGTCCGGTATTGGCACAGCAAAAAGATTACCCTATTCAACCTGTAGCCTTTACCAGCGTACATGTAAATGACAACTTCTGGCAGCCCAAAATGGAGGTAAACGCCAAAGTTACCATTCCGTATGTACTGGCGCAATGTAAGGCCAATGGGCGTATGGATAACTTTTTACGTGCAGCAAAAAAACTGGATGGTGATAAATTAAGTGAATTTCCGTTTGATGATACAGACGTATATAAGGCCATTGAAGGTGCATCCTATTCCATGCAGAATAAAAGGAACCCGCAGCTGGATAAATCCATTGATAGCCTCATCTCCATTATTGGCGCGGCCCAGGAGCCGGATGGCTATTTATACACTTTCAGGACTGTTAACGCTAAAAAACCTCATGAGTGGATAGGTTCGAAACGCTGGGAAAAGGAAGAAGACCTGAGCCACGAACTATATAACGCAGGCCATCTTTATGAAGCCGCTGTAGCACACTACCAGGCAACCGGTAAACGCACACTGCTCAACATTGCCATAAAAAATGCTGACCTACTGGTTAAAACCTTCGGGCCGGGCAAAATTGAGGAGTATCCGGGCCATCAGATAGTGGAGATCGGTCTTTCAAAAATGTACCGGGTTACCGGCAACAAACAATACCTTGACCTGGCCAAATTCTTTTTAGATGTTCGCGGCCCTAAAGGTGATGCCTACAACCAGGCCGATAAAAAAGTTGTCGATCAGCATGAAGCCGAAGGCCACGCGGTAAGGGCAGCTTATATGTACACCGGTATGGCCGATATAGCCGCCCTAACAGGTAATGCAAAATATCTGGCGGCCATTGATGATATCTGGAGCGATGTAGTAACCAAGAAATTATACATCACCGGCGGCATCGGTGCAACCGGGGCAGGTGAAGCTTTTGGCGAGGCATATCAATTGCCTAATATGTCGGCCTATGCCGAAACCTGTGCGGCCATTGGCAACGTTTACTGGAACAACAGGATGTTTTTGCTGCATGGCGACTCAAAATACATTGACGTACTGGAAAGAACCCTTTATAACGGTCTGTTGTCAGGAGTATCACTAAGCGGCAACAGGTTTTTTTACCCAAATCCGCTGGCTTCCATGTTCCAGCACCAGCGCAGTGCATGGATCAGTTGTGCCTGCTGTATCAGCAACATGACCCGCTTTTTACCTTCATTACCGGGTTACGTGTACGCCAAAAACAAAAACGACCTGTACGTTAACCTGTTCATGAGCAACTCAAGTAACATCAAACTTGCTTCGGGTAATGTAAACATTGTACAGCAAACGGATTACCCATGGAAAGGTAGGGTTGACATTACCGTTAACCCCAATAAAGCCGGTGAGTTTACATTAAGGGTGCGTATCCCGGGCTGGGCGAAGCAACAACCAGTACCGGGTGACCTGTATACCTTCATGGAAAAAAAGTCATTCCCGCTTACGCTGATGATTAACGGGCAGGCAAAATCATTTGAAACGGAAAAAGGCTACGCCGTATTAAAACGCACCTGGAAAAAAGGCGATAAGGTTTCACTTTTATTGCCGATGGAAACCGAAAAGGTATTGGCTAATCAGCAGGTAAAAGATGACAGGGGCAGGTTTGCTTTTGAGCGTGGTCCTATTGTTTATTGCCTTGAAGGCCCGGATAACAAGGACAGCCTGGTACAAAACATATTGATTGATAAAAATGCTATTGCCGATGCCAACTATCATGCCGACCTGCTCAACGGCGTTGATGTAATCAGTGCCGAAGGAAAAAGTGCCAAACGCCAACTAAAAACCGACAGCATTTTACAAACCAATCAAATGGTGAAGGCTATCCCCTACTATGCCTGGGCCAATCGCGGACCAAGCGAAATGACCGTGTGGATCCCTTATGAAACTTCGGCAGTGCGGCCAAAACCGGCACCTACCATTGCCAGCACCAGCAAAGTAAGCGCGTCGTTAAAAAATGTACGGATGTTTGCTGCCATAAAAGACCAGTATGAACCCACCGATTCCAAAGATACCAACTACCCTTACCTGCACTGGTGGCCTGCTAAAAACACCAATGAGTTTGTGCAGTATGATTTTAATACTGAACACACCGTTAGCGAATCAAAAGTTTACTGGTATGATGACGGCCCATGGGGTGGCTGCCGCATCCCGGTATCGTACAAGATCCTGTATAAAAAAGATGGCCAGTGGGTTCCGGTGAAAAACACTACTCCTTACACCGTAAGTAAAGATGGTTTTAACGTGGTTACTTTTGAACCGGTAGCTACAACAGCCCTTCGTATGGAAATCCAGTTACCGGTCGATAATTCTACCGGGATCCATGAATGGGCGGTTAAATAACCTGCTGCTAAGTCAATAGTTCTAAGTTGGAAGTCAAAAGTCGCTTTTCTTTTTTCTGCTTAGAACTTATGACTTTAGGCTGAAGACTAATTTATAGAAGAAAGGATTACAATTTGCGTGTAACCTTATAATCCCTACATTTGCGGCCTTAAAAAATAAAAAAATGATAAATTTCGAAAAAGTGAAAGAAGTAATCGCAGCTGCTGAAGCTGATGCGGCAAGCTTTTATGAAAAAGGTAACAAAGCTGCCGGTACAAGGTTGCGTAACGCTATGCAACAATTAAAAGTATTAGCTACGGATATCCGTAAAGAAGTTACTGAAAAGAAAAACGCAGCAGCTTAATCACTGTTAAAAATGTTTTTAGATAAAGCGGGGCTGGTTTTCCATGTACCCGCTTTATTTTTTTTCGATGCCGCTACCATTTCAATCACTCGCTTGGGTTTTTCCACGCCGGCGAACTGCCTAAGCACAACAAGGCATAGCAAGTACAACCTATTGCCCGACACACAGGTTTAAAATGTTACAAACCAGAAAGTATTTGTAACAAACTCAAAAGTATTTTCACTCCTGCTGATCTTTCTTTGTAAACCTTCTGAAAAAACATTCATAGTCAAAACAATCCGATATGAAACGGAATACATTTGTACGCGCTTTGATAGGCGCTGCCACATTTTTAGCCATCCCATTTGATGGAGTTGCCGATAACCTATTCAAAACCAGGGAAAAGAAAGGCTGTAAAACCGATGCAGGAGCTGATCGCGCTGAAAATCCAATGCACTTATTTGATGGTGATACTTTCTATACCAAAGTTTCAACCAGGGATACTGATGGTGATATGTATGTTTATGAATCAACCCGGGTTAAAAAAGGCGGGCCTAACCTGCACGTCCATTATGAACAGGACGAATGGTGGTATATTTTAGAAGGTGAATTTCAAATAAAAGTAGGCGATCAGCTATTTCATACCAAACCCGGCGACAGTGTATTTGGACCGCGGGGCGTTCCGCATACTTTTACTAAAATAGGCGATGGCGCACCGGCTAAAATGCTGATTACCTTTCAGCCGGCCGGTAAAATGGAAGCTTGTTTCCAGGCACTGAGCGATGGTTTGATGAAAGGTAAATCCGAAGCCGAGCTTGATGCATTCAGAAAGGAACATGGCTTTGAACGTGTAGGCCCCCCGCTTGATTACTATAAAAAGTTTTAGCTGGCCCAACCATCATTTTTACCAATAATTTATTTCTAATGTTAATTTATAAACCTTTTTACTTATCATGAAGTGGCCTACCTTTAAAGAAAAACTGAGCCTGGTTTACTTATGCCTTATACCTTTAGCAGTTGCAGCTATAGGATTTGGGATAGGCCATGTGAGTTATAAAATTTATTTGCCAATTTGGGTTGTTAACGCCTGTTTAATGGTAGCAGCAACGTGGCATTTAGGTGGTTTTCAACTCCGAAACAATAACCAGGAGATAAAGAAGCAGGTGATCACAGCTTTATTACTATTTGCGCCCTGGCTATTCTTTTCCATTTTCGCGGGAATGGGGCCACCTCCTGCAACCTTGCAAGGTTGGGTTAATTCCGCTGCCGAGCAGCAGATCCGGTATACTATACTCATAGCAGGCGGTATTTTATTCACGCTTGGCTCTGCATTATTGAAAGTAAAATTACAGGCGGCAGGCGAAAATCTATATTCGGTAATGGCTTCGGCAGCGATTAATCTTTCATTGCCACTCTTTATCATCAACATGGCTTTTTGGGGATATTACCTAACCGATGCATTCCGGGTGTTTATACAATCAGGTGTTTCAAAACGTCCGGACTTGCATGGACCAATAAAAAGTTTGTTTTATGTGATCAGTATAGCCGAAGTATTACTGATGTACCTTGGCACGGTATTTTTTGCTGTCTCCCTTAAAGTCACCGGGCTTTTTAACCCGGTTGCGTGCCGTTATTATATCATCTTTGGTTTAATCGGCATGGTGCTGGTTGTATTACCATCTTACTGGCCCGAGCCATTCGGCACCACTGGTTACCTTGTTGCTATACCCGCCATTCCTTTTGTAATGCCGTACCTTATTGGTGTACACCTGTTAAAGCATGCTAAAGCTGATTAGCTCAAACTTGTAATATATAACAAAAGAGGGGGTTGCTACTTTTTCTTTAAAGTAACAGCCCCCTCTTTTTAATTGACTACCCTGGCCTTATTTCCCTAAAACATCCAAAATAGGGTGATCAATCGCATTCAATGTATTTTCTGATGGTTTTATCAGTTCAAGTACGGTAATTTCATTATTACCTTTTTTGAGCCATTCAACCGGCACATACACGGTTTGTTGCGGACCGCAATTCCAATAGCGGCCTAAGTTGTGCCCGTTGAGCCAAACAATACCCTTACCCCATGTACTCATATCAAGATAGGTATCGGCCAATTTATCAACCTTGAAAACTGCTTTTTTCAATTGCGGTGTGTTGTTAGCTGCAACCTTTTTAATTGCCGGATTTGTTTTCACTTTATTGATATCATCAAAAGGCAGTGAATACATTTTCCAGTTTTTCAGCTCAGTACCGGCAAAAAGTACTTTTTCGGTAATACCCTTTTTGTTTTTAAGCAGATAAGGCCCAAAATTGATGCGGCCAAGGTTTTCAACCAAAATATCCAGTGTTACTTTTCCCTTTGGCAAGGTGATCATCAGGCTATCCTGATATTTGCGCCTGTCGAGGATCCCTGCACGTTTACCGTTTACATATACTATACCATAATCGCGCAGGTCTTTCAATTTAAGCAGACCAGATTTGCTGCCGTTAATAGTTGTACGATACAACACAAAACCGTAAGCCTGATTCAGGTCTTCAAAAGTAAGTGGTGTATTGTTGGTCTTCGCGAGCGGCAAAACATTAAACAAACTGGTTGATTTAGTAAATTTAATTGCCGGCAGACTCATAGCAGGTTTAGCAGCCGGAACTTCGGGCAGGGTTACGCCTGCCGGAAGGTGTTTACTAATCACCTCTCTAAACTTCATGAACTTATCGGTAGCGTTACCTGCCTCGTCAAGCGGGGCATCATAATCATAACTACTGATTTGCGGTTCATATGGATTTTGATCATTATAGTTTGCACCGTTCATGAAGCCGCGTGTTGTACCGCCATGAAACATATACATGTTAATGGAAATACCTGCTGCCAATACCGAATCAAGCTTTGGGATAAATTTAGCCGCCGGTACAGTATGATGCGCGGTTCCCCACCAGTCAAACCAGGCCGGGTACCATTCGGCAATAAAATAAGGGCCTTTGCCATTATAATTTTCGCCAATCAATTTTTTAACTTTTGCTACATCATCGACACCGTTTATAGCAGGCAGCAAGCCCGGTAAATGACCATCCTTTATAGCAGGTTCAGGGTCGCAGGTGTAAAGCTGGCCATCAAAACCGGCATCAATAAACATTTTGCGGTTAAGGGCCAGGTAATCTTTATCGCTGCCGTACGAGCCGTATTCATTCTCTATCTGTACCATTAAAATATTGCCGCCGTGGTTCACCAGCAGGGGTGACAGCTGCTTACCTACCTGGGTAAGATATTTTTTATAAGCTTCCAGGTATTTGGGTTCTTTGCTGCGTACCACTAAACCCTGCTCTTTTTCAAGCCAGTATGGGTAACCGCCAAACTCCCATTCGGCGCAAACGTACGGGCTTGGCCGCAGTATCACCCAAAGGCCCTCCTCCTTTGCTATTTTAACAAACTCAGCAATATCATGATTGCCTGTAAAATCATAATGTCCTTTTTGTGGCTCGTGAACATTCCAGAAAACATAAGTACCAATAGTGTTCAAACCCATTGCTTTGGCCATTTTCATGCGCTGGCGCCAGGCCTCGCGCGGAACGCGGGTATAGTGCATTTCGCCTGAAATGATCTGCAGCGGTTTACCATCAAGCAGAAATGTAGTATCGCCAAGAGCAAAAGTATGTTTGGCATTTTGCGCCTGCAGCTTTGCTGATGCAAACAGGATAACAGAGAGGAACAGTAGTTTTATAAGTTTCATAAATTGAAAAAATGCAGGATTTTAGTTTTTATTTATATTAGGGGATGACTATTTTACGGTTAATGGTATAGTTGATGATTTAAGATTACCGGCACTAAACTGAACCTGTACCACGCCAGGTTTACCTGTAGTTTGTACATAGGCTAATAAGCGCCCATGCAATGCTTTGCGTTTGTTTGATTGATAGCTTTCATGGCTGCTGTTGCTGCCGCTTTCAAGGCCTAATAGTTTAGCCGCGCCGTTAATTGTTACTGTTATCTCATCGGTAGCAGTAAATACCGGGTTACCGTTTTTATCGGTAATGTAAATCTCAATCTGGCTCAAGCCTTTTGTGTAATGGCTAAACAAGGTATTATCAGCTACCGCTTTAAGTTGATAGGCATCGCCGGCTGTTTTTATACTATTGGTGCATACTTCAATACCGTTGTTGTAACCTTTAACAACAAGTTCGCCGGGCTCATAATCAACCTGCCATGATGGAACTTGCCCTCTTGCTGTGCTGCGTGTTTGTTTACCAAGAGATTTGCCGTTCAGGAACAATTCTGTTTCCTGGCAATTGGTAAAGCAATCAACTTTTACTTTACTGCCGGGTTGCCAATTCCAAACAGGCTCGGCAGTACGGTGGCTCCAGATCCCTCTGTCATCAGTCCCGGTTATAGGGCGTGCGCCTATATAAGCCATTGGCTTGTCCGACCAAAGACTTTGCCTGAAGAAATATTCCGGCTTTTTAAAACCAGCCAGGTCAATAAGCCCTGCCCCATTGCTGCGCTGCGGCCATTTGCCGGCCTCACCCAAGTAGTCTATGCCAGTCCACAGGTATTGGGCCGAAATATATTCGTTACTGTCTACAGCGTTCCAGGCTTGTTTTTGCATGCCGTTCTCACTGCCGTAAATGATACGGTTGGGGTATTTTTTATGATCTTCAGGGTACCGGTATTCCTGGTAATTATAGCCCACAACATCTAATACATCAGGGTAGCCAACTTCATTCGACATCACCACACCGGCCAGCGCGGCAGTTACCGGGCGGGTTTGATCAACGGCTTTTACAGCTTTAACCAGTTGTTTGGCTATCGGTGTTAGCCCGCTTGCCGGGGGATGATCAGGCAGGTAGCCCTTACCATAGATCTGCGGGTTGCGGCCGGTGTTTAATACTTCATGGGTATACGGATCATTCGGATAATCTATCTCGTTACCAATGCTCCACATAATGACACAAGGATGGTTGCGTACCCGCAGTACCATATCAGCTACATCCCGGTCTGCCCATTCCTTAAAATATTCGTGGTATCCGTTTTTAGATGGTGTACCAACATTCCAGCCTGCTACCCATTTGTTTTTGCCTACCTCCCATTCATCAAAAGCTTCGTCCATTACTAAAAAGCCCATCTTATCGCACAAATCGTATAAATAATCGGCATGGGGGTTATGACTTAACCTGAGCGAGTTTACTCCTGCATCCTTCAATAATTTCAACCTGCGTACCCAAACTTCCTGCGGAACGGCTACACCCAGGGCGCCTGCATCATCATGGATACAAACGCCTTTAAGTTTGGTGCTTTTATCATTTAAAAAGAAACCCTTATCCTTATCGAAACGGATACTGCGGATCCCTACAGATTGCGTTACCTCGTCAAATGCTTTACCATTGCGGCTAAGTGAAACCTGTAATTTATAGAGCTCGGGCTTTTCGGTATCCCATAGTTGGGGGGACGATAATTCTTTCTCAAACTCAACCTCGTGTACTCCCGGTTTTGCTTTTATTTGTTTTTGGAGGGCAATAGCCGCTTTTCCTTTCCCATCAAGCAGGTTTACTTTCACTAATACAGAAGCATCAACCTTGTTGCTGTTGGTAACACTCACCTTAACTTTTACGGTAGCTTTCTCTGCCGAAACATCAGGCGTTGTAAATGCTACATCCCAGGGGGCTATGTGTACATGGTCTTTAACGATGAGATATACATTACGATAAATGCCCGAACCTGTATACCACCTTGAATCAGCAAATTCGCTGTGATCTACCCTTACAGCTATCGTATTTTTTCCAGTTAAATTTAGATACTTGGTCAGCTCATACTGAAACGAGATAAAACCATTTGGACGTTTACCTAAATAATGCCCGTTGATCCATACCTCGCTATTTTTATATACGCCATCAAAATAAATATAAACCTGCTTCCCCTTCCATGCATTATTGCCTGCGAAACTCTTTTTGTACCAGCCAATCCCCCCGGGCAAATAACCGGTAGCACTTGCCCATTCATTGCTAAAAGGACCTTCAATACTCCAGTCATGCGGCAGGTTGACAGTTCTCCATTGCGTTTCGGAAGCGATCCCTCTGATCTCTTTACTGATGTCGCCCTTGTGGAAAGACCATGCCGTATTAAATAAAACCGGTTTGCCTGTGCCCTGGGCTTTTAACAAGCCGGGCAGCAATGCCATAATGATTAAAAGAAGAAATGAATAGGTTTTATTTTTCATTACGATAAAAATAAAATGCTACTTGACAGTACCCGTTAAGGTTACAATGGAACGTGCCGGAATAACATTCTTATCCCAGTTTGCTTTACCGGCTTTAAGCTCATCAACCTGCGATGTTAAATAGGATGATGTAAACTGAACTTGAACATTATCTATATGGAATGCCGTGCTTACCTCATTTGCGCTCTGGTTAATTATAACCACGGTTAAGTTTTTTCCATTTTTAAATGCCGACACCAGCAAGGGCTTTCCTTCAGCTACTGATGAAACTTCGGCATCAACCCTCACAGCCCCGGGTTTAACAAACCTGCTGTAGTTACCCATGGCCCAAAGCATTTTACTACCGTAAAAATTGCCGTCGGTTTTATTTTTGTCGATGTAAATGAGGCCATCCTTATAATCATAGGCCGAAATGGCTGTCCACCATTGCCAGGCCGACGCGTTGGCTGCCGTAAGATCGGTATGGATCACCGATGCTAAATATAGCGCCGCATCTATACCCAGATCACGTTTGTTACCGTCTATCTCACCCGCGTTATCGCCTAAGATGCAATACTCCGACTGCCACAAATCAAGGCCCTTAACAGCCGATACACTATCAGCCAATGCCATACGAGCTTTTACTGACGATGTCATAGGCGACGTAGTGAAATAGCTGTGCGCCGCAATGGTTTTGGCTACAGAAGGCAGGTCGCCTATGTAATTGGCCGATCCCGGCTTAAAAAAATCGGTTATCTGGCTGCCTTTACCCGGCTTATCACCTTTAGTAAATAAATAGTTGATGCTCCCGGCCTCGCCAACCAAAATCTTTGAACTAATCTTATTATTGATAAATTCTTTATTGATGGCCCGTATCAATCCTGCTACCTCAGCATTATTATACGGGGCTCCCTCCTGCCCGCCATCGCTCCAATCCCACTGGGGTTCGTTTACGGGGCTTATGTAATCAAATTTTAATTTGCTTACCTGCTCAACTCCCTTTACCACTTTAGCCAGGAACACGGCATAAGCATCATACTTATCCGGTGCTATATTGACTTTGCCGCCGGTAGCATAAGCCTTGCCGTTAATAGTAAACTGCACCGGCGGACTGTTATTAAAACCTAAAAATTGCTTAACCCCGCGCTTTTTGGCAGCCTCAAGAAACCACAACTGCCCGGCCTGGTTTTGCCAGTTATAGCTGCCATCGCCGTTTAAAAACGATTCAGCACGGCGCCACTCGTCTTTAATGCCACTTTCGTTTCCTTGCTGGGTACTGCCTGCACCAATATTAAACCTCCATAATGATAAACCTATCCCTTTAGGTGAGCCATCGGCATAGTTATCCCGGCTAAAAAGCAGGTCGGCAATTTTATTGCGCTTATCATCAGGCCAGTTACCTACAAACTGGCATGCCCATGCATCCGACGCACCAAAGTTGCTGATGGTTTGGTGCGTTTTTGAAAAATTGATATCAATAGTTACTTCTTTGCCCTGCCCGCTTACCAAAGGGATATTAATCCCCAAAGCAGCTACAGCCATCAGTATTTTTTTTATAGTAGTTTTTATTATCATCGCGTTTAAATCAACAAATAAAACAGCACTGTTTAGTGCTGTTTTATTGCAATATTATTGTTGCACTATTTGCCATTGCTGGTTAGTAGCGCCGCCATAAGGCCACTGAATAATGCCTGCACCATTTGTGGTTGATGCGCCGTTAACATCAAGCGCAAGCCCGCTGTTACGGTTAAGTGCTTTATAAATGCCATCGCTGGTAGCAGTAAGCTGCCATTGCTGGTTGTTGCCGCCGTTCCACGGCCATTGTATAATACCCGCTCCGTTGGCAGTTGAACTCATATTAACATCAAGTGCCTGGCCGCTGTTGCGGTTAGTTATTTTGTAATAGCCTCCGCCGTTGGCAGCAATAACCCATTGCTGGTTATTGCCCCCGTTTTGAGGCCATTGTATAATACTTGCTCCGTTGGCAGTTGAGCCGCCATTAACATCAAGCGCCTGGCCGCTGTTAACATTTAAAAATCTGTAGTAAGCACCGGTATAAAATGTATCGGTACCGCCTGCGCCTACACCCCATGCATATTTAATGCGGCTTAAGCCCGATGCATTTGTGGTTGATACAGTAAGGCTTGTACCTGTGCCGCTCAGTTGTTGAATGGCATAGCTATCGCCGGTACGTACGCCCGGCCAGTAAACCGCGCCCATACCGTAAGCACGTGCCTGGTTGGTTAAGCCCTGCAGGTAGGCTATTTCCTGGTCGCCGCCAATAGCGCCGGTGTAATTTTTACCACCTGTCATCGGGATACCAAATTCGGTAAGAACCGCGCGGCTACTATAGGCGCCGATATTACCCTTTAAGCGATTTTCCCATTGCAAAGCGGTTGTCAATGTACCGTTACTAAAAAAAGTGTAATCATGTATAGACAATAAACAACCCGAAAAACGGCTATCGGCACCAACGCCGGTAATATCCTGCGAATAAGAAGTACCGCTAATAAGGATCCTGCCCTGCGGAACAGAGGGATAGTTACTTAACCACTGGGCACAAATGGTAGTCCAGTCGGTTAAAGAATAGCCATGCGGCTCGTTAAAGATCTCAAAATAAACATGCGCATTGCTGCCGTATTTGGTAACAATGGTTTGCCACATCGACCAAAATTCAGTGGTATTATCTATCTTCCCGTCTGCAGATGATTTGGCTTCCCAGTACCCCAATATCACATTCATCCCTTTGCTCAGGGCTTTGTCAATAACACCGGTATAGGAGTTCCACCAGGTTTGTGATACGGTTGAATAATTTACCGGCAGCCTTACGGTATTAGCTCCTGTATTAGTTTGGATCCCTGTTAATACAGCGTCGGCTTTTGCCGACACCGTGGCGTAACTATCGGCGGATGTTAAGCCGCTTAATACCAGTATTCCATCACTAAAGTTATCACCATCGGCAGCCCAGTTCACGCCTTTCAGCGCGCTTGCCGGTGTTGAATCTGTAGTTACTGTTTTCTCTCCTGTTTTTATTTCATCCGGAGTTGATGATTTTTTTACTGATACGATATCCTTTTTACACCCGGCCGCCAAACAACACATCGCTAATAACGCAATACTTAAGTTCTTCATAATTTGTTATAGGTTAGAATTGGGAGAAAAAAGGGGGAAGAAAGAAACTCTTCCCCCGGAATATTGGTTATTAGTAACCAGGGTTTTGTTGCAACTGCCCACCCGATGCCTGGATCTCGGCCCTTGGTATCGGCAACCAGTAATGTTTGGTTGCAAAAGAGCGGCCATCCAAGGCTACTTTTGGTGTATAAGCAAAGCTGCCATCAGCGTTTTTGGTGATGATCACCCCACCCGCCGGTTTATTTTCGGTAACATCAGCAATTTTCCAGCGGCGTACATCGTAAAAACGATGCTCTTCAAATGCCAGCTCAACACGGCGCTCGTAGCGTACAGCATCACGCATCTGTGATTGCGACATACCTGCAGCCAAAGCCGGCATATTAACACTTGGACGAGAACGGATCAGATTAATCGCTGTGCGTGCAGATAAGGTTGAACCCGAAGGGATCACATCCGGTCCGTAAGCTTCGTTAGCTGCCTCAGCAAAGTTCAACAGGATCTCAGCATAGCGGAAATAGATCCATGGCTGGAAACCCGCGTTACCCCATGGATTTTGAAGCGGATATGCATCATTCATGTATTTTTTGAGGTAATAACCTGTTTTGGTAGTATTCCAGTTATCTGCTCCGTCTTTGCTATCCTTACCACCTGGAATAAAAGATTCAATAGCCCGGCCCCTGTACATCGCACCGTTGTATAACACAGTGGCTGCAAACCTTGGGTCGCGGTGATCATAAGGATGTGTCGGATCATAACCTGATGTTGGGTCGGTAATAGCTTTACCATTATCCATTTCGTAATCATCAACCAGGTTTTGCAATGGTGTATTACCCGCCCAGCCGCCATAGCCGTTTGGCCCGTTGGCTATTTCAAGGTGGGTATGATTTGCATTTTTGGTGTATAAACGTTCAAAAATGGTTTCGTTTGTTTCATTAACCAAAAACAGGTTGTTGTAACCGCCAGTATAAATACCATATTTATTAAGGCTGATAACAGCTTGCGCCGCTGTAACAGCATCAGCCCAGGTACCTGCAGCATATAAAGGACTTGCAGCATATAATTTTAGCCTTGATTTTAAAGCCAGCGCTGCACCTTTTGTAGCGCGCCCTAAAAGCCAGCTACCATCGTTGTTCAGCGGCAGTTTTGAAGCTGCTTCATCAAGTTGAGCAGTCGTGTAATCAATACTCTCTTTTATTGAGGCACGCTTAAACAATGATGGATCCTGTAAATTATCTGTAAGTGCAGATACCTTATCGCCCACTAAAACAACACCACCGTAATTACGGATCAGATCCTGATAACGGAAAGCCCTGATAAATTTCAACTCGCCTTCAAGACGTGTTTTATGTGCAGCGCTCATTGTTATTTTCGACAAAATGCTTAAAGCATAGTTACATTCCCTGATGCTACGGTAGCTACGCGCCCAAAGTACACCTGCACCGCCTAAATTTTCAGGAGCCAGCTGTCCCCTTTGTATCAACCATGTAGCGTCATCATTATTATAGATAGATTCGTCGGTTAAAGAGCTCCACATGCTATATTCAAAACCGCGGCCAAAGCCGGGGTTTGAGCCGTCGCCCTCTTTATCCTGCAACTTTGCACCGATATAACGATTAGTTACGAATGCCTCAAACACAGCCGTATCCGATTCAATTGCCGTTGTAGATATTCTGTCTGTGGCCTGCACATTCAACAGATCCTTTTTACATGCTGTCATGCCCAGCATACCGCCTAATATTAAATATAGCGGGGTTTTATATTGTAGTTTCATTGTTGTTTACTAATTAAAATTTCACGTTAACACCAAGGTTAATAATTCGTTGCTGCGGATAAAACTGACCACTGCCGCTGGTTCCTTCAGGATCATAGTCCTTCACTTTGGTAATGGTAAACAGGTTAAACGCGCTTGCATAAACCCTTAAGCCGCCAATTTTAAGTTTTGACAAGAACGGTGTATTAAAATTATAGCCCAATTGAACGTTCTTCAACCTCAGGAACGATGCATTATTAAGCCAAAACGTGTTGTTATATAAACCACCGCTTATAGCATTTGAGGCGCGGTCGGTTACACGCGGATAGGTTCCGTTAGGATTTGACGCGCTGAACCGGTTATCTGCCCAGCTACTATAGAAGTTACCGATGCTGCCTGCCTCAGGTAATACGTATTGACTAACCTGTGCCTGACCTGCAAGTAATACCGAAAGATCAAAGTTCTTGTAAGCGGCATTCAATGAAAAGCCATAAGTAATCTGTGGAATATTACCGTATTTAGTGCGAGTCTGGTCATCGGCAGTAATTTTTCCATCGTTATTATAGTCAAGGTATTTCAGGTCGCCTATCTTAGCCCCGGTAACATGCGGATAAGCATCAAGATCGGCCTGGGTGCGGAAGATACCAATAGCATCATAAAGCAGTGAAGTACCTAATGGCAACCCGGTTTGACGCTGATAACTTAAAGTACCACTGGCTTCGTCAATAAATACGATTTTGCTTTTTGCGTATGTAATATTACCACTTACACCCCAGCTAAATTCGTGCCCGGTATGACTGTAGCCTAATGTAGCCTCAAAACCATTGCTGTTTACTTTACCAATGTTTTCAGACGGTACCAGTGGATCAGAACCGTAAGGATTTACGATACCTGATGATCCTGGTAACGATGCATTCCTGGCTGCGAGAATATCAGACCTTTTTTGCTGGAAATAAATAGCCTCAATTGTGAAGTTATGTAAGAAAGTAGCGTTGATACCGATATCCAGTTTCTTTGCAACTTCCCAGGTAATGTTAGGATTGGCAAGTTTTACAAGGTTAACATTTGGCTGTATGGTGTTAGAACCACTGCCTGGAGAACTGGCTACAAATCCGTTGCCAACCAACACATAGTTATCAAAATACTGGAAACCATTTACGTTATCGTTACCTAATGAGCCGTAAGAGGCCCTAAGTTTCAAGTCGTCGATAAAGCTAATACTGCTTTTGAAAAAGTTCTCTTTAGATATCCTCCAACCTACTGATGCAGAAGGGAAGTAGCCCCATTGTTTGCCAGGAGGAAAAATCGAGCTGCCATCAGCACGCAATTGCCCTTCAAATAAATATTTCTCATCATAAGCATATGCCAAACGGCTGATCACACTTCGGCGGTTGTAGTTTGAGCTATAACCTGAGTTAAGATAATCAGTAGCTGCGCTGCCACCCTGAGAGAGCTCGGGCAGTTGTGACGATAAATAATTGTATCGGGTTGCATCAAAATACTCAAGGTGATTTTTGCTTTGCTCATAACCTACAAAGGCGTTGATATCATGCTGACCAAACTTACGTGCAAAGTTTAATTTAATATTCGAAGTAATGAGCGATTGATTATTCTGCGATTCAAACAGCATTGCCTTATTATTATTACCACCAACAACAACCGGTGAGTAAACCTTTGTAGTTGAGTTATAGCTATAAAGATTATAAGGAGTACTAAAGCTTTTATCAAAAGCGTAAGATTTATCTACTGAGAAGAAACCATCGAGCGATAAACCTTCAATACCTGGAATAGAGTAGCTGCCTCTTAAGATACCGTTAAACACATGCGAAGGGTTCTTGTTAATACCCCCGATATCGGTCACCTGTACAGCAGGGTTATTGTTCTCAATACCGGTTGTAGGTAATCCGTTAGGATAATAGGCTGCTACGATAGGTTTTGCACGATAAACCGAACGAAAGATACCCCCTGCACCAACCTGAGGGAAGATCCTGTCTTCTTCACGACCCGAAAGTGACAAGCCTACTTTTAAACGTTTGGTAACATTTGCATCAATGTTTGAACGAAAGTTATATTGGTGATATTTAGTAACACCGTTTTTATACAAACCGTCTTGATATAATGTGCCCAGGGAAACAAAATATTTTACATCTTCAGTACCACCGTTTACCGAAAGGCTATGCTGATTTTGAATTGCGGTGCTTTTTAACGTTTGTTTCTCCCAATCTGTATTAGGATAATTTAACGGATCCGATCCGTCTTTGAATTTCTGGATCTGATCAGCGCTATATGCCTGGTTCGGACCTCCATTCGGGTTCGAATCAAGATTGATCTCGTTCATAATCTGAGCATAAGTTGCCGCGTCGGCCATTTTTGGCAAGCGGGTTGGTGAAGCAAAGCCCTGATTAAAGCTGTAATTGATAGTTGGCTTACCATTTTTACCGCGTTTAGTGGTAATCAAGATAACACCGTTTGCAGCACGGTTACCGTAAATTGCGGCTGATGCATCCTTCAATACCGACATGCTTTCGATATCGTTAGGGTCGAGCCTTTCCAGGCCGCCAATCTGGCCTGGAATACCATCAACTACAACAAGCACGTTGTTACTGCCTGTTGTGGCCAAACCACGTACGGTGATACTTGAACCGTCATAACCAGGCTCACCGCTACGGTTATTAACAATAACGCCCGAAAAACGACCTGCGATAGAGTTCGACAAGTTAGGCTGAGGGCTTTTTACCAATTCAGCACCTTTCACTTGTGATATTGAACCTGTTAAAGTCGCTTTTTTCTGGGTACCGTAACCTACAACTACTACCTCATTCAACGATTTTGAATCAGCAGTTAATTGAACGTTGATAGTGGTTTGCCCGTTAAGAATAACTTCTTGCGAGGTGTAACCGATATAGCTAAACACCAGTGTACCTGATGAGGCATTTGGTACGTTAAGGCTAAAGTTACCTTTAATATCGGTTACCACGCCGGTTGAAGTCCCTTTTAAGGATACACTTACACCCGGTAGTGTTTCGCCTTTTTCGTCGGTTACTTTACCGGTTATCCTGGCATCAGGTAAGCGCTGCTCGTTAATAGTACCCGCAAAAGCCATTACCGGCATTTGAACTGTAGCAAAACAAGCTACGGCCATGCCGGCCGCAACAACGAAAAAGCGGGGTGACCTTTTCCGATGGGGAGAATCCTTTACATGTAAATTTAATTTCATATAGTTTTTAATTTGGTTTTTAATTGATTTAAACTTTGCTCTGCAAGGGCATAAAAACAAGAGGGCGACTAAAGCATTGGTTAGTTGCTATCATCTTTTTCCTTATTACAATAATGCCGGATACAAAAGCCTGGTTTAAATCTTGGTTATTGGTAGGGCTAAATTGCACGTAAAATGCAAAAATGAGTGAGGGGTAAATTCTGATTAAGACAGGGGGTATTTCATAAAAAAGCCTCAAAATCACTGTTTTTGAGGCCTTTTAAAGAGGGGGTAAATTAATATTGCTAATTCTCCTTTATCACATCCCGGTTCACATTGTAATTATTGTGAAATGGCTTGCGGTATTTCTTGATATAATCAGAAGGGTTTATCCCGAACAACTTATTAAACTGCTCCCTGAAGTATTTCAAATCATTTAAGCCCACTTTATAAGCTGTTTCATAAACTGTGCTATCGGTTGTAAGTAAGATTTCGGCAGCCTTTCGCAAGCGGATAAAACGGATAAAACTGTTTGCCGATTGCCCCGAAATGGATTTGATCCGCTTGTACAAATTAGAGTGGCTCATGCCTATTTCGGCAGCAAGCGTTTTGATGCTGAAGTCGGGATCGGTTAAGTGCTGTTCAACTATCTGGAGGCATTTCTCCAAAAACTCTTTGTATTCCTGCGAGATCTTCAGATCGTTGGATTTGTTAAGGGTTATTTCATTATAGAAATATTTTTGCAGGTTATTCCTGCTTTTCAGGATCCCGTTAACACGGGCCACCAGGATCTCTTTTTCAAAAGGCTTACTGATATAATCATCCGCCCCGCCTTCAATACCTTTAAGCTTTATTTCGGGCGAAGAACTGGCGGTAAGCAATATCACAGGGATGTGGTTCAGCACAGGATCTTCCTTAATACGGCTGCACACTTCAATACCGCTTAAACCCTGCATCATTACGTCGCTTATCACAATATCGGGTACCAGGTGATAAGCAAGCTCAAGGCCATCTGTACCGTTATCAGCCTCAAAAATCTCAAATTCGCCGCTAAAAATTTGTTTAAGGTAAGTACGGATCTGCTGGTTATCATCAATCAGCAGCATGGTTTTAGTATCAGAGCTTAAAGCTTCAGGGCTTTTAGCGGTTACTGCACTTTCGGTTTCAACTGCTGCCAACTCACCTTTGTTCTCCATCAGTTCATCCAGGAATACCGAAGTTTCGGCAACATCTTCAAACACAAACTGCTGCCCAAAATGTTCTCTGCCTTTTAACAACGATACGTGAAACACCGTACCCTGCCCCTGCTGGCTGGTATAACTGATACTGCCTTTATGGTTTTCAATAAATGCTTTAACGAGGTATAGCCCAATGCCAAAACCGCCTGCCATTGGCGCCGAATTTTGCAACTGGTAAAACTTGCCGAATAACTGATCGCCGGTACCCTCGGCTATTCCACAGCCGCTGTCTTTTATCCCGATGGTAATTTTATCGTTAAAATCGGCTATTGTACAAGTTACTATGCCATACTCCGGCGTAAACTTCAACGCGTTTGAAATCAGGTTAAACAGGGCTATTTCCATTTTTTCCCTGTCGGCATAAATCTCTATCGCATCCCTTTGGCTTACAAAATCAAACTGAATATGCTTGGTACGTGCCTGGTGACTAAAACATAAAAACACCTCATGACAAAGCGATACGATATTGAGCCTTACTATTTTGAGCTTATCGGTGTCGCTTTCGGCTTTCCTGAACAGTAAAAGCTGGTCAACCAAACTCAAAAGGCGCCGTGCATTGCGGTAAATGATATGCAAATTACCGGCATCATCAGTAGCCTCGCCCTTTCCGAACAACATATCCTTTACCGGGTTGATAATGAGCGTTAGCGGTGTCCGGAACTCATGCGAGATATTGGTAAAAAAGGAAAGTTTACGCTCGTTAAGCTCCTTATCTTTTTCGGCCGAAAGCTGGGCTACTTTAACCTCGTATTTAAGCCTGGTTTGGCGGTTTCTGTAAAGTATATAGTAATAAGTTACAACCCCTGCTGCTGCTATATAAATTAAATAAGCCCACCAGGTTTTATACCACGGCGGCAGGATCTTAACCTGTAAGGTGGCATAATTATCAAACCACAAACCATCCTGGTTGGATGCTTTTACCCTGAACGTATATTCTCCGGGTTCAAGGTAACGGTAAGTCGCAAGCCGCTGATCGCCAACATAGTTCCAGGTTTTATCAAGGCCATCCAGTTTATAAGCAAACCCGCCTTTATCCGGATAGGTATAATTTAACGAGGCATACTGGATAGAAAATACCGACTGATCGGGCTGTAATGTGATCTGCCTTGCCTGGTTAATGGCTTCGGGCAATACGGTGCGGTCCTTGTCAAGCCCGCCAACTTCCACCTGCTTACCAAAAATTTGTAATCCTGTTATAATAACCTTTGGTTTATAGTCGCTTTGATTTACTTTTCCAGGGTCAAAAAAATTCAGGCCTTCCGTTCCACCAAAATACATTAAGCCATTAGCAGAATCGAACAAAACAGACCCTGCGTTAAACTGCCCGGCCTGCAGCCCATCCGACTGATCATAATTTAAGATCTTGTTATTACGGACATTAAGGTTTGATAAGCCTTTATTAGTACTTAACCATAATGAACCATCAGATGATTCCTTAATGGCCGATACTGTATTATTAGCGAGACCATTAGTTTCATTAAACTTTTTAAAAACCCGGTTTTGAAGGTCGTATGAAATTAGTCCATCGCCTTCAGTTCCTATCCATAACCTGTGTTGCTTATCGGGATGGAGTGAAAATATCACCTGGCCGGGTAAATTATTTTTTTCATCGGCGGGTTTAAAATACCTGCTGAATTTCTTTTGCCCGGCATTATAAAAATCCAGCCCCCCGCCATAAGTACCAACCCATAAATTACCTTTATCGTCTTCGGCAATTGATCTTACATCGTACGAAGTGAGGCCGCTATTGGCAGGGGTATAATTAGTGAATGTTTTTGTAACAGAATTAAACAGGCACAAGCCGCCGCCATTGGTGCCAATCCATAAATTTTTATGCTTGTCCTGGTAAATAACCCTTACGTCGTTACCACCCAGGCTTGTGTTGTTTGCCTGGCTGTGTGCGTAGTTGACAAACGAATCTGTTTTCTTGTTATACCGCAAAAGCCCCTTTGCATAAGTACCAAACCATAAATTACCATCCTGATCGGTATAGCCAAATAAAATGGCATTATCGGTGATGCTGCCAGGTTGCCCGTCCGCTTTGTATTGCTTTATCAGGGTGCCGTTGTGGCTGGTTTTGTAGATCCCCTCTCCATCAGTGCCCAGCCATAAAAAGCCGTCGCGATCCTGGCACAGGCCATAAAACCTTACCAAGCTTTCGCCGCTGGCCCCATATCGCTTTTTAGCAATCTTTGAAAATTTCTCCTTGATGCTGCTCACCATGTAGATACCATCGCCATAAGTACCTACCCAAACATTTTTATCCTTATCTATATAAAGCGTTTGAACAGAGCGTTGCGTAAGGTAATACCCGTCATCGCCGGTTACCGGCTGCAGGAAAAAATTATTAGTGTTATAACCGGCGTTTGTGCCAATGTTAACTTTAAACAGACCGCCATCTTGCAGACCTACAAGTAATTGCTTATCACTATCCTCAATAACCGATATGTATCGTTTACTTTTAATACCCTGCTGACTGGTTTGCAGTAAGGTAAATTTATTTGATTGCCTGTTGTAGTAGCCGAGCCCGCTTCCGGTTGCTATCCACATGTTGTGAAAATGATCCTCAAAAATATCATTGATGCGGGTACCCGGCAGGTTGGCTATTGGAGGGCCTATGCCGGCAAGGTTGGCTATCACACCATCCTTATGACTAAAAACATTGATGCTGCCTTCCTGCGTACCTACCCATATCAATCCCTTTGAATCTTCGTACAGACAGAGCACCCTGTTGCTTGACAGCCGGGATAAATTGGCCTGAGTGTAGTTAATAACTTTTGCCGATTTGGTATTGAAATAAGAAAAGCCCTGCCCGTAGGATGT
The DNA here is from genome assembly GCA_966212355.1 of uncultured Mucilaginibacter sp. GTDB lineage: Bacteria > Bacteroidota > Bacteroidia > Sphingobacteriales > Sphingobacteriaceae > Mucilaginibacter. Next base: position 156,027 of record CBIHRB010000004.1, read on the forward strand.
GATCCATAAATTACCATCGTGGCTTTGAATGATGTTACTGATATCGTTTTTGACGGCCTTGTTAGAGGTGAATTTATAATGGATAAACTTTTCTGTACGGCTATCAAATTTGCTGAGGCCGTTTCTTGATGATACCCAGATCCTGCCATGAACATCGCACAAAACCTTTTGTACATAATTACTGGCCAGCGCAGTTGAATCGCCCAGGCGCGATTTAAAAACCTTAAAAGTTGTACCGTCAAAACGATTGAGCCCATCATTGGTGGCAAACCACATAAAACCCTTATCATCCTGTGTAATGCTATTTACAATACCAAAAGAAAGACCATTTTTTAAAGAATAGTTGAGGATCTTATTTTTGATGGGCGACTGGGCATGGGCCAAGGAAATGATCAAAAAAAGAACAATGCAGCAAAAGGATCCCTTTTTCATTAACAAATTGCAGGCTGTGAATTACACAAATAATTGGAAGATTAAAGCTACCTAATTAATTGTAAAGTAAACAATAATATTACAAAAATGTAAAATACCCGTTACATTAAGGAGAGATTTACTTATTCGGGCTACATAGAAAATTATCAGTCCGGCATTATTTACGACGCCGATCACTGCACATTGGTGATCTGTAATAGCTGATAATGATCCATTACCTCGTCGAAACATATGGCGAGCCACCTGGTATAATCGCCCGGGTTTTCTTTCAGGTCGGCTGCCAGCCGGGCCATGGTTACATATTTAAATGAAGATACTTCCTCACGGTCAGGCGTCGGTAGGGCATCAGTGACGCCAAAAAATACGTGATCGTATTCATTTTCAACCAGGTCATCCTGGATAGCTGCACGGTATACAAAAGAAAATACAAAGTTAAGTTCGGCGGCTATTCCCATCTCCTCCTGTAACCTGCGGTGCGCTGCTTCAAGTGTGACTTCACCGGGCCTTGGATGGCTGCAACAAGTGTTTGTCCATTTACCGCCCGAGTGGTATTTGCCGCCCGCCCGCTGCTGTAGCAGGAGCTCTCCTTTTTTGTTAAAAATAAAAACTGAAAACGCACGATGCAGACTCCCCTGAAGATGTGCCTCCATTTTTTCCATAGTACCAATTTCCTGATCATCGCGATCAACCAAAATCACGGTTTCTTCTATCTTCACTCGCTATAATTTGTTGTTACTTTCCTGATGAGAAACGCTAATCTCCGGAATTTCTTGTCATTTTTTGTTAATCCTAAAAACAGGACCAAAGCCATGCCACAAATTTCAGCTTTATTTTCAATAAAAAACGGATTTCCCTTAGGAGAAACCCGTTTTTCAGTTTTATTTTACGAAGTGACGCTTGCTTAGTTTACATCAAACCAAAGTTTGGTGGTAAGGGCATCGGCACCCTGTGCAGCAACTGCAGCCTGGTAATTTGTTTTGTTTAACGATTGTTCGGTGCCGGGGTAAATAAACCTTACCGGTATTTTACCATTCAGCGTACCTGCTACCGCTGGTTGCAATTGCGGATAATCAAGCCTGCGCCATTCGGTCCAGCCTTCAAGTCCCTGGCCAAACAGGGCTAACCATTTTTGCTCGCCAATTGATTTTTTATAGTTAGATGCATCGTATTTAACTGCCTGCTGTGCCATATAAGTAGCGATATCAGCCGAAGTAATACTGTATTGTGTCAACGCAGCAGTAACCGCCTGACCGTATAATGAAGGAGCATCTTCGGCAGTAAAACCACGTGCAGCGGCCTCTGCCCTGTCAAACAAGCTTTCTGCATAGCTTAATATTACAGCAGGGGCATGAGGTGCCCTGAAGTAAGCGCCCGGTTTAGACGTTTTGGTGAAGCCGTAATTGCTGGCATCGCCCACCAACAAACCGTTTGGCAAGCCAACATAAGTTTGAGGTGTTACATCCTGTGTTTTAGCGGCATATATTGATAAGCGGGGATCATTAAGTGCAAACAACTTATCTACTATGGTTTTGCTGATGCGATAATCATCACGGGTATCAAACAAGTTGCTTACCGGGTTTTGGTTAGGCGAATCTAAATAAACCAATTGCGCGGTTTCAGCATTCGAGCTGATATATGAGCCGCCTTCGGCCTGAATATCAGCAAGCACCTGTTTAGCTTTTGCCGGTTCCCTGTCTGCAATGCGTAAGGCGATACGAAGCCTTAAAGAGTTGGCAAACTTTTTCCATGATGCAATATTGTTACTGTAGATCACATCGCCGACAATAGCTTTACCTGACGGATCGAGAGCCGTTTGAGCTGCCTTCAAATCATCTAACAAAGCAAAATAAACATCCTTTTGGGAGTCATAAGCAGGGGTAAGATACTGATCGATATTAGTTGCCTGTTTGTAAGGGATGTTACCGTAAGCTTCAGTTAATAAACTAAATGTCCATGAGCGCAATACCAGGGCAACGCCTTTGTAATTTGTATTACCCTGGGCATCGGCGAGCTTGATGATCTGGTTAAGGTTTACAATACTTTTTGAATAGCCCGTGCTCCACAGCTCCTCAAACGCACTGCTGGCATAAATATACCTGTCGGGGTCGGTGTATTGAATTTTTGACCAATACTGCACAAAAAGCAGACTGGCATCCATGTTATTGGCTACGCCCCAATAAGTATCTGAAGTGGCTTTAGTAGCTGCTGTCAACAAGTAATCTGGCTGCGCCGTTTGTGAGCCGTTAGGGTTTTGATTGATCTTTAACAGATCCTTTTTGCACGATGTTACCGATAATAAAACCGCGGCGGATAATATGCTGATATATTTAAGTTTCATGATGTTTTAAAATTTAAGGTTTACATTAAAACCGATGTTACGCACGGTAGGCAGGGTAAGGTCTTCCAGGCCCTGTCCGTTACCTGCGTTAAATGCTGTTTCCGGATCAATATTCGGCGCGTTTTTGTGGATGATCCACAGGTTACGGCCTACTACCGAAAATGTAGCTCCCTGGAAACCAATTTTATTTACCCATTTAGCAGGCAAAGAATAGCCCAGCTTTACTTCGCGAAGCTTGATGTATGAGGCATCGTAAACAAATGCTTCGTCGATATTGGTAAAGCCTTTATAGTATGATTGCGCAGGGATAATGGTGGTGTTTGGCGAACCATCGGCCTTAACGCCTTTAAATATCATCCCATCATTATAAACAGTTACACCTGCAGGCGCTGAGCCGGTTACCTGTACTGCTGCTGCTGAAGTGTTGTTGCCCGGATAGTAGTAGCTTAAACCGCCGTTGGCAGCACCGCGGCCAGGTAAGGTAGAAGCCAATACGCCGGTATAGGTACCTGTACGGTTGGTATTTGAATAAATTGATCCGCCGAAACGGGCATCAACCAAAAAGCTAAGGTTTATTCCTTTGTAGGTAAAGCTGTTATTGATGCTTCCCAGCCAATTTGGCGTAAACTTACCCAGATAACGTTTGGTGGTATTAAATACCGGTGTACCATTAGCGTCGATAATGACCTGCCCTGAAGCATTACGCGTGTAAGCTGTGCCATAAAGTGCGCCATAAGGCTGGCCAAGTGCAGCTACAACCTGCACTGTACGATCCGTACCTAATACCACACTCTGCAATCGGCCATCAGCGTCGAGTGAGGCTACCTTACTGCGATTTAATGAATAATTGGTGGTAATATCCCAGGTAAAGCTTTTTGATTTAATTGGTGTAAGGCCTAACTGAACCTCAATACCTTTGTTATTAAGACGACCGCCATTTATTACTTTTTGGCTGAAACCGGTTGATGAACTTACTTGTACAGTAAGGATTTGGTTAGTGCTGTTGGTATTATAACCACTTACATCTAAATGTACACGATCATGGAAAAAGCCTAATTCAAAACCAGCCTCTGCCGATGTGGTGGTTTCAGGCTTAAGATGATCATTCAGATCAATAGTAGATATACTTTGTTGCGGATTTGAGCCAAATAGGTTTGAAGATGTATAAACATTTATTAATTGAAAAGGGTCTGTCGCCTTACCTACTTTAGACCAACCACCCCTTAATTTAGCATAGGTAAGTACATCGCTCTTGATATCTAATGCTTCTGACAGCACTAAACTTCCGTTTACTGAAGGATAGAAATAAGACAAGGCATCTGATGGTAAAGACGAAGACCAGTCATTACGGGCAGTAAAGTTTAGGAAAGCATAATTTCTGAAGCCAACCTGGGCCGATCCAAAATAGCTATAGGTTTTAAGCTTTCCATAATAATTTGTCGATACCAGCGGATCGCGGGAGTTGCTCAATGTATACAAGCCGGCAACGGCAAGCTTTGGAGCCAACTGATCATTATTTTCGGTGGTCCTTACGGCTATATTACCACCGCCAAACACATCAAGCGAAAAATCATTGTTCAGCTTTTTAGTGTATTGCAACCTGGCTTCGGTATTGTTTTCGTTTACGCTGTAAGCATCCTCTTCATACGATCCGAAGGGCGTTCCGTTAGTGCCATATGCTACTTTGATCTTACGGCGGTCGTTATAATAATCAGTTCCTGTACGGAAGTTTGCTGATAAGCCATCTATGATCTTATAATTCAGTTCGATACTACCTATCAGGTGATTTTTGTGCTGCCCTACCGTATTTTCATAGGCCACCCAGTAAGGGTTACTATAGTAACTGTTGTTCCAGTTAAAAGTATTACCGTTAGCATCCTTGTAGTTTTTAAGCCTGTTGATATCAACCTGGCGGCCAAACCAGGTAAACTGGAGCATGGTACTTGTTGCACGTTTTCCATATGTGCCGGGAAGGTTATCAGCATCGTCCTTACTGTAATCAACAATAGTATTTACAGTTAATTTAGGATTGATACGATAGCTTGAGTTTAAAGCAAAAGAGTTGCGTCCTTGTGATGTATTGGGGACAATGCCGGTTTGATGCAGGTTGTTGTATGAAAGTCTGAAATCGCTTTTATCGCTGCTGCTTGCTATCGCGATGCCATTATTAAGCGTTACACCGGTTTTAAAAAAGTCTTTTACGTTATCGGGATGCGCTACGAAAGGCACGGCCTGACCGTTTGAATAAAACTGCGGGATCAGCGAACCATCCAGGGCAGGGCCCCAACTTTCGTCAACACCGTCGTTAACACCACCGCCCTTGCCATCTACATAGCTAAATTTGCCATTTGAGCCCTGACCATACTGGTTTTGATAATCAGGCAAGATCTGTACGTTCGAAAAGCTGGTATTTGAATTTATGGTAACACCTAATCCCTTCGCGCCTTTACCGGTTTTAGTGCGGATGAGGATAACGCCTGCAGCAGCACGTGAGCCGTAAAGCGCTGCAGCATTCGGACCTTTCAACACGCTTACCGATTCAATATCTTCAGAGTTAAGATCAGAAATAGCGTTGGCAAAATCCCTCGAACCATTATTACCTAAAAACTGCGTATTATCAACAATAACCCCATCCACCACAAACAAAGGCTGGTTATTGCCCGAGATAGAAGTTTCGCCACGGATAACGATACGGGATGACCCCATATCGCCCTGGCTGTTGGTAACCTGCACACCGGCAACTTTCCCGGCCAGCGCGTTTACAAAGTTGGTTTCCTTTGCCTCAGATATGTCTTTCGATTTTAAACCCTGCACCGCATAGCCCAGTGATTTTTTATCTTTTGAGATATTGAGGGCCGTTATAACCACCTCATTTAATGAATTAGGCGCTTCAACCAAAACTATGTTTAAAGTAGACGAGCTTTGGTTAACCGGTACTTCCTGGGTTGTAAAGCCTATGTAGCTAACCCGGAGCACATCATTCACATTGGCATTGATGATAAACTTGCCATCAACATTAGTTTGTGCACCTGTGGTTGTACCTTTAACTGATACACTGACACCTGGCAGCGGCAACCCATCGGATTTGGCGGTTACCACCCCGCTAATTTTAACGGATTGCCCTGCAACCGTCTGGACGAGAATAAAAGGCAATATAATCGCCAGTAATAGCTTGTAAATTTTTAACATGATAATTAATAATTGAGATTAATTTTTGATGCCGATACAGATACATAAATCATGGAGGTGGCCTTAGAAAGCATAAAATGCCCGGCTCATAAACCTAATTGTAACTGTAAAGAATTGATTAGGGGGATAGTATTTATTAACGCCATTGCAAGCTGCAGCAAACCTGGGCATTAACCATACATGCTGTAAGTAATTAACAGCAACAACGCATGCTTTGCATATTGAGATAGAAGGATTTGCAGGTTAACCGACTTTCCGAAACGAAAGTTTTTTTGTGTAAAAAAGTAGATTCTGTTTTCATAAAAGGGTATTAAATAAGTACGGATAGATTCTTTTTAATTGATAGACGCTGTTTTGTTATTTACCAAAGCATCCACAGCTTTTAACATGGATGCAAATTCCTGTTTATCGTACAAGCGGGTGAGGTAAACAATTTTCCCATCCCGATCGATAACCACATTGCGGGTGACACCACTCTTTTTATTAGCAAACCGGCCGAAGATATCCGCACCAGGATCGAGTGCCAACGGATAGCTTATATTCATGACCTGGTGAAAACTTTTTACTTTGTTGAGCGGTTCATCGCGGTCAACGCCTATTAAAACAAGGCCTTTATCTTTATAAGTCTGCCAGATCTCTTTTTCCAAATGCGGCATTTCTTCTCTGCATACGCTGCACCAGCTTGCGGTAAACTGCAGGATAACCACCTTACCACGCAACTTCGTTAAAGAAGTTTTTGTACCATTGGTCAATACGAGCTCAAAATCGGCAGGAGCAAGATCACCGGTTTTTATGATATAACCGCGGTCGTCAGCTGTCGGATCAATTGCCTTGGTGGTCTGCGCAACAGCCAGCAATGTTGTTATGAAAAGCAAGCAGGTAAAAAGTAAATGTTTAATGTTCATTGCTATACAGGTTAAACCGTAATATCATCCCGGTGATATTTCAATATTTTATCGGCAAGAAAAATGAAGAGGGAAAAGGAAGTATACAATACCTTGCACTATGCAGGCAATAGCGTATTACATTATCTTTTCTACCCTATTTTGGGCAGACAGGAATTAGCACCTTTATAACAATGGGCTTACAGGTTGCTAAGACATCACAGGGCCTTTCCCTCAGTCTTTCTTGATAATAAAATATTCAAAGAACCGCTTTGACTGTGCAAATATATATAAATTCTACTAAAACTATAGACATTATATAATTATTGCAATAAAATGAATAACGATTGCTAAATTCGGTGTTATTAGTTGGAAGTCATAAGTCAAGTTTTTCTTTAAATATTTTAACTTATGGCTAAAGACGAGAGACTTAAGACTTATGGCTAAATGCGGCTAAAGCTATCAGCATCAACAAAAAGGATAGCGCTTTCATGTGTTTTCAAGATGGTTGAAGGATAGCGCTCCGACACCGGCTCTTGTATGGTATGTTTTATGGCGGTTGCCTTGTTAACGCCGGGCACCACGCAAAATATATGAGCAGCGCTCATTAGAGCCGGGACTGTAAGTGTGAGCGCATATTTGGGTACAGCATTCAATGTGTCAAAACAACCATCGTTAACCTGCTGCTGCCGGCAGGCCCGATCAAGCCGCACTCTTTTTACTATTTCCGGGTCCTGAAAATTTGCAACATGCGGATCATTAAAAGCAATATGGGTGTTCTCCCCTATTCCCATGCATACAATATCAACCGGATTACTTTGTAACAACCCTGCATAGCGGGCACATTCGGTTTTGTAAACAGCCGGGCTACCATCGATGTAATTGACCGATGCAAATGGCACCTGCTCAAAAAGTTTCTTTTTCAGGAAGCCGCTGAACAGTTGAGGAGCAGCCAGGGGTAAGCCGAGGTATTCATCCATATGAAAAGCATTTATTTTTCGCCATTCAATACTACCATCGTTCACCAAAGCATTCAGAAATTCGTTTTGCGAAGGCGCCGCCGCAAAGATCATATTGACTACAGTTTTTGTAAGTAACAACTGTTTAATTTTTTCACTTACCATCTTAGCTGCTGTTTGGCCAAGGGATGCACGGTTTTCCAACACGATCACTTCGAGCTTTTCTGTCTTTATTTTCTTTAACATAGAAGTCTCATTAACTATTTAAATAGAATAAACAATTTTACCGCCGATGATGGTTTTATGCAGATTAATCTCATCGTCAAAAATGACCAGGTCGGCATCTTTCCCTACCACTATTGATCCCTTAGCCCCATCTGCTCCAATAATTTTAGCGGGGGTTGTTGTCATCATTTTTACGGCATCAATCACAGGCACATCGGCAAGAGTGATCATGTTTTTAACCAGTTGAATAGTAGTTGCAACGCTCCCCGCAAATGCGCTTCTGTCGGGCAGTTTTGCCACGTTATCTTCCACTATCACTTTCAAGCCATTAAGGAGGCCTCCTAAAATACTTTCGCCGGGCGGCATTCCGGTGGCACGCATGGCGTCGGTAATGAGTGCTATTTTTTCCGGCCCCTTGATCTTATAAACAAGCTTAAGCAAAGCCGGGGGCAGGTGCCTTCCATCGGCAATGATTTCAACCGTCATATCTTCTAACAGGTAACCGCTTTCAACAACGCCGGCATACCTGTACGCATTACGCCTGGATACGCCCGACATGCACGAATAAAAATGCGTGATGTGCGTGTAGCCATTTTCATAAGCTTCAAGCACCTCTTCATAAATGGCGTTGGTATGCGCTATAGAAGGCAGGATCCCTTTTGATTTCAGAAAACGTCCAAATTCAATCGCACCTTTTAACTCAGGGGCTGCGCTCCAGCGTTTTACAATGGATGAATGCTGTAAAATTTCATTGTATTCCTTTGGATCGGGTAAACGGATAAAGCGGGGGTCCTGGGCGCCGCGTTGTTCCATGGCAAAGTATGGACCCTCGATATGCATCCCCAAAAACTGCGCCCCGTCTTTGTTCAAAGGCTCCGATTCTTCATATAAACTCAGGGTTTTGAGTAAAGCATCCTGCTCGCAGCTTAATGTGGTTGGTGTAAAAGCTGTTGTACCGTAACCGGCGTGCAATTTTGCAATTTCAAGATAAGCCTCAACAGTATTATCCATAAAATCATATCCCCCGCCGCCATGCACATGGATATCAATAAATCCGGGCGACAGGTATTTGCCCCCTGCATCAATTACCGTTTCACCTGCACTATCTATAATACCTTCGGTAACCGCAACGATCTTTCCGTTTCGGGCCAGTAAAGTCCCATTCTTTATGATCCGCGTTGGGGTGATAATTTTAGCATTGGTGATCTTTAAACCGGGAGCATCCATCTTATTAAAAAAGCTGATTGTGAAATTTTATAAATTATCTACTATAAAAGCAAACGTGTACGTACACGAATATACATTATTTATTATATTCTTTACAAACGCAACAAAAGTTATTCACAAGCAGGTTGCGTAAATCTTCAAAACACTGTCTCGTTAATTCATAAAACAAAAGCCCCTAACGCTCAGCGCAGGGGCTTTAACCTAAACTTATTTGTAGATTTCTGATTACATCCACTATAACTTTAAGTTTCGCAAAAAGGGTTCAACTCCATACCAACCTATTGAGATTTATTGGCTTCAGTTAAATAGGCTCGAAAAGCTGTTTTGGGCAGTTATCTTTTCAATTAAGTTTTCCAGCGTTTTATAAATGTTCATATTCAAAAATGGGCCTGCACTGATCCTTTTAACACCGGCATTTTGTAACTCTTTAAAACCGGGGAGACCGGGCATACACATTACATTAACAGGAAGACCGGATAATGCCGTTACTTTTTCAATATCGGCTATTTGCGTGATACAAGGGAAAAACAAACCATGTACTCCCGTATCCTGGTAAAGTTTAGTCCGGGCTAAGGCATCATCCAGGGCATTAGGTAAACCGATCAGGAATGAATCAGCCCGCACGTTTATAAATATTTCAACCCCTGCATCAGCTAATAACGAAGTTACCTGTTTAAGTTTTACGGCAAAGCTCTCAGCATCAACAATACTTCGCTTACCGTCGGTCACTATGGAATCTTCTATATTGATACCCACCACGCCAATATGATATAAACTGGTTATGTTATTACAAATTTCCTCGGGTGTATCGCCATAACCACCTTCAAGGTCGACCGTTAGCATGGCTGATGTTGTTGCAGCTATACGTTTAACAACAAAAAGGTAATCTTCAAAACTCATCTCTTCACCATCTGCAAAGCCTAACGAGCTGGCCACAGCCGCGCTTGACGTGCCGATTACTTCGAAATTTAATTTATCATAAACCTGGGCGCTTTGTGCATTCCATACATTGCCAATCTGCACAGCTTCTGCTTTATGGTGCAAGGCTAAAAATTCATTGAATCTATTTTTCATGTTCTTGTTTTTATTTTATGCTCAAAAATAGCACTACGGCTGTGTCTAAAATTGTATAAAACGGAAGAGATGAGGGGAAAGGTGAAAGGTGAAAGGTGAAAGGTGACAGGTGAAAGGTGAAAGGTGAACGGTGAAACAAAAATGGCCGGATAAACCCGGCCATTTTTGTTTAAGATGAAGAAAATCAGGCTACCAGATTAGCTTCGGCTCCGAATGCGTGATCGATAACAATTTTCCAGCTGCCATCGGGTTGCTGCTTCATCAGCTCGATACCTTTTGCCGCAACCTGTGTTGTGCCATTGTCTGTAACGCTCCACTCTGACCGGCCTACGGCTACATCGCCTGATTGCAGGCAATAAACGGTTTTGATCTCCATCACTCCCGGAACCGCGCAAATGCTTTTCACAGCTTCTTCAAATTGGGCTCTGCCTGATACTTCTTTTCCTGGCTCGGGAAAAATGATGCCGTTAGCATCATATACATTCATAACTACGTTTACATCTTTAGTGTTAAAAGCTGCCGCGAGTACCGCGTGCACTTCCTGTGGTGTTCTTGCTGATTTCATTTTGTTGTTTTTTTATTATCAGCAAAACTATGCGGCTTAAACAACCCAAAATTGTATAAAACGGAAGTATTAATTGCCGGCCAATACCTGGTTTATTGGCGATGCCTGAGTGGCAAAGGCATTGGGTGTAAAACCTGTAAAAAGTTTAAATTCTTTTATAAAATGAGCCTGGTCAAAATAACCGGCGCTATAGGCTACATTAGTCAGCTTTTCTTCGTTAGAGCTTACCAGGTTAAGACTATGCTGAAAGCGGTTTATTTTATAAAATAATTTTGGCGGCAAACCGGTGCACTGTGAAAAAAGGGTATTCAAATGCCGTGAAGAAATATTATATCGATTGGAGATGGACAGGATATTATCATCGCTATAATTCTTTTTAAGATTGCTTACAATATCCCCTATGAATTTTATTTTTGAATGTTTTTTTTCAGATACAGATAGACGGCTCCATAAATAATCTTCAATCATAGCCACCTTTGCGTTCAGGTCGGCAGTTTCTAATAATTTTAAATAAAGCGTTTTTAGTTTAGGACCGAACACATGTGTGGCATCAACGATTTCGTTATTAAACTCTGATACGTTTTCGTCAAAGAAATAAGCAGCCGAATGTGGGTAAAAACGAAAACCCAACATGATATTTCTCCCTACCGATTGGATGGCCAGGGGCCTGGTGATCTGCCCCCAGAGCTCTACAGGAGGAGTGGTGTAAAATGTATCACCCTTTTTTGATTTCCAATTTCCGGCACCAAGATTAAAGATCACCTCCATAGTACCGCTCGGGAACACAATATCATCGTAGCTTCTATCCGAATCAGATTCATACAGATAGAAGCACTTGATATAAGGCTGCAGCCTTGGTTCCGGAAGCATTTCTTTGAAAACCATTATTACAAATATAGGATACAACGAAGTCGCCAAATTGTAAAAAACGGAACATATTTTTAGTAGCTTAAAGCTAATATGTTTAATTTTATATAAAACAAAAGCTGCCATGTGAACCTTCAATACATTCACATGGCAGCTATACCATTATTTATATAAACAGGGTCTACTTTTTAACCTGTACAGGTTTTATACCTTCATGTGTAGGGGTTACCTGTTTAATCATCCCTTTTTCATCAAATTCCATTTTATCAATACATACCTCACGGTTGTAACCTGCGGCATCGCCCATGGTAATCCCTTTGGGATAATTGAACCTGTGATAAACAATATACCATTCATCTGTACCCGGGATCTGGATCACTGAGTTATGGCCGGTTCCGTAAATTCCTTTAGCGGCATCTTTGGCAATAACCGTATTTTGCTGAGGAATCTCGATTGGCCCCAGCGGAGATTTTGCAGTGCCGTAATGCACACTATAATTAGGACTCCGGGTATCATTTTCCGACCACATGAAGTAATAAATTCCATTGCGATAAAACACATAGGTGCCTTCGTTATAATGCGAGTAAGGCGTGAGGATCTTGGTAGTACCTGGTTTTAATGAAATCATATCATCATTTAATTCGGCCACAGCCATGTAGCCATTTCCCCAGTACAAATAGTTTTTACCTGTTTGCGGATCGGCAAAAACATCAGCATCAATCTGCTGTCCGCCTTTTACACCTTCAGGCAATTGTGCTATCAAAGGTTTACCCGAGTCAGTAAACGGCCCTGCAGGATTATTTGCAGTTGCCACCCCTATTTTTTGAGCGGCGGCAAAATAGTAGAAATATTTATACTCATTGCCGATCTTTTTTTCGATGATACAAGGAGCCCAGGCATTCTTTTTAGCCCAGCTCACGTCCTGCGGTAAATCAAGTATCTTGCCCTCATCTTTCCAGTTCACCATATCATCTGAAGAAAAAGCCTTAAAATACTTACCCGACCAACCATCAAAGCCGTCGCTGGTAGGATAAATATAGAATTTGCCTGTTTTTTCGGCGTAGAGGATCTCCGGATCGGCATAGTATCCTGCAATAGCCGGGTTATGGGTTTCCTGGGCAGTAACCTCAAAAACCTGCGCTTTTTTACCGGCTATAGTTACAGAATATTTAACCGGGCCTTTGGTAAAATCCTGCGGTTTCACCGGGCTGATAGTAACGCCGGGAAATAAGGTAAACCGGGGGTCAAATGATTTTAACCTTGTACCCGGTTTTACAGGCAGGTGAACTTTATGGTTCGCCGTATCTAAAACGATATTGATAGTTTTAATCTGCTTGTTTACCGGCGAAAGTACTACATCTTCAGCCGTTTCCCATTTGGCAGTTAACCTCGTCGCCTCTTTTGAAGTTATTGGCATCACCGTACCATGGCGCGGATGAAAATTCATAGACACCTCGTCATCAATCAGTTTAAAATTTTCGAGATCGGTTGTCCTGGTGAACTGGTATTTACCTTGCGTATACATATCATACATCAAAATATAACCGCTGCCATCGTTTAATTTAAAAGTGCCGGCCCCTTCTACCGGGTCTTTGGTTTGCTGTACGTATTTATCGCGCAACACATAGCCTGAAGTTAACTTATCCGATACGGCTATCTTTATACCTGCACCTGATCCTTCTGTTTTAAAAAACAGGTAATATTTATTGTTCTTATAAACAATATCTCCGTCAATACAGGCACCGCCATCCGGCTTAAAGAAAAGCTGTTTAGGCTCAGTTGTAAGACCTGTAAAATCCTTATTGGCATAAGCGTAATAGATCTTATCGGCCTCTTCACCAAAGCGCATCGACCAGTAGATCATATACTTTTTTTCCTGTGGATCATAAATAGTTTGCGGCGCCCATACCCTGTTCACGCCTGCAAACTTTTCAAAAGTTTTGGTGATATCAATCGTTTTTGAAGTCCAGTGTACCAGGTCGGTTGATTTCAGCAGCACCATGGAATAATCCGGCCCCCAGCCGTATTTTTCGGTGTTCATATCGGTTGCTACCATGTAAAAAGTCTTACCGTCGGCAGCACGCATAATGTGCGGATCACGTACGCCGCCCGTAGCACTGATATCGGCCGAATTTAAAACCGGGCGATTGTTATTCAAGGCACGGAAATGATAACCATCGTTACTCAGAGCAAAACGAATTTCTTCGCCGCCTTTGCTGCCTGTAAAATACGTAAAAAGATAGGCGCTGAATTTCTGCTGTGACTGTGCTACAACTACTGTACAAAAGCTGACTAAAATGCACAGTAAAACTATTTTCTTCATGTATAATTGGTTTGTTTTTTTATGTCCAGGATAATTATTTGTTCTTTTTTGCATTTGCGCCACCAATTCTGACCACGGTCAATGAATAGGCAGGTACAGTGAAAGCCCATTTTCTTTGCAATTTTATTACTGAGGATTGTGGAAGAACAGCTTGCGGGTTTTCGGAAGAATTTTTCACTTCTGGCTTTCCTGTAATTACTGTAAGTGTTGCCGATTTAGGCAGTTGGCCAATTTTTGACAGATCGGCCTCTCCCGAAACGGGAGCATTACCGGCATTGGCAATTTTCAGGATCAAATCTCCTGTAGCTGAGTCGCGTACTATTGATACGCCTGCCGTAGTGTCAATAGCCGCTTTTTCACCTTTCAGCTTTATTGCACCCGGCAAATACTCATTGCCTGAATTAGCGGCAAATTGCTGCTGAACATAATAGTTTACAGTCGGAAAAACCTGCGTGCCGTTAAAATATATCAAATTGGGATTCCATGAGGTATGGCCTATCCTGGCAATAAGCGGAGCATAGGATGCCATCCTTACCACATCGCCGTTACGTTCTAAACTGGTCATATAAACAGCTTCGGCCAGGGCATTGAACAAGGTATTACCCCACGAAGCATATTCGCCTATATATACTTTTGATCTTTGCCTGTTGTATGAATCATAACGTGAGGTATTTTTTAAAAACCACTGTGGCTTTTCGTAGTAATGTTCATCAACAATACCAACCGAAAGCTGATCGGCCAGTTTCCATCCCTTATCAAAATCTTCCCCGCTCGGGCTTGGCCCAACGGTTCCGATGATCTTAATCTCGGGATGGGCCTTGTGCACTGCGTCATAAATCATCCGGAAACGTTCTTCAAATACCCCGGTGATCTTATCTTCATTACCTATACCGAGGTACTCCAGGTTAAAAGGTGCCGGGTGCCCTGCTGCAGCACGTTTTGCGCCCCATGTAGATGTAATGGGCCCGTTAGCATATTCTACCAGATCGAGTACATCCTGTACATAAGCTTTCATTTCTTCCATCGGGATACCCTTTTGCCCGGTGCCGCCTATTTTCCAGGTTCCACCCGAATTTTGACAACTTACGCCTGCCGCAAGCACCGGCACCGGTTTTGCCCCGATATCCTCACAAAACTGGAAATATTCAAAATATCCCAAACCCACCGACTGATGATAGTTCCAGATGTTACGCTGTTCTACACGCTGCTCAACCGGGCCGATGGTATTTTTCCAGCGATAAATATTGGCGACACCATCACCATGGGTAAGGCAGCCGCCGGGAAAACGCATAAACTTTGGTTTTATATCGGCAATAACCTGCGCCAGATCTGCCCGCAATCCATTTTTATGATTTTTAAAAGTTTCCTCCGGGAACAATGACACCATATCTATCCCGATTTTTCCTTTTGCCTTAATCAACAATACCAATTTAGCACTATCGTTATCAAAATTCACATGAATCTGTTCGGCATATTTTTTCCAGCCTTTATCAGATGTTGTAAATGAGGATGAACCTAATTCTTTACCCTTCCGGTCAACAAGGGCGACCTTTACAGGTAAAGACTGATTTGACAGCACGTTCAAAAAAACCGAAAAATTATAGTTTTTACCAGCCTTTACAGGGATCCCATCAAACCCCGAATTTTCAAGTCCTACACCCTTTTGCCCTTCATCCTGGATATCAAGTAAAATATAATGCGGGTTATTGGGATGAACCGGGGCGGCAGTCTCCACCGAAATTGTACCATAACCAAAACCATCCGTCTGGTATTTCCAGGCAGTCAGCGAGTTCCAATCACGGTTGTCGGCCGGGCTGTACTCAAATGAGCGGTTCTGAATAAGTTCGGCATAAAGGCCACCATCAGCAGCATAACTTAAATCCTCAAAAAAGATCCCGAAAAGATCCGGACTAATCTTTTTAGGTATTGCAACATCGGCTTTTTGCTGGGCAAAGGTCTTAAAGCCGGCAAATGCAAGTATTAACAGCAGTGTAATGCAGCCTATTTTTTTCATCATAACAGGTTATAGGGTTAATTGAACTTTTGTACTCCTTTAGTGCTTACCTTTTTAATATTACCATCCGCATCAAAATTTAAACTATCAAGGCACAGCTGTCGTAATACAAAGGATTCTTTTTGCGGAAAAATGCGGTGGTATAAAATATAGCGCTGTCCTTTTTCAACAAAGGTGGTATGGTGGCCGGGACCAATCACAGTACTATCGGCAGACGTGTTCAATATAACCCTGTGTTCATCCTCAAGGAAAGGACCCAGCGGACTGTTTCCTTTAGCGTAACCTACCTGGTAAGTGGCATCAATAGCTTTACCTTCCGAAAACATCAGGTAATAGGTTTGATTGCGTTTAACCATATGCGCGCCTTCAAAAAAGTGAGGTGTGGTGATATCTTTCGGAGCTCCGTCAAACGAAACCATATCATTCTTTAGCTTTACAGCCATACAATGCCCGTTGATCCATTTATATCCCGATCCCCAATACAGATATGCGCTGCCATCGGTATCAATAAAACAATCCGGATCTATATTATGTACCTGCGGATAATCGGTAGATTTAACCATCGGCGTATTGTCGGCCTTTAAATTTTTCCAGGGGCCAAGGGGTGTATTGCTTATGCCTCCCCAAACTTCACCGCCGACGGCTACATACATGTAAAACTTATTGTCCTTTCCTTTTACTACAGATGGCGCCCAAGCCATTTCGTTAAGCGAGGTTGTAGTGGTGCAGGCTTGTTTGGTAGGCCAGTTGATATGATGACGCGTGAATTTTATAAAATCGGTAGTTTCCAATACGGCCAGTTCTTTATCTCCCCAGGGGTCAATTGTGGCATAAATGAAATAGCGACCTTTATCCTTTACAATGGTAGGATCGGCAAAGTATCCCCCCGTTATTGGATTTGGGATCATTTGCTTTTGTGCACGTGAAGCTGTGCCAATCAAAACAAGTGTAAAAAAGAAAAGTATGCGCCTGGTCATAATGAAGGTTAAAACAATCCAATATTAAGTGTTATTTTAACAATTAACGAATTTAATACGATTTTATCTCAATTATTTTTTCATCGTTACAAAAAACAGAAGCGCCTATTGGAGGCTATTTAAAAATGAAAAACGTCATTGCGAGGTACGAAGCAATCCCCAATAGGCAGAGATGCTGTGCAAATTAGCCCTGTAAAGTAGGGGATTGCTTCGTACCTTATAATGACGTGATTGTAGGTCATTGATTATTAAAGGTAATTTTCGTTTTTAATTATAACGTAGGCGTTGCCTCCGGCCCGGGCTATTCGCTACAAGTCCTCGCCTTGCCCACACGCAAGGCCCCCGCACGCTGTGGGCTCGCTTCTATCCCTAACGCTGCCCCACGCACCATAGCTTAAATATACAAAACCGAAGACATCATCACATTTTTTTCAGGGTCCCCCCGATGGATACTCGCAATGACGTTGGGGTTATATCAGTTTTTTTTGAATTACTTTTTTAACAACTTCTTAGTTTATATTTTCAGGAAAATCTTATTTCGGTAAAAAAAGTACAACAGTGCAAGCTGTACAACAACAATAGATATTGCTGCCCACACCGGTTGCCAGCTTTGAGCAAGATGACTGATAATCCCCCCGAAGAAAAAGTTAGCGGTATGTTGAAAATCAACCATCCCTTCGGATGCCAGGTAGATCAGGATTGAGTTTACACCGATAAGCACAAAAGGAAAGGCCCATTTTTTGTACCCCGCAACATCTATCACCAGGTAAAATACCGACAGGAAAACCAGGCTCCATCCGCCCACAAACATTACAAAAGAGCTGGTCCATAAACGTTTATTTATCGGGAAAGCAATATTCCAAAGCATCCCTAAGCCGATAAATAAAATACCGGCTGCTAATAAACAAACTCCCTTTTTCCACATTGGCCATTTAGCAGATTCTAACTTCAGGAACTGGCCTGTAAAAATCCCCAGCATGGCGGTGCCAATAGCCGGAATGGTAGATAATATACCCTCAGGGTCATGCACCTTATCATGCAGACGACCGGGAAGCAATAAACGATCTATGTAAGATTCCAGGCTGCCATTCATGGTTAAAACCCCTGCCCCGTAACCGGGAACCGGAATTAGCTCCATTGCTGCCCAATAGCCAAACAGTAAAACACCAAACCATAAAACCTGCCCCCGTACACTAAAATTAAGATAAATAACACCCGCAAAAAACCACGCCAATCCAATACGCCCCAGCACACTTGCAAAGCGGGTATTCTCCAAACTGTTAAACTTAAACAAGCCGTTAACAACCACGCCTAAAAACAACAGGATAATAGTGCGCCTGATCATGGAACGATAAATTTCGCCTTTAGAGGATGAAGGTAACAGATACGGATAAGCAACCCCATGCTTAGCAACTTTATTGCCCATTGAATAAGGCATGGAAACCCCGGCAATGAACAAAAACAAAGGAAAGATCATATCATAAAAGGTAATACCATTCCACTCGGTGTGATGTAACTGTCCCGACATCCATACCAGGAGCGGCCAGCCTGTGGCTTTTGCCAGGGCATGCACCACCCCTTCCCCGCTCATGATCCAAAACATATCAAATCCGCGAAGGGCATCCAATGATAACAACCTTGCAGGTTTCGTAACAGTATTTCCAGGTTTAGCTGCTGATGTGTCCATTATTTAAGATCGTTACCCATAATTGTTCTGTATTTTTCATATAACTGTTGCGCTACAACTGCACTGCTGCCAACAGGCGCAACCGGGTATGTTTTTGATGAGTTGACCCATTGCCACTCCCAGTTACTTATTGATTTGTCAAATTGTTTAAAGTCAGGCTCTTTTCCTGTTTCAAGCGACGACTGTAAAAGTTCAAAAAACTTTTGCCACCGTACTTTATAAAAATCGTTAAGCAAGCCGCTCCATTGCCTGCATGAATATTCATGCAGCGGGCTATCTGCCCCACCCCATAATGTAATAAGGTTGCGGGCGTTTTTTTCATAACGCGCTTTTTCGGCTGGGTTAGTTCCCCAGGCACGGGCATCGGCTATCCAGGGGCCAAGCATAAAATCCTTGCGGGTAGCCAGCAGCTTATCCATGTCAGTTATCAGGCTAAGGTATTCGTTTGTATATTTTACAAAGGCCTTATCGTCTTTATCATGATATGCCTTAATCCATTTTAGCTGGATCGGCCTGCCGTAATTAGCCAATACCTGCCGGGTTACATCAACCAAATCGTAGTTAAAACCGCTGCTTTGTTTACATGCGGGTATAGCCGCAATTATTTTATCCCAGGCAGGCAGCAAGTCTTTACGGTTATAATTTAAACGTGTACGCGTCCATACTGCCGCCGAATCAAGCGTTGGCCTGCCGGTGATGATCGACTCTGCACCGTCACGGATGTCTTTGCCGTTAAAAACGGTAGTCCGGAGCGTTTGCCAGGCATCCAATGCGTTTTGGTTTTTCACGCCATAACGGTTAAATATATATTCGGGCAACCATTGATCAAGATCAATTGCCTTGTTTTGCCAGGTATGTTGCGTCATCAGCTCATAAAGCACAGGAGTTTGCTCTATGGCCTCCATGGTTAAGCCAATACCAACCATCTTCCCCGACTTTGGGTCATTAAGGGCCTGAGCCGGCTGCGTTGCTACCGCTTCTATCCTGCCAAATAAACTATTGTTACCTCCATAGTTATGTAGCATATTCCAGATCCAGGGTTTGCCGTAAAACGCCTCGGTTCTTTTCCATATTGGTTCATAATCGGTATTGAGGTCAAGTACGATCATATGGTCATCGGGTACAGCGTTCAGCAACGCTTTGATCTGTTCGTTTTGCCAGAATTTACGGTCGCTGAAAAACAGCCAGCCCTGCATTACCCAAACAGCTTTCGGATCCGCTCCTTTCATACCATCGTAAACTCTTGCGCTCAGTTCTGATAGAAATTTCGGATCATTTGAAGGAGGCTCGTTCTCATTAAAAGTATCGGCAGAATACAAATGATCAGTACCGTAAACTTTGGATTGTTCCTGTATAAACTTCTTGCCTATCTCAGCAAATAAGGGGTCTTCCGAATCAAGGATATAGGTATCAGCAAAACCATTGTTCCAGTTGGTTTGCTTCAGTTTGGCATTCGGGAAATGTTTTTTGAATGATGCGGGCACATGTCCTGTAAACGCCGGAAGCACCGGTTTTATCCCAAGCTCACGTTCGCGCTGCAATATTTTAACCTGTAAGTCTTTATGACTTGTTATCCAACTTGCGGGCAGCGGGCCATCCCAGCCATCGATATTGCCCATATAAAACCAGCCAAAATAGGCTGGGCCGGTAAAAAAGTCCTGCATATCTTTATTGCTAAAGCCCATGCCTTTATAAACTTTATCCCACACGTATTCCTGCCCGGTTATGGCCAGCGGCATATTAATGCCGTGCAGCGCCATCCAGTCAATTTCCTTTTCCCACCGTTTCCAGTCCCACCAGCTCATACTGTAGCTATAGGTACAATAATTAAGGTAGTACCGGTATTGGTAAGGTGTAGTTTTGTGAACCTTTTGGGCTGGGATGGGCAACTTTACGGGAAGGTTCAGATTTGCACCATTCCATGTGATCTGGCAATGTGCATATTCGGTAAGGTAATAATATAAGGCCGAGGCTACCGCGATGCCATTATTGCCCCTTAATATAATTTTGCCTTTAGCACCTTCTACTTCAAAAACATCTTTGGCTTCATTTTCAGAAAGCGGTTGAACAACAAAATTTTGTGCATAACCGGGCACCACCCGTTTAATTAAAGCATAAGAAGCCGGCACTTGCAATTGTGCCTGAGCGCTGATCATCCCACCGCAGATGCCACACAGCAGCATGCAAATGAAAACCTTTGTTTTATAAACCATTTACTTTAGATGTTTTTATGATTGTTGAGTTTTAAGCACGTCGGCCGATAAAATTTTGAATCATTTCATGTCCCCTCAGGGTCTCTCGCAGAGGACCCTGAGGTTCAACCGCATTCTATACTTTTACAAGAGCATTCAGAACGGCGAATTTGCTTGTATCCATCAGGGGATGGGACATTAATCAATGAATTTCAAAGTTATTATCGCACGCTTACATGATGTGCAGAAACTCAAGGCAATAAAAACAAAAAAAGGCATATTTCATTAAAAATAAATCAAAAAGGAAAAACAGCTTTAAAGCTGATATTCCGTCCGATATTATAAATACCCAGGTGCCCGTTTGGCGACGACCGGTAATACTCAAAATACTTTAAACGGTTAAGGTTGGATTGATAGGCTTTATCAAACAAATTATCTACCTGTAAAAAAAGCTCGCAAACAGGTTTGTCTGATTTATTTTTGATAGTAGCGCCTGCTCCAATATTAAACAGCGCGTAACCGGGTGTAGCTGTCTCGGTGTTATCCAAAGCATAAAAGCGGTTTTGCGTGGTGTAAGCATCCATTTCGGCCTTAACATAAATCTTCGAAAAAGGGCCATAAGCTTTCTGCAAACTCGCCTTAAACTCCGACCGGATATGCAGCGGAGGAATAAACGGCAAATATTTAGCTGCACCATTAGATTCATCAACAAGTTGTTGATTGCCGTTGATTCCTGTTACATAAGCCAGGCTGTTGTTAAAAGCCAGCCATTTTACATTTTGCGGATGCACATTTAGCGTGAACTCGGCTCCATACAACCGGGCACTGCTTTGCTGATATTGATAAGTGCTGTTACCCGGTACAATCACCACAGGATTACCATTGGCATCGGTTAGTTTGGCCTGGTAAATATAATTGTTGATATGGTTATTAAACAGTTCGGCAATCAGGTCAACATCTTTAAGGTAAGCGATGAACCCCAGGTCCTCCTGTAAACTAAATTCGGGATTAAAGCTGCGGTTGCCTAAATAAACAATATGCGCGCCGGGGTCGAGCCCGTTTGATCCTATTTCGGTGATATTGGGCGCCCGGTATCCACGGGCAACATTAGCCTTAAACAATAAGCGTTCGCTGATATTGTAGGTTATACCCAAACTCCCCGAAACACCCTGATATACATGTTTAAAAGCCGGAAACTGTAAATGAGCACCCGCTGTATCCGGTAATTTCACATGCTGCTCAAAGCCGTTTTTAGAGTTCGGCCCTACGTAAAAATCATTCCAGCGGATATGCCGGTTATCATACCTGATGCCGCCAGAGATATCGACTTTTCCGATAGTTTTCTTGGCGAACAGGAAAGTCCCGGCATCAAACAGGTTATAATCCGGAATTGGAAAATCCGTTGCCGCCTTGCTGCGGTTAGTTTGGTACATCCCGTTTACACCGAGCGTACTTTCTATACCTCCTATAGTTGGTAAATTGTATTTCAGATCGTAATTAAGTGTGTTAAGCACTACGTACAAACCCGGCTGATCTGCCAATGTAGGGTGATTATATTCCCTGCGGATGCTTTGCTGTAGCCCGAGCGAAGCACTGATACTGCTGCCTTCGCCAAGTTTAAACTCATTGTGCGTGTAAATGCGATAATGCTGAATGCGCTGGTGCAGCGGAGTTATACTGTATGATCTTAACTCGTCATTACTAACAATTGGCCGGTTCCGGATATTATCAGTACTACTTTCTGCTATTTGCTTAGTAAACTGCCTTGTTAATGAATCGCGGCTACCATCGGGAATTTCCTGCCGGTTATCGTAAACTGTTGCTGCGATTTGCGAATATCCCCAATTTTTATCAACCCTGGCCATCCCCGATAGGTTGAACTCCCGGAAACCGGTGTTGTATACATAACCATCAATGCTGTTATGATAATCATGTGCAGCTTTCGCCGTTGCCCTGAAAGCATATCGCCAGTCGTCTTTTTTGTATGACAAGCCCAGCGAAGTACCGATCATCCCGTTGTTTGTGTGATAATCTGCCGTGTAATCGCCTTTCAAAACGTGATTTTCGCCAACCGGCAGGTAAGGGATCATGTTAATCACCCCGGCCAGGGCATCCGAGCCATAGGTTAAACTTGCCGGGCCTTTCACTACCTCTGCGCGACCGATACCATACTGGTCTATCTCAATACCGTGTTCATCACCCCATTGCTGCCCTTCCTGGCGCACACCGTCATACAAAGTTAACACCCGGTTATAGCCTAATCCCCTGATAAATGGTTTGGAAATATTAGGCCCCGTAGTAACAGCGTTAACACCCGGTACTCCTTTTACAATGGCATCAATAACGTTGTTATTCACATTCTGATCCATCTCCTTCCGGGTCATTACTGCAATAGGTATGGGATTGCTTCTTAATTCTGTCTTCCGGGATACCCCGGTTACGGTTACTTCACTCAATTTAGAACTGCTTTCCTGAAGGTTCCCATTCAGTAAGGTAGCCTCATCCGGTTTCACACTCACCTTATAACGCTCGGTAACATACCCAATATTGGAAAATACTACGGTATATGTACCTGCCGGAACATTTTTTAAATGGTAGTAGCCTTTATCATTTGTAGTAACGCCGATAGCAGTTCCTGAAAGTGCAACAGTAGCAAAAGAAAGCGGTTCACTGCCGGCTGTTAATCTTCCTTTGAGGGAACCATGCTGAGCAAAAACCACAGCCGGCGTTAATAAAAAGCATAGTAAAGATAATATTTTCATTCGTTTTAGCACATCATAAATAATACACAAAACAAATAAAAAAAATTAGTCTAACCTAATTTTTGTAATAAAGCATATAAAATTATTTCATCTATCAATCCAGGTAAAAATTGCGCTGCAAACAGCAGTTCATTAATGATTAAATAACTTGCTTATGCTGACTTATAGAAGGCTGCTGCGAAGAAAAAGCCAGCATAAAATCCTCAGCCCGCTTAACCATATTTTCCGAACCAATGAAAATAGCCGAACGCTGGTGAAGTTCATTAACATCCAAATCCAGGATCCGCTCAAAACCTGTAGATGCCATACCGCCGGCCTGCTCCACAATAAAGGCCATTGGGTTACATTCATAAACCAACCTTAGTTTGCCTTTTGGATATTGTGCAGTGGTTGGATATAGGAAGATGCCGCCTTTAATGAGGTTACGATGAATATCCGCAATCATTGATCCGGTATACCTTGAAGTATACGGGCGACTGGTAGTTACATCTTCAACCTGGCAATACTTAATATATTTTTTTACACCCAAAGGGAAATGGGTGTAATACCCTTCATTTATTGAATAGATATAGCCATCCTTAGGCATTTTAATATCGGGGTGCGACAGACAAAACTCTCCTATCGACGGGTCAAGTGTAAAACCATTAACCCCTTTGCCAGTAGTATAAACCAGCATGGTTGATGAACCATAGATCACATACCCCGCTGCAACCTGCTCGGTACCTTTCTGCAGCACATCTTCCAGAGTAGCAGCACCTTCGGTTGATTTACGGCGATATATAGAAAATATAGTGCCTACGCTCACATTTACGTCAATATTTGATGAACCATCCAGCGGATCAATAGCAACAATGTATTTGGCATGCTTTGAGATCTCCGATTCTATCCGGATATGCTCGTCATTTTCTTCTGAAGCTACAACGCAACACTCGCCGCCACTCCGCAATGCCGAAATGAATTGTTCATTGGCATAAACATCCATCTTTTTCTGTCGCTCACCGTGCGAGTTTACAGAATCGGTTTCGCCTATGATATCAATGAGCCCCGCCTTGCTGATCTCGCGGTTAACAATTTTAGCAGCAATGCCTATATCCCGCAAAAGCCTTGACAGTTCGCCTTTGGCAAAAGGGAAATCTGCTTGTTTCTCTATAATAAATTGTCCTAACGTTTTTACTACTTTCATGGAGATATGTATTTAATTGGTTAACAGAAATATTAAAAAATACCGGGATTTAGCCGGACGATTTATAATTAGGAGATGGCGGTTTGACCACCGATGAATAAAAGCATTAAAAGATAAACGACCTTTATAAACTTCGCCCTATATCCTCATATTCAACTTTTTGCTAAGTTACCAGCCTTTAGTTGCCGAACTGTCATGCCCCGTCTCCCTGCATTTTAGTGGTTATTTACTATAATAACTGCCTATTAAAGCCAATTATGGGCAGATAATATCATAACTACTTAACACCTCCCTCCCCTTTTGATAATATCGTATAATAATTGGATAACGGTTGGATAAAAATGGGAGGCGGCATTATCCATCTTTGTTTTATATCAAAACCAATTAACCAGGGCCAGTTATTATAATATATAAGTATATGCCGCAAACTGAACATCCTTATCGCGACATCACTATCCGGTTTCCGGGCCAGGTAATTGTTGGCAAAAATTCGCTTTTAAAGTTAACCGGCGAGGTTGTTAGCAGCGGCTATAAATCAGCTTTGATCATTACTATCAATCCCCTGCTGGAAAAACTCGGACCGCTTTTAGCACAGTTAACAGAAGCCGGAATTGTTGCTCTTGTTGATACCTCCATAGTACGGGAGCCCTCGTTTAAAGACTTTGAAGATCTGCTTGCATCGATAAAGCACACCGGGGTCGATGTTATTATAGGTATTGGCGGCGGCAGCGTACTTGATGTGGCTAAGCTCATAGCCGCACAAATTAATAATAACCAAACCCTGGCAGAGATAACCGGCATTGGCCTGCTTAAAAACCGTACTAAAAAACTGATCTGCATCCCCACAACAGCGGGTACAGGCAGCGAGGCATCGCCTAACGCCATATTGATAGATGATACTGATAATCAAAAAAAAGGCATTATCAGCCCATACCTGGTTCCGGATGTGGTGATCATTGATCCGGCTTTGATGATCAGTTTGCCCGCAGAGGTTACCGCCGCAACCGGGCTTGATGCACTAACCCATTGCCTTGAAGCTTACACCAACTTATATGCCCACCCTTTTATTGATATGTACGCCCTTGAGGGGATCAGGCTTATCGCTGCTAATTTGGTTAAAGCAGTAAACGACGGTGCTGATGAGGACGCCCGTACACAATTAGCTATTGGCAGTTTAATGGGTGGCTTTTGTTTAGGCCCGGTTAACACAGCTGGTGTCCATGCGCTTTCCTACCCCCTGGGCAGCATGTACCACATTGCACATGGCCTCTCAAACGCGCTATTGCTGCCTTTTGTAATGGAATACAACATCCCGGCAGCACCGGAACGCTATGCTGCAGTAGCCCGTGCATTGGGTTGTAATAGCAGTATCAACGATTTTGAGACAGCTCATGCCGGTGTTGAAAAGATCAGGCAGCTGATCGGCGAGTGCAGGATCCCGGCAAGTTTAAAAGAAATAAACATTGATAAGAACACGATACCACAGATGGCTGCAGATGCCATGAAAATTACCCGGCTGCTTAAAAATAACCCGCGACCGATAAACATAGATGATGCCGTTAACATTTACGAGGCTGCTTATTAAAACATACTAATGAAACTAAAAAAGAAATATAACGGCCTGGTAGTGCCATCCATTACACCACTTACCAATAGTTACAAGCTTGACCATGAAGCGGTTGAAAAAATATTCGACAGCATCTTCAATTACGGCGGCGTACCTTTTATATTGGGTACTACCGGTGAATCAGCCTCATTACCAAACGATCTCAAGCTTGATTTTATTAAACTGGCCGCCTCCATAAAACAACCCGGCAAGCTGCTTTACGCAGGTATCTCATCCAATTGCCTGTCAGATTCTATCGAACTGGCAAAACGTTGTGCCGATGAAGGCATTGATGTTGCAGTAGCCCACCTGCCGGCGTACTTTACATTAACCGAGTATGAGATCAAAACATACTTTGAAACACTGGCCAATGAAATCCCTATTCCGCTGATAGTTTATAATATTCCGGCTACTACCAATGTATCAATCAACTTAAACCTGCTTAATGAATTAAGCTATCACGATAATATCGCAGGCACCAAAGATTCGGAACGAAACCATGACCGTTTAAAAGATTCACTGAAGCTATGGGCCGGCAGGGCCGACTTCAGCCACTTTTTAGGCTGGGGTGCGCAATCCGCCCATGCGCTGTTTACAGGAAGCGACGGATTGGTGCCAAGTACCGGAAACCTGTTCCCCGATATTTATTACAAAATGATAGTGGCAGCCGATAATAATGACGAAGCCGCCGCGCTGCAACTGCAACGGCACTCCAACCTGATAGGTGATATTTACCAGGGAAAACGCCTGCTGGGCGAATCATTGGCAGCGTTGAAATCGCTGATGCAAAGCGCCGGGTTATGCCGCACTTACATGATGCCGCCATTGTTAAAAGTTAGCGATGCTGAAGCTGCCGGCCTTCAAAAAAAACTGCAAAGTGTGCTCAACGTTGAAAACCTTAGCTTACCGATATACCAATGACAGCCGAAAAACCGATCATAGCCATAACCATGGGCGATCCGGCCAGTATTGGCCCCGAGATAGCCGTTAAAGCATTATTAACGGAAAGATTGTATGAGATCTGCCGTCCGTTAATTATTGGCGATACCGGTGTGTTTTTTGATATCGTGAAACGCCTGGGTTTAAACGCCACTATCAATTCTATCAAAGATATCCGTAATGCGCGTTTTGTTTTCGGCAAGCCGGATGTATTTGATTTGCAAAATGTGGATATGGAACAGTTGCGGTTTGGGGAAATTTCGGCCATGGCTGGTAACGCCTCATTTGAAGCAGTTAAAAAAGCGATTGAACTGGCGCTTGCTGGTGATGTTGACGCTACCGTAACTGGCCCTATCAACAAAAAATCCATCAACGAGGCCGGGCACCACTTTGCCGGGCATACCGAAATTTACGCCCATTACACAGGTACAAAAAAGTATGCCATGCTGCTGGTTGAACATAACATGAAGGTGATCCATGTATCAACCCATGTTTCGTTACGCCAAGCTTGTGATCTGGTTAAAAAAGACCGCATCATTGAAGTAATCGAGCTCTTGCAGGATGGACTCATTTCCCTGGGTGAAAAAAACCTGAAGATCGGCGTGGCCGGGCTTAACCCACATGCCGGTGACTCGGGGTTGTTTGGCACCGAGGACGATCTTGAAATCTTCCCAGCTGTACAGGAGGCTTTAAAATCAGGTTACGATGTGGAAGGCCCCGTACCTGCCGATACATTGTTTTCTAAAGCATCAACCGGGTATTATGGCGGCGTAGTTGCGATGTACCACGACCAGGGACACATCCCATTTAAACTCACCGGCTTTAAATGGAATGCCGAAAAGCAGCAGATGGATAGCGTCAAAGGCGTTAACATTACCATGGGCCTGCCGATTATCCGTACCTCGGTTGACCACGGTACAGCTTTTGAAATTGCAGGTAAAGGAGTTGCAAGCAGCGATGCCATGATACTGGCAATCGAATCGGCTGTGCAATTGAGTAAAAACAGGATAAAAGTATAAGTTATATGATCGCTGTAATTGCAGATGATTTAACAGGAGCAGCCGAACTGGCAGGCATAGGCCTTAACCACGGATTAAGAACCGAGGTGAGCACTACTGTTGATGAATACTGCGATGCAGATTTGCTTGTTATTGCTACCGACACGCGCTCGCTTTCGGTAGCCAGGGCAAAGGAGATCGTTCATGATCTTACTGTTCGGTTACAGCAACTAAAACCCCGGTTTATTTTTAAGAAGATAGATTCGGTTTTGCGGGGACACATTATTGAGGAGTTACAAAGTCAGTTGACAGCTTCCGGGTTAAAACGGGCACTTATTGTACCCGGCAACCCACATCATTCAAAAAAACTCGCCGGCGATACCTTTTACTATAACGGCGGGCCTATCCATCTAAGTGCTTTTGCTAACGATCCTACTTTCCCAGCCTTAAGTTCAAATATTGTTGAATTATTAAGGGCAGATGAAAAGGTCTCATTGATTAAAAAAGGGGAGAAGCTGCCACCAACAGGAATCATTATAGGAGCGGCAGATGACGAGGATGACCTTAAATATTGGATAAGCAAAACGGATAGTGAAACTCTTTTGGCCGGTTCGGCGAATTTGTTCACCTGCCTGCTTCAATACTTAACAAAACCGCAAAAGGTTGAAACCAAAGATTCCGAAACCGCCGGCAGGCGGTTATTTGTATTTGGCAGCACTTTTTACCAGGGCAAGCTAAACCTTATTGACGGCAAACACAACAATATCCCGGTACACTATATACCCGCGGCAACCATCTGCGCCGAAACCAGCGGCGATAATGTGCATGGCCTTTTTGCCAGTCATGTAGCTTCCAGTATTATCGCCGGCAACAATGCCATTATCGCCATAAACCCCGATTTTATAAGGGACATTAAAGTGGACCCGGTATTGCTGAGCCACAAGATGGCCGATATTGTAAAACAGGTTATTGACCACACCTCGCTTCATGAGTTGCTGATTGAGGGCGGCGCAACAGCCTGGGCTATACTTGAGCGTTTAAACATCAAAAAATTATATCCCTCAAAACTAATAGCTCCCGGAGTTATTCATATGCGCATAGCGGGCAATAACCAATTATGTTTAACTTTAAAACCCGGCAGCTACCCCTGGCCTGCACCCGTTTGGGAAACCAATAACTATACCTGCATATGAAACATGAAACCCTGCACCTGGCAGATTATATCATCATCGCCCTGGCACTGGCCATTTCATTAACCATCGGTCTTAAGTTTTCGAAAGGACAAAACTCCACTAAAAAATATTTTGTATCGCGCGGTTCTATCCCGGCGTGGGCAATAGGCATGTCATTAATGGCAACGCTCATCAGCAGTGTAACTTTTCTGGCCTACCCCGGCGAGGGGTTTGCTTCTAACTGGATCTTGCTGGTTCAGGGTTTAATGGTACCTATCGTACTGTTATTAATGGTTTGGTTCATTGTACCGCTTTATCGTGAAGTTATAGGTGTAAGCACGTATGAATACTTTGAAAAGCGCTTTGGTTTGTTCGCGAGGTTTTATAGCTCCATAGGTTTTGTATTAACGCATTTTTCGAAAATGGGTACCGTGTTTTTCCTGCTGGCTCTTGCACTTTCCAACATGACCAACACCAACACCTTTGTTATTATCTGGATCATTGGATTTGTGATCGTCGTTATTACCCTTATAGGTGGTATCGAGGCGGTGATTTGGGCCGATGTGGTACAGGGATTTTTATTGATCGCCGGCGGTATAGCCTCATTTATTATCCTTATTTGCTCCATCAAAGGCGGCTTCCCCGAACTCTGGCATATTGCCAGCGTAAACCACAAAAACAATTTCGGCCCCTATTCCTGGGATTTCAAAAAGCTTACATTCATTGTAATGGCCATTAATGGTGTTTTTTATGCCATCCAAAAATATGGCACCGATCAAACCATGGTGCAGCGCTATCTTACTGCCAAAACCGATAAATCGGCCATAAGAGCATCGTTATTAGGGGTAGCACTTACTGTACCGCTTTGGGCATTGTTTATGTTTATCGGTACTGCTTTGTTTGCTTACTACCAGCAAAATCCTTTGCCTGCAGGTATTAAGGCTGATGCAGTTTTCCCCTACTTTATTATGAGCAAATTGCCTACCGGTGTTGTGGGGTTGATATTGGCGGCACTGATCTCAGCGGCCATCTCCAGTTTAGGAGCCGATCTTAACTGCCTTTCCGCGATTGGGGTAGAAGACTATTACAAAAAATTCAGGCCCAATAGGTCTGACAAAGAATATTTAAAGGCTGGCCGCTGGATAGTGGTACTGGCCGGCCTGGGCGCGATGGGTATAGCCACCCTCTATATGCTTGCCGGCGACGAAGGCGCGTTGGGTATTGTATTCACCCTCTATGCTATATTCT
The DNA here is from genome assembly GCA_966212355.1 of uncultured Mucilaginibacter sp. Taxonomy (GTDB): domain Bacteria; phylum Bacteroidota; class Bacteroidia; order Sphingobacteriales; family Sphingobacteriaceae; genus Mucilaginibacter. The sequence goes on from CBIHRB010000004.1 coordinate 186,888, forward strand.
CCGGCGGTATTGCAGGGATCTTTTTATTGGGATTGTTTAGCAGCCGGGCTAACCGGCAGGGACTAAACATCGGCATTATTGCCTGTATCCTGTTTACAGGCTACGCCTTTTTAACCTCAACCAAAATCGGTTTGGGCGCCGATAAACATATCCTGCTTGATCTGGGCAAATACAATTTCAATCAGCATAAATACATGCTCGGCGTATACAGCCATTTGGTGGTGATCATAGTTGGCTACCTGGCCAGCCTGTTTTTCCCTAAACCTGAGTTGAATAAAAATCTCCTTTTCGGCGGATGGCTTGAGGCCAAACGTGCCGGAAAGCTTATCAAATAATCTACAGCAATGAAAAAGTTACTGGCTTCAGGTCTGGGTTTATTCCTGTTTATATCGTCGCAGGCGCAGGTAAAACTGGCATCCATTTTTACCGATAACATGGTGCTGCAACAGCAAAGCCAGGCACCAATATGGGGTTGGGATAAAGCAGGCTCAACAGTTACTATCAACACTTCATGGAACAAAAAAACCTACAAAGCCAAAGTAAACATCAACGGCAAATGGCTTGTTAAAGTTGCTACCCCGGTTTACGGCGGCCCGTACACCGTTACCATCAGCGATGGCAATACAATTAAGCTAAACAATGTGCTTATTGGCGAAGTTTGGCTTTGCACTGGTCAGTCAAATATGGAAATCCCGATGAAGGGTTATAAAAGCCAGCCCATAAGTGGTTCCGTTGATGCTATACTTAAATCGGCTATTAGCAATATCCACATGTATACTGTACCCCGCTCATCAGTAACCGAAGTTCAGGAAAACAGCAAACCATCCGAATGGCATGTAGCCGCTCCTGAATTTGTTGCTAATTTTAGCGCTACAGGTTATTATTTTGGTAGATTGTTGAATGAGATGCTTCATGTACCTATTGGCTTAATCAGTGATTGTTACGGAGGCTCAAGTGCCGAAGCATGGATGGATCCTGGCGGACTGAAAGATTTTCCGGAGATCAAGATCCCGGCTAAAACAGATTCGATCAAAGCTGTATCGCGTACGCCTACTACCCTGTTCAATGGCATGTTGAACCCGGTGATCGGTTACGGCATCAAAGGCTGCATCTGGTACCAGGGTGAATCGAACTACGACCGTCCCGATCAATATGAAAAACTCTTCCCGGCTATGGTAAAACGCTGGCGCGACCTCTGGCAGCAGGGAGACTTCCCATTCTATTATACACAAATTGCCCCTTATGATTATACCCAATTACCGCCATACAATGCGGGCGGTAAATACAATTCGGCTTACCTGCGCGATGCTCAGCGTAAATCGCTAAAAGTTATATCTAACAGCGGCATGGCTGTGTTGCTTGATATTGGTGAACAGGCTACTATTCACCCTCCACGTAAAGAACCTGTCGGTACACGACTGGCTTACCTGGCCTTAGCTCAAACCTATGGCATAAAAGGGTTTGATTATGCCAGTCCGCTGTATAAGCAAATGACTGTTGACGGCAACCGGGCTACCATCAGGTTTGAGTATGCCGAAAACGGGCTTACCTCATTTAACAAACCCATTCAAAACTTTGAGATAGCCGGTAAAGACAAAATGTTTTACCCGGCACAGGCCATGATATCGGGCAGTGTAATTATTGTATCTTCACCTTTGGTAAAAGAGCCTATGGCCGTGCGTTACGCCTTTAAGGATTTTGTGGTGGGCGATCTGTTTGGCACCAACGGGCTCCCCGTTTCCTCATTCAGAACCGACGATTGGTAATATGAAAAAACTCCTGCTGCTCTGCTTCCTGTACTGCAATATCGCGTTAGCCCAAAACAAAGGCATCGAACAATACAATGAAGTGTGGACAAGCCAGAGTCAAAACTCAGGCCAATCCATGCCCTGCGGAGGCGGCGATATCGGGCTTAACGTATGGGTTGAAAAAGGCGAACTGCTTTTTTACATTGCCCGAAGCGGCACTTTTGATGAAAATAATGCCATGCTTAAACCTGGCCGGGTTAGGGTTAAACTATCCCCCAATCCTTTTGATGGTAATGATTTTAAACAGGAGCTAAAACTTCAAAATGGGTCGGTAGTCATCAACGGAAAAAACGGCGATTTAAAAGCCGAAATAAAGCTTTGGGTTGATGTTTTCCGTCCGGTGATCCATCTTAATATCAGCAGCAATAAAGCCATTAAAACCGAAGCCGTTTTTGAAAGCTGGCGTTACCGCGACAGGGATGTTAAAGGTCTCGAAAAAAATGAAGGCTCCTGGAAGTTTGCCCCGCGCAATGATGTAAAAACACTGAAGGATAACATCGCATTTAAAGGCAATGCTATCCTGTTCTGCCACCACAATCTCGATTCCACCATATTTGATGTTACCGTGAAGCAGCAGGGTATGGATGCGGTTAAGGATCAAATGTACAACCCGCTTAAAAACCTAACCTTTGGTGGGCTGATGCAAGGCAAAAACCTGAAAGCAGCCGGGAACACTAAAGGCCAATACCTCAACACCGATTTTGAAGGATGGAAACTGGAGAGCATTAAGCCAGTCACCAACCAGGATATTGAGATCTATCTTAATACGCAACAAACCGCATCTGTAAATGAATGGCAGCAAGGCCTCAACAAAGTACTTAAAGAAGTTGAAAGTAACACCAAATCCGCCTGGCAAAAAACAGCCGGCTGGTGGAAACAATATTGGGACAGAAGTTTTATCTACATCAATACTAACAAGCCTGACAATGATACCACAGCCTGGCAAACCGGTAAAAACTACCAACTTTTCAGGTACATGCTGGGCTGTAATGCCTATGGACAAGTACCCACCAAATTTAACGGTGGATTGTTTACCTACGATCCCGTTTTCGTCAATCCTCAATATGCTTTTACGCCCGATTTCCGCAACTGGGGCGGTGGCCTGATGACTGCCCAAAACCAGCGGCTGGTTTATTTCCCGATGCTCAAAAGCGGCGATATTGATATGATGAAACCGGAGTTTGATTTTTATCTCCGTTCCCTAAAAAACGCAGAGTTACGCAGTAAGGTTTACTGGGGCCATAATGGCGCATGCTTTACCGAGCAAGTGGAGAACTTCGGTCTGCCCAACAGCGCCGAGTATACCTGGAAACGCCCTGCCGATTTTGATAAAGGATTAGAGTACAACGCCTGGCTCGAATATACCTGGGACACCGTATTTGAGTTTTGCCTCATGATGCTGGAAACCGAGCGCTACAAAGGCGACGACATTCATCAGTACATTCCGTTTATTGAAAGCTGCCTCACTTTTTTTGATGAGCATTACCAATACCTTTCGCGCAAGCGCAGCGCCAAAGCGCTTGATGGCAATGGGCATCTTGTAGTATACCCCGGCTCATCTGCCGAAACTTTCAAAATGGCCTATAATTCCAACTCGACCATTGCCGCCCTGCAAACCATCACCAAACGGATGCTGGCATTGCCTGACAGTTATTTAAACAAGGAAGAACGCACTAAACTGGAAGGCTTTTTAAAGCGTATCCCCCCTATTACATTTGGCGAGATTAACGGCCATAAAACCCTTACACCGGCAAAATCATGGGAGCGGGTTAACAATGAAGAAAACACCCAGTTTTACCCGGTATTTCCATGGGGCATATTCGGCTTGGGGAAACCGGGATTGGATAATGCTTTGAACACCTGGAAACTCGACACCCTTGTAGCCAAATTCAGGAGCGGCATAGGCTGGAAACAGGATAATATTTTTGCGGCCCGCTTAGGTCTGACAGATGAGGCTGCCAAACTAACCACCTTCAAACTCAAAAACTCCGGCAGGCGCTTCCCGGCGTTCTGGGGCCCGGGTTTCGACTGGACACCCGATCATAACTGGGGTGGCTCAGGCATGATCGGCTTACAGGAAATGCTGATGCAGGTGGATGATAAAAAGATCCTGTTATTCCCCGCCTGGCCAAAGGACTGGGATGTGCATTTTAAACTTCATGCGCCTTATAATACCACTGTAGAGGCAACGTTGAAAGACGGAAAAGTGGTTGATATGAAAGTTTTGCCGGAAGATAGAAGGAAGGATATTACAGTGATGTTAGCCCAATAATTCCCTCGTTCATTTGTAACAAACAGGGTGTCCCAATTTTTTGATTCTCAAAAAAAAATGAAAAAACTCCCGTTGCTCTTTTTTGTAAAAAGAGACTGTTCCATTTTTTGAGAGTGAAAACGCGGAACACCTTAAAAATGAAACACACTGGCAATCAAACAGATAACAATCCATCCGAAACACTATTAAATAACTGATTACCAATGACTAAAACTTTAAAGAGTAAACTTTCCTTATTTCAAAGACAGGTAAAAAAACCTTTTTTATTTCTTGTTTTTTTAAAGGTTTTTAGGCTTTTTTGGAATTGATCACATCATTTATAAATGGTACTGACAAAATAATGCCACCAAAATCGCGGGGCTGAATAACGATATTTCATACCATCCGGCTAAAGCTCAGCTAACATCCGTCACTGGTCGAAGTTTAGCGATAGCGTAACTTCGTCCGAAAATGGTTTAAGCTTTCAGCTTCAACCAATAAATCATCTGAATATTACCTGATAGCCTCGAACACAGAAGCAGAATGCTTCCATTGTTTTAGGACGAAGTTACGCTACGCTAAACTTCGACCAGGCTTGGCGGCTGGGAGCCGAGCGGCGGCGTGGAGCTTTTTTGACCTTTTGCCTTTCACCTTTTACCTTTCGCCTTTCGCCTTTCGCCTCGAAACTACCTGTCCAGCGGCATCCACGTTTCCATATCCACATGTCCCCGGTTACCCCATGCATAATATGGGATCAATCTGATATCAACAGCGTTTTGTTTTGGCGCGGAGACTTCTTTATAAAGCCGGTTAGTCCAGTTATTTTCATCACGTAGGTCAGCCTTACCGGTTAAGCTCATGATCTCACTGTTATCTATCCTGATCATTTCAGGCTTAAGCTCATTATTGGCAGAAAGCGCCACATCGAAAACCTTTTGCCCTTTAGCCAAATCGGCCGATTCCAGGCAATAAACCACCGGACCGCGTTTTACTGCTACCTGGTTACGGGTTTCCTCAACCAGCGGATTGGATTCCATCAAGGTCACCGGCATAGGCAGATCAAGATCAATCGTCATTCCCTTTTGCCAAACAGCATTAATTTGAGCGTAAGTTCCCGGCGTGGTATCCAGTTGCTTTACCGGCTGACCGGCAAGCTTGATACTCGCTCCCTTGCACCAACCCGGAATCCTCAAAAACACCGAGAATGCTTTGTTGCCCGGCACATCATCAAACTTAATGCTGATCTTCCCATCCCAGGGGTAATTTGTAGTTTGAGTAAGCTTTACCGGAATACCATCTTTCAATTTGGCTGTGATGGTGTTGCTGCCGTACAGGTTAAACCACAACCCTTTATCTGATGTACTGTAGGCATAATCGCTTACCTCGGCAATGGTGCGTACCACATTGGGCGGACAACAGTTAGAAAGTTTGATATATCCTATCCGATCTTTAGACCAGCGTTGCTTAAACGGCAAACTATCCGAATAAGCCAGCGGATTGGTATACAAAAAGTTTCGGCCATTAAGGCTAATGCCCGATAATACACTGTTGTATAGCGCCAGTTCCATCACATCAGCATATTTGGCATCGCCGGCTACCTGCAGCATACGCCAGTTCCAGAGCACGTTGCCTATGTTGGCGCAGGTTTCGTTGTGCGCTGTAAAACTTGGCAATTGGTAATCGCGTCCGTAAGCCTGGTGTACCTTTTGCACCTCGTTGGGGTTGTAAGAAGTTCCATCCGGCGAAACACCATCATACAGCGAACCGCAGCCACCGGTGATATACATTTTGCGGTTCACCACATCGTTCCACATCAGATTTAAGGTGTGCATGAGTGTGGTGTCGCCGGTTTCGGCATAAACATCGGCAGCGCCCGCGAACAGGTAGTTGGCACGGACCGCATGGCCCATAGCCTGGGTTTGCTGACGGAAAGGTGTCCTGTCCTGGTTATCATCTGTACCATCTTTCATCAAACCACGGATATCGATCAGGTTTTTAGCCAGTTCCAGGTATCGGGGATCGCGGGTGGTACGGTACATTTCTACTACACCCATGTAATGCGATGGACAAATGGCGTTCCGCGCCAACTCCGGGGAAGCAGTTTTATAAAACTTATAAAGATAATCTGTTGCCTTGATGGCTACTTTCAATAAAGTAGTTTTACCTGTAACACGGTAATGAACACAGGCGGCGGTCATCAAGTGACCGAGGTTATATGTTTCAAAATTAAGGCGATCATTAAAAGCTTTTTCCTTGCCGCTGTTCTTGCGCTCTTCAATAAGGGTTGGTGTGTGGATATAGCCATCGGTCCGTTGGGCCTTGGCGATAACGGCTATGGTTTTATCCATCAATGCATCCAATTTAGGATCATGCGTAACAGCATACATACTGGCTACGGCTTCAAAAAGCTTATAAAAATCACCATCATGAAATGGCGGGCCCTCGTGCGATCCGGTATCCAGTCCGGCAGCTATCTCAAAATTGCGGTAAGCATGACTGATCTTCGGATCGGTATAAACGCGCCACAGGTTTGGGATCATAGTATCGCGACAAACCTTAAACCTGTCGGCCCAAAAACCGCCTGTCCATTGTACGGCCCCCATGTCAAGGCTGCTGAGTTTGGCGTAATTGCTTTTGCTGGTGTTGACCAGCGCTTTGTTTTGGGCCGATAGTTTGTTGCCGGCAATCATCAATAGTAGGATGATAAAGTACTTATACAATGTTTTCATTTCGGGAGTAAGCGAAGACCTCAGGGTCCTCTGCGAGAAACCGTGAGGCGACGTGAGATATTTATAAAATGTTTTCATTTTATTGTTTTGGAAAAATGCGAAGACCTTAGGGCCCTCTGCGAGTTTAAGTAACCCACAAATTGTTTTATCGTTTAATCGTAAAGCGCTTGTTTTGCCCCTCTGGGGCAAAGGATATTCTATAACTTTACGAGCTACAACCCTTTTGCACCTCTGGTGCACCTGTTCTTGGGCAATTAACATATGTTTATTAAATTGTAAAAATCCCCCGGAGGGGGAAAAGGTTTGTAGAAATAACGTCACACCCCTTACCCGAACCCCAGAGGGGTTCAACTTATAAAGATTACCCAATTTGACTATTGATTTTGTGGGTAAACTTAAATCTCCGAGAGACCCTAATGGGACGCGATCAGCTAAATTCTTATCTATTCTTTTCATCTCATTAAGGGATATCCATGAGCAATTTCACCGGCCTGAGCAAACCAGCCGGTAACAGCGAACGGCCTTCCAAACGGTAAGGCGCGTTTGTCCAGGTAATACGTTTATTTTCGGGCAGGGCATGATCACCCATCAGGCGGTTAGCCCAGGTGTTGGTTACTTTGATTACCAGTTTATTTTCGCCGGGTTTGATGGCTTTACTGACATCTACCTGGTACGGAAATGTCCAGGCTGTACCGCAATTGATGCCGTTTAGATATACTTCGGCAAGATTGGATACATTGCCCAGATGTAGATAGGTTTTGGCTCCTCTTTTTGCGGTAAACTGAAATGTATGGTTGTAAACCGCAGTGCCCGAATAATATTTTATACTGTCGTTTTCGCTCCGTGACCAATCTTCAGGTTTATTAAACGCAATCTGTTTTGCGGGGCCTCCGTATTTAGGATCAAACTGTACCTGCCAATTTGTAAAAGTCTGTACCGTTTTAAAATGAGATGGCTTATTATCCTCGCTTTTTGCAGTAGCAGAAACGTTTCTGAAAACGATAAAAGCAGAACCATTGGCAGCCAACTCAAACTTAATATTTGTACGGAATGATTTACCTGTATTATGCAATTGCCTGATCTCACCAGTTAACGGATCCCAAAGCTCAGGGGTGCGGCCCGCTACCCTCAATGATAAATTAATGGTACGATTTAAAGCCTGCTGATTAGAAATGAAATAGATATCGAGATTCTCTGCGCTGCGATGTGTCCATGCAATATCTTTTGCCGTTTGATTAAGAGAATCAGTCGTCATCAGATCGCGACTTACGCCCAATTCGTCAAACGTTTCTTTTTGATAAGGGCCGATGAGTAATTTACCTGCAGAGCCTTTGGATAAAAGCGCTTTCATCCGCTCATCGCCCAATAAAACCGTAGCGCCTTCATTTACCAATTGCTGAAGCTTTTTTATTACTTCTGCCGATAACTGCCATGGCTGAGGCGACATCTGGCTTACACCCGGTATCACCAGCATGGCATAACTTGCCCCGCCGGGCAGAATGATCCTGCCTTTTTTTACTGTAGCTAAACGCAGTAAAGCGTCTTTGTTAAAAGAATCGTAGTTATATCCTCTCAGCGGGTCTATCCAGTTTTCGGGCAACGCCATATTAGCCGAATGGCTCGCATCCTCAATCGAATTTATGATAGGTACACCTCTATTGGCTAAACGTTCCGTTTCGTGTTTTATCCGTTCCGCGCCGAAGACTCCGGGAAGGGTGCTAACCAACCTGTCGGGCAAAATAGCGCGGCGCGGTGTTTCCTCACCGGTAAAAACAGCAATATCGGTAACCGGATGCCCTTGTTGCAGCATAGATTGGCAACGACTGATATAGTCAAACCAAGCCTTGCCCGGCTCCCGCCAGGTTTGATCGCGCTGGAAAAACAGGCCGATGCCATCCAGCGTCATACCCGGTTTACGGTCGAGCCAGGGGTTGTGCACATTTACGTGGAAAACATAACGATTGATGCCAAGGGCAAAATTACGGTCGGCAGCGGTTTTGAGCATACCGGGGTGTTCGTCCCATAAAAGCCTTAATTCGGTAAAAGCCTCGGCCTGGATAATATTTTTGCCGTAGATGTGCCCGCCCGAGATAGCATCGAGCATATCATTCGGCTTATCATGTGTAGGGCTCCTGAACCAAAATTCCCCCATCGGGATATCAGCTTTTTGGTAATGCAGCATGCCGTCGCTCATCATGGTTGGGGCCACGCTTTCGGCAGTAAATGTGCAGCCTTTTTCGTGCGCCAGTTTAACCATGGTACCGTAAAAGTTATCTACCAGCAATTCGGCTATGGTTTGCCTTACATCGGCCAATACTTTTTCGGATTTTTCGGCACTTTCCACCGGTACACCAGCCATCAAGGGCAGATACGGCAGCAGGTCATACCCCCTCCGCTTCTGAAACTCAGCAGCAAAAACCGGCGACCAGTTTTGACTTCCGCATTCCCAACTATCTATATGAAAAATCTTTAACACCCGTTTAGCCAAGTCTGGGCCAACCTGCTTTACAGCCTCACCAAACCAATTATCAAATTGCATTTTGGCAGCCTCCGGGCTAAACTTATCGCACTCCAAACCAATACCGCCACCACCGGTAGCATTGGTATGCCCGGTAGAAGTATGACCAATACGAATGATAGTCCAATTACCTGCCGGTACCTGCCAGTTCAGTTTGCCATCTGCTCCTAACCTATCGGTTAGGTTGATGATCTTATTTTTATCAACACAAAGGTTAGCCGGTAATTGGGCATTTGTAGTTTGCTTGCTTAAACGCCAAACCTCACCGGTTTTACTTTCATATTGATGGATGCGGGGCCCGGCCAATAACTCAATCCCCGACAGTTTTAACGTGGGCTTCCATTTGGCAAAATCCAGGTCTTCGGCACCCGGTTCAGAGCCTTCTTTATCATAAGTAAACCTAAAATACCTTGCCGTGGTGGGTGTAATAGCGTGTGTGATCTCCGCATCGCCATCCTGCCAGCCATGGCGCGGGGGCTCTAACCTGCCCAACGAACGATAATTTTTGCCATCGTCGCTCACTTCAAGCAGCAATCTTTGCGACTGGTAATTGCTTGCCGAAGTATGAATAACAAGCGAGCGGCAGGTAAAGGGCTTTTCAAATTCCAACTGCAGCCAGCAGCGCTCATTGCTGTTAAAGCTTTTGGTATTTCCTTTTTCTGTAAGATACTGCACATCGGTATTTGGCACGCTGGTGCTCACCTTCGGATGCTCATCATAACTGCTTACTCCCTCGCCCGGGAGCGACGGATAGGCCAGTACTTCGATATCCTTATAATAGTTTTTATAATGCTTAGGAACAGGCAAAGTATCATGATAGGCTTTGCCACCCTCAACCTCAATTTTTGACCATACCACTTTTTGCATAGAAAGTTCCGGTGTTATCCACGGGCCACCGGCCAGCGCAAAGCCATCGCTATCATGCATAGCCAGTTTTACACCTATCCTGTCGGCTTCCTGCATGGTAAATTTTACCATTGCCCACCACTCCGGGCTTAACTGGTTAATTGATGGAGTGATAAACGGCGGATTAGCAGGGCCTTTGATGGGCATTAAATAAGCACCCGCTATTCCGGCCTGCTTCATAGCCTGCAGATCAGCAGTGATGCCTTCACGGCTTACCGCGCCCTGCATCCAGTACCAAAACACCCAGGGTTTTGCAGATTCAGGCGGATGCAGAAAAGCCTGCTCTAATCCATCTTTTTTAGGAGATGATTTACGCTGCTGAGCTACAACCGGAGTGAGGCAGCATAAGCATACAGCTATTATAAACGATTGCTTCCTCATGGCTTCCTGTTAAATTTAATCTGGTATGCCGTATTAGCTGCCCCATCGGGTTTACCTTCGTAAGGTTTCAGGTAAAAACTATAGCTATAATTTTTGGCCGGAATACGGTATTGTTCCAAAGGCTCTGCCACTTCCGACCAGCTATCATTTCCTCCTACGCCCATTTGTACCAGGTCGATATTCAGCGTGATAAAACCGGCATCCTTTAGTTTGTTGGTGTGCTTTGCCTTTTGAATATTCTCTTCGGTATAAGGCCAGGCGCTCATGCTCAGCAAGCTATCGGCAGTTATCAGTAAGCCCGCTGTTTTATGGTGCAGCAACATCCAGCGTACATCCGTGCGGTTGCCGTTTTCCTGGGGCACTACATAAGGTTCCATAAACTGGTTGATGGTTTGCGAATAGATCCCGGCTTCTGAGCCCGTGCGCCTATCAATATAGTTTTCATAAGGCCCGCGGCCATAATAGCTGATATTACTATCCGCCTGCGCAATTCCCATCTGCATACCAACCTTGGGAAGGTTCGGCAAACCCGGTTTAACATTAAGAGCATATGCAACATTCAGCGAGCCATCGCCCCGGATGGTGTAGTTCACTTGTACCGAGGCACTGTCATTAAGCATTGAATACGTGCTTGTAATTACTGTCGAGCCATCTTTGGCTTTTTGACCTGAGATCTTTTTCAAAACAGGCACCGCTTTAAACCAGGCCGAGAGTTTCTTTTCCATCTTCCAGCCACGATGATCATTATCGGTAACCGGTCGGGTGAAATGCGGCAATAGAGGCGCAAACACCTGTTGATTTCCCTTGCACAGGTATGAGCTTAAAGCACCATTTTCTTTGCTGATACCTATTTCAAAATCTTTCCCGATGATGTGGTAAGCTTTGTCATCTTCGGATAGTTTGGTTTCCGGATAACGCTTAGCATCCACATTTATAGCTGATGTTTTAGGCTGTGTTAGTTGGAACTGATCGCTTGCTATTTCATAGCCTTTGTTTGCCCATGATTTATCTTCGGTAAGGGTGAAGTGAATATCGGCCAGGTATTCGTGGTTTACCTTTAAATTGGGCAGGTATTGTTTAATGCTGATTGTGGTATCATGCCCGGCAGCAAGGCTGATACGGGGAATTTGTTTTTTCAGGATGATATTGCCATCCTCCCTAACCTGCAGGATAACATCATAATCGGCCAGTGAAGCTACGCTATGCCAGTTTTTGATGTGAAATTTTGCCTTATCAGCATCAACCAATTCACAAACCGCAGGCTGAAAAACATGTTTGCATTCGTAAATAGCAGGTTTGGGACGACCGTCGGATGCTACAATGCCTTTGATGGTGAAATTATCAAAGTAGCGTTCGCCATAATCACCGCCATAGGCATAGTATGCCTTGCCTGTCGAATCATATTTTAATAGTCCTTGATCCTTAAACTCCCAAATCGCCCCGCCAATAACCCGCTTTGTCGATCGCCACTGATCCCAAAACTCTTTTAGGTTTCCGTTGGAGTTACCCATCGCGTGCGAATACTCTACAAAAAATATCGGCCGGTTATCGCCATTTTGCTGATTGGCCAGCAAGGGAGCTGTATAAATACCTGGATACATCCGGCTTACAATATCTACATAAGGCTGATCGATTGGATTTTGTAACCTGTGCGAATGATCATTAGTTTTAGGATAACGCGGATCAGTTGGGTCGATATATCCTTCGGCTTGTGGCGTACCTTGTGCAGGCTCATAATGTACCGGGCGGGTGATATCAAAATCATGGATCCAACCGGCCATAGCCGCGTGGTTTGGCCCTCTGCCAGCCTCATTACCCAGGCTCCAGATGATCACGCTCGGATGATTTTTATCGCGCATCACCATACGGGTAGCCCTATCGAGATAAGCGCCCGTCCACATGGGGTCATTACTTAGCTTTGATCCCAAACCATGTGTTTCGAGGTTAGCTTCGTCTATAACCAGTATGCCATATTCATCGCACAAGTCATACAAATATGGATCCATAGGATAATGACTGGTGCGGATACAATTAAAGTTGAAACGTTTGATGGTGCGCACATCATTCAGGATATCCTCGCGCGATAGTGCTTTGCCTTTTACCGGGTCATGATCGGGGCGGTTTACGCCGTACAAATAGGTTACTTTGCCGTTGATGAGCAGCTTGCTATCTTCCTTACTAAACTCAATGCTCCTGATCCCTACTTTGCAACTTTTAACCTCCAGCGTTTGGCTGGTGCTATCCACTAATGATAAAGTAAGCGTATACAGATTTGGTTTTTCATCGCTCCATTTTTCCGGGCTTTTCAGTTTGGTTTCCAGTAAGCCAAATTTCACGTTATCCAACCTTGGGTAAATCTCGTTGATGATACTTTCAACGCTTCGCTCCAAAGGCTTTTGCAATACTTCTTTATTATTGCTGTCGAAAAGCCTTGCTTCAATTTTATAACCGGGAACAGCCTTGCCTGTCAGGTTTTCAATCCGCGGACGGATACTGAAAATGGCATCTTTATATTGCTTGTCCAATTTGGCCTGCCATTGAAAATCAGCTATGCGTAATTTAGGCTCTGCCAAAAGCATTACTTCACGGTGAATACCGCTCATGCGCCACTGATCCTGGTCTTCCAGGAAATAGCCATCGCTCCAGCGGACCAGTTGTACAGACACGATGTTCTCCCCGACTTGCAAATACGGTGTAATATTAAACTCCGAAGGCAAAAAGCTATCCTCTCCATAACCTAAAAACTTGCCGTTGAGCCAAACTTTAAAGCCTGAACTTACGCCGCCAAAATGCAGGGTGATGTTCATGTCCTTCCAGTTGGCAGGAACGTTAAACGTACGTTGATAGCTCCCAACGCCATTATAATCCTGCGGCACATGGGGCGGGTTAACGGGGCGAAACGGATAAACCGCGCTTTTGTAAATAGGCTTATCGTAGCCCTGCATTTCAATGCTTGAGGGTACAATGATCTTTTTCCAGCCGCTTACCCGGCTTTTATAAAAATCCTTTGGGGCATCGGCCGGTTTTGCAGCGTAGCTAAAATCCCAGTAACCATTCAGGGATAACATTCTGCCCGATTTTTCCCTGTCGCCCGCCAGTGCATCTTTAATATTACTGTACGAATAGGCCGTGGCACGTGCCGCATCCCGGTTGATGCCATCAACCAACGGGTTTTCCCAGGGCTCGGTATCATAAACCGACGGCGCGTTGGGTATGGCTGCAGGCGTTTTATCAACCAGTTGCGCGTAAACCCCTGTTGATGAAAATGCTGTTAAAAGCAGGATATTGATGAGCCGTTTCATCATTTTTTCGCACTGTAGTTTATGGTGTACTGTTTTTGTTTTTGGATGCTAAGCTCATAGGTACCGTTTCCTCTTGCGGTTAACTCGCCTTCCTTACAAACTGGTCTGGAGGCGCTTGTAAAACGCAACAAGCCAGTCCCAGTGTTGCTGCTTACTTTAATTTGTTTGGTGCTGCACGATACTTTGATATCTCCATCAGCAGTTGGCACACTGCCTTCCATCCATTGTAAACCGCCCAATTGCGGCTCAATAACATATTGCTGATAACCCAGTGCTGTTGGTTTTACGCCGAGATAATATTTACCCAACAGGTATATCGGACTTGCACCCCAGGCATGGCACAGGCTTTTACCAAATGGTCGCCCGTACATGGCGTAGCGGTCGCTACCTGTTTTAGCCGGATTATATTCTTCCCAAAAAGAGGTAGCGCCGAGGTTAAGCATCCCGCCCCAGTAATCTTTCATTTCTTTGAGCACATAACTTTGCTCGCCCATGGCGCAAAGCGCTTCCAGCTCGTAAAAGCGCATGTAAGGCGTGGTTATCTTTTGGATGTTATCATTCAGCAACACATATTTTTTAATTTCCTGCTGCTGACTTGGATTGAGGTAGTTGAAAAATATGGAAAACATATTGGTGTAGCGGGTCACGTTATCGCTTTGCTTGCCATCAACCAGGCTGTGTACAAAGGCATGCTTATCGGTATTCCAATACAGGGAGAAGATCTTTGATTTCAGATCGGCCGACAGTTTTTGGTATTGATCGTTGCCCATTTTATCATCCATGATATTGGCACACAAGGCCATGGTTTCCAGGCTGCGGCAGAGCAGTAACTGTTCAAAGCTGACTTCACCTTTTTTGCTGAGTTTATCGGCCCAGTCAATAAATACCCAGTCGCCGGGCAGGCCTTCCATGAGGCCGTTTTTATCGCGGCGCTGCAGGCAGTAGCTCATCAGGCTTTGCATGCGGGGGTACATTTGTTTAATAAAACTTTTGTCGCCGGTATATTGGTAGTAATCATAAATACCCATGAACCAGTAAAAGGTATAATCCATAATGGTATTGATATGGCTGGTTACGGGGTCTTTACCGCGAAGGGCGTACAGGGTTCGGGTTACCGTTGGTGAATCAAAGTACAGGTAATAATTCATGAGGTAGCTTTGATACGCATCGCCCGACCAGATCCATCGATCCCTCTTGATGCCGTCGATAAAAAACTCACGGGTATTCAGGTGCAGGGTATAGGCCGAAACATCCCAGATCTTGTTGATTAACTCATCCGAACATTTGAAACTCCCCCGCTGCTCAACCGGCGAATATTCATAAAGCATCGAAATATCATCGGCATTCACATGATCATTAAACAATACATTGATATAACGGAATGCGCGTGAACCCTCCATGGTATAATCGGCTTGCTGAGGCTGATCGATATAAACACTATCCAACAGTTCGCAATTGGTTAGGGATAACGCTTCTTCTTTTGATTCGCCATAGCAAAGTTTAATATTCCCCTTACCTTTTAAGCCGATAAGCTTTGCATATCCAAAGGTTTCTTTTCCAAAATCAACCAAAATGGAATGTTCTTTTCGTTCAATCTTTTCCGGCTTATGCTCTTCAGTAGGTAAACGAAATGCCGAAGGCAATTTATCAGCCGAATCAAAGTTCCAGTTACCGGCATTCACATATTTGGTAGCCGATACATCCGAAGTTTTCCCCGATTCATCAATCCATTCCTTATCCTCATAAGTTACCAGCCATGAAGTATCTGACACCAGTTGCTGCCCCTTCACAAAAATGGCAGGAGCAGCAGCCTGGTTATAAACTTTGAGACTAAGCCTGTGCCTGCCAGCCGGCACATGGATATTTTTAGGGTAACCCGCCAATGCCTTACCATCAAGCTTTACATTGTATTGGCCTTCAACAGCCAGTTCAACTGTTTCAGGGTTTGTAAGCGTAAAATCCTTATGAAAATCAACCAATACATAATGGCTGTCCAGCTTCCAGAACGGCGGGAAGAAAGCTCCCCGCTCGGTACGACGGTTTTGCATCCGGTTGCTTAACCATACCTCATAATCGCCGGGATACCAGATCCAGGTGGCTTTTTGCGCTTTAGCCATATCGGCAAAAAGCATGAAGGTTAGCAGCATGATAAATACATGAAGCTTATTCAATTTTATATAGGTAGATATTTTATGCATTTTAATGTCCGTTAAAAATGAGGTATAAAGCGATCATAACTATTGTGAGCAGTACCCAGGCCACTTTTACACGCCGGGTAGGTTTTGAAGTATTTTCTGTTTCGGATTGCTCAGCAATGTAAACAGCCGGTGTTTTATCAAGCAGCGAAATCAAAACGGCAGATGCCGCCAGGAACACAAATATGAAAAACGACAGCATCAGGTAATGCGGCCAAAAGCTGTACTTATCGGGTGGTAACACCCACAGGTAAACCACGCCAGTACCCAAACTAAAAGCCGAGCCTGCCGAAAGAATAATATTTACCGCTTTGCGGGTAGTCCGTTTCCAATAAACCGTAAGCAGGAAAACCACAGCCAAAGGCGGCGCGATAAAGCCCAATACCGACTGGAACACATCAAATAGATTAAGGCCTTTAATACTGTCGATAGCCAGCGCCATACCTATGGCAAACAGGCAGCCACCTATTACGGTGTATCGCCCTACCCTGATCAGATCTTTATTCGTAGCATTGGGGTTGATCTTTTCGGCATAGATATCCATGGTAAACACGGTACTCAGCGAGTTGAGCGAGGAGCCAATGGTGCCAACCAAAACCGCTATCAACACTACAATAACCAACCCATTCATCCCCGGAGGGAAAAGATTGGTAACCATAGTCATATAAGCTAATGCAGGATCGCTCAGATGCGGGAACAGGATGAAACACAAAATGCCCGTGAGGATAAACAAGGGCAGCGATAGTATTTTAAGCCAGCCAATGAAATTAACGCCAAGTTGCCCCTGCTCCAGATTTTTGGCGCCCAATACCGATTGTACCATAGCCTGATCTGTACAGAAAAATGCTACAGCCGATACCGGGTAACCCAATAAAATAGCATACCAGGGGTATTTGACATCGCTTGCCGGATGGATGAGGTTCCAGTAATTTGCAGGTGTTTGATGGAATACGGCTGATAGACCACCAGCTTTGCTTACACCTAAAACAGTCAGCGTTAATGATACGCCGATGAGCAACAACATCTGAAAAACGTTTACTTTGGCAATAGCCTTTAAGCCACCGGTAAACGCGAACAAGCCAGCGAACGATACCAGCACAATAACCGATTGCCACATGGGAATGCCCAATATCTGCCTTACTAAAAACCCACCGGCAAACAGACCTAAAGAGAGCCATGAGATGAGCATTTTGATGAGCGCGTACCAGGCCAGGATATTACGGGTTGAATCGCCATAGCGGTTCCCCATAAACTCGGGCATGGTTGATACTTTGGCCGCAATGTATTTGGGCGCGAATACCAGGGCCAGCAGCATCAGGAAAACAAAGGCATACCAGTCGAAATTGACGGCCACGATGCCCGTGCTGTAACCTATACTGGCAAAGGCCAGCAACATAGACGGTCCTACATTGGTGCCCCACATGTTAAAGCCAATACTGGCCCAGCCTAATGATTTATTGGCGAGGAAAAGCGTTTCGTCGCTTTTATTTTTATTACTAAAGCTGGCGCGAAACCCGATTATCATCAGGACAATCAGGTACACGGCAACCACTGAATAATCCAACAGCGTGAGGCGCGATACGATATTGCTCATGCCTAATATCATGCGCTTAACTCGGTTACGGTTAAATTAAACTCGGTAAGGATCTCATCAACCTTTACAGGTTTGCCGGTTTGCAACGATCTGTCCATAGCCTGAAGCAGGGCGATGGTACCAATACCTTCTTTGATATCGGGGTAAGCGGTATAGCCTTCGGTAATGCTATCGGCAAAGTATTCGAGGTAATTTTGATACTCGCCGGCGTGGTGGCTTTTGCCTTCAAACCTGAAGTAGTGCTTCAGTTTATGCTCCCAGGTAATGATGCGTTCTTCGCCGGTATTATCGGTGATGGCATAACGCAGGTCCATGTAATCGCCCTGGCTGCAACCTTCGGTACCGCGTAAAATACAGCTCATCTCGCTATCGCGGGTAACAGGCTGCACCGGACCGGTATAACAACCGCTTACCCGGGCAATGCGGCCGTCCTTAGCTTTGAAAATAAAATGCATCGTATCCGGGTTCTTCAAACCGCCTTTGGCACCGTTAGCGCTCAGCATACCGTACCCCATTACCTCTTCAATCTCCGGCAAATACCAGCGGATAAAATCAACCGGGTGACTTAAGCCGCCATACAACCATTTAAAAGCTTGTTGTAACGACCATGGCTTCTCCAAAAACCAGCGATGATCGGCATGGTAATAAGCCTCGATGGTTATTAAATCCCCTATCAAACCTGCTTCATAATCTTTACGCTGCTTTTTCATCGGCTCAAAAAAACGAGAGCTTTGGCCTACAAATACCCTTTTGCCGCTTTGCTCAACCAGTTCGAGCAGTTCGGCAGCTTTACTTAGGTCGTCGATAAATGGTTTGGTGCACACTACGTGTTTGCCATGCAGCAGGGCCTGTTTAACATGTTCGGCATGCAGATGATCGGGGGTGTAAATGGCAATGATATCTATTTCGGCATCATTGAGCATGTCCTGGTAATTGGTGGTATAGTTATGAAAGTTAAACTCTTCCGCACGGTGTTTACACATTTCAATATTCATATCGCATACCATTTTCAGTTCAAGCTTTTCGCTTTTCAATACTGCCGACATGGTGCTGCGCCCTTCGCCTAATCCTAATATTCCTATTTTCATTTTTATAATGATCGTTTAGTGTCGCTATTGTCTGTTACCTGTTTAAAAAACACCCATACTTCGCCCTTTCGCGTGCCGGGCACACCTTCCTGATATTTTTTCATCAACCTGTTCCAATCGTTTACCCGCGGATTATTTTCGATGGTTTTAGGGTTGAGATCCTCAAGTTTTTTTCCTTTAGGGATACTGATCACAAGCATCAGGCGGCGCCCGTTCCTGAATACAAGCAATTGCTGAAAACCGGCGTTACAGAACCCTTTGGAAACCTCGGGCCAGTTCTTAAACTGTGTGGCGTGATAACCGATATATTCCCGCTGCAGGTGCTCATCGGCAACCAGGTTTGCGGTTAGTATAATGTTATCCCATTGTTTGGCAATGCCCTTACCATCACAACGAAGCCTGCGGTCGAAATCATAAAACGGGCTGCTATAAACCGTAACCTGGCACGATGGATATGCCGCCTGGGCACTTTTTTGGATAGATGCCGTATTTAAATGCTTGCCGTAAACAATGAGATGGTTGTCCCAACGATAAACAGCCGAAGCTGGTAACCCCTGCTTGCGGGCAATATTCAATAAGGCAGTGTAATCGAGTTCCTTACCCTGCGCCCCTGTCACTTCAACAATAGCGTAAGGGTTTGAAGCTGCCTTTAGGTTAAACACCGGCAACAATAAAATCGCCGTAAGCCAAACTATATATGCTTTTGATATTTTCATTCTGTTTTATGATTGATGGGCCAATTGTCCCGGTTTACCGATTTATACTTGAGCAGATATTGGTAGTTCACCTCCAATCCCGCGGCATTCTTTATGGCCGCGTCAACCTGCGGACCGTTATTTTCCCAAACATTACCGGGACCATTGGCATTCTTCAGGAATTTATCTGCCGGGCACCAGTTATTTTTGATAGTGATGTATGACGATCCCTCATCGGTATACAGGTAAAACCAATGCTGCGGATCATGTGCGTAAGGGGCTTTATAAATGCTATCCACATAATTATCACTGATGAGCGAGCCGGGTTGTGCCGATAGGGTGTAGATAGCCGCTACATCATACATATTGCGGGCGTAATGGTGGATTTTGTTAGCGATGATGTGGTTATCGCTCATGGCGTTAACGGTCTTTGTCCAGCCCCAGCCCATGCTGATGCCGGTGTAGTTTACGTCGCAAACTTCGTTATGCGTTATGCTGACGCCTTTAACATAACCCGCGCCTATGCCCACACAACCCCAGTCTTCGTTAGTAGCGTCGGTGATTAAATTATTGGTGATGGTATCATTGGTGCAGATCTCCCGTTTATCGCCTGGGTTATAAGGCAGGTGTACTTCCTGTGCTTCGTCCGAGTAAACGCCGTCAAGTATCGCGGTGCCGCCAATATCTTTAAACAAGCTGCCTTTAACTGCATCATGGTGTGTACCGCGCTGAAAATCCAAGCCGGTTGAAGCCATGTGCTCAAAACCGCAACCATAGAAGGTAATATGTGAAGCATAAGCCACCTCAACAGCAGCCTTTGGCCGGCCAACCCATGCCTGGTTTTCCAATCCTTTTTTATCCGGCGTGCCGGGAATTTTCAGCTTGTAAGCATCCAGCATATACATGCCTGCCTGGTGCGGCACCAGGCCTTCTTTTGATGGGCGAAGCCAGCCGCTGTGTTCAAAACTGATATTTTTAAAGCTGAAATAATTTACCGGGTTGTCGATGGTCCCCTGCATTTTAACGAGGGTTTCCAGTTCCGGAACGGTTACGGTAGCCGTTTGCAGATCTTCTCCCTTGCGGAGAATGTAGTAAATCTTGTTAGCTCGGCGGTCATGATGCCACTCGCCGGGTTTGTTTAAAAAGCTGATGGCATTGCTGAGATAAAATGCCGAATTCCCTGTTTTTTTAGAGATCCAGGGCGCAGGCCAGGGGTGCTCAGACTGGATGCGGCTTTCGGGCTGATAAAATGATAAGCGGGCGCTATCTCCCATCGCTTTAACGGCCTTAATTCTTAAAATAGCTATAGCCCACCACTGGTGAATAAACATCTCCATACCCTTGAGCTGAGAGGTATCAGCCGAGGCCGACCATGGAATTACGCAGGTTTGAGTTTTATGATCCCAGGAAAGGATGCGGTTCATCAACGGGGCTTCGGTATCGCGGGCGCGAACAGCCTTTTCCTTATTCACCCATAGCTGCCTGAATTGCACTGGCTCATCGCCAATAACAGGGCCATCGGCAACCCAAACTTTACCTTTGGCTTCTGCCGGCAAACCGGAGATGGCATAATTTACTTTACGCCATCCACTTACCTTAATACCGCCACTTAAAACAGTTTTACGAATGCCTTCGCCCTCAATAATAGTCGGGCTATCGGCAGTACCGGAATCTTCCGGGCGGATAAATAATGGTTCATCTAACCTGTAAATTCCGGCCATGACTTTGATATAAATACCGCCTTTTATTGACGGATCGTTTAACCGCCTCAATTCGCGGGCTTTCCTGATGGCCATGGCTACAGTGGCCAGCGGCCGTTCGCGGGTGCCGGGATTGGTATCGGAGCCTTTAGGTGCTACCCAGATTTCGGCCGCAAAGGTGCTACCTGTCAAAATAACGTTTAACAGCAATATCAAAACAACTATGCGGCGGATATTCATTTACGTTAATTACTTAGCCTGAAAAATTGATTTTACATAGGTGGTATTCGCGCTGAAATTCCACTTTACATTGCGCGGGTCTTTGGCATCGCGCGAGCGTTCAATCACCAACCAGCCTGTCCAGCCCATTTTATCTAAAGTGGCTTTTACATGCTCCATATTGATTTTAGGATCGTTTTGCAGCCAAACGCCATCATCGTTAGTGCAATGGATCTGAACGATATACTTTTTACCCAATATCTGAAGCTCCTTATCGAGGTCGCGGCCGTTCCTGATGGCGTTTTCAAAATTGAAATAGCTTTTGATAGCCGGCGAACCTATATCTTTCAAGAGCTGCAACTCCCCTTTGGCATCTAACGCCGTTTCAATCCCGATCACCACTCCGGCCTTCTCAGCTATTTTACCAACCTCTTTCAGGCGGGAAACAATGGCCGGGCGCAATTCGGGAAATTTCACGAGGTCGCCTTTGATGCCCATCGGCAAAAAGCCAACTTTAACGCCCATTTGCTTCATAGTGTTGATGCAATCGGTAGCCGCTTTAATTGCGGTTGGCCGCTCAGCAAATGATTGAGCGAAAAAGCCGGTCATCCCCATGGATGGAATTTCAAGGTTCAGTTCTTTTGCCTTGTTCAAAAACACTTTTCTGATCGAATCATTAGCCAGCTGGTTATCAAAAGTTTCCCGGTCGCCGAGGCCGCCCATATCTACTTCAACACCATCAGCACCAATCTCCTTAGCCAGCTGAAAAGCACCCAACTTTTGCCGTTTAAGGATCATCAAATCAACTACCGCTACTTTATAGCGCTGCTTTGGTGAGGTTTGAGCCATTGCAGGAATACAGAAGGTGCATACCATTATCGCTATCCATAAACTTAATATCAACCTATTTTTCATAACTTATTTTTTTGTGGCCTGCGCAAATACTTTCTCTAACTGATCAAATCCCTTTATGGCATTAGCCGGTAACTTTTCACCCTTATCGCCAAATACATACATAGCAGGTTCTTTTTCGATGGTGACCCTTTGGTCATCGAAATTGCCACTGCTATCTTTAATTTTATTAAGGTCCAAGTGGAAATTTTTAGCTACGAAAGCATACAACGCAGCCCTTTTTGACGGCCCGAAATCATGGCCTTCATTGGGCAAGTGTACATTCTCTACTTTGTTTGTAACCCCATAATAGCCATAGATCTTTTGTAGGTAAGGAAAATCATGCTCGGGCATATTTGCCGTCCAGTCCTGCCCGTCGGAGATCAGGAGTTGAGGCCTTGGCGCTGCCATGGCGGCCAGTTCTACGTTATCTGTCCCGTTGCCACACTGATGGATAGGCATCCCGCTTTCGCAAGGGCATCCCCCATAAAAATAAGATGACACCGACACTACCGGAGCGCTTAGTTTAATCCGGTCATCCATGGCAGTCATTAAAACGGTATGGCTCCCGCCTCCCGAACCGCCGCTAATACCTACCCGCTCAGGATCGGTTTCTTTAAGTGAAAGCACATAATCCAATATCCTGATAGCGCCAAGTGCCTGGATGGTTTGCGCCAGGCTGCGGCGGTGATCCTCATCCTTAAATTGCAGCAAGGATTCGCCCCAGGCAAAAAGGTCATAGCTGTAAGCCATCGCCCCCATCCGCGCCAGCGATGCGCAACGGATTTGACAATCGGCACGGTAGCGTTGATGCTCCCAATGCCCGTCGGGACTTAAGATCACCGGAATCTTACCTTTTATTTTGGATGGTTTATACAGCGAACCATTAATGTACAAACCAGGCAGTATTTCAATGGCGATATTTTCAACCGAATAACCATCAAAGACCCTTTTAGGGGTGATGATTGGTTTTGATGCAGGTTTAGCGGGCAAAGGCGATAGCTCCAAAGCTTTGTAAAGCTCCGGTTTCAGCATGGCCTTACGTTTTTCCCAGCTATCACGGTCGTGGTATTGAGCAGCTATCCTGTCAAGCTCGTTCCAGCCGTCGCTTACCGACCAGCGGAAGTATTCATATTCTTTGAGCTTATACCTGCCGGGGGCTTCTTTATTCACCTTCAAATCAAGCGGGGTAAGGATATTGGCCAGGGTGGTATCCACACTGGGTCGGAAACGCCATTGCGCATAGTTAACCCATTTGCCCTCAACCTGGGCGGCAGTGTATTTGATCTTTATGTGATATTTATCCTGCACCTCATCAAGCACCTCCTTCAGGGTTTTCCTGTACATAGCATCGGTAGTTTGCTGCGCATGGGCGGCAAACCACATTGCTGTGAGGCAGGTTACCAGTATGTAGATCAGTTTTTTCATTGTTTTATTTATTGTAGAGACGCATAATTGCGTCTCCCACATGCAAATTGGGTCATTCAAGACCTTTTTAACCGGCCTGTCCTACGAGAGACGCAATTATGCGTCTCTACATTGAAACAATTAACCAAATCATGGTCATGCTGAACTTGTTTCAGCACCCCACTCGCTAAGCGATCATGCTAAGCAAATCGACTACCTGTCCTGTGGGGTGCCGAAACAAGTTCGGCATGACGCTTTTTTGCCCCTCAAGGTCTATTTCACTTACAAATCCTTAGTCTCCCCAAACGGTACCGGTGGCGTATAACCATCCACCTTTGGCCAAATACCATCCTTTATTTCCTTCATTTCCAATTTCGACGGATCAATAACCACATGTTTTATTTTTTGCCGGCGCCAGGTGTAAACCACATGTACCATCCCATCCGAAGTTTGGATCACCGATGGGTAAGAATACTGGCTGATGGGCGAATCTTCAAGGATCAAAGCGGCGTACCAGGTAACGCCATCTTTAGATACAGCCACATTCAACGGCGTGCGGGCACCTTTAGCCAGGTTCCCCGGCGGCAAAACGTGGTTATAAACCAATAACTGCCTGCCATCTTTCAAGGTTACCGCATCCGTACCGGAGTTGTTATTGGGCAGACCTGTCTTTTCCAAAGGCGACCAGGTTTGTCCGCCATCCTTAGACCATGTGCTCAATATCGCCCTGTTCTGACTGCGGCAAAGGGCCTGCAGCCGGCCATCTTTATAAGTTAAAATACTGGGTTGTATGGCTTTCAGATCTTTACCATCGCTAATGGGGCCTATCATTGTCCAGTTTTTGCCGAAATCTTTGGTGGCTTCAAAATGCACCTGCCAGGCTTTGCCTTCGGTACTTACCGGACTCAACAGTGTCCCGTTTTTAAGCAAAACCGGTTTGTTTTTGATCGGCCCTAAAAAGCCATCGGGCAAAGCCTTTTGCTCCGACCAGCTTATGCCCCCATCTTTAGATGTTTTTACAAAACCTTTCCATTTTGCCGGACTTGGGCCTATTTTGTAGTAAAGCTGTAATTCGCCTTTGGGTACCTGGTACAATACTGGGTTCCAGCAGGCATAGCGTAAAGTATCGTTCTGGATGCCGTTGGCTACGTTGATACCTTCTGTCCATTTGCCCTTAACAAACCTGCTAACCCAGATACATACATCGGGGTTGCGTTCTTTAGTGCCGCCAAACCATGAGGCCACAAGGCCGGTTGGTGTTTCGACTATGGTTGCCGCATGGCATTCCGGGTACGGTGCTTTATCGTATATAAACTCATCCTTCACAATCCCTTTACGCCATGGATTTTGGGCAAAGGCGTTGATTATAAATAAGCAGCTTACTGCACCGGCGAACAAGATCTTTTTTAGCATAGTACAATTATTTTTGAGTGGCAGCCTTATCCTTTGCGGCTTTATCAGCGGCTTTTTTTGCAATGATAGCTTTGGTATAATCGCCGTATAGCTTGTGCCAGTTTCGGCCGTTGCTGTTGAGGTATTGCTCGTTTTTGGTTTTGTAGATCTCGAAAATGGCCGATACCTGTTTGATATTTTTGAAATCCACTGCCTGTTCACGGGCTTGTTTCAGGTTAGCAAGGATTGCAGCTTCTTCAACTGGTGTCAGGTCGGGTATGATAGATTTATAACCCGCCAGCGTAAAAGCCACTTTGCCGATGGTGTATTTATCCAATATAGTTTCAACTTGCTCACCAGTTAAATCCGCCCTTAAGCCGGTCATCAGGTTTTCATGAACCGATTTTGGCAGGGATGAATTGATGATGATCTGCCTGTCCATAGTGCTTAAAGCTTTGCCCGTTGCCGGATCAATACCTGCCGGAACTGATTCATAAGAATGGGTATTATTCCAATCGCGGATGGCTTTGAGGTGGGTTGCAATTACATTTTTCACCCGGGTGGCCTTTGCTGTGTCAGTAAGCGATAAAGAGCTAACCCAATCGGCTGCTTTCTTGTTAACTTCGGCATCTGCTTTAGCCTGAGCTTCGGGAGATGGAGCTGCTTTAGTTGCCTGTTGCTCCTGGGCTTTCAACGTGCCCGATAGCGATAATAAGGCTATGAGCATAGCACCCGTCCTATTTAATTTTTTCATATTATGTTGCTTTAATATTTTACTTCAAAATCATAATCACCAGAACCAATGCTGAGCACCGCTCTTCCTCTCTCCATTTTTAACTGTTTAATATCTTTTGTGGCAGATATTTTCTTCCCGCCCTCGGTTAATGCATCCATGTTTTTTGCAGGTACATAAACTAATGCCGAACTATTTGGCGGTAAGGTAACATGCCAATTAAAACTGCCCTTAGTATTGGTATAATTGCTTTCCACAAGGCCATAGGCGGTTTGGTATGAAGCCTTAACACTATCCAGTCCTTTGATAATTGCCGGTTGCATAACCAATTGCTTAAAGCCCGCATTAACCGTTTTTATCCCGGCTACGTCCTGGTAAAACCAGACGATCAGATCGCCCAGCAGCATAATATGGTTACGTGAATTCATGGCCGGATTAGCTGTATCACCGTTCCATAATTCCCAGATGGTTGTAGCGCCATTTTCGGCCATGTAGCCCCAGCTTGGGTAGGTGGTGTTAGAGGCAATTTTCCAGGCCAGATCAGGTCTGCCAAATTCGGTAAGGCCGCGCATGAGCCATTGCGTGCCTATTACGCCGGTACTGATATGATCATGCGCTTCGTTGATCTTAGCTACAATATTTTTAAATACTGCCTGTTTATTGGCTTTTGACGTGATCCCGAAATATAATGGCAGCAGGTTGGCGGTAACTGTATTGTTGCTGTATTTTGATGTGGTTTTATCAAAATACTTGTCGTTAAAAGCTTTGCCTACATTTTGCTGCATGGTAGAAAAAAAATGTACATCAGCAGGTTTATGGAGCATCGTCGCAAACTTTTCCATCAAGCCGGATAAGTGATAGTAATAAGCGGTGGCTATCAGTTGTCCATCGGTATTCAACGAAGGATCTTTAGCATGGATCAGCTCCAATGATTCAGGCGGTACGCACCAGTCGCCATATTTATCTTTGGTAACGATGTTATTTTTCATGTACTTGTCCCGCATATAATCCATCCATTTTTTCATGGAGGCATAATGCTTTTCGATCGGCGCTTTATCAGCAAACTGGCGATAAAGCATATCGGCTACCAGTATATAAGTACCGGGCCAGGTCATGTTATCGCTATAATAATTCCAGTAAGCGGGGGCCACATCGGGGATAGCGCCATCCGGCCTTTGCGATTGTGCGATGTCATCCAGCCACTTGGCGTAGAAATTACCATTGGCAAATACAAAACTTTCGCCGAGCGAGCCTACTGCCCTATCGCCAAGCCAGGGCATTCGTTCGTTACGCTGCGGGCAATCTACCGGCATCCCTTTGTAGTTGCTCAGGATCCCCCAATAAGCATTGTGATAGATCTTATTGACGATAGCGTTGGAGGTTTCAAAACGACCGATAGTTGGCAAGGCATCATAAACCACCTGTCCCTCAAAGTCAGTTAATTCAGGTTTACCGGGATAACCGCTGATCTCCACATACCGGAAACCATGATATACAAATACCGGGTGCCAGGTTTCTTCCGCTCCGCCTTTAAGCGTATAAACGTCGGTTACTTTAGCATCGCGAAGATTTGCAACATAAAGTTCATTGTTGGGTTGCAGTGTTTCCGCATAACGAAGGGTTACTTTATCGCCCCGGTTTCCTTTTACCCGCATCTGTACCCAGCCCGCCATATTTTGCCCCATATCCAGGATCCATACATCTTTTTTAAGCTGATTGATGCTGACTGGTTTAACGGTATCCATCACCCTGATTGGCTTATTCATCTGTGCGTCAAGCTTGCCACCGGGTGCCTGCACTAATTCAGCTTTAAGCCATTGGTTGTCATTAAAACCCGGTTGATCCCATCCAGCAAACTCTTTAGTGGCGTCGTATTCTTCACCGTCATACTCGTTATTGGTACGGATGGGGCCATCGGCAGTAAAATGCCAAGTATCATCGCTTATGATGGTTTGCTTTGTCCCATCAGTATATTCCACCTCCAGTTGCAGCAGCATTTTAGGAAATCCAAATTCTTTGATCTTTTTGGGCTTGTATTTTGGCCGCATGGTAAAATACCGACCATTACCCAATACAGTTCCAATAACATTATCGCCCTGTTTCAGACGATCTGTAACATCAAAGGTGTTGTACTTAACAGACTGCGTATAGTCGGTAGGTGCTCCAGCCAATACTTGGTCGCCGATAGCATGTCCGTTAATATATAACTCATAATGGCCCAGACCAACTATATAAGCAGTGGCGCGTTTGATCGCTTTATTCAAACTAAACCCGCGGCGATAATACCGGGCCGAAAGGCGCGAGAACTTAGACACGCTATCCCAGGAAAAACCACGATCACAGCCTATCCATTTAGCTTTCCAGTCAGCCGGATTTAAAAGCCCAACGCTCCACATCGCGGGCTTGCTCCAGGCACTTGCCCCGCTATTTGTCCACACCCTGACTTTCCAATAACATGCCGCACGGCTCCTCAGAGGTTTGCCCATGTAGTTGATCATAATGGATTCCGCCGAATTCACTTTGTGCGAATCCCACAGATCGCCCTGCCCTGCTGTTAGTTTTTCAGGAGTTGAAGCTACTAAAATTTGATAGGCAACCTGGTTGGTATTCCGGGCGTCGCTGGTGATTTGCCAGCTTAAGCGTGGTTTACCGGTGCCGATGCCTAAAGGATTGTTCAGCATTTCGCATTTCAAATTCTGCAAACCGATCCGGGCATCTGCATAGCAATTGCCCAGGCAGGTTAAAATAACCGCCACAGCCAAGCTTATATGTGCAAACAACCTTTTCATCCGTTATTTACCAGAAAAGTCGAAATACAGGTTCAGCGAAAGGGCGTCTTCTATATTCCTGTCGTAATTAAAATATTGGTTCTTTTGCCCGGCCGGACCAAGCTTTTCAGGCTTTTGCGATTTGGTACCTATCGGCGTTATACCATGCATAAACGAAATATCGCCCGAAGGGAAAGCCGGTGCTACGTTATAAGTTTTTGCAGGGTTTGCCGGGGTAAACAGGCGCATAAAAAGATCACGGCTGTTGCAAACTATAGTTACCGGTTGACCAGTGGTTTGCAATTTCATCCAATACAGGTTGGAGTAATAGCCTTTAAATTCGGGATAAACAACTTTACCCTGCCCCGTTATGGTATTGTTGTAGGTTTTATCCCAAACACCAAGCGATGTACCTTTCATGCGGTTTTTCCATACCCGGTAAGGCCCATCACCCATGTAGGTAACGCCTTTGATATCTTTTTCGGGGAAAGAGAAATTGACACCCATTAATGTGGCGTCCTCGCCAATCGGCCAGTATTTAACTTCAAGCTGCACCCAGCCCGATGGGTAGATCGTCCACTTCAATAAAGGCTCTGATTTTTTGGGCGGGAATACTCCCTCAACCACCAGGTTATTGCCTTCATAATGATAGCTGAGCTTTTCAAAACCTGTTTGGTCTTGTCCTTCAACTAACACAGGGCCATTGTTGAAAGGAATATCACCCTTGGCATTTTTTACGCTAACTAAGATGCCCGAATTGCGGTTAAACGCAAGCTCGATCCCATTACCGGTTTTTACTTTGTACAATGAATCCGTTTCGGTAATTACAGCTTTGCTTCCGCCTGTTTTGGTGATGATGCGGTTAGTGATCTTGTCATGGTTGCTTACCGGGAAACTCCAGGTAAACAGCTCGTGCTTGCTTACATCAAAAGCCGATATATACAGCACATCATAATTTTGCCAATCCTTTGGTAATTGTAATTGCAGGTTTCCGTACTGACCGGGCGCAACATCCGGCGATGTGATGGCACCGGTTTTATTTGTTGAGTTGGCACCGTTGAGCGTCGCCAGTTTATAGCTGAATGTGCATTGTTTGAGGTTGGTATAGGCGTATCTGTTCTCTAAATGCAAGGTACCCTTAAACGCTGAGGTAATTTCGCGGGGTTCCAGGTACACCGGGCTCCAGATCTCTTTGATGGCATAATAACTTCCTTCCTTTTCGTGGTATGGGCCTACAATACCGTCGGGGCCGTGATCGCCATCGGTATCAAGCTCACCGTTTTTATCGGCACGAACTACGGCTTCATCAGCAAAGTCCCAGATAAAACCACCTGCCGAAATTGGCGTATGCCACATCTGTTTCCAGAAATCGTCCAGGCCCGCACCTGCGCCACCATCGTACAAGCCGTGTAAAAACTCGGTCGGGAAAAATATGTCGTGACCATTTATTCCGGTGTTGGTGCCGTAGTCGTAGTTGATATAGTGCTGGGTATTCGTTCCACGGAAGATGCCCCATGGATGGATCAGCGGGCGTTTTTGAAGATCCAGCTCATCAAACCAATGATCGAGGTTAAAGTTAAAACCACCTTCGTTGCCATTATCCCATAGAACGATGGATGGGTGATTGATATCTTTCTCGATCAGCTCTTTTGCTAATTTGGAGCCAACCACATCGTCATAGGCATGGTGCCAGCCGGTAAGCTCGTCCAGTACAAAAAGGCCTAATGAATCGCATACGTCCAGGAAATGATCATCAGGAGGGTAGTGCGACATACGTACCGCGTTCATGTTCATGTCTTTCATCAGCTGAACATCTCCGATGCTTACTTTTTTGTTTAAGGCCCTGCCTGTGGTTGGCCAAAACGAATGGCGGTTTACACCTTTAAATTTGATCTTGACGTTGTTTACATAAATGCCATCATGCTCCCTCAACTCAACCGTACGGAAGCCGATGCGTTGTTTTACGGTATGAACAGGTCTGCCATTCTCGCTCAGCGTAAATACCACATTATACAGGTTAGGAAACTCCGGCGACCATAATTTAGGCGAGGCAACATGTATACTGATAGTAGCAAGGGTGTCACCCGCATTAACCTTCACAGAAAAAGGAGCGCCAAACTTTTGCCCCGCCAAAGTATACACCTGCCCTGTCACCGTACCTCTTTTTACAGATGCCAGTTTCAGCTGTGCTTTTAAATTACCGTTGGCTTTGGCATCAACGGCATAATAGCTAATGTGTGATTTAGGGGCAGCCTCCAAAAACACCGGCCTGAAAATACCGCCGAAGATCCAGAAATCGCCTTTGCGCTCAGCGGCGTTTACTGATGCATTGGCCGAATGTTTTGATACAGTTACCTCCAGCAGGTTTGATTTGCCGTAGTTAAGCGAAGCGCTTACATCGTATTTGAAACGGTAAAATGATCCCTGGTGAATTGGCCCGGCCGATTTGCCGTTTAACTTCACCTCGGTATCGGTCATGGAGCCATCAAAAACAATGTTGATAGCCTTGCCCTGCCATGATGCAGGTACACTAAACTCATATTTATAAAGTCCTTGCTCCTTACCTCTTAAACTATCCTTAGCAAGCCCGTAATTGTACTTGCCAAAACCCTGAAACTCCCAGTTTGATGGCACCGGAATGGTTGTCCATTTTCCTGAATTGTTGCCCGCGGTACAGTAAAATTGCCAGTTTACGGTATGATCGCTACCTGTACCCGACAGGAATAGCTTTTGTGTTTCCTGGGCATAGCTTACCGACCAGTTGATAACAAATAGTAAAGCAATCCATATTTTAAAGCAGGCAGATCTCATTAGTATATTCAGTTAGCAGTTAAAGTAAATTTCAGTGGGTTATCCGTACGGAATGGAGCAGCAGGCAAACCATCCTTGTTATAAAAATTGGGCTGCGCGGACTCTGACCAGGCAAAGCGCGCGGCTACAGGCTTGGCAACCGACGTGGCCGAAACCTCAACCGTGTTTCCTTTTATTATGGCGGTGGCGGTTACAAAATTTCCATCGGCACCAGCAATGGTGAAATCGGTGAGCGGTTTACCGTCGTGGCTTACCAAGCCGGCACCAACGTGATCAAACTCAAGGATGATCTTATCGCCGTTTATTTTCATGCTTTTGTACACCGGGCCCGAAAAAACTACCCGTTGTTTGTAGGTATTGGCAAGCGCCTGCAATTCAAGCCTCCTGCCTACCTCCCATTTAAACGGCGGGTGGATATTTTTAAGGTCATCGTTCAGATCGGTGGTGATGATCATACCTGTATGCGGGATCTGCAAGGCAGCGGCCTGGGCTTCGCGCAATTCGGGCTCGGTAACAGGCGTGTAGGTTACAGGACCTTTTCCCTGGGTATAGTAATATGGCGCTATCTGTACATAATAAAATGGCAGCGTTCTATCGCCCCAGAGTTTGCGCCAGTTGTTGATGAGCGCCTCCATTTTGTAGGTATAGCTGATGGTTTCACCTAAAAAGCAGTTGCTTTCTCCCTGGTACCACAGGAAACCTTTAAGCGCGAACGGAGCAACCGGCTCAATCATTTTGGTATAAAATTTACCGGGATCGCCGTCAATTTTAATATTATTTGCCTTGAAATATGGGATGGCATTAAACCCTTCCTGCGATACCCAGGGCTCAATCCTGCTGCCACTTACTGCCGATGAAATAATACCAACCGGTACTTTCAGATCATGCTGAAGGTTTTTAGCGAAAAAATACCCTGCCGCCGAAAATGCCCTCAAAGCCGAATCTTCGGCCACACTCCATCCCGAATGGGTTGAATCGGGCTTTAACATATTTTTCTGCGTAACCAGGAAGATCCTGATCTGCGGGTTATGCGCGCGGTCCAGCTCATCAACAGGCGAATTTGCGGTGCTGGTATCCGGCTTTTTCACCTTGCTGTTCTTGCGCATTTCATACTGCATATTTGATTGGCCCGAACAAAGCCATACCTCGCCCACCAGTATATTTTGCAGTTGGATAGTGTTTTTACCCGATATGGTCAGCGTTGCGGGTTTGGCAGAGGCCGGCATCGCGTCAAGCTTTACCATCCATTTGCCCGCCGCATCGGCCACAGTTGTTTTTGTTTGTTTATTGAATTCTACAGTAACCTTTTCACCCGGCGATGCTGTGCCCCAAACAGGTACCGGAGCATTACGCTGCAATACCATGTTGTTGCCCAATATTTTAGGCAAAACAACCTGCGCCCCGGCAATCCAGGGGCTAAGCAGGCAGATCGTCAACCAACAATATTTTATCAGGCGCAGCATTAGTAATTACCTGTTTTAAATGATTTGATATAGAAAACAGCTTGTTTCGCTGCTTCCCCGGCGTTTGGCCGGTCGAAATCCTGATCGGTAGGCGTATCGGCATCCGGGAACCTTCTGATATCCCCGGTACGGAGTACCACCCGGTTTACACTCAGTACCGGCGCGAAAAACAGGCCTGTAAGTACATCCTTGCCATTTACATTCACAGTATAAAAGCGTGTGTCGGTATTCAGCTTTATCACTACATGATATTGCGTACCGGCCTCATATTTCATGAAATTTTTGTTGCGATAGCCGGCCTTGGTCCTGAACTGACCGGCAGAATCAAGCGTAAGCCTGATAGCGGCTGTACCTTTTTCATCCTGAAATTCGATGTCAAGCATACCTGTATTATTTTGCCCGGCTGTGATGGTGAAATCGGTCATCAGCTTTTTTGAAACAGGCACAACGCGTTCTGCTTTGGCAAAATCAAATGGATCGCTGTCTTTTAGGGTTAGGGCGCGTTCACCATCTGGTGTTTTGTCGATAGCCGCAGGAGCCCATTGCGGGCTGTAGGTATTCCATTTCTCCAATTCTTTGCCTACAGGTAATTCGTTAAAAACCTCGTTAGCGTGCGCATCCGCTTTTTCTGTGACCGGCACGGGGATTGATGATACCCAGATATCCTCCTTGTTCATGCTGTAGGTTACCCAAAGCTTGCCATCAGGCGGGGTACCATTCCCCTCTTCGATACCGCGTGTATATTGCGGCCCGTATGATTTATAAGCACCGCCGTAACGCATGGTGGTGATCTCGCCATTAACTAACAGCAGATTGGTATAATCCAATCCATCTTTACTAACCGATAAGGCCAGCGGCCAGCGGAATTCCGAAGGGTTGTAAACCGTAGCGTATTTACCATCAGATGTGCGTTGTCCCCAGATCTTGGCATTGGCAGTTACGAAACGCGGTGCACGGGCGGCATTTGTTGGCCATGTTTTGCCATTATCTGTACTGATAGCGGTAAGCGCATATTTCCAAAGACCAACCACGCGGCCATCGGGCAGGTGATAAAAGTTAAATGCTTTATAATCTTTATGCAGCGGGATCAGCGGGTCTTTCCTGTCGGTTTCCTCAACCCATTGCATCATCATCAGTGGGTTGGCCATCAACTCATCACAAGCTTGTACAAAACCTTTGTCCTTACTTGTTTTGTAAAAAGGATATGAGGTATTCTTTTCGTTCCATTTTGGATTATAATGGATAAAATAAATCGGGCCGAATTTGCCGTTTGGCAATACTTCGCGCACTACGCGACCAATACCTAAGCCATCATTCGGATCATCATGGCCATCCAAACAAATCCCATAAAACCCCAGTACCAGTAAGCGTTTTGATTTGGAAGTATAAAAACCCATGCGCTGGTGCATTACCGAATACAGGTCCTTCGCCACGCCGGGATGCCCCTCTTTGGTAGTGCCATCGGGTATTTTATATTGAGGGAAAACTACCGTAGGTTTTGACCATCCTTCGCCGTCTTTAGAGGTCATGAGCAGGGTTTGGCCCGGCGGCACGCTTTCGCCTACCTTGTCGCTCAGGTATTCTACATAAAAAGTATTGTTCCAGTAGGCCAGCATGGGGGCATGGTTATAAGTAAAACCAAACCCATCGGCCAGTTCAGGATGTTCACGGTTAGCCCTGAAGATCTGTTTGCTGTGCACACCAATTACCGGGGTTAATTGCCCGTGATGGTAATCGACATTAGCTATGGTATTGCCGCTGTAATGCACTGTATCCTGTGCCCGGGCAATGCAGGCCATCGATATAAAAAACAATATAATGATGAACTTATTCATGTTTAGCTGCTTTGGTTTGCCCGGCTGCCTGTAAAAGCTGCGCAAGCCGTTTTTTGGTGACCTTAAAAATAGTACCGTGTTTGTGCTCTACCGGCACGCTTACGCTATCGGCCAGGTCGGTAAAAGTTCTAAAGTCGTTTGTGCGCATGGCGCCATATCTTTTTAACCGGTACGAATCATAATAGATCAGCCAGTTATCGCCTGCTTTGGTCATGCTCGGGCCTTCGCTGAAAGGCTCGGTAAATCTTGGAGTATAGTTGCTGTATGGCCCTAACGGATTATTACTGAAAGCCACGAGGATATTACGGTTAGGCCGGGTATTATCCTTCATCACCAGCACGTAATCATTTTTGGCCCGCTTTACAATTTCAGCATCAATTACACTAAAACCGGGATCAAGAAAAATCTTTGAGGGACTGAAAGTTTTAAAATCTTTAGTTATGGTATAGTAAAGGCGGTGATTGTTATTTTCATCCTCCTGCCCTTTCGGAAAGCGGAAAGGCACAGTTGAAGCCCAAACGATAATGAAATACTTGTTATCCTCATCGTAAAATAACTCCGGCGCCCAGGCATTCACCGCGGTAGGTTCATTGGCCATTACCTCAATATGCTCTTCGGCCGACCAATGGATCAGATCTTTTGAGCTGGCATAACCGATACCTTTATCATTTTTCCAGCCGGTTGTCCATACCAAATGGTAAACTCCATCGGGGCCCTGGGCAATGGATGGGTCGCGCATGATTTTGACATCGCCAACCTCCGGTTTAATGAAAATATGATCGATAGCATTCCAGTGATAAGCATCATTACTGTATAAAAAACGCAAACCTTCGTTAGCCGGCTCATGAAACGAGGTAAAAAGGTACACGCTTTTACCGGCCTTGCATGAAAACATCAACGCAATGGCTAATAGTAAAATGATATGTTTAATCGCCCGTTTCATTTATATCGCGTCAATAATGAGCACCCAGTCGTTACCGTTTGATACTTTGCCGGGTGGCTTGAACTTGATTGTTTTAGCTTTCGCGAAGGTCCCGATAGCCGTAGTTTGCCCGCTGCGCGGGTTAAACCACGACGCTTTCAACTTTGTACCTTCCAGTTTGTCAGCATTGATATTGATCTCACGGCCGGTGTAGGTATAAACAAAAGCGTAGTTTTTACCACGGGTTGCCGTCAGCCTGTTATATTTATTTCCGTTGTTACCTGCGATCAATGACTGATCAGGCACACGATCAAGATATGGGCGTGACAGCATCAGCTTTTTCAAATAAATCATCTGCCTTGCCCCCGGATCATTAATTGAATTATACCAGTATCCTTTTGAACCGTAAGCGCTGTCTTTATCAGTCGGTTTGTGCATTTGCATCACATCGTTATCGCCATAGGTATACCCGCAGGCCCCAGCAAAAACCGACCAGTAGCCATAACGTCTTACGTCGGCCGCTGTCCAGCGGGGTAGTTTGGTATCGTGTAATCCGTAAGGGATTTTTTCATACGATGGCTCAGCATCAAGCGTAGGTTTTATGGGTGATAGATTGTAATCCGTTTCCACATAGCGCCAGTTGTCCTGGCCATATTTTAAATCCTTTTTTGAGGTATCCTGAGCATAAGTACGATGGCCCGACTGGAAGCAATTGAAATCTAACCAGCTTTCGTTATGAAACCATTTTGATGATTGCGTACGGCCGCGTGGATGGTAAGTTATCAGATGCGTGCCATCAACATCATGCAAAGTGTTACCGATAGCATTCCAGGTTTTCAACGAATCAGAACCGGCGATGTCACCGCCGTTCATCCAGATCACATTTGGACGGTCGCGGTATCTTTTAGCTAAAAACTCAGCGTAAATTTTTGCCTTTTCCGCACCGATATGACTCTCTTTCACAACCGATCCCCAAACCGGCACCAGGGCTACGTATAAACCTTTTTCGGCGGCTTTGGTGATGATCCAATCAATATGGTCCCAATAATCATATTCGTTTCCTTTGCCGAAAGTGTTACCCGGAGTTGTTTTTGGCAAAGCGATATTTCTATTGCTTAGGGCCGAATCGCCGTAGGCGTTGGTTTCTTTAATGCTGTGCACTACCATTACCTGAATCACATTAAAACCCTGTTTGCTGCGGATCTCCAGATATTGCTCAGCTTCTTCCCTTTTCAGCTTAGAGAACAGTAACCAGCCTGTATCACCCAGCCAGAAAAATGGCTTATCGCCGGCCATGAAATAGCGGTGATTGGTGGATATGCTTAATCGTGGCATGGTTGTTTCATTGCTTTTAAATGCAAAAAACAAACAGGCAATGGCAATTAGTATGGTAGATTTTTTAAGCATCATATAGTAACTTTTATCAGTTCCCCTCTTGAGAGGGGGGCGCGTTTGGCTGAGCGTTGGCAGGGGTGTGTTTCGTCCGCGTTTATTACCGCTTTGTTAAACACACCCTCCGCCCCTCTCGAGAGGGGAATCGCGCAAATCCCCTCTTTTTATGTTTTTTTTTCGTCCCCTCAGGGTCTCCCGGAGAGGACCCTGAGGTTTCCCAAGCTCCCCTCTTGAGAGGGGGCGCGTTTGGCTGAGCGTTGGCAGGGGTGTGTTTCGTCCGCGTTCATTATCGCTTTATTAAACACACCCGTCCGTCCCTCTCAAGAGAGGAATCGCGCAAATCCCCTCCTTTTAATTCCTTTTTTCAATTCCGGCTCAACCATAAAATGGCAGCCTCGTTGCCTTGTGCTTTAATTTCTGTATTTGCAGCACCTTTTATCGTTTCGGCACCGGGTAAAAGCTCGCCGGTTTTAGGATCGATCCATTGGGCTTTGTAAGTGATACCTGCCGATAAATCAAGGTGGACACCACCGCCATTGCTGTAAACGATATATCCTTTTGATGAAGCCAAAGCCCATCGATCTTTAGGCGCACCGGGCAGATCAGCAGGTTTCATGCTGCCTGCATCAGTTAGGAAAACTTTATTGGTATTTGCTGGCAGCACCGGCAATGATCCCCCGGCTATGAATATGGCCCAGCCAAAACGGTCATAGCCATCGGCAGAATAAAGCACAGCTTTATCCGGGTATTTGGTACGGTACTCGTGTACCGCGCGGTAAACCTGCTCAAACGATGAAGCCTTGGGCTTAAAGATCCGGGCCTGTTGGCGCGGGGCCAGGCTTTGCCCGCCGATGGGTTCATAAGCCGTTCCGTTGGCCTGGTAGAACCAGTAACGGATATCGATGACGTTAATAACCGAAGCTGTAGCCGGATTAGCAAGTATAGCGTCCTGTACATCTTTAGTAGCGCTCAACCCAATGATCTGTTTCTTTTTATGCGTGGTTTCCCATTGCTTAATGGTTTCTACCCAAAACTTCATGAAATGCAGCGGACCGGTAAATTCCGCTCCAATCTGCTGGATCACCCCGGTATTACCGGCGAAGTTGTCCATACATTTATTGATGTAGGCAATGTGAAGCTTACGCCTTGCCGGGTCGGTTTCGTCATAAAACTGCTCAGCCATAAACTGGCGTTTGTCGCCGGCATAAGGTACAGGCTCCGGGAAACCGCTGCCGTTAATATTATTAGCTGTACGCCATGGAAAATCAGTATAATGCGCGCCGGCCTCAATAATATTGTGCTGAAAATAGTTTTGGTGGACCAGCACCAATCCTTTCTGATCGGCCAGATCGGCAAATTGCTTCAGGCGGTTCCAATACCAGGTATTGTATTTGGTCAGGTCGTATTTGCTTAAGCCGTCGTAAGCCAGTTCTTTACCGCTGCGGGCAAAGGGCAATTCATAAAACGGGGCCCAAACATCGCCGTCCATCCGGCGGATGCGCTCATGATCATCACGGCGGCGATCATACCACAAGCCATAATTATGCTCAAATACTATGATGTTATCTTTCTGCATCCAGTCAGTTACCGCGTTCAGATCATCCGTTAAACCGGTGCCGGTTTGGCCGGGTACCCAACGGGAGATTGCTGGTTTGGCCACCGTTTCTGTATAATCGGGATGAACAGTACCGTTCCACCATGGGGTTTCAAAATGCCTGCCTGTTAATACCACATTACCACGGGTGAGCCATCCGTTCGTGACACTCATTTTGGGTGCCAATGCAGCAACAGCCGGGCGTTTATATCCTATTTCATCAATAGTTTTTGCATTTGCAGATGAAATATTAATCGAATTTCTTTTTGGCGATTGATCTATCCAGTTGCTGATAGTTACTGCGGGTTTGCGAGCAGCGGCCATTAACTCTGCTGCCTGCTCAACCGTCGGACTGCTTGAAGGTTCAGTAGCCGGATAAAGTATATCTGCCTGTTTGCTAACGTCTTTATTCAGTCGGTTAGCCAATTGGGCGTAGTAAAAACTGCGTGGGCTTATGGTGCTGTTTGGTGTGCTCCAATAACCATCACCGGCAAACTGTGCCCAGGTACCAAAAGCCCAGTTTTGCGCTGTTGGCGGCTGGTAGCAATCAACACGGGCGGCGGTGCAATTCCAGAACAGGCTGTTAGCCGCGCTCCATCCGGCACCTTGTCCGTCCTGTCCCCGGTTCATATAACTTAAAGGCTGTCCATCGATATTAGCGATATCAAACAAAACGCCTGAGGCC
Source organism: uncultured Mucilaginibacter sp. (assembly GCA_966212355.1). GTDB lineage: Bacteria > Bacteroidota > Bacteroidia > Sphingobacteriales > Sphingobacteriaceae > Mucilaginibacter. The sequence continues at coordinate 226,167 of CBIHRB010000004.1, forward strand.
CAACTGTCGATGCCACCGCTAAAGCCCAGCGAACCTACCGACATACATTGCACAAAAGCATTTGGCCCCGGTGCGCAATAGCCTGTAGCAAAATCATGAAAACCATGTTCGGAATATAAACGCTGAAAAAGGTTTTGCCCGCCCATAGTCAGGAATGTATTACGGCGTTGCCCCCCTATTTCGGAGACCGGCACAAGGGACTTACAATCCTCAACCGTAACACGGTTACCTGTTGTACCAACAAATACTGCCGAACCTGCAAAATGCTCAAAGGTTACCTGGCGCACCCAGGCATCGCTAACATTTTCCATGGTAATAGCCATCCACCGGTGGGCTTCATCTTTTGCGTTTGAAGCATCATAAGCTGATTGCAGTTTTAAGTTTTCGATCCCCACCTGCACAATTCTGCCGGGCCATTTGTAAGAGGCTATCAAACTGCTGCCGTATGCAGTATCCAATGCTGTTGTTAAAGGCGCGTCGAGGGTTATGGTATTGCCATCTATTGCTGTTACCTTGCGGTCCCAGTAAATGTCACGCTCACCGGGTTTCCAGGCCAGGGCAGTTAAGTCGCCGCCAAAATGATCGGTTTTGATGGTACTGATCCAGGCTTGTGTGCTCGGGCGATGGATCAACACCATGTCGCCGGTTTTTAGGCCTGCGTCTTCAGCAATGTGCAAAGTGTTGGCATTTACCGGAACATAGGCATCGGTAATTTTAATTTCTTTGGATGTTTGCCGGTCATTTTTACCGGTAACATGAATAAAGGTTTCCCTGTCGGTCCCGGCTGCAAATAATGTGGTGCCGTTGGCAGCCATCCCGCTTCCCCGCAATACAACGCCGGATGCATTTATTTTAAGGCTGCCGTTAACCTGATATGTGCCTTTGTTGAGCAGGACCGCTCCGCGAAAACCGTCTTTATCTGCAGGTAAACCGGCTACGTAATCTAAAGCGGCCTGGATCCTCAGCGTAGCGTCACCTGCTTTTACAGGCACCACAACTTTTACAGCTACAAAAGGGATCGGCTTTTCGGAAGCCATATATCCGCAATATGAATAATCAGGAATACGGTCGCCGTTGGGCGCTACGGTATAATTTAATTTTCCGTTTTTATCGGCAGCAACAGGCGGTTGGGGTTTAGGGGCTTTTTTCTTATCCTGTGCAAATAAGGGGGAATGCATAAGCATCCCCCCAGTCATTAAACCAACCCAAATATAAATCCTTGTAAACCTCAATCCCCGCATTATAGTGTCTTTATTATTTTAACGAAGCCAGTTTCTTTTCGCCTTTAGCGGCTACTGTATTTAAATATACTTCGATATTGGTATAACCACCACCATTTTTTGCAGGCAGGGCCGAGTCGTTTCCATCTTTAGGGTTCAGGCCATGAGCCAGTTCCCATGCATCAGGCAAACCATCATTGTCCGAATCTTTGTAAGGCGTGCCTTTATATTCAGGATAGCCACCAACCTGCCATGGGGCAGTGATGATACCCAGTTTGTACGAGTCTTTAGGTAATTTACGCACTTTAAACTGGTAAGCAGTATCGGTGTTCATTTCTTTATAAGTTATTTTACCGGTACGTACCTGCTCGGTGATGCGCACATCAACCGGATCGCGTTTTGGCAGCGTTGCCCCGGCATTAGCGATAACAAATTTAAAGGCATCCTTTGCCGACATGATTGTCATCGGGGGCATCGGGAACGGAACATCCGATTTCATGTAATCCTTATACTGACCGGCGTCAGGCAATTCTTTGCCACCAGGGCCTTCAACCTGGATGCCACCGTTCCACGCATCTTTGGTAACTTCGGGATAACCTTCCATTATATTACCTGATGCATAAACACGACCAAATACTTTTTCCTTCAGCTTGCTCCTGCCCGATTCTGGTTTCAGGATGCGGTGACCAACCGGCTCATCTTTAGGTGTAACCGGCCCCGGTTTAAAGTAGTTATTGATCACATTGTAATTGGTGGTATAATCGCCGCCATCCATTGAGCGGTGGTGCCAGTTAAACACCACGTTGTTTACAAAGTTGTAAACGCCATTCCAGCCAACTGAAGGATTACGGCCGGTATTATCGGCCCAAAGGTTCCGCATCAACGAGCTGTTTTCGCCGCCTGTTGTTGAACCGAAAGCATGGTTCCAGTAATCCAATGATTCTGAATAGATACAGTTCTGGATAGTAATGTTCACGGTACCCAGCTTTTCTTCTTTCGAGCCATCGCCCGGATCAAACATGTGACGGTACATCGAAAAGTTTTCGTCCAGACCCCAGCTCGCCGATACGTGATCGGCAATGATGTTACCTACCGGGTTGCCTCCCAAAGCATCATCACGGCGGCCAACATTGGTTTCGCCGCGGCGGAAACGCATATAGCGGATAATTACGTCATGTGTATTTACCCAAAATGATTCGCCGGCAATACAAACGCCATCACCCGGAGCAGTTTGGCCTTCAATAGTAATATACGGAGCCCTCACGATGATCGGTGTTTTGATGCGGATAATGCCCGCAACATTAAATACCACAATACGCGCGCCGCCTTTTTCGCAAGCTTCACGCAGGGTACCGGGGCCATTATCAGCCAAACTGGTTACTACATATACCTTACCGCCACGGCCGCCAAAGGTAAACTTACCGCCGCCTTCGGCACCCGGAAAAGCCGGGATCTTAGCTTGCGGCAAATCTGTTGGGCGCGCGGCCCATGGTACGTATACTTTGCCACGGCGCTGATCGGCCTGGATAATGGGCAGGGCGACCGCCCATGCTGAATCTGAACGACGGGTAGCCTCTTTCATCAAAGCTTCACTCTCTGCTTTAACCTTCTCCGGCACTTCAGGGTATTGGGCAAAAGCCGGTTTAGCTAAACCCAATGCCGCTGCTACTAAAAATAAAGCTGTGTGTTTTTTCATATTTGTATTCGTAATCTTCTTTTGTTAAATGGTTAGCAGGCACCCATCGTTCAATTAATTTATTATTGAAGCGGATCAAACGGCCCACCCCAGGTGTTATTTTGCTGTAAATTGATATTATTTAACAATGCCGCCGAAGGGATACCGAAAAAGTAATCGCCCGACTGAACCGCAATGTTATAAGAATCCATTGTTTTAGTTTTAACGGTGAAAGATGTGCTGTACAGGGCATCCAATGATGCAGCTGCTAAAGCATCTCTTGTACCGGTAAGATAATCTTTACCGCTCGCGTTGTTATTAAGGGTAACTGTAAGCCCCGTTCTCTTTTTACCGTTCAATGTGCTTTCGAGCAGTTTACGCCGACGAAGGTCCCAATAGCGTTTACCTTCAAAGGCAAACTCAATTTTACGTTCATTCATGATAGCGTTGATCATCTGATCAGGGCTCATGCCTGCATCTAAACCGTAAAGGTTATCGGCACCTGCTTCAATACCGGCACGTTTCCTGATAGCTGTTATATTGGTATAACCGGTAGTTACATTACCTAACGCGGCGGCACATTCGGCCTGGTTCAGTAAAACTTCGGCATAACGGATCTCCATCCAATCTGTACCAATATATGGCGCATTTGCTACACTGACATTAGGGTCAATAGCTTTGCGCAGGTAGAAACCTGAGCCTGTTGCTGATGCCGGTTCAGTGGTTTTAACACCTGAACCATCTGCTTTATTGTAATAAAAGTAAGTCCACAGGCGATAAGAGCTATTGCCGTTTATAGGCCAGTTGCAACCGTTGTAGGCAATAGTTTTGTTAAACCTTGGATCGCGGTTATCAAAAAACTTCGCATCATCATATGTATATTTTAACGAGGTACCTGGTGCTTTTCCGTCAAGCATCGGGTATGATTTTACAATATCCCAGGTAGGCTGATTAGAACCGCCTTTAGTACCTAAATAGGCAGGACGAGTGGCGTTATCGTAGGTATTGTTATTCTGGTTTTGATCGGTTGATGATGTGTTAAAACCTGTTATCAAAATTGCCTCAGGATTGCTGCTGTTTTCGGTAAACCACATATTATCATACGAAGGGTTTAAACCGTAGTTATTAGCGGATAATATCTGCATTGCCTTATCATTGGCATCCGCAGCTGTTTGCCAGCGGGCTGCATCATTGCTGGGGTTAAACTGAGGACTTGCGTACGTTAGCAACACCCTTCCTTTAAACGCAGCCGCGGCAGCCGATGAAATGCGACCGTAATCGCTGCCGCTCCATTTGGCGGGCAGGTATTTTATACAGCTGTCCAGATCGCTCACAATTTGTTTAAAGCATTCTGAGGTTTTGTTACGAGGCAAAAGCGCCGCGTTTTTGGCATCCTGGCCAATAGCATCAAGCGGTTTTAATACCAATGGAACACCGCCATATAACCTTACCAGGTCAAAATACCTGAAAGCCCTCCAAAAATATGCCTGTGCTTTATACCTGTTTTTGGTAGAGGCGGGCAAGGTGCTGGCGTCGAGGTCCTGCAGGGTTTGGTTAATGTTACGGATCCGGCCGTAGTTATTGCTGATATTCACCGAGGTACCGATGTCACCAACAGTTTCGATGGTAACCGTGCCTTTTACGTAAGCGTTATCGCTGTAAAATTCGTCGCATTTGTCACCGCCGCTGCCGATAGCGCCGCCGGTATCGCCAAACCAGCCGGGCTGGTTTGCTGTATACAGGTAATTGATGTTTAAAATAGCCACCGTTGAGTCATTAAAAATCTGACCGGGGGTGCTGTGTGTAAGATCTTCCTTATCAAGCACTTTTTTACAGTTTGTAAACAGGGCTGATACGATCAAAGCTGCAAATATGGTTTTAAATAATTTCATGTCTTTCAAAGTTTAGAAGCCTAAGTTTAAACCAAAAGATACTGTGCGTAAGTTGGGATATGCTCCGAATGGTGATGAAATATCACGATAATGTTCGGGGAACGGGTTTACAAAGTTGATTGGGTTTGTAGCTACCACATATGCCCTTATGCTTGACATTCCGAGCCTTTTGGTGATAGAAGCAGGCAGGGTATAGCTTAAGTTAGCACTGGAGATATTCCAGGTGAAAGGGCTAACAAACCAAAAATCACTTGTAGCACTCACGTCGTCCGAGTAATAAGGGTCGGGATATTTAGCATTTGGATTAGATGGGGTCCAGTGATCGGCCCAGAATACAGGCCTGTTCTGGTTAGCAGTAGCTTGCTTAATGGCCGCGCTCTCAATTGATTGGTTGCCACCCCAGCTCATTCCCATAACCACATTTAAGCTTAATGTTTTATACGCACCGCCAAAGTTCAGACCAAGATTGTAGTGGTTTGATGATTTCTTACCTAAATAAAACTGGTCGTTGAGATCGTTTTGTTTGATAATACCGTCGCCGTTTTTGTCAACATAATTGATCATACCGGGTGAAGGCACATAACCAAAAATCTTAACGTTTTGCGCGCCACCGGCCGCTGCTGCTCTTTCGGCAATTATCGCATCGGCATCGGCTTGTGTACGGATGATGCCAAGTGATTTGTACCCCAGTGTTCCCTGGTCGCTTGATTTACCGGTCAAATCCTGAATGGTACCCACCTGCGCTGCAGCGATATCGTATTTAATGTATTTATTATCGCTCCATGAAAAGAACGGGCTAAAATTATAGCTAAAATTAGAACCGATTTTGTCTTTCCAGCTTACAGAGATCTCGTATCCGAAAGTATTGACGATACCATAATTTTCGGCAGATGGCGCTGCACCTATAGTTACAGGAACTGAAGTGTTCAGCGATGCAAGCATATCATAGCGGTGCTCCCAGAAATAATCGGCCGATACTGATAAGCGGTTACCCAGGAAAGCGGCATCTAAACCGTAGTTTGTTTTCAGGTCGTGGTCCCAGGTTAAATTAGCGTTCGGGATAGCGATATTTAATAGTGCGCCGAGGCCCCTGTCGCCATTGCCGCCAAAAACAGCACCGCCTTTGTTGCCGGTACCAAACTGGTAGTTAACCGCGTATAAAAATGAAGGTGTATTATCAGAACCCAACAAACCTACCGAACCTCTGAATTTCAACAGATCAACGAAGCTCACTGATTTAAAGAAGTTTTCTTTTGAAACTACCCAACCTGCTGAAGCCGAAGGGAAATATCCCCACTGGTGGCCCGGTGCAAAGTTGGTATTGGCATCCGCCCTCATGGCCAATTCAACCAGGTATTTATCGGCGTAGGCGTAATTTACCCTGCCTGCAACAGCTTTACGGCCATATTCCTTCACCATTGTGGCCTGGTTTGATGATTGATCGCCGATGGTGAATGTCTGGTTGTCCTTTCCGCCCACAATTACACCGTCGGCCTCAGCTGCCACACCTTCGCTGTATGATTCATATTGCTCATATAAAGCAAGGGCTGTAATTTCATGCGCGCCAAACCTTTTATGGTAAGTAAGATTTGCATTGAACTGGTAGTTATCGGCCATTGTTGGCGTCAGGCGTACCCTATCACCATTTTTTATCGCTTTTACGCCTACCACCGTTCCTCCGGGGATATGGTTATTGTCGCCTTCGCCCGAATATTGGTTATAATAAAATGTTGAGCCATATTGCTTGTTAAAGGCATTATTAAGATTACGGTTGTAGCTTACATTAGCAGTTAACCCGCTAATGCCCGGAATTTCGTAACTCAAATTGGCTAAACCATTAAATACAGTGTTATTGTTACCTGTGTAGTTATTGGAATTTTGAACGGCAAAGAAGTTAAGGTTATCATTATTGCTGGTTCCTAAATATACAGGGTGCCCGTCGATAAAATATTTTTGCCATGGTGGTGCCTGGTTAAGCGACAGAAAGTCGTTATCGGGACTTTCGCTGGTGCTTGAAAGTTTGTACCAGTAAATCCGGCTCTTTGCAAGATCTTCGCTCAATGACAAAGATAGTTTCAGGCCTTTAGCAACTTTTGCATCAACACTGGCCCTAAACCCGAAGCGATTGGTATTTACCCCTTTAAAGTTAGAGTTTTGATTTACGTAGTTCGCACCGGCAAAATAGGTAACCTTATCATTACCCCCGGTTATGCTCAACGCGTTCCTGCTGGTTACTGCCGGTTTAAACGCCTGCTCCAGGAAATTCTGGTTATTAGCTTTAAAATACTCAAGCTCATCTGGCGTATAGTATTTTAAGTCTTTATTGCTTAAATCGCCGTTGATATAACCTTCGGGTGTTATAGTGTGGTTATACCTGGTTTGCTCAATATCATTCAAATAGGTGGCCATTTGAAAGCCCGACATCATTTTTGGCAATTGAATAGCATCAGCAATACCTACTGATGAGCTGAAGCTTACCTTTGGCCCGCCGGACTGGCCGCGTTTGGTTGTTACAACGATAACGCCGTTCGCGCCTAAAATACCGTATATGGCAGCAGCCGCGTCTTTCAATATCGAAATGTTCTCCACCTCGCTTTGATCAAGTAAGTTGAAATCTGCTTCACTACGTTGTACACCATCAATAATGTATAATGGTGTTGTACTACCGCCATTCTTTGCCAGGAAAACAGGGTTACGAATGGTGATGGTTCCGTTTTGGCCCGGCCTTGCAATACCACCGGTAACACTTACCGCGGCATTGGTTCCGCGTAACGCGGCAGCAAGATTAGTGGTTGGGATATCCTGGATAGTTTTCATATCCACCGCGGCGACAGCACCTGTTAAGTGAACCTTCTTTTGGGTACCATAACCCACTACCACAACCTCATCAAGGGCATTTTGTGATGGTACCATTTTAAAGTCGGCATTCATTTCGCCAATCTTCAGTGTTTTTTCCTGGTAGTTGTATCCCAGAAATTTAGCCCCAACCACAATGGCCTGCAGGTTGGTAGCCTTAATTGAATATTTACCATCGGCATTGGTGATAGTACCTGTGGTACTGCCCTTTACCTGGATGGCAACCCCTGGCAGCGGAGCACCTTTTTCGTCCGTAACCGTACCGGTTATGTTACGGTCCTGGGCTTTTAGCGCGCTGCCTAAGCACAGCAACACCGAAAGTAAGAGGAAAAGTTTTCTCATAAACTTGATAATTTAATTTTCATGATCAGGTTAATTAATTAGTATAATTGGTTTGCCCGGCTAAAGCTTATTTCATGATACCGGGATATTTAGGTTAGTTCAAAAATTATTGTTTTGCGGCCTGCCGCTCTTTGATCCGTTTTTGCCATTCCTCTCCCTCCTTTTTCATATCGTAGCCCTGTGCAGACAGGTAATTATTAATGCGGCCTTTAAACTTCCCAAACCAGGCATGTTTTTTTTCTGATGATTCTGCATCTATAGCATTCTCCCGGGCTTCAAGCAGCCATCCTTTAATTTTGTCTTTCTGCTCCCCGGTAAGGGTAGGTATTTCATCCTGGTAGGCGGTGTAAGTGATGGGGTAAATGCGGTAGGTCATGCCGTCTTTTATCTTATCAACCTCATCAGCGCTTAATTCCTTATTCAGCTTATTGATATATGAGGTATGTAAAACCTTAATCTGCTTTACCACATTACTATCTACCAGGGCAATTTTGGCATTGGCACCCGCCTTGTCATCGGGCATCTGGGTTTTAATATCATTTACTTTTGCTTTACGCGCATCATAAATAGTATTCAAATCGCTGTACTGGGCAACTATAATATCACGCACTTTCTTAAATTTTACCGAGTCGGTGATGCCTGCTCCTGTAACAATTTTGTTTGAACGTTCGGTTATAACTTTTATATAGTTGTTATCCACTGGTGCCTGCGCGAAAGCCGCACTGCCCGCAACTGATAATAACAATATCGCTATGTATTTAAAGTGCTTCATGGTTGTTTCAATTGGTTAAATTCTTTACAGTTTTTATAAAGGCCCAAAAAAAGTATATAGTATCCTGCCGTTTTTTACGCAATTAATTGTTCATATCACAATCAATTAACTGTTAAAATCTTGTCAGTTTTAAAAGGCTGATAAAAAGTATAATTAATTTTATTGGCTTATATTTCCTGGTATCCTGCAGCCTGATTTACAAGTTGCTTTAACAAATATCAATGGTTAGCCTTTGCGTTTCCTATTTGTATTTATCTATTTATTATACAATCTTACCATAACCCACTTTTCGTGTTAAGCTAATTTTTTGTCAAAAGAAAATTACATTCGTACAAATTGGGTTTGATTAAAAATTACTACTTTTAAAATATAAACCGGCGCGACGCATACTTAATTGTCCGCTCACCTGCTAATCTTTATTGATTTTTACAAAATGAAGCCCCATTTTCTCAAGGTTGCGGTAAAACCGCAAAATTCATTCAGTATTAGGCATGATATTTTGCCCACCTTCCGGGGTATCTGGCATTACCATCCCGAGCTTGAATTACACTACGTAATAAAGGGCGAAGGGGTTAGGTTTATTGGTGATAATATCAGCAATTTTTCGCCGGGCGAGATTACATTGCTTGGTGAGGCGCTGCCGCACTGCTGGCGCTGCAAGGATGAATATTTTTTGCCCGATTCGGGATTGAATGTTGAGGTGATCGTGATCCATTTTTTACCCGACTGTCTTGGCCGTTATTTGTTAAATTTACCCGAAGCCTACATACTGCCCAAACTTTTTGAAAAGGCTAAAAGCGGTATGGTAATTAAGGGTGAAGCAAGAACCGAACTGGCCAAACTGATGCGCCAGGCAGTTGATGCTACCAACCTCGACAGGATCATTATCCTGTTATCCATACTAAAAGTACTGGCCGAAAATGAAGACTTTGAACCGATAACTTTATCACACAGCGATTTTCACCAATCTAACGAGTCGGACACCATCCGCCTTAATAAAGTATGCTCCTATACCTTGGCCAACTATAAACAGGAGATCAGCCTGGAAAAAATAGCGGCCATCGGCAACCTGAGTGTTACCTCCTTTTGCCGGTATTTTAAACTGATGACCAAGAAAACGTATTTTGATTTTTTAACCGAGATCAGGATCAGTCATGCCTGCCGTTTTTTGATCGAGGACAAATTACCCACCGAGGTTTTGTGCTTTGAATGCGGTTATAACAATATCTCTAATTTTTACCGACACTTTAAACGGGTTACCGGGATGACCCCGCTTGAGTATAAACGCCGGTATATTAAAGGACAAAAGCAGGCAATTTCTGCTTGATTTTTGTTAAGTCTCAAGTCAGAAGTCTTAAATCCTTAGTCAGGTAATGACTTCTTAATTAAAACTTAAGAGTTAAGACTTAAGACTTTCGACTTAAGACTTAGTACTCCCCAATACCGATCTCGCTTTGAAGTGTTGTATAGTTAGTGTACAGATCTTCTATTTTATTACGGATGGCCGGCGAAAAATAGCCGACATCGCGCCGGGTAGTTGTTGATATTTTGAGGCCTCGTTTGGTAAGATAATATTTTGCAATAACCGGGTACACATTGTGCATTACATCCATGTTTTCGGTTAAAAATTCCTGTACCATGGCAACCTCGTGCTGAAGCGATGCATCGGCATAATGGTCACATAACCAAACAATAAGCTCAGGGAAGAAATTACCCTGGATACATGACAGTCCCGCCGAACCTGCTTTTAACGATTCAACCGCGTGAACCATATAAGCATCATATAAACCAAACGAAGGGTTGATTTCGCTTACTTCCAGTTTTTGTTTTACCACCTCCAGGTCAAGGCAGGTATCTTTGTGATAAACTACCCGACCAGTTGCCACAAAATGATGAAGCTGCAATGGCGACAATAGCCTTTTGTATGGCACGGGGCATTCGTAAAAACCTAATGGAATATTTTCGGTATGATTGAACAGGTCAAATACACGATCATTAAGTGCAGTATCCGGTTCATGGGCATCGGCCAGCAAACTGGTAATGGCAATCACCGCCGAAGTGCCTGTATCGTATACTCTTTTTATAAAATCAGCTTGTTTTTCAACCGGGCCACCAAAGGTACCGGTAGCTACAACGGGAACAGCACCGTCAACAGTTTCAACCACGTGTTTGATAATTGCTAACCGCTCCTCACCGCTCAGTTCAAACATTTCGCTCGAGAGGCAATTGGCAAACACACCGGCCGCGCCCGCGCGCAGGTACATTTCGGTAAGGCGGGTGAGCGCTGCATAATCAATAGCACCGTTATCTTTAAAAGGCGTTAACATTACCGGGATAAAACCCTTCTTTGATTGTTCCATTTTGATGATTATTTAAACTGTTAACTGCCTTGTTTTGGTTAAAAATATTCCGGTTAAAAAAATAGCTAATGTACCTGCAACAATGATCATGTTAGTATTCAGCGTACTGCGGAGAGTTGCATATTGTTCCGGAATGAGCGCCGGAAAGGTAAGCCAGAGGATCACCAAAACACCTATGATACTGGCAATGATAGCCTCATGATTACGGGTTTGCCTGCTGATAATGCCCAGCAAAAACAGACCGAGCATGCCAGCAGCAAAAATACCCGAAAGCTGCCACCATAAATCAAGGATGCTTTTTACCCCTATCATGGCTATCCCGGCTGCCATACCCGCAAAGCCAAAAAGTACGGTGCCTACGTGCAAAATGTTTAGTATGCTTTTATCGCTGAGCTGTGGTTTAAAATATCTTTTGTAGATATCTATAGTAAAAACGGTAGCTGATGAGTTCATGCCCGAACTGATGGTGCTCATGGCTGCCGATAAAATTGCGGCTACAATAATACCGACCAATCCCGCAGGAATTTTGGTAACCATAAAATGCGGCATGATCTTATCGCCGTAATCGGCAGGGGTTAGTTTGTTCATAAATGCCGAAACCTCGGTTGCCGAAGCTGTTGCAGGCAGGCGTTCGATAGCTACCTGGTGCTTAAGGCTTAAGATCAGATCGGGATGCTGACTGTAGTAAGCATATAAGCATGAACCTATGACAAAAAACAGGAAGGATGCCGGCACATAAATACCAACGCAAAGCCACACCGATTTGGCTGCCTGTTTGGTAGATGTAGCCGCATGATAACGCTGGATATAATTCTGATCCATCCCAAAATTATTGAGATTGATAAAGAAACCGTAGAACAGGATCACCCAAAAAGTTGGTTCGGTAAGGTTCAATGAAAAACTGCCCAGGCTGAATTTGTGATCGGCTTTACCAATTTCCACGATCTTATCAAAGCCGCCGGGGATACTGCTTACTACCAAATAGATGATCAGCAAAGCTCCTAAAGTTTTGATGATAGCCTGTACTACTTCGGTCCAGATCACAGCTTTGATCCCTCCTGATACTGTGTACAGGATAATAGAGATTCCCATTACCACCATAATGGCCTTCATAGACAGACCGGTAAGCGCCTGCAGACTTAACGCTATACCAAAAAATACAGATCCCATGCGGGCTATCTGCGTAAGCAAAAAACAAATAACCGCATAAACCCTGGCCCATGGACCAAAGCGTTTTTCGAAATGTGTATAGGCTGAAATATTGCCGGTATTACGATAAAATGGTATAAAATATTTTACGGCTATCCAGGCCGCGATTGGCATAGATAAGCTAAACACAAAAGCGTTCCAGTTGCCCCCGTAGGCTTTGCCGGGTACACCTAAAAAGGTGTTACTGCTTAAAAAAGTAGCATAAATGGATAAGCCGATAGCCCAGCCCGGTATTAAACCAGATGCGACGGTGAACTGCTCGGCATTTTTATTTTTACGCGAAAAATAAAAACCCACCAGCACCATAGCTATAAGGTAAATACCTATAATGGTAAAATCTAACACGGGCAACACTTTCATGCGTTAATCGGGTAGTACAGTAAACGTTAGTATTATGGTTTAAAATTGTATAACAAATGTAACGTACTGCTGTTAGCCTTTACTGTAATATTTTCGCCTGCTATTGTAGGATATTATCACCAACGAAAATAAATCTACAAACAAAAAAACACCACCGCTCTACTGGATTTACCCCCCTTTTTGAGAGCGGAGGAACGAGTGGCACCAGAGGTGTGTTCTGCTATATACCTATCAATGCAGAACCACCCAGGGGGAGGAAGTCGCACAATCCCACGCTTTTTTTATTTCTTCTGAATACTATGATAACCACACCAACAATGGCCAAAAAGGCGGCAGTTATTTTAAATTGTTTTTATCTTCCTCAAAACAAGCTCCATCCGTTCCTTAACAGTGGTATCTCCTTCAATAACCAGCAAAGGCGTTTTTATATTATTCATCCAATTCTTGTGCGAATGTAAGCTTCGGCTGTTGGTAATAAGCTCATCATAACCTCGGGCCCATTCAATAAATTCGTTGTAAAGCTTGTTTCGTTCTCTATCGGTATAGATGATATCTCCATAACGTTCAAGCTCCCTTTCCTGCAAACGCCGAATCCTTATTGCTGGCGGGACGTACAAAAATACCGACAAATCAAATCGCCAGTTATTGTTCCAGTTGATGACGGACCCGCCAAGGATCCAGTTTTCATTACCGGCCATTTCACTGTTAATCATAGCATTTCGTTCTTCAGGCGGTCGCCGGTCAGTAAAAGGAGGATCGGAAGGAAACCAGAAATAATGATCGCTATCGAAATACGGGTAAACAAGTTTCTCGCTTAAAGTTTGGCCCAGTGTAGTTACACCGGAGCCAGATGCGCCGAAGATGTTGATATGCATAAATTATTAAAATAGTTCCACCGGATTAATTGATAAAAATTCCTGCCAGCTTAAACCTTGCTTTCCAATCAACAATATCTTGTTAGGATTAAACTGTTTTTGAAACTCCTTCATCCCTGTTGTTTCTTTTTCTTTATTACTTTTCACCTCAAGTGCTATGACTTTGCCACGGCGTTCCAACACAAAATCAACCTCATCATTTCCATTTCGCCAGTAATAGATCTTAAATCCTTCTGTCAGGGCAAAATTAGTTAAATGAGCTCCAACTGCCGACTCAACAATACGTCCCCATTCGGCAGGATCAGCAACAATTTCATTAAACATCGCATCGCTTTGCGCACTGATCAATGCGGTGTTATGCACCTGAAATTTGGGACTCGATGAGCGTTTGCGGATTATATCGGCAGCATATTTCTCAATCCCTCCCAACAAGCCCGCTGTGTCCAACAGTCTTAAATAATGAGATAAGGTTGTGGTGTTTCCCGCATCAAGCAATTGGCCCTGCAGTTTTGTATATGAAAGTATCTGCCCCGAATAAAGACAGCCTAATTCAAACAGGCGTTTCATTAATGCTGGTTTATCAACCCTGGTGAGCATCAGGATATCCTTTGATATGCTGGTTTCAATCAATGAATTATTTACATAATTCTTCCAGCGTTCTTCATCATCAATTAATGAAGCCGATCCCGGGTAGCCGCCAAACCAGGCAAATTGATCAGCGTTCCATCCAAAGGCATCCTGCATTTCGGTAAGTGACCAGTGACTGATATAAGTACTTTCAAAACGACCTGCAAGCGATTCGGTAAGCCCTTGTTGTAATAATAACCGTGATGAACCCAAGAGTATAACTTTAAGGTTTCTCTCATCACGCGTATCCTTGTCCCACAAGCGTTTAACAATTTCACTCCAGTTACTTATTTTTTGAACTTCATCTATAACCAACAAAAATTCCTTTGCATTTTGCTGATCCATCTTTAACCGCACACTCTCCCACAATTGCTCAACCCAAACGGAATTAAATGCTAAGACAGCATCTGCAGACTCAAAAACATACGGCATAGCTGTTTTTTTTAACAATTGACCTACAAGCGTAGTTTTCCCAACCTGCCGGGGCCCCATTATCACCTGGATAAAACGACGAGGCTCCTTAATTCTTTTTATAAAATACTGGAGATAAGACCTTTCATACATAGTAGTAAATTTACTCAATATACTGAGTAAATTTACTCAATACATTGAGTAAAACAAAAATGTTTAGATTTTACTCTACATTCCCTACCTTAACCCTCCGTTCCATTACCTCTTTCCATGTAGTTAAAATGAAACCCTTTTGTTTAAGATAGGCTTTCAGTCTCGGGTCGGTCATGGCCAGCAGGTCGCCTTTTCGTTTCTGGCCTTCGTTACAGATATTTTTAAACTGTGGCGATGGCTGCGTGCAGTGCATCAGTACCATCGTTAACCCCGGCGAAAAACGCTCGAAGTTTTCGATATAATGGTCTGTGTACCATTTTTGCAGTTCTTTATCAGTTGCCTTGTCAATATCCGGCATTACCCAGTCATAACTTGAATTATCGAGATCGTCCAGTACCGGCAAACCTCCTTTCCACACTACGTCGCCAAGCTCTTTCACTTTATTCAGTTCTGCCGGGTCGGCGATGGTCATCCCCTCGGTGTATTTACCCTCTTTTTTAAGCCGGGCAATGGTGGCATTCTTTGCTTCCTCGCGGTAAAAAAGATCCTCGCCTCCGGGCAACATTACCGGTATCTTTTTTTCAATGCCGAGGTTAATATATTTTTCGAGAAAAGCCGGCTTGGCAAATAAAGTACCCATATGCGAGTCGAGATGTGTTGGTATAAAGCCCATGGTTAAGGCACGGTCAAGCTGGGCGCGGATCTCCTTATCAATCTCATCGGCAGTAGCATGGAAATAAACGGCGACTACTCCGGGCCAGAAAGCGCCTTCCTTATCAGTCAGTCCCGGAACTGTTGCCTTACCCGCAAGCGGCCCCCATCGGTAATTTTTCCATTCGGAAGTTAAGGTTAAATGCAATCCGGCATCTATACCGGGGTGCTGATCCATATAATGTTTAAAATCGGGCACCCAGGGGCAGGGCATCATCACACTGGTTGAAGTGGCTACACCCTCCCCAATAGCTTTCTCCACCCCTTCGTTCGATTCATGCGACATGCCGGCATCATCAACATGCAGGATAATTACACGTGCGCCTTTAGGCCAGCCAAGCTTTTCGGCATAGGTTTTGGTTTGCTGTGCATAAACGGCAATGCTAAAAACAATGCATGTTGCGGTGAGCAGTAAGTTCTTCATCGGGATGGTTTTAGGGTATAAAAGGTAAATAAAAATAGAAATTTAATTACCAAATGTGACATGCAAATGCCAATTTAAGCCCTGCAAATACACCCATTTTTACTACTTTTGAAATTAATGCTACCCGCGACTAACCATACCCTCGAGAAATTGGAAATGCTGTTAAAAACGGCCGGTTATAAAGTGCGTTATGAAAAGGGGAATTTTAAAACCGGCGCCTGCCTGCTGCTTAACAGTAAAATGATTGTGGTAAACCGTTTCTCTAACCTGGAAAGTAAGATCCTTGCTCTGGTTGAGCTATTGCGCGAACTTGAGGTGGATTACAAGCTGCTTGATGATAAACAGATTGCGTTTTTGCAGGAAATTAAACAAACTAAACTGCAGCTGTGACCATAACATTTTTAGGAACCGGAACATCGCAGGGGGTACCTGTTATAGCATGTAACTGCGAGGTATGCCTTTCAACAGATAAGCACGATAAGCGCTTGCGCAGCTCTGTTTTAATTGAGGCCGAAGATAAGGTTATTGCCATTGATTCGGGCCCCGATTTCAGGTACCAGATGCTTCGTGCCAAAGTACAGCACCTTGATGCCATCGTTTTTACACATGAGCATAAAGACCATATTGCCGGTATGGATGATATCCGCGCGTTTAATTACAAACAAAACGCCCCGATTGATATTTATGCTGATGAAAGGGTGCAAAAAGCCCTTGTGCGCGAATTTCCCTATATTTTTGATGGCACGGGTTATCCCGGCATTCCGCAGGTAAGCATGCACATTATTGCGCTTGGTCCCTTTATGATCGGTAATGTTGAGCTCATCCCTATAGAGGTATTCCATTACAGATTGCCTATTAAAGGTTTCAGGGTCAAAGATTTTACGTACCTCACCGATGCCAAAACAATTCCGGATATAGAAAAGGAAAAAATAAAAGGCACAAAAATATTGGTGATCAATGCTCTGCAAAAGGAAACCCATATTTCCCACTTTACACTTGAAGAAGCCATAGCTTTTGCAAACGACATTGGGGCCGAAACCACCTACTTTACGCATATAAGCCACAGGCTGGGCAAACATGCTGACGTTTCCAAAGAGCTGCCTGCCGGCATTGAACTGGCGTACGATGGCCTGAAACTGACTATTTAATATCGATATCAATCCACGGTTTTAAACGGCAAGCATACATTTACAAAGACCTCGAGCCTTTACTGCAAGCAACGAGGTTTTCCTTAATATTGCTTATTTTAATTAATTATTCAATCCCCTGCCTGTTTTATGCTGCAGCTCATCTATCCTTTTTGATGCTTCGGCTTTGGTAAGCGATCCGTCAAACTCTTCACCGGCCTCGTCAGATAATGTTTTGAGATAGGAATGCTGTGCGCCGGTCATGGGTTCATCACCTGTTGACCATTCATCAGGGTCCTTTACCATATTTGAACCTTTTATTTGATTTTGATTGATGATCTCCTCATCATCCGATTCATCAAAAAAGCCATTGTCGGGTGTATCATTGGGGTTGATAGCCATAACTATTTGTTTTATAATTACAACTGTTACCGGCTCACATTGTTTTTATTTTCAAAGGTGTGGAAGATCACAGCTCTATAAAGCTCACCCTGTCGATAGTGCCTCTGTATTGTTTTAAATGTCCTTTATCGCCCGCATCAACCACGCCCCGAATAGTTACTTTACGTTTATTCATCCGGATAAACTGGCCATCGTTATAGGTAAACAAACCTATATGGGTGCCCGGCAGGTAAAGGGGGCAATCCTGGCTAAAATCAATCCAAATGGCATTATGTAAAGCGTGGCTCGAGAACAGGCTGTCATTAAAAAGCGCGGATTGCTCGTTCCCTTCCTTGTATTTACCGCTCACTTCAACATATTGTTTATCATATTTTTCAATATGACTGGCCAACTCTGTAAATGAAATCTTCTTATAATCTTTTGAACTATTGCAATCGCTTTGGAAAACCTTTTTTTGTTTGGCACATGCACCAAGCAAAACCAACAGCGGCAAAATCCGGAGCAAATTTTTGATATGGGTAAACACCGCGGCCATTTAAATCAGGAATGATTAAGATAGCGAAAATATCTGTCAATAATCCTGATAACAGATATTTTACAGCGAGGTTACAGATGCTGTAATTAAAACGGAATTTATCTTTTGCTAAAACGTTTAAGCGCCTTGTTTCTTAGCTTAATGCTGTTATTTTTGTACATCAACATTTAACCTGAATTAACCTCCCATGAAATTAAAACTGATAGGCACCTTACTCCTATTGTCGACCTTTGGTGTACAGGCCCAGCAAAAAGTTATCCCGCTTTACCCCGGCGCAGCTCCCGGTTCTGAAAACTGGATCTGGAACGAGGGCGAAAGCGACAACAACGCCTTTAATACCAAAGTTGTTTACAACGTTACGCACCCTTCCCTGAGTGTTTTCCTGCCCGATTCATCCATCGCTACCGGCACCGCGGTGGTTATTTGCCCGGGTGGCGGCTTCCATACCCTGTCAATCAACAGCGAGGGTTATGACGTAGCTAAATGGCTTAATAAGCAGGGCGTAGCCTGCTTCGTATTGAAATACAGGCTGGCTCACAGTTTAACTAACGACCCTGTAAAAGAATTGGTAGCTAAAATGAGTCAAAAGGATTTCCCTAAACAAGTAGCGCCTATCATTCCCTTAGCTATCGCTGACGCGCGTGCAGCGCTGACCTATGTACGTGAACATGCCCCCGAATACCATGTTTCTCCGCAACGAATCGGGATCATGGGCTTTTCGGCAGGCGGCACACTGTCCGGTGCCGCAGCTTTTAATTATACCGCAGCTAACAAACCCGATTTTGACGCGCCTATTTATGCATACGTGCCTCCTGAACTGCTCTCAAAAATCCCTGACGACGCGCCGCCGATGTTTATAGCTGCAGCTACTGATGATCAGCTTGGCCTTGCGCCGCATAGTATTGATCTTTATAACAAATGGCTGGCATCAAAACATAGCGCCGAACTGCATATGTACGCCAAAGGCGGTCACGGTTTTGGCATGCGCAAACAAAGCCTGCCTACCGACAACTGGATAGACCGCTTTAACAACTGGCTCGATCTGAAAGGTTTTTTAAAACCCATAGACCCTAAAGTAAAATCAGTTAAAGAAAGGGCCGATCAATGGGAAGCCTACCATAAGCAATGGGAAGATGCATTTCATAAAGACTGGGCAAACATGACCCGTTACAAGGCCGATAATGAAAAGGTAAAAGCATCGGCCCCAAACCCTAAAAGTGTAGTTTACATGGGTGATTCTATT
The DNA here is from genome assembly GCA_966212355.1 of uncultured Mucilaginibacter sp. Classification (GTDB taxonomy): domain Bacteria; phylum Bacteroidota; class Bacteroidia; order Sphingobacteriales; family Sphingobacteriaceae; genus Mucilaginibacter. Next base: position 245,361 of record CBIHRB010000004.1, read on the forward strand.
ACCGATTTCTGGCTTAACAGGGATTCAACCTTCTGGAGCGGTAAACCATATTTTGACCGCGGCATCAGCGGGCAAACCACTACCCAAATGCTGGTACGTTTCCGTGAAGATGTGATAGATCTGAAACCCGGCGCCGTGGTGATCCTGGCAGGAATAAATGACATCGCCCAAAATAACGGCCCGATAACTATTGAAGATATTTTTGGCAATATCCAATCCATGGCATTGCTGGCCAAAGCTGCCAGTATTAAAGTGGTGTTATGTTCAGTACTACCCGCCTATGCCTTTCCATGGCGCCCCGGTATGGAACCTGCACAGAAAGTGGTGCAGCTTAATGCCATGATCAAATCCTTTGCCGATGCCAATAAAATGGTTTATGTAGATTACCATAGCGCCATGGCCGACGAGCGCAAGGGTTTGCCGAAAAATTTAGCCGCTGACGGCGTGCACCCTACTGTTGAAGGGTACAGGGTAATGGAGCCATTGGTTGAAAAGGGTATTGCGGAAGCGTTGAAGAGGAAGTAAGCCCGATAAACTTTAGCAGATGTTGCAGAATTTTGAAATCCGGCGGACTTTCGAGGTACGATGATAAGCAGGGACAGACTTGCGAAGTTTTAAGAACTTCGCAAGTCTGTCTTCTACAACATGGCCCGAGGACACACATTTAAAACCGGTAAGCAAATACCTTCTTTTAAAAATGTTGATGTTTTTAATTTAGTAAATTGCATATTGGGACTTAAATACAGTGGCAAAGTTGATGGCACAGATCAACTTGCCGATGAAATCCTCATAAAAAAATAGAAGATCCCCATGAAAAACTTATTCAAGCTCCTGATCATCATATTATCGCCGCTGGCATTACATGCTCAAAATCCGGTAGTTGTAAAACAACAGGCAACCCTGATGGCCCAAAGCATGACCAAAGGCGATTATAAGAGTATTGTTAGTTATACTTATCCCAAAGCGGTACAAATGGCCGGGGGCAAAGAAAAAATGGCCGACATGCTCGGTACAGCTATGCAGCAAATGAAAACTGCGGGCATCAGCTTTGAAAACATTACAGTTGGTACCCCGGGTAAATTTTATAAAGCCGGGAAGGAAATCCATTGCCTGCTGCCCGAAACTATCATTATGGCAAGCCCAAAAGGCCGTATGGCCATGCACAGCAACCTATTGGCGGTTAGCGGCGATGGTGGCAAAAACTGGTCGTTCCTGGATATGAACAATTCAACCGCGGATAAAGTAAGGCAACTGATCCCCAACTTTAACCCGGCTATGAAAATTCCGCCGGCTACTACGGAGCCATTACAATAAAAGCGAGGTTTGGGCGGTTGGCTTATTATCGTCTCTCTGGATAAATTGAGGGCGCATTAGTTTTGTGTTCAAAGTGTCGTTTAGTTTTTCAACCACATAATCGGCAAGCTCTGGTGAGTAGCGCTCATCATGCTGGTGCATAAAAAACCATACCGATTTAAGGCCTTGCTCCTTCCAGTTTTTGATCCGCTCAACCCATTCATCAACACGGGCGTAATCTGTTGGGTGCAGACTGTTGCCTACAAAGCGGATAAAGGCGTGGGGTGTAGGCAATGCCATATGCACCACATCGCGGCGGCCGCTGGCATCAGTTATGATAGAGCCAATATTCAGATCGCGGAAAAGATTAAATACCTTGTCGCGGTTTTCGGCAACGGCAAACCAGTCTTTATGGCGCAGTTCAACAAATACGGGAATATCTTTTGGTAGTTGTTCAAGATAGGCTTTAAGCTCCGGAAAACTCTTTGGTGTGTAATTATCGCTCAACTGCAAAAACAGCGGACCAAGCTTATCGCCGAAGGCCAAAATGCCTTCATAATATGTGGTCGTGATATCCTCCGCGTTTTTTAACCGGCGAATGTGACTGATGCTTTGAGAAAATTTGGGACAAAATTTAAACCCTGGATTGCTATCGGCTTTTTCTTTCCATTTGGAAATGGTATCCGGACCGTAAACCTGGTAAAAGGTAGCGTTAAGCTCAATGCAATCAAAATGCTTAACGTATTCATCTAAAAAATTCGCGTCTTTGGTTTTTGGCGGATAAATTTTCCCAATCCATTCTTTGCGCCCCCATTTTGCGCAGCCAACATGTACCTGCAAAGGCACATCATTTTTTGCAGCGGCAAGGGTTTCAACAGTTATCTGCGGATCGGCCGGCAAGGTAAAATCAACCCTGGATAATTCTTCGTCCGTTACTCTACCAAATTCCATTTGCTTTTTTGTGCGAAAGATAGTGATTTGGATTGATGGTTGATTGGGTGAGTAGTTGATTGGGAGAATAGTTGGAGAGTGGTTAGATTAAGTAAGTGAACGGCTGGCTGGTAGAATGATTGATAGGTTTTTGTGAGACCTCTTAATCATTTGCCTAAAAATAACCACTCACCTTGTCAACTCATCAACTATCACTCAAAAAGTAACCATTCACCTAATCAACTCAATCAACCATTCACCTAAAAACACAACCATTCACCAATTAAAGAAACATCCCGCCCGAAGCTTCAATACGCTGAGCGTTGATCCAGCGGGCATCCTCAGTGCAGAGAAAAGCTACTATGCCACCAATATCATCCGGCTGGCCTACCCTCCCTAATGCTGTTGACTTCGACATCATTTCTTCCAAACCAGGATGCGAATCAAATGCCGCTTTGGTAAAGTCGGTTTGGATAATACCCGGAGCCACAACGTTTGCGGCTATACCACGGCTGCCTAACTCTTTTGCAAGGTATTTGGTGAATACCTCAATGGCTCCCTTCATAGAGGCATAAGCGGCATACCCGGGAGTCGAGAAACGGGCCAGCCCGGTCGAAAAATTAATGATCCGGCCACCATCAGCAATTACGGGTAAGCTCTTTTGTGTTAAGAAGTACACGCCTTTAAAATGCACATTAAACAGGTTATCAAAATCCTCTTCCGTAGTTTGCGCGAATGGCGAGGCCGCGTCAATACCTGCATTATTGATCAAAAAATCAAAGGTATCACGGTTCCATTTTTCGCTCAGGGTTGCTTTCAGTTTTGTAATGAAAGCATCAAAGGTGGATACGATACCTGTATCCAGTTGCAAAGCAGCAGCCTTTCGCCCCGTCGATTCAATTTCAGCAACTACAGCTTCAGCTTCTTCTTTTTTACTGCGATAAGTAACTATTACATCAATACCTTTTTTAGCCAGGTGCAATGCAGCATTTTTACCCAGCCCGCGGCTGCCGCCGGTTATCAGTGCAATTTTATTTGTTCCCATTGTGATGTTTTTTTTAATGTTTTAACAATACAAAGGTGCAATAGTTAGGAAGTAAAATTATGGTGACTACTTCAGATTAAATGGTGACCATTTCAGTTTTTTTCCAAATATTTCTATCGAAAATCTCCCAAAAAGTATTGGACTGAGACAGCATCAATAAATTTATTAACCTCAAAATCAACAAATAAGAGATAAAAAACTAATTAAACTACTAAAACTATAGGAATTATATAATTTATTATTACATTTGCATTGTCAACAACGACAAAATGTTCTTTTCATAACTTATCAAGAAAGACTGAGGGAAAGGCCCAAAGACGTCTTAGCAACCTGTACATCCGCATAATGTAAAAGGTGCTAATTCCTGCTCCTGTGCAAAACGGGAGAGAGATAATTATATCTACACCCCACAACCGATCTGATTAAGTGAATTTTTATGGTTTTCAAGTCGCGTGACCGAGAGGATAGGTGGGGGTCCGCAATACCCTAAACGGCAGTTCGAATCTGCCCGCGACATCAAATTTTTTCCAATCTTTTTTGTTTATAGCTTACAAGTCAACTCTGTACCTTGTTGAAATCCGCAGGTAGGGGTAAGTTTTATCTACATCCGGATGATTTTTATAGTTTCCTTCCAACCTGAAATATCCGGGTTCGGCACTTATCGAGAGGTCTTTTAACACACGATAACTTATTTCATTGGTTATGGTATGTAAAAAATAGTGCGACTTATTGCCATTAATAGTCATGAGCCAGCTACCCCGATAATTAATATTATAATAAAATCTGTTACCTATATTAAAACCAGCTCTGCCATTTATGGCAAAACCCGAGCCGTAATCATAATTGCGCCCTCTATAAAGATAAGGATCGGGAGCGGCCCCTAAAATGATAAGCCCCGCACCCACCGCAGTATTCACTTTAAAGCCATTCAATAATTTAAATTCAGATAGTAGATTAGCCTTTACGCTTTGCCCTCCGTAAAAGAACGCAGCATTACGTATGTAATCATAATTAGCCGATATGATGATCAGGTTCTCCACGCTATCCGATAACGAAACGTCCCATCCTGCAAGAGATCCGTAAACACTGATCACATTAACCGCACTGCTATCGTCCTTCCCAAACTCGGCTGTGATGGAAATATTACTGAAAGGTGTGTGCAGATTTTCGTTAGACGCGCCGTAAAGCAGCTTCGCCCTGCCAAACCAACCAAACCGCCCGTGGGTCAACAATCCCTGGTTGCCGCTGTTAAACTTGCGCGCGCCCAGGTCAAATTCGGCGCTCACTTTTGATGAATCATCCTGCGACCTGCTTGCCGGCCCAACAACCTTTCCCCATTTCCCATCAAGAATGCGGTTAAGGCCATTCATCGGGTTAACCAAAAAACCCAGCACCTCACTGGCTTGCCGCTTAAAGCCGCGGCGGTGGTTATTGATGATCTTATTTGATAGCCGATAGGTCATTTCGCCCAATACGATGCCGCCAAAGCTGGTGTTGATAAAATCATTAGGGGCGGGTGCCTGGTTTTCGGCAAATGTTTCCCACAGGTAACTGCCCGCCATAGTAGCCGGTACTGATTGCCAAAAACTAAAACCATTACTCCTGAAGGCGCTATAAAACATGCTGCCGTGATATGGATGTCCAAACTGGTTGGTTTGAAACGGATCATTGTCCCAGGTCCAGCTGCCTGGTTTCAGGTTATGGCCTGTTGTTTTCCAGGAAATCCGGGCATAATCAACGTTGACTATATAGCGATCATATGTCCAGGGCACAATCTCGGCGAGGCCAAGCTCTAAGGCAGCCCTTCCAAAACGTTTCTTTTTTGCTGGTGGATCTGAAAATCGTGTTATGGTATCTTTTTCCTTACGCAGGTCAAAAATATTAACCTGGGCCCGTACTTGCCGGTTGCAGAAAAGCATGAACAGTAAAAGCGGGAGTAGTATGATTCTTAACCTTCCGGAGTATTGCCTGGTAAAATGGTAATCCGTTAAAGTCATATACACTAACAATTTAAAAGATACAGCTACGAAAGTTATAAAGGATGAAGTGAATTAGGTTAAAAAATGTTTGAGCAATATTTAATTAATGTTAAGCCGGATATAATTTTAATGATGCATTAGGCGGGAATAACTACCGATAATTGTTATTTCCTTATTTAAGTACTGAAACATATTTTCATATATTTAGCATTGCTTAACCTGCATATTAAGCACCATAACCAGTATAAAATTATTGCAATTACTTTTTACTTATGAAGATCTTCAATATCATATGGGTTGTACTTTTTGTCGCTTTTGCGGGTTTACAGTATAACGACCCCGACCCTTACCTTTGGATGCCCATTTACCTTTATTGTGCCTGGTTTTGCTACCTGGCAGCTAAAAAGGAATTTTACCCCATTGGCTATGCAACCGGCATCATCATTTTTACAGGTTATGCCATTTACAAGATATTTGACAACAACGGCCTTATCGACTGGTTTAAGTTCCATCATGCCGAAAGCCTTGTCCAAACCATGAAAGCCGAAAAACCCTGGATTGAAGAAGTGCGCGAGTTTTTCGGGTTACTGATCTGTGTAGCAGTACTGGCAATTAACTGGTTCTATGCTATAAAAGAAAACAAAAAAGTACCGGTTAAAAAGGGAAAAAAGTAAGCCCCCTCTAAATCTCCCCCGGTAGGGGAGACTTTTAAGGTCCCTCTCCTGGAGATGAAGCTTCTTTTTACAAATACGACAACCCATTAAATTCCCCATCACTATAATAAAAGGGCTCAAAACCGTCTTCGGCAAGTTCACAACTTACCTGCATGGTGGTAAAAGTAACATCGCCAAAAATATTAGCTATGGCCGAGTCGGCAGCATCATGACCAGTGGCTATTTTGACAAGGCCGTTTAAAGGTACCAGCCGTGTGGCATCAAAAAGAATCCACTTGCCGCCCAGGTATGCCTCAAAACAGGCATGAAAATCGGCTGGTTTAAGATGATAGGCATAACCCGTAAAATAGCGGGCAGGTATGGTGAGCGCACGGCAAAGGGCAATGCCTAAGTGTGCAAAATCGCGGCAAACGCCGGCCTGTTCGGTAACGGTATCAAAAGCCGATGTTTGGGAATTGGTTGATCCGCTTAAATATTGTACGTTTTTATTGATCCAGTTGGTCAATTCGGCCACCTGCTCAAAAGGGTTGGTAATATGCCCGAACATATTATGTGCCAGGCGGTATAATTTGTCCGACTGACAATAGCGGCTTGGATTTAAATATGGCAGCACCGGCGAGGGCAGCTCAGAAACGTGGGTTTCCTGTAAATTGCCGAAATCGGTTATTTCATAACAATTATCAACCGTAGCTTTGTAGGTAACTTTAATATTGGGCGTATCGGCACTTACATCAAAACGTACCAAACGATTTTCGCCCTGCAGGGTTTGCAGCTCTTCAAACTTTATATAGGGTTCCAAGCCAAATTCTTCACTTATTACCGTTTGATTTGGCTGCGTAACGCGTGTATGTTTAAAATCAATGTGCCCGGCGACCGTACTACATATTCCATTTGGGTAAACACATCGAATTTCATGTTATCAGCTTTCTGTTTTTATTTCTTCTAATTTGTTAAATGTGGCATCCATCCAATCCTCCGAAATATGCTCAAGCGCCAGTTTCAGTTCCTCGGCCCATTGGGTTGAGATATGTTCAAGGTCCTGCTTATTATAACGCTGTTCAACAATATTGAAACTGTCCTTTTTATAAACAGCCACATCTATCGGGAAATCGACATTGTTTGAGCTTACCCTTGTTGAATCGAAGGAAAGAAAACCTGTTTTCAGCGCCAGTTTCAGGCTCGAATCTTCATTAAGGATGCGGTTAAGGATAGCTTTACCATGCCCCGAATTGCCGATAACCACATATGGTGCCCCCTGCCCTAACTCCACCCAGTTTCCTTCGGGATATAGCAAAAAAAGCTTGTGTTCATCATCATCACGCAGTTGCCCGCCAATGATGGTATTCAGGTCAAATCGTAGTCCGGAAGCGTCAAGGGACTCCTTATCTTCCTGGGCCGCACGCTTTACCTGTTCGCCAAATGCATTCACAGCCTTGTACATCTTATTAAACTCGGCTGTCTCCAATAATTCATTAAAATATATCACCGCCTTATCACGCACCGAGCGCAAACCGCTGGTCATGATAAACAGCGAAAAATGATCCTTTTGTTCTATAGTGATCTTCTTTTTTACAGTGGTATCCGTCCCCGAAGTTATACGGGTATCGGCAATGGCCAATAAGCCCTCTTTAACTTTAATTCCCAGGCAATAAGTCATTTGATTAGCGTCGTTCGTTATAAATTAATACTTGCCAAAGTAGTTAAATAATGCGAGATTTATTTACCGGTTATTCATAAACCATTTATTTGCCGATACATCTTTTTCAGGCCTAACTACCTTTTATTTTATTGCATACAATGAAATTCAAATCAGCATTACTCATCCTGGCATTTATTTTTAACCTCAACTTTGTCAAAGCGCAAAAACGCAGCCCTGTCCCTGTTATTTTCGATACGGATATTGCCGGAGATTATGACGATGTTGGTGCGATGGCTATGCTGCATGCCTTTGCAGATAAGGGTGAGGCCAAAATATTAGCTACCATATCCTGCAATGCCTTCGAAACTACCGCACCAACCATCAGCGTGATTAATACCTATTTTGGCAGGCCCAATATCCCGATAGGTATTGTAAAAAAAAATAAGCCCAATAAAGATTGCGCACAGCAATGGGCGCAGGCTATTATTGCCAAATACCCGCACAACGTAAAATCAAACAGCCAGGCAGTTGAAGCGGTAGCACTTTACCGCAAGGTGCTGGCAAAGCAAGCCGATGGCAGCGTAACTATTATTTCGGTGGGCTTTTTCACCAACCTGGCTGATCTGCTCCGGTCTGGAGCTGATAAATACAGCAAACTGGATGGAGAACAACTGGTGAAAAAGAAAGTAAAAAAACTGGTATCCATGGCTACAGGAATAGGTGCCGACGGTAAAACCTTTAGCGAATACAATGTCAATGTGGACGCAGCCTCTGCGCAAAAAGTATTCAAAGACTGGCCTACACCTATTACCCTTAGCGGTTTTGAAATAGGTGAAAAAATCCTGACCGGAATACGCCTGATCAACAATACATCAATAAAAAATAGCCCCGTAAAAGACGCCTTCCAGATAGCACTTACAAAAGACAACAACACAACCGGCCGAAACAGTTGGGACGAAACCGCCGTACTAACAGCCATCAGTGGGCCCAAACCTTATTTTACCTATCGCAAACTTAACATGGAAATAAAGGACAACGGTACTAATGTAGTGGTACCGGGAGAACGGTTTCTGTATCTTCAATTTGCCATGCAGCCCGGGGATATTGCAAAGGACATTGAACAATTGATGATGCACCAGCCTGTTAAAAAATGAACAGCGCCACACTGCTAAAAATACCAACTACTTGGTATTGAATTTTCACGCGATTGATGGCACCTTAGTCTATTATGAGCGAACCCATTAAAATTCAGGTATCTATTTTTTGCGAGCCTTGCATTATCTGCGGCAGCAGGCCTGTCATTGCACAGGCTAAAGGTAAATTTATAGTAAGATGCGGCGCTAACGCAAATCATTATCAAACCCCACCCGGACTGGTGGATATAGCCAATTGGAATAAACATAATCGCCGGGAGCCTGGTATCACCCCAAATATGGGGCATCTTAAACAAGGCTGATCACTTAAAATAACGGGTTACCATATAGCCGATGGTTTCCTTTATATAAGTCCCCCAGCCTGCTAAAGCACCTGCATTGGGCAAAAAATCATCGGCAGATACCGAAAACCTGCGGCTGGAAAAATTGCAGGGGTATGCAACCACGTCAACACCCTGTTTTTTAAATATCATCAGCGAACGGCGCATATGAAATGCTGAAGTAACCAGTAAATAAGGCCCTTTAAGTTTATGCTGCTGCAATAGCTCTTTTGAAAAAGCGGCATTTTCAATGGTATTGCGGGATTTCGGCTCGCTTAGTACGCAACTGTCCGGAACCTGCATTTCCCTGAGTTGCTTCCTTACCCAATCAGCCTCCCTAAAACCCGATGGCCTCAAAAGCCCGTTTCCTCCTGTGATAAGAAGATGGCTAACTTTACCTGTTTTTTGCAAACGAACACCCTGGATAAACCTATCAGCGGCAGAGTTAAAGAAACCGCCGCCATCGCCATCATCCGAGCTAAAACCACCCAGCACTATAGCACAGGTATACTTTTTACCGGCTGGTACAGTAGTTTCCCTGATATCCCAGCACCAGCTAACCAGGTTAAGCAACAATGAATTAGAGAAAATATAAAGCACAATAATACCTGCAAGCAAAAATTTCCGTTTACGTTTTACGTTCTTTGAAAAAAGGGCGATCAACAAAAATGCAAATACCCATAAAAGCAAATTCATTAAAAACGAAAGAACTTTTGAAAAAATAAAAAACATATGGCGGTTATGGTGTTTAAGTACTTCAAATATAGAAGCTTTTACCAGGTGAAGTAACAAACTGGCATTATCATTGTCATATATCAGAAAAGAAAAATAAATTATGGGCTTTATCAAAACTCTTGCTATAGGTGCTGCAGTTGCTTACGGAATAAATTACGTAACCAAAAAAGGACCCGACGGTAAATCAATTATCGATAACCTGGTTGACAACGCCCCCGAATGGGCAGATCGCGCTAAAAAATACGGCGAACTTACTTTAGAACAAATTGCCGTACGTACTCAAAATTTCAGGGATAACAGCAGGCGTTAATAAAATCTGCTTTATACTTTATTCATAATATATTATTAGCCGGCTTTATCTCCCGCTTTAAAAAACTGTCATAGAATAGAGAAAATATAGCATTGCGAGCGTAGCGTGGGAGTCGCACAGAGATATACTCTGTATAGTATGCGATTGCCACGCTACGCTTATAATGATACATTTATAGGTCATTGATTATTAAGGATATTTTGGAGGTCGGTTTTATAAATATGGGCGTTGCCTGCGGCACGTGCTATCCGCTCATACTGCGCAAGGCCTTAACCACCTGGCCGGTATCCGCTCCTATCACTAACGCGTCCCCGCGCAGCATCGCAAAAATACATTTTAATGTTGTCACGATGGGAGTTGAGATTGCCTGCAAAATTTATCCTGTAATCTTTCAATCCTATAAATCAAGGTTCCTTACCAGCCACTGTTCGCGATATTGTTTAGGTGTAACTCCCTCAAAACGCTTAAAAAACTTGGTAAAGTTTGACGGGTCGAAAGTAAGCCGGTTAGCTATTTCGGCTACACTTACGGTATTTTCCTGAAGCATGGCTTTTGCAATTTCCATGATCTTTTCTTCGAAAAAGAAACAGGGATGTTTGCCTGTAGTAAGTTTAATAGTATTGCTCAAATGGGTAGGATGGATATGCATTTCACCGGCAAAATCACGGATCTCGTACATATCCAATACGCGTTTGTTCAGCACATCCTCAAGGTGTTTGTCAATGGCCTTCAGATAGTCGGCAGTGATTTCATGCTGACGGGCCAGTATCTTTTTCGGAACAGTAAGCGTTGCTTCCATCATACAAAATTAAGCAAACAGATCGGGCTTAAACAGCGGTGCTACCCGCTTTTTAGATGCCTGCTCATAAGCATATCCCAATTTTATGATGTCGCCCTCTTTGTAGGCTGTGCTAAAAAACGATAACCCAACCGGCAGGCCATGGGCCAACCCCATGGGCACTGTAATATGCGGATACCCCGCCATAGCCGCAGGGCCTGAAAAGCTGAAACCATTATCATAGTCGCCGTTTACCAGGTCGATACATACAGCCGGACCATTAGTGGTGCCTATGATGGCATCAAGTTTATATTTGGCCAGCATATCGTCAATAACTTTACGGGTACCTGTATTGGTTTGCTTAACTGCGTCAAGATACTCCTTACTGTTCAGGTCACCTTTGGCCTGGGCCAGTTCCATAGTCTCCTGTTTAAAAAATGGCATAGCTTTGGCCTCATTTTGTTTATTAAAAGCAATTACATCGGCCAGCGTTTTTATTTTGCTGTTTGCATTGCCAAAGTATTGATTAAGGCCATCTTTAAATTCATAAAGCAGCACAGTAAATTCATTTTTGCCTATGGTTTTTAGCTCCTTGTTCAATTCTATCTCCACCACTTCGGCACCTTTACTTTTCAGGGTTTTGATGGCATCCTGTAATAATGCAACAATGGCCGGCTTATCGTCAAACGCTGTTTTTTCAATACCCAGCCGTTTGCCTTGTAAACCATTGACATCTAAAAATTTGGTATAATCCGACTCCGTTTTGCCCTTACTACTAAGTGTTGCCAGGTCGAGCGTATCAATACCGGTAAGCGCGCCAAGCAGTATCGCGGCGTCCTTAACCGTACGTGCCATAGGCCCGGCCGTATCCTGCGTTTTGGAAATAGGAATAATGCCCGACCTGCTCCATAGCCCCACTGTAGGCTTAATGCCCACCAGGCCGTTAACCGATGCCGGCGACACTATCGAGCCGTTTGTTTCGGTACCGATACCAATAACGCAAAGATTGGCAGCTACAGCCGTTCCCGTACCTGCACTTGAGCCGCTGGGGTTCCTGTCTAAAATATAAGGACATTTGGTTTGCCCTCCCCTGCTGCTCCAGGCGCTGGTTGAATGTGTAGAGCGAAAATTCGCCCACTCGCTCAAATTGGTTTTCCCCAATATCACCGCCCCCGCCTCACGAAGCTTATGCACTATAAAGGCGTCCTGTTTGGCAAAATTATCGGCTAATGCCAATGAACCGGCCGTGGTATGCATATTATCACCGGTGTTAATATTATCCTTGATGAGCACCGGTATACCATGCAGCGGGCCACGCACCTTACCCTTTTCACGTTCCCGGTCCATCGCATCGGCCATATTCAGGGCATCTTTATTAAGCTCGATAACCGAGTTAAGCATGATGCCTTTTTTATCTATCTGATCAATGCGTTTCAGGTACAGCTCGGTAATCAGCCTTGAAGTAAACTGCTTGCTCTGCATTTTTTGCTGCAAATCGGTAATGGTTATTTCGCTCAGTTCAAATATATCGTCCTTACTGTTATCGGCAGCGGCAGTTTCATCGGCTTTATTTTCGGCAGATGGCTGATTGCAGGAAGCCGCTACTAAAGTAGATATCGTTAACCCGGCTAATGAACCGGTTTTGAGGAAATTTCTTCTGTGCATAACTGTTTAAATAAAGGCATTACAAGTAACAAAATATTTAACTACTTTGAAAATTGTGGAGGTTGGAAATAGTTAAATGTTACAATGGGGTGGTAGATTTATCTGAAATAAAAAGGGTCATGCTGAACTTGCTTCACTGTTGTCCGGTAAAAGATTTTTTAGGGAAAAAGGAAGGGGTAGCCGAAAG
>CBIHRB010000005.1:0-257379 GCA_966212355.1 uncultured Mucilaginibacter sp.
TTTCAGGACTTTTTGCCTTTCTGTAGCAGATTTTCATCATAGGAGATTTCTCCTCCCCCCTTCACACATTTTCCACAACCGGTTCGTCGAAATGACATTCGATTTTATTCATTAATATTCATCGACCTCTGTATATTTTTTTACGGCCTTATCCCCTTCACAAACCCATCAATCTTATCCATATAACCGTCCTCGCCTAAAAGCTTCACAAATTTGCTGCCTATAATTGCCCCATTGGCATAATTGCATGCTTTGGCAAAGCTGCTACTATCAGTAATCCCAAAACCAATAATTGTCGGATTCTTTAGCTTCATCGCGGTAATGCGTTTGTAGTATTCTTCTACACTATCACTCAGTTTCAGGTTATAGCCGGTTATTGTTGATGACGACAGCAGGTAGATAAAGCTGTTGCTCAGTTCATCAATTTTGCGGATGCGCTCTTCGGATGTTTGCGGGGTTACCAGGAATATATTGCTCAGTCCGTTATCGATAAAATATGACGAGTACATTTTTTCATATTCATAGATCGGCAGATCGGGTACAATAATACCGTCAACACCTACCTCGGCAGCCTTTTTACAAAACCGTTCAACACCATATTGTGCAATGGGATTAAAATAGCCCATGAGCAAAATAGGAATACTTACCCTGCTGCGTAGTTCGGCAAGCTCTTCAAACAAAACTTTAAGGCTCATGCCATTTTCAAGAGCACACTCCGAACTGTGTTGAATAGTTGGCCCATCAGCCACCGGATCAGAATAAGGGAAACCGATCTCCAGGAAATCCGCACCTGATTTTTCAAGGGCTTCAGCAATATCAACCGTAGTATTCAGTGCAGGGTAACCCGCTGTAAAATAAATGGATAGCAGGTTGTTATTCTTTGATGCAAAAAGCTTATTTAAACGGTTCATTGTGTTTTATTTGTCCATGGACGATAGACAATAGTCCATGGTTTTATTTTTCTTAATGTTTATTTTGATTCACGACGCGGCTATGATCTATGGGCCATCAACCATGAACCTAATCCTAATAGCCGAAATAATTAATATAGGTATCCAAATCCTTATCTCCCCTGCCCGAAATGCAGATCACCACATTATCGTTGGCTTCAAACTTCATTTTCTCCAACTGCGCCAAAGCGTGGGCTGTTTCAATAGCTGGGATAATCCCTTCTAACTGACAGCAAAGTAAACCTGCCTGCAAAGCCTCCTCATCGGTAATACTTACATATTGTCCGCGGCCGGTTTTAAACAAATGTGCGTGCTGCGGCCCTATACCCGGATAATCCAATCCCGCCGAAATTGAATAAGGCTCAACCACCTGTCCATCTTCGGTTTGCATCAATATGGTACGGCTGCCATGCAGCACACCTTCATCGCCCAACGCTGTTGTAGCGGCCGACTCACCACTATTGACGCCTTTACCCGCGGCTTCAACAGCAACCAGTTTCACAGCCTCATCCTCTATAAAATGATAAAACATCCCCATAGCGTTGCTGCCCCCGCCTACGCAAGCCATTACATATTGCGGTAACTCCTTGCCGGTTTGCTCAAGCAACTGCGCTTTTGTTTCCTGCGATATGATAGCCTGAAAACGGGCCACAATATCCGGGTAAGGATACGGGCCAACCACCGAACCGATGATATAATGCGTATCAACCGGGTTGCCTATCCAATCGCGCAGGGCCTCATTGGTAGCATCTTTAAGTGTTTTACTGCCGGATGTGGCGGGTACAACCTTGGCGCCCAGCATTTTCATACGGGCCACGTTTGGCGCTTGCCTTACCATGTCAATTTCGCCCATGTAAACAACGCATTCAATATTCATGAGCGCGCATACGGTAGCGGTTGCCACCCCATGCTGGCCTGCGCCGGTTTCGGCAATGATACGCTTTTTGCCCAGCCGTTTTGCTAACAGGATCTGCCCTATGGCGTTATTGATCTTATGCGAACCGGTATGGTTGAGATCTTCGCGTTTAAAGAAGATGTTAGCGCCATATTTCTCCGAATACCTTTTGGCATGATATAACGGAGAAGGGCGGCCAACGTAATTTTTAAGCAGATCGTCAAACTCGGCTTTAAAGTCATCATCATTTATGATATTGAGGTATTGCTCCCTTAATTCCTCTACGTTAGGATATAACATTTCGGGGATATATGCTCCCCCAAAATCGCCGTAATAACCTTGTTCGTTAACTCCGTATTTCATCTGTTGTGTTTTATTTTTGATGATTTTAAATGCCTCTTTTAATTTTTCGATATTCTTTAAGCCCGGCTCAATTTCAAACCTGCTGTTAAGGTCAACCCCATAAAATTGGGGGTGTGTGATGTTTTTAACCTCTTTTATATTTTCAAGCCCTACCCCTCCTGATAAAAAGAAGGGAATGTCCAGTTTGTATTGGTCAAGGATGGCCCAGTCAAAAGTTTTACCCGAGCCTCCATAGTCTTTTGTTTTGGTATCGAACAGGAAAAGATCGACATTGTTGGCATAATCTTTTAACTGTTCAAAATCAAAATCTTCGTTAATACCAAAAGCTTTGATCACGGTTACCCTACCTTTAAAAGCAGCACAAAACTCCGGACTTTCATCGCCATGCAGTTGAACCGCATTGAAGTCATATTCAGTGACCAGGCGATCAATATTTTCAGAGCTTTCATTTACGAAAACGCCCGTTTTTTGGATAGAGGCGGGTATGGTTTGCAACGCACCTGCCGCCAGGTTTGCCATATAGCGTGGCGATTTGCCGTAGAAAATAAAGCCTACATAGTCGGGCTGTAAAGCGGCAACCGCTTTAATATTTTCAGGATGTTTTAAACCGCAAACCTTTATTTTCATGGTTTAGTTTTGTAATAAAGTATTAAAACTCCTCAGCGCTTTTTTGCTTAACAATGCTTCTTCGGCTTCATAAAAACAATCGCCAAAAGTTTTTTCAGGGCCGATGGTTTTAATGGCCAGCGCAGCGTTAGCCAGTACCACGTTATTTTGGGCTGGGGTGCCTTCACCTTTAAGCACATTGCCGAATATAACTGCAGAAGCCTCAACGGTGTCGCCGCCGATGATTTCTTTAGGATCAAGCTTTTCAAATCCAAGGTCTTCAACACTGTTGATCTTTTCACCATCTGCAGAAAAGGTTTTAAAATCGCAGGTTAATGAGATTTCGTCATAGCCTTCCAGGGCATTTATGATGGTATATTTTGTAGTTGATTTTTGGTAAAGGTAAGCGTACACCCGGGCAAGCTCCAGGTTAAACACCCCTACCAACTGGTTATCGGGCTTCGCCGGGTTAACCAGAGGCCCCAGCATGTTGAAGAAGGTTTTAACACCCAGTTCCCTGCGGATAGGCGCAACGGTTTTCATAGCCGGATGAAACAAAGGCGCGTGCAGAAAACAGATATTAGCTTCTTCGGCACTCCGTTTCAGCTTGTCAATGTCGTTGGTAAACTGATAACCCAGGTACTCCATCACATTTGATGAACCGCAGCCCGATGATACCCCATAGTTACCATGCTTGGCCACCTTATACCCCGCACCCGCAACAACAAATGAAGCAAGCGTTGAAATGTTAAAAGTATCCTTGCCATCGCCTCCGGTACCGCAAAGGTCAATGAGGCCATCGGTTTCCAGGTTAACTGGCAGGCAAAGTTCCAGCATGGCATCGCGAAAGCCTTCCAGTTCTTCAACGGTAATGCTTCGCATACAATAGGCCGTCATGAAGGCCGCCATTTGCGCGTTATTGTACTTACCCTGCGCAATGTTCATCAAAATACCCTTTGATTGTTCCCTGCTAAAGGTTTTGTGCTCAAAAAGATGATTAAGTATCTGTTTCATATACCCCCCAACCCCCTAAAGGGGGAGTTTATTGTTAAAGTTTTGCCCCCTTTTGCCGTTGCTCCCCCTTTAGGGGGCCGGGGGGCGAAGCATAAAAAAAGGGTTGCCGTATGGCAACCCTTTTTGAATATATCTTTTAAACAAACATGGAATTGCCTTACGATTACTCGTTAAGCCACCACCAATTGTTGTTTAATTTTGTCATTGTTACTTGTTGGCACAAATATGTAAATAGTTTTTATAAAAACAAACAGATAGTGAAATCAATTAGTGAATTATTGAATTAGTGAGTTAGTGATTTAAGATCAGTTAATGAATTAATGAGTTAGTGAATTAATCTGGAAAGCGCCCCCAGATTACTTAAATTCATATTTTAGCTGTTGATTTATCGGGTTCGCGGTATTGCCCGTGTTCAATCAAAAATTCACTAACTCACTAATTCATTAATTCACTAATTGGCCTCATGTCTATACATAAAGAGAAAATTAATCCCGAAGATGATCTTGGTTTTGGTACCCAGCCGGTTATTAAAAGCCAGCCGGTTATAAACAAGGATGGCACTATCAATGTAAAACGTACCGGCCTTCCATTTTTTACTACATCAAACAACTACCACTCGCTCATTACCATGAGCTGGCGAAAATTTTGGTTCATTGTTTTTAGCTGCTATTTTATAGTAAACATTATTTTCGCACTCATTTATTTTTCGTTGGGCCCCGATGTGCTCGACGGTAAAAGCGGCCATACCGATTTTGACCGTTTTATGGATTCCTTCTTTTTTTCGGCGCAAACGATATCTACGGTAGGCTATGGCCATATTAGCCCGAGGGGAATAATCCCCAATACCATCGCGGCCCTCGAATCAATGATGGGACTGCTGGCTTTTGCTTTGGCAACCGGTTTACTTTACGGTCGTTTTTCACGTCCCTCGGCCAAGATCATGTATAGCCGCAATGTGCTTATCGCGCCCTATCGCGATGGCGGTAAAGGACTGATGTTCAGATTGGCTAATGAACGCCGTAATATATTAATCGACCTGGAAATGGAAGTTGTTTTCAGCTATAACGACGAGGAAAACGGCAAAACCGTACGTAAATTCTTCCAGCTCGAACTGGAACGAACCCGCGTTAGTATCTTAACCCTGAACTGGACAGTAGTTCACCCGCTTGATGAAAACAGCCCGATTAAAGATATCACACCCGAGGAGCTTGAACGCAGGCAAGCCGGCCTTTCGGTAATCCTGAAAACTTTCGACGATACCTTTTCGCAAACCATCCATTCCCGTACTTCATACCAGTACGACGATTTTGTATGGGACGCTAAATTTAAACCAGCCTTTGAGCGCGACGAAACAGGCCGCGTTGTATTGGATTTGAGCAGGATAAGCGCATTTGATATGGTCGGTTCTGAGTCGTGAGTCCTGAGTCTTAAGTCTAAAGTTTAAAAACAACTTAAGACTTAGAACTCATGACTTAAGACTTACCTTAGTAATGGGTCCCGTTCTTTGGTAAAATGTTTATAAACCATTTTATCTAAAAATGCCGGAATAAATTTACTCAGGGCTACCGTAAGTTTGCCCTGGCCGGTGAGGGTTAATGTGCGGGCCCGGTTTTCAATGCCATCAACAATATGTTTGGCTACCTCATCGCTGCTCATCATTTTTTGTTCTTCAAGGGTGCTCTCGCCTTGCTGTTTGCCTTCGCTGTTCAAAGCGGTATTCCGTATGTTTGATGCCGTAAAGCCGGGGCAGGCTGTTAATACATGTACCCCTGTTTTAAGGTTTTCGATCCTTAATGAATCTAAAAAGCCGTTCATGGCAAATTTTGATGCCGAGTAACCTGAACGGCCGGGCAAACCTTTATACCCCGCTATAGATGATACACCTACTATACTGCCTTTGGTTTTAGTAATCTCGGGCAGGGCATATTTAATGCAGTTAACCATTCCCCAAAAATTAACGTCCATCACCTGTTTTAGCACATCCACTTTTACATCCTTAAACAGGGCACGCATAGTGATGCCTGCGTTGTTGATCAATACATCAATTTTACCAAAAGTAATAAGGGCTTGTTTAATGAGCTGGGCACAATCATCTTCATTGGTTACATCACACTGTACTGCTAATGCTTTGATTTTATATTCCCGCTCAAGCTGTTCGGTAAGCTGGCAAAGGGTAACATATTGCCTTGCCGCCAGTACCACATTGGCGCCGCGCCCGGCACATTCATAAGCAAGTGACTTCCCGATGCCCGACGAAGCGCCGGTGATGATTACGATCTTATCATTTAACTTCATACGAAGGAGGAATTAGCTGCGGGATGCCTTCCACCTTAAGTTCGGGCACCTTAAATAAATATTTGGACGCGAAGATAATCATCGCCCCATAATATTCTTTAATGTGTGCCCAGCTAAATTTAACCTTGTTTTGTATGTTAAAATTGATGATATATGTTTTGGGGAAATAGTAGTTTTTAAACCCGGCAAGCCTGATCCGGTATGAATAATCGATATCATAGCCATAGGTATGAAAACGCTCATCCATTAATCCTACCTGGTTAAGCGCCTCTTTACGCAGCAGCATAAACGCACCGTTGATGATATCCGATTCGGAGGTTTGAAACTCTTCAACCCAATCTTTACTTTGCGGGCTGGTAAGCCTTGATTTTGAAAAATGCTTTGCCAGGCCGGTTAGCTTGAAAAAGGTTTCCCAGGGCTTGTTAAACCCACGTTTTGATTCTTTTAAAAATTTGCCTTCAGGAGTTATCATACGTACCCCTAAACCACCGGCGTCGGTATGCAGATCCATAAACTCAAGGGCCTTTTCTATGGTCTTCTTGCCTGTAATAGTATCCGCATTGACCAGTAAAATATACTCGCCTGCAACCAGTTTAAGTGCATGGTTATATGCCCGGGCCATGCCCTCGTTTTTATCGCTGGCTATTATCTTTACATCCGGAAATTCAGTATTTAACATGGCTATCGACTTATCAGCCGAAGCATTGTCGACCACAAAAACCTCGTGACTAACGTCCTGAGCAGCCCTGACCGCTGCATTCAGGGCAATTCTGAGCAGGTTGCAGGTATTATGGCTTACAACAACTATAGATAGTTTCATGCTATTTAGATAGTGAATTTTCGTACGGAACGCGGGTAGCTATGGAACGGCCCAAAGTTATCTCATCTACGTACTCTAATTCACCACCAAAAGCTATGCCACGAGCTATGGTTGTAATGGTAATATTGAAATTTTTTAATTTTTTGTGAAGATAGAACAAGGTTGTGTCACCTTCCATGGTTGCGCTCAGGGCAAAAACCACTTCTTTAACCTCATTATCGGTTGTTGGCTTAAGACGTTCGACCAGGGTATCCACCTGCAAATCTGACGGTCCAACGCCATCCATCGGCGATATCAAGCCACCCAGCACATGGTAAACGCCATTAAACTGATTGGTATTTTCAATAGCCATTACATCGCGGGTATCCTCAACAACGCAGATAAGGCTGTGGTCGCGGCGGTGCGATGAGCATATCTCGCAAACCGGCTGATCAGAGATATTATGACAAACCCGACAAAACTGTATTTCGTTGCGAAGCTTGATTACCGCATTACTGAAACGTTCAACATCCTGCTTATCCTGGTTAAGTAAATGCAGCACCAAACGAAGGGCGGTTTTTTGACCTACCCCTGGTAATTTAGCAAATTCGGCTACAGCGTTTTCCAGCAATTTGGACGAAAAATTCATTGTGCGAAGGTAGGGAATTTAACTCGGAAGTCCGAAAGTCGGGGGAGTCGGAAAGTCCGGAAGTTGGGGAAGTCCGAAAGTTGGATGTTTAGATTTAGAAAATTTAAAGCAGAGAAGTTATGATTGGCAAATCTTATAATGTATTTGTATTTTGCAAAAAATCCTCCGGCCTTTCGGACTTACCCGACTTCCGGACTAAATAAAAAATCTTTCGGACTTCCGGACTTATCCGACTTCCGGACTAAAAAAACACCTATGTCGCCAGGAGTATTATTGTCATTCATCATCGGTTATTTTGTGGTATTGCTCATCATCTCGTGGCTTACATCAAAAAAATCTTCGGATAACGATACTTTCTTTGTAGCCAACCGAAATTCCAAATGGTATTTAGTTGCCTTCGGGATGATTGGTACGGCATTGAGCGGGGTTACTTTTATCTCTGTTCCCGGTAAGGTTGGCACCGATGATTTTGCTTATTTCCAGTTTGTGCTGGGCAACGCTGCCGGCTTTTTCATCATAGCTACGGTATTGCTTCCCTTATATTACCGGCTTAAACTCACATCCATTTACAGCTACATTGAAGGCGCGTTAGGCGTTTGGAGCTATAAAACAGCTGCTGCTATATTCCTGGTGAGCCGGGTTATCGGCTCCGCTTTCAGGTTGTATCTCGTGGTTATCGTACTGCAGAAGTTTATTTTTGACAGCTACCATATTCCCTTTGCGGTTACGGTGCTCATTTGTTTGCTGCTCATCTGGTCGTACACCTTTAAGGGAGGATTGAAAACCATTATCATTACCGATAGCCTGCAAACATTTTTCCTGGTAACGTCTGTTTTTCTGTCGATATATTTTATTTGCCAGAGCCTGCACATGAATATTTTTGAAGCTGCCGAAACCATCAAAAACAGCAGCTACTCCAAAATATTCTTCTTTAATGATTTTATGAGCAGCAAGCTGCATTTAGGTAAACAGTTTTTAGGCGCCATGTTTATCACTATCGGCATGACCGGGCTTGACCAGGACCTGATGCAAAAAAACCTCAGCCTTAAAAATATCAAAGAAGCGCAAAAAAACATGTTCAGCTTTGTTGGCGTTTTCGTGATCATTAACATATTTTTCCTGAGCGTAGGCGCTTTGCTATACATGTACGCTGCTAAAAACGGCATCAACGTTACTAAAACCGACTATCTGTACCCTACTATTGCCCTGCAATATTTAGGGCTCGTTCCGGCTATGATATTCATGCTGGGCTTAACAGCTGCCACCTTTGCCACTACCGATTCGGCACTTACAGCGCTCACCACCTCTTTTTGTGTCGACTTTTTAGGTTTTAACAAGCGCAAGGATGTGAATAGCAAAAAAGTGGTGGCTGTACGTCATTGGGTACACATTGCTTTTTCGGGGTTGATGTTTTTAACCATCATCATATTTAACGCCATTAATAATGATGCTGTAGTTAGCGCCATATTCACCGTGGCATCATATACCTATGGGCCGCTGCTTGGCCTTTATTCATTTGGCCTGTTTGTAGGCAACAGGCAGGTAATGGATAAACTGGTACCCTTCATTTGCATACTCTCTCCTGCCATATGTTATTTTTTAAATGCCGAATCAAAATCAATTTTAGGCGGATATGTTTTTGGTAACGAACTCATCATTGTAAACGGCTTAATTACATTTATTGGGCTGTGGGTTACTTCGAGTCCGAAAGTCGGGAATGTCCGTAAGTCCGCAAGTTAAAAACTTAACAATTACCTATTCGAAATTCATTTTCTTTGTACTTTGCATTAATTAAACAAAAACATCCGGACTTACAGACAGCGGACTTCCCGGACTTACGGACTAAAAAAGTTATGACAGGAGAAGATAAAATAAGACAAGCTTTCGAGAACAAAAACTGGCAGGAAATTAAAGTTACCGACTCCTGGCAGATCTTTAAAATAATGGCCGAATTTGTTGACGGCTTTGAAAAACTGGCCAAAATTGGCCCATGCGTATCCATTTTCGGGTCGGCACGTACACATAACGATAACAAGTACTACAAACTGGCCGAAGAAACAGCACGCCTGCTTACCGAGCATGGTTATGGTGTAATATCAGGCGGCGGGCCCGGTATTATGGAAGCAGCCAACAAGGGCGCCTATGAAAACGGCGGTAAATCGGTTGGCCTCAACATTGAACTGCCTTTTGAACAATTCCACAATAAATATATCGACAGGGATAAGATCATGGAGTTTGATTACTTCTTTATCCGTAAGGTTATGTTTATGAAATATTCGCAGGGTTTTATCATTTTACCCGGCGGCTTTGGCACTATGGATGAATCGTTTGAGGCCATTACCCTTATCCAAACCGGTAAAATTGCCCGTTTCCCAATCATTTTTGTTGGAGTTGAGTACTGGAAAGGCCTGTTTAAATGGGTTGAAGAAAAAATGCTGAAAGATCAGCACAATATCAATCCCGACGACCTGAACCTTTACCGCGTGGTTGATACCGCCGAAGAAGCGGTTGAGCACATCACCCGTTTCTATAACAAATACGTGCTTAAGCCAAACTTTTAACAGGCAATACAATAAAAAAATGCCGCTCCAACAGGGCGGCATTTTGGTTTGATATAGTTTTAGGTTTGCAATCAGCTATTTCATATTTTGTTTTGGCGTAGCAGCAACCTCCACGGCAACGGGCGCTTTTGCCATGTTAATCATTGTGCTCACTTCTTCTACCGAAAGAGTAATCCGAAGCCGGAGGCTTCAGACAGTAGGGTTGGCTGTTCCGCCGGTGTTAGTAATACGATTGGTCAATAAAATAAAGAATATGAAAAAGTTTGTTTTCATAGGGGTTTTTATCTTACTATTATTTGCATCGGCGATTTATCATTATAACATACCCCTTATCGTTATTGTTATCAATATCACCTTCACTAAATATTTTGATAAAGAAAGCCTTCGCCGTAGCCGGGATAGTAAAATCACCTGACAATAAACTTCCGTCAGCTTTCAGATCGATGTCGGTTGCAGGGTTGTCTTTTCCATCAATATAATAGATCTCTGCGCCGATATCCTTCTTGCCGGCAACAGGTGTCCCTACCGGGTCATAGGTGATCTTAACTTTTTCAGTCGCTGCTGGGTAATTATCAGATAAGGTTACATGAGTTTTTTGTGCGAGTGCACTGTTCATAGCCAGCAAAGCCGGCAATAACAAGATTGATTTGTGTGGTTCCATAGGTTTAACTAATTATATAGTTCAAGTTATGCACAAATTATTTTAAATACAATTATTTTAACAATAATTAACCTTAATAATTTTACTTTGCATCATGGACACTTCCGCCCAAAATAAACCGCAGAAGGCTTTAGGCTTTATATTTGTTACTTTACTGATTGATGTAGTAGGTTTAGGTATCATTATACCGGTACTGCCCAAGCTCATTGAAAAACTGATCCACGCGGGTTTAAGTGAGGCTTCACTTTACGCAGGCTTTTTAACGCTGGCCTATTCGGTAATGCAATTTCTGTTTTCGCCGATGATCGGTAACCTAAGCGATAAATATGGCCGCCGCCCGGTATTGCTTTGTTCCTTATTGGGTTTTGGCATTGATTATTTGTTCCTTGCCTTTGCACCATCCATATGGTGGCTATTTTTAGGCCGGGCAATTGCAGGCATTACCGGCGCCAGCTTCACCACAGCATCGGCCTATATAGCCGATGTGAGTACTCCCGAAAAGCGCGCCCAAAACTTTGGTATGATTGGCGTTGCCTTTGGCCTCGGCTTTATCATTGGTCCGGCAATTGGCGGTGTGTTAGGTAAAATGGATGTTCAATATCCCTTTTTCGCTGCCGCAGGTTTGGCCTTTTTGAATGCCATTTATGGCTTCTTTATCCTGCCCGAATCATTGGATGAAGCCCACCGCCGTCCTTTCGATATTAAAAGGGCAAACCCGCTTGGCTCATTGCTGCAGCTTAAAAAATATCCGTCGGTTATGGGTTTGGCCCTATCGCTGTTCCTGGTATATTTTGCCGGGCAGGCCGTGCAAAACGTTTGGACATATTTTACTTTCGAAAAATTTAAATGGGGCGAGGATACCGTTGGTTATTCCCTTGCCTTTATAGGCCTGATGATAGCGCTGGTACAGGGCGGCCTGATGCGCCTGATCCTGCCCAAACTGGGCATGGAACGTTGCATTTGGGTTGGCTTGCTGCTATATAGCATCGGCCTTATCCTGTTTGCTGTGGCAACCCAGGGTTGGATGATGTTTGCATTTATGGTGCCTTATGCCCTTGGCGGTATTGCAGGGCCCGCGTTGCAGGGCATTATGACCAACCAGGTACCCGCCAATGAACAGGGCGAACTTCAGGGTGGCCTAACCAGCCTCATGAGCCTGAGCGCCATTTTTGGTCCCTGGGTAATGACCACTTTATTCTATTATTTCACCAACGATAAAAGGCCCTTCTTTTTTCCGGGAGCCCCCTTTATTTTAGGTGCAATACTGATGTTGATAAGCGCGTTGCTTGCTATCCGTAATTTTAAAAACGTGAAGAAAACCTCAGCAAAGGATGTGGATGCCTTAGCAACATTGCATTAAAAGCCAAAAGCAGCATGCACAAAGCCTAAAGCTTTGCTATTGTTATTGTTGTCATATGTGTTCGGAAGATGAAAATTATTGGGAGATTAAACAAAAACCACGACATTGCAAGTAGCCATCAGGGGAAATCCAGAAAAAACCGTGATGCTGTTTAAGATATATTTTAGGGGACGATGAGCGGGAGCAGCGTTAGATTGCAGTGAAAAGCCCGGAGCGCGGATTGGGCTTGCGCAGGAAAAGCGAGGACTTGTAACGGAAAGCCCGGGCCGCAGGCAACGCCCATATTATAAAATTGATAGATAAACACCCTCAACCTGCCGTTGTTGGTATTGTCGCAAACAATCATTTTCGATCCTTGTGTTTTGATAATATCATGAATGCATTATTTAAGCCGGGCATAAAGTTGTTGGTAACAGCATTAACAGCAGCGAAGAATAGCAAAAGCGTAAGTATAAATTAAATATCAATCCGTAAAACAACCTGCAATAAAACTTTTAACCCGCTAAAACCTTTATCACTATTAATGAGCGCCAAACCTAAAAAAAAACATACCGCCGCCTTAGGGTTTATCTTCGTAACGCTTTTTATTGATGTGCTTGGTTTGGGCATTATTATCCCTGTAATGCCGTCGCTGCTCGAAAAACTGGGCAACATGGATGTGAGCACCGCGGCGCAATATAATGGCTATTTAACGTTCACCTACGCCTCTATGCAGTTCCTGTTTTCGTCGTTGCTGGGCAATTTAAGTGATAGGTACGGGCGCCGGCCTGTATTGTTAGGATCGCTTATTGGCTTTGGGATAGATTATATTTTTATGGCCTTTGCCCCTACTGTGCCCTGGTTATTTATCGGCCGTGCCATAGCAGGCTTTGCGGGGGCCAGTAATACCACGGCAACCGCTTACATTGCCGATATCAGTACAGGTAAAAACCGGGCGGCAAACTTCGGTTTAGTGGGGGCGGCATCCGGGCTCGGATTTATTATTGGTATAGGCACCGGAAGCTTTTTGGGTGCATTAAATGTGCGGTTCCCTTTTATGCTGGCGGCCGGTCTGGCACTCCTGAATGCGGCGTATGGCTATTTTGTATTACCCGAATCATTAAATATCAAAAACCGCAGGCGTTTTGATTGGAAGAAGGCTAATCCCATTAGCTCATTACGCAGCCTGTCGCGATATAAATCCTTAACCGGATTGATCGGAGCATTCTCGTTGGTTTATATCGCCCAAAAAGCTGTTGAATATGTGTTATCCTTTTACGTAACCGAAAAGTTCGACTGGTCATTAAAAAGCATCGGTTTTTTAGGATTTTTTATCGGAATAGTACTGGTATCTATACAAGGGGGACTGATCAGGTTCACCATCCCTAAATTCGGGCAGGAGAAAAATATCGTGGCAGGCTTACTATTTTACACCATCGGCTTAACCCTCATTGCTTTTGCCAACCAGGGTTGGATGATGTATGTTTTTATGGTTCCTTATTGTCTCGGCGGTATTTCGGGCCCTTCACTTCAGGGTATGATCACCAGTACGGTATCAGCTAAAGAGCAGGGCGAATTGCAGGGCTCATTGACCAGTATCAGCAGTTTGGCAGTGATCATCGGCCCTCTGTTAATGAGTTCGGTGTTTCATTTGTTCACCCATCGTAATACATCAACCTATTTCCCGGGCGCTCCGTATATTTTGGGCGCGGTTTTAATGCTAATAGCTGTTTTTTTTGCGATCAGGAGTTTTAAGAAAGCCGGTGTGACAGATTCAAAACAGGTGGAGGTGTTGCCATAGGAACGCGCAAGCCCCACCCAAACCCTCCCCGGAATGGAGGACTTTGAAAATTCAAAAAAGTCTCCCCTACCGGGGGAGATTTAGAGGGGGCCGGGCTGGGCTAATCCAACCCGCTCACCCCGCCTGATATCACAAATTTCATCACATCGGCAGCACTCTTATCCATCGGTTTTACCTTATCGGCAGCAATGATGATCACCTGCCCCGCGAACGAGTAGGAATACGGGAAGTATACAGCGACTTCACCTGGTAAACCAATCTTTGCCAGGTCTTTCTGAACCAGGAAACCTATCTTTTTTAAGCCAAACTCATTAACTTCAACCAACACCGGTTCGTTGAACTTTTTCTCTTCGCCAACAAAGGCTTCTGTTAAATCTTTTATTGATGAATACAGGAATGCGAAGATGGGCAAACGGGCAAACCAGCGCTTAAACCAGCCTTTAATGGGTTCGGTGATTACGTTGGTAACCAGTACCCCCATGATCATAATAACCACTACAACATTCAGGATCCCCAGACCCGGAATATACATGTGCTTGCCGGTTCTATCAACCCAAAGATCACTCAGGTTAAGCGCCTTATCAATGCTGGCCACCGCCCAGTACATCAGGAAAATAGCGGCACCTACCGGTACAACTACCAACATCCCTTTTACAAAATACCTGAATAATGCCCGCGCTAACCTGTTCATTTTAAGCCCCTGATTTCTACTCGTAAAAGTACACTCTTTTTACCCTTTGTGAAATATTGGTTAATATTTCATAAGGGATGGTGCCTATCTGCTTTGCCAGTTCTTCAATGCGCTGGTGCTCATCAAAGATGATCACCTCATCGCCTTCATGCACATCAAGGCCGCTCACATCCAGCATGCACATATCCATGGTGATGTTGCCCACTGTAGGCACAAGCGTGCCTTTCACCAGCATTTTACCTACGCCTTTGCCAAAGGCACGCAGGTAACCATCGGCATAGCCAATACGAACAGTAGCTATTTTCCCGTCTTTAACAAGGCTCCCGCTTCGCCCGTAGCTGATTGTGTCTCCTTTTACAATCTTTTTAACCTGGGCAACGCTGGTTTTTAAACTGGCTATAGGCTGCAAGCCCGCATCAGACCCTGGTACCGACGAATCGATTCCATACAAACCTATCCCCAATCGAACCATATCATAGTGTGCCGAAGGCCAGCGGATAATACCGGCAGTATTACAAATGTGCCTGATCACCTTATAACCCAGTGTGCGCTCTATTTCTTTAAAAGCCTTTTCAAAGCGCCTGATCTGCTTTTTAGTAAACTCGTCGTGTTCCGGACTTTCGCTTGCTACCAGGTGCGAAAATACCGATTGCACCCGTACGTAACGGTTGACCTCCAGCATATCGCAGAGGGTTTCTATCTCGTAATTTTCGAAACCCAGGCGGTGCATACCGGTATCAATTTTAAGATGCACCGGGTAACCGGCAATGCCCTGTGCCGAAGCATAGCCCACAAAATCATCTAACAAACCAAAACTGTAAATTACCGGCTCAAGCTTATATTCAGTGAGCTTATCAAATGCCGAAGCTTCGGGGTTAAGCACTTTGATGGGCAGGTTAATCCCGGCCTGCCGTAAAGCTACCCCCTCATCAATATAGGCAACCGCCAAATAATCAACCTTATTATATTGCAGCATATTGGCAACCTCAAAAGTGCCGCTGCCATAGCTAAAAGCCTTTACCATAGCCATCACTTTTACGCCCGGCTTAAGCTTTGATTTATAAAAGTTGAGGTTGTTTAGTAAGGCGTTCAGGTTGATCTCCATTACGGTTTCATGCGCTTTTTGGGCTAACGCGCGGCTCACCTGCTCAAACTCAAAACTGCGCGAACCTTTGATCAGGATGGTTTCATCTTTAAAATTAAGTGCTTTTAACTGTTGCAGCAGTGTGGCGGTATCGGCATAAAAATGCTGTTGGGCTATGTCAAAATATTGCTGATGGGAGAGTAGAGCCTCCCCTACGCCAACAAATTTATCAATCTTTTTGGCCCGGATCAATTCGGCCACCTGTTTGTACAGCACATCCTGCTGCAAGCCCGATTGATAAATATCCGACAAGATCAGCGTCTTTTTTTGATGCTGATTTTGCTGCGATAAAAAGTTAAGCGCTATCTCCAGCGATTGCAGATCCGAATTGTATGAATCATCAATAACGGAACAGTTGTTTACGCCGTTTTTTAACTCTAACCGCATACTTACCGGGGCGAGGCGCTCGATGCGCTTATCCGCCTCCACAGCACTGTAGCCTAAAGCCAGCATGGTAGCCCAGCAGGTAATGGCATTTTCTACCGAGGCCTGGTCGGTAAAAGGTACGAGGCATTCTATCTCTTTGCCCTGGTACCGCGCACGGAAATAATAATTTTTGGAGATCACTGTCTCGCTGAAAACATACAGATCAGCCTCACGAAATTTACGGCTCCAGGTAAAGGTTTCTTTAGCCGCGATATCTTTTTCATAACCGATCAGCTGATCGTAATTGTGGATCAGCAACCTGCTGTTTTTGAATAGTCGAAGTTTTTCCAGGAGCTTTTGCCTGGGCGATTCAAAACCCTCGTCATGCGCAGGGCCAATGTGGGTGAGTACCCCTATTTCGGGCTTAATGATAGCTTCCAGCTTATTCATCTCGTTTATGGTGGAGATGCCCGCTTCAAAAATACCCAGTTCGTTCCGGCCGTTGATTTGCCATACGGACAATGGCACACCGATTTGCGAATTATAACTTTTAGGGTTTCGTACAATATTTTTATCGGCCGAAAGCAGCTGGTAAAGCCATTCCTTAACAATAGTTTTGCCGTTACTGCCCGTAATGCCAATTACCTCCAGCTTAAAACGGCTGCGGTGATAGGCTGCCAGTATTTGCAGGGCAGCCAGCGGATCTGGCACAATCAAAAAGTTTGCGCCGGGCAGGTTAAACTCCGGGCCATGTTCTACCACAAAATTGCGCACACCGCCTGCGTAAGCTTCGGCAACAAACTCATGGCCATTGCGTCTGCCACTCAGGGCAAAAAACAAACCTTCGGCAGGGTTATTAATCCGGCGGCTATCGGTAAAAAGCGCATTGATGGTATATTCTTCAACAATGTTGCCATCTGCCTTGATGATCTTTTTTATAGCGCTTATGGTGTACGTGTTAGTTGGCATGCTGCTAATTTGGAGATATTAAAACAAATAGAATAATTTTTAACGAATTTTGGTTTTTAAATGGATCAGCCCAAATCAATTAAAATTACTGACGAGAAAGTTGCCCTTGCAAAGGCCGAACACTTTTGCGCCTACCAGGAGCGCGCCCAGCAGGAAGTACGCGACAAACTTTACGATTGGGGATTATGGCCTGATGCTGTTGAACGCATTATAAGCCAGTTGATAGAGGGCAATTTCCTTAACGAGGAACGCTTTGCACGGATCTATGCTAAAAGTAAATTTAACCAGAAAGCCTGGGGCCGCGTCAAAATAAAACAGGCGCTTAAGCTTAAACGAGTGCCCGATGTATTGATAAAAAAAGCATTTCTTAGTATCGATTTGGACGATTATATAGCTGCTCTTACTCACCTGTTGCAAAAAAAAGCGGCCACCTTAACCGAGAAGAACCAGCTAAAGCGCCGGTACAAGCTGCAGCAGTATGCCATAGGCCGCGGATTTGAAGCTGAGTTGATATCAGATATTTTGAAAAACAGCGAGTTATAAACTATTTTCAAAAAAATTAAATTTTTCCTTGCAGAGTATGCATTTCTGCCTATATTTGCACTCCCGCAAACGAGATAGGCAGCCGGTTAACGAAAGCCAGATCAAAGCGAGGAGAATACCAATGCGAAAGTAGCTCAGTTGGTAGAGCACGACCTTGCCAAGGTCGGGGTCGCGAGTTCGAATCTCGTCTTTCGCTCAAAGCCCTTCCTGATAAAAAGAAGGGTTTTATTTTTAAAACTGCCATCCCGATTTAATCGGGACAAGCGCTGCTCAGATGGTGGAACTGGTAGACACGCAGGACTTAAAATCCTGTTCCCGTAAACGGAGTGCGGGTTCGATTCCCGCTCTGAGTACAAAAGCACAGTCAAAGTGCTTCAAAAAGCCCCAAAATCAATAATTTGGGGCTTTTTTTGTTTTAAACCCACTTAAAATCCGCAAATAAACATAAAATTCTATTGAGTAATTCATTGAGTCACCTACAACAAAAAAAAGACTCAATGAAAACCCCACAATAGACTGAAAATCAAACATGTACACCACACGAACATCTTGATTGACAGGGGCCGACTTCCGACATTTGTTTAACCTTTTTATTAAGTATTTATGTTAGAAAAAAGCTTCGGGTTACTCCCTTACATGAAGATTAAGAAAATCTTGTTAATTACATCCTTGCCGGGCCAATTTGCGATGAGAATTTTCACTCAAAAGAGCATTACTTTCCAGCACTGTTTTGTGTTTTAAGCCTGATCACGCTCAGGGAAAAAGGAGGAGCAGTATAATGATCGACTGTAGTTTTCGGTAGTTCATGTCTTACAACGTGCACCTTATCAGGATCTGTAATCGAATTTTTGTCGGCCGGGTCGCCTGCCAACAAATCAACCTTTGCACTTCCCTCTGCAATGTTGAAGCCTGCAAGGTTAATCATAGCGGTCGCCTCTTTTGCCCCCGCATTTACGATTTTTATAATAATATCTCCAGTTGCACTATCCTTTACACAGGATGCAACCAGTGTAGAATCTTTGGACGCGCCATGCAAATTGAATTTGATCACGTTAGGGATATAATGGTCACCCTGGTTCGCGGAAAAGAGCTGTTGAGTATAGTAGTTGGCCGTTTTAAATAGCGTCTTGTTGTTGAAATAGATCAGGTCGGGGTTCCACGAGATATGCGACAAATTTGCCAACAAAGGTGCATACGAGGCCATTTTGACAACATCGCCATTTCTTTCCAGGCTGGTCATAAATGCAGCTTCAGAAAGTGCATTGATCAGGCTGTTGCCCCATGAAGCATATTCCCCAATATAGACCTTGGAGTTAGGGCGACGATAACTGTCATAACGGTTGTTATTGTTGAGAAACCAATCGGGTTTTTGATAAAAATGTTCATCTACAACTGGGACATGCAGTTTATCAGCAAAGTTCCACCCCAAAGTGTAATCCTCTCCTGCCGGAAACGGCCCTACTGTGCCTACAATAGTAATGGCGGGATATTTTGCACGGATCACATCATATATTTGTTGAAACCTGTTCCGAAAGTCGTCGGTTATTTTATCTTCATTTCCAATGCCGATGTATTGCAGGTTAAACGGTTTAGGGTGCCCGGCAGCGGCACGTTTAGCACCGTATTTTGAGGTTACCGGCCCGTTTGCATATTCGATAAGGTCGAGTATATCCTGGATATAAGATTTCATATCTGCCTCCGGGACGGCTTTTTGCCCGGTTCCCCTTGTCCCTCCTGAATTTTGGCAGCTTACCGCTGCAGCAAGTACCGGAAGTGGTTTGGCGCCGATGTCCTCGCAGAAACGAAAATATTCATAAAAACCCAGGCCAAAACTTTGGTGATAAGCCCAGATGTTTCTGTCCTGCTCACGAAATTCAACGGGCCCGATTGTTTTTTTCCAGCGATAGATATTATCAACTCCGTCGCCATGAACAAGGCAACCGCCGGGAAATCTCATAAATTTTGGCTTAAGATCGGCTATGGCCTGTGCCAAATCTGCCCGAAGCCCGTTTTTCTCTCCTTTAAAGGTCTTACGCGGAAATAGGGAAACCTCGTCAATGGCAATCTTGCCTTTTGTGAGGGACAACAAACTTAGTCGGGCAGAATCCGCGTTGGCGGCTGCCTTGATAGTACCGGTATATTTTTTCCAGCCTTTTCCGACAACCTTAATGGAAAGACCACCATAGGAAACACCCTTGTTTCCGCGAAGATCTACCTTTATTTGTGCAGAGCTTCCCGAAATTTGTTTCAGATAGACAGAAAAATCATATTCCTCACCCGACTTTAAGGCGATACCATCAAAGCCGCTATTAATGATGCCTATTCCTTCAGCACCGGGGTAATCAATATCAAGAACCAGGTAATGAGGGTTTGTTGGCGCAATTGGCAAAGCACTTTCAACAGAGACCCTTCCGTATCCGTGCCCTTGTGTACAATATTCCCAAAAGCTCAGCGGGTTCCATTGCTTCCTGTCGGCAGGATTATACTCAAATGAACGGTTCTGAACCAATTCGGCATACAGGCCACCGTCTGCCGCATAACTCAGATCTTCGAAAAAAACGCCGAAGAGATCCTTGCTTATGGCCTTAGCCGGCTCAACAGGATTTTGCTGAGCAAACAGGCTGGCCGGTAGCAGAACAGCCATCAAAAAAATGTGAAGAAAGGTAGTTTTAAGGATAGTCATAAATTACATTGTATATATTTTCAATATTGGCGAGATATAAATTCATTTTACTACAAGCCCCCGGCAAGTACTAATTTAAAATCAGCCGGATCGTTTTAATTTATAAATCGTCAATTGATATTGTTTCATTGGCGTGTTTTTGCAGTCGGTTAAATACTTGAAGGTAGTTCAAACAGCTCTCCCGGTACCGATACTACACTTTCAGTCAACGTACTCCTGAGCTGTCTAAGCCCGCGATGAACATGGTTAAGCACCGACTGATACTGCAATCCGGTAACGTTTGCAATCTGGTCATAATTCCAGTTATCAAAATATCTAAGAAATATCATTTCCTTCTGACGTTTCGGAAGCATGTTCATTGCTTTGATTAGTGCCTGCTGCATTTCCCTGTCTGCCTCCTTCTCCACCAGTATATCCTCAATCGAAAATACAAAGTCAACCTGCTTATGATTTTGAAGATCGAGCAATTCCGGCCGATAAGAATTTAGGTAATTAATTGCCAGCGAGCGGGCCGATTTTAAAAAATAATGCTTTACATTACTTATCGCACCAAATCTTTCTTTGCGTTCCCAAAGTTTTACAAAAAGGTCTTGTAAAATATCCTGGGCAACATCCTCATCCTTAACTATTTTTAACAGATAAAAATGCAAGGATGAATAAAGTTCCTCATGGATCAGGCCGAAGGATTTAACATTTCCGCCGAGGGTCTGCTCCCACCATTGCTTTAACTGATTACAGTTGTTCATATTGTTTTTGACTATAGATAGTATTGGACCGACACAGCAAAAAAGCTAATCAACCTATACTAAAATCGATTAAGTTGTTTTTTCCAGCCCTAATAACAGTTTGTTTAATACTAACACCCCGAAAAGACATCGAAAAAATCGTTTATAAGCATTCCTGCTTATCCTTTTCCTGCCCCTCACCTATTTTTTTTGAAATAGCATCCCAGCTATTTCTGACTTGCTTGTTAGTAATTTTCGGCTTTTTGATGCTAAAAAAATCCGGGATATCAGTCTCTTTATTTCTCTTTTTCATTGATCTTGACTGTAATGTATTGTACCTTAAAGAATTTAAGCCCGAAAAAAACATAACGAACCAACAAATAATATGTGCACGAAAGCTCTGGGAATCACAGCCCGCATAGTCGATTAATACGTTAATCCCCGTTTCCGCCGGGCGCTGTCCAGTCAAACGGAGTAGGAAAATGTTATTCAATGAGGCGGTGCAAGGACATTTTTCCGCTTGTCCGGCACTATGATCTATAGCTGCCGGTTGAACCGTCTGAGCCCGAAAAATCTCCGCTGCAGTGCAAATCAACATAGTTGTAACTACGGTTAAGTTTACTTCCATATATTTTTCATTATTTCTTTTCTCTCGACCGGCCAAATCCTGCCGCCCCGAGTAGTACTGTCGTTATATTTTCCTGTTGGCCTCTCCCGGGCCGATTAAAAAAGCTTCCATACAGAAGCCTTTTTAACCAATTTTTGACGACCGGGTGGTCCACATATAAAGAATATATTTATAAGACGACGGAAGATTTCACCGATACTCACATCTATAATTTTTTTTAAAGTTTAGAAATTGAAATCAATTCGATACCGGGCGGCTGATAGATAACGTCCGAGAACTATCCAACCGAACTAAAATTGCAATGCCTTGTTAGCCAGCACCAATGTTTGGCTACCGGAAAGTGGTTTATGCCCGGCTAATCTTTCGGCCGATAAATAATTCGGGGCTTTTATTTATAACCGCCGGAGAAATCAGATTCGGAAAATGCCTCCTTCATTCAGTTGACAAAATTGAATACGATGAGTATTGAGGCGACAAATATCACGTCATGCTTAAAAAGAAGCCGTGTCATGCTTTTAAAAATCACATTTCTGAAATTAAAATTTAAACTATGAATGTTTTCAAACCGAGAAACCACCTGTTACACAAGCTTGAGATACTTGCATTTAAGCAGGGTCCTGACAAAATCAAAGGTACCTTGAAAATAGTGTGTGGATAGCTGTCTATGTGTTCCCATACTTTCAAAAAGGGGAAAAGTCAGAAGGCCCTCAAAGAGCCATTTATTAGTTACCAATAGCACAACCAATTAATTAAACATTAAATAAATTATGAGAAAAGCAGTACTTAATTACAAGCCGATTACGGCGTTATTTACCTTACTGCTGGCATTGCTAAGTCTTCGCAGTTTCGGCCAGTCAACGATATCTGGCCAGATTACAGATGCCAGGACCCATGAAACAATTACGGGTGCCACAATAAAGGTAAAAGGGACATCTACCGCTGTTGCGTCTGATGTAAAAGGTAATTTTAAAATCGTCGCTGATCAGGGAGCTATACTCCAGGTTAGCTATCTGGGATACAATTCGGCAGAACTCCCCGTAAATACCCAGGGGCGTATGTATATCAGCCTTAGTCCCGTTGCGAATGACCTCAATGAGGTAATCGTAGTAGGTTACGGTACAAGAAAAAAGGAAACACTTACCGGTGCGATCTCTCAGGTGGGGGCAGAAGTTTTCCGGGACAGGCCAGTTCCTAATGCGGCGCTGGCCCTTCAGGGAGAAATCCCGGGTTTAGTCGTAACCAGGAATTCACCACGTCCGGGCAATGAAGGATTAGCCATCAGGCTTCGTGGAGAATCATCTACATCAGCTGTTTCACCGCTGATCATCATTGATGGTGTGCCTACAGTTGCAGATTTTGAAATCAGTACACTTAACCCCAACGACATCGAATCAGTCACTGCACTTAAAGATGCATCTGCCGCAATTTATGGCGCGCGTGCGCAAGGCGGTGTCATACTGATCACGACAAAGCGGGGCAAAGGTAAAACACAGGTTACCTACAATCCGAGCTACAGCATAAATACGGTGGCAAAAACCGTTCCCTGGGCTAATATGATGCAATGGGCGAGCCTTTACCTGGAAACATCTATGCAGGATAGGGTTGACGCTTCTGGTAATCCTATTCAGTTTCTTCCTCAATGGACACTGGCTAACCTTCAAAGAATGGCAAACGGCGAGTCTTTTGACTATACCCAACCAAGCGGATTGATATCGCATTATGGCGACAACAACTGGCAAAATGCGCTTTATGGGAATTCATACTCACAATTGCAGAACCTCTCGCTCACAGGTTCTACCGATAATGCCGGCTACGCAGCTTCTTTAGGGTATTCAAACAATAAATCAATTCTTAAAACCGCATATGACGGTGAAATAAAATACAACGCCCGTTTTAATTACGATTATCAGATCTCTAAAAATGTAAAATGGCAAGCCGGCATTTCATACGACACCAGAACGGTAAAGAGCCCCAGAAATGGCGTGGGTGCCGGTTTTTTCGATGCTCCTATTTTCCCTGTCTATAATAGTGTTGGCAATTATTATGATGACTACGGATAT
Organism: uncultured Mucilaginibacter sp.; assembly: GCA_966212355.1. Lineage (GTDB taxonomy): Bacteria > Bacteroidota > Bacteroidia > Sphingobacteriales > Sphingobacteriaceae > Mucilaginibacter. Next base: position 23,743 of record CBIHRB010000005.1, read on the forward strand.
CGTAACCCTGTTGCGATGACCCAAGCCGGCGGCCGTATCAGAAACACTGATAATTTCTTCCGTTTCAATACCCGGCTCTCTGCAAAGATCATTGAGGGCCTGACGATAAGCGGTACCGCCGCCATCACCAAGCGTGACGGCATGAAAAACGAATATAATCAAACCTATAACCTTTACAGTTGGACAGGCGACCGTATTACTTCAACCATCTATAATCCAGCTTTCGTCGGTGAGACAATTTCAAACACCATTTATGATAACTTCGGTGTTCTTGCAGATTACAATAAAACCTTTGCGCAGAAACACAATGTGGCGGTTACACTGGGAAGTACAGCTGAACTTCAGGAAGATAGGGTGCTGGGAGCGCAACGTACGGGTTTGCTGTATCCGGGCCTTTACGATCTTAACACGGCCACGCCCGTTAACGCAACTAATAATAGTTCAGACGTTAAGGTAGGCCTTACTTCGTACCTCGGGCGTTTTGATTATGATTATAATAAACGCTATCTGATAGAATTGATTGGCCGCAGTGACGCATCTTCACGTTTTGACCCGGATCATCGCAGGCAGAACTTTTACAGTGTTTCAGCTGGCTGGGTGCTGTCGGAAGAAAGGTTCATGAAGCCATTGAAATTCCTGAACTACCTGAAGATACGTGCAGACTATGGCGAAACGGGTGGTCTTGGCGGAGGTACAAATGGCTTATCCAGCACAAACGGTGCAATCGGCGCCTTCAACTATGTATCTGGTGTTGGGGCTGGTACAGCAATATTCGGCAATACGGCAGCAGTCCAAGGTACCAATTCCATTGCCAATATATACAACCTTGAACTGACCTGGGAACGGATGCTGAACAAAAACCTTGGTATTGACTTTACTATGTTCAATAACAAACTTAGCGGATCATTTGATGTTTACGAACGTAAAAACACCGGGCTTATACTCAGTTTAATTTACCCGGGAGTATTGGGTGCAAATGCGCCACCAAGCAATGCAGGTAACCTAAGAGTACGCGGTTTTGAAGCTACACTGAACTGGCGTGATAAAATTGGCGAGGTTTCTTATAATATTGGATTGCACTTAAGCAACAACAAAAATCTTTTGGTTAAACGAAACGGCGCTACTGCTATTGCACCGGGACAAAATCTGCCGTTACAGGGATATCCGCTTAATTCCCTGTTTCTGTACAGGACGAACGGCGTATTCCCTACACAAGCCGATGCGGATGTATATACTGCAAAATATACGGCGAATACGGTAGGTAATCTGGGGGCTATGACGGGTAACAGTAAACTTCGTGCAGGCGATCTGAATGTTGTCGACCTAAATGGTGATGGCGTGCTTAACACGAGCGACTTGTACTTTGCCGGCGATGCCGATCCCCACTACACGTTTGGCACCAACCTCGGCATCCGTTGGAAAAATTTCGATCTCTCTGGTTTCTTCCAGGGGGTATTGAAGCAAAACCTTTTGCGGGGAGGTAACGGCAGAGCTCCATTCTTCCGTAATTACCTCAATATTAACACTTATTATATTGGTAAAACCTGGACGCCCGATAATACCAGTGCCGTATATCCCAGGTTGTCATTTGACAACAACCGGAATAACTGGAACTGGGCTGTTAATGACGTAAATATGGAAAGTTTGCGTTATGTACGCCTGAAAAATATGATCATAGGCTATACGCTTCCTAAACAATGGATGGATAAAATCGGCATTAAGCGGGTTAGGGCCTATGTATCGGGGAACGACCTGCTGACATTCTCTTCTGTTAAAGATGGTTTTGATCCGGAAAGAGGAACATCTTCTGACAGTAGTTATCCATTCATCAGAACATACACATTCGGCCTGGAAGTTGGATTTTAAATATTAAGGATAAATGAAAAAGTTAAACTATATAATCGCACTTACGCTGATGATCTCAGCAAGCGCATGCAAAAAAACATTTTTGGACCTGAACCCGATCGACCAGCCAACTACAGCTTCGTTCTTTCAGAATGCCGCCCAGTTCAAATCGTTTTCAAATGATTTTTATAACAAAATGATTGGCTTTCGTCCCGTAAAATCTGATGTCCAGGGTGCTGCAAACAGTAATATTTACGATTTTATGGACGCAGGTACCGATTTGACTGAAGCGATAAGTGCTTACGGTCAAGGCGCCGTATCGGTTCCGCAAACTGATATTTACTGGTTAAATACCTATGCCTACATCCGGGCGAATAACGTATTGATCGAAGCAGCTGCAAATTACACCGGTGATAAAAGCGCTATCAAACAATACGTTGCAGCTGCTTATTTCTTTAGGGCTTGGCATCATTTCTTCCTTTTGAAACGATTTGGCGGAGTACCTCTTGCAACTAAAGTAGTGAGCGTCAATTCCACTGACCTCCAGGCACCAAGAAATACCCGTTATGAGGTCGCTAACCAAATACTACGTGACCTGGATGTTGCCATTGCAGGTCTACCGGCAGAAGCAAGCATCGCATCTGCAGATAAAGGACAGGTAAGCCTGCAAGCAGCAAAAGCTTTCAAAGCGCGCGTTTTGCTTTATGAGGCTACATGGGAAAAGTATGTATGCACATCTACAGACTGGGCGCAAAACCAAAAAAAGGCCGATAGCACCACAACATGGTTAACACAGGCAGCTAATTTAGCTTCGCAGGTTATGACGGACAACACCTATGCTTTATTCAATAACGTTGACACCCTAAGCTATTATTATATGTTCAATCTGGATGACGCAAACTCAAATCCGAAGGGTCTTACGAAGGCAAATAACAAGGAATATATTCTGTCAAGCCACTATGATTTTACCCTTTTACAGGGCAATGCTAACCTAACCCATACATTGGTAGGCTGGGGGCCGTCGAGGAAAATGATGGACATGTATTTGTGCACGGATGGGCTTCCATTCACAGTATCTCCCCTTGCTAAAGGGCATGCGAAAATGACCGATGAGTTTGATAACAGGGAATGGAGACTGCGCAGCCTTGTAGTTATTCCCAAAAAGAAATATTGGGGCTTCGGCGCAACAACGGGAGCCAATTATAACCTGGCCAATTATATAACTACATTCAATTTTCCAACAATAATAAAACCCTATTACCCGGATTTGTATACCAACATAAATGGCGGTTATCCGAATCGTAAATTCTGCTCAGAGGAATCTACAAGGGCCGATTACCAGGAATCATATGACTACCCGCAGATCCGTCTTGCAGAAGTATATCTGATCTATGCTGAGGCCAAATGTGAACTGGGTGGCGGTTCTATTTCAGATGCGGATCTGAATATTTCCGTCAATAAAATCAGGGCACGTAATTTTGTGGCACCGCTTACAAACGCATTGATAGCTCCATATCCGAGCCTTACCATGCTGGGCGAAATAAGAAGGGAGCGTGCGCTTGAACTTTACCTGGAAAACAGCCGTTATGACGATCTGAAACGCTGGGGCATCGCCGAAACTGAATTGAACCAACCGATAGAAGGCATGGTTGTACAATATAACGGTCAACCTACTGAAACCGCAACCGGGACCAATCCAATAACCAATAATCCGATTTATAATCCAAGTAAATTTGTTTATGGTATTGATAACCAAACCGGGGCGGTCATACTGGATCCGGCTATTAACCGCAAATTTAAACGGATGCATTACCTGCTTCCTATTCCAAATGATCAGCGTTCTTTAAATCCGAACATTGTCCAAAACCCAGGTTATTAATTAAATTCTATAAGGCATTGAAAGTACCTTAAAATTCAAGATAGAGGTTATAAGGTAAAAAAGAAAGCACAGACAATCGTCCCTATTGAATGCGTCTTCGCATCCTTTACCCGAATAGCCAAAAGAAAAAGAGGTTGTTTTCAATAATGAAAACAACCTCTTTTTCTTTTGGCTATTTTTGCAAGACCATCTTTTTATAATACAGCTTTTTTAAACCTCAACCAGGCAGAACATTCCGATTCAGCATAACGACAAAACGCCTGCACTTTGTTTTAGCATATTATACTATCTGTAAATAAGCGCCTGGGAAGGGTTTAAAATCTCAATTTCGTTGTTAATATTCCGATAAACTTTCAATCAGGTTATTCTTTTCATCATGTTATACCGCTCTTTTTTAGTGACTTAATTGTCCCCGCTGCATAGTGTTGATTGCCTTGAAAAGCTTCAGTTGTCAGGAAAGCCGGATTATAACCCAGGCGATACGCCCCAAAAGCACCAAATTCTGCCCGAACCTTTACAATGTAAAAATCCCCTGCATGAAATATTCATGCAGGGGATCATTTAATCAAAAATGCTATTATTGTAGAGTATCACAACTCTTCTGCCTTCAATAACCGCTTCGCGAACCTTAACGGTTATTTCTTACTTGCCCAATAATTAATTAGGGTTTCGGCTTCGGCTTTAGTTAAATGAATAACGGCCCCATGTTTTTGCGAGGAAAAATTTGTCGCTTTCATTATTCCATCGTTGAAGTGGCCCAAATCCTTAAAATTTACAAAATCAGAGGTTTCAGCAAAGCCGAAATTATTTGGTGTAATGCTATATACATCGTACATCAACACCCACTTATTTTCGCCAATCCGCTTCCACACGGTTGGTGCCTCACAAGCTTTTGGCTCAAAATCGTACCAACGGGGATCATAGCTGAACGGCCCGTTTACCTTATCGGATATAGCCTGCTTAATACCGGCAGTTCCGTCATGGGCAACATAAAACAGGTGATATTTATCACCCACCTTGGTCAGGTCACCATCAATTGCCGTAATTTTTTCATCCGGATACTGAAACAGCAATTGAGGAGCAGACTCAAGACGGTTATAATCATCGTTGACATATACATAGTAAAGCTTATTCGGCTCATTCCTGTACCGCATAGTGTAATAGATCATCAATTTCCCTTTCGCTTCATCAAAGATGGTTTCGGGTGCCCAGGCACAGCCTATCTCATTAAATTCGGCCGAAATCTCATTGAACCGGATATTGGCCCGTTTCCAATGGACCAAATCCCACGACTTCATCAGCACAAGGCCACGGTTATTGCCCCAGCCGTAAATCTTACCATCGCGTTCCCACTCCGTATCCCGAAGGCCATCGCGTTTGGCAAACACATGAAGATCGGTCATGGCCAGATAAAATGCGCCGTCCGGCCCACGATAAATATGGGGGTCCCTTATTCCTTTTTGATCAGCAATTGTATCGCCCGCAATAACCGGCTTGCCATCATTTACAGCAGTAAACGAGTACCCGTCCTTACTCACGGCCATATATAATCCATGGGTTTCGTCTTTGTGATAAACCATCAGGTAGGCGCTCATATCAGCTTCCTTCGGAACGGCATTCCGGTAGCGAAACTCTTTAAATCGGGCTACGCCTTTGCCGGCGGATACCAGGGCTATTCGTAAAGCATAAAATCCGTGGTAATTGTTATGCTGCATAGCGGATACATCAACATTCTCTGCCAGCAATATCCAGGTCTTGCCGTCCTTACTTGCAGAGAAATTGCAGGTATTACCGTGATTATGGATCTTCAGGAAAAACTGCCTGCCAAACTTATTTGGCACCTGGAAGCTTTCGTCTGCATTTTTGTATACGGTGAATTTTGTTCCGTCTGATACAACACCGGCAAATGCATCTTCGTTATAGAATAAGACCAGCCCCGAAACATTGCCTTTACCGGCGTTTACCGCTACCTGGGTTTCATAATTCTTATCAGTAGCTGTAACCAGTAATAATCGTCCATTTGAGGGGCTGCCACCTTTTGCCGGCACCAACAAAGTATTATTACCGGGCGAAATAACTTTTAAAGCATTCTCTTTCCAGAACGTCCACTGCAGGCCGAGTTCATTGTTTCCAAAATCGTCAGAAAGCGCTAACCCGTTTTTAATTGTTTTTTCCGGAATAACCGGTACAGCATTTTCTTTAAGCTTCGGCCAGCCATCGCTCGTCCATTCTATCGGTTCAATCAATGTTTGCCGCCCAAGGGTATGATATCCTTTTGCATAAGCATGATATACGATCCACCAATTGCCGTTTACGTCATCAATCAGGGTTCCATGCCCTTTTGACCACCAGTTATCTGATTCACTGTAAGTATGCACTAACGGATTATATGGGGAGTTTTCCCAGGGGCCCAAAGCACTTTTTGACCGGGCGACAACTGCCATGTGGCTTGTTGCGGGCCCGGCAGTTCCTCCTTCGGCAGATATCATATAGAAATAGCCGTCTTTACGCAGTAATTTTGGCGACTCAAGGCATTTACATTCTACTACCCATTTTGAGGGATAATCCCAGCCATCATATACCGTCTTTTTCTCGCCAACGGCAGCCAGCCCATCGTCTGTCAGCTGTACATAGCCACCTTCATTGGTATACAGGTACCTTTTACCGTCTTCCCCAACAACATGGCCGGGGTCAATTCCTTTTATCTTTAAATCAACAGGCTTGCTCCATGGGCCTTTAATATCATCTGCCCATATTACCCAAACGGATCCTGCCGCAGGGTAATAGATATAGTATTTCCCTTTATATTTAAGAAGGTCGGGCGCCATTGCCGAGCCCTGATAATCAGGCATCACCCTCACCAGCGGCTCCCAGTTCATAAGGTCCTGCGAATGCCAGATTAAAAATCCGGGGGCATAGTAAAAAGGCGAATGGGTCATGTAATAATCCTTACCATCCCGCATAATTGAAGGATCAGGATAATCACCAGGCATAATTGCCCTTGGAAATCGCTGGGCGTATATGCTATTGATAAATAAAAATCCGCAAATCAGAATCAGAGTAAACCGTTTAATCACCATGTTTTGTTTTTATTATTGAGGTTTGGGTATTTGGCGATAAAAATAGCTGCTATTAAATAGTAGTTATCCATCTGTACGCACAAAATTGTATTATAAATTCATGACGATACAATTGTGAAACCATACTCAATTTTTGACCAAAAAATAATATTTATTTGAAGGATCGGCGGATTCCCAATATACTGCCTATCCGAAAACGGTCATTGGCAACTGTGCCGAATTTGTGCCCCAGAACGGACGAATTTGAACCACTTAAAAGGTAAAAAATCGCGTTACTTTGTAAGTCTTTCAAATATTCATTTTACCAATTATAATTACCAAATTGAAAAAGTACATTTATTTATTACTGCTATTGGGGAGCGTATGCAGAGCTTTCCCGCAAACGACTACCGGCACCCTGGCACCAAAACCTGTTTACCGTGACCCGGTGTTTGATGGTGCCGCCGACCCTACCCTGATCTGGAACCGCACGACAAAAAAGTGGAATATGTTTTATACCAACCGCAGGGCCACCGACACAACAGAGGCCGGGGTATCCTGGGTGCATGGTACAGAGATTGGTATTGCTGAATCAACCGATGGTGCCAACTGGAAATATACAGGCATAGCAAAAATTGATTATAAACCAGATTCGGGATATACTTATTGGGCACCTGAAATTGTGGAATATAAGGGGTTGTATCATATGTACCTCACTTATGTTCCCGGCGTTTTTGGGGATTGGCATCATCCCCGAAATATCATCCACCTCACGAGTAAAAACCTTACTAACTGGAAATTTGAATCAACTCTTCATCTCGTAAACGATCATGTGATCGACCCCTGTGTAATACAACTACCTGACGGAACATGGCGCATGTGGTACAATAATGAAACAGATCATAAGTCGACCTATTATGCAGACAGCCCCGATTTGTATCATTGGACAAATGGCAACAAGGCCATTTTTGACCAGCCCGGGGAAGGGCCGAAAGCTTTCAGGTGGCAGAACAAATATTGGATGATCACCGATGTTTGGGCAGGGCTCGCCGTTTACTCGTCGGATGACCTTAAGAACTGGGTTCGTCAAGCCGGCGGAAATATTCTGGCAGACGCAGGAAAAGGAACGGATGATGGCGTTAAGGGCGGTCATTGCGACGTTCGTGTAAGTAAGAACGGGCGGGCCTATCTTTACTACTTTGTACATCCTGGAATCAAAAACGCCGGGGGCAGTCGTTTTCAGAAGCAACGGTCAAGTATTCAGGTCGTCGAATTAAAATATCTGGACGGCAAGATTGTCTGCGACAGGGATTCACCAACGTTTGTTGATTTAAAACCCCAAAGACTATAATCGGAAGCCCTCCTTTATAACCTACGGCCTGTAAAGACATTAACGATAAAGCGGGAACGGACTGGAGGGAGGAGCGTAAAAGAAATCTTCTACATCAGGCTCTACAAACGACATCTGTAAAAGCAGGAGTAGAAGATTTTCCCTCTCCCCAAACGCACAAATTCCACCCTTGATTCGTCGAAGTGACATTTTTTCCCATTAATAAAGTAAAAGATATGTGCTCGCCATAGCCCTCTAACAGAAAATGCCTTTTCGTTTGCTACAGAAAGGCATTTTCTGTTAATCTATAAAATTTGAAAGCCCGATACTTATCGGCCAGCATCCGGTTTATTCTGTACTTTGAATAAATGAAATATTTTCTACGTGCTCACCAACAAAAAAGCCTGCCATATCAGAGGTTTTATACCAACCAGGTTTACCGGGCATCTTGTCGGTTATTAGTTTTCCGTTGATACGCAGATTATCGAACACAATATTTTTCACTTTTCTTTGCTCGTCATATCCTGCAATGATCGATGTAAGGGCATTTTTGCCATTGTAAGTAACATTTTTGAATAAAACGTTCTCAATTCCACGGCCCGGCGATGTGCAATATTTCTTGTTATAGAAAACGCGCAGATTAACCAGCTGCCCATGCCGGAAATCCTCTATCCGGATATTATTAAAACGAACATTCCTGATCAGGTTGCTGTCGCCCGCATTTAAGCTCAGGCAGCCTTGATAGTCATATTGGGCTTCCATATGATCCAAAATATCCAGGTTTTTATAGGTGAGGTCCTCGAGGATCACAGGTTCAGGTGTGCTGCCATGGGTACCAACCAATATCGGATGGGCGACATCTGCCCACAAGGTGGAATTTTTCATCGTTATGTTTTTGCATCCACCTTTGAACTCTCCCCGTGAACCGTATACTGTAGTACAGTCATCCGAATTACGGTTAAACACACCATCGAATAAAACATTATTACTTGAAACAACATTCATACCGTCGCCCCATCGCCAATAGCTGATTGCTTTAACATTACTGATGACCACATTTTCTGAACCACCTGTAAAGCATTGCCCGGTAATGATCCCGTTCACCTCCACGTTCCTTGACCATGCAATCCGGATGCCTTTGCCTGGTGCCTGCTCCATCACTCCCCTTCCCACAACTTTTACATTGTTAACGCTTTCAATGAGTATCTGACCGTTTACTACGGCCCCACCAGAGATATAAACCATTTTTCCCGAAGGAACTTTTAACACCCCGCCGGGAACCTGGTGGTAGCCTGGCGCAAAATAAATCACATTGGTATCCTTTGCAGCTGGAATCAGTTCTTCTACCGGGTTAGCGAAAAGATGAAGGTTATTAAAAATATCACCGTTTACTTCCACTGATAGATTAGCAGGTTTAGTCAATTTAAAGAATATTGTATTGTTTTTTAATTCATGCTGTATACCAAAAGAAAGGGGTCTGATCTTTGCAGCATTAACAGTGCCTCTGTTAAAAGTCACAGACACTTCAACCTCACCCGAAAAATCAAAATAAGCCATTGAGGAGAGTTGCTCCTGATGCCTGGAGCCCGAAACCTTATCTACTTTAATAAGATATACAGGCAACGCTTTCCACGACCCGCCGGGTATTCTTACCTTAACAGTAAACGAATTATTGAGGGCAGCACCCGAAGGTGCAGGATATGCCTTAAGGATATCTTCGGCTCGTACCGGAATTACAACTGCAAGCAACAATAACGTATTAAATAATAATTGCCGAAATTTTCGAAAAGTTTTAAAATATGTCATGATTTAAAGCGAACACCAATTAGTGTTCGCTACATATGACGTATTAATATGCCGGAGATACTCAAAAGACAGCACCAGCTTTTACAATATCCTCATTAGCCAGACCTTTTTCGCAAAAGTCGTATTCTTTTTATGGTTGCCTGTATATGACAAAAGAAAAATGGGAAATATCAGCATATGAATCACAATAGCTTGGGATTAGTTGCCCCGTTACCAAAACGATAACTTATAGATATTTCATGGGTGGCGTTATTAAAGCCGCCCAGATTGGCAGATGAGGTGCCTAACTGATAACTGTAACCCGCATGAAATGCATTGAAATTTATTGTCAGAATGCCTGCCATTGTCTTATCGGTACGGTAGTTGATCCCGATCCCCAGGGTTTCTTTCATATACAGTGTGCCGGATATATCAGCAACAAGCGGTACTCCTTTTGCGTAAGCAACCAAGGTTGCCGGTTTAAACTTTATATCCTCGTTGATGTCGCTCAGCAATGCCCCCGAAAAGTAATAGTGGCTCCTGAAATTGGTGCTATTTTGAATAGATGCAGTACCCAAACTGGTTATAGTGAGCTCGGGGGCCGAAATACCAAGGTAGTACCAATTGGTATAGTACATTACGCCAAACCCGATGTTAGGGCTGGTTCCTCTTACATCATTCCTGAAGATTGGGTCATTGGAATCCAGTGAAGAATAATTGGCGGTATAATTCCTCAAACCGGCATTAAGCGACACAGCCAAATGACTCTCTGAATTTAATTGGATGCCTTTTGCAAAATAGGCATTTGCTTCAGTTTGATGCTCTATGGCCAACTGGTTATTAAATACGATTAACCCTGCTGCAGCGTCAATCGGTTCGATGGGCAGGTTTCCATTAATCAGGTAGGTTACCGGTGCTCCGTCTATCCCTACCCACTGCTTTCGCGCCAGGGTATTAATTGAACCGGCCTTGTCCAAAAGTGAATAGGCCGGATTAAAAGGGGCTAAGTTATCCATGTACTGGGTATAGCTGAAAGCCTGTTGCTGAGCAGCAGCGCTGGTGCCTGTTACTATAAGTAACAGGCACAGGCTTAATGCAACAAGAAGGGGGTTCTTGTTATTATAAATTTTATTCATTTCCGGGATCATGCCTTGCGATTAATATTTAATGATGATAAAACCGGTTTTATGCTTGTATTCTTCACCTTGCTTATAGTCAAGTGTGTAGAAATAAGTACCGGGCTGCTGCATGACGCCACTTATACTGGAGTGCCCATCAAATACTTTCGAGCTATTGTCATAACCTTTAGCTTCAAATATTTTAACGCCTTCCCGGTTCATGATCGTTAATTTATTATCCGGGTAAGCTGTCAACCCGTCTATGATCAATACATCATTGATACCATCCCCATTAGGAGAAAGGCCCTGGTGTACTACAATTCCTTCATTAGTGATGTCGCGCTGTGGCGGGGCTACGGCCAGCGGGGCGCTCTTTAATGACATAGAGCCTGCAGAAGGTTCTGTTCCGTAAATAAGCTGACCTTTATAATAAACGGTAATATGATTATTCTCTTTCATAACATCCTTAGCCAGATAAGAGTAATCATCCGATTCATTAAAATTAGACCAATCTGCCTTAACAATACGGTACTGGATATTGCCCGATGAACTTAAAGGATAAAGGGTGCCTGCTGAGGAATTTACCGCAAGCTCAAAATAAGTATCGGCACCGGTAAGCGCAGTAGTTAATGGTATAAAATTACCGCTAATGTTACTGCTGCCTTTTTTAGCATAATCAACGAAGTAGTTCAGGCTCTGTGTGCCATCTTTGGTAAACCAGTAACGGGCCGTAATATCGCCAAAAGCTACGGGTACATTCCCGGTATTGTTAATAGACAGGTAGGTGCTGATGGTATTGCCGCTGGTGCTTGTGTTTTGATTCTGGTAAAACACATTCAGGCTGGTAAGTGGTGTAGCGGCAGCCGGCTCAGTTCCCCATATCAGCGTCCCATTACGGTAAAGCGTAATATGATCGTTATTGGCATAACTGGCGGTATTACTTTGATAAGAATAATCATCCGCCTCGTTCAATACGCTCCAATCCTGGTTAGCAAACCTTGATTGTATTTGCCCGGTATTGCTGTTTGCGCCCAGGTCGCCTGTTGCGGTGAAGCTATATTCTATATAACCCAGGGCACCATTGCGGGGTTGATCTAACGGAACGTACTTCATTTTTACATTACTGTTCCCCAGTTGAGCATAATCGACCCAGGTATTAATACCGGCATAATTCTCCGCCGTAAACCAATAACGCATCGTTAATTCACTGTATGCGACGCCTATAGTGTCAGTGTTCACTACCTTCACATACGGGCGGGCAACGTTATTTGTCTGTTGTCCCGAATCGCCATCCAGTGATTGTACCTGCAGGTTAAGCGGAATAACGATAAAAGTTTGGCTAAACGTTGTGTCTTTATAAGTAGCATTGCCGGGCTGGCTGGCTGTAATAACGGTTGTTCCGGCTCCGACAATATGCACCAGTCCGTTTGTTACTGTTGCAACGTTTGTATTGCTGCTGCCAAAGCTTACCGGGAGACCCGATGAAGCAGTTGCAGAAATGTTAAAATCAGCGTCACCCGGCCTTTTTGCAGGTAAAGAACTGAAAGCAATAGTTTGCGCCAGTTTGTTAACTGTAAGGCTTTGGCTTATCGAACCTGCAGGCAGGTATGTTGCATTACCGCTTTGCGAAGCCGTTATTGTAGTTGTACCCGCTCCCGTAATATGAATTGTTCCGTTAACAATAGTAGCCACGGTAGAGTCGGCGCTGGCGTAAGACGGGGTTAAACCTGAACTTGCCGTTGCTCCTCCAACGAAGTCGATATCTGACAGTGTTTTGGAAGGCAAGGAATTAAAGGTAATAGTTTGGGTTGCCTTTTGAACCTTTAGTGTTTGGTTAATGGCGGGTGCTGCTTTGTAATTTGCGTTGCCGGCCTGTGAAGCATTAATGATCGTCGTTCCAGGCGATTTTATATGAACCTGACCATTAACAATCACTGCGATTGTTGTATCGGAGCTATTAAAACTCAGTGGTAAACCAGATGTTGCCGAAGCAATGGGAGCAAAATCTGCATCTGTTACAGATTTAGTTGGGATTGCAGCAAAATTAATAGTTTGATCGCCAAGCATATCTGCAGCTATCTCCGAGGAATTCAACGCTCTGCCGTATATTTTAAAATTATCGATAGATCCATTGAATATCGGATCGGAAAACTGAGATTTACCCAGGTAGTTAAGCGCGGTATTGCCCAACGCTGACGGTTTAATTGTAATGTTTGTTGATGAGGCAACCGATGTGCCGTTTAAATATATGGTAGTAGTGTTTCCTGCCCGCGTTACTGCAAGGTAAGTCCAGGTATTTAATGGGAAGGTGTAATTATAGCTAATACTCTGTTCGGCAGCTGAACCGTTCCTGGTACCGTAACGAATAATGGACTTGCCGCTTGAAACTCCTGCCTGAACCGTAAGGAACATATATTGCGTGGTACTCGCTCCAAAATCAAACACGCGCATCCAGGTGCTCAGTGCGTCCATTCGCACCCATGCGGATATGGTAAAATCATTCACTGTACTCATAATACCCGTTGGAAGCGTGGCATATGAAGTAGCAGTACCATCAAGTTTAAGAGAGTTGCCATATTGGCCGGTATTCCTGGTTGCGGTGGCCGCTAACGTACCATCATTGGCTCCCCAGCTGTCTATAGCGCGCGTACCGCTCGTTTCGTCAAATTTCAGGTAAGTAAACTGACCCGCATTAGGTAAGGCCACTACCTCTGTGCTCGGAGACATTTCCCCCGTGCTATCAACGGCAGCAACCACATAATAATAAGTAGTTCCATTACTAACATTGGTATCGGTAAACTTGTTTGTACTCACATTGCCGATAATAGTGTAAGGCCCACCTGACGTGGTCGAACGTTTAACATTGTATGTCAGATTTTGAATAGCATCCCATTGCAGGATATTTTTAGTATCGCCTGCTGCCACGACAACGTTACTTACTACAACATTCTGCACAGTTAATGTGATGATTTGTGTTCCTGTATTACTTCCATTGCTGGCCGTTAAGGTTACGGGAAAAGTACCGGCTACTACAGGTGTCCCTGAAATCACCCCGGTACTGGCATTGACACTTAAGCCACTGGGTAAACCAGTTGCGGTAAAATTGCTGAGCGGTTTATTGGTAATAGTGTAAGTAAACGGCTTGCCAATTAACGTGATTGGTTGCGCGTCATTGGTAATTACTACAGATAGTACTTTTGTTTGTGACGGTGCCGGCCAGTAAAGACCATTTCCATTTTGCAAAGCAGAAATAGTAACATTTCCGGTAGTAACAATGTGAACTTTACCATTAACAATTTTTGCAACTGTAGAATCTGAACTGGCATATGTTACCGGAAGTCCCGAAGAAGCGGTAGCAGCCGGATCAAAATCATCATCACCCATTAATTTTGTGCCGATAGCATTTAGCGCAATGGTTTGGCTTGAATAAGTTGCAGCAATTTCAGATGCACTTAAGGCCCTGCTGTAAATCTTGAATTCATCAATGGAGCCTTTATACATTGCATCATTAAATTGGGATTTGCCCAGGTAGTTCATAGTGGTGCTATCAATATCAGATGGCTTAATAGTAATAGCCGTAGTGGTAGCAACTAAAGAGCCGTTAATGTACATACTAAAGGTTGTGCCAGACTGTGTAACTGCAAAATGCGTCCAGGTGTTAAGCGGCACCGTGTACGTATAGTTCAACCCCTGTTCTGCACCTCCGTTTTTAATCCCAAAACGTACCTGTCCTGCAATTCCGGTCTGCACAGATAAAAACATATATTTAGCTGTCCCGGTTCCAAAGTCAAATACCCGCATCCAGTTAGCTAATGCATCCATTTTCACCCAGGAAGATATTGTATAATTAGATAAAGACTTCACAATACCTGTTGGAAGCGAAGCATAAGAGGTAGCGGTTCCGTCCAGTTTAAGCGCCTGTCCGTTCCTGCCTGCGCTACGGCTTGCAGTGGCTGCTAATGTTCCGTGGTTTGCACCCCAGCTGTCAATAGCGCGGGTTCCGCTCGTTTCATCAAACTGCAGGTAAGCAAGTTGCCCGGTATTTGGTGTTGCTATCACCTGCGAGCTAACAGGATTTTCGCCTATACTATCTACTGAAGCCACAACATAGTAGTAGGTTGTTCCGTTACTGACATTTGTATCCGTGAATTTTGTGCCGGAAACAGATCCGATGGTTGTATAAGGCCCTCCTGAAGTAGTTGAACGTTTAACATTATAGCTAAAATTCAGAATCGGATTCCATTCGATGATATTCCTGGCGTCTCCCGAGGCAACTATAACACCTTGTGTCGTAGTACTTAAAATTGTTAATGATAAGGCTGCTGTATCCGCTCCGGCTTGATTTGAAGCGATCAAAGAAACGGGGAAAACGCCTGCCACGGTTGGAGTTCCGGATATTACTCCTGTTGTTGTGTTTAAACTTAAACCAGCAGGAAGACCGGTTGCATTAAAGCTGGTCGGTGATTTTATACCTGTAATATTATAAGTGAAAGCCCTGCCAACCAATGCAGTATCTGCTAATGCACTGGTAATAGCAACCGGTACAGTACGATCATCCAATAGCTGAACATCGTTGCCGGTTCCTCCCCTGTACGTAATACGAAAATCATAGCCACCTGCCGAAATAAGGGACATTTCGGGCAGGTCTTTGAATGTGCCGCTAATAGCTGAAGTTCCGGTATTGTTAATGATAGTATACGAGGTTCCTGATGGCAATGTACCCGCGATAGGAATTAATTGAAGTTTTGGATTATTTAGCAATGTTACGGTTTTAGCTGTAACACTATCGCCAACGGCTGTACCAAAATTCAGTTCGGCCTGGTAGGTAGCATCGGATTTTAAAGTAAGACTGCCAACGGTTAAAGTGCCGACCTTTAAAAATCCCGGCTCCAAAATAGCGCCTGTACCAGATCCGGTTCCGAGGGTAGCCGACGACTGAGTTAGCCCCCAGCCTCCCAGTGAACCTTGTTCTATAGTTATCGGGCTGACAAAAACGCCGCTTGTTGGGCTATTGTTTATCAATAGTTTTCCTCCCTTTACAGTAGTAGTTCCGCCATAAGCCTGGTTGCCCCACATTTCTAAAACGCCGGTGCCTATCTTTTCAACTGTTAAGTTTGTCCCATTAGCATTAATGGTTCCTCCATAACTGGAATAAGTATTAAGGGCGCCAATACTGATAACAGGCGCACCACCCGCATCAGCACGAATATAACCGCGACCATTAAGTGCTCCAAAATTCAACGTCCCGGTTGCAAAACCGATACCCTGGCAATCAAGAGCGTTAGCATCCAACAACCAGGTAGCCTTTGCACTTCCTGATTCAGGAACACCGAAACGTACCCTCTGCCTGCCGCTTCTCAGCTTTGAAATAAAAGTGCCCGTAAACCCGCTATTGTCGCCCAACAGGTTAATACCTGCATAATCATTTCCGTCATGCTGCAGGGTACCAGATCCTGTTAGTTTTCCGTAAAGAGATATTGAATTAACATCTTCATACATATAACTTGTGGTGTTGGCCAATACTTCAATGTCATTATACAATTTAAGGTCGCCACCAGCTGTAGCTTGCAGCGCCCCGCCGTTCATTTGAATTTTGCCTACACCCAAAGGCCCTGATGTGGGATTACTCGCGGTTCCGGTCCCAAGACCGGCTGCTGCTACTGTACCGCCAACAATAATTGTATTACCTGAATAGGTATTATTACTATTACCTTTCACGTATAAAACAGCGGCCCCGGATTTCATTAAAGAACCTGTCCCGCTTATCCCTCCGTTCAAAACAACATCTCCTGCGGCGCTATTTACATTTAACTGATCGGTTAGCAGTAACGGAGTAGTTAAAGCTTGAGGCCTTGACGAATTGTTAACCAGGTCATTTTTCAACGTTATAGTATTTCCCGAAATGGAATTTCCGTTAGCAGCCGCACCAAATTGGATTCTTGAGGCTACCAGGCCACTAATATCATTAGTTAAAAGGCTGTCACTTGCTGCACCAAAAGTTATAATGGCAGGGTTTACCGGAACTGTATTTTCAACCCAGTTGCCTGCAAGATTCAACGAATCTGTAATTGCAGTTGGGCTCCATACAAAAGAGTTTGCGCCCGGTACGCCAAAAGCTTCAGGTGAATTAGCACTTTCCTTTGTAGCACCTACAGAAGAAACTACATAATAATAAGGGCTTCCATTACTAACGTTAGTATCGGTATACGTATTAGTTGCCACATTGGCTATGGTAGTATAAGGCCCGCCGCTTACTGTGCCCCGTTTTACATTGTAAGTAGTTGCCCCCGAGGCGCTGTTCCAGCTTAGATCAACTTCATTGCTTTTATTAACTACGTTGGGTTGTGCCGGAGCTGCGGGAGGAACAGAAGCAAAAACTTCATTTGAGTTACCGCTTTCCTTATCCCCTGTAAGAGCCGTTATAACATAATAATTATTTACTTCGGGCTCAGGAGATACATCCATAAAACTTGTACCGGTAATACCAGCCTGGATTGTGGTATAAGTTCCTCCGGAAGTTAATGACCGTTTTACAGAATAACTTGTGGCGTTAGCCGAAGCTGCCCAGGTAAGATTAATTTGTGTAGTGTTAACAACCGCTGCAGCTGCAGAAGTCGGCGCTGCGGGTGTTGCGTTACTGATAGCGTTCAGTATAAGCGTTGCTGTACCTGTTCCGCTTGCATTGGTGGCGGCTATGGTAATTTCGCTTTGCCCTATTGTTGTTGGCGTACCGGAAATAACGCCGGTTGCGGTATTTATACTGAGCCCTGCAGGCAGGCCGCTGGCGCTATAGGAAGATGGGGCGGCATTCGCAGTGATACTATAGCTGAAAGCTGACCCAACAGGTGCTGTAGCCGTGGTAGCGCTGCTAATTTCCGGAGATCCGGCAGGTGCGGTTTGACTGAAGGCCACGTTACTGAATGTGGCGGTGTTCAACGCCGAGTTATTATTGGATAGCGTGTAAAATCCCGCGTACAAATTAGTTGGAAAACCGGTTGCAGAATACCAGCAACCGTCATTAGTCCAGTTAACACCATCTTGTGTATGATATACGAATATACGGGTACCTACACGTTCAATTTTTAACCACCAGGGGGCTTTGGGTTGCCAATGCCTGCCGGCACCGCCGGTGGCGTTAAGAAAAAGGTCATAGAAAGCCGAACCGGGTGCTAATGACTCGCGCAGCATGACGCCGCAACCTCCGGTATTTAGCGACATATTCTCAACTTTTACCACCAGGCCGGCATCTCCGCTAACCTTTTTGAAATTGAAGCTAAAAGCAGTACTGGTGGAAGTTCCGGCAGCTTTAAGTGTCCAGATCCCATTATTGAATGAAGCGCTGCCTGCCAATCCGGTATTACCGATATCTATATTGGTGAGGTTGCTTACCGCCTGCACATGATCGGCAGGATAATACACCGGGGATAAACTAACTGCGGTAGAGGTATCTGATGATTTCAGATATAAGAAATCGCCACCGGCCGGAGAATAGTAGGTGGTACCAGACTGCATTAATGCGGCCCTCATCCTGTCGGTTTGCGGGGTAGCTATCCCCTTCCGTACCGCATAGGCGCTATAAATCAGGTTGGTCATATCTCCCGCCCTCGCACCTGGCTGAATTCCCCAACTGGTCCAGTAACTGGCATAGCCCCCAAATGGAATAAAGGTCATGGCCGCTCCGTCAAAGGCATATTTATGATATAATTCGCCGATAGCCAGTACCCGGCTATCCAATTCGGTAAACATATCAACTTTTTGCTTGTAGGCTACTTCTGCCCCCCAGGCCAGTGCTGCTGCCTGAACCCGCCAGTGGTCGTCACGGCCCGAATCTCCCACTTCGCCATTGGGCAGCGAGTTGCGCATGCCGCCCCCTGCATCCATCCGGTAAACCTCAATTGCCTGATTAAACCGGGTAACATCATCACAAAAAACTGATGCGGCAAGGGCTATCTTTAACTGAAGGGCGCCCTTGTTTTGATCGCGTAATGGATTCGGCACCCAGGATGTCGGAAACAACACATTGGCAAAATAATTTTTAACATGTTGCGTGTTAGCTTCGGTCCAGCCGGGAAAAGTGTAGCGAAGGATCTCGGCCCCGGCCGCCCAATACTGGGCATAATCGCCAATATCCAGCATTGATTCATTACCGCCCCAGGTAGTATTGGTTACCGCCCAGGCATCAAGCATGTTAGTAGCTTTGCGGGCATATGTAGAATCGCCCGTAAACCACCACATAAACGCCAGGTTGTGGATAGCAAGCATATCACTCTTCCATTGAACGTTATTCAGATCCGGCGCGCGGGTTACGGTTACCTGCGGTGTACCAGGCGTGTAGCTTAGCTGCGAATGACTGTCATTCTTAAATGTATTGTATGCCGAAAGCCAGGGTTCTTTGGTAATATTGGCTTTGAGCTGATCCAGGTCGGCCCGGGTAAACGGTATCCCCGGATGTACAAAGGATTGAGCCTTGACCGGCGAGATAAATGAAAGCATTAAGCAGATGCTGGTTAGTAAAAGAAAAACGGGTTTTCTTCGCCTCATTCGTTTTAATTGTTTGAGTAAATGTCTCATCATGTCTGAATTTAATTTTGGTTAGAAACTCATGAAATGTTTTAGGCATGACTGATGATGTAAGAATCTAATACTCTGTAACGCAGATATTTTTCTTTAAAAAGAAACCTGCCTAATTCAAAAAGCAATTAGCGTATTTCTTTACAGGGTAGCTGACCTTATTTAAGTTTTAAAAAATGAGACATACGGATATTTTTCCCATTGGATAGCAATAGGAGATCGCCTGGGAAGTCATTCCAGAATATGGTAACAAGGAATCAGGTACTAAATAAAACTCTACGAAAATGATTGGCCGGGATTGGCAATAACGTATACTAACTTCCCGGGGCTTTTAAAAAATTGCGACGATATTTTTTGATATAGTCTGAAGGGTTTATTCCGAAAACCTTATGAAACTCTTGCCGGAAATAGCGGGGATCATTGATACCTACTTCGTACGCGACCTCTTTAACCTGAATATCTGTTTTGATCATCAGCTCAGCCGCCTTTTTAAGCCGGATATAACGGATAAACTCGCTGATAGAAAGATCTGAAATCGATTTAACCTTTCTAAATACGTTCGATCTGCTCATTCCCATTT
Organism: uncultured Mucilaginibacter sp.; assembly: GCA_966212355.1. Classification (GTDB taxonomy): domain Bacteria; phylum Bacteroidota; class Bacteroidia; order Sphingobacteriales; family Sphingobacteriaceae; genus Mucilaginibacter. Next base: position 43,910 of record CBIHRB010000005.1, read on the forward strand.
TCAGGATTAATACTTTTACATTAAAATCTTTATCCTTAAGATGCTGTTCAACAACAGCAGTTGCCTTTTTCAGGAAAGCACTATATTCTTCAGAAACTTTTTCGTTATTGCTTTGGAGAGTAACATCATTGATAAAATACTTTTTCAATGAATCACGCCCCTTTAATATACTTTTAATCCTGGCCAAAAGTAATTCTCTTTCAAATGGCTTTGTGATGTAATCATCTGCACCACACTCAATTCCTTTAAGTTTAATTTCCGGTGATGTTGTTCCTGTAAGCAGAATTACAGGAATGTGGCTGAACTCATCTGATTCTTTAATGTTCGAACAAAATTCTACACCGCTTATTCCAGGCATAACGATATCTGAGACTATAATATCCAATTCTTTTTTTTTGACAATTTCAAACGCATCTTCGGCATGCTCTGCTTTAAAAACATTATAATGGTCCTGAAGAACCTGTTCAAGAAAATTTCTTATTTCACAATTATCGTCCACTACAAGTATATTAGGCTTTCGTTCCACAACGTCACTGAAAACATGGGTCATATTTTTTGAAATGGTTTCTTCGCTTTTGGATTCGGGCTCCGGGAGATCAATATAGAGTTCCCCTAACAGATGAGCATCTGAATATTTTTTTTCACTTTTAAAATCGGGCGAAAGGCCCTTAATGTTCTTTGGCAATTGATAACTGAAGATTGTTCCCGCCTCGGCATCGCTCGTATAGGTTAAACTCCCTTTTTGCATTTCCGCAATTTTTTTGGAAACAAATAAACCAATACCAAAACCACTTTTTCCCGCCGAGCTTTTATGCTGATTAAGCCTGAAAAATTTATCAAATAATTGATCTCCAACATGAGGTGGGATAACGGGGCCTGAATTTTTAACCAATATTGATGCGGTGTCAACATCATCCATTAAAACAAAAGATACACTCCCCTTTTCGCCGCAATATTTAATTGCATTAGACAGAAGATTAAACAGAACTATTTCGATTTTCTCCCTGTCGGCAAAAACATGCAATTTTTTTGTCAGATCGTCGAAATGATATTTGATATCTTTTGCTTTAATCTGGTTTATAAAACATAAAAACACCTCATTGCACAGTTCACTTAAATTTAATAACTCCGGCTTTAGCTCAGACACCTCGTTCTCGGTACGTTTAAATAACAATAGCTGATCCACCAGGCTCAAAAGCCGCCTGGTATTTCTGTAAACTGCACTTATATCAATAGAATGTATATTTTCCCCGTCGTTGCTCAGCAAGTCTTTTATGGGATTGACAATAAGAGTTAAAGGCGTTCTTAGTTCATGAGCAACATTCGTAAAGAATGATATTCGCTTTTCATTTAGTTCTGCATCTTTGGCTGCTTCAAGAGCCGTTAATTTGACTTTATATTTTAAAAAGTCTTTTTGCCTTTGATAATAGATATAAATATATACCACAGTCCCGGCAAGGGCAAAATAGAGGCAATACATCCAATATGTTCGATACCAGGGCGGTAAAATAGTGATCTTAACAATACGCCCTTGAGGATTCCAAACACCGGATGCATTGGTAGATTTAATTTCGAGTATATAATTACCTTCTATTAAACTGGCATAACTGATTGAGCGGACTCCATTTTTCAGGTAATTCCAGGCCTTGTCTTTTCCTCTCAAAATATAGGCGTACGTTATTTTTTGGGGAAATGTATACTCAAGTGCAGCAAATTCAATGGAAAACAACGATTTTTCGAAGGGTAACGTAATATGGTTGGTCTCTTGAATATCAATAGCCTTATCAAGATATCCACTCTGGGCTGTTATAGGCATATTTAATACATTAATACCAGTAACAGTTAAAACCGGAAAATCTTTGTCTGATTTTATGGCCGATGGATTGAACACATTAAAGCCTTTGATGCCACCGAATAATAATTCGCCGGTGCTCAATTTTGCCGAAGCATTGTAGTAAAACTGATTCGACTGAAGGCCATCATCGGCATGAAAGTTTTCAAATCTTAACCGCCCGGGATTAAGCCGGGATAACCCGTTATTGGTTGCCAGCCAGATATAGCCCTGATCATCTTCCTCAATATTTACAATACCGTCATTGGGCAAGCCATCGTCTTCGGTATAAACATAAAATTTGCTACCATGTGGTTTCATCTGCCACACACCACTTCCTTGTGATCCAGCCCATACATTACCTGCTTTATCAACACAAATTGCTCTTACGCAATTGTCTATGAGATATTCAATAACCGTTCCCGACTGTTTATTGAGCTTTAATATACTATTTCCTGTACCAAGCCACAAATTACCCAACCCGTCTTCTGCAATAGAAAATATATCCTTATAAACAGGATATGTAACGCTTTTAAACTGATTACTTATTGCATCATACTTGAACAACCTGTTCGTTAAATTACGGGCAAAAGGACCTCTAAGGCAACTTACCCAAATATTTTTTTCTTTGTCAATAAATAGCCGAAAAGCATATATACTTCCCAGATCTTTTTGCTGAAAATGAATTTCTTCAAATTTTTGAGTTCCCTTATTATACCTGGTAACGCCCGAACCATATGATCCAATCCAAATATTTCCTTTATCATCCTTTACCATCGATGAAATTTGGTTAATCCCTAAATGATCTTTATCGACTTTGAAAAAGTGATTTCTAAAATTATTGGCTTTTCTATTCCAGATACTAATCCCTTTACCGTCCGTTCCAATCCAGATATCATCTCCATCTTCGCAAAAGGAAAAAACCGTGTTATGGGCTAAGCTGTTTTTGTTAAAAGGTTCATTTCGGATCGTTTTAAAAACATCTTTCTTTTGATCAATAATGTTGACTCCCCCTCTAATCGTCCCTATCCACTTTCGCGATTCTTTATCAATAAAAATGGCACCAATCGCGTTACTTGATAAAGATTTTTCTGATTGCGTAAAAGCCGTTAGTATAGTTTTTGTAACAACATCAATTGAAAATAGTCCATCTCCGTCTGTTGAAACCCATAATACACGCCTATTCTCAAAATTGACATCCATTATACGGTTAAGGGTTAATCTTTTACCTGGAATATCAAAAGGTGTTATTTGATTGGTACCTGCCTGGAATTTAAAAAGCTGCCCCGCCTCAGTTCCGATCCACAAGTCCCCGTTTGAATCGAACGTCACACATTTTCCATCTTTTATCATTGAATTAACAACATCGACCCGGTTCAATCCGGAATTGTAAATACATAAACCAACGCCTTTGCTTAATAGCCAAACATTTGAGTTTTTATCCAGGCCGAGCGATTCAACACTATAATCCGTTTTCCTAACACCATTATCATACAAAGGTATTTGAAGCAATGCCATAGAAGCATGTTTCAATACCAATAAGCCTGAACCAGCCGAGCCTGCAAAGACATCCATATCACTGCGGGCCTTTAAACATTGTATCTGGGTACTAAAAGGCAACAAAGAACTATCCGTCAGGCCTACAGGTTTATACTTGATATTAAAGAAATGCTGACTTTTATAATCAAAAATGCTAAGTCCATTGAATGTTCCGATATATAATTTACCATCCGGGGTTCCGGTTAAACTATATACCGAGTTATCATTCAAACTATTTGGGTCACGAACTTTCTTTCTGAATTTTTCAAAACTATATCCGTCAAAACGATTCAACCCGTCAAGCGTGCCAAACCACATAAAACCATATTTGTCTTTATAAATACTGGTTACTGAATTGTTAGATAATCCCTGCTCTAAACCTAAACAACCAATATTTTGGGCAACGGATGGATTTATAAATGCGATGAAAAGAAATATAAAAAACGTAAAAGATCGATAGGGCATTATGAATTCTGTTTATCAGGCTTACAATAGCTTAAAAAAATGAAAATAACTATAGAACAATCTTCATGCTCAATACAGAACACAAATTAAGAAAAAACGCATAGTTATTCCCCTTTTTCTGATGGAACCCTGAAACAAAGGCATTGGAAATGCCACGTAAAATAACATTGTAATTTAAAACAACATTTGAAAACAATGGCAAAGCATCCCAAATAAACCTCAAGCCACCTTTAGGATAGCTTCTGTACCAAACAATCCCCTTAAAGTTTGAACGGCCCTATACAGATGATTTACGACCGATTGATATTTAATACCCGTGATTGCTCCAATTTCAGTGCAAGTCATACCGTCAAAAAAACGGAGCCGGATTATTTCCTGCTGACGATCGGGCAACCGGTTTAACGCATGCTCAATAACTTTTCTTTGATTAAGTACTGCCTCCCTTTGTGTAATCTTATCTTCTATCGAAATTTCGAGATCCAAAAACACAACACCTGCCATCCTTGTTTGCACAACTCTTCTGCTTTTGATGTAATCAAGACAAACCGATCTCATGACGGTAAAAAAATATGCTTTAACGTTCTCTATTGGCCCAATTGATTCCTTTCGCAGCCATAATTTGATAAACATCTCCTGTATAAGATCATCGGTAAGTTCTTCGTCATTTACCATTTTATTTCCATAAACATAGAGGGCAGGGTAAAGCCTCTGATGGATCAGGGAATACGAACGTGTATTTCCTATACAAACCTCACTCCAAAGTTTGGATAGCTCCTCTAATTTTTTTGTCATAATGGTTTTCTTAATTAGTATCTCGCAATACCTTGGTTCGATATTTTTCTGTTTATAATTGGTGCGTACGTTCCCACAAGCCCGCATTTACCTAATGCAATACAAGGGGGCCTGGTCATTTTTAAAATGCTGGATATTTTGCCAATGATGAGCACTAAACTATTGCGGACAGGAACATCTTAAGAGACATAGATTGTTCAATCGGAGGGGGTAAAATGTATAAAACCGGACCTGATTCGGCCTTCTGCCAATTTTTAATTTTTAATGCACGAAATTGGTGGCTTAATGGACAAACCACAGTATAATGACCCCTGTCGGCCAATTTGACTTTGACCACTTTCTATTATTATAATTACGCAGTTAGAAATGCAAACAAAATTGGCGAAGTGGGGTCAACCAAAATGTTTTTTCCACTGATAGCGTCGATCTGGGCGTACGGGTCGACCGTTAACAAGTCTTGCTTGTAAGCTGCTTTAGCAAAGACCTGAACTTGGCGAGTAACTCACGGCAGTATTCGTAGAAATCGGTCGACCCCGACGGTTGATACCCGGTCCGCTCAACAAGAAGTTTTTATAATCCTGGCAAAAGAACTCGTCTACGTCGTTGAAGATCACATCATGGCCGGCAAAAGCCAAAAAGTAACGATTTGCCATACCATAGTTATCGGAATCCGTTTCCCGCCTGCTGCAGGTATATTCTTTAAAGTAATCCACAAAGCTTGAATTGCGCTCACGTTCTGAAATAAAACCGAATTTGCGGTTTTGGATGTCCAACTGTCGCTGCGCCCGTATCGTTTCGACCAAAGTTTTTGTTTCGGTATTGTGCTGCCTTTCCCAAACATTTGATGGTTTCGAATATTTAGTATAGCTTTTTAAAAAATTCAGGATTAACACATTGGTGGTTACCTCCTCCTTGTGAGTACCAAACAAGTACCAGAATTAACGAAAAGTTCGTAATTAATCAAAACGAATCCGAACATAGCTGCTTTTAATAATTTACTTAACAACAACTGAAAAAAAAAGGAAAATTAAAAAGACAAAAACTAACGAGAGATAGTAGGTCGAATACCGAAATCCAATTTTGCGCTCACCGTCTTCCTGTTTTGCTGCATAACTTGAATTCTTGATGACATAGATTAAATGGATAATCAAAAATAGAAAAGACAATGTTAAAGATACTTTAAACCCCTTTTCAAAATATGTTAATACTCCTTCTTTCCATTTTAAACGAAAATAGAGATCGCCTAAAAAGTAGGCTAAAACAAAATAAATAATTGAAATAACTATTTGAATTACTAATATTTTGAACTTTTTCATGACATTTTTTATTGAAAAACATTAAACCATTGATCCTTTTTGTATCCTTCTGGCGTAGCAAACAAAGAATAGCCTAAGTATAACTTAAATGGTTGACTGGAAGGGCCGTTTTGATTGACCCCATTCCGCCAATTTCGTTGGCATTGCTAACTGCTTGATTACAATAATAGAAAGTGGTCAAAGTCAAATCGGCCGACAGGGGTCAATATGCTGTGGTTCATCCAGTTTGACCGCTAAACTGTAATCTTTTTGGATCTTCCTTTTGTTCCTTTTTACCTATTATTTACAATGTTTACATTTTAATTTACAATCCAGATTCTTCGCGATGAAATATATCAAAGTAATTTTGCTGAATCAATTTAAAAAAATATGAGAAATAAAAGTACGTCTTATGTGATCTGATCTATCAGGAGATAGATCTATGCTAATTAAACCTACAAAAAATATGAAAAAAATCATTTATGCGCTGATCTTATCGCTGGTTGTGGTAAGCGGACTTGTATTTGCTAATCGTAAAATTAAAAATGAACCTTTTAAAAAATCAACCTCAAAGCCGCTCTCTGCGGCTGAAAGGGAAGTCGAACTGAAAAAATGGGAGGCCACCCCTGATGGTATAAAGTACAAAAAATGGGAAGCGTCTCCCGAAGGAAAAAAAGTGTATGCCGGTGCTGCTAAAATAAGGAAGCACATTAAGGATTATACTAATATGGAAGGAGTTGTAACCTCACTTTCTCTTCCGCCAGGCTCAGCATTGGGTTTCGGAGTAATGGTGAAGATTGATGACGACGATTACATTCTTAGTTTTGGGTTGGAAGAGTCTGACAATAGTTTTTTGAACTTTAACAATGAATTTGAGCAATTGCATAGGCTGAAAGTTAACGACAAAATAATTATAAGAAGCCATAGTGTATCGTACGCACCTAAGTATTCATATCCGATAATATCGGGCGACTATGTAGAACAAAATAGTAAAATAATTTATAAACGTGCACCTCACAAAGGTGGTTGTTGAGGATTACCGCCTTCGCGACGCGGCCATTACGGACTTTAAAAGTGAAGAAGTTGGGAAATAACTTTTATAGCCGGTTATTTACACTTGGACATTCTTCTTGCAGGCTACTTTTTAAATACTCATTTAAACTATTAAATGCAATGAAACCTTCAGGTCTTCATAAAGTGTTTGGAAATCTGTATCGTCCCGGGTACACATTGGATTTATAGACAAATCCGGCAAAGGCTGTTCGATATCGACCAGCCTTTTTGCTTTAATCTTCACTAAATTATGCGCAAACGCAGGATTTATTGTATGTGTTCGACACATGCCATCTTTATACCTGAGGGGATGTTTGAACACCTCCCTAATTAATGAATGTTGATCGTTTATATACGCTTTTTCGAAAATCCCGGGAATGTCAGGAAGTGTTGATAATAGGTCCAGCATTTTTTGCCACTTGTCCTTGTTATCCTCTTTTAATTTGTTCATCTCACTAACAAGGAAATGCATCCGCATGGATCTCAATTAACTTAAGGATAAAACTTTATTATCTAAAAACAGTGAAAACTTACGCAAACGTTTGTGTTTGCAATAACAAACGTTTGCGTGAGTTTTAAGGCTCCAGAGCACGGAATTATGCATAATCTTTCTATTAAATTTTAGTTAGTTTCGGACGTATTAACAGAAAAAACCAACAAATTTTTATGCGAAAACTAACCTGTCTGCTACTTTTATTATTGCCTATACAGCTTTTAGCGCAACAATTTGATCCTGTAAAAGCACTGGTTAAAAGGCGCGCCCCATGGCTAAGCAACCATATCATTTTTGAACCTTTAAAAAGCATCAGTTCAGAAATAGTTGAACTGCAAACCATCAAAAATAAACTGGTTATCCACGCTTCCGGAGCCAACGCGGCGGCTGTTGGTGTAAATTGGTATTTAAAATATTACTGCCATCGTTCTATGTCGCACATGGGTGATAACATGTCGCCTGTGTTTCCTATTCCTAATGTTAACAAAAAAGTAACGGTACAAGCCGAAGCCAAGTATCGTTATGCGTTAAATTACTGCACCTATAATTACACCATGAGCTTTTATAGCTGGCCCGACTGGGAACGAGAGCTTGACTGGATGGCTCTGAATGGTGTGAACACCATGCTTACTGTTGAAGGGATGGAAGCGATATGGCAAAACACGCTGAGGAAAATAGGATACACTGAAAATGAAATTAACAGTTTCATTGTTGGGCCTGCTTATACCGCGTGGTGGCTGATGGGAAATATTGAAGGCTGGGGAGGTCCTATGCTTCAAAGCCAGATAGACAACAGGAAGCTGATTCAACAGAAAATGATGAAGCGGATGCAGGAGTTGGGTATACAACCCGTATTGCAAGGTTTTTACGGCATGGTGCCAAGTTCATTGAAAAACAAAAGTAAAGCACATATCATTGATCAGGGTACCTGGGGTGCTTTTAAACGACCTGATATACTTGACCCCACTGATCCTGAGTTTAGCCGCATTGCGGGCATCTACTATAGCGAAATTCAAAAACTATACGGTAAAAACATTCATTTTTTTGCCGGCGACCCTTTTCATGAAGGTGGTAAAACGGAAGGCGTGGATTTAAAAAAAGCAGGCACTGCCATACAGGCTTCAATGCAGCATTACTTCCCGGGTTCTACATGGGTGCTGCAAGGCTGGCAGGATAACCCCAAACAGGCCATGCTTGACGGCCTTGATAAATCAAAAGTATTGGTACAGGAGCTTTTTGGCGAATTCACCAATAACTGGGAAAAACGTAAAGCTTATGATAACACCCCGTTTATATGGTGCAGCGTTAACAATTTTGGCGAACGGCCGGGCGTATACGGAAAACTGCAGCGCTTTGCCGATGAGGTATACCGTGCCCGTAATAGTATTTATAGCAAATACCTCAAGGGCGTAGGGATTATGCCGGAGGGCATCAATAACAACCCTCCTGATTATGACCTGATGCTTGAACTGGGCTGGCACCAGGAACATGTGGATACCCGGAACTGGATCGATAAATACGCCCAATATCGTTATGGTAAAAGCGATGGGCATGCAAGTAACGCCTGGCAGGGATTTTTACAAACCATTTATCAAAGCCTTCCCGGTTACCAGGAAGGAGCCGGCGAATCTATTTTCTGTGCGCGCCCGGCACTTAAAGTTAAATCAATATCCAGTTGGGGTACGCTTACCCGTAATTATGACACGGTCGCATTTGCGAACGCAGTAAAAGAATTTGCAAAAGCAGCACCCGCTCTTAAAAATTCCGCCACATACAAAATAGACCTGATCAACATGGTCAGGCAGGTGCTGGCCAATAAGGGAACGCTTGTGTTTAATGATATGGTAACTGCCTATAATAACAAAAATCTGCAGACATTTAACGCAGCCAGTGTAAAGTTCCTGCATATGATAAGACTAACGGATGATCTCTTAAATACCGATCAATATTTCAGGCTCAACACCTATCTCAAACAAGCTATAGATAACGGTAATACAGCAGAGGAAAAAGCAAACAATTTAAAAAACGAATTAATGCAAATTACCTATTGGGGCGAAAACGTACGTACCGAAGATAACCTGCATGAGTATGCTTATAAAGAATGGGCCGGCCTGATGGATAGCTATTACTTACCCCGCTGGGAAATTTATTTTGATTATCTGCGCAGCAACCTGCAGGGCAAAAACCTTCAGGAACCCGATTACTTTTCATGGGAACGAAAATGGGTGGACGACAATCAAAAGCTAAATCCCGAAAAGCCTCAAAGACCTTTACCGGAAGTGGTTGATGAAATTTTATCGATGTAAAAACATCGCCCTTTTTAAACACTCTTTTTTAAAACTAACGTCAGCTATCCTCCAAATGAAAAAAACGTTAACAGGTATTTTATTGATTTGTATTGCATTTTCTCATTTATATGCCCAAAAGAAAATAGGAACAGAAACACCCGAACAAAAAGCCAAACGTATGTCCTGGTGGACTAATGACCGCTTTGGTATGTTTATCCACTGGGGTCTTTATTCGCAGGCGGCAAGGCATGAATGGGTAAAAAGATGGGAGCGCATGACGGATGCGCAATACCAGCCTTATTTTGATGAGTTTAACCCCGATCTGTTTAATCCCAAAGAGTGGGCAAAGAAAGCTAAGGCAGCCGGGATGAAATATGCTGTGCTTACCACCAAGCATCACGAAGGGTTTTGCCTGTTTGATTCAAAATATACCAGCTATAAGGCCACTAATACTGCTGCCAAAAGAGATCTTGTCAGAGAATTTGTTGATGCTTTTAGGGCCGAGGGTATAAAAATAGGGTTTTATTACTCACTATTGGATTGGCACCATCCCGACTTTACCGTTGATGTTTTACACCCATTGCAACCGGCAAGCGAAAAGGACGAGGATTATGATAAGCTGAACAAAAGGCGTGATATGGCCAGGTACCGTACCTATATGCACAACCAGATTAAAGAACTGCTTACCAATTACGGCAAAATTGATATGCTATGGCTCGATTTTTCGTACCCTGATAATGGCAAACATGGAAAAGGGGCCAAAGACTGGGGATCTGTTGAACTCGTTAAAGAAATAAGAAAACTACAACCCAATATTTTAATTGACAATCGCCTTGATTTAAACGATTACCAGGACGGCTGGGATTACCTGACACCCGAACAGGTAAATTTATCGGAATGGGTCAAAAAAAACGATTACAAAACTTATTGGGAAACCTGCCAAACATTTTCTGGTTCCTGGGGATATTTTCGGGATGAAAACAGCTGGAAAAGTACCACGCAATTAATTACCATGTTGATAGAGGCTGTAAGCAAAAGAGGTAACCTGTTGCTTAACGTGGGCCCTACTGCACGCGGTTTATTTGATAAACGTGCCAACGAAAGGCTGGACGGAATAGCAGCCTGGATGAAATATAACAACCGCTCCATTTATGGATGTACCGAAGCTCCGGAAACCTTTGTAGCGCCGGAGCACACCCTGCTTACCTATAATGCAAATACCCGGCGCTTATACGTGCATTTGTTAGCATATCCCGGCAAAACACTTACTTTACCAGGCTACAAGGATAAAGTAAAATACGTTCAGTTTTTACATGACGCGTCGGAGATACAACAGGATAGCAAATCAAAAGACACAGGTAACGACCTGATATTAAATCTACCGGAAACCAAGCCCGATAGTGAGATACCGGTAATTGAATTGGTTTTAAATTAATGTCTGCTCATCTACCTATGAAAGCAAAACTGTCAATGTATTATATCATCATGATCCGAAAACTTTTACCCTGCCTGTTTATTTTAGGATGCAGCCAGGCGGCATTGGCACAAAACGAACATAAAATGTCGGATACATACCAGCTTCCTAAAGATTCGCTGGTACGGCAAAAACTTGCCCGCTGGCAAGACCAAAAGTTTGGTTTATTTGTGCACTGGGGAACATACAGCCAATGGGGTGTGGCCGAAAGCTGGACTATTTGCCCTGATGACTGGGTTACACGTACCGGCCCCTACAGCAATGATTATTTCGCCTATAAAAAAGCATACGAAAACCTCCAAACCACTTTCAACCCCGTCAATTTTAACCCCGAAAAATGGGTTAAAGCAGCCAAGGCTGCGGGGATGAATTACGTGGTATTTACCACTAAACATCACGATGGTTTTAGCATGTTTGATACTAAACAAACAGATTATAAAATTACCGACCCTAAAACTCCGTTTTCGAAAAATCCGCGAAGCAACGTAACCAAAGAAATATTTAACGCCTTCCGTAAAGACGATTTTATGATCGGGGCATATTTTTCAAAACCCGACTGGCATAATGAAAATTATTGGTGGCCTTACTTTCCTCCTAAAGATCATAACGTTAATTACGATCCGCAACGATACCCTGAGCGCTGGCAAAAATTTAAAGATTTTACCTACAACCAAATTGAAGAATTAATGACCGGTTATGGCAAAATAGATATTCTATGGCTCGATGGCGGCTGGGTACGGCCATCAGTTACAAAGGATAACGACCCGCAGCATTACAACCAGGATATTGATATGGCCCGGATAGCAAAAATGGGCCGTAGTCATCAACCGGGCCTGATCATTGTAGACAGGACAGTGACCGGCGAATTTGAAAACTATACTACGCCCGAACAGGAAGTACCTGATAAACCTCTATCCTACCCATGGGAAACCTGTATGACCATTGGTAAGTATTGGAGCTATGTTCCTGATGACGAATTTAAGCCCAGCCGCCAATTGGTACAAACGCTGATAAAAATAGTTTCAAGGGGAGGTAACCTCCTGCTTAATATAGCCCCCGGGCCGAATGGCGACTGGAATCCGATTGCCTATCAAAGGTTACAGGACATTGCGAATTGGATGAAGATTAACGGAAAAGGAATTTATACTTCCGAACCTGTTACACCTTATTCTGTTGGGAACATATATTTTACAAGGTCAAAAACAAAAAACACATTATATGCTTTCTGGCTATCAGAAAAAGATAATGTAAATCTTCCGGCCAGGGTGAGTTTTCCTGTAAATAACATTAAAATGCTTAAAGAAGTAAGCCTGCGGGGCAGCGATCAAAAATTAAAATGGGCCTATCAAAACGGGCAGTTAAGTATTCAAATACCCCGTTCTTTACAAAAGAACAACGCACTAAAGTATAGTGCCACTTTTGCATTGGAATATTAAAGAGTGGACAAACAAAATGCCTATCAACCTCTACCTTATAAAGTCAAAAAAACAGAGCTGTATCATAAATCACGACCAGCCTCTGTTTGTTGACTTTTTCAGATACTTAAGCGATTTATAGTGTTAGGCTGGTTTTACCCTGCTAACAAAAGGGGGGTTAACAGGGTTAACACAATTCAGAGTTAACACTCACTTATATAGTTGATAATAAACCTATTAAGTGCAATTTCTAAAAAATATGTTAACCCCTTTTTATATAAATATTACCAGCTAAATTTTCTATTCATAGGTAGCACAACACTAAGGGTGGCAAATTGAATTTATGATACAGCCCCTTCTTTAAAAAACAATTTTAGGAGTATATTACGAAAGCTGTTAATCTGACTATTGCTACCCGCTAATGCTTTATGCAAATCGAAATTGGAACTTTTATAACCTTATCCTATATATTAGTATGTACCCCATGAGACACCATACTGGAATCAAATACCACCTGGTGGAAAACATGGGCTGCCGATGCTTCACTGACGCGATCATCAATTATTTTGAAAAGTATTTCTGCTGCTTTTAAGCCCTGCTTCCGGGGAAATTGTTCAATGGATGCCATTGGGGCGCTATCCATAAAACTCCAGATAGGAGAATTTGCAAAACTAACAAAGCTGATATTATGATCGGGAGCCAGATCATAGTTCTTCAACAATTTTATTGCATCGCGTGCCACATAATCATTAAAAGTAACAACAGCTGTGGGCTTATCTGCTAAAGATAATAGCCGCCGCATTGCATAAGTATTTTGGGCCGACGATAGATCCGAAGAGACTATCAGGTCTGTCTTTACTGCTATCTGATATTTATCAAGCCCCTGTTTGTAAGCATCCAGACGCTCGTTACTTGCAGCCAGTTGCGATGGACCATTAATTAACCCAATACTACGATGCCCTTTTTCTATTAAACAATCAATGGCCTGTAACATTCCTGATTGGAGATTACAAGCCGAATAATGAATATCTTCCATACTGGGAATACGGTCAAAAAACACAACAGGAATATTATATTTTTTCAATTGTTCAAACACTTCATAATTGGTGGTGTTTTTGCTTATGGATATGATAATGCCATCTAAGCGATGATTTTTCATTGTTTCCAGGATGCGCTTTTCTTTATCGGGGTTTTCTAACGATTGCCCAATAAAAACGTTATAATTCTTTTTGCTGGCGTAATCTTCTATCCCGCTAAGGGCCGAAGAAAAAAACGCGTCAGAAAAATCCGGAACAATTACACCAATGGTTAATGTTTTTCGCTGCTTAAAAAATATAGCTGTTTGATTTCGCTCATAATTTAACTCGCTTGCTACCTTGTTAACCCGCATAGTGGTTACAAGGCCAATGCTGGGATGACCATGAAGCGCGCGCGACACCGTTGAAGGGCTTACTTTTAAGCGTTTAGCTATTTCTTTAATTGTGGGAATCTTTTCCATTTTGTAATCAAGATTAAAAACAATGGGTATTGATTATTGATATGCGCCTTTACTTATCTGCTTATTTACAATACGCGTATTACCATCAAAATCAACCGTACCGTTTACCTCATCAGATATCACCTGTCCGCTATTTTTTGCTACAGAGGACGATTGCAGATGAAAATCAAGGCCAGATGTATTGATAAATAAAGGATTTGCGCCATATGTTGAACTGGCGTCTCCACCGCAGGCTGCCTTCCATAAATTATAATCGCTATAAGCAACGCCGTTCCAGGTCCACTGCGCTGGCCCCGTAGTGTAATACAGGTTATAATCGATGATATTGCCCGATCCGCGGTTGGTGTATTTGTGAATGAACATATCTGATGCCCCGCCATAAATAATGTTATTTTTTATAACGTTGTTGATGCAATCTTCCCTGATGCTTATCTCCCCTTCTATTTCGCCAAAGGCACCTAATGTCTGGTTGTTATTATACAAGGTATTGTTTACGATAGCCGAGTTACTTGTACCGCCGCCTGTGTAGTTTAAATAGCCACCCATATAGATCCCTGAGCACCAACAGTTAAATACCAGGTTATTCCTTACGGTAATATGATCGGTAGGGAAGCCATTGGTTTCGCTCACCACGCCAATCCCCCTGTCTGTAACGGACACTTTGTTTTTTTCCACTACCACATTCCTGCCGCCGTCTACATAAATACCTATGGCGCCATGTCCACCAAGCGGCCCTCTTTTGCTTTCAATGTTATAGAGGGTGTTGCCGCTGATAACACCATTACGGGCATAGTTAAGCGCCGGGTCGGAATTGGCTGCATAGCCGCCTGCCGCGTCAATACCAATGTTTTGAGCGTTATATATTGTATTGTTGGTAACTGCAAATCCGTCAACGTAACCATTGATGGTTAAATTTTCGCCGTACCCGGTTTTGCAGTCGTGGATCGTATTCCCGGTAACGGTAATATTAGTTACCGGGTCGGTAGTGTTTCCGATAATTAAAATGGCATTACCACCACCATTGAGCGGGAGCTGAGTATAATCAATACCGTATATCGTATTGTTTTTGATAATAATATAATCAGAGCCGCCTTCAACCATAATGGCTTTGGGATCGCCGGTAGCGGTTTTAAGATTGCGTATTTCAAAGCCGTCCACCACTATAAACTTAGCCTTATCAATGGTTATCAGGGCCTCACGCCCGTTAACGTTAAAAGCGCTGCCGTCAATTACAGGTGTTTCGCCATGATAAGCTTTTAAAGTAATATACTTATCCATTACGCCAGATTTGGGAAATACAACCTTTTCGCTATATACTCCACCCCTTACCATTACGGTATCGCCGGGAATGGTATGGGAAAGCGCGTTATTGATAGTTTGGAAAGGCGCGTCAATTGTCCCTTTATTTGACTCTAACCCATTGACAGCTACATAGTAAACATGAGTGCTCCCGGTAGTGGTGACATTACCGCCTGCATCGTTTTTTTTGCTGCAACCAAATGCATGTGCAACAAAACCAAGCATTAAAAAAACATAGACATTACCTTTCATAAGCATACTTTTTTTAATTGAACATCTTACTGCTGTGCGCCTTTACTTATCTTATTATTTACAATACGGGTATTTCCGTCAATATCTGTAGCACCATTTATATCAGCAGAAATTACATTTCCGGTATTTTTTGCAGGAGAGGCCGCTTGTATATGAAGATCAGGCGACGAGGTGTTTAGCAAAAGAGGATCTTGCCCATTTGTTGAACCGGCATCATTGCCACTGGCTGCTTTCCAGGCGCCCAAATCGGTATATGGTGCGCCGTTAGTACTATTCCAGATCCATTGGGGAGTGCCCGTTGTATAATATAAATTGTTGTTGATAACATTGTTACTCCCGGTTGAAGTATACTTATGCACAAACACATCAACCGACCTCGCGTATACAATATTGTTTTGGATCACGTTATCATCACAATGCTCCGTAAGCCTGATCTCGCCTTCAATCTCACCAAATGCGCCAACTACCCTGTCATTCTGATATAAGGTATTGTTTACCACATAGCAGTTTTTTGTTCCGCCCGATGTGTAATTCAGGTAGTCGCCCATGTATATCCCTGTCCGGTAGCAGTTGTACACAAAATTATTCCGTACGATAGTAGTTTTTGTTGGATAGATATTGCTTTCGCTTACCAGCCCTATGCCTCTGTCGCTATTATATACCGTGTTTCTTTCGATAATAGTGTTTGCGCCGCCACAAACGTAAATGGAAATGGCACCATACCTGTCCGGACCCCAGGTTTCCGGAGTTCTGGTCATGGTATTATCGTGAAACACATTGTCACTTATCACGCCATTGCGGGCATAATTGGTAGCCACTGCCCCATCTTTGTTAAGATTATCCCCACCGGCAATAATTATCCCGATGTTTTCTGTATCGTATACTTTATTATGGCTAAAAGTGAAACCATCTATATTGCCTGCCAGGGTTACATTTTCGCTTGTGCCCGTCTGCGTATCATGCACAGTGCAGCCTGTAATAACCAGATTGGTAATAGCGGTGGTCCCATTACCAATTGCCAGTATAGCATGTCCGCTTCGCCAGTCAGCTAATGATGCACTATTTTTTATATTATAGATATTGCAGTTTTTAATAGTGATATGGTGCGAGTTACCATTAATGGCGATCCCTTCAGGATCCGTATTAAAAGTTGAACTCGTAAGATTGCAAATATCAAAGCCATCCAATGTTATATATCTTACATTGCTCAGTGTAACCAGCGGCACCCAGCCCGAAACAATTATTTTACTACCGTCTATCATCGGCCTTTCGCCGGGGTAAGCCTTCAATGTGATCAACTTATCCATTGCCCCCGATTTAGGAAATACCACCTTATCATAATAGCTGCCGCCTCTCACTATTACGGTGTCGCCGGGTATGGCATGGCTCAGGGCTGTATTGATGGACTGGAAAGGTGCATTGATTTTGCCTGAATTAGCATCAGAGCCATTAACTGATACATAGTAGATATGTGTATTACCCACTGAGGCGATTACATCATTACCCACCGTTTTTTTGCTGCAAGCCATTACCTGAATGGCAAAAACATGTATTAAAAAGATATTTATATAATGTTTCATTAAATTTATTCTAAAAATTGGCGCATCGGTTGTTTGGCATTCTTTAAGTCTATTCGCACTTAAAACCGCGCAGTACCTGCCCGTAGCAGAAATACGCTTTCTGCTACGGAGTACTCTTAAACCAAACAAAAACAATTATTAACTACTACTCATATTTACCCCAGACAACCGAAGAATATTGCCGGGGTTGAAAAACAAACTGTGATAGTATTTTTAAAGCAGACCGTTATTATTCTGAAACTATTTTCCTTATCCGGTTATTAATTTTATCCAACACATACGCGGTTCCATTCTTATCAACAGCTACACCAGTTGGTGCGCTGAAAAGCGCGGATCCTCCTATTGCATCAGCGTATCCCGCTGTACCGCTGCCGGCAAAGGTGCTTACGTCAAAAGTATTTGCCTGGATAAAGCGGATACTTTGATCGGGGTTATAGCTGCCGCCGTCCCATGTTCCGTTGCCTGCTACATAAATATTATTGCTGTTATCAACCGCGATACCCCATGGATAAGCAAATTTTGCAGTCGTGGCGGCTCCGTTTAAATAACCCGAAACCCCAAGCTGCCCTGCAATGATACTGCCCTTCCAGTCGCCTGCATTAAATTTTCTGATAACCTGGTCGCCGTTAACTGATACATATAAGTTACCGGCTTTGTCAAATTTGATTCCTGCAGGATAATTAAGGCCGGATATAACCTGTTTGGTAGTCCACTGGGCTGATACCTGGTAGATATTTCCGGGACTGGAGCAGCTGGAGTAGTAAACAAAACCCGATGTTTTGTCGACAGCAACACTCCATGGCGATTGGTTTCCCCAGGCCCAGGTGGTTGCAGTACCATCGGGGCTTATTTTACGGATATCATAATTTCCCGGATCAACGGAATATACATTTCCCTGGGCATCAACGGCAACATCATAAGGTATGGAGAAATTTGCCGCGCTCCCCTTACCATCCGCGTAACCCGAAACCTGGGGATTACCTGCGAGTGTAGATACATTACCGGCAGTGTCAATTTTCCTGATGCAATGATTTCCGGGATCGGCAACATAGATATTCAGGTTATCATCAACAGTCACTCCGCAGCTTCTGTACCAGTTCTGGCCGCTAAAATCAAACATGGCATCTGTTCCTTTACCATTTGCAAAGCCGGCTTTGCCTGATCCTGCCAGTGTAGTGACAGTCCTGGTATATTGGTATGTAAAATTATCGGTGCTTGTTGCGGTTCCTTTTCCAATAGTTACAACAATAGGCCCGGAACCCGCTTTTTTAGGCACCACTACCATCATTTGTTTGGTGTTGGCACCGATGACCTTCAGTTTAAACCCATTCAGGGTAACCGAAATTTGCGAGGTATCTGTTGAAAAATTAGTACCGGAGATCAGTACTTCGGTACCACCGCCACCCTGTGCAGGGATAAATGTACTGATACTGATAGGTGATGCAGGATCATGTGCAGGCACTTTTTCTTTTTTACAGCTTATAAAAGCTACCATTATAAAAAACGCCCCGGCAAGCAGGTATTGATTGATGCCTTTTGCCAATATATTTATGAATGTTTTCATTTGAATAATTACGGTTTAATTATTTATTTCCAGACCTTTTACACCCTGTTGGGTAAATAAGAGCCCCTATTACCAACCCGGGTTTTGTACCAGTGCCCTATCGCGGTCCAATTGGTACTGGGATATTGGAAACAGGTACATTTTATTGTTCCATACCCTTTTTTGAAAAAGCGTTTTGTTGTAAAGCCCGGTAAATGCAAATCCCTGGCCCTGATCGTCAGTGTTGACATTAAGGCCATAAATAGTCTGATTTTCATCGGCACCCAACAACAGCCTTCTTACAAGGGTAAAGTATCTGTCGCTTTCAAAACAAAGCTCTACCTGGCGTTCCCTTAAAATATATTTCCGCATTAAATCCTTGTTTCCAACAGCTCCCTGATAAACAGTCTCTATGCCAGGCAAGCCGGCTCTTGTTCTGATCTGATCAAGATAAAGCACGATATTGGGGTTGGAGGGATCATATTCATTCAAAGCCTCCACATAATCAAGCAAGATCTCGGCGTACCTGATCAATATAAACGGCCTGTAGTTGGTGGCGTCCATCCTTATATTATCGGCAGGGCTTACATTTTTCAGCACATCATATCCGGTAATATTATTACTTGCGCCGCTGGCTTTTGCGCCTGCTTTACCGCTATAATAAAATTCAATCCGGCCAGTGCCGTCAACATTCGCTGCAGATGAATAATAGTTTTTATCATCAACAGTTGGCGCAGGCAATACCGGCCGGCCATTATACTGGATATAGGCATAAAACCGCGGTTCGCGATTGGCATACATGTTCCATTGCCCTTTACTATGTTCCCAATATTTTGCGCCATTACTTTGAGCAAAACTCGTTGCTGTATATCCCGAAAGCGGGTCATCAATAGTGCGGCCATTATTCATATAAAACGCGTCCACAACATTTTGGGTGGCATTGTACATGCTATATCCTCCCGGCCCCGGCGATACGCATTTGGTATATCCCCAATAATTCCAGGAGTTTCTTGAAAAGATGATCTCACTGTTCCAGTTTGTTAAGAAAAGGTCCCTGACAGACAGATAAGGATCAAACTGGGTTCCGCCGTTATCCAGGTTTGTAAATAACTTGTACGCACTCAGATCAATTACAGCCTTGGCTGCGTCAGCAGCTATTTTCCATTTACCGGCATCAAATACTGTGGGCGCCAGCAGGGTGCCATCCTGATTTTTAAAAGAAGCAAACGATGGGTTACCGTTCCATAACGGGCTTGCTGCCAGTAAAGCCAGCTGAGCTTTTACTGCCAGGCAGGCACCTTTTGTTGGCCGACCGTAATTGCTGGTTGAAGGCCATTGCGCCGGTAAACCCGAAGCGGCCTGATCCATCAGTTGGTTAACATAATCCTTGCATTCGTCAAAAGACGCTCTCGGATATTTATTGAAGTCGTCATTTAAACTTAACGCTTCTGTTATTTTTACAACCGGACCATATTGCTTCATTAACTGCCAGTAAAACCATCCGCGCAAAAACCTTGCTTCGGCTTTATATTGATTTTTTAGGCTAACGCTCAACTGGGTGGCGGGAACTTTATCAATATTGGCTTCAAAAATGAAAGACGACCGGATGCCGGTGTAATACCTGTCCCAATAATCAAAATAAGCATTTACAGGGCTCCAGTTGCCAACAACCATTTGCCTTACATTGGTGCCGGGAATGGATACCGACGACTCATCACTGGCGCCCATCGCGCTGTAATCTCCCCCATCGGTTTGTACAATGTAACCGTAAATGTTATACAGGTAAGATTCGGCATTAGCCCTGGTACTCCAGATCAGATCTGATGTTAACAGGTTATCGGGTTTTTTATTAAGGTAATTACAGGACGATAAACAGGCACCCAGCAAGCAGATCCCAACTACCATTATTAGTATGTTTTTTTTCATTTGGCACACTTTAAATTCTTTTGAAACTGATTTAAAATTCACGATTTCTATAACGCAACCCTTAACCCTGAGGCAAGTATTCGTACCGGTGGATAGCCTGCCCCGTTAGAGCCAAGTTCAGGGTCCCAAAGCTTGAATTTGGAGAATGTTAGCAGGTTTTGCCCCGTTAAATAAAGGTAGACTGAGTTAATACCCGCCCGGGTAAGAAAGGGGGGCTTATAAGTATAACCCAATGTAGCCTGTTTTAAACGAACAAAACTCGCGTCTTTTGACCACCAGGTACTCGGCTGATAATTATTACTGTTTTGATTAGCAATGCCCAAACGCGGATAGTATACATTTTGGCTGGGGTTTTCAACCGTCCACCTGTCCTCAAGGCTTGCAAGCATACCAGATGGATAAGTGCCCATACCTGTAAACGGTACAATACCCGCGCCACCAGCGCCGGCACCGGTTATTGAAGAACCATTTGCCATAATAATTACATTACCGGTTCCCTGGAAGAAAAGAGAAAGATCGAACTTTTTATAACCAACCGTAAAGCCTGCGCCGTATAATATGGTGGGAATGTCGGATTTACCGGTATAAACCTTGTCATAGCTGTTGATCACGCCATCGCCATTTACATCTTTATACTTGATATCGCCGGGCCTCAACACAGCGCCAAACTGGGTGGGGCTTTTATCAACATCTTCCTGCGAAGTAAATAACCCTTCCGCAAGATACATCAGGTTATCGCCATATTTGCGACCGGTTGACTGCTGATAGGCATAAAGTTGCTTAGGTTCGTCCTTCTGTATAATTTTATTATTGTTATAGGTTAAATTGCCATAAAGGCGCAGGCCAACTTTACCAATATTATCATTATATTCGATGTTACCTTCAACGCCGTGGTTATTCATTTCGCCTAAGTTGGCAAATACAGCCCCGCTTACACCCAGTATTCCTGATAATGAACTGCGCTGAACAAGAATATTGGTCCTTCTCTCTTTATAGGCATCAATAGTGATATTCAGTTTATTAAACAGCCCTATTTCTAACCCTATGTTATCTTTTGTAGCTTTTTCCCATGTCAGGTTCTCCACTCCTATCACACTTTCGGTAGTACCACCATATATCGTTCCGTTAAGGCCTAAACCCACAGAACCACCGCTGCCATATTGGTTGATATAAGGGAACCTGGTGATACTATAGTTAGATCCTATTTGATCATTGCCCACAAGGCCATGAGAACCCCTTATTTTAAGCAGGTTAAACGTTTTTGATAAACCTTTGAAAAAAGGCTCCTTCGAAATTACCCAGCCCGCAGAGACAGCCGGGAAAAAGCCAAATTTTTTGCCCGGTTCAAAGTTTTCTGAACCGGTATAGCCCGCATCAAACTCAAGCAGGTATTTATCGGCGTAAGTATATGTTGCCCTGCCCGCCAAACTCTGATTGTTATAAGGAATAGAGGTAATAACACTACCCGCAGTGCTCTGGACCCTCGATCGCATATTGTATAGAAGCAATCCGCCAACATGGTGTTTGCCGAAAGACTGATCATAATTAATATTGGTTTCCAGGTACATGGTTTTTTCGGCAGATGAATACTGTGTATAACCCAAAAACTGATTTCCGTACCTCGACTGGCCAAATACCAGGTTACCCTGCGGGTCTCTCGATGAGGCTAAAAAAAGATCATTGGTGCCTGTTCTGCCATTGTCATTTTCACTGTACGAGTCGAATGAAAACCGGGCCATGGCACTTAATCCGTTGGTTACAGCATCCAGTTTCTGGTTAATGGAAAAAACAGACTGGATGGTTGGGCGAAACTCACTGTTGTAACCTGAGTTTTGTATATCATTTACCGGATTGGAGCCGCCGTTATTATACGGACCGGCCCATTTGCCATCGGGATATCTTATCGGGAAGGCGTTAGGTGGGGTTAAGTATGATTCATACCAGATGGTTCCTGCCGAAATGCCGGGATATCGGCTGCTTACCAGCATCGCATCCAGGTTCATGGTCAATAAGGTAGTTTTCGTGATATCAATGTCAAGATTTGACCTGAAATCGTAACGCTTAAAGTTAAGGTTGGGGTTGTAGCCGTTTTGTTTGGTTACTTTATAACTCCCTTCCTGATCATAAAATGAAGCAGAAACATAATACCTTACCGTTGAGGCGCCGCCGGTTACATTTAAGTTGGTATTATAGCCGGGCGCCCAATTTTTATATACAGACTTTATCCAATTTACATTGGGATAAAGGTACGGATCTAACCCGCTTGCTGTTTTCTGGATAGTTTCTTCAGAATATGCAGAAGGATTACCATCATTTGTAGTTGCTTCGTTATGCAACCTCATCCACGATACGGCATCCAGCATTTTAGGAGTCCTGGTAAGGCCCGACATGGATGTTTCTGTTTTAAAGGAAATTTTAGGTTTACCTGCAACACCTTTTTTAGTGGTAATGATTAAAACCCCGTTGGCGCCTTTAGCCCCATATACAGCGGTTGACGAAGCGTCTTTTAACAATGAAATACTTTGAATATCTTCAGGGTCAATATTATTATAAGCTCCGCCATAAGTACTGTTCACGTCATCCCGCTGCACGCCGTCTATAATAATAAGCGGGTTTGAGTTACCTGTAAAAGTGCCAATACCCCTGATAGTAAATGATGCGTTATCATAACCCGGCTCCCCGCTTCTTTGCATTGATATAACCCCGGCTACCTTACCTGCCAGGGCATTAGATAGGGAACGGTTTGGAGTTGTTATATCAGCAACATTCACCGTGGTAACGGCGCCGGTTATGGTCAATTTCTTTTGTTTACCATAGCCTACTACTACCACTTCATTTATACCCTTGGTATCGTCAAGTAACTGAACGGTCAGGAAAGATGTTGCTCCGGTAACCGTAATTTCTTTGGCAATGAAACCGGCAAATGAAATAACAAGGGTGCTGTTATCATTAGCTTCAATGGTAAACCGCCCCTCGCTATCAGTTATTACACCTTTATCAGTCCCCTTGATACGTACGCTTGCGCCGGGTAAAGTAACACCCTTTGAATCGGTGACAACCCCTGAAACTTTGATAATAGGTACAGCCTGAACGGGGGGCTTAACAGGCGCAGGCTTAGGTTTTATAATTATTGTTTTCTCTTCTATGCTATAGATAAACGGCTGACCCGAAAGTGCCAGTTTCAATACTTCTTCCAATTCTGTATTCCGTACATTGATACTGACCGGATTAGCTTCTTTAATCAGCTTTGAGTTATAAAAAAAATCGTACCCGCTTTGCTCTCTTATTTCTTTAAGCACTTTTTCTAACGGAGCATTTTTCTCTGACAATGTGATTTTTTGTGCATAGCTTTTAGCACTTACCTGAAGTATTGTTGCCAGTAACAATATGATCGATAATTTCATGACCAACAGTGCTTTATTTTTTATACGGGGGATTGTGTATAAACTTATTTCATAACATTTCATACATTTGAACTTGTTTTGGGTTTAATCTGTAATTGGACTACGAATTTAATTTCATGGCAAAGCCCTAACTTTCCGGCCGGAAGTGTTCCACCACTTCCGGCTTTCCTTTTTAGGCTACCTTATGCTGGGTAATGATCACGGCATAATGATAACCCTCCTTCCTTCGATCCTGGTTTTTACGTTCCCTGTCTGTTCAATTATCTTCAATGCCTGCGCCAGGTCTTTTGAACGCGACACCATCCCTCCAAATCTCAAATTATCTACATTACCCCGGTATTCTACCTCAACATTATACCAGCGGGCAAACTTGCTCATAATGCTTTTCAAATCTTCGTCGGTAAAAAGAAAATAACCATCTTTCCAGGCCACAACCTCTTCGGTGTTAACCGCCTGAACATCAATTGAATTGTCGGAATATTTGATATTTGATTGTTGCCCAGGTTTCAACAGTTTCGATTGATTTGATTTAGTTGATAATACCTGAACAGAACCTTCTAATAAGGTAGTTTTGACCGAGCTATCGTCGATATAAGAACTGATGTTAAAATGCGTACCTAAAACTTCAACCACCTGGTTGTTACTTAAAACCTTAAAGGGTTTTTGGGCATTTTTAGCAACTTCGAAGTAAGCTTCTCCTGCTAATTCAACCTTGCGTACTGCACCATCAAAATTTGTAGGATATTTAAGTGATGAACCGGCATTTAACCAAACCTTAGTGCCATCGGCTAAATTAACCTGGTATTGCCCTCCTTTTGGAGTTTCAATAACATTGTATTCAGGCAAACCCGGAGCAGTGGCATGAGATGCAGAATTTTCAACTGTGTAAACCAACTGACCATTTGCCGCCTTAGATACTTTTGTACCCGATTGTTTGGCCAGTTCGCCGGATGCGGCATCATCCAGGGTAATTTTTGAACCATCAGCTAAAGTCAGCAATGCTTTATTTCCTCCCGGGGCAATACGGTGCTTATTTACAGGATGGGTGCTGTTTTTGGCAATGAAGTATGAGCTGTTATGCTTCATGTAAAAAACCACGGAAGCCGACGCGATCAGCAATGTTGTGATTGAGGCGGCCACAAACCACCTCCTCAGAAAAATCATTTTTTTAGGTGCAGATTCACGGTTTTTTATCTCCGATAGTATTTTGCTGTATAACTCGCTCTTTGTTACATTTTCATTGCCCATTTCAAGCTCATCCCATTGCAGCTTGTTTTTTTGGAGGGTATCATAATAGCTTAGCAACCGGGCCTCTTCTTCGGGAGTCGCCTCGTTTGATAAGTATTTGTTTATTAAGTTTATTAGTGTTTCTTTTTCCATTTGGGTAGTTATTGTATGTAAGTAACCCTGAACAGGCCATACCCCCAAAGAATAATAAAATATTTCTACAGCATTAAGGAATCATGAAATTTTGGAGAGTAAAACCCGTAATAATATCTAAGGAAGGGATAAATGCAAGCAGATACAGGTGAAAAAACTTAAAACCAACGCCCGCATAACATAATGGCGGCTATGCAAACAAAATCGCCCAGCGTTTTGCGCAAGCGGTTCAAGGCTACAGTCAGTTGGTTTTCGACTGTTTTTGGCGCGATACCCAGCCGTTCGGCAATTTCTTTGGTTGATAAGTGTTCTTTGCGGCTCATAATAAAAATCTGGCGGCATTTGTCAGGTAACTCAGCAACACCTTGTTCCAGCAAACGGTTAATTTCTTTTTCAGACAGGAGCTCCTCGCCGCCGTTATTGCTAAAAAGCTCCTCCAGCTTGTTAAAAAGATCCGCTCTTACTTTACCCGAACGGATAACATTAAACACCTGGTAACGAACAGATGTATATAAATAGGCATTTAACGAAGTGAGTTTAAGATTGGCCCGTTTCATCCACAGGTTTACCAATACTTCCTGGGTTACATCTTCAGCTACCTGGCGATCTCTGATGATATTATATGCTGAAAGATAAAGCTTTGACCAATATTTATTATAAATGCGTTCAAACGCCCCAAGGTCATTCTCCCTGATCAATGCTATAAGATCCTCATCCGTCATCAGCTGAACTTCCGGGCTATTCATTCTGCATTATAAAATTTATAATTGGCATCATCCAAAGAATGTACTTATTGTTGCTTATTGGTTTTAACTTTTAAAAATTAAAAAGGCTATTCCTCCGGGGCTTAGTGTAAGCCATTTACGTTAAGCTTTTCAAAATAATCAGAAGGTAGTAAATAAAGTCAAAAAAAAGCTGAAAACGAAAGCAGATAAACAAAAAATATAAATAATTAAAACGTTTTTTTAGTGATTTATAAGCTGTTCAATCGTTCCTGCGCAGCCTGAAGTGTTTCGGCAGCATTCTTATTTTTCAATTCCCTTATGTCAAAACCTTCCAATATATTTTTTAGCTGAAGTAATTTATCCTGCCGGTTATTTTTTATAAACCGTTCCTTTAAAATATTAATTTTTTCAAAATCCTGGATGCCCTCGATCAATCGTTCCAGGCGAACAGAGGACCGTGGACCGGGATAAACGAGGTAAGCATCGCCCGATGACCATGCCCCAAATCGTGTATCACGTAAAGGATCTTTGGTCCAGCAATTGTAAGCCCATCTCAAATACCCGTCATATCGTTTATAAGCGGCATGCCATGCCAGCCAAACAGACTCGGCCGGGGCCGAAAAACTGAAGGTATTGGGATATCCTTCTGTGCAGCAGGTATAATAGGTGGTATTTAGACCCGATTCCCTGCGCAAGCGAATTGTTGCCTCATCCATTAACTGGTTTGACGCCACACTATAATCAAACAAATCTTTTTCAATTTCCGGATGATAATTGCCCGCTAACGAAATCTTAAAATTTTTATCCGCGCTTTTTATTAAAGCTATAGCTTTTTGCATATCGGCCATGGATCTTTCGTCCATAGCTATGGTGGTTTTATTAAACCACCCTTTTTCTTTAAGATGGCGGGCAAAATCCTTCAGCATTGGGCGCCAATGTGCCTCATACTCGGCCGAGCCGGGCTTAGCCACAATCATCGTGTCTTTTCTCAGGGCTTCGTCATAGTAGTAAAACTTTAGATTCCAGGGAATCATACTATAGCAGTTGATTAACTTATTAATCCCCAATGACATCATAAAAGATACCCACCGATCAAATACTGAATAATCGTACCCCCATGAGCCATTCTTATTTTTTGTCCATTTAATCATCGATCCGTAAATATCATAGGTTTGGCTATTCCACGGATCATGGATAAGTGTAGTAGTAATTGCCTTCTGCCCGGCATTTGCCAACATTTTCATGTAAGGGCGCATTACATAAAAATGTTGCTTTGACCATGGCTTTACACCATACACCCGGGCCACCGAATAAGGGTTTTGCCACAAGTCAAGGTGAAATTTCCTGTGCTCCGGTGCAGGCAAGGTATGATTAAGCACTTGTATAGCGTAATGTAAAATTAAAGGCGGTGCATTTTTCCCTTCAATTACCTTCACATTCCCCCTGTAAAGGCCTTCAACAGCAGTAGCTGGTACACTCACACTTAACCAAACCGGTCGGGTTGTATTTTTACCTGCCGGAAGCATTTTTACAGGGTCAATAACATCCTCAACAAGGCTGGAATCATGGCCGGGCAATATACCGCAGCCACCGCCTTCTTTGTTTAGCCCATCGGCCATCACATAACGTACAAAACTCGCGTTTATATTTTTTTCGGGAATTTCATGCCCTTTATCATCTTTAAGTTTACTCCATATAAAGCTTAATTGTTTCAGATCCCGGGTTGTCCAAATCAGGAATTGAGTATGCACTTTTTCTCCTTTCCACGCTTTGGTTTTCCATTGAGCCTGCAAAGGAGATATGGCAGGAACATTATGTTTATCATAACGTATATCGGCAGTAGCAAAACTTACATAAACCCCGGGTTTCAGCGCACTCCAGCTTGCCTGTTTTACAGGTTTGGGATCTGGAAGCTCCTGGTAAGTTTCATCAACTTTAACCTGCGCCAAAGCCGCTGCACTGTATAATAACATCATTAATATAAGTCTCATTCTCATAAAATCGTCGTTTTTCCGGGATCTACATTATCAATAATAAAACAAAAAACTCTATGTTATTACCTTGCAAATAATTTCAAACACATATAAATGCCGCATGGCTATGTTAAGCTTCAAGCTTTATTTCCCCAAAAAACTCCGGGTGGTGAAAGTCGGGGTCGTCGCATTCAATATTATGCCACGTTAAAAAATGTGGCTCAGGCAGTTCATCGCCACATTTATAAAAATTAGCATGGCATTGTTGGCCTTTTAATGATGTAAATGAATGATGATAAAAAACATCCAACGGTAACATCAGGGTAAGCTCCCAGCTAATATCGCCATGCCCCATATTTGTTTGCTGTGTTAACCGTGCTTGAGACTTTATGAGTCGTATTAGCTTTTCAGGTAATAACTCGCGATTCTCCCTGCCACTTCCGAAGCCAAGCGAACAAGTGCCGATACAGTTAAACCCAAAATTGTAATACTCCAGTTCGGTACCAAAACCAATGAAAAACTCCACACAGCTATCCTGGTGAACAGGTTCATTAGGTTTGTAACAGGAAGCTTTTATCGCTTTTTCTTTTACGTAATATTTCAACATAAAACAATCGTTGCTGTAAGCTATCGCAAAATGAACATCGGGTTTGTAATCATAATCGGGCCACGGTACAATTCCAACAAGGTGCTTCTCCTGCTCGTCTAACAAAACAGAAATGTGTTCAATAGGGCTGCTTTTGTCCACATCTTCTAAAAATGCTACTGTAAGTTCCATTATTTAATTTCGGTTGTTATCTGTATGTACTTTTTTGCTGTGTTATGAACTATCTGATCTAAAACATCGTAATTTTTCTCAAGCTTGCTAAGCAGCTCGAACTGTGCCCTGGCTCGCTGTAAATTATGTTCGGTAGAGTGAATCTTGTAATAAATATCACCTTCTATATAATCCGTCAGGAAACGCACAGCCTGCATATAGGGTATTAATAAAACTCCCATCGAAAGCGATTTAACTTCTGTATCTGACAAAAAGCTACCGGCGTATTCAAAATACCCCGCTACATAAGCTTTAAATAAGGGGATGTTCAGCTCTATCTTTGTAACATCTTTCTCATCCTCGGGCGCGGTATTGATGATAGTGCGGATGGCATCGCCAAAATCATATGCCACATAGCCGGGCATAACTGTATCCAGGTCAATTACGCATTGTTCATGATCATTCATATCAAGCAATATGTTATTGAATTTGGTATCGTTATGAATAATGCGCAGCGGCAGTTTCCCTTCCTTTCCCAAATTCATGATGGTAGCCATCTGATCTGCTCTTTCAATTATAAACGACAACTCGGTCAAAACATCCTTAATCCGGTTTTTCGGATCAGCCAATACCGCTTTGTTTAAACGATCAAGCCTCATGGTGATATTATGAAAGCCTGGTATGGTTTCGTAAAGTAATCCGCTATCAAGATCTGACAACAGTAACTGAAATTTTCCAAATGCTTTGCCGCCTTCATAAGCTTGCTGCTTGGTTAATACCATGTCATAACTCTTGGTATCCTTCAAAAAACAATACATTCTCCAGTAATTACCTGTTTCATCACAAAAAAAGCACTGTTGGTCTTTAGCCGAAACTATCGTCAGTACTTCTTTATCGGGGCTTGAACCCGGAATGCCGGTTAATTTTTCTTTTAAATGATCAGTTACTAATTGTACATTTTTCATCAAAGCCGGAACGTTTTCAAACACATGATGATTGATTCGCTGAAGCAAATACCCCGGCAAACCCGGATTTGTATTTTTTAAATGAAATGTATCGTTTATGTGCCCGGACCCATACGGAATAATAGCTGCGACATTTCCTTCAATGCAAAAATTGGATACTATTTCAGAGATATTATATGACATTTATTTTCGTTTATACGTTGTGACGGGCGGAATGTTTACGAACACATTAAATTAACATAAACACCTTGATACAAATATAATTATATTAGTGTGTTCGCACACACTTTGTTAATTTTTTGTTACTATTTTTTTCATGAGGGTAATGCACCGGAAAAACCTTCGGATTATATAAATGAAACAGGTTAATCAGCGAGAACTTATCGGCGAATACCACGCTGAGCTGAGCCGCTCTGGTTGTGCACAAAAATGTTATTAAAAAAGTTTTTTGCGTACAAGGACGCTAAGCCGCAAATGGGAAACTTAAAAGCATAGCGCCTTTGTGAGAGATCAAGTAATTTATTGTACCTTTTTTCCTTAACCCATTAAAATTGGGTTTTGGCAGAAAGGATTTGACCGGCGGAGCTTGAACCGATAAACGAACAATGGCGATACAGAGCGATGAATGAAGTACAATTAGCTAAGGAGAGATCAAATATCTAAATAAACGGCATCCTCGTCATCAACATAATAGTTCATATTTTCTTTTGTAACGATATCAAGCGGAAGATACTTGATAATTGGTACTTCTTTTTTGAACACCAGGCTATCGGTTAACTGATAGATCCCCCAATAGCCCTGCCCCTTGGGATTTTGATTGATCAGGAAACTGATTGTCCCTTTATTCAGAAAATACAGATTAGGAGACAATAAATCATATCCTATTATTTTAATATGCTTTATATAGCGCTGTTCCAGGTACTTCGCAATTTCATGAGCTTTAGATGTTGTCACGAAGATACTGCCTAAATCAGGGGTGCTGTCAATAACATCCCCCAGTTGTTTCATAAAAACTGCGGCATTTGACCTGTTTAACTCAACTCTCAGAATTTTGTACTGATGATCCAGGTTATTTTGAGCAAAATAATTGCGAAACCCCTGCTCCTTTTTTAAAAGGTGAGCGGCGTTGCTCGTCTCTTCATCAATGTGAGCAATTAAAACAGAGCAGGAATCGGGTTGCCCGTAATGAATAAGCTTACCAGCCAAAAAACCACTCTGATATGAATCCTGGCCTATATAGCTTAAAGGCTCACATTCAGCAATTTGTGTATTAAACAACACAAATGGAATTTCAACAGCCTTCCATTTCTCGAAAAAAGGCAGGGTTTCCCTGTAAAATATAGGCGATAAAATTATGCCGTCGGGCTTATCATTGGTTAATTTACCGGCCTTGCTTATAAATGAATCTACATCATAAGGATCAAATACATATTGTTGTACAATAATACCATATTGCTTTAGGTCTTTTTCTGCCTTTTCAATTCCGGCCTTAGGCGCGTACCAATAGGAATCAATTTCATGATCGGGTATTAAGGCCGCTATCTGGTATATTCTATTAGATCCCAAGGCCCTTGCCATCAGATTGGGCTCATAATCCATCTCTTCAATAATTTTGAGCACCTTCTCTTCTACCTTTTTTGATACCCGCCCCCGTTTGTGCAGTACTCTGTCAACTGTACCCGTCGAAACCTTCGCTTTTTCGGCAATGTCTTTAATGCGAACAATTTTATTCTTCATAATAAACTTTAGCGTAGAAAAGATAGCAAAAGTAATTTAATATAACCCATCTCATCAATATCGACTATCATTTGATAGAAATTACTTTTAAAACAATTCCGCTATACTGAACTTGTTTCAGCATTGCACATGTTAAGCGCACTTCATACCGGCATTTTTGTTATTTTTTAAGATATGGCACCAATGTTACCGCCAGCTTTTGATAACCAACCTCATTGGGGTGCAAGCCATCTCCGAAAAGTGATTCATCGATCTTCCCTTTATAGTTAAGCAATAGTTTGCCCGGATCAATAAAACGAACCCGGGTTTGAATTGCCAGTTTAGCAATGGCTTTATTAAGCACCTTTATCCGGCTTTCCATTGCCCTCCTGGGCAACAAGCCAGATAAAAGGATCTCCGCGGTGGGCTGACGTTCCTTCACTGCCAGCACAAGCATTTTTAACCCTTCTGATATTTCCTGATCACTGCAGGCCGACAAATTATTAGTGCCTATCATAATCATCACTTTGTCAGCCTTAAACCCATCTATTTCTTCATGGTATACGCGCCATAGCACATTCTCTACCTGGTCCCAGCCAAAACCAAAATTTTTCACACCCAGGGGCTCCAGGTATTTATCCCACGAGTCAGCCCCTCTTGCCAAAGGCGCCTTAGGCTCACCACCCCAGTAATTCAGGATCGAATTACCAAGAAATACAATCCTTGGCGAACTGGTTTTGATAAGCGTTAATATTTCATTATGCCTGTTTCGCCAGTCATAATACCCATCCCTGCTTTGTACTGCGGGCCGTGTGGTTGAATAGCGGCCAATTGGTTCATTAATTATAACACGGATTGCTTTCTCATATGCTGCGGCATACTGCTCCATTCCGATATCATTAGGATGTAGGCCATCAACTGTTGAGTTGATACCAAACCCGATTTCTTTGCCAGTCAATAAATAAATACCCTTTGTTCCGGCTGCAATCAGCTTTGAATAAGCGAGGCCAAGCACTTTATTAACATGGCCATAACCGGCATTTCTACCCGTGTCCAATAGTCCGCCCGCGTTCCCCCCGCTGTGTTCAACAAGCAATATCGGCACCAATGGGCGCTTCTGCTTTAAAGTTTGTATCGCCGCTGATAAACGTGTTTCGATTTCCTGGTCAGAAAAACTTATCATATTAGGCATACAATCAAGCACATATACTTTCGCATCCACCTCCGCCATCAGATCAATAACTGATCTCTCAAGCAATCCGGAGCCGGAAAAACCAAGATTAATCAACGGGCGATCCAGCGTGCGCTGCAAAATGGAGGTCCATGCTAAACCTGGCCTTGAAGCACAGGCCCCTTGGGCAATAGATGTTCCGTATACAAGCACCGGCTTTTCTTTGGATAAAGGCATAAAATTAAATGCACTACCAGATGGAACGCCTATTTCAAGCCATGATAACGAATTATACAAAGGCAGGA
The DNA here is from genome assembly GCA_966212355.1 of uncultured Mucilaginibacter sp. Taxonomy (GTDB): domain Bacteria; phylum Bacteroidota; class Bacteroidia; order Sphingobacteriales; family Sphingobacteriaceae; genus Mucilaginibacter. The sequence goes on from CBIHRB010000005.1 coordinate 77,049, forward strand.
AAAGCCGGTATTCATAACTTCGCCCCGCAAAATCGGCACTTACCTTAATATTTGAAAACCGGTAAGTAATGGTATCCTTAAACGAGAAACTACCCGGAGCAAGGCACCATTGGCCATTAGGATCCAATACATAAAGGTCCAGGCCGCTTACACCGGTGGCCGGCATATGTGACATAGCAAAATCGCCATTGACTTTATAGCGGATAACCAAATTCTGTGCATCTGTTTTGAACTTAATGTATAAGCCGGCACTGCTATGCGAGATATTCCACACATTGGGATTAAGGCTCTTTTCGGCACGCGCCGGAAACCTATCATAACTGCCTGCCGTTTCTTTTGACCAGGACTGCCCTTCTATAACCGGAAAATCAGTCTTAACCGGGTCATACCATTTATATGGAACTAAATTTTGCGAAAAGGATGTTTTATTGAAAAAGCAAAGGATTAGCAATACTACTACGAATACGCGTTTCATTTTAATTTATTAAAAAGCAATTCTGCTATAAAAACAGCAGGCAAACCCATGCGTTTGCGCACACAATTATAACATCTGCTTACAATTCAAATCGGAAGGCAAACAAATGAATTAAATCGTCATTTTACAGGCACAGCGTTTAAAACCATTACTTCAAACGGCTCAAGCTTAACAGCATGAACGGCTCCCTTAAACACATACGAGTTCGTTTCTTTACTGTTAGCTTTCGCATTATAAAAGATATGATCTGGATTACTATTTGATGGCAATTCAAATACTTTCCGGGTATTAACCAGGTATGTTTTAGCTGTATTTGAGGGATTTCTTAACGTAAGAACAGCCTTTTTCGGCGACCAGGCTGCAAAACCGTAAATATCCCCTTTGGATGGGTCGCCGCCTACCCAATGTACATCCGGCATAATATCTGCATTTTCGCGCGACCATTTTATGGCAGCGGCAAGGCAATTCCAGTTGGCTTCGTTTAACTTATGAGGATTGATATACAACTCCTGCAAACTGGTTCCAGATCCAAAAAACGACCATATCTCGTCAGAAATATCTTTATCATCCATATCAAACTTAGCAGGCACGCCATTATCCGCGATACAAATCCCGTGATACATCAGGGAGCTTAAAGGATAAAGGGGGGCCCGCATTACAATATTCTTATAGGCCTGACCATCCCGGTAATTGAGCCATTGCTGACGGCCATTGCCCTGCCCTTGCGTATTTGTATCCCAGCCATTTCGCCAAATTACATCACCATATTTAAGCCAGAAAGGCGACGGCCAGGTACCTATGGTGAGGCTAAAATACAAATCCGGTTTTACCTTACGCAAGCCCGTTACTAAATTCAGCAAAGACTCCATATCTGTTTGATATTCAACAGTGGCACCTGTAGACTGATCTCCCGCCCCTACACCATCAAATTTAAACATAGAGATACCATCACTGGTTACGAACTTAGCGGCAGTACTTTTAAACCTGGACGAATAAATCGGTCCGGAAAGAGAAAAGCCATGCAAATTGGTTTCAAAAGGAGGGTTTTGGCTTCGGCCATATTGTAGTCGCTGCTCCTTTGCCTGCTCGTAACCACCCCAGGGCGACATCCACACCCCTAATGAACCTCCATATTTGTTAGCCAGCGCTTTAATGTTATCAAAACCCGCAGGAAAATTCTTTTGGCTGATCTGCCACAATGTTTGGTTGTCATCCCAGCCATCGTCAAACAAAAATGCGTTTAAGCTAATATGACGTTTCGCCGTAAGACTGTCACCAAATGCCTGAATACGATCAAGACAACCAGCTTCAGTTAACTTACGATCGGCCCAGGAAAGATCATACCATGAGTTATAATGAAGCATCTGGCGGTATGGCACCGCTCTTTCCCGTTCCAGGTAATAAAGAAATCCCCTGCGCAACTGCCCTTTCGGAGCAATGCCCCATACGGTAGACACCTCGAAATCAAGAGTTGGCTCCTGCCGTTCAATATAGCTGCTGATCCGGCCATTCTGATTATTGTATTTACTTATCGGACTTTCACATGCAAAAAAGAATTCATCCGACACAAGGGGTGATCCATCCACAATCCCCAAGGGCTTAATGCCAGTTTCTGCCGGAAAATTAATCAGGTTCAGTTTCCTGATCTTTAAAGAATCATTCAAAGCAAAAACGCCGAAAACTTGTCTGATGTAATTGGAATTATCTTTCAAAATAGCCTCCCATTTTACACGAACACCATATTTCACATTCAAAAATTCGGCTAAAATTTCCACACCATCTTCTTTTTCAGAAAATTTAACTGCCTCAGGATTTCCTTTGACCTGAACAATTTTGGGCGTGATACTTAATTGAAAATCGGCAGAATTGATTACAGTACCATCCTTAAATTCCAACTCAAATAAAGGAGAGCCTTTTAAGTTAATTTGTTTCTTATTCTGAACGGCAGATTCGTTTATGGCAATTATTGATTTACCGGCAAGCCACTTTACAGATAAACAGTTATTTTTTAAAACTAATGCCCCTTTAGTAGAAAACGCCAATGCCTTGCCCGGTTTTACACCCGAAAGAAAAACATCCTGAGCTTTAGCAACGCTTGTTAGGCCAATACAAATTGAAATCAACAATCTTTTTAACATGTTTGATAAATTACAAGGAAAAATAAGATAAATAAATGCGTGTGCGCACACAAATATAAAAGATAATTAATACCTTAAAAATTGACCGGAGACCATTTGGCACTCCAACAAGCAAAAACATGAAAATCATATTTAATTTGCAACAATACAGTGCAAAACAATCGGTTGCGCCATTTTTCTGCTACAGGTGCACCATCAGGCTAATTTCAAGAGAAGAGTGATATATACCGCAAATAAAAAGATGTACTTCATTAAAGATATCACTATAATAAATTGTGTTGGGCTTTTTCCAATTGATTATCGTAAATAATAATAGTAGCTTAAATAAATTTACGTATTAATTTATTTAAGCCACTATCATTATGGAAAGCACACTCGTTCCTCCTCTTTTGTGCCCAAACTTTTCTCTACGTCTTACATTTAACAAATAGACCTTACTATGTTCAAAAGCGAAACTTATAAATCGCGATTAATAGAGGTGTACCAACTTTTTTGCCGGCACTATGCGGGAATGATTATAATTACAAGATGATTTATCCTTTGACGCCGGATACTGAGTTGAAAAAATTGCTATCTGAATTGGACCAAGATTTATGCCGTTTTTTTTAAGATTTATTGCTTATTTTTTAATGAATCTAATGCCATCTCTACTCGTTTCAAGCGTTCTTCAGAAGCCTTATTTATTAACTCCTGGTCAGACAACTTCTTTTGTTGTTCTTTAATGATTTGGTCTTTTTCGATTAAATATAGAGTCAGCTCTTCTACTTTCTTCATCAGCAGGTTATTCATTTCGCCTACATTCAGTCCTTTTTTCAAAATCTCCTGTTCTGAAGGAATTTCCGGTAAATGCTGGTTTTGGTCAATGTAAGCTTTAACATCGCTCAATGGTGGCAACCTATAATCTTTTTTAAAAACATAATCGCTCCATCCGTTCAAATCGATCACTACGGATTTGGAATGGATAGTTCCGTTTACAGACAGCTTTTGATCTGGTGTCAATGTTCCAATGCCAATATTTCCCACGCCGTCAATAACCAGATCGTTGCCATAATACCATTGAGAACCGGTACCTAACTTATTAAACGATCTTCTTGTACCGATGATCATTTTGCCGACAGCGTTTGCATTACTGGCATTACCCGCCACAGTTATTATCCTGCCCTGTCCCCAGGCGTTGCTGCCATCTGTATTTGCCGGAATTACAAACTCCAACTGAGCTCCCTGAACGTCGGATCGTCCACCTGTATTTCCCTGGATAATCAGACCGCCTCCTACAGCACTAAGACTATTACCCCCATCAATGTTTGTACCTGAGCTTATGATATGAAGATTGGTTTGCGGGGTTGCTGTACCAATACCTACGTTGCCGGTTTGATCTATACGCATTCTTTCTATTGTATTAGTCCAGAGTGTCAAAGGGGCGTTGCTTCTTTGAACAATCCTGAAACCGGCATTGTTGTAGGCGTTTAGTTGAACATATTGAGCTGAGTTAGTTTGATTCATAGATAAAAAATCAGCTCCTGAGCCATTTAGATGTAATAAGCCCAGGGTTGGGCTTGTTGTGCCGATACCAACGTTACCGGTTGCTGGAAATGTGTTTTGCGCGTAGCTATTGATGGTCAGTAATAAGAGCGCGGAAAGAATTGTGTAAGTAAGTTTCATGAATGATTAGATTTAAGGTGTTTATACTTTATTGAAATACAGAGTCGTACTGTCCCGATTACGTAAGGAATTTAGATATAAAATACGATTGCAGACCTTTACAAGGCCTTAATGACGAAATATTACGATGGGGATAAAAGGTCATGTGATAAGAATATAGGCTCTTCAAATATAATTTATTTATCGTTCACGCAAACACTTCTTTTTAAATAATATATTCATAAAACCTGTGAATAATCCTGCGGCTACCTAAACCAGGAGACAGGATCTTTGTGGAGATGGCACTCTGTACTTCTTTGTGGATGACAAAAGCCTGCTTCCCATCCAGATAATCAGTGAAGATCTTTTTAATAACATTTGCTTTCCATCCCGCTCATTCAGGTAAATGGCAAGGAATTATCATTTTACAGTCTTTTTGTTAGCATGCCATACGTATTCACCATACAAAATTCCGATTCGCTGGCTAAGTGCTTTTTTCAACTGAAAACTCCCCTTTTGTCCCCTCTTTTTTGCTGGTTAGCCCCTTTTGTTTTCTGTGTTTTTCAAAGACTTTGCATCTCTCGAATGGTCATTCAGAGATAACTATTCGTGTAACCAATTATACTGTTAATTAAAACCCATGATGAGAAAAAATCCGAAAGCAGCGCATGCTCCCAGGAAAGGGAAGCCACCTGCACCTTAATTGAAAACATTCCAAAAATGTCAGGATAAATAACCTGTCCGGGCAATTGTCTTTTATTGCTAACCCTGAGAGCTTCATTTAATTATGTCTTTCGGTTGTCGGTGCCTTACATACCAACAGCGTTAACGTAACTGTCTTTTGCCAATACCCAACAATCTAAATTATTAATAACCCAATTATGAAACGAAAATTACTTATTTCAAATTATTTGTATTCCAGGGGTTTTCGCACCACACTTAAAACTTTGGCATTATTTATATTGCCAATCGGTGCTAACGCGTCAATTCCCAATTTAATTCACAAAAGTAGCCCGATAATCGCTCAAATAGTTCCTGATAAAGCTGCGATTACTGTAAAAGGATCCGTCATAGACGCCTCCAACGGGCAGCCGCTGGTAGGTGTTTCTATCAGTGTCAAGGGAACCAATAAAGGTACGCTAAGTGATGTAAAGGGTAACTTTCAACTTAACAATGTGCCGGAAAATGCGGTGCTCGTTGTAACCTACATCTCTTACGAGAAAGTTGAAATAGCCGTAGGCGGAAAAACGGATATCGCCATAAAACTTCAGCCATCGATGAAAACGCTCAACGATGTTGTAGTAGTAGGTTACGGAACGCAGAAGAAAGAAAACCTTACCGGCTCTGTGGGCATTGTAAATACACAGGATCTGGAAAGCAGGCCTTTAACCAATACCAGTCAGGCACTACAAGGTACAGTTTCAGGTGTTTTTGCGCTGCAAAGCTCGGGTAAACCGGGAGATGACAATACTGTCATCGACATCCGCGGCGTTGGAACTTTCGGAGATAATTCTCCATTAGTATTAGTTGACGGTTTTCCGGGAACTATTGGAGATGTAAACCCTAATGACGTTCAATCAATTTCGGTGCTTAAGGATGCGGCATCATCAGCTATTTATGGTAGTCGTGCTGCAAATGGTGTTATATTAATCACCACCAAACGCGGTTCAGCAGGCAAAGTTCGGGTTAACTATAGCGGATATGCAGGCATCCAAAGCCCGACAAGGTTGCCCAAGGTGTTAAATTCTGTTCAGTATACAACACTTTACAATGAGGCGGCTGTAAATACGGGCTCCGCCCCGTTATATCCTGATTCGGTAATTCAAAAATACGCTGCCCACAACAACCCATTATACCCGGATATCAATTATTTCGACGTATACTATGGTAACGCTTATATGCAAAATCACCGGGTGAGCGCAACAGGAGGAAGTGATAATGTTAACTACTCTTTTATGCTGGGTCATTTGGATCAGGATGGGATCCTGGTTGCGACTAACTACAAGAAAACAGATTTTCGTCTTAACCTTGACAGCTATCATTTGAAAGATAAAAAACTGCGTGTTTCAGGCAATATATCCGGTAACGTGGGGATAAAAAATGAGCCGACCGATCTCTGGAATGCCGAATGGTATGCAACCCTTGCGCCAATACATCCGCTTAAAGATGCCAACGGAAACTGGGTTTCTGTTAACGGAGAACGGAATTATTATGGTGAAATTAAAGAAGGCAGTACTAATCTTACAAAACGTTATAATTTTAGCGGCCAGGCCGAAGCTGAATATAAAATTCTGCCCGGTTTAAGTGCGCAGCTTACCTACGGTTATAACGTCACCTCAACCAATGGCAATGCCTTTCACGCTAATGTAACCTTACAAAATCAAAATGGAACGGCTACGCAATTACCATCCGACCTGACTACAACGAGCGAAATAGATGGCCACTCACTGCTTACGGGTTTACTGAAATATAATAAGACAATTAATCGTCATGCATTTAATTTATTAGGCGGCTATAGCGAAGAGGAGTTTACTTATGATTGGCAAAGCGGTTACCGTGCACATTTTGTAAATAACTCGCAACGTGTATTAAATCTTGGCGATGCCGCCACGCAGACCAATAATGCAGGCAGTTATGCTCTTGGTCTTCGGTCGCTTTTTGGTCGTTTTAGCTATTCATTTGACGAAAAATATTTATTTGAAGCCAATATTAGAAGAGACGGCTCATCCAGGTTCGCTCAAGGGAAACAATGGGGAACATTTCCTTCATTCTCAGCTGCCTGGGTGATATCGAAAGAAGGTTTCATGAAAGATCTGAGTTGGCTTGATTTTGCAAAGATCCGTACTTCATGGGGCCGTTTAGGTAATCAAAATATCAGCAACTATTATAATGGCAGTGATATCCTGAGTTCGGGTCAAAACTATTCGTTCGGCGGAACTCTTTACTCGGGTGTTGCCATTACCGCAATGACTAACAAAGATTTGACATGGGAAACAGCTCAACAGCTTGATTTCGGCCTCGACATCTCTTTGCACAATAATATTGAAATTACAGCGGATTATTTTGATAAAAGGACTAAAAACTTGCTGTTGATCCAACCGATTCCACTAACAATTGCTCAATCGCCTCCAACGGCCAATGCTGGTGAAGTGCAAAACAAGGGCTTCGAACTCGGGATTTCCTATAAAAAGGCATTTGATAATGGTATTAAATTAAGGACTTCTTTAAATGTTTCGCACATTGTCAACAAGATCCTCGCCATGAATGTACCTCAGCAGTTTACATCACCAAAAGCTATTGTTGTTGGCTCTGCTATCAATTCATTCTACGGTTATCAAATGACCGGAATCTACCAAATTTCTGACTTTACATGGCAAAACAATAGTGATGCATCTATACCTTATGCAAGCCGTACTTATACGCTTAAGCCAGGTGTTGTTAAAGTAAGTGATTATAACGCACAACCTGGCGATATTAAATATGCCGATCTTAATGGAGATGGTATAGTTGACCAAAATCACGACCGTAAAGTTATTGGGAAGCAGTTTCCAAGTGTAACTTATGCTTTCAATTTCAATGTGGCCTGGAAAGGCTTTGACCTTGGCGCGTTTTTACAAGGCGTACAAGGTATGCAAGGTTATACCTACTATGAAATTGCTTCGCCTTTCAGCGGCTTTGCCAACCTTGGTACCTGGTGGTTAAACAGGTGGACACCGCAAAACCCCTCAAATACCTATCCGCGCCTTACATTGGATGGGGTAAGGAACAATATCCACTCCTCCTTTTATGTGGAGAACGCATCCTATTTAAGGATCAAGAACATTGAATTGGGATATACCTTAAGCCCGGCTGCTATTAAGAAAATTGGTTTAAGTTCATTGAGGATCTATGCTAACGTGCAAAATGCGTTCACATTTACCAAATTCAAAGGCTTTGACCCGGAACAAACCACAGATCAAACGAGGGCCGAAGCGTATCCACAGGTTCGTGTCATGACCGCTGGTGTAAATGTTAATTTCTAAATGATAAAATCATGAAAAATATATATAAAGTCTTAACCGTATTATCTGTTATTAATCTTGCAAGCTGCAAGAAGGGCCTTTTGGACAAGACACCGAATGACCGTTTATCGCCTTCTACATTCTACCAGAATGAAACCCAGGTAAAAATGGCTTTGGTTGGCATTTACAACGCGATACAACCCAATGCAACGCCTGCACAATTTTTTCAGTTTGATTTTGAATCGGATAACGCCTATTGCCAGGATGCCTGGCAAGGCTCAAAGGAAGTTGGAGAATGGCAAACAACAACCAACAGCTGGGCTCCCTATGCAAAGTGGACACAGGACTATACTATTATCTCCAGGGCCAATGAGTTCTTAAAGGATGTTGCCGCTGCAAGCATTGATGCTACAGTAAAAAGCCAAATGGCAGGAGAGGCTAAGTTTTTACGTGGTTACGCCTATGCTGATCTGATTGCTTATTTCGGCGATGTACCTTTAATTACCCAAGTTCAGTCACTTTCGGACGCATATGTTTCAAGAACGGCCAAAGCTACTGTACTTGCCCAGGTTGTAACCGACCTTACAGATGCCGCCGCGGCATTGCCAGCCTCTTACTCTGGTACCGACGTGGGCCGTGCAACAAAGGGTGCCGCCCTGGCCTACAAAGCAAAAGTGCTTTTGTATAACGGAAAATGGGCCGATGCCGCGCAAGCAGCGCAGGATGTGATTGATCTTAAAGCCTATAGTTTATATCCAAATTATGGTTTATTATTTGACGAAGCGCATGAAAACAACAGTGAGGTAATTTTTGATATCCAATATATTCCAACCACCCAGCCACAACCCTGGCCATCATCCGCCTTATCTTTGAGCGTTTGGCCAACACCAAATGTTACCACCGATTTAATCGATTCATATTACATGACCAATGGATTGCCAATTACCAATTCGGCTTCGGGGTACAATGCACAAAACCCGTATGTTAATCGCGACCCAAGACTGGCTGCTTCAGTGGTGCTGCCCGGCTCTCAGTGGGGTTCAACTACTTACATACCCGCCACTGATGTAGTTCCGTCAGGAGCCCGTCCGCGTAAATATGCAGCAATTGGCATTGCCGACCCGAATAATTGCTCTTTAAATACAATCCTGATGCGTTATGCAGATGTATTACTGATCCGTGCCGAGGCCTTGATTGAATCCGGGAGTACTGCACCCGAAATTTATACACTCATTGACCAGGTACGGGCAAGGGTAAATATGCCAACGGTAGAAAGCGTGGAAGGAGCCGGCTTAAGCCAGGCACAATTACGTGCCGTTTTACGCCACGAGCGCAGAGTAGAGTTCTTTATGGAGGGCACCCGGTATGCAGATATGTTACGGTGGAAAGATCAATCTCTTGTTCATGACGTATATGGTTACGACAAATCGTTACTAAAGAACCCGGCAAGCTCATCTACCTGGAAATTTAGCCAGGTTAAATTAGAGACCAGGACATTTGACGCCGGCAAAGGATGGCTGTGGCCGATTCCTCAGGCTGATATTGATATTAATAAAAAATTATTGCCTAACAATCCCGGATATTAATAGGCCGGGCATTGCATCGTTATTGATGTAATTTCCAAAGCTTTTAAACTATATAACCCTCGATAGGGCTGCTGATTGCGGCGACCTATCGAGGGTTTTAGTTTTATAAATGCTTTTGTAATGTATCTGTCTTGTATCTGATTGAAAATTTCACATCCTCTTTGTGAAAGATCGGAGAATTTATGGACCGGCTAAAAAGGGGATTATTTTTGAATGTGATGCACTCTGCGTAAAACCTTCTCAAACAAAATTTAAACAGTCTTTGAACTGTGAGGGATATACTTTTTCATTTATTTTAAGAAACGGCTTTGAAAACCCGACGGATTTAGAATCTCTGTAATTTATGAAATTCATCGAAAACTAAAAAAGGCCGTCTTTTTGAGACAGCCTTCAACAATGTGTTTTTAAACTAAAGCCGGGTGCTTACCCCTGGCAATTAAATATGTGCTATTGAGCAATAAGTTTCCATTGCTGGTTATAACTTGAACCCTGTGACCACTGCTGTACAGCAGATCCATTGGCAGTTAAACCTCCGGTATCAAGACACTTGCCTGTGGTTAGATTAATTACCCTATAATAGCCATCTCCGGTTGAAACAAGCGACCAACGTTGGTTTGTACTCGTACCTACAACATATTGTAAAACATTTGATCCATTTGCAGTATTAGTACCCACATCAAGACATTCTTTTCCTGTAACACAACTTAAAGTGTAATAGCCGGCAGTGTAGCTTACATTCCATTTCTGATTGTTGCTTGTTCCTGATGCCCATTGAGCTACAGCTGCACCATCGGTTGTACTGCCCAGGTTATCAAGCATAAGGCCCGATGCACGGTTTTGAAGTTGGTATCGCCCGTCAGCAACCGGCCCTATCCATACGGGTGCAGCGGTAAGCTTCCATGACCACCTGAACATATTTGCGGTACCCGGACTAACCTCGGTAAGGTTATTGTTTGCTGTATACCAACGATAAGTATCAATATCATTAACGCCCGACCATGCTATTGTCCCCATTGAATTATCCTTGGCGTAGGCAAGCGATCCGGTCAGGAAGGCCTGGTCAACATATACGCCGGTATCCCATTGCCACCAGAAGCTCATGTTCCTGAATGTTTCGATACCAACCTCGGTAACTATGGTACGTGATGCGTATGAACCTGTACGGGCCGACATGATATTATAGTAGCTTGACCATACATTGTATGAGCCCCAGAACCACCAGTAGCAATGCAGTCCAAGATACTGGTTGGCTAACCTTGAATCGGCACCAACAGCAGTTACATCGGCAGCATAGCCGGTACCATCAAAGATGCATTTGCCATCGGCCGGGCTGTAGGTGGTTAAAAAACCTGCATATAAATTATTCAAATCGGTACTTGAATAATCAACCGGCTCGTTGATAGGTTCATATAATACCGATGTATTGTTTTTGTATACATTATTTACTGTTGTCCACATGGTATGCCACTGTGCAGTATCAGGTACATGGTGTACCCCAACCGGCCAGTAACAAAGTATTACTTTACAGCCGTTTGCCACAATCGCGTTAATTGCAGCCTGATAAACCGGCCAATAAGTTGAGCTTGAGGCAGTCCAGGGGTTTATCGGCATCCTGATGGTAGTACCGCCACTTGTTTTAACGGCACTGGATATATTGGTGGCCAAAGTGGCTGCCTGTGTAGCAGTAAGCGATGTTGTCATTCCACTGGGTAATACAACCCTCCCATCTCCCTCGTTTCCGTTAGGGTCGGCCCAGTTTATACCCCTGAAACCGTTTGTATTGGTAGTTGAAAGGGCAAATGATTGTTTTCCAAATTTTTGGCCCGACAGGTCAGCGCCTTTTTGAATAGGGTTTTTAGAACAGCCCATGGCCAGGGCTAACAGGCAGCACAGTGCCCCGGTATTTAAATTTTTTCTCATAATTCTATATCAGGTGTTAAATAAGTAGCTCTTTTGATCAATCGGTTTTAATTTTTAATTACGGCGGGGCTCTTCCCTGCATTAATATGAAGGGAATTACATCGGTTAGCAGTGAACTGACCGAATGTATATTCGGGCACAAATCAAATATTCTCATGGCAGATGTTTTGAACAAATAGATTTTCCGCCGATAATTAACTTTCAATCACTGCGGAGTGTAACCGTCAGTAATTTAATTAGCCATTAAAAATGGCTATACGTAATGTCGGAGGAAGAAAATCCGTGTTTATATGGTTGTCCTAAATTTCTTTTAAAAAGTAGGAATTGAAAAGGGGGTAAAGTCTCAATATTACGGGGATAAAGTGGCATTTTATCAGGGTTTATTACAATGGCTCAGCTTTTATTTCCTTTTTTTCCCGGTTTAACGAATGCTCTCTCTTCGTAATTATTGTTATAAATACAATTAATAATTATTTACATTTGGGTGCCTTATAAACTTAGTGTTTCAGCATTATATGACAGGTTCTGCCAAAAGTTAAGCGAACTGATGAATCATTTTTTAATGAGTATTAAGTGAGTTTTTGATGGTTATTGGTCCTTACAGGAAAATTCATCAAATGAACATCTAATACCTGGATATTAGAAAATTATTTGCAGGCACTTGTGGCACAGCCAACAAACTCTGTTTTTACATTGCCGAATTGTTGAAGGTTACAAGTGTATTAAGTACAATATTTAGTGGATAATCTGACGATGCAAAGGTTTGCCATGCCTAACTTATACTGTAAATTATTAGTGATAATACTGTATGTTGTATTTACCTAATTAAAAGTGATAACGGATTTATGTATAAAGCTGTCTTGTTTTTCCTGGTTGATCTCCTGATTGCAACCGTTCTGGATGCGCAGATCCCGGCAACCTTTTCAACCAACGATGTAAGGAATTTTGCGTTAAAATCATATACCACTCATGATGGCCTGCCATCTGAAAATGTAACAGTGGCACTTAAAGACAGCCGGGGGTATATGTGGATAGGGACTGATAACGGGCTTTGTAAGTTTGACGGCTACACTTTTGAAAGTTTAGTGAATATTCCCGGAAACACTGCGAGTATAAGCTCAAATTTTATCAGTGCGCTGGCAGAAGACAAGAACGGGAAGATATGGGTTGGCACCATGGACGGCTTAAATGTTTTAGATCCCAATACCGAGAAGTTTGAACGATTTTATCATAGCGATAACATCAAAGAGTCGGTAAGTAATAATAAGATTTTTTCGATCTTCTGCGACAGAGAAGGAACAATATGGATAGGTACGGATGATGGTTTTAATCAATATGTGTCAAATAAGCGATCTTTTGTTAGTTATAAACCCAATCAGGATGATCGATTTTCAATAAAGGGAAAGTCGGTAAATGCAATTGTTGAGGATGATAAGAAAAACCTGTGGCTGGGAAACTGGAATGGTGGATTAAATAAATTCGATAAGGTAAGTAAACATTTCAGCAATTATCCGCAGACTGAATCTCAGCTTAAAAAAAGCCCCAATGATATTTGGAGCCTTTTTTACGATCAAAAAAACGGTTGTATTTGGGTAGGTACCTATTGGAGCGGCCTTTTTTGTTTTAATCCTAAAAATCAGCAATATACCCGATTTTCAAGCCATGATAACATCAACATAGGAGCTTTTAGCATTGATAAGGCTAATGACTCCACCTTAGTTGTTGGAAGTAACGGCGGTTTTTATTTTATAAATAAGAGTACCGGCCAATGGCGAAAAATTGGTAATGTTAATAGTACCGCCGATGGATACGTTTATAATGATGGAGCCGGGATTATGTGGCTTTGCGGTAAAGACGCCTTAACAAAAGTTGATTTTACACAATATAAATTCCATTTCATCCCCTTATCAATCGCGCCGCGCGAAGCAAAAAGTATGTTATTGCAAGGCAATATGCTGTGGCTGGCTACCAACGAAGGGCTATATAAGTTTGATTTACTGAAAAAGACGACAAAGTTATTTCAACATACCAATGATCCCTCAAGTATCAGCAGTAACCAGGTTGGTAAAATATATTTGGATAATGAGGGGGTGCTATGGGCAGCAACCGAAAATGGGTTTGATAAATTTGACAGCAGCAATAATAGGTTTATCCATCATTTTCACCATTCGGCCCTGAGTAATTTTTTTAATGAAGATGTTTTCAGGGATATTCTTGAAGTAAAACCTCTCGAATATTGGCTCGCCACAGATGCCGGTTTAAAGATTTACCATGAAGAAACACAGCAATTTAAACATTATTATAATGACGACAGAAACCCCAGTTCAATTGCCAGTAACCATATTTATAATCTTTTAAAAGATAGCAAAGGCAATGTATGGATTGGAACAAGCGGAAACGGTGTTGATCGTTTTGATCCTAAAACCGGGATTTTTCACCACTATACTTATAATGATAAAATTGCAGGCAGCCTCAGTAATAATATTGTGCACTGCATATTTGAGGACAGCAAAAAGAATATCTGGATTTGCACAGCCGACGGATTGAACAAATATGCTCCGCAAACCGATTCTTTTATTGTTTATTCACGTAAAAACGGATTTGCAAGCAATGTTTTCAGTAATGTGGTTGAAGATGGGTTGGGAAATCTTTGGATCAATTCTGCCACCGGGGTATCAAAATTTACACCTCAAACATTAGCTATAACTAATTTTGATGAGGGCGACGGCGTGTTTTCTCATTCGCTTATTTACAAATCTGATGGACAAATTTATTTAGGGGGAAATTCAGGTGTGGTGGTATTCGATCCTTCAAAAATTAAGTTGAACGATAAAATCCCGCAGGTTTACTTTACCGATTTTCAGGTATTTAATAAATCTGTAAAACCGGGTGCTGATTCACCATTGAAAAGACCTATTGGTGCAGCAGATACTGCAGTTCTTAATTATGATCAAAATGTATTTTCAATTGAATTTGTTTCGCTCAATTATACTCATCCGGAAAAAAATAGTTACAGGTATAAACTGGAAGGCTTTGACGAAAAATGGAATTTTAACGGCAACCAGCGAAGGGTTACTTACACCAATCTTAATCCCGGAACTTATAGGTTTAAAGTTATAGCAAGCAACAATGATGATATCTGGAACAAGACACCCAAATCCCTTATCATCATTATTTCGCCGCCATGGTACCGTACCTGGTGGGCATATACAATTTACGCCATATTCATTGGCGGGGTAGTTTATCTGTATCTTTTATACAGGGACCGCCAGGCTAAATTAAAATATGAAATCCAGATAGCTCATTATGAAAGCGAAAAGGAAAAGGAGCTCAGCGAACGAAAGCTCGCCTTCTTTACAAATATTTCGCATGAGTTCAGGACACCATTAACATTGATCATTAATCCTATTAAAGAACTTTTGTATAATGAAAAAAAGACGACGGATACCTCCAATTTAACCATCGTTTACAGAAATGCGCGGCGGTTATTAGGCTTGGTAGATCAGTTGCTGCTTTTCAAAAAGGCCGAATCAGAATCTGACCAATTGAGGATAAGTAATGTTAATATAATCGATTTATGCAGGGAGGTTTATTTATGCTTTGTACATGAAGCAAAACGAAAACAAATCCACCTTGAGTTCGAATCCTCAACAGATTGCTTGAACGTTTACATAGACAGGGAAAAAACAGAGATCGTGCTGTTTAATTTGCTCTCGAACGCCATGAAATTCACCCCAAAACTTGGAACAATTCGCGTTTGCGCAAAAGAATCGGAGCAAGCGGTTTCAATAATTGTCGAGGATACCGGCTGTGGAATTCCGTCTGAAGCGGGCAACAGGCTTTTTAGCCGCTTTTACCAGGTATCTGATTTGGCCAGTACCTCAAACGGAGGATTTGGGCTTGGGCTTTATCTTGTTAAAAATTTTGTAGAGCGTCAGGCCGGAACTGTTGAATATCATAGCGAAGCAGGAAAAGGGACAGCTTTTACAGTCACTTTAAAAAAAGGGAAATCGCATTTAAAAGATCAGATCATCTCAGAACAGCCAACAACTACTTCTGAGTTTTTAAAAGAGTTGATAGATTCTGAAACTACAGCAAATGATACAGTATCCGCAGCAGATCCGGGAGAGGAAGTATTAGCGTCTGAACTCAAAACACTGTTAATTATCGATGACCACGAGGATATGAGGGAATATCTCCGCCAGATATTTAAACATGAATATAATGTTCTTGTAGCGCCGAATGGTGAAGATGGAATCAAAATTATTAATGAGCAGTGGCCGGATATCGTTATATGCGATGTAATGATGCAGGGCATGACCGGGATAGAAGTTTGTGCTGCTATTAAGGGAAACATGGCAACCTCTCATGTCCCTGTAATCCTGTTAACCGCCAGTGCATCAAATGAAATTAAATTAAAAGGTATTGAAGGGGGCGCTGATGATTATATCGGAAAACCTTTTGATAAAGATATCCTGAAAGCACGGGTTAGCGGGCTGCTCAAAAGCCGAAATACACTTCAGCAATACTTTTATAATGAGATTACGCTCAACAATAACCCGCATACTATCTCTATCGAGTACAAAAGATTCCTGGATTCCTGTATCCGCATTGTGGAAGAGCATATAACTGATCCTGATTTTAATCTGCAATCCTTAGCCTCCGAATTAAATATGTCTTATTCGGGGATCTACAAAAAAATCAAAATGATTTCAGGCCAGCCGGCTAATAGCTTCATAAGAGCTATCAGGTTAAGAAAAGCCGCACAGTTGTTTGTTCACAGCGATCTGAATATATTGGAAACTGCTTACGCTGTTGGAATAAAAGATATCAAATATTTTCGTGAGCAATTTAAGAAGGTGTTTGATTTAAAACCTTCTGAATACATTAAAAAATTCAGAAAGAATTTTAAAAACGCCATGGTTAACCAGGGGGCGAAAGAAAAATAAACCTGTAATACATTTTGAATTTTATTATTGGGCAATGAAATTGAGCGCCTTTTTCATATGGGTTATTTCTGATAGATTCCAATAATGAAACTTTTGTTTGCAATCCGTTAATTTTTATACTCCTATGTCTGCTTAACAAGCAAATGTTGTTTTTGTTAAGCAGGCGAACAGGCACCTGTTTATCGCCAGCCCAGCGCAGGGGCAACATGTTCCAGAATAGCCGACAGCACATGAACATTGTAATCGACACCTAAAGTGTTGGGTATGGTCAACAGCAGCGTATCGGCTTCCCGGATGGCTTCGTCCCGGGCCAGTTCGCTGATGAGCTGATCTGGTTCGGCAGCATAGCTTTTTCCGAAGACCGCCCGTTTATCAGCTTCGATGTAACCGAAACTATCAGCGGCTTTTGCTTGCTGTCCGAAATAATACCTGTCCTGATCGGTGATCAGCGCAAAAATAGACCGGCTCACGGATACTCGTGGTTCCCGTTCATGCCCTGCTTTTTTCCAGGCGTCTTTATATAACCTGATCTGCTTAGCCTGTTGTACATGAAAAGGTTCACCGCTTTCATCATACTTTAAGGTTGAACTTTGCAGGTGCATGCCGTGTTCGGCCGCCCATACAGCGGTTGCATTGGAAGCGGCACCCCACCAGATACGTTCACGCAGACCTTCCGAATGCGGCTCCAGGCGCAACAAGCCAGGTGGATTGGGGAACATCGGGTATGGGTTTGGCTGCGCGAATCCTGTCCCTTTGAGCTTATCCAAAAACTCCAGCGCTTTGCGGCGTCCCATTTCTGCATCGGTTTCTCCTTCACCGGGTTCATAACCGAAATATCGCCAACCATCAACCACCTGTTCCGGTGAACCCCTGCTGATCCCTAATTGCAAACGCCCACCGGAGATCAGATCAGCGGCACCGGCATCCTCTACCATATACATTGGGTTCTCGTATCGCATATCAATCACTCCTGTCCCAATCTCGATGTTACTGGTTTTTGCGCCAATTGCAGAGAGCAAAGGAAACGGCGTCGCTAACTGGCGTGCAAAATGGTGCACACGAAAGTAAGCGCCATCCAAACCAATCTCTTCGGCCGCAACAGCCAGGTCGATAGACTGAAGCAAGGTATCGCCCGCAGTACGGGTGTTGTAGGAAGGATGGTCAGACCAGTGTCCGAATGATAAAAATCCTATTTTCTTCATAGATAGCTTGCTTTATTTACAGCAAATGTACGCATCATTTCAGTTCGAACCAGCAGGCACATGGTCGCTGCTGCCTTTTCAGCCACGAACATGTTTATCGACCTGCGCTGCTATTAGGCGCGGGCGTTGATCAAATCATTTTGCCGCGCAGTTCTTTATATCGTGACCGGCCTACCGGTAGCAATCTACCATCGGTTAACTGAACAGCATATTTACCGCCTGGTTCGATGACCAGCTTTTCCACTTGTTTCAGGCTGACGATATAGGAGCGATGGATCCGGGTAAACTCACCCGGAGGCAGGAGTTGTTCCAGCGCATCAAGGCTTTTGTCATGTAGTTCCTGGTTTCCGTCCCGCAGATGAAGTTCGCTGTAAATACCGGCGCCTTTAATGTAGTTAAGTTGGGTGGCCTCTATCATTTTGATCATACCGCCTTTTCTCACCGCTAAGTACTTCAGCCTGTTATCGGGTATTTTGCTCCTGGTATTCAACCGTCCGAAAGCCTGGAATAATCGGCCTTCGTCAAATGGCTTGGGCACAAAATCTAATACACCATAAGAAAAAGCCGTAATAGCTTTATCGGTATAGGCCGAAACAATAATGGTATGAAAAGACTGGGCTACCATTGTCTCCAGCACTTCAAAACCATCTTCACCATTCAGGTTCAGATCCAGTAACAGCACATCAACGGGCGAATGTTCCATAAATGCCAGGCCTTTGGACAGTGTGTCGCATAGGGTTAGCGTTAATTGCTGTTCAAAATATGCCCTGGTCATGCGGGCCAGCCGTTTGGCTATCCGGGCCTCGTCTTCTATGATCAAAACATTCATAAGTCAATGCGAATTATACTTCGCCAGCCTCCTGCAAAAGGTTCTGAAGTAAAGCCCCACCGGTCACCGTAGCTTTCTTTCAAACGCGCTTCAATATAACGAAAGCCGTTGCCGCTTTTACGCCCGCTTTTTATCCGGTTTTCTGCAAATACCTCAAAGGTATACTTTTTATGAGCGCCTATATGCAAAAATGAAAGCAGGAAACGTATGCTGCTGTCATGGAATGGGATACTATGTGTTATCCCATTCTCCAGCAGGGTATGAATAATTGCCGGTGGGATCAATTCGTCATCCTGTATTCCCTTCTCTTCCCATATATACGCAACCTCCTTACGGAACTGCATAACCAACAAGTGTTGCCTGCAGAGGTCAATCTCCTGCCGGATAGGGATAAGCGGATGTTCGGCAATTTTGTTCATCAGGTCAAATTCCTGCGAGAGCGCCTGGATGAACTGAACGCCCTGCGCAGGAGACTCTTCCACCCAGTCCATAAGGGAGGTGAGGGTATTACGCAAAAAGTGCGGTTGGATATTTTTTTTGATGAGTTCCAGTTGCAGGCGGGAAGATAACAACAGCGATGCATGATGAGCTTCCTCCAGTTGTTTTGCCCCGAGGGTTTGCAGGTAAAGGATGCAAAGCAGGATCAGCGTAAAGGCGATATATAAGCCAAAATCGTAAAACATATACTGGTTAATGACCATAGAGGCTGCAAAACCGCACAGTACTAATACGCTTCCCCGCTGCCTTTTGGCCAGAGCATACAACAAAAGCAGTACCGATGCGATCCATAATGTCAGACTATATAAATGGGTTGTCAGATCATAGTGCCCGTATTGAAGAATATATATGGATAACAATGCAACGAGCAATATGACTATGAACGGCAGCTTGTGCGGCACATCGAAATAAACTGCGAAATACAGCGGGATGAGAACGGCTATGGCAAAGGTAAGCCAGCCTACAATGATCAGGCGGGTATAAAACTGCGTATAAGGAATATCGATATAATATTTCAGGTATTCCATAGCCAGCAATGTGAAGAATAGGAAGCACACCAGTGCAAAGAGCAGGGTTGTGTATTGCTTGTGCTTGCTGTTGGTATATAAAAAAGTGTAGTAGATGGCGGCGATAAGAAAGGCGCCCGCCATCAGGTTAACCAGGGAAAGTTCGATAAGCGGCTGACGCAGCATTTTCAGATAGCTTTCCGGTTTAGCCATTACCTCACGCTCGGTTTCCAGCAGGTATTTTTGAGTTCCCCTGATCACTACCTCGTGTTTGCCGAGGCCTGAAAGTTTGTCGGGCACCTGGTAATAGCTTGTTTCCGTACCGGGTACTTCAGGCCGGCCCGGAGCGGCCGGTACCCCATTCTGTCCTACCCTAACGCCATCCCAATATACCACAAAGGCGCCGAAACTGTGCACAAGCAAGCCCAGGGGTGAACTGAACTTCTTTTCCTGCAGATTGATCTCCACACGTGCAATGAAATTGGTATCGGGCCGATTGACTACTGCGTCCGAGGCTTCGTAACGGATCTCCCGGTGGCAGGCGGTAAAAACAATAAGTTGCAGGAACAGAAGGAAGATACACCATTTTTGCATACGATAAAGGTAGGCAATAGCTCTTTACTTTTTAGTGCAACAGGAAAGCCACTGGTGCCGTTCGCATGGTTTTTTGAGCCATAACCGTTGCCGCCCTTTAACCTTGTGGCATGAGAACCATCCTTACCCTTTTCCTTTTTATTTGGCTGAGCGAACCCGGTGCTAAAGCCCAGACCCTTAGCGGAACTTTAGCCGACCGCAATACGCGTCACCCGGTTGCTTATGCCACAGTAAGCCTGTTGGATACGACCGGCAAACCTGTTTTAGGCACTATGACCGATGAAAAAGGCAAATTTGCACTAAGGCTAAATAAAGGAGGCGCTTTTATGCTAAACTGTAGCTTTGTGGGTTATCAGCCCCTTTCCCTAACCGTTCCACTTACCGGCGCCGGCACTGATCTGGGTATTTTGTTGTTGATACCAGATGCACTTCAACTCAATGAAGTAACTATCTCCGGCCGGCAGCTTGCCCTGCACCTGCAGCCTGATAAAAAAGTGTTTGAAGTAGGCAAGGATGTTCTTTCGCAAAACGGTTCGGTCAGCGATGCGTTAAACGGCATCCCTTCTGTTGCCGTTAGTCCGCAGGGCGAGGTTAGTTTACGCGGTAATACAGGCGTTACGGTATTAGTGAATGGGCGGCGCTCGGGGCTTACACAGGGGAGCGCCTTAGAGCAATTGCAGGCCGACCAGGTAGAGCGTATCGAAGTGGTCACCAGCCCTTCGGCGCGTTATGATGCTTCGGGTAGTGCGGGCATTATTAACATCGTTTTGAAAAAAAATAAAAAGTCGGGCTTTAACGGACAAGTGAAGGTAGTGGCAGGGGTTCCCAATGATACCCGCATCAATCCCAGCCTGAACTATAAGTCGGATAAGTTTAACTTTTTTTCTACCCTGGGTATGCGCAAATCGGATTATAAAGGGCTTTACACCACCAACCAGGTTACCGGCACCAGCAGTCTGAACATGGGGCAGGACGAGAAAAGGCATGACGATGGAAAGATGCTTTACCTTGGTGCCGATTATTTTATAAGCGACAAGCGTACCATGACAGCTGCCTATCTCTGGAACGGGACACATGATCACGACAAAACAGTATTGAACTATAATTACAGCAGCCTGGAGCCAGATAGCACGCTGGTACGGAACGGCGAATCATGGGAGCAGCGAAACTACAATCAACTTGAATATAATTATACACAGTTGTTTTCCCGTGCAAAACAAAAATGGACGGTTGATCTTCAATATGATTGGTGGGACAGTAATAAAGACTGGGTCCTGGATACCAGGAAGAGTTATCCCGTATCTTTTGACTATCCAAACATCCGTACGAATACCCGTAACGAGAACCGCGACTTGCTGGTACAATCAGATTGGGCGCAGCCCATAAGCAAAGAAACTTTGCTTGAACTGGGGATCAAGACCGAAAACCGCCACGTGCAGTACGATTTTTTTGCGCAACAGCAGGCCGGGGACGATTATCTGATTTATAAAGGCCTCGATAACGGGTTAAATTACAGTGAGCGGATCCATAGCGGTTATGCACAGTTGGGGAGTAAAGCAGGAAAGCTCAGTTATCTTGGCGGACTTCGCCTGGAAATCACCGGTATCCGGGCATCCGGCCGGGATGGTCAATATCAAAGCCGGAGAAACTACGTACGCCTGTTCCCGACGCTGCACCTGGATTATGCTCTAAGCACCGTTTCAACACTGCAGGTACATTACAGCCGTCGCATCAGTCGCCCATCACTTTACCAGCTTTCTCCTTACATGGAATTGACGGACCTTAACGCACAAAATACCGGCAACCCTGACCTTAACCCTGCCTATTCAAACCTCTACGAGTTGGGATTCATTTACCGGAGCAGCACACTGACAATTAACCCGTCCTTATATGTTCAGGATTCCCGGCACCCGATAACCGATTACACCTTCCGTAATACGGAGGGTACGTTTATTACGCTGCCTGTTAATATAACCCGTGAGACCAGGCAGGGTTTTGAGCTGAATGTACTGTATAATCCCTTAAATATACTGCAACTCAATGCTGATCTTAATTTATATCACTTCCGGCAATCAGGGACTTATCGTGGCTTTGATTTCGGCTTTTCGGGCGGTTCTTCATCAGGGAGGTTCAGCGCACAATGGAAGCTGGCTAAAACGCTGAATGTCCAGGGACGGTATTATTACAACGGCCCTTCGGCAAACGCGCAGAGCCGTAACCGGGCCATACACTGGGCGGACTTCGGTATCAGTAAAAACCTGCTTGCTGACAGGCTTTCTGTGGTGGCCGATGTAACCAACATCTTTGATTCGCGCCGTTATCGTACCACAACCACCGGCCCGGGCTATGTATTCTCTACTATGAGCCGCTTTAACGGTGCCCGCTACCGCCTGAGTATAGTTTATAAATTCAAGAACAATGCAACAGTACGTGAAGCTAAAACCGGTAATAGAAATTGATTATATAAAAAGGGAATAATTTCCTTTTTGTATGTAAATCTGCAAAAGGAGGTCATTGTTAACCCTGAAATTGTAACCTGATAGCATTATGCCGGTCTAATCATTAAAAGCGGCTAAATGAGAACTTCAGGATTAACCACAGGGGTGCTGACCAGGGCATGTTTATTTGGAATTGCTATCCTTTTAACGTTAGGACAATTTGCCTTTGCTCAAAGCGACCTGCCTATTGTACGGGCTTCTTCCAAAACCGCCAGTATCAGAGACGGGAAGCACTTTAAGCTGGCTTATTGGGCTGTTATGCCTGAAAGGAAACCTGATTATTACTATCCTGAAATTCCTGAGAAACCCCACAGAGTGACTTTCATTACAGATCTTGATTCCATTTCATTTGATATCGCTTATGGAAAAAATTATGACTTTATCGTTTTACTGAACGGAAAGGACAGTTGCTATACCCGGATTTCAGCCCGGTACAAAAATCTTAATGCTTCCACACGAAAAATTACAGGTGCCGGGCCAGATACCATTCCCTTTACATTGGGCAACAATCGTAAAATATACGTAAACGCAAAACTAAATGGCTCGGAGGTCACCAATATACAGCTTGATCTCGGTGCAGGCGGAGTTCTTATCAATAAAACTTCCGTTAGGAAAGTAAAAATGATTTTTGACGGGAAGGTTACCCTTACCAATTCGGATGGTGTGAACGAGGTTCAGTCGGCCAGTAAAAATCTTCTGCAAATAGGAAACCTGGTTTGGGACAGCATACCCATCGCTGTAGCCAGTAATATGAAAAATTACGAAGATCTTTTAATCGGTAATTCTTTATTCAGAGACAAGATCCTGGAAATCAACTACGACAAGAAAATATTAGTTGTTCATGAGGTTATGCCTCCTCAGACAGCCGCTTATTCCCGTCACGACATGATACTTGATGGCGGGATTATACCGTATATAGCAGTAAACCTTACCCTTCGTAACCAAACACAAACAGGTTGGGTCATGTTTGACACAGGCGCACGCACCTCCATTTTAAATAGTTCAGATGTTCCAATGGCTTACCGGATAATGACTCAACTGGCTGGCATGATCAGTTTGGATGAGGCGATTACGCCAAAGCTGCGCATCGGCAATTACCAGCTTTCAGGATTTGAATATAAAACACGGGATATGGGTGGAGAGGGGTTGCATATGCTCCTGGGCAACGACCTGCTAAAAAGGTTCAATCTGATACTCGATAATAAAAGTGGCTATATGTATATGCAGCCCAATTCGCTTATGGATACGCCTTACAGGAAACGTGATGAATATTATGTGGTAAGAATAGTGACAGGATTAGTAATCTTTTTGGCCTGTGTCGTGATATATGTAAAAAAGAAAAAAAAATAAATTAAAGAAATCTTTCGCCAGGTTTATAAAATAAGAGCAAGCTACAAAGCCTGCTCTTATTAGAATTTATTAGTAATAAATGGTTACTTAAAAGCTAAAACTATGGAAATGCCAACTATTGTTGACCACCTGTTTAGTTTGCATATCCGCGCCCCGCAATCCTAAGCAATCGGGAAACGCTTCTAATCATCTCGTGCCCAGCCATTCAACTTATTAACAGCTATATTTTCACAAAGCCCCATTGCTGATTACGGCTTCCGGAATAAGTCCATTGCTCAACTGCAATGCCATTATTAAGTGAAGCTCCGGTAACGTCCAGGGCTTTCCCGCTATTTGCATTGATAATTTTATAATATCCATTGTCGGTTAGCTGAATTGACCATTTCTGATTTGCGCCGCCACTGTAATCCCATAACTCTACCTGTCCGCCGTTACTTGTGTTCCAGCCATAAACTTCCAGGCACTTTCCGGTAGCGTGCATAGGTGTTAATCTATAATAACCGCCTCCCGCGTCTTCTACTTTAAATTGCTGGTTTGCCCCTGCTAAATAGTCCCACTGATCGGCCTGTGTTTGATTGGCAGTTCCCCAGCCTGCAAATTCCAATGCTTTGAAACTGTTTCTGCTGTAAATCTGGTAAACCTGTCCAACCTGGATCGATGAAGATGTATTGTTTTGCCCGCCCTGTATTACTGCGGCTAAACCTTGTTGATCGGCCGCTCCGTTAGTTTGCCTGCTCATAAGCCTGAATGCATTATTACCTGTCGAGCCGTCATCAAAATAAAACGGACGCAAGCCATATTGTAATGCTTTATGGGTAACATAATTAAGATAATACGCCCTGCCTGCAAGATGCAATGTTAACGCATCTCCCGTCAGTGTTGTGGACCGGCGGATAGCTCCATACTCGCCCAATATCACCGGAATGCCCTTGTCAATGAACTTAGACTTCATCAAAGGAAACTCTGCAACGGCATCCGACTCCTCACCATAAGTGGGGTTCCTTGAAGCATCCGTTGTAGAATGGTAGCCATTGCCCCAATAATAAAACATATTGCCCCAGCTTGCATCTGATGACAAGCCGGCAAAATTAAAGGGAGTATAATAATGTACTTCAACCATCAGTCGATTGGATGCCGGATCTGTAGGCAAGGTATTCATTAAACTATTGGTATTATCAATGTTAGTACCCGGCCCCTGGATAAGAAGCACCCTGTAACTGTTATGCCCGCCGGTTGACCTCACCGCGTTAACAAAAGTTTGGTGATAGGAAAGCAATACTCCCATCCCTGTAGCATCTGTTACATTGGGTTCATTGGCGCTTGCAAAAATCACATGTTCGTCAAAACCCCGCATTTGAGTAGCTATTTGTTCCCAAAAGGCTTTTTGTTTGGCGTTAACCGCGGCCTGTGCGGCGGTTGTACAATTATTCTCCAGCCATCCGCCATCCCAGTGTATATTGAGTATTACGTACAAACCGTCGTTAACGCAATATTGAACAACCTGCTGCACCCGGTTAAGCCATGATTGCTGAATTTGCCCGGTGTTTTGGTCAGAATACTGGTTCCAATCACAGGGAATACGAATTGCTGTAAAACCGGCTTTCTTTACTCCGTCGATAAGGGTTTGTGTAACTAATGGATTGCCCCAGGCAGTTTCTGATCCGCTTGCTTCCAGCGTATTACCTATATTCCAGCCCAATTGAAACTTTGCTGCAAGCTGTGCGGCTGTGCTGGTTACCCCTGTTTGATCAGGCGCAAGAGGCGACGTATTGTAATTTGGATAACTGGTTATAGCCAATGTTTTAACTGCTTTGGAAACAGGCGGCTTAACAACCGGACTGGCAATTTGTTGCTTTTGGCACCGGGTAAACAATAAAATCGCGGCTACGCCGAAAAAATAGTTAAGTGTTCTCATATTTAAATATTAATTGGTTTATAGCAAAAAAAGAACAATTAAACAGAGCGCATAAACAATCGCCTTTTAGCGATCGTGCTTTTGTTTCAAATTTGTATAGGTTATTTTTTGGTTTAAAGCCACTCGTCGGCTATTGGTCTGGGAGCCAAATATATAGGCCGGCAAGGCCACAAAAGTGAATAAATAGGGTACCGAATGTTTAATTTAAAAGAAAATATGGCACTGGTGACTATAACCTTGAATACTATAGGTATAATTCAAGATAAAATATAACGAAAATTATTATCAACTGAGATTAAGGCCTTACTAAAGTAATTTAAATAAAACTAATTCATTTTACTCCTTTAAGTTGTAAATAATAGTAATTTAGTAATATTATTAATACCTCAACCTTCTTTAGATGATTAGCAAAATAGAAAAAACAGCCGCGACCATGTCCGTAGGTTCGCCGCTACAAAATTTCGAATTTTATACTTCACTTACTTTATTAACGGCAGTGGTGATTTTTCAAATCAGGTCTTCAACAAAAAAAAAGAAACCCTGAATATTATTTAAAGTACTCATAAGGTATTATAAAATATCTGACCGGTAATAAATGCTGCTCTCCAATAAGCCAAATTAATTGCCAACTTTGATGCCGGCAGGCTACATTATAAATTTTAACCAGTATATAAAACGAATAAATATGCGCACAGCTCAATTCGAGCTACCGAAAATGAAAGGGGGCAGTATAAGCGGTTTAGCTTTGCAAAATTAAAATAACAAACTATACCGTGGTTACAATAAGCAGGTGATACTTTTAAATGAGTATCACCTGCTTATGTATTAAAATGAGCTAACTGAAGGCTTGCTAAAGTTTAACGATATTAATGAAAGCAACATCGTTTTCCCTGACAGGAAGTTTCTTTAACACCTTACCTGATGTATTTACTGTAATATCCTCATGCCAGAGGGCTGCACCATTATTTTCTTTTTTTAGCTTGTCAACCTGTGCTTTTGTCAATTGATCAGGCTTGTTGAAAGACAGGTACGTTGTGTACGGATCATTTACTTTATATCCCGTTTTATAAATTTCCATTCGGTATTTACCGCTGGGCATACCGGATATTACCAATTCAACCTCTCCTTTTGATTTAGCGGGCAGGTCGCGGACATAGTAAGCCTGGTTATTGACAGAATCAGGCAAAGTATAAGTGTAGTCCCAAAGCAACACCTGAACATCCCCTTTTTTATTTTTACAGGCCCAGGAGGAGCTATCCTGATCTGTTATTTCCGTTTCACCTAATTTGTTTAAAAAAGAATAGGCAAAAAAAGCCGGCTTCTTTATCCCCTGAGTATTGAGTAAACCGAAACCTCCGTGGAATGGCGTAAACCGTGGCCCGGCCTCTTCAAAGATGTCAGTAAATGTCCAGTAAGACATGGAATTGGCTGCCGATCCGGTTTGCTTCAATTTTTCAAGTATATATGCAGCTTCGTGATAGCTATCGTGTATGGGATCTGATGGAGTATAAGATGAGCTCCATTCAGTATAATGTAATTCGAGGCCTGGAATTGTGGAATTTTCTATTTGCTTGCGCGAATTCCGAACATCGCCGCTAACACTTTCCTGGTTTTTGTCAAGTACGGTACCCGTTGAACCGTACTCATCCAAAAAGCCTTGTTTTACACCATAAGCATGAGTACTTATAAAATTAATAGGAACTGAATTTTTGCTGCAAAAATCTATCATTTCAGGTACCCATGCAGCACCGGCAGTGGCCGGCCCTCCTACTTTATAGGCTGGGTTTACACTTTTTATCGCTTTCGCGCTATATTGATACAATTTAAAATAGTCTTCTTGCGAACCAGTCCAAAACCCATCTTTGAGGTTCGGCTCATTCCAAACTTCAAAATACCATTTTTTTACTTCGTCAATTCCATACCGCTCAGTAAAATGCAGGGTAAGGTTACGGATCAAACCTTCCCATTTATTATAGTCTTTCGGGGGTGTTACATTTCCTCTCCACCAAAAAATTGTCTTATTACCACTTGCCAGCGCTCCCGGCATAAACCCCAATTCAACAAACGGTTTCATGCCTATACTTAAGATATAATCATATAAAGCGTCAACGTATTGGTAATTATATTCCGGCTTGCCATTCCTGTCTTCCCGGTAAACAGCCATATCGTCTGTAAGCAGGCCATGCATCCTGATATATTTAAAACCACACTCTTTTTGTACAATGGCCAATTGTTGCTGCCAGTCGGCCCGCAAGCCTTCATTTGCGCGCCCTGCTCCTACACAAAAATTAAATGACGTATTGAAACGTCCTTTTTCTTTTTTAAAATCGATGTTGATAACCCTTTTAACTTGATTTGTTTTTTCAGGGCCGTTACCCTGAGCAAATACGTTACTAAAAAACAGGCTTCCTAAAATAATGGGTAATATTTTCATATTGATTTTATATCTCCGTTTACAAGACTTGTCTGATAACTATTATATGGAATACGATATTGGTATGCAGCGATAAACGAAGCTAAACAATATTGCACCAGAGGCGGCAAATTTATGTTGCAGCACGCTCCTTATTGTTGGTAAATAGGGATACAAATGTTAATTTTTAACTACTGGCATCTGCAATAACCTGCGCCGGCATCTGCAACAGGTTTTAAAGTTGGTATTATTTTCGCATTTGTTAGTACTTTTCGGCTATTTCACCTTCCAATTTAAATGTCGATAGCTGTTCTTAAACGCTTCACTTTTACTTTTTTTTGGAATATTGCCGGCTCTGCAATGGCATTTTGCCACCTATTTTTAATAAAAATAACTTTAAGTTACTTATAATCAAGTATTTAATTTCAATTAACATTTGTGCCCCCATTTGTAAACAATCGATTGCGATTGGTCGTCTAATTTCATCCTCCATAAAGCGGCATATCTTCTATACCGATGCCGTAGTCTGATGCCTGAACAACGGGACAGACGAGTTAACCAATTTTATGAATAACCTAATTTAAACTAAGCATTATGCCAAAACGCGTACTTATTAATACTTGTGCCATTCACGAGGCAGACCATTAAAAAAATCAATTCAGGATTTATTGTAAATATCCCGTCCGCATTACGTCGGTATGCTTCCGTGCAAACATGCCGATGCTGTCCCCGACTCCAGTTCCACTGCGTCAAATGTGAAATATGATGGAATAAATCAATGTCCGAAACCAATCAAATAATCAAACCAAATAACCAAACAATTATGAACCCCAATTAACATGGAAAAAGATTTACGAAAAAGATTAAGACATGTAGTACTGCTGTTTACAGCTTTGTTGTTGTTAAACCTTACAGGTTACGCGCAAAGTGTTAAAATTACAGGTAAAATTACCAGTGCAGACAATAATCAGCCGCTGCCCGGTGTAACCATCAAAGTAAAGGATTCGCCAACAGGCACACTATCTGGCGCGGATGGCAGCTATAGTATCAATGCAAAAAATGGGGATGTGCTGATTTTTAGTTTTATAAGCTACAATTCCCAGCAAATATACGTAGGCTCATCTACTGTTATAAATGTAGCCCTCAAACCCTCAACCAGCGACTTGAACGAAGTGGTTGTAATTGGCTACGGTACCCGGAAAAGACATGACCTTACCGGTGCTATATCGTCAGTAACTGCGGCAGACCTGTTAAAAGCGCAACCTACCACATTTGACCAGGCCCTGCAGGGAAGAGTGGCGGGTGTTGTTGTACAACAGGTATCAGGCCAGCCTGGTGGTGACGTTAACGTGCAGATCCGTGGGTTGGGTGGTTTTACAGGCGCCCCTCCCCTATATGTAATCGACGGGGTGCAGATCCCACCGAATGGACAGTCGGCTATTGCAGGCAATGGCACTAACCCGTTATCCAGCATCAACCCCTCAGATATAGCTTCGATAGATGTGTTAAAAGACGCTTCAGCTACCGCTATTTATGGTTCGCAGGCTTCTAACGGTGTAATTATTATTACCACTAAAAAAGGCACCACAGGCCCTCCGCTAATTAGTTATGATGGATACCAGGGCTGGCAAAAATTACCCAAGTATTATGATGTGATGGATTTAAGGCAGTACGCCACTTTCATGAATGAAAAATCGGCAATTATCGGCTATGATATGCGGCCGCAATTTGCAAATCCTCAATACCTGGGTGTTGGTACCAACTGGCAAAAAGCGCTGTTCCGTACTGCTCCTATGCAAAATCATAATTTAGCCATTAGCGGTGGTGATAACAGGACAAAATACTATATATCAGGCACCTATTTTTCACAAACAGGGATAGCATTAGGCTCAGATTTTAAAAGGACTTCGGTAAAAGCAAATATCGATAATAAAACCACCGATTGGTTAAAGGTTGGCATCAACTTGAATATGTCGCATGTGGCCGAGAATGTTACCACTTCCAATACAGGTGTGATTTTGCAGGCACTTAACCAAACACCCGATGTAGCTGTAAAAAATCCTGATGGTACATGGGGTGGTAATGATCCCAATATTTATGGTGCTGTGGGCACTAACCCGTTTGCGATAGCAACTATTGTAAAAGATTTTAAAAGCCGCTACCAGTTGTTTAGCAATGCCTATGCAGAAATCCAATTCACCAGGGATTTAACCTTGCGCAATGAGGTAGCCGGAAATTTTGACTTTGCAACCGAAGATTATTTTAACCCAAGCTATGTTATGGGCGCTTACACCAAGAGCAATAACAGTGGTACTGCTTCAAGCGCGCAAAATTTCTATAACTCAATCTCGAATTATTTAACCTACCAGCACACATTTGCAAAAAAATATTGGGTAAACGTAGTGGCCGGCCATGAAGCCCAGTTGCTTAAAAATAGCGGCATATCGGCTACCCGAACCAATTTTGCAAGTAATAACGTACAAACAATCAGCAGCGGCGACGCCACAACTGCAACTAATACCGGTGTTAAAGGACAAGGTGCTTTAGAGGCCTATTTTGGCAGGGCTAACTTTACTTATGACGACCGCTATTTGTTAACCGCAACCGTACGTCATGACGGTTCGTCGAAATTTGCTGAAGCCAACCGGTGGAATACCACATACTCAGGTGCCCTTGCCTGGAAGATTAACCACGAAAGCTTTCTTAAAAGTGTAAAAGCGATTAATGATCTTAAGCTCAGGCTCGGTTACGGATTGGTAAACAATCAAAACATTGCTGAATATGCTTATGGTTCAACGCTAAGTACAATATCCACCGGTTTATCAGGTAATTCGCAAATAACTACCACAACCGGCAACCCGAACATCAAGTGGGAAACTACAAAATCATATAACCTTGGTTTGGATGCAACTGTGTTAAACGGAAGGATCAGTTTATCCGGTGACGTTTATTACCGCAAAACCAATAACCTGTTGCTTAGCCTTACCCTGCCATACTACTCGGGAACATTTGCTGCCGGCGGATATTCTCCGGGTGCAGTGCAGGCTCCATATGTAAACGTTGGCGCGGTGAGCAATAAGGGGTTTGAGTTTTCACTTTCTACACAGAATGTCAAATCAAAATATTTTAATTGGAACACCAACATTAATTTTTCGCGAAATATCAACAAAGTGCTTGCTTTGGTTGACGGCACCCCGGCAATTTACGGATCTGTTTCCAAAACTGTTGTTGGCCGTTCAATAGGCGAATTTTACGGATACCAGGTACTGGGTATTTACAAAAACGCGGCCGACTTTGCAAAATACACCGCCCTGCCCCAAAATGGCAGCGGCCCTATACCTATAACGCCAGGCTCAGGCGGTGTTTGGGTAGGCGATGTTATTTTTAAAGACATTAACGGCGATGGTAAAATTGATGCCAACGATCAAACCTTTTTGGGCTCGCCCATGCCTAAATTTCAATTTGGCATCAATAACAGCTTCAACTATAAAAATTTCGATCTGAATATTTTTATGGCCGGCAATTATGGCAATAAAGTTTATAACCAGTTAAAGGTAAACGGCGATAACCCTAATCAAAACTTTGGCTATTTTCCATCTGTTTTCAACTATGCTAAAATTGGTTTGATTAATCCAACCGGTTCCACTTCGGATATCAACAATGTATTCATTACAAACCCTTCAACCAACATTGTCAGGATCAGCCAGAGCAGCGGTAATGATAACCAGCGCTTTTCCGACAAATACGTCGAAAACGGCTCCTATTTAAAGTGCAAAAGCATCGCTTTAGGATATAGTTTTTCAAATAACCTTTTAAATAAGATCAAATTAAGATCGTTGAGGGTATATGTTAACGTAACCAATGTGTTCACCGTCACTAAATATACCGGCTACGATCCTGAGATTGGCTCATGGAACCCATTAGCAGCCGGTATCGATAATGGATATTATGCACAGCCGCGCGTTTACACATTTGGCCTTAATGTATCCTTAAACAATTAAAATCAAGATTTATGAAACGTATCAAAATAAATATAGCGCTGCTGGTTATCGGTATAATTATGATAAGCAGCTGCAAAAAAGATTACCTTAACCGCCCGCCGTTAACCGGTATCACTACTGATAACTTTTACAAAAGCGGTTCGGATTTAAGATTGGCTACAGCTACACTTTACGCGCAGCCCTGGGCTACCTGGAATAACTTTCCATTGCTTGGTATGGGCGACATCATGAGCGGCAACATGTTACAGCCTTATAATGCCGATCTTGTTCAGCTTACTACCTTTTCCATCACACCGCAAAACGGAACGCTAACATCGGCCTGGCAAAGCTTTTTTAACGTTATAGCGCATTGCAACATCAATATTAAAGCCATTAATACCAAAATGCCCGATAGTGTAGCCGTAAAAAGTAAAACAGGAGCGCTTGGTGAAATCAGGTTTATTCGTGCTACTTCCTATTTTTATCTTGCCCAGTTATGGGGGCCTGTACCTATTGTAGAAGATAACGATAAATTGATAGCTAACCCGCTGGTACCCCGCCATAAGCTTGAGGATGTATACAAGTTTATTATCAATGATTTAAGGTACGCCGTTGCTAATTTGCCCCGAACTGACCAGCCTGGCCGTGTTACTACATGGTCGGCGCAGGGTATGCTGGCAAAAGTCTATTTAACCCGGGCCGGTTTAAATCAAAAAGGTTCACGCAACCAGTCTGATCTGGACAGCGCAGCGTACTATGCCGGTAATGTTTGCAAAACCAGCGGTTTATCTCTTTTACCAAGCTATTACAATCTTTTCAGGACACAGTATAATGACAATTCTGAATCATTATTTGCCTATCAATGGGCGCCTGGCGTGCCTTACGGGCAAGGTAATTCCATACAAGCCCAATTTGCGCCAAGCGGTAGTCTTGTTACCGGCGGCGGCGGCTGGGGCGGAGCAATTGGTCCGACGATAGATCTTGCCAACCAGTATACTGCCCAGGACTCGGTACGCCGCAAAGCTACATTTATGCTTACCGGTGATAAGTACCCTGAGCTTAACGCGACAGGCGGAGGCTACACATCAACTGGTGTAAACGTTAAAAAACACATAGTAGGTACCGCAGCCGATAATAATTCGCCTACGATGGACCTTTGGTCATCTATAGAGCACAATACAGTATTACGCCTTGCCGATGTATATTTAATTTATGCCGAAGCTTTATTAGGCAATAACGCGTCAACCACTAACGCGGATGCATTACTGTACTTTAATCAGGTACGCAGCAGGGCCGGTGTTGATGTTGTTACCCAACTTACTCCTGATATCATCATGAAAGAAAGACGGATTGAGCTGGCGTTTGAAGGCCAGTACTGGTTTGACCTTGTGCGCCTTTCTTATTACGACCCAAACAAGGCAATTTCCATAATAAGTAAGCAAATAACCCTTACAAATGACCCTGATCCTAATAACAGGTATGTGCCGCGTTCACAATTTAGCTATGATCCGGCCACTGGAGTAAAAAAAGCATCTAATAATAGCCTGATCATAACGCCGCCGACCATTAACACATTTACGCTGCCTATACCGGCAAATGAACAAACGGCAGATCCTAAGTTGTTGGAGGCTCCTGTACCCTATTATTAATTGCATTCAGAATCGTTTAGATAATTCTTAAAATCATGAAAAAATTAAATTATTATATCAAAAGCGGCCTGCTGCTTACCCTGCTTGCGGCGGTGGTTTTTATGGCTGGCTGCAAAAAGGATTCGTCATCATCAAAAGGCACTCCTGTAATTACCTCTATCCGTAATTATGTGGCCCATCCCGGGGATTCGCTGCTGAGCAGTGTGGGTACCGGTCAATGGATAGTTATTTCGGGTAAAAATTTAAAAGGTGCACTTGCTATCAATTTTGATGGCGTAAAAGGCTCTTTTAATGACGCCTGGTTTTCAGATACCAGCGCCATCGCTCTGATCCCGGCTGTTATTGCGTTCCCGACGGTACCTTCAGATAAGCTGAATACCATACAATACATCACCAATCATGGTCAAACTACTTTTTCGTTCCCTATTGTTGCGCCCGCCCCTACTATTTCAGGCGTTTCTAACGAAGACGCTAACCCGGGCGATTCGGTTAAAATAAACGGGCTTAGTTTTTTCTTTGTTAAAAGCGTCATTTATGGTGGGATCAATATTACCAACTTTAAATCGTCAAATGATGGTACAAGCATCAGTCTTGCAGTGCCTGCAGGCATTACGCAAACGGGCGGTATTGTAAGCGTTGAAACAAAATCAGGTAAAGCTGCCACTGTTTATTCGATACACAATTTTGTAAACGGGGTACTGAATAATTACGATAACATTAATAATTTCTCGTGGGGTTCGGGCACTTCTAATAGTTCGGCAAACTACCCCGGCAATACCGGTTACTATGGTATATTAAAGGCGTCTAATGTTCCTGCCGGCGATGGATCCTGGTGGAATGACGGCAGATCAATCAATACAAACCCGGCG
The DNA here is from genome assembly GCA_966212355.1 of uncultured Mucilaginibacter sp. Lineage (GTDB taxonomy): Bacteria > Bacteroidota > Bacteroidia > Sphingobacteriales > Sphingobacteriaceae > Mucilaginibacter. The sequence goes on from CBIHRB010000005.1 coordinate 112,062, forward strand.
CAATGGATACCCCAGGCCAACATGAAAGATACCTTAAGCCATTATGTTTTAAAATTCGAGATATCGGTTACCAAGCCATGGACAAACGGCTCTATCCAAATAGTAAAAGATTACTCATGGAATTATTCAGCCCTTTATCATCCGTGGAAAACCTCCACAGGAGCAACAGTTCCGTTTACTACCAAGGGCTGGCAAACAGTTACTATTCCATTGTCAAATTTTGTTGACAGTAAAGGCTTTCCGGCACCAACGCTTTCAGATCTGCTTGGTTCAGCAGGAGCCGGGGCCATCAACGTTACATTTACTAATGATGGCTCAAGTACTGTTCAAAATTTTGAGGCAGCTGTTGATAATATCAGAGTAGTAAGAATTAAGTAAGCGAGAGAGTTAGTTGATTATAAATGAATGCGCGGGGCCTTAACAGGTCCCGGCATTTTTTTAGCTGATGCCTGGATAGCAAAACTCTGAAGCTGAGATACGGAGAAAACTCCGGTAAAGAATTTAATATAACTGTTCATAACCTGACAGCAGTTTAAATTAAAAAGTAAAAGTTAGTTGAATAAGTGAATGCCCGGGGTTGTAGCAGGGCCCCGGCATTTTTTAACGACATAAGCCAGAAATGCTGTATACAGCATGAAATTTTAAAAACTGTTCTGTGTGCCTCAAATAACACACCATAATTATTCTAATACTACCTAACCCAAACCAATAATCGCATGCAAAAACAAACAAAGAATTTATTACCAACCAGTTAAAAAATGAAAAAAACATTTTTCTTAAAACCAGTATTTTTAATAGCAATTGCGTTGATTTCGTTTTTTTCGTGTAAAAAAACGAACAACGCCCCGCCGGAACTTACGGTAAACCAAACAGCAATAACTTTTACACCTCAGGGCGGTACGCAGGATTTTTCTATTTCCTGTAATGCAACATGGAATATTGTTAATCCAGGCTCCGCCTGGCTGCAGTTAAGCACCACCTCAGGCAACAGCGGCAGTATCGTTATTCATATCAAAACGTTATCAGAAAACGGTACAGGATCAACACGTTCCAGTACTTTAACCATAAACTCCTCAAACGGACAGGCACGAACCTTAAAAGTATCTCAAACATCTAACCTTTTTCCTAACTACAATACATCGCCAATAGCTCCTGATGCAACTGGTATGAGCAGTAACGCTGTTCAGCTTGCCGCGAAAATAAAATTGGGTTGGAACATTGGCAATACACTGGAAGCTTCCGGTGGCGAAACAGGCTGGGGCAATCCGCTAATCACTGAAGATTATGTAAAATTTGTAAAACAGCAGGGATTTAATGCTATACGCCTTCCCTGCGCCTGGAACATGGGGCATTTAAGTAATGCGGCAACTGCGCAAATAGATCCAAACTGGATAAAAAGGGTAAAAGAAGTAGTAGGTTATTGCGTAAACAACGACATGTACGTTTTGCTGAACATCCATTGGGATGGCGGCTGGCTTGAAAACAATATTACTCAGGCAAAACAGGATTCGGTTAACGCTAAACAAAAGGCATTTTGGGAACAAATTGCAACGGCTATGCGCGATTTTGACGAACATTTGATGTTTGCCAGCGCCAATGAGCCGGCTGCAGACGATGCCGCAGCAACAGCAATACTTTCTACCTATCATCAAACCTTTATTAATGCAGTTAGATCAACCGGTGGTAAAAACGCTTACCGTGTACTGGTACTTCAGGGGCCCTCTACTAATATGGAGAAAACAAGTGCTTTTATGACCAATCTTCCGCAAGATCAGGTGACACACAAGCTGATGGTAGAGGTACATTACTACTCTCCTTTTCAGTTCTGCTGCCTGTTGGACAATGATGCAAGCTGGGGTAAAATGTTTTATTATTGGGGCACAGGGCACCACTCGGCTATTGAGCCTGAACGAAATGCCACCTGGGGCGAAGAAAGTGACGTTGACGCCTCATTCAACCTAATGAAGACAAACTTCGTTGATAAGGGAATCCCTGTTCTTTTAGGTGAGTACGGTGCTTACAGGCGCGACAATACAGCACATGTTCCTTTAGATTTGCCAACACACGAGGATGCTGTAGACTATTGGAATTTTTATGTCACAAAACAAGCGAAAACACGCGGCATGCTGCCATTTTTCTGGGATACAGGCGGCGCCCTGGACAGAAGAAATTATACTGTAAAAGATCAACGTACGATAACCGCTATCAAACAAGGCGGAAATTAAAAAAACGCCCGGGGCTTCGACTGGCCCCGGGTATTTTTTTGTCGCCTCTCTAATCAATAATGAACTAAACTGAGCTCATTATTGATTATTCATTTTGTTACGTCATTAACCGTTTTACTATCTACAAACTGTTCAAAAGACAGTATGCTGCCGTTATTAATATTTTATACAAATATTAACCCTGAATTGTGTTAACCCCCTTTGTTAGTAGATTCAATCCAGACCAAAACTATATTAAGTATCTGAAAGAGTCAAAAAAAAAGAGGCTGATCATCTTATGATACAGCCCCTTCATTTAGTTTGTTCATTTTAGGAGATTTCTCTTATTCAGCAAGCTCAATCCTAAAACCTGATACCTTCCAGCCAGGTAAGTTCACGGGCTTTTTAATAACAAGCGCATCCGCTCCCTGTTGCCATTGTATTTTTTCTTTGCTGCCCAAAAGTCTCACGGAGCGTATTTTTTTGGTGTTTATTACCGACGATTTACCAAGAGACTTGATTCGAATATCCGCGGTGGGTGTGTCAAGTAGAAATGCATATAACTTATTGCCATTGCAGGTGAAGCGGATATCTTCTGCGGTGTATTTTATCCGGTCTTCGTTAAAGTTATCGGATTTAACTTTTACTGCGTTTTCCGGGCGTTCTCCAAATTTTTTCCATGGTCGTGATCCGTATATCCCTTCACCATTAGCAGCCGTCCATTTGCCTATCTCATCAAGTGTATTCAACATATCGGGCTCTAAATCTCCCTCGGGTGTTTGCACAATGTTTATCAGCAGATTACCATTTTTACTTACTATATCTACCAGCATTCGTATAATATCGGTACCGCTTTTGTAGGTTTGGCCGGTGCGGTAAAACCAATCGCCTATAGAAGTATCCGTTTGCCATGGATACGGGCTGATGGAATCCTGAACGCCCCGTTCAAGGTCTTGTACCCACATACCCTGCGAAGGTTGTTTGCAATTATATACAGCGGTGAGTTGGCCATTGTTGTAGGCCATATTTCCGTTGTAAAAATTAGCTAACATGTCCCTGCCAATATCCCCAAACGGGAACCCGCTATCTGAATAAAGCAGGTCAGGGTGATAGCTGTCTACCAGTTCTTTGACAGACTTATACCATGTTCGTTGCCATTCCGGATCCCTGGTTAACCAGCCGCGGTCATCGGCTTTCCCTTTGGGATGGTATAAATCGGCATAAATGGGATTGTTGGCATCATATGGAACATCTTTATAAGTTCCTGAAGTATCTGCGCTATGGGCTGGCTGGTACCAGGTAAAGCTTGCTCCCAAATGCTCCGACACGCCAAATTTAAGCCCATTCTTCTTAGCCTCTCTTTGCCAAATGCCAACTACATCTTTATGGGGCCCCATTTGTACAGCATTCCACCGGTGCAGTGAAGAGTTCCATAAAAAGAAATTATCATGATGGGTGCCCATGCTTACAAAGTATTTTGCCCCGGCTTTTTTATATAGCGCCATCAATTTCGCCGGATCCCATTTTTCAGCCTTCCATAACGGTATGATGTCTTTATAACCAAACTTTGACGGGTGCCCGTAATGCGCAACGTGATATTTATTTTGTTCGCTGCCCTGAATGTACATATTACGGGCATACCAATCACCCTGGCGGGGTACGGCTTGCGGCCCCCAATGCGCCCAAATGCCAAACTTGGCATCTCTGAACCAGGCTGGGTATTGGTAGTGTTTAAAAGAAGTATCCGATGGACTGAAGGGGCCGTTGTTTATGGACAGCTCTTGTCCGTGCAGCGTTAACGACATCCAGGACAGGACAAGGCTAAGTGCGAAAATCTTTTTAAGGTTAGTTATCATTTTAGTCAGGTTTATATATAATTGAAAAAAGCATGATCTATTTATCAAGCACTTTAACATCTAAAATTGCTTCAGATAAACCCGCCGAACTAACGGTAAGCTTAATATCGCCGGCATTATGAGTGCTCCTGATTACCACCATGGCCCGGCCATGCCAGGCTTTGCGCGAATTGCCTGTATATGGGTCAGTATCTTTGACATCCGCATTATCCACTCCTGCTATTACCCCAGGCCCTTCAAGTTTAAATTGAAGCCGATCTGATGCGTTTGGTTGTAGTACGCCATCCTTGTCAGTGATTTCAATTGAAACATAGGATAGGTCCTGCCCATTTGGCAATAGCTGCTTACGGTCGGCAATGAGCCTGATCTTAGCAGCGGAGCCTGAAGTTTGCAGCGTAGTTGATTCAATTTCCTTATCATTTTCAACGCCCACTGCTTTGAGGGTCCCTGGTGTATAGGGTACTGAGAAAGTAGCTTTAAATTCCTGATTTACTGTTGCAGGCTTCTCCTCAAGAAGTTTGTCATTGAAGTAAAGTCTTACTTTGGGATATTTGGAATATACGTCTACGTCTAATTTTCTGCCCTCAAAACCTGGCCATGTCCAGCTTTCCCAGGTAGGCCATACCGACCACCAGGTTTCTTTGATTTCCAGTGGTTCGGGCTTTGGCTCGCGGACAGCCATGTACAGCTTTTCCTTATCGTTGTACAACATGCTGCGGTAGTGCGAAATCGGTTTTCTCCATCCGGTTAAATCTATATCTCCGCAATACGCACCATGCCACGGAAAAAAATCATTTTCCCAATGTTCTCCTGGCACATCGCCCGAATAATACCATCGGCCAATTCCCGATTCGCCTAAATAATCTATCGCTGTCCATACAAAGTCGCCAATAATATAATTATTGTTTTGTACCAGCTTCCAATTGGCAAAAGCATCCCGCGGGTATGATTCCGTTTGAAAAATAACACGGGAGGGCACCCTTTTATGATCTGCGGGCGCACCTTGAAGTTGATAATTATAGCCGCAAACATCATGAGCTGCCATAAGCGGATCTAAAGATTCCCAGTCATTGCCCCACTTTACAATTGCCGATGTTACCGGTCGTGTGCTATCTATACCTTTAACAATACCTGCAAGCATTTTAGCGGTCACAACAGCCTCCGGCTTGTTTCTCTCAACCACTTCATTACCTATACTCCACATAAAAATTGAAGGATGGTTCCTGTCACGCAGTACCATTGTTTCCAGGTCGCGTTTCGACCATTTATCAAAATATACAGAATAGTCGTGTTTGTTTTTACCAACTCTCCAGCCATCGAAAGCCTCATCAATAACTAATAAACCTAACCTGTCGCAAGCTTCTAAAAAAGCTTCGGACGGTGGATTATGAGATGTACGCACAGCGTTGAAACCGGCAGCTTTCATTAACTCAACTTTACGTTCCTCGGCCCGGTCAAAAGCAGCGGAGCCAAGGCAGCCGTTGTCATGATGAACACATCCGCCGCTAATCTTTACGGTTTTACCATTAAGCTGGAAACCTTTTTCCGGCGTGAATTTTATTGAGCGGATGCCAAAAGTGGTCTTTGTCTCATCAATTTTTTCATTGCCTTTTAATAACTGAATTTGGGCATGGTATAAATATGGGGTTTCCGGCGTCCATAATAATGGCTTTGATACCTTTATAATTTGGGTGATCTCTTTTTCGCTGTGTGCCGGTAACGCCAAATTTGTGATGTTATTTCCCGCATCTTTAAAGCTACCGGACAGCAGCCGGGTGTTAACAGCGATGCGCTGCGGAAAGTCGGTTTCATTTTTTACAGTAGCCTTAACCTGTACCGAAGCCTGTTTTGAAGAGACTTCGGGTGTTGTAATAGTTACTCCCCAATCGGCTACGTGCAAGGGATTGGTGGCGTCAATCCACACATGGCGGTAGATTCCGGAACCACTGTACCATCTGCTGTTTATTTGCTGTGAATTATCCACACGTACGGCTATCACATTCTCTTTGTTAAAATCCAGGTAAGGCGAAAGGTCATATCTAAATGAAGAATAACCATAAGGCCGGATACCAAGGGATTTACCATTGATAAAAACCTCCGAATTCATGTAAACGCCCTCAAAATAAACGGAAACGCTTTTTCCTTTCCATTCGGGAGCTACCTTGAACGTTTTTCTGTACCAGCCAATGCCTGCCGGAAAATAACCGCCTGCCCCCCCTGTTGGATTTTTGAGGCTTACGCTCCCCTCGATGCTCCAGTCATGCGGCAGGTCAAGGTTACGCCAGGCATTATCATTAAAATCCCGTAACCGTGCCAATGAATCGTCACCCAGGCTAAATTTCCAATTGTAATCAAACAGCTGTTTTCGCTCGAAAGACTGGGCGAAACTTACAACACTGTAAGCCAAAAGCAAGATGACTATTGTTATTTTTTTCATAAAGGTGGTATACTTAACACAGTTATTTAACTGTAATCTTTGTTTTAAGAATGATATTACGGGATGAATTACCTAACTCAAGGACGTATTCTCCGGCTTCCGCGTTCCAGCCTTTTTTTGCTTCATCATAAAATGCCAGATCTGCAACTTTAACCTGCATCTCTATCGTCTTAGTTTCACCGGCATTTAAAAAGATCTTTTTAAATGCTTTGAGTTCTTTTTCAGGACGCTGTACCGAACAAACCGGGTCATTCACATACAACTGCACAACTTCGGCACCGTTTCTTTCACCTGTATTTTTGATCGTAAACTTTGCGTGGATCGTTTCGTCTTTTTTATAGCTTGATTTATCTGTGGAAAGCTTGCTGACAGAAAAATCGGTATAAGAAAGGCCATAACCAAATGGGAACAGCGGCACTATATTTTTTGTATCATACCAACGATAACCAACCAATATTCCCTCCTTATATTCGGCTGTGAGATTATTGCCCGGATAGGTATTTAAATTAAACGCCGGCGAATCATTTAACGAAGCCGGGAAGGTAAATGGAAGCTTACCCGATGGGTTTATAGTCCCTTTTAACACATCGGCGACCGCATTGCCGGCTTCTGAGCCGTTAAACCACGACCACACAATAGTGTGATTTGATTTCTTGATTTCGTTCAGGTCAAATGGCGCGCCAGCCATTACGACAATAACGGTATTGGGATTAACGGCACTGACAGCGTTAACCAAAGCCTGCTCACCGAAAGGCAGTTCCAGGCTTTTACGATCATGGGCTTCACTTTCGTATTCACGATTTGAGCCTATGCACAAAATGGCAATATCACTGTTCTTGGCAAGTGCTACGGCTTCATTAATCAGGTCCTGGTCGGGTTTATTATAGTCACCATTTTGTTCAGCAGTTTTACTCGCCTGGTACTTTGCCCTGTAACCCTGTGCAAACCTGATATCGGCGGTTTTACCGAACCTTGACTTTATCCCTTCTAATGCGGTAACCTCATATTTTGCTTTTACACCCGCACCATATCCCCCCAAAGCGAAAGTACGTACGGCATTATCCCCTATAACTGCGATGCGTTTGATCTCACTTGTTTTTAACGGCAATAATTGTTTATCGTTTTTCAACAGAACTATGGATTCGGAGGCGATATCATACGCCGCCTTAGTGTGCTCCGGGGTTGAGATAGATCCTTTTGGATGGTTGGTACTCATTGATGTGTGGTATATGAGCCACAAAATCCTGGCCACTTTATCATCAATCGTTTTTACTGAAACCTGGCCTGCTTTAACGGCGGCAAGCAATGGTTTGGCCAGATACCATTGATCGTAAGTTCCGCTTGAACCCATTTCAATATCAAGGCCGTTATTTGCCGCCGCGACGGTATGGTGCGTGCCGGCCCAATCAGACATAACCACGCCTTTAAAGCCCCAGTCTCCTTTTAAAACTTTATTTAATAAATAACTATTTTCAGAACACCAATAACCATTTAACTTATTATAAGCCGACATAACGGTATAAGCATTCCCCTGTTGAATGGCGGCTTTAAAAGCAGGGAAATAGATTTCCTGCAAGGCCCTTTCATCAACTATTGTATTTACACTATCGCGGTTAAGCTCTTGATTATTAGCGGCAAAATGTTTAATACATGCCGCCACATGCTGACTTTGAATCCCTTTTACCGATTGAATAGCCAATTGGCTATTTAAATAAGGGTCTTCTGAGTAATATTCATAAGTACGGCCGCAAAGGGGCATCCTGCAGATGTTGAACGCAGGCGCAAGCATCACATTTTTTTTACGAGCATTCGCTTCCTCTCCTATCACCACACCATATTTATTGGCCATTATGGGGTTCCAGGTTGCAGCTATTGCCGATCCATTGGGTAAAAACATAGCAGAATCGGTTGTCCAATTGGCCGAAGCCCAGTCAAAGCGTTTTATTTCCTCGCGCACACCTAATGGCCCGTCGTCACAGGTCAATTCAGGGATACCTAAACGCGGCACACCTGCCGAAGAAAATAAAGCGTTGCCGTGCAACATTTCTATTTTCTCTTCAAGTGTCATCTTTTTGATGATACTATTGATCTTTAATTTAAGGGCTGCATCGTTTTTGTTTTGTGCAGATACACTACCAAACAAAAAAAGCGCGATGAAACAGGTAATTATATATTTCATAAACATTATTTCTTCAAATTCTTTGTTTAACATTATTTATCAGCAGCTGTAATTTCAAGAGCCGACTGCTTTAACCCCGGCGAGATTGCCTTTAAAACTATAGTGCCCGGTTGCCCGGTTGACTGGACAATAACCTGGGCATAACCGCTAAAAAGTTTTCGCTTATATTGCTCTGCAGGGTAAACCAATTGGATCAGGCCGGGATCGGTATTCACGCTCGCCCAGATATTTGCTTTAAGCAAGGGGGTAGCTACTATTGCGATGGTATTGTTGCCGGGGTGCAGTAATGAGGCTTCCAGTTTAAATTCGGTGTTCCCATAGCCCGCTTTGATTTCATGCCCTACTTCCTTACCATTAATGTAGATGTTTTGAACTTTGCCTATATTTTTACTAAATAAGGTAGCGGTAGCGGTTGCCGCATCAGCAGGCATGGTAAAACCAGCCCTGTAAACTATGGCTTTCACTCTTCGGCCAAATTCATCGTCCCGGGTATCTTTAAAAGCATTTTGCCAGCTGCTATCGTTATAATCCGCTGCAACCTCGGCCTTCGCGTTTAAATCGTCGACAAATTTCTCTTTGAAAGCGCCTATATTAATAAGGTCTATCCGTTCTAAATATTGATCCGCCTCCAGCGATGTTGGATCGCCGTTGCCTACTCCTATAATTTTGCCGGGGCCTGTAATTGAAAAGCTCAGTTCATTTTGGGCCATTGGCACTCGCAGGTTATTTTTATCATCAGCCTGCACGGTAATTATGGCAATATCCTTTTTATCCGCCTTAATCGCTTTGCGGTCTGCAATTAACTTAACCTGATTTGGCTTAAGCGTAGTTTTAACGATATCGTTACCCGCTCTTAAGCCTTTTTTGAACCCTACGGCTTCCAGGATACCAGGCTCATATTTTACCTGCCATTCCAGGTGCCCGTTCGGCTCCATAGTTTTTTTGCCGAGGCTTTTTCTATTTAAGAAAAGCTCCACCTCATCACAATTGCTATATGCACACACCCTTATTTCCTGGCCTTCTTTACCCTGCCAGTTCCAGTGCGGCAACAGGTGCACCACTGTCTCGTTCGTCCACCAGGATTTTAAATAATAGTAATCGTCCTTGGGAAAACCACAGGCATCAACCATTCCAAAATATGATCCTACTGAAGGCCATCCAAACGGTGTTGGCTCACCCCGGTAATCAAAACCGGTCCAGATGAACATGCCGGCCAGGTACGGACGCGAGGCATAATGTTTCCAGCCTTGTTCCAGGCTATAAAAAAAGTCGTTTTGTTTTCTGTCATATGCCACAAGCTGGTGCTTGTCCATATCATCCTCGTAAATCCCCCTCGAGGCAACTGTCGAGCCCTCCTCCGTACCCCAGCTAAATTGATTCGGGTATTTTTTATGCTGCTCATCGGTGTTTTTGGTGGCAACGTAGTTATAGCCAAGCACATCTATCACTGTTGAGATCCCGGAGCCGATACCGCCGCTTATAGCCGCAGTGATGTAACGTGTTGAATCAACCGATTTGGCGAAGGCCTGCATGGTGGCTGCTATCCGCGCCCCGGTAATGTTGCCTTCAATACCCCACTCTTCATTCCCTATCGACCAACTGATGATGCTGGGATGGTTACGATCGCGCAGGATCATCCTTTTCAGATCATTTAACTGGGTCGGGGTGATGCCCATCGAGCGGTTTTCATCGATAACCAGCATGCCCAGCCTGTCGCACGCGTCAAGCAATTCGGGCGTTGGCGGATTATGTGAACAACGATAAGCATTACAGCCCATGCCTTTTAAAGTCCTGATCCTGAATTCCTGTAAAGCATCGGGTATAGCAGTCCCTACCCCGGCGTGGTCCTGGTGATTATTCGTGCCCTGTATTTTTACGTGTTTGCCGTTTAGAAAAAAGCCTTCGTTAGCGTCGAACCTGATGGTGCGGATCCCGAAAGTGGTTACGTAATTGTCAATAACAGTTCCGTTCTCTTCAACCGTAGTAATCAGCTTATGTAAATTGGGCGTTTCTAATGACCAGAGTTTTGGATTGCTAACCGTCAATATATTTTTAATATCCCCCGATGCAAAAGGCTTCAACGTAATCCCGGTGGTTGTTTTTGTCGCGAGGATTTTTCCATTATCATCGATAATTGTTTGAGTTATATTAAAGCTTCTTGCTTTTTTGTCATCATTGTTGATGGTGGCCGTTGCCGTAACATCGGCCACATTGCTTTTTACCGCTGTAGTAACAAACGTTCCATCGGGCACAATGTGAACCTGATTTGTTTTGTTAAGCCACACATGGCGATAGATGCCCGCGCCTTCATAAAACCAACCTTCTTCCATAGTTACATCCGCACGTACGGCTATAACGTTGTTGCCACCATAGTTTAAATATTCTGAAATATTGTATTCAAAGCTATTATAACCACTGGGTTCGGTACCTAAATAATGTCCGTTTACCCAAACTATGCTATTTCGGAAAACGCCATCAAATGCGATGGATATATGTTTACCGAGATCAGAAGCCGGCACGACGAAACTTTTACGGTACCAGCCAACGCTTGCTTCGGGGAAGTTACGCCCAATGGCTTTCGATCCGTGACTGAAACTACCCTTGGGGCTAAATGGCTGTTCAACTGCCCAATCATGCGGAAGGTCTATCTTACGCCAGCCCCTGTCATCAAATTCTGCCGATGCGGCGCCATCGCCATAACCAGTTTTGGCTAAATAGGAGAACCCGCCGGTTCCGTTATAAAAATCTTTAGAAACATCGTTTGCATGGCCCAAAGCAAAGCGCCAGTCATTATCAATAGATAAATGTTCGCGTTTTGAAGCTATTTCAGGGGATTGGGCTATAGTTTTCCCTGTAGCGAACACTAAAATCAAAAAATATAAAAAGTAGGTTGGTTTCATTTTTTTAAACAAGGTTTGGTATGAGACGCTTGCATGGCAATCAGCGGATTTATTATCATTGCAAAAATTGTTACTTGGCCCCTGCTATAAGGGCATTAATTGTGCGTTGATCAAGTACTTTATTATTTCGTCTGTCCAGGGCAATACCTATATCCCAAAAAAATGGCTTAAGGCCACTGGCTATAGCTTGTTGGGTTGTAAACTTTATCCAATAATCTACAGCATCATTGTGTACCGCCAAATCTTTAGGGGCAGTTCGTCTGTAAGCGCCATATTCTCCCATCACAACAGGGATTCCTTTATCAACGAATTTTGTTTTCATGCGTTGGAATGTACTCTTAACCTCAGCCTCTTCTCCATAAGTAGGGTTTCTCGCAGAATCCGATAATGAGTGGTGCCCGTTGCCCCAATAATAAAACATGCGGCCCCATGGTTCATCTTTTTCCATAAGGCAAAAATTAAAGGGTGAATAATAATGTACCTCAACCATTAACCGGCCTGCTACCTGATCGGCTGGCAGGGATGTCATAAAATGACTTGTTTTTTCCATGTTAGTAGATGGGCCCTGCAGTACCAATACACGGTAGGCGTTTTTACCACCGGTTGACCTAACCGCGTTAATAAAAGTTTGATGATAGGTAGCAAGTATTGCTGTTGCCGCGGCATCATCTGCAGCCGGCTCATTAGCGCTGGCAAACATCACATGTTCGTCAAAATCGCGCATTGCCGTTGCAATTTGTTCCCAAAACGCTTTTTGTTTAGCGTTAACAGAATCCTGTTTTGCCGGATTAATATTATTTTCGAGCCAACCGCCATCCCAGTGAATATTGAGCAACACATACATATCGTTTTTTACACAATATTGTACTACCTGTTTTACGCGGTTTAACCAGGCATCCTGTATTTTGGCAGTTTTTTTATCTGAATATTGATCCCAGGCGCAAGGGATACGAATGGCATTAAATCCGCTTCGCTTAACCAGTTTAATATAATCTTCTGTAATTAAAGGGTTGCCCCAGCCGGTTTCGCCACCGGGCGCTTCCATTGTGTTACCGATATTCCAGCCCAATTTGATGTTTGCTGCCTGTTGCACGGCAGTGTTACCCATTCCTGTTTTATCAGGAGCTTTGGGCGAAATATTGTATGACGGATAAATTGTTCTGATAACGGCTGTATCCTTCATTGCCATTTGAGGACTATTGCAATAAGCGGCCTTGAGCGGAGAAGCAATCGAAAAAATAGCAGCAGTACACCAAAGTATACGTTTTAACATCATAGTAATTAATCAGGTTTAAAAAATTGGCTTAAGCAATGCCAACTTTAATTGCGTTTTACAATAAAGAAACATTGAATTACGCTGCTAATCTAAATGCCGGAGTACAATCGATTGTTTACAAATAGGGACACAAATGTTAAGACCACGTACTGTGCTTATTTACAATAGGTTAAAGTGAACTAACATCTAATAATCGGTCGTAACTGAAACAGATGTTGTACTAAATTTAACAAAAAGACCCCAAAAGCATCAAGTTAAACCAATAGCAAAATCAGGTAAATCGTTTTAAAAAATAATAAATGCGATTTCCTTAGAGTAAAACTGGCTGAAGGCTTATAAAAAATTTATTTGTTCTTGTTGCTGACGTACGCAGAAGGGAGACAATTAAATTCGGCCTTAAAGCATCGTACAAAATATTTTTGGCTTTTAAAGCCTACTTTGTAAGAGATCTGTGATATAGTTAACTGTGAATTCTCAAGCAACTGTGCGGCACGTTTGAGGCGGATGGTGCGGATCAGATCTACGGGAGATTTTCCTGTTAAAGCCAGCGATCTTTTGTACAGGGTTACGCGGCTCACACATAATTCGCTGCTCAATTCCTCTACCGAGAATTCGGCGTTGTCAATGTTTTTTTCAATTATTTGTACCGCTTTTTTTATAAACGCTTCATCAAGTGATTCGGTTTCTACTTCAGTTGGGGTAACGTCAAGCTGCTTTTGATAAGCTTTACGCATATCTTGCTGCATGACCAATATGTTCTTTAATTTAGAAGTCAGGATCTCGAAATTGAAAGGCTTGGTCAGGTAATCATTAGCGCCCGTTTCAAGTCCCTGCAATTGCTGTTCTTCATCTGTAACAGCAGTAAGCAACACAACTGGTATATGTGATGTACGTTTATCATTTCGTATTTTCCGACATAAATCAATTCCATTCATCTCGGGCATGCTGATATCGCTAACAACCAGGTTAGGATGAAGGGCCAGGGTTTTTTGCCATCCTTCCTTTCCATTAACAGCCTCGATAATGTTGAAAGTATCATTTAAATTGTCTTTCAAATAAAAACGGAAATCCTCATTATCTTCAACCAGTAAAACAGAAAGCTTCTTAATCGAATTGCCGCCTCCGGCCTGTACCCAATCGGGGTTTTCGGATACCGCTGTGCGGGGGAAATCAGGTTCATTTATCGATACTTCTTCCTCTGTCACTAAATCAACAGGTAAAAGTATAGTAAAATAACTGCCCTGTCCGGGTTCACTTTGCACTGATATTTCACCGTTGTGCAGCTTTACAAATTCTTTGGTTATTGACAGCCCTATACCGCTACCCTGGTTAACCATAGATCCCGGCACCTCGTTTTGAAAAAAGCGTTCAAAAATTCTATCCTGCTTATCTAACGGAATCCCAATACCCGTATCAATAATCTTTATCTCAAGTTGTCGCTCTTCAGGCGCTTTTTCAACCATCGCCAGTAAAACACTTATATGCCCGCCATCGGGTGTAAACTTAAAAGCATTGGAAAGCAGGTTGAAAATGATGCGTTCGATTTTATCATGGTCAAAGTTGATAATCAGGTTTTGAATTTCCGAATCGAATACCAGCCTGATGTGTTTTTTCTCAGCAACATCCGAGAACGAATAAACCATTTCCTTAATAAAATTGATAATATCTCCACTCCGTGCATGCAGCCTAAGTTCCTGTACCTCCATTTTCCTGAAATCAAGCAATTGGTTTACCATATTTAGTAAACGTTTGGCATTGCGATTAATTAATTGCAACTGGTTTCTCTGCTCTTCGGCCTCGGTTTGCTTTAAAATCTTATCAACGGGTGCCATGATCAATGATAAAGGAGTCCTAAATTCATGGCTTACATTGGTGAAGAACTTAATTTTCATCATATCAAGTTCATGCATACGCCTGGCCTCCTGCCGCTCATTTTCAATCAGCAATTTTGCCTCGCGTTTCTCCTTTTCGATTTCAAACTGCCTTCGTATTTTTTGAATTCCTCGCCGGCGCATGAAAAATAGGATCCCAAATAAAAGTAATGTATAAATAAAATAAGCTATTGTCGATTTCCAGAACGGGGGCAATACCTTAATTTTTAATGTGATATAATCAGGGTCCCACCTACCCTCCTGGCTAATCGCCCGTACTTTAAAAGTATAATCGCCGCCATCAAGGTTGGTGTAGGTAGCTTTTCGCGTAGCATTATCGGCATCAATCCAATCCTTATCAAAGCCTTCCAACATATACTGATGCTTTACTTTGTTGGGATTAAAAAAATTAAGTGCGGCAAACTCAATGGTAAATACATTTTCACTATGTGTCAGCGTCAGCTCGCGGGTGGCCGAAATAGCTTTTGACAATACCACATGTCCGTTAACTTCTTCATTGGCTTTGATACTTTTATTATAAAGCAAGAAATCAGTAAAAGTTAGTTTAGGTTTATTGATATTGGCATGTATGGCTATGGGGTCGAAAATATTGAAACCATGCCCGCCGCCAAATATAAGTTCGCCCTTGCGGGTTTTGAGCCCTGCCTGGTCATTAAATTCCCGGCCTTGCAAACCATCCGTTTCATCAAAATTCTCAAACCTGAACGCGTAAGGAGCCTTTTGGGCAATAAACGTTACCCTGCTTAAACCATTAGCAGTACTCAACCACATTCTTCCTTTGCTATCTTCCAGTATTTGTAATATGGCATTATCTGGTAACCCGTTTCGCTTCGTTAACGATGTGAACTTGTTGGTTTCGGGGTTAAGAATGCTTAACCCGTAGCGTGTAGCTATCCAGATTAAGCCGTGCCTGTCCTGGTTAATGCAGTTGATGGTATTACTGATTAAACTGTTAGGATCATCTTTATTTATGCTGTAATGGATAAACCTGCCTGTATTTTTTAAAATCACATCGATACCAAAGTATCCTCCAACCCAAATATTACCTTTGCGGTCTTCAAACAGAGCAGAAACGTAAAGACACCTGATATCTGTTTGTTTAAAGGGAGGGAAAAATTTCTTTTTTTCCCTGTCAAATATCTGGAGCCCGGCTGCAAATGTCCCTATCCATAACTTATGCGACGAATCTTCGAAAATACTCATCACCCGGTTATCGGCAAGGCTCCCGGCTATCTTATCGTCATGTTTATAGTGGGTAAACGTTTTTCCGTCAAAGCAGTCCAGGCCGCCAAAATATGTCCCTATCCACAATTTTTGATTATGATCGATACATAAACTGACAATAATATCATTGCTGAGACTGTTTGCATTTCCTGGTTCATACTTATATTGCTTAAAACTGCCGGTTTCACGGTTAAAATAAATTAAGCCTCCCCCGTTTGTACCAATCCAAATGTTCCCATTTTTGTCTTCAACAAACTTGTTAGCATCTTCGAAACCCAAACTTTTAGGATCTGAAGCGAAGTGCCTGTACAATGGGAACCGGATAATATTTTTGTGATAATAGCTTACACCTTCTTTAAAGGTGCCTGCCCACATAATACCCGAATCGTCTTTATAAAGGTTGATAACGCTGTTTTGACTTAATGATTTGGCATCATCTTCCCTGTTCAATAAATAGGTAAATGTGAAAGTTTTTTTATCTAACAAATTTATACCGCCGTGGTCGGTTGCTATCCATATCAGGCCGTCATCGGCCTGGATAATGTTGCTGATGATATTAGATTTTAATTTGAGCCCCGAAGGTTCATTAGCGATAGGCCTGAACGCCCTGCTTGAGGGACTGTAATAATAAGCGTTGGCGTAAAAACCAGGTGTATAAAACCATAAATCATTGTCCTTATCCACAGTAATAGCGTAATAAGCATCTTTGTTATTAACGGCTTTATTAAATACCTCGGTATGATAAGTAATTTTGTTTTGTTTGATATCGAACATCTCAACGATGCCGTTACGGTATACCAACCAAAGGTTGCCGGTTGCATCCAGTGTTATATCTGAGATAAAATTTGAATACAATGACGCACCTGAACGGTGATGATAATACCGGCGGGTCGTTTTGTTTATTTCATTATGCCTGTACAGACCGGAATCCGGGCACAAAAGCCAAAACTCGCCCTTAGCACCGCGAATTATTTTAGATACGTTAGGATATCCGGGAACCCTTAACGAGCGTGTCATTACCGACATATCACTGTCAAACTGTTCCGTTTCCGGATCATAAAAACAGTATCCTCCGCGGGTTGACACCCATAATTTTTTGCCGGGCCCTTCAAAAATACCGCTTACAAAATCATCATTAAGCGACTTTTTGTTATTAGCGTCATGCTTGAATATTTTAAAACTGTAGCCATCATAACGGTTAAGCCCTGATGCAGTTCCGAACCACATAAAACCTTCGGAGTCTTTATAAATGCAGTTTACCTGGTTGTGCGATAAGCCATTACTTCGGTTTAACTGCGAAAACTGATATTTGCCATTTTGCGCAAAAGCAACACGAAACGTCAACAACAATATAAGCACGCTTAGTGATAATTTATATCTCATAGCTCAGGAGTATTCATAAAAATAATCAATAAAAGACAGTGTTTGGTAAATATCGAATTTTAATATGCAAAGCAAGCCTATTAACGCCTGGTATTAAGGCAAAGTTTTGAGATATTCCTTCTTTATATTGGTTGATTCAAACCTACAGTAAGCCGCCAGCTAAAAACTTAATTAAAATGGACTTTTTGTTGTAAAAATCCGACTTTACTATATTTGAGATATTCATATGCATTTAGGGATATCAACGCAATTTGCATATTTGTAGTTCAGATGATTAAACGGAATTTAAAACATACTTTCTCACTCCTTAACGTTGATTACGTAAGGCTCAACTCCAAATGGAATTACAGGAATGTGATCAGCCCTTACTATCGCATTTATTATATAGATGGTGGAGAAGGTGAAATTTCAGATGCAGCCAGTTTGCTAAAACTTGAACCGGGTTATTTGTACATCGTTCCAAGCTTCACCCTATGTAATTTAAGCTGCAACGATTATCTGGGCCAGTTTTTTGTACAGTTTTTTGAAGATTCGATAGATGGAAGTTCGCTTTTCGCTAACCACAGGGTTATATTGAAAACAAGGGCCACCGAAATGGATATCAACCTTTTTAACAGACTGCTTGAAATTAACCCGGGGAGAGGAATTAACCGGTCAGACAATCCTAAGGTGTATGAAAAAGATATCTACTATAAGGAATATCAGGAACTTAATAATCAACAAAACACTTCCGTGTACCTGGAAACCCAGGGTATCCTGATGATGTTAACCGCAAAATTCCTTAACCCACAATTATTTAAACATCCTGAACATAAATCTATACCCATTAAAATTGCGGAAACCTTAAATTATATTCTTGTTAATTTACACATGGATCTAACTGTGAACCTGCTGGCTTCCCGGGCAAATCAAAATGTCGATTATTTTTCAAGGCAGTTTAAGCAGCACACAGGAACCAGGCCGTTAAATTATATAAATGAAAAACGAATTGAACGCGCACAATATCTGATGGCAACAAGCAGAATGGCTTACTCAGAGATCTGCACACAAACCGGGTTTGATAACCTTTCTTATTTTTCCAAAACATTCAAAAAGCTAACCGGTATGTCGCCCAGTGAATATAAAAAACAGATGTACCAGGTTGGCTTCAATCATTAGTATTCATACCTGCTTATCATTATCGCTTTTTTTCACCAATAATGCCATAACCCGAGAACAGCATGGTCTGAAACAGCCAATGCTTTCATTTTTACAATCCTGTTCCCAAACCTTCCTTTACTACGCATCCTGACATGGCGTAAACAAACGCTTAATTTCAATTACATGGCAACTCTCAATAAATAAGTTATTTATAGTCAATCCTGAAAGATAATTTGATTTAAGCAGCACCCGATCCTTTTATCAATCTCAACTTCAATTGTGATGTTAACCATTCAAAAAGTCGGTTTTGTATAAAAAAAAGTCCCATTAGGTCAACTATTTACATATTATTTCAAAGAAATTTGATTGATGATCAATTGCTGACAAGCGTAACGTGAATTGCTCATCAACCAATTATAGATAATGACATATAGAAATTTACTTAAAGGCCTGGCTACTCGTTTGCATAGCTGCTCCAGATAGGTACTTTTTCAAAACTTCCAAACTCAATTATGAAAAGAAGAACATTAATAAAAGGCATGGCCACAGGGCTCTCGTCTCTGTATTTGTCAAAGGCTTTTGGTAGCAGTTTGCTGCAAACTAATTCAAACCCCGCAATTGCTTCGGGGCCTTTTAAACCCAGTTGGGATTCATTGACTCAGTACCAGGTGCCGGACTGGTTTCGCGATGCCAAGTTTGGGATGTGGGCGCATTGGGGTCCGCAGTGCCAGCCGGAACGTGGTGACTGGTATGCACGCGGCATGTACCAGGAAGGCAGCGATCAGTATAAATATCACATTCAAAAATATGGGCATCCTTCCAAATTCGGTTTTAAAGACGTTATTAATGAATGGAAAGCCGAAAATTGGAACCCTGACGAGTTGGTTGGCCTATATAAAAAAGCCGGCGCCAAATATTTTATGGCACTGGCCAATCACCATGATAATTTTGACCTTTACGACAGCAAATATCAAAGCTGGAACTCTACTAAACTTGGCCCCAAAAAAGACCTGATAGGCGGCTGGGCCAAAGCAGCTAAAGAGCATGGTTTGCCTTTTGGCGTAACCGTACACGCTTCCCACCCCTGGACCTGGTACGAGGTTGCCCAACGTGCGGATAAAACCGGCCCGTTGGCAGGCGTGCCTTATGACGGCAAGCTTACCAAAGCTGATGGTGCAGGTAAATGGTGGAACGGCTACGACCCACAGGAATTATATGCACAAAACCATCCTTTAAGTAAGGACAGCCTTGATAACAACAGTATGGGCAGCCATTGGGACTGGGGCAACGGCGCAAGCGTGCCCGGCAAAGCTTATTGCGATAAGTTTTTGAACCGTACCATTGAGCTGATAGATAAATACGGCCCAGAACTGATTTATTTTGATGACACAGCCCTGCCCCTTTGGCCGGTAAGCGACGCCGGTTTAAAAATAGCGGCGCATATGTACAATACCAGCATTAAAAAGCATGGAAAACTGCAGGCCGCACTATTTGCTAAAGTATTGAATGAGCAGCAGCGTAAATGCATGATATGGGATATAGAACGTGGCCAAAGTAACCAGATAGAACCTTTACCATGGCAAACCGATACCTGTATTGGCGGTTGGCATTATGATCGACGCATATTTGATAATAAAGGTTACAAAAGTGCCAAAACAGTGGTACATACCCTGGTTGATATTGTAAGTAAAAACGGTAACCTGCTTTTAAATGTCCCATTACGGGGAGACGGAAGTATCGACAGCGAAGAACGTGCAGTTGTTGAGGGCATAGGCGCCTGGATGCAGGTTAACAGCGAGGCAATTTATGGCACCCGCCCATGGAAAGTGTTTGGGGAGGGCCCCGCAACAGATTCAGCGGCCCCAATTAGCGCGCAGGGCTTTAATGAAGGCAAAGGCAAACCATTCGGAGCCGAAGATATCCGGTTTACTGTAAAAGACAAAACCCTTTATGCAACCATGCTGGGATGGCCAACCGGGAATGAAGCCATTGTTAAAAAGTTAGCGAAAGGCAATGACGCAGGCAATATAAGCAGTGTAAGCTTGCTCGGAAACGACAAGTTGAGTTTTGAGCAGACTGAGACTGGTCTTAAAGTAAAATTGCCTGAGCAGGCACCTGGTAAAGATGCGTTTGTTTTAAAAATAGAAGGAGTTGTTTAATTTATATGATGAACCTGAAAACTTGTTACACCCTGATCACTGCCGTTTCACTGGCAGTTCCTTCTTTGGCGCAAACTTTTAAGCTGGTATCGCCTGATAAAAAAAACGTTGTGGAAATAAACAACACCAGCAGCCTGCAATATACAGTTTCCAGCAACGGTTTAACAATCGTCCACTCCTCATCACTCGGTTTCGAGTTTAAAGATGAACCGGCTCTTGGCACCGGCATGGCCGTAACCGGTCATGTGGAGCATGCTGTTAACCAAACCTGGGCGCCAATAGTAAAAGCCAAACACAGTATTGTAACCGACCATTACAATGAACTGGAATTATCGCTGGTAGAAAAATCGGCACCAATGCGCCGCATGAACATATGGTTCAGGGCTTATAACGATGGTATAGCTTTTCGCTACCAGTTGTTCGGAGCTGATAAAATCGGCGACCGGCAAATAGTAAAGGAGCTAACCACTTTTAACTTACCGGCAAAAGCAAAAACCTGGGTTGCAGACTATGGCAGTTATACCTCATCACAGGAAACCGAATTTCAACCGAAAAACCTAAATCATATTACCGATAAAACAATTGCAGGCTTACCTCTGCTGGTTGAATTGGATGAGCGTCACTATGCCGCTTTTACTGAAGCCAATATTGATAACTATCCGGGTTTTTATATAGGATCCTCAAAAACTGACACCGGTGCTACCGACCAAATCAGCCTGATCACCAAGCTATCGCCCCTTCCCGGTGAAAGTGAAAATGGTGTTAAAGCACGTTTCACTAATAACCTGCTTACGCCCTGGCGTGTAGTGATGCTGGCAGGTTCGCCAGGTAAATTAATTGAATCGGAACTGATACAAAACCTGAACCCGCCTAACGTATTGAAAGATCCCGGCTGGATCAAACCTGGCATGAGCGCCTGGGATAACTGGTGGAGCGGAGACGTAAAAGTAGACATGCCGACCATCAAAAAGTATATAGACCTGGCATCCAAAGAGCGTTGGCCATACATGCTTATTGACTGGCAATGGTATGGGCCATTTAACAAGCCGGAAGCGGATATTACCAAAGTAGCCCCGCAATTAAATATGCCCGAGATTTTAGCCTATGCTAAAGCCAAAAAGGTTAAATGCTGGCTGTGGTTATATAGCTCGGATGTTAACAGGAATGACAATTTTGAAAAAGCGTTTCCAATTTACGAAAAATGGGGTATTGCAGGTATAAAAATTGACTTCATGGACCGCGATGATCAGCAAATGGTGAACTGGTACCGTCGTATCATCCAAACGGCTGCAAAATATCATTTGATGGTTGATTTTCATGGTGCATTTAAACCCGACGGCATCGAGCGTACCTATCCTAACATGGTAACCCGCGAAGGAGTTTTAGGAGAAGAATATTCCAAGTTTTCGACCAGGATAACAGCCGGGCATAATACCACACTGCCATTCACCCGTATGTTGGCCGGGCCAATGGATTATACCCCCGGCGGATTCCTGAATGTAAAGAAAAGCGACTTCAGAAAGGGAAGCCCTACCCAGGTAATGAATAGCCGCTGTGCCGAGCTGGCAAAATTTGTGATCTACGAAAGTCCGTTTATGGTTTATTGCGATGCGCCTGAAAACATTTTGGGCAAGCCCGGAGCCGATTTTTTAAACAATATACCAACCGTTTGGGATGATACAAAGGTACTCGGCGGTTACCCGGGCCAATATGTCATTATTGCCAAAAGAAGCGGAAAAGACTGGTATATCGGCGCGATGACAAACGATTCTGAAAGAACAGTACAATTGAAAATGGATTTTTTACCGGCGGGTAACTACACATTATCATCATGGGGCGATGTGTTATCATCTCCTCAAGACCTAACCCGATCTGAAAGAAAGGTGTCGGCTAATTCCGTGATCAACGTCCATATGGATACATCAGGCGGATGGGCAGCTAAAATAACTGCCAAATAATTAATTGAGCCCCTTCACCCCATAAAGTAACCATTTATAATTATCAGATCATGACAAAGAATAAAACTCTTTTTCCATTTATATTAATAACCAGCTTATTCTTTCTGTGGGGCTTCGCGCATAACCTCGACCCGATACTGATACCGCACTTAAAAAAGTCATTTACGCTCACCACGGTGCAGGCCACGCTGGTGGATTCCGCGGTATTTATTGCCTATTTTTTGATGGCTTTACCGGCAGGTTTCATCATGAAAAAATACGGCTACAAAACAGGCATCATCACCGGTTTGCTTGTTTTCGCGGTTGGCTCCTACCTGTTTATACCGGCCGCCAATACGCAACAATACACGTTTTTCCTGGTAGCCTTGTTTATCATTGCCTGCGGGTTAACCATTTTAGAAACTGCAGCCAATCCTTATGCCTCCTCGTTGGGTGATCCGTCAACGTCGATACAGAGGCTTAACTTTGCACAATCATTTAACGGGTTGGCAGCCACGCTGGCCCCGATAATTGGCGCACGTATTATATTAACCAAAGGTTATACAGCGACACAATTGAGCGCAATGACGGAGGAAGGTCGAAAACTGGCGCTGGCTGCCGAGGCTTCGTCTGTGAAAACGCCTTATTTTATATTAGGTAGTGTACTGGTATTTATAGCGATACTTTTTGCTTTTACACGGCTGCCCCGGATCCAGCAACACGAGGGACATGCAGCCAGCAAAAATATTTTCCACGCCTTGAAGCATCGTCATTTAGCCTGGGGTGTGGCCGCTCAGTTTTTTTATGTGGGTGCTCAGGTTTGTGTGTTCAGCCTATTTATTCTTTACGCCACAAAATCTGCCGGCATCACAGAAGTAAAAGCAGCAGATTATTTGGGGTTATGTGGTTTTGCATTCCTCATCGGGAGGTTTATTGGTACATTTTTAATGCGGTATTATAGTTCGGCTATTTTACTGGCAGTTTATGCAGGCATCAACATTTTGCTTTCTGTAATCGCCATTTTTGGTCACGGCATGATCACCGTATACACGGTAATCGGGATATGTTTTTTCATGTCTATTATGTTTCCGACCATTTTCGCACTGGGTATAAAAGATTTAAAAGCAGATACAGAATTCGGCAGCAGCCTGATCATTATGTCTATCGTTGGCGGTGCTGTATTACCGAGGGTGTTCGGTTATATCAGCGATACAACAGGTAATATTCAATACGGCTACCTGGTACCCATGGTTTGTTTTGCCGTAGTGGCGTTTTTCGGATTAAAAGGCCATCGTACAAAAGTAGAACCCGAAAGTGTACCGGTTTCAGCCATTCTTTAAATTAATCCGTTTTTAATATGCAAGAAATCAATCTGCCTAAAATAATTTTTGGAACCAGTGGATTAGGAAATTTATATGTAGCACTTCCAGATGAGGTAAAATGCGCTATTGTTGCCGAAAGTATCAGGCATTCTCCTAAACCGGCTGTATTTGACTCAGCCGGTAAATACGGCGCGGGGCTCGCGCTCGAATCGTTGGGAAAGGCTTTGGCAATACTAAATGTCTCCCCATCGGAGGTACTGATCAGTAATAAATTGGGCTGGCTGCGTACGGCGTTAAAAAGTCCCGAACCTACTTTTGAACCGGATGTTTGGCGCGACCTGAAATATGACGCCGTTCAGCGAATAAGTTATGAGGGCATCCTGGAATGTTATGAACAGGGAAATGAGTTGCTGGGCAATTATCGTGCACAACTGGTATCTGTACATGACCCCGATGAATACCTTAATGCAGCAAAAGATAAACAGGAACAAGCACAACGTTACCAGGACATATTGGAAGCCTACCGTGCGCTGAATGAATTGAAACGGAATGGCAAAGTAAAGGGCATTGGTGTAGGTTCGAAAGACTGGCGGATCATCAAAAAGATAACGCAGGATGTAAAATTGGATTGGGTAATGATCGCCAATAGCATGACAATTCACAGCCATCCGCCCGAATTAATTGAATTTATGCAGGAACTTGAAAAGCAAGGAACTTTGATCATTAATTCCGCCGTTTTTAACGGCGGCTTTTTAACCGGGTCTGATTATTATAACTATCGGTTAACTGGTCCGGTAAAAGACAAGCATTTACATCGTTGGCGAGAGTTGTTTTATGGCTTATGTGCAGATTATAAAATAAAACCGGCGGATGCCTGCGTGGCTTTTGGCTTAAATGGTCCAGGCGTTAAAAGTATCGCCCTGAATACCACAAATCCCGACAGGGTTTCACAAAATGTTTCGCTGGCTTCGTTAAAGATCCCAACACAATTTTGGAAAGAAATGAAAGAATATGGCCTAATTGACGAATCGTACGCTTCCGCTTATCTGTAAAAAATTAAATATCACTATGAAAAGATACTGTTTGGCCCTTGATTTAAAGGATGACCCGCAATTAATAGCGGAATATGAACATTGGCATAAGGCTGAAAATAGCTGGCCGGAAATACGCAAAAGCATACTGGACGCGGAAATTCTCGATATGCAGATCTATCGTACAGGAAACCGGTTGTTTATGATCATGGAAACAAGTGACCATTTTGAGTCAAAGAAAAAAGAAGCGATGGACGCGCTAAATCCTAAAGTACAGGAATGGGAGCAACTCATGTGGCTATTTCAACAACCCCTCCCCTGGGCAAAAGAAGGAGAAAAATGGGTGGCCATGAAACAGATTTTTAAACTTTGAAGAACGGCTCATATACAGATAATAGTGTGAAGAAAGAGGACTGAATGATTCATTACGCAACCTTCAATCGTCGTCGTAAGATACTGATTTAAAAACATTAAAAACACGACACAACTCTCGCTGCCGGGTATACAATAGGAAAGATGCAAATTATCGCGATCTTTCCTGTTTCTATTTCCCCTATCTTATTATTAATCATATTTCAAAGCACCCGGTTTATTACAACAGGAAACAAACAGTTCTGAATACCGCTGGTAAACACTCTCCATTGAAATACTGCTTTCCGGTATTAATGCTTAATATGCCGGATACCTCCAGATATCCAGGTACGGGCATGCAAAAATGTTCCGATGATTTTTTTAAAATATCCCTGAAAATTTTGAGTATAAAAGGATCGTTCTGCTGTCTTAATTTATAATCACAAGTCCGGCTCCGTCAAAACCAATTCAATAACCAATTATGATGTTATGCATGTCGTTTCGGGAGATATCCGGACATGTTAAGATTAAGTATGAACGAAACCAATATTCAGGACTTGCTACAAAAAATAGCTTTTGAAGATGATCAGCAGGCTTTCAGGGTGCTGTATTTTCAATACTATAAGAGGTTATATAACCTTGCCTCCTTTTACGTGCGATCTGCCGAGGCTACTGAAGAAGTAGTGAACGATACCTTTATTTCGATATGGTCACGGAGGAAACTTTTGACAGGCATTACTGACTTCACTTCTTATATCTATAAAGCGGTAAAAAACAAATCTCTTAATTTCCTGAAGCAAAAAAACTTCCCAATACATTTTAACATCGACGATATCAAGGCAGAAATTGAAGATGTTACCCTGAATATCGAGGATCAAATGATAGTGGCAGACTTCCAGCTTTTGATTGAACATGCGGTTAACAACCTGCCCGCGCAATGCAGATTGGTATTTAAAATGATTAAAGAAGATGGGCTTCCGCACAAGGAAGTTGCCGAGCTTCTTAATTTATCCGTAAGAACCATCGAATACCATATGAGCATTGCCCTGAAAAAACTATCAGAAAGCCTGAATTACAAAAAAAATGCGCCCCTGGTTTCCTCCAAATAACCTCACCTTTCATTTTATTTAAAAAATATTTTTCATCCTTCCCCGTGCCGGGCAATTTTTGATTGTCTATAAGATTAGAAAACACTTATGGTCAACAATACCTGGATACTTATTTATAAAAAGCTGAATAATACAGCAACCCCGGCGGAGCTGGAAGAGATCAACCAGATCTTAAAGGAAGATGGCGGGGCACAATATCCTATCGCTATGCTGGAGCATCTTTGGCAATTATATCCGATGTCTAAAGGATGCAATAATGAGCCAAAGGAAGCACAATGGGTACAACTGCAGGCCCAGCTAAATAACGAGCCTGCTATCTTTGCGGAAGACGAATGCGAGATACCTGTTATTTCGGAAACGAACCAACCGGCGCCTCACAGCAGGTTCAAATACAGAGCAATAGCAGCAGCCGTCGCCATTTTACTTTGCAGCAGCATAGCACTGGTTTATTTCAGATCATTTGACAACAAAAGCGGGATTTGTGAAATCAAGGTACCTACGGGGGGCATGACAAACATACAATTACCCGACGGAAGTACGGTTATCCTGAATGCAGGCAGCAAGCTTACCTATAAAAACACATTTGATGCCAGGCACCGGGAAATAACTTTATCGGGTGAAGCTTTCTTCGATATTGTCAAGGATCCGGCACATCCGTTTGTGGTGATGACGCCAACCATAAAAATCAGGGTTTTAGGCACCCGGTTCAATGTCAGATCTTATCCGGGTGATAAAACTTCCGAAGCTGCTTTAATACGCGGTGTTATTGAGCTCACTGTACTGAAAAATCCTGACCGGCAAATTATTTTGAAACCTTCGGAAAAGCTGACGGTATTCAATCAGCCGGCCCGTGCATCAGCATTCAGTCGCCGGCAGCCGGATACTGTATCCAAAGCAATAGTCGAACTCAGCGAAATACACCAGGACAAAAGAGATTCCTTACCATCGGAAGCCATCTGGATAAAAAACAAAGCTGTTTTTGATGCTATGGAATTTGAGGAAGTTGCAAAAATGATGGAGCGAAAATATAGCACAACTATCATTTTTAAAAAGGAAGATCTGAAAAAACTGGTCCTGACCGGAAAGTTTGAAAATATAACGCTTGACAAGGCGCTGCAGCAACTGAAGCTAACAAGTAATTTCAATTATCAAATTATAAATAACCAGGTATTCATTTATTAAACTTTAAAACATGCGTATGACGAAATAACAGACCAGCGATAAAAAAGAACGGGAAATGCTCCAACATTCCCCGTCAAATGGTACAATAACTACCAGTCCGTCTTAATAAACCAATTAGTTAAATACCCTTGATACTAAATTATGAAAAAAAATCAAGGCCGCATATGTTATTTGCGGCACGAACGACTTTTGAACGTTCTTCTCATGACAAAATTTATACTTTTCCTGATCATTGTCTCGACGCTGCAATCCTATTCCAAGGGTTTCGGGCAGACTGTGATCAATCTTAACCTGAAGAATGTAAGCCTGAAGACTGCGTTCCGGGAAATCGAAAAAAAGTCTGACTATCATTTCCTTTATAATGATGAAACGATCAGGCACATTGACAAGCTTAAATCTATTGAGGTGAGTAATGCGTCGATCCATACGGTGATGGACCTGCTGACCAGCAACACCGCCATTAAATACCAGCTTGGCGAAGACAATACCGTTATTATTTATTCAAAAGGTGTGCAATTGAGCAGCCTTGTGGTGAAAGGTAAAGTAACGGATGATAACGGCCAGCCTTTACCGGGCGTTTCTGTCAGGTTGAAAGGAACATCTACCGGAACACAAACGGATTTAAACGGCAATTATTCATTGAATGTTCCGGACGGTAGCGTTTATCTCGTATTTACTTATACCGGCTTTGAGGCCCGGGAAGTCAATGTTGACAGCCGGACAGTCATCGACATAAAGCTGAAAGCAAAAGATAATTCGCTTAGCGAAGTGGTAGTAGTTGGCTATGGTGTTCAACGCAAATCCGACCTTACCGGTGCTGTAACCAGCATAAAAGGCGCCGACCTAACTAAAATAGGGGGCAGTAACGCGGCAGAGGCGCTACAGGGAAAAACGCCGGGCGTTCAGGTCCTAAGCCAGGGCGGTCCCGGAGCCGCACCTACAGTGTTGATACGCGGGCTCGGCACAAACGGAGACCCTACTCCGCTATATGTTGTTGACGGTATGATGGTAACCAATATCAGCTTCCTTGCGCCGAATGATATCGCGTCGATGGAAATTTTAAAGGATGCTTCCGCTACCGCGATATATGGATCTCGGGGAGCAAACGGCGTTATCCTGGTAACTACAAAAAAAGGAAAACCCGGCAAACCTGTCATCAATTTTTTAACAAGTCAGGGGTTTCAGTTCCTGACACGTAAGTTTCATGTTGCCAACGGCCAGGAATATGCGCAATTAGTTAATCTGTTTAAAACCAATGCAGGTTTAGCACCGGTTTATGACAACATCAGCCAGATAGCCCCCGGAACTGACTGGACCAAAGAGGTAACCCGAAATGGAATTGTCAGCGATTATCAGCTGTCTGTTGGCGGAGGAAGCGAAAATGTCAATTATAATATCAGTGCCAGTTACCATAATGAAGATGGCGTATTGAAATACACCAACTATAACCGTTTAACTCTGCGCGCCGATAATGAATATAAGATCAGCAAAAAATTAACCTTCGGACATAACCTATCGCTGGCCAGCAGTCATTATAACGGCGATGGCGGTTCCAATACAGGCAGGGGTATTAATTCAATAACCCGTATATCGCCTCTGATCCCTGTTTACAAAAGCGATGGCTCTTTTTCATCAGGCCAGGATGTGGACATCGTTAACCCATTTGCTGAACTTTACCTTCATAAAGATGTTCAAAACCATCCGCTGCAATTTGTTGGCAACGGATACCTGAACTATGAACTATTTAAAGGCCTTACATTCCGGAGCAGCTATGGTGTAGATTATACTTTGAATAATATCAACAGATATATACCTCCGTACAACCTGGGAGCAAATCAAAGCAGTTTAACCAGTATTGAAAACGGATATACCACGGTTTCAACATGGCTATGGGAAAATACATTAACTTATGACAAACAACTGGGCGCTTCTCACCATATAAATCTTTTGGCGGGCTATACCGCTCAAAACACTGATTTTAGAGGAGTGGATGTAACCGGAAACGGCCCATTGACTACAACTGATCCTAATTATCGTTATATCCAGGTTTATCCCGCCTCAAACATCAGCTCACTTGGCGCCTTGCCATCCAGCGAGTCTATTCTTTCGTATCTTTTCAGGGCAAACTACAGCTACAAGGACAGGTATCTGTTAACTGCTTCGTTCCGCGCCGACGGGTCATCAAAATTCGCCGAAGGACACCGCTGGGGATATTTTCCGTCGGTAGCCCTTGGATGGCGCGCCTCCGAAGAGAAATTCCTGAAAAACGTGTCGTGGATAAGCAACCTGAAAGTGCGTGGGAGCTGGGGCCGGATAGGCAGCAACAAAATCGCCAATTACCAAACTTTCAACCTGCTTAACCAGGAAACAACTTACGATGGTGTATTTAACGGCGTTTTCTATCCGATGGCAACAATCGTAGCCGCATCAAACACTAATATTACCTGGGAAGTTTCACAGCAAACTGATGCCGGTATCGAATTTGGCACATTAAAAAACAGATTACGCTTTGAAGGCGACTATTACCGCAGGGACACCAAAAACCTCCTGTTAATACTGCCTGTGCCGGGAGGTTCTACAGGCACAGCCCCTGCATATTCAAACGCAGGAACTGTCCGGAACAGCGGTGTGGAACTGGCGGTAAGCTGGAATGACCGCATCGGCGGTTTGGGATATGGTGTAAAAGTAACCGGGACCGCTAACAAGAACAGAATTCTGGACTTTAAAGGACTCACTTCGTATGCATCAGATTTCCAGGTGCCATCTACCCACGTATCAAAAGCAGGTGCTCCTATCGGCGATTTTTATGGTTATCAATCGCTCGGCATTGTGCAAAGCCAGGCACAGATTGACCAGCTAAATGCGGCAGCCGCAGCAAAATCAGGCAATCCAACAAAACAATACTGGTCGGGATTAAAACCTGGCGACCTGCTGTTCAAAGACATAAACGGCGATGGTTTCGTGGATGCAAATGATAAAACAGATATCGGTTCGCCTTATGCTAAATTTGTAGGAGGTTTGACGCTTTCGGCAGATTACAAGGGTTTTGACTTCACCATCGATATGATGGGCAGTTTTGGCGGTAAGATCTATAATGATACCCGGAACCAGTTTGTAAGCTCCGGACTATCCAACCTGAATGTCGAATGGCTGGATTCCTGGACTCCTACCCATACCAATACCACGATTCCCCGTTATGCTGTTAACACGTCAACAACCCAATCATCCGATTTCAATATTTTTGACGGCACTTATATCAAGGCGCGGTTCATCGAACTGGGATATACTTTCAACAAACAGCTATTGAAAAGGGTTGGGA
This sequence comes from uncultured Mucilaginibacter sp., assembly GCA_966212355.1. Classification (GTDB taxonomy): domain Bacteria; phylum Bacteroidota; class Bacteroidia; order Sphingobacteriales; family Sphingobacteriaceae; genus Mucilaginibacter. The sequence continues at coordinate 142,963 of CBIHRB010000005.1, forward strand.
TTTCCGGGCTTCGCGTGTATGTTAACACCACCAATCCTTTTTATATAACCAAGTATAAAGGATTCTCTCCCGAAGTGTCAAATGCTTACGGGGTTTCAACTATAGGCGATGATTTCCGGACATATCCGGTTTCAGGCACTGCCAGATTGGGTATAAACTTAACTTTTTAAATAAGAAATAACAGTTATGAAAAATATTATAAAATTCATTGTTGTTTTAGGGCTTTTTGCGACATGTTCCTGCAAAAAGAGCTTTCTTGATAAAGAGCCGCTTGGGGTGCTTTCGAGCGCAACCTTTTCGGCCGATACAACAACACTTGGCCTGGCGGTAAACCGCCTTTATGGCTCCATTGCCTGGAGAGAATTCCGGATAGGGCAACACCAGTATTCAACAAAAGAAATGTGCGGCGATGACTTTATTGTGGGCGGGAATGCTGACTTTAAGGTGTTTCAGGATTACAGCTACCTCACGGATAATTACATGATAGAACGTTACTGGGGACGGGCCTTTGAAAACATCCACTACTGCAACGTAGTTATTGACCGCACCTCAACTTTGAAAGCACCCTATTCAGCACAATTATTTGAAGCCCAGGCCAAATATTTCAGGGCTTATTATAACTTCGACCTGACGAATGTATTCGGCGATGCACCGCTGCGTGACCACGACCCGGTTTCAACCGCAGAATATAATATTCCTAAAAGCCCACATGCGGATATCATTAAGCTGGTAATATCAGACCTGAAGTATGCTATAGATCACTTGCCAACGAGAAGCCAATGGGGAACGGCCAACCTTGGCCGTGTTACCAAAGGCACAGCACAGGGACTTTTATCAAAGGTTTATCTTTATGAGCAGGATTATGCTAACGCGAAGTTATATGCAGAGGCAGTTATCAAAGGCGGCGAATACAGTCTTTACAGCAATTACCGCAACCTGTTTAGCCCGGATCAATTGTATTCTACTGAAAATATGATGCCCGGTGGATTTATTTACAACACATCCCTGCCTGCCGGACGCCAGTACGGACCTTACCTTCAATACCAGGGGCTTCCCTCGCTGGGTTCAAATGGTGATATCTTCCCCTCACCTAACCTGGTTAGCAGTTATGAAAAAGGTGACCCGAGAATGAGCGCGACTATTTTTACGAAAACTGACATCATTCCCGGCTTTAACAACAACCAGCCGGTGGCATTCCCGGCATCAACCAATTATGCCAATAAAAAAGTGATCTGGCCATATTCATACTGGAACGGCGGTAACTTTAACTTCCAGAGTGTTAACCCGATGTATCTCAGGTATGCCGACATCATTTTGATAGCCGCTGAAGCCAATAATGAGTTGGGTAATATATCCGATGCGTTGAAATACCTGGAAATGATCCGTTTCAGAGCCCGTGGTAATAAAACATTCGCGGCATCAGTCGCAGCAGGCGAAAATGATGGAACGGGTATCCTTCCACAAATTATAACTACGGATAAAACAGCATTGCGGTTAGCTATCTGGCATGAACGCCGGATAGAGCTGGCCCTCGAATTCAATCGCTGGTACGACCTGGTAAGATATAACAAAGTGGCCGGCCCCAATGGCAGTTCAGGCACCGGCTACACAGAAAACCTGCTCAAGACTGTTTATGGGAGAACTAATTTTAATTACGCCAAATTCAGTCATTTCCCTCTTCCGCAAACATTTGTTACTTCATCAAATGGTGTACTCAAACAAAACAGCGCATGGTAATCAGGGACCTTTATTTGCGGCGGTTCCGGTAATGAAATTTTTCATTCCGGTTTCGTGACAAATTCATACCATATAAAAATTACCGCCCCGTAAACAAATTCGTTTATGGGGCGATAATCCTTCAACTATTCGGCTATTTATGCCTAAGCTTTATTACCCATCCTTTTTAATAAAGGTGTTTTTAGTCCGATAGAAATGCCCGGCATATTTCCCTCTTTTTTAAGCTTAACGATTCCTGGTAATCGTGTTTAATAACCTCGGCTACTTTATGCCACATCATAAAAAGTGATCGTGATCATTTTTTATAGTGAGACGTATCATATTGAAGACTAAATCCATTAGTGATCTTTGTCATTAAACAAGAAATCGTTGATGGAGAATGCCGCGCTGCTAAAAGCAATTATTGAAAATGCCATAGACGGCATAATTACCATAAACAACTACGGAATTATCGAGTCTATCAATCCGGCGGCATGTAATCTATTTCAATACAGCCCCGGCGAAGTAATTGGTAAAAATATCTCTGTTTTAATGCCGTCGCCCGACAAAGAACTGCACGATGGTTATATAAACCGTTATCAAAACACAGGCGAGCCGCACATTATAGGTTTTGGCCGCGAAGTTAAAGGGTTAAAAAAAAATGGATCCGTATTCCCTTTCCGCCTGGGGGTAAGTGAAGTGCAGTTTTCAGGCCGAAAAATCTATACCGGTTTTATCCATGACCTCACACGCGAAAAGGAGGCAGAAGAAAGGTTAAAGGACTACGCCATCCATTTAGAAGAGTTGGTGGAAGAGCGTACAATTTCTTTAAAGCATTCGGTAACCGAATTGCTGCAGGCTAAAGAAGAGGTTAGCCTGTCATTAGAAAAAGAAAAAGAACTTGGACAGATGAAAAGCCGTTTTGTATCAATGGCCTCGCACGAGTTCAGGACTCCGCTGAGCAGTATCCAGCTTTCGGCCATTCTTGTTGAAAAATATGCGCAGGAGTTTAGCAATCCTAACATCAGCAAACACATCGCCAAAATAAAAACGTCGGTAGGCAACCTTACGGGTATCCTGAATGATTTCCTGTCGCTCGAAAAACTCGAAGCCGGGAAGGTAGAGCCCGTATTTACCGAATTTAACCTGGTAAAATTTGGTGAGGAAATAACCGAAGAAATGCAACTGGTAGCCAAACAAAACCAAAACATCATTTATCAGCATACCGGTACTACCAGCGTTTTTAAATTGGATCCGGCACTGTTAAAAAACTGCATCATCAACCTGATCAGCAACGCCATCAAATATTCGGGCGAAAACACCTTTATTGAATTTAACACGGAGGTAGCCAGCGATCAGTTGGTTGTTGTGGTTAAGGATAATGGTATTGGCATCCCCGAAAGTGACCAGAAACATTTGTTTGAGGCTTTTTTCAGAGCACATAATACCGGCAATATACCAGGTACCGGTCTCGGTCTTAATATAGTGGCGCGCTACGTTGGCCTGATCAAAGGTACAGTACAATTTGAAAGCAAAGTTAATTACGGAACATCATTCACGCTCACATTTTCGCAATCATGAAAAAAAGTATACTCATTATTGAAGACAATACCGATATAAGGGAAAGCACCGCCGAAATACTGGAGCTTTCCGGTTACCTGGTATTGCAGGCCGGTAACGGCAAAATTGGTGTCGACTTAGCTATAAAGCATAAACCGGACCTTATTTTGTGCGATATCATGATGCCCGAGCTTGACGGGTATGGCGTACTATTCATGCTCAGCAAATCGCCCGAAACGGACAACATACCCTTTATATTTTTAACCGCGAAAGCCGAACGGGTCGACTTTAGAAAAGGCATGGAAATGGGTGCCGATGATTATCTTACCAAACCTTTTGACGATATAGAATTGCTTAATGCCATTGATAGCAGATTGAGCAAAAAAGAAAAACAACAGGCATTTTTTAGCAGGTCGCTGCAAAAAATAGAGCACCTGGCCATCAATTCGCGCAACGGAGCAGCCGAATTAAACGCACTGATAGCCAGTCGAAAAATAAGGCAGATAAGAAAAAAACAGGTATTATTTTACGACGGGGATAGCCCGCAGGGAATTTACCTGGTGATGGAAGGCAGCATAAAAACATTTAAACTGGCCGAAGACGGCAGGGAACTGATGACCGGCTTATATAAAGCCGACGACTACCTTGGCGTACATGCCCTGCTGCTTGATGATGCTTATGGCGAAACTGCCGAAGCAACCGAAGATGCGGCCATATGCCTGCTGCCGAAAGATACCGTTTTAACCATGCTTGACCGATATCCCGACGTTGGCAGGCAGTTTTTGAAAATACTGTCAAACAATATCAAAGAAAAGGAAGAACAGCTCATCGAACTGGCCTATCATTCGGTAAGGAAACGGCTGGCGCAGGTATTGGTAAGACTGAACAAGCAAAACGGCGAAAAACAGGAATTTAAAATATCAAGGGAAGAAATGGCTTCAATGGCCGGTATGGCTACCGAAACGGTAAGCCGTACGCTTTCTGATTTTAAAGAGGAAGGCCTGATAGAAAAGAAAGGTGCAACTATCAATATAACAGACCTTAACAAGCTGGTAAAAATGAGAAACTGATAAAGGTCATTTTTATCACTGACCACGCTCATGGTTTTGCCGGTGCCATCCGGGTAGTTTTGTTTAATATAAATGTGCACAGATGAAAGTTGTAGCTTACAGTATCAAGGCGTTCGAAAAGGAATTTTTGGCCAGAGCGAACCAAAAAAAACATGATATTACCCTTATCTCTAACCCGTTAAATTCTGAAACCGCGGTTTATGCCGAAGGTAAGGAAGCGGTAGTTGTTTTTACCAATGACGATGTATCTGCCTATGTTATCAACCAACTGGCCGATCTTGGCGTTAAATATATTGCTACCCGGTCGGCCGGTACAGATCATATAGATAAGGAAACAGCAGCTTTGCGCAACATAAAACTGGCCAACGTGCCTGAATACTCGCCGCAGGCTATTGCCGAACATACCGTTGCCATGGCACTTGCCCTGAACAGGCATTTAACCGAGTCAAACGCCCATAGCCACCTGTTTGATTTCAGGCTGAATGGCCTCATGGGGTTTAATTTATACGGCAAAACAATTGGTATTATTGGCCTGGGGCATACCGGGCAGGCAACTGCCGCTATCTTTAACGGCTTTGGCTGTCGTGTTATTGGCTACGATCCGCTTGCCAAATCAAACTTGCCAGGGGTTGAACAAGTAGCTATGAATGACCTGCTTGCTACCGCCGATATCATTTCATTACATGCCCCCCTCTGCCCCGAAAACTATCATATGATCAATAATGATACCCTTGCTTTGATGAAAGATGGAGTTATGCTCCTGAATACTTCGCGGGGAGGATTAATTGATACAGAAGCAGCATTACAGGCCCTCGAAACCGGTAAAATAGGTTATTTAGGCCTTGATGTTTATGAAAAAGAAAAAGGCCTGTTTTTTGAGCAGCATCAACATGATACCGATAAGGACCCATTGCTTGAAAAACTGATGACCTTTAAAAATGTCCTCATCACCCCCCACCAGGCTTTTTTAACCAATGAAGCATTACAGCAAATAGCTAATCAAACCATAAAAAATCTTGATCAGTGGCAGGCTAAAAAGTGCGTTGGGAATGCGTGTGTATGTTCAAAAAACTGCAAAGCGGCCGCTGACCTGTCAACGGCTGATACTACTAAAGCTTAATATTTATGAAAATCCCTCAGCATCTTATTGATAAATACAACGTTGCTGCTCCCCGTTATACCAGTTACCCTACCGTACCTTATTGGAACAACACTGATAACTTCGACAAAGAGGAATGGCGAAAATCAGTATCACTTTCTTTTAAGGAGAGTAACGATTGTGACGGGATCAGCCTGTATATTCACCTGCCATTTTGCGAAAGTCTGTGTACCTATTGCGGTTGTAACACCCGCATCACCAAAAACCACCGGGTAGAAGAGCCATACATTAAAGCTGTTTTGATGGAATGGGCCATGTACCTCAATACCTTTGAAAGCAAACCCGTCATCAGGGAAATACACCTTGGGGGCGGCACACCTACATTTTTTAAACCCGAACACCTGGCCATACTGATCAATGGTATATTAAATTCATCAACTATCCACCCCCGGGCCGAGTTTAGCTTTGAGGCGCACCCGGCTAATACAACTGTTGATCATTTACAGGTTTTATACAATCTTGGTTTCAGGAGGATAAGCCTCGGCATCCAGGATTTTGATCCCAGGGTTCAGTTTATCATTAACCGGATCCAGAGTTTTGAACTGGTAAAACTGGTTACTCAGCAAGCCCGGCGGATCGGGTACACATCCGTTAACTTCGATCTGATATATGGCCTCCCGCTTCAAACCATCAACGGGCTAAAGGATACCATTACCCAGGTGGCGAAATTAATGCCCGATAGAATTGCTTTTTACAGTTATGCCCATGTACCATGGATAAAACCCGGTCAGCGCCGTTTTACCGAAAATGACCTGCCCGATGCTAATGAAAAAAGGGCTTTGTATGAATGTGGACGCGAATTATTTACAGCATTGGGTTATCATGAAATTGGTATGGACCATTTCGCCTTGCCCACGGATAGCCTTTACTTAGCCGAACAAAATGGTACGCTGCACCGTAATTTCATGGGTTACACCCATCAATATACCCAATTAATGATTGGTTTGGGCGTATCCTCCATAAGCGATAGTTGGTATGCCTTTGCCCAAAATGTAAAAAAAGTAGAGGAATACCTGCAATTAGTTAATGCCGGCCAGCTACCGGTATTTAAAGGACATATGCTTACGGCCGATGATCTGAGCGTTCGCAGGCATATTTTAAATATCATGTGTAACGGCAAAACCTGCTGGAACCTGCATAATGAAACAAGTGAAGCTTTTTTAGAGGGGCTGGACCGTATGCGCCAATTTGAGCAGGACGGGCTGGTTGAATTAAATTCATGGTGCATTACAGTTACCCCCATGGGTAAACGCTTTTTACGCAATATATGTATGGCGCTTGATGCCCGCCTATGGGCCGACAAGCCTACTACGCAGTTATTCAGCATGACTGGATAAGGCTTTGACAAAACCAACTATCAGTTAAACAAAGAAACCGGGATTGATTCCCGGTTTCTTTGTTTTAGATATTTAGCAATTGCAGTTTCTCTTCTGATAAGAGCAGGTCCTTCAGCATCCGCTCCAGGTAATCCTGGGTTTGGTTGCTTATTTGCGGGATCAGCTGTTTATAGTATGTGATGCCCTGCTGTAATTGGTCTTTAAATTTGAGCAGGTATTTTCCTTTCTTTTCGTTGAGGTTTGCTACGTAGCCCGAAATGTCCCTTTTAAGGTAATCGATATAAAGGTTTAACTCATTGATAAACATATTAGGGCGGGTTGTTGCCTCAAGCAGGTTGATATGCCCATAGATATGGCTAACCATATCATCAAGCGTATAAACCCCTGAAAAGAAGGCGATATTTGGTCCGGGACAAATGGTTACTGCCTTGTTTTCCCGGGCTTTCAGAATATCGTTTTTGATATAAGCAGATGCACAAAGCCCTTCGCATAAGCAAACCTTTTCGGTAACAGCATCTATCTGTTTTTGAATTTCATCTGCCGGAAGCTCACTGTGTTTTAGCTGTTTTATTTTCAGATACTGGTACTCACGTGATGCTGTGCAAATGGGATGTTCGGTAAACTCGGTATTTGATACTAAATACTTTTTATTGCAGGGACTGCCCGGCCTGCCATTTGCTATCCTGCTAAGTCTTTGCTCTTCGCCCGAGCTTTTGCTGAAGTTATTGAACAGGATACCCAGCGGCGATGACGAGCTTACATAAAAATCATCATGGCCGGCGCCTGCCAATTGTTGCAGCGTATGTTCATCAACATTGGTGGCTTCGGGTACCAGCAGGAACGGGCTGCCCCAACCAGTAGCATCCATCTGATAATGCTTTCTCAAAAAAACATCTTCCTGCATAGTGCCTATCCCACCCTGTACGCTGATCTTTTGCGCCGGACTGGCCTCTGTAAACCCCCTTTCGGCAAGTGCAGGTTGATAGAGGTCAAGCAGTTCGTGCACCATATTTTCCCTTTTCAGTTTAAACTCTTCCAGGATGGGCCCGAGCAGCAGGCCATCAGTAGCAAAAGCATGCCCGCCGCAATTCAAGCCCGATTCAATTCTGAATTCTGATACCCACAGCCCTTTCTTTGCTAAAAACTTAGCCTGGATCAGCGCCGAACGAAAATCGCTCACCTTTAAAACGATCCGTTTACGGAGCTCGTTATTGCCATCAGGATAAAAACACTTAAAAGTTTCCAGGTAACTGTACAGCCTCGGGTTCATGCCCGCCGAAAGTACCACTGATGAATCCAAATCGCTTTCAGCAAAACCTTTTAAAGCGGCAAGCGCGTCGGTATGGGTATCGCCGGTATAATTGCCGTCTGCGTCAAAGTTCATTTTATCAACTTTGGCCATGATATTTACATCAATTGCCCCTTTGTTCATTTTAACACGCAAAAGATCTTGAAAGATCTGTTTACGTTCCCCCTCAGGATACTCGTTCATCAGTTCGTAACCCTGCTTTAAAGACGACGCCTCAGGTAGCAGGTTGAAGTAACGGTCGATGTCCATTCCCTGGTTAAATGGCATTTGTTTAAGTTCTTCAAACTGCCTATTTACCAATTCGTTTAATAAATTAAGATAGGCTGTAATCCGTTTTGAACGGCTGTCGGGCCCGCTTTTTAAAATAGACGTAAATGGCAAACTATTTTGAGTTGAATGATACTGCCGCATACGCTCAACAAGTTCATCATCAACAATTGAAACAACGGACGAGATACCGTACCGGGCCACTTTTAGCGGTGTATCAACAGAATATCCCAAACCTAAAACAGGTATATGAAAGCTGTGCATATAATTAATTTAATATTATGTATTTAGAATAAACATGAGGCTCATCAATGTACCTATGGTGTTACTTACAAATAACGGTTCCGCTGGCCGATGGCGGACTCAGATAAGGAATGTCAAGCGCGAGCCCGCGCAGTAAAAACCAGACGCCAAGGCATAGCATAAAATAGGGAACCATCCTGTTCATCTTTCTTCGGATGCCCTGGTTAACAAATCCACTGCCAACAGTGACCGCCAGCATTAAAGGGAGGGTACCCAAACCGAACCAAACCATATATTGCACGGAAGCACCCACTGATGAAGTATTTACCGCACCTATGAGCGCCAGGTAAACAAAACCGCAGGGTAAAAAACCGTTTAACAAGCCTATGGCCAAATGGCCGGCCCGGTGCTGTAACGCATAAGTAAGCAACGCATTAAAAGGCTTCAGCAGCCAGTTACCAGTACTTTTGTTACTAATTTTCAACTTCCACAATCTTGAACCGGCCGCCAGCAGGATCAGTATCCCGCTAATGATGCTTACCCCCTGCTGCAAACCTGAAAGCCATAATTGCTTACCGATGAGCCCGGTTATTAACCCGAGGGTTGCGTAACTTATAGTACGCCCAAGGTTATATACCAACTTATCCCACAAGAGCAGCCAAAAGCTACTGTGGTTAATGGGGATAGCGAAGGCGAGCGGGCCGCACATTCCTATACAGTGAACACTGCCAAACAAGCCTATAAAAAAAGCGATTTGACCGGGGCTCATGGTATAAATATTTCTTTGATATACAGGTATTTTTTGCCGTTGTTTTCCCAATTAAAAACCAGCTGCCACCTACCTGGCTTTACATCAGTCAGAGGGATATTCACATTCCCCGCCAGGTTGCTCTGCAGATTGATATGTTTGTCCATTTTGCCGTCGTCCGGGCGCTTTAAATCTACTGCTCCCTTTACCGGGCCTGCGAACTTTACTAAAAGGATATTGTTATTAATGCTGATTGATGGTTGTGCTTTATCGCTAAGCACTTGCTTCTCTTTATCATAATCGGCATTAAACGCAAGCCCTTTTTCGTAATAATGCGGATCGACATCGTCGGGCTGCCTGAACATGGCAACGCCCATGGCTACAATGTAACTCATAAAAGCCAGCATGCCTATTACTATTCCTTTTCCCCAGTTCATATGCTTAATCATTTGTGGGTGCTATAAAATTTGTTTTAACAGATTGAACCACCTTACCGCCAAGCAACAGGTTCAGTTTAATGGTAGTTTTGGCGGCATGTATTTTTGATGCAGGGAGCATGACAAAAAACACCGTTTTAGCCGATCCGCCCTTTGCAACCGGTCCGGGCGCCTGGATATAACTGATCTTAACAGCCGGATCATCCGCCCCTATCCTGATCACTCTATCCTGATTGGTTTTATTAATGATTTCGGCATTATAAATGTTACTGATGTAGCCGCCCGGCTGTTGCTGATAAAGCATTCCCGCACTGCGCATAACGGTGATATCCATATCGCTCCGGCTAAAAATAAAATAACCAAGTACAGCTACCAGCACGGTTATTACCGCGGTATATCCCATCATGCGCCCGGTAAACGAGGGCTTTTCTTTCAGCCTGATCATATTTTCGGAGAAGTAGCCAATCAGGTTGCGGGGCTTTCCTATCTTGTCCATTACCTGGTCGCAGGCATCTATGCAGGCGGTACAATTGATACATTCAATCTGAGTTCCTTTACGAATATCAATACCTGTAGGACAAACAGCAACGCACAGGCTGCAATCAACGCAATCGCCTTTCAGGTTAAAGGGGTCCGCGTTACGGTTTAACTTGCCCCGTGGTTCGCCGCGCACATCGTCATAAGCTACTACTAAAGTATGCTCATCAATCAATACACTTTGTAAGCGACCGTAAGGGCATATCAATGTGCAAACCAGCTCACGTACCTGGCTGTAAATTAAGTAAAATACAATGGTGAATACCCATATACTGATAAAACCAACCCAGTGGGCTGTAACAGGCTCAACAATAATTTTAACAAGGCTTTCGCTGCCGATGATATAAGCAAGGAAAGTGTTGGCGATCAGAAAGGAGACCAATACAAACAAAGCATGCTTGGCTGTTTTTTTGATGATTTTTTCCCGTGTCCATGCACCGGTGTCAAGCTTTTTACGCTTATTGGCATCCCCTTCTATCCAAATCTCTATCTTCCTGAAAACCATTTCCATAAATATGGTTTGCGGGCAGATCCAACCGCAGAAAATACGACCGAAAGCAATAGTAAATATTACCACGCAAACCAAAAAAACAAGTGAAGCCAGCATAAACAGAAAAATATCCTGCGGCCAAAACACCTGCCCCAGCAGTACAAATTGCCGGTCTATCACATTGAGCAGCAACAACGGCTGGCCATTGATTCGTAAAAATGGCCCAGCAAAAAAGAAAATAAGATAAAAATAGCTTAACCAGCTTCTCCATTTATAAAACCTGCCTTTACGTACCAGCGGATACATCCACTGCCTTTTCCCGTTTTCTTTTGCCGCCAGTAAGCCGTCCATAATCGTTATATTTTTGCTATCGTTTTGCCTTTTGCAACAACGCCATCTGTATCTTTTTCGCCCTGCGGTTCTTTAGGATTGGCCGGGTTGCTGCCATGCAATGATTTTATGTAATTTGCCACATCCGAGATTTGCTTGGGCGATAACTGTTTCTCCCAGTTGGGCATCCCTTTGGCCAGTACGCCATATTTTATGGTTTTAAACACATCATTGATCTTACTACCGTGCAGCCAGTAGTCATCGGTAAGGTTGGGGCCAACTACCCCTTGCGCGTGATCGCCGTGGCAGGGAACGCAGCTTTGTTTAAAGATCGCCTGCCCCGAAGCCAGTACAGCCTGATCGGTAACGAGTTTAACTGTGGTTTCGTCAACCCGGTTAGCGGCCTTGCTCAGGTATTCTTTTTTGGCAATGTCTGCCTGGGCCATCTCCGTTTTGTATTCATCATATTGCAATTGCCCAACACCAAATACATGATAAATGAGGATGTAACCAACTGCAAAAACAATAGTGATATAAAACAGGTAGCTGAACCAGCCAGGAATAGGATTATTAAGCTCCTGGATACCGTCATAATCATGAGCTATGATCAGCTCCTTTTCTTCAGACATCGGTCTTAGCGACAGTAATTTGTTCCAAACCTCTGTTTTAGGCTTTTTAGCTTTTTTGGCGGGTTTCATCTCCGCTATGATCTGCTCTTCTGTATACCCCTGCGCCCGGAGCGTTATTTTTGTTAACACCCTAAGCGCCCTGAGCAATACCAGCATGGCTACGATAAACAATGCCAGCATGGTTATAATTGCCCCATACCCTATCTCGTTCATCAAATCGCCCGGTATCAGGCTGTCATCGGCGGCCATTGCCGGCTGTAACGGTATCATCAATACAAGTAAAATTAACAGGCGGCGGTATTTCATAAGTTGTAAGAATTAAGGGATTCACCATGACTATCCTTCAAAGGCAGATTACGCATATGATCTACATGCTGTTTCCTGAGCCTGAAAAGCAGGATAGCTACTACAATAAAAAATACGAGGAAGATCCCCAGAGAAAATAACAGGTAACCCTGGGCCCCCGAAATGTGTTCTGTAAATTGCTTAAACATGGCTTTTGTTATTTAGCGGCGGTTTTGCTTGCTTTGATATCGGTACCCAAACGTTGCAGGTAAGCTATCAAGGCTACTATTTCTTTATTGTTTTTAACCTTTATATGATCGTTATACAGGTTATCAGCAATTTCTTTTTCCTGTTTACGTAGATCGTTGTTGGCTATTTTTTCATATCCTTCGGGATACGGGACACCCAGTGTGCGCATGGCCTTTATTTTGGCGGCTGTGGTAGCTGTATCAAGATTTTGGGTTAACAGCCAATCATAATTTGGCATGATACTGCCCGGCGACATGAGGCGTGGGTCCATCAGGTGGTTATAGTGCCAGGCATTGCCATATTTGCCGCCCTCGCGTGCCAGGTCGGGCCCGGTACGTTTTGATCCCCATAAAAACGGGTGGTCATAAACAAATTCGCCCGCCTTGCTGTATTCGCCATAGCGCTCGGTTTCTGAGCGGAAAGGCCTTACCGTTTGCGAGTGGCAGTTTGAGCAGCCCTCTCTGATGTAAATATCACGTCCCTGCAATTCAAGCGGAGTATAAGGTTTTACCGCCGCTATCGTGGGGATATTTGATGAGATGGTTAGCGTTGGCATCAACTCAATAAAAGTACCTACCAGTATAACCAGCAATGCGGCTATCATCATTTGTATTGGGCGGCGTTCCAATACCCGGTGCCATGTTTCTTCATGCCCGGTTTTGCTTAAAGCGGGCAGCGGCATAGCCTGGGCAGGCTCATTTGCGGCGAGCTTGCCCTGCAGCGCGGTGCGGCAAAGGTTATAAGCCATTACAATAACGCCCAGCAGGTATAATCCACCGCCTACAGAACGCATAACATGCATAGGCAATATGCGCATGGTGGTTTCCAAAAATGCGGGATATTTCAGTATCCCCTCGGGTGTAAACTCTTTAAGCATTAAACCCTGGGTAAAACCAGCCCAATACATTGGTATAGCGTAAAACAGGATCCCGAGCGTGCCTATCCAAAAATGAAACGAGGCCATCTTTTTTGAATATAACGGCGTTTTATAAATACGCGGAATAAGCCAGTAAAGGATGGCAAAGGTCAAAAAGCCGTTCCAGCCCAAAGCGCCAACGTGTACGTGGGCAATTATCCAATCGGTAAAGTGGCCTATGGCGTTCACCTGTTTTAATGAAAGCATAGGACCTTCAAACGTGGCCATACCGTAAGCAGTTAAGCCAACTACCATAAACTTCAGGATCACATCATCGCGAACTTTATCCCAGGCCCCTCGCAGGGTGAGCAAGCCATTGATCATGCCGCCCCAGCTTGGTGCTAACAGCATAATAGAAAAGGCCACACCTAATGACTGCGCCCAACCGGGAAGCGTGGTGTACAGTAAATGGTGCGGGCCAGCCCAGATATATATAAAAATGAGCGCCCAAAAGTGCAGAATACTTAACTTATAGGAATAGATAGGCCTGTTGGCCATTTTGGGCAAAAAGTAATACATCATGCCCAGGTATGGGGTGGTCAGGAAAAATGCCACCGCATTGTGGCCATACCACCATTGTACCAGTGCATCCTGCACGCCGGCATATACCATGTAACTTTTAAAGGCTGATACCGGCAGTTCAAATGAATTTACAATGTGCAATACGGCTATGGTGACAAAGGTGGCTATGTAAAACCATATGGCCACATATAAATGCCGTTCGCGGCGTTTAAATATGGTTCCAAACATATTAATGCCAAACACAACCCAGATAAGGGTAATTGCAATATCTATTGGCCATTCAAGTTCGGCATATTCATGCGAGGTGGTTAAACCTAAGGGCAACGTAATAACAGCCGAAACAATGATGAGCTGCCAGCCCCAAAAGTGAATTTGACTAAGAGCATCGCTAAACATCCGCGCTTTTAACAGCCGCTGTAATGAATAGTAAACACCCATAAAAATAGCGTTACCCACAAAAGCGAAGATCACCGCATTGGTGTGTAAGGGCCTGATGCGGCCAAATGTAGTGTATTGGTTGCCCATGTTCATCCCCGGGCTATACAATTGTATGGCTACGATGAGGCCTACGGTCATCCCAATTATACCCCAGATCACCGTGGCGATACCAAAATTCCGGACGATCTTGTTGTCATAGTAAAAATTTTCGGGCTGCATATGATATTAAATAATTTGATGGTGTAAAAGTATTGAGGGGCTGCCGCCGACAGAATGATGACGGTTTGCCCGAATAATGACATTGGTCATTTTTTATCTTTATCAGTTGGTTCATCATCCAGCAGGATCCTTACCGATGGGGTATACAGATCATCATGCTGGCCGTTACGCTGCGCCCAAAAAAAAGCGCCTAAAAACACGAGTGCAAGCAGCACGCTGCACCCGATCAGGAAATAAATAATGTTCATGATAATTTTCTTTTTTTAGCGGCGAGGTGTGTTGCTATGCTTGTGAACGAAATGATGGTTGCAGTACTTAAAGGCATCAATATGGCCGCTATGAGCGGTGAAAGCCTGCCGCTTACTGCATAGCTTAATCCTAATAGGTTATAGCAAAGCGATATAAAAAACGAGATGTGGATAATGGTGATACTATCCTTTGAGAATTTAAGAAATGCAGGCAGGAACCTGAGCGAACGCCCATCTAAAATAGCATCGCTGCCGGGCGAAAAATTGTTAACGTTATCCGTAATAGCTATCCCCAAATCACTTTGTTTTAAAGCACCCGAATCATTCAAGCCATCACCTATCATCATTACCTTTTTACCGGCCAGCTGTAAAGCCTTTATAAAATCAAGCTTTTGCTGCGGGGATTGGTTAAACAGCATATATCCCTCCCCCTTAAAATAAGGCAGTAAATTTTTCCGTTCCCGGTCCTGATCGCCTGATAACAGGTAAATTTTATAATCCGCGGCCAGCCGCGCAATATCTTCAAGCCCTTCGCGATACTTGTTAACAAAGCTGAAATAACCGGCGTATCGCCCGTTAATCATCAGGTGTACTTCGGTTGATTTTGCGATGTCTACTCCTCCTGTTAAAAACGACTGGCTGCCGATTTGAACATTATGCCCATCAACCCAGGCAGTGATACCTTTTCCGGCTATTTCCCGGTAATTACTTACCCGAAGTTTTTCTGCACCCTTGAGGTAATCGCAAATCTGAACGCTTAAGGGATGCGCCGAATTACTGCAAATGCTGTATATGAGTTGTTCATCGTAACTGCTTAGCTGCGCATTGTTGCTTACACCGTTTTCGCCGCCAATAGTAATGGTGCCGGTTTTATCTAAAACGATGGTATTGATACGGGCCAGCTGTTCAACAACGGCGGTATTTTTGAGGTAGAAAAAATTACGATCAAAAACGCTGAGTGCCGCCGACATCGTGAACGGCGTACTTAAGGCCAGTGCACAGGGGCAGGCTACAATCAACACAGCTGTAAATGCCGAAAAGGCACGGTAAACATCGACCGGCAGCCAGAAAACTAATGAACCCAATGCAATCACCAGTAAAACAATGCTGAAATACTTACTTACCTTTTGGTTAAAGGTTTGCATCCGGTTGTCCTGGCTACGGCTAAAAGCTTCATTGTTCCACAATTGGGTAAGGTAGCTTTGTGATACTGGTTTAATTACCTCCAATTCAATAGCTTCGCCCATTTGCCGGCCACCGGCATAAACCACTTCACCCCAAACCTTTGTCACGGGAGCTGACTCGCCGGTAACAAAGCTAAAATCAATCCGCGCTTCGCCATTTAGTAATATCGCATCGGCCGGAATAATCTCATTACTGCGAATGCGGATCCGCTGACCTACTTTCAGGGCTGATAAGGGCAGCGGCTTTTCGATACCGTTCTCAACAATCTGTACGGCAACAGGGAAAAACGAACGGTAGTCACGCTCAAAAGAGATATGGTAATAGGTTTTTCGCTGAACAAATTTACCCACCAGTAAAAAGAACACCAGCCCGCAAAGCGTATCAGCAAAACCGGCTCCCGCATGGGTTAGTACCTCAATCAGCGTACGCAAAAAAAGCACGGCTATGCCCAGCGCCAGCGGAAAATCGATATTCAATATTTTATTACGGAGGTTTGTATAGGCCGATTGGAAATATTCCCTACTGCTGTAGAAAACAACCGGCAGCGAAAACAGCACGTTCAACCAGCCAAAAAAATGCCTGAAAGTTTGCTCATATTCCGACAATCCCAAATACTCGGGAAAACTAAGCAGCATCACATTTCCAAAACAAAAACCAGCTACTGCTATCTTTTTTACAAGATTATCGCCAGCACCGGTTTGTTGTTTTTTAATAACGTCCTGGAGGTTAATAAGTGGCTCATAGCCGATATCAACCAATAGTTCCACAACCTGTCTTAAGCTTATCTCCCTGTTATTAAAGCGCAGGTTTACCTGTTTCTTCAAAAAATCAATCCGGCTGTAATAAATGGCAGGGTTAAACCTATTTAACTGCTCAAGCAGCCAAATACATGAACTGCAATGGATATAAGGGATATAAAGCGTTAATATGGTAATATTTTCGTCTGTAAAATCAACCAGGTCGGCAATGATCGAAGGATCGTCAAGGTATTCAAACCGCTTTTCCACATGGGTGCGGGTTGCGCCGGGATGTTCATTATAGCTGTAATAGTTACATAACCCGCTATTGGATAGCACCTTATAAACACCTTTACAGCCAGTGCAGCAAAAATCTTTGCCATCCAATACATAATGATCTTTATCACAATCGTTACCGCAGTGGTAACAGGTAGTTTGGGTAAGTATATTTACAGCCATTGATGATCTATTTATAAGATCAAAAATGGCTGTAATCCGGCATCCGAAAAATGATGGCTGTTGGATGGAAAAGTGATGAGTATCATTTTTCACAGCTAAAAAACAAAGAGTAACACGCGTTGCTATGTGATCTTACGCGCTCCCTCCCATCTCCTGTTTTAGAAATGCAACGGCGGAAGCCCTTCAGGCAACACCAGCAGAGGTATTTCAATATGATGCGAAAGTTTTTTAGTATAACTGATACCAAACAGACGCTCAAGGGGATTAACTTTACGGTGTACCATCACCAGCATATCGATCACTCCGTGTTCGCTGAGCCAATCGAGCCCGCGCATTATACCAGTACCTTTAATGTGCCTGTAATAAATTTTAGGGTAGTTGGCTTTACAGGCAACTTCGTTTAAAAAAGCTTCAACCTCCTGTTTTTCATCACCTGTTTCGTATTTCTCGTCGGTTACATGGGCTATCAATAGCTCTGCATTAAAATAACGTGCCAGGCTTGCCACCGAATGGATCATTTCTATATCGCTGTTGTTCAAATCGGTAGCGAAAGCTATTTTGGTTACAGGGTGATATTTTGCTTGCGAAGGGATGAGTAAAACCGGAAAGGCGGCATCGCTGATCATATCCTGCGTGTTGCTGCCTAAAAAAAATCTGCTCATAGCCCCCGCTCCCGACATGCCCATAACAACCATTACGCTCTTTTCTTCCTCTATTTTGCCTGTTACTACATCAATTACCTCGCCTACGTCACAACAGGTATTAATAACACTATGGCCCCCACCCGCTTTGGCGTAAGGAGTTTCCTGTTGTAAGGTTACAGAAAGTTGTTCCAATTCCTTATCTGCATCTGCTTTGAGCGATGTATAATCCTCTAAAGGCCAGGCTACCTGCGCTGCCATGGGCGTTTCTGAAGGTATTTTAATGGCATGACATAATATCAAGCCCGCTTTTATATTTTGCGCAAAGTTTATAGCATAGCTCGCGGCGTTTTTTGCAGGTGCCGAAAAATCGGTGGGTACTAAAATAGTTTTCATGGCTTAAAGGATTGATTAATTGATATGATTAATGTTTTCTATGATTTCGTTCGATATTGTATAGCTGGCTCTCAACTTGGTTATCAAGGTTATATATGCCGTAATATTTAACCGGCTGCCCGTCAATAATAGCCGCTGTATCACCATCATTTTTTTGCAGGTGTATTCTAAAAACAACAGGTATTTTATCGCATTCAAGTGTTTTTACAACATCGTTCCTGACGATGTAAAGTTGCAGCGTACCGGGTGTTAAAATAGTGACGATTGTCATTTATCAATCTGATTGTCAACATCTATAAAACAACATCTAACCCGGACAACCAATAAGGAAAACTATTTACCGGCGTGAAAAACTGTACCGAATTATAAACTTGAGGCACGGGCAACTACCTCGAAAAATCATTGCTGCCGGTATAGTAAATATAACCGCCAGAGATGTTTTAACCAATGCGCAGGTGATTCCGATCAACAAACAAGCAAATACAGATCATTTTATTACAATACTTTTCATGCTTCTTTTGCCCTCAAAAAGTATATTATATGATCATTTACAAAAGCTTCACTTTCGATTCTGCACATTTTTTACCCAACGTTCCGCCGCACCACAAATGCAGGAACATACATGGCCATACCTACCATTTAACAGTTTATTTTGAAGGCGAGGTAACAACACCCGAAGGATGGGTGCTTGACTTCGCCCTGATCAAAAACGCGGTTAAACCAATAGTTGATCAATTGGACCATACTATTCTGAACGAGGTTCCTGGTTTGGAAAACCCCACGGCCGAAAACCTGTCCGTATGGATCTGGAACAGCATAACCGGAAAATTGGATGGGCTTACTAAAATTGAATTGAAAGAAACGCCAACATCCGGAGTTATTTACGAGGGAAAATAGCGTGGCTATCTTTCCCATTCTTATAGATCTTCATGCAGTTTCCCCGGTTTAATGCCCCATATCATAACGGCAGGTGATTTTGATCACCATTTAAGCCGTTAAATTCCGCAAGCTTTGTATTAATAAATAAAATCATTAGTCATAAACCACTGAAAATATGATACCTAAAAAAATGAAAGCCGCTGTGGTGCATGAATTTGGGCGGCCTTTGCAAATAGAAGAAATGCCGGTACGCGAACCGGGGCAGCATGAAATACTGGTTAAAGTAATAGCCAGTGGTGTTTGCCATACCGATCTGCACGCGGCAGACGGCGACTGGCCGGTTAAACCCAAAATGCCGCTGATTCCCGGCCACGAAGCCATTGGTTATGTAGTAGCGCTTGGCCCTGATGTTAAAGGTCTGAGGGAAGGTGATATTGTGGGTGTACCCTGGTTGTACAGCGCCTGTGGATGCTGCGAATTTTGTATTACCGGTTGGGAAACCTTATGTAACGACCAGCGAAATGGCGGCTATAGCGTTGACGGCGGTTATGCAGAATATGTAGTGGCCGATTCCCGTTATGTTGGGCATTTCCCGGCAGGCTCAGATTGTACCGCGATGGCACCGATCATTTGCGCGGGTGTTACCGTTTACAAAGGCCTTAAAGAAACGGAAACCAAACCCGGCGAATGGGTAGCTATTTCCGGCATAGGTGGCCTTGGGCACTTAGCTGTACAATATGCCAAAGCCATGGGCATGCATGTTGCGGCTATTGATGTAGACGATACAAAACTGGAATTAGCTAAAAACCTTGGCGCCGAGCTGACCGTTAATGCCAAAACTACCGACCCCGGCGCGTTTTTACAAAAAGAAACAGGGGGGATGCATGGCGTGTTGGTTACCGCTGTATCACCCATCGCGTTTAAACAAGGTATATCCGCGTTAAGAAGAAAAGGGACTATCGCGCTGAATGGGTTACCGCCCGGTAGTTTCGACCTCCCCATATTTGAAACCGTGCTGAACCGCTATACCATCAGGGGATCAATTGTAGGTACTCGTAAAGACCTGCAGGAAGCCATCGAGTTTGCCGTGGCAGGAAAAGTTAAAGCCACCATACATACCGCGAAGTTAGAGGACATCAATACAGTTTTGGCCGACCTGAAAAATGGTAAGGTAGACGGCCGGATTGTACTTGAAATAGCTAAACCCTAATCTGCAAATAACAAAGCTTTTACCACAGGTTGGCTAAAACTGTTTAGTGATGCTGTATGCCGTGCCTAAGCGTTTCCCCAAACTAAATTACTTTAAAAAGATCCGCTCCCTGGGCGGATCTTTTTTTGCGGGCAGCGTCAGTATTATACTCGCTTCCGGGTCGCCATTCCAGTAATAAACCGGGTAAACGCGAAATGATAAGTATCATGAGAACAACTGTTTCCGGTCAGGCAAAGTCTATCACCTGCGGGATACATTTGACCCATAATTTAATACAAATCATTATGAAAAAGATTGTCTTTACTACTTTGATCTTATTTTTATTAAGCGGGATAACCGCTTTCGCTCAGCAAAAAAATGAATGGGATATCCGCCTCAGGGCAATTGGGGTTATTCCCCAAGAGAGCGCGACGATAGGCGTCATCGGCGGAGACATAAACATTTCCAATACTGTTGTTCCCGAGCTCGATTTTACCTACTTTTTTGCCAAAAACTTTTCTGCAGAATTAATCCTGGCGACAACAAAACACCAGGTAAAAACAAAAGGCTCCAACCTGAGTGCTATTGGTGCCGGCTCTTCGGCCAATGTTGATCTCGGTAAAGTATGGTTGCTTCCGCCTACGCTTACTTTGCAATACCACTTGCCCACAGGTACCCTTTTTAGACCCTATATCGGCGCGGGGCTTAACTACACTATTTTTTACAATGCCGATAAAGGTCCAACCGTAGGCGGCATTGATTACAACAACAGTTTTGCTTTTGCAACTCAGTTGGGTGCTGATTTCGATATCAGTAAAAAAGTATTCTTGAATATTGATCTGAAGAAAATATTTCTCTCTACCGATGTAAAGGTTGACGCATCCAATTTAACGCCGGCGGGCAAACCCGAACTTGCACCGGTTTTAAAAAACATACCGGCTGATGTAAAAATCAGGCCCTGGATAATCGGCGTAGGTATGGGTTACCGTTTTTAATCCACTTGCTGCAAAAACGCCCCGTGGAAACCTGGTGTACGAAGACTGCACCCAATCAGGAAAAAAATACGATTTCACGAAGTTAAGAGCAGAACAAGCGTTTCAATATTATATCGCCCAGTCATCGCTGTCTGTTTTGTTTATACGAAAAAGAATGCCCGATATCCAAAGTAACGCGCCGGTGAGCAATAATTTCTGATTCATTTCGGGCAAGCGGTGACCTGGGCTGGTTAACCATAAAAACAATTCTATCAATAACACCAGTATCGTGAGCATGCCGATGAGCATTTCATTCCATTGTTGCCTGTCCATATCCGTTAAATTCTGTGAGGTTTTTCTGCCGGAAGATCCCCCGGGCAATCAATTTGATATTATAGGTTAATTCCTCAAGTGTACAGGATATCGACTTGATTTTTACCGGGATTTCATCCGTCGTTTCCATCAGGTCGATATGAAGTAAATCGGAGTCCGAAGGTTCTCTACCCTTAAAGCTGTCAAAAAGCAGGTCGGCGAAATTTCGGTCATTACCTAAAAAATACTGTCCATATCTGTCAAATCCTACCGGTGTTCTAACGCTCAGCAAAATATAAAACCCGAGTTCCATAGCCATAAATTAAAGGCTCCTGCTTTAACAGGAGCCTCAATTAAAAAACTATCCCACTTATTTAATTTCGATTTGTCTGCGTATTGCCTTAGCTTCTTCGCGTTTAGCAATATCGATCTTCAGGACGCCGTCTGTATAAGCTGCCTCAATATTTTCGGCATTGGCGCTGTCGGGCAACGTAAACGAACGTACAAATGAACTGTAACTGTACTCCCGTTTACTGTAATTTTTTTGAACGTCGCTGCTTTCGTTTTGACGTTCTACCGAAATGTTCAGCACATTGCGGTCAAGGTTAATTTTGAAATCTTCCTTTTTCAGGCCGGGCGCAGCCAGTTCAACATGGTAATGATCCTCGGTTTCGCTGATGTTAGCTGCGGGAACGCGCGCTACCAGGCGGTCATTGAAAAAAGAATCGTTGAAGATTGATTCAAAAACATCATTAAATGACGGTAATAACGAACTGTTATTCTTTTTGTCGGCATTAAATTTAACCAATGTCATAGGTCTTCCTCCTTAAATAAATTAATGATTAAAACTTATATTAATTAAACCGGTTCAATTAATTCAAAGCTAATGCCAGCAGGATAAGCCGCTTGAGATCACTGAAAAAATTTCACAAAAAATGCTTTTTTTTCAGTTCGACCTGACAAATATTCAATATACCATTGCTTTCTAACATTTGTATTAAAACAAAGCAACAATGGTTGATATTTTACGACCGTGTGCCGCTTTGTTCAAGGTAAAAGCATTGGTAGCATCGCGGCAAATTAAATTTCCACCGTTTTTTGTGCCTAAAACAATAACCATTTTATTTTGGTTTAAATCATAAAGTACAAAACCATGGTCCCTATCAGGTTAATAACAGATGATGTGAACAAAAGGATCACTTATTTTTATTCCAAACCATTTTATACCAGTTTTGGATTGATGTTTAATCTTTGCTTCGGCGCACCCTTGGTAGTTTTTTTTGGCAGCATGGGCGGTTGGATAATATTTGTACCATTGCTGCTGGCCTGGGCTGGCATTTTTTACCTGATCCTTTCGGTTAAATCAAAAAAAATCAAAAAGGCCAAAGAGGTTTATAAATTCGGCTATGAAACAACTATCTATTTTCAGGGAGTGGATTATAATTATAACGTACAGGTAAACGGAGCGCCGCAACCGGTGATCCTCCTTCGCGTAAACAGCGAAACTATCAAGGTTAAAACATTTAACCAGCGCGTGATGAGGGCATTTGACGTTCCCGTTCAAAAGGCTTATATGATGGATAAATACCCGGATATCATACTGCCTGAAAATCTTTTTTCGATGAATATGGCTAATCCATCGACTAAATTAAGATCGATCGATATGTAGGAAAATTGCCATGCAAGCTCATTTCATAGGGTCAGGCTATGTTTCAGCTCTTTTTTCATCGATATAAATTTGCCAGTCATCCTTAATAACTGCACCCGAGGCTATCAGTATTTCCATGATTTTCAGGTGGCCGGGTCTCTGGCTGTTGTACAGAGCCCAAAGCGTGGAGCCCAATACAGTGCCCCCGTATCCATTCAATGCTTCCATGTCTGCGCCTTTGTTCAACAGCAGCTTTACCAGTTCCACCTGCCCCCCGTAGGCTGCCGAATGGAGTGGCGTGGTATTGTCCCAAACAGTGTGCACACTGCAGCCATGCATAAGTAAAAATTCAACTACCGGGCGATGACCGCAAACACAAGCCCAGATCAGGCAGCCATCGCGTTTCGCGGCCATGCTTTTATTAATAAGTTCTCCCTGTTCATTAAAATAAGATTTAATCTTTTCCAGGTCGCCAATACCACCGGCGCCTTCCAGTTCAACTTCCGCGCCTTTGGAGGCAAGATAACGGACAGGTTCATAACGGCCATTATGCAGACAGGCCAGGATCAGGTTGCCATCGGTATAATCCGCAGCTACCGCATGATTGGGGTCGGCGCCATGCCTGATCAGGATATCCATCAGCTCTTCCTGTACCCCGGCTATAACCGGGTGCACACTGGTGGCAACAAGCCCGAGTGTAGATGTTCCCCGGTACATATCGCCCCAGGCATCAACTTCTGCGCCTGCATCTAAAAGTATAGCAGCAATTTCAACAGCATTTTGGGGTGTTTTTTGGCGCATCCCCTCAAAGCCATTGGCACCTATATAATTTAACAATGTGCTATGATGGTTACGGCGCGAACGCTTGCTGATTAGGTCAGGTCTTTGTGCCAGCAGGCTTTTGAGTGCATCGGCATTTCCGGCAGCTATAGCATCGGCAGCCTGTTCAAATTGTTGCAGATATGGGTTTGTCTGTAACTCTGTTTGAAACTTTTCATAATCCGCCCAGCTATCAAAATAGTTTGTATGGCAAATAATTAACTTCGCATTCTCCTCTGCGCTATTTTGGGGTTGATAGCCCGCTCCACCATACCATTGCCTTAATTGCTGATCATCGCCATAATTCAGGATAAAATTGGCCAGGGCAACAATATCGCCTGCGCGGGCTGCCTGTTCTGCCATTTTTTTTTGAGCTATGGGTATTTCAGCCATGGGTTATCCGTTAAAGTTTAATTCTTTTTAAAAGCATACAACCTGAATCTTAAAACTTGCTTTATTGTTTTATCAAATATACTTCAGCCAGATTTTCTCCGGATGGGAGAACTTATACCTGGCATACCACCGGCAGGCAAAGTATAACAATCCTTCAACTAACATAAACACGAGATAAAGCAATGGTAATCCCCAGCGATGGTCTTCAGGCACACCTGCATATGGCGCGGTATGGTACCATTCCTGGTGAAAACTGCCATACAAAATACAATTGAGTCCTAATGCCAGCAGGTGGATCAACAAGATATGCAGGACATAATAAAAAAACGGCACTCTGCCGAAGATGGTAAATACATTGGCCAGCCATCCCCTGGTTTTTTCTGCGAAGGGCACCAGTGCGATAATCGGTCCGATGGTCATCAATAAAAAGAGCTGTGACGGCGGATATTTTTGCTGACCCAGTAAACGGAAAATGAAGGGCTGATCGTTATGAGTACCCAAACCGGCGACGATGCTCCCTGCAACTATAAATATCGTGATTGCAGAAAGTCCGATCTGCAAACACAATTTGTTTCGCCGCGCAGGTTCAAAAGTCAACAATTTGCCGAAACCATAACCTGCCATCATAACGCCAATCCAGGGCACCAATACATACAGCACGTTGATCCAACCCGGCCCTTCTTCACTGTTCGGGTACAAAAAATGCCACCAGGCCCAGTTGGCCGGTGCCAGGTGAAATACCTGCTGTACAGCCATCATCATCAGTCCCGTAATCCAAATGGCACGAAAAGGCAGCCAAATGGCGACTGATAATAACACCATGCACCAGCCCAGCATCCAGATCACGCCAGCCAGCATAAAGGCTTTAAAATCTAAGTTAAACGTCCAGCAAAAACGAATGAACGTAAGCTCCAGCACAACCAGCAACAGGCCGCGGGTTAGCAGGTAAATGGACAGCTTTTTCTTATCATTCAGCTTTTGTCCGTATAAAAAAGCCGAGGTACCTGCAAGGAACACGAAACCCGAAACACAAAAATGGGTTATCCAGCGGGTGAGAAAGATCGCCGGATCAGGGCCTCCGGCCGGCATACCTGAATAAACACGTACGTGATCTATCGCCATCAACACCATGATGGCGCCACGTAAAAGATCGATGGAACGGAGGCGCGATCCGCCGGAAAGCCAGGATTCGGTCTTAGTCATAACAAAGTGATTTGGTTTTTCTGTATAAAGTTCTTAAAATAAGCAGGCAAAAAAAAATTGGCAGATGGTTTATCGCAATTAATTCATGATTAATTATTTAAGCAGAAAACAACCCGGCAGATGGTGTAATATCGCATTAAAACAACGGGGCCATCAAATTATGACAGCCCCGTTTAATTTTATATTAAAGGTAAATGGGAAATCCTTAATAGCCGTTATTTTGCGGATATGGAGTACCCGATAATACATTATTAATTAAAGATTGCGGAATTGGCCTGCGCGTATGATAAGCCTGGATGTTTGGTGCGCCAAGGGCATTATACATTTTTACACGCCTTACCAATTGTTGGGTCCGTACCAGGTCATACCAGCGGCGGGGATCACCGTAAAGTTCGCGGCTGTACTCCTCTAAAATTAAATCCATACCGCAAAGCGTTGAACCCGAAGTAGTATTAGGAACAGAAAGCTGGGCCAGTTGAGCAGGTGTTAAGGCCATTGCAGCTGCATTGGCAGCGTTGTCGGCGCCCATGGTGGCCGCCGTTACCCTAAATTTGTTTTTAGGGATGAAAAGGCCGTCGGCGGGTGTACGGTAAGCCGCCCGCTGCCTGAGCGTATTGAGGGAAGCTGCAGCCACAGTTGTATTACCCAGCATATAATTGGCTTCCGCATTCATCAGGTAAACCTCCGAAAAACGCATTAAAGCAATTGGCCTGCTTGAAAAATCAAGGATTCCCGTACGCAGCGGATCATCAAACTTTTTCACCGTCGGAAAAACTGTATTGTTATATTGTTTTTGGGTGACGATTAAACCTTTAAACTCATCTCTCCGGGCCATGGTCACATCCTCGCTTGTCATCAGAATAGCTGTATCGCCATCTAACGGCGGCTGGTAAGCGGTTAAAGAAACATTGGACGCCGGGGTAAGCACACCCTTTAAACCACCCGTGCTGGTTGTACCCGCCGCCGCTTTGGTATTGCAGATCCAGAAAGTTTGGAAAGTAGCATCAAAGCGGGTATCATGAACCTGATCGGCAAAGGCCACCTGCATGGTATAAGGTACATTAGGCGCAAGCCGTACATAAGGCCGACCACCATAAACGTCGCGCAGCATACCAGTCTTCGCACTCATCTTTTGTGGAACAGCATCAATTCCTGGAATATTATCTATCCCGGTTGAAACATAGTTAAAGCGTGCGAGTACATAAAGCTGATTGATTCCGTAGCCTCCTGAACCCTGTTGTGTATAGCCGGAATAAGTAGGGTCTGTGATACCATAATCAATTGCAAACATATTTTCCTTACCATAATCATTGGCCGGTTTATGGACATCGTTATAATCCTGCCACAAATCAAGGCCGTAAGTACCTTTATTATTGATCAGCGCGGCAGTCAGGTCGGCTGCTTTTTGAAAGTCGCCGCTTTGTTTAGCTTCCGTATATCCCCTGGTTAAATAGGCTTTTGCAAGGAATGCATTCGCAACCGCAACCGTTGCTGTTTTACCAACCCCTGCTGCCGAGAAAGGATTTGAATTGGTAATAGTATTTGGCAACGCGGCCGCGGCATCTGTAAAATCCTGGATGATGAGGTTGTAGATGTCGGCAAGTTGCGCCGGCGCATCAGCTGTGGTGGCCTTGGTGATAAAAGTAGTATGCAACGGAATCCCGCTTTTCTGCGTAGCTGTAAGCCCTCCGTAGGTTTGCACCAGATAAAAATACAGGAAGCCCCGAAGAAACTTAGCCTGGCCAACATATTGTGTTCTGGCCGTAACATCAGTAATTGACGATGCATACTGTAAAACACCGTTTAACGTATTAATATCCACATATAAACCCATTAGGTCGGGTGTATTTGATGAATTGATCCCATTGTACGAATTTAATATCGGGGGATTGGTTCCGGCGCTGCCACCAGGAATATTTTCGTCGGTTCCGTTATAAAAGAACACGATACCTTCACCCGAGAAAGCACCCCGCAAATCGTTGTATACGCCTGTAACTGCCGCCTGAACACCTGCTGCCGTACCAAAATAACTTGGGTACAGCTGTGCCCTTGGGGTTTCTATCAGTGTTTTTTTACAGCTGCTGGCTGCCGTTAATACTGCTGCTGCAGCAATAATAAAGCTGGTTTTAATAAATATTTTCATAGCTGCTTTCTGAATTAAAATCTTGCATTAATACCCAAAATAAAATCGCGTGTTTGCTCTCCTGTACTGATCCCTACGCCGCGGTATGGAAAATTGCTTGCATTGTTAGGATTGTAACCCCCTATATTACCGCTCGCTGATACCGAAGCGGGAGCAAGGTTATAAACAGATTCGGGGTCGGGCACAGAAAAGCTGTGGTTCATAATAGGCGCGTAAATAACAAAGGGGTTAGTAACGTTTGCATAAACCCTTAGTGAAGTCATACCCAGTTTTTTGGCAACGCCAACCGGAATGTTGTAGCCTAAATTGATACTTTTAGCCCTTATGAACGAGCCGTCATAATATTGGAGTGTGGAATAATAACTACCCTGCTTTTGAGCGTTTGGTTGAGGAAATGCATCGGTAGGGTTAGTTGGTGTCCAATAATCTATAACCGGTTGATTATGTCGCCCCAGGTTCAGGAACTGCCAGCCATTTGTGCCGGAGTCAGATGAAGAAATATAGGGTACAACTGTCGTAAACTTCATGCGGCCCTGAATAACAATGCTCAGGTCAAAATTTTTGTAACTAAACCTGTTAGTTAAACCAAAGGTATATTGAGGCTGAAAATTACCGATAACCTGGTTATCCTGGAAGTTGATTTTTCCGTCATTGTTGAGGTCCTGAATTTTGATCTGACCCGGCTTAGCACCGTAAACAGCCGCTTGTGCGGCTTCGCTGGCTTGCCAGATACCAATTTTTTTCACATCATAAATTACGCTCAACGGCTGTCCTACAAACTCGCCGGCATCAATGTTCTGCGTTGCACCATTCGGCAGGGAAACGATATGCTCACGACTGAAAGCCATGTTATAATCGGTTGACCATGAAAAACCACCCAGATTGCGAATGTTAAGGCTGCTCAGCGTAATTTCCAGGCCTTTATTGGCAGAGGTGCCCAGGTTTGAAATTTGTGAAGAAGCACCGTTGGTTATCGGTAACTGGTTTGGCAAAATAATGCCCGTGGTTCTTTGTTTATAAATCTCAATTGAACCGGTAAGGCGATTTTTCAGTAAGGCAAAATCTAAAGCGACGTTGTAGTCGCTGGTTCTTTGCCAGGTGAGGTCCTGGTTAACCAATGTAGTTACCCGCACACCCTGAGCATCACCGGCGGGTACGCCACCATACTGATATTTTGATGAACTTAACTGACCTAAAGTGTTGTATGGGCCGATACTGTTTGTGGTTGAAGTTTGACCATAACCTGCACGCAATTTGAGGTTGTCAATAAACTCAAACCGTTTCATGAAATTTTCGTTGCTGATTACCCAGCCCAGACCTATAGAGGGATAGGTAGTGCGCTGATGCCCGGGAGAAAGCGCCGAGTTAGCATCTGAACGGATAGTAGCAGTAAGGTTATACCGCTGATCAAACGCATAATTGAGGCGGCCAACCCAGGATACCAGGCCCTGTTCGGTATATGAACCGCCCACCGAGGTGATGGTACTTGCCAAACCGAGATTTGCATTCCGGTTGGCATCAGATGGGATACCGGTTGCATTGATATTTGAATTTTCGTTATGCTGGAATTCGGAAGTAAAACCAGCTACAAAGTTAATAGAATGCTTTTCGCCAAAGGTGTTATCATAAGTAAGTAAATGCTCCTGGGCTAAACGGTACTGATAATTATTAGTGGTACTTGCATTGGTTTTAGCAATAGTTACGATATCGGCCCCGTTGATACCATTATAAGTTCCCTGTAATGATTGAGAAAAGTTATAATTTATGGTATATCGATACTTTAAATGAGCAATCGGCGCTATCTCTGCATAAGCGATATCATTGTTAATAAATCCACGGGTATAATTATAATACTGATCAGGAGATCGGCCCGGGATCAAAGGGTTTATTGCCGTAGCATCAATTTGGCCAACCTGCGGCAAAATATTTAAAGATCCATCAGCATTATAAGGATAGGTCAACGGGCTCATATACCGGGCATTGCCAAGCTGATTTCCACCTCCGGCGTTAATCAGGCGCAGTGTGGTTAACGTAGTTAATCCGAATTTGATAACCTTATTTATCTTATGATCGATAGATGCATTTAACGAAATACGTTTGGTATCGTTGTTGGGCTCGAGGGCAGTGTTTACACGGTAACCGGCACCAACGGTAAACTGGGTTCTTTCACTTCCGCCGGACACCCTTAAACTCTGGTCCCAAACCATAGCCGGTTTAATGAGCAATTTAGCCCAATCGGTACTAACCCCTTCATTCAGGGCTTGCAGCTCTGTCGAAGTCAGTGCATTCGGATTAGTACTTCCGCTGCCCTGTGCTATAGCGCCGGCAAGTGCATCGTCCTGGAGCTGTGCAAACTGCTTGCCATTTAATAGCTGCAGTTTTCCTTCAAGCCTGCTCGACCCTACATAAGAATCGTAAGCAGTAACAGTTTGCCCTACACGCCCCCTGTTGGTGGTGATTAAAAGCACACCGCCTGAGGCGCGCGAGCCATAAATAGCTGTTGCCGAGGCGCCTTTTAACACATCAACACTTTTAATGTCATTAGGGTTTATGTTTTCGATGAAATTGTAATAAGGCTGCCCGTCTAACACAATGAGGGGCTGGTCGGCTGTGGCGCTGCCTATGGTACGGCTGCCACGAATAGTAATTGCAGGCCCACTGTTGCCGTTAACAACATCCAGGCCGGCTACACGGCCTTTCATTTGTTCAAAAACGTTGGCCGAGGGAATTTCCTGTAAAGTTTTGGCACTAACGGTAGCTATTGTTCCGGTTACATCCTGTTTCTTTAAAGTTCCGTACCCTACTACTACCACTTCATTTAGATTACCGGAGTTTTTCACCATCGGGATGACCCCTAAGTTAGTCGATCCGGCTGTGATTGTTTTTTCATAATCAACATAACCGACAAAAGAGATGGTGATCTTTCGGGTATTGGCAGCAACATTAAGTGTAAAGTCGCCGCTTATATTTGTAGTAGTGGCAGTTGTGGTACCCGTAACTTTTACGGTTGCACCTACCATGGCTTCTCCTTTTTCATCTACAACCTTGCCATGCAAAGCGACGTTTTGTGCAAAAAGAGATAAGGAAAACAAATTAACCGATACGATGATCAGGATAATTTTCCAAAATTTAATAAGTTGAAGTTTTTGCATATCAACAAGAAATAATGATTTAATAATTATTGATTTAGTACTTTACCAGTGGCAGCGGGAAACTGCATTCATACACCCGGGCTATGTTTGTTTTTTGGTCATATTATATTGGTTTAATATTGGTTTCTTTTTAAAAATGCCTTCAGACTTACTATGCAATAAGCCCAAAATACAAATGCAATCGATTGCATTTTTTGACGTAGTAATTCCTGCATGGTCAAATGACCATTTATTGAAATCCCATGATCAAATGTTAAATTGGTTTAAAATTTAATTGGTGTGCCTGTCGACATGACATCTTCAAACACTGTAAAGTTCTGTAATTGATGTTTATCACGATAGTTGATATTGCCAAAAATGATAGGACAAATGTTCAAAAAAATCATATTGAAGCATACAAACCAAAAACAGAAGGCACAAAGAACGTTTACAATAAATTGATTATCAGACAAATATCATTGTAACATCTAAAATCATTAATATACCGCGTATATCATTTAAATTGTCTCTTAAAATTATAAACAACCCATTGTCGTGTTACTTAGCGGGTTGTTCACAATAATTATTTCCTCAAGGTTTCTGGTGGCCCCAGATAGCTTGGTTTTTCACCGCCAAGGTCAATAACCAGTTTTTGAAGCACAGTGCCTGGCTGCACCATCCAGTATTTTAACGTATGTTTTCCAGGAGCTAAAATATGATGATCTGATTTTTTGATGATGATGTTATTTGCCACCCAGCCCCGCCAAACGTTTACATCTTTGTAAGTATTAAGGTTAATGATCTGCGGTTTTTCATCATCAACAGAAATTGCATATTGCAATCCCTCCTCTTCATTGTGAAAATTAAGTGTAGGTGAAAAATATGCTGCTATCCGGATGTTGCCGGCATCATAAGTATAAAAATCATATGCCGTATGCGGATGGTCAAGCCCTGGTTGTTGTGTGGCAGCAGTAACCGGAAAAGGACTGATCCCGGAGCCTGTTCTGCCGATATCCGGTATAATTTTCCACGTGATGGCACCGGAATTAATAGCTTTGCTAAAATGTTCTGCTTCTATAGAAACATAACCATCCTTTTCAAAAAACACCTTTCCTTTTGTGTACGGAGGTATTAGCGATTCTGCGGTTTTACTTACATCATTTGCTGCTATTGTATTTTCTGAAGAAGTACCGGCCGCAACATATCTCACTTCGGGCATCTTATTAACAGGCGGATCGTTCCAAATTTTATAACCGATATGCACCTGGTCCATCATATGGTTCCATTTACCACCGGCAAGGTCCCTGTTATACTGTACCGAAATCAGAGAATCTTTATTATAAAGCTGTTTTGCCGTATCGGCATAGCTGTTTGCCCGCCTGTCGTTCCTGCGGGCATACCAGCGGTTCAAAGCAACGGCCTTGTACATTTCATGCAGGTTGGCATTAGCTTTTAACGGATGCAGCACCAGTTCAAAAAAAGCATCGCGATAAGCAGGGGGCAATGCAGCATTGACCTTTTCGGCACTCGCCAGCAGATCATTGAACTCATTAACGACGGTTTGCGTCTCATTATAATTTTGAATACTGTAAGTGTTGGCATCTACCAACTCCGGTTTTCGCCTTGCTGCATACCTGGCATAAAGCCGCATGATATCACCAATCTCTTTGGCATGTTCGGCACCAAACTGGTTTTCGGCCCAGTTAGTATAATAGATATTTAAATTATCCGCGGTCCACCTGGCCGGGTTCCATGCATAATCAAGAAAGAAAGAGATTGGAAATTCCATGGGTTTGAGATCGCCAACATTAACAACCCAAACCTGCCTTGCCTTGTATTCCCAGGCCAGGTGCATCTGTTCCCATACCCGGGCAATATTATTGGTATTGATCCATTTATAGTTACGCGGATCGCCTACATAGTCAAAGTGATAATAGATGCCATAACCACCACTCCTTGGCTTATCGTTTAATTTAGGAAGCTTGCGGATATTGCCCCAGTTATCGTCCGACAGCAGCAGGGTTACATCATCCGGAACCCTCATGCCCTTGTCATAATAATCCTGTACTTCTTTATACAAAGCCCAGATCTGCGGTGTCCCGGATGCAGGTTTTCCGGTCACCTCCCGGATGATTTGACGCTGATCGCTAACTATTCGTTCCAGTAATGCGGTTGCAGTACCTTCCGTCATAGGTTTATCACCATCCCCACGCATACCAATAGTAACCAGGCTTTCATGCTTCCCCATGTTAATAATCCCCTGCCGCCAGAAACTACGCAAAAGAGAATCATTCTTTTCATAGTCCCAGGGCCCCTGGCCATACCGTTTCCATTCCTGCTGCGCCCGCTGCATAGGTTCATGATGTGATGTGCCCATTACAATACCCCATTTATCGGCAAGAACAGGGTCCATTTTATCATCGTCATTAAACGCATTGTTCCACATGGCCGGCCAAAGGTAATTCGCCTTCAGCCTAAGCAGCAGCTCAAATACTTTTTCGTACACCAAATGGTTAACCCCTCCAAATTTTTCCTTCGTCCACCTTGAAAAAGCCGGTGCCTCATCGTTAATGAAAATACCGCGGTACTTAACTTTAGGAGCATCGGTAAATGGCTGTTTGGCTCGTACATAAATTGAAGCCTTCCGTTTTACCGGCACATCCGCCCACCAGTACCATGGCGACACGCCCATTTGCCCCGACAACTCAAAAACACCATAAGCTGCACCTCTTTTATCGTTTCCGGCAATAATCAATGCCTGGTTAACCCCTTTAAATGGAGATTTGACAGCCTGTACCTGGTAACCTTCCCATTCACCTTTAACCTGACCTACATTTATCTTTTTTTCTGCGATCAATTGCTGCAGGAGTTTGGATTTTCCAACAGTCCCGATAATGACGATATTATTTGCCGTGCTAACTGATGATAACAAAGCAGGCTTATGGCCGCTCACCATCTGAATATCCCCGGCAAATAAATTAGCGGCAATATGTACCAGGGGGTCATCTTCCCTATCGTAAATGATCGTGGCAGCGTGCCCGTTGGCAACCAGCGGAAATGCTCCGGCATCCTTATGGTCTGAAATAATAATTTGTGCAAAAAGGGTACAGGGTAACAGGCTGTACAGCAGAAGAAGTAATTTTTTCATTGGGATGATAGAAATAAATGAGATACGCTCCGGTTGATCACGGTGATACAAGGTTTATAGAGGGCAATTAACCCACCGCGCGGCAGGCCGGCAGTTATTAACCGGCTTATGGATAAAAAATGAATACGTTGGTGAGACCTTAGCTACCAGGCTCATATTTGACATTATGATACCCGCCGAAACTATTTTACTATACATGTTCAGGAATTGGTTTTAAGAATAATCTCCCCAAGTGTATTTTAAACATCAGGAAACTTGGGTCCTAAAGTACAGTGATGGTTAATGTTTGAAGTCGTTGATTGTTGAACATTATGCACCAAATGTTTAACAGTGCTATTTTTTTGAGAATAAACCTGGCCGGGGGCGCTTTTTAAAGTACCATGGCCAGGTTTATGAAGCTGCCTGTGTTACCTGGCGATCTTTTCGTTTGGAATTCTGATATTCCGATGGCAACATGTTATATTTAGCCTTAAACTTGTTTGAAAACCAGCTCGGGGTTCCAAAGCCGGTCATATAGGCAATCTGGGCTACATTATAATCGCTCTTTTCCAGTAACATTACAGCCTTATCCAATTTAACCGACCGGATGTATTCAAGTGGTGTTAAGCCGGTGAGCTCTAACAGTTTTGTATAAAGCGATCCGCGGCTCATTCCTACATGCCTGCTCAACTCCTCAACTGATAACTCCGGATCATTTAATTTATCTTCGATATACCTGACAATGTTGTTCAATAATTTTGCATCACCTGATTCGATCTCGACATCATTACCACACACATGGATCTGTTTGGAATAAGTATCTTTCAGAGTGCGGTTGAGCATTAACAGGTTTTTTATTTTGGCATTCAGGATCTCAAAATTAAATGGCTTGGTCAGATAATCGTTAGCACCTGTTTTCAATCCTTTGAGTTGTTCTTCTTCTCCGGTTATTGCCGTTAGCAGGATAACCGGGATGTGAGCGGTACGTTTATCAGCCTTAATTTTTTTGCTAAGTTCGATGCCGTTCATCTCCGGCATGCTGATATCACTGACAATCAGCTGCGGATGGCAGGAGAGTGCTTTTTGCCAGCCTTCCTTCCCATTGGCGGCCTCTACTACCTGGTAATGCGCTTTCAGGTTATCTTTAAGATAATACCTCATCTCCTCGTTATCCTCTACTAACAAAACAGCAGGAACCTGGGCAGAAGCCCCGACCGCTTCATATTCAAATACAGTTGCCTCCGATTCTTTATTTTCTTCGGGGTCTTCATCCATGCCAGGTATTTGCGGTAAATCCAGAACCGGCAATGCGGTTACCGGTAAGTTAACAGTGAACATACTCCCCTTGCCGGGGGTGCTTGTTACAGCAATGGTTCCGCCATGTAATTCAACAAATTCGCGGGTTATTGAAAGCCCGATACCACTGCCCTGGTTAAGGATAGAAACTGCGTTTTCATATTGATAAAAACGCTCGAAGATCTTTTGCAGAACTTCGGCAGGAATCCCCGAACCATTATCTATAAACTCAAGGCGAAGTGAACATTTTTCACCGGCAACCTTGCTTTCACCGCAGGATACGTTGAGCGCTACTGTCCCACCCTCCCTGGTAAATTTGAACGCGTTAGATAACAGGTTAAAAATTATTCGCTCAATTTTATCATGATCAAAGGCCGCCAACAGGTGTCCGGGCTCAGCATTTAACCGGAAACCGATCTTTTTACGTTCTGACAGGTCCCTGAACGAGTCTGCCGCTTCCTTGATAAACGCGATTATATCTCCCGGAACCAGGTTCAGCTTTAGTTCCCGCTCTTCCATTTTCCGAAAATCAAGTAATTGGTTCACCAGGTTTAACAACCTTCTGGCATTCCTTCTCATCACATGTACCTGGCCGGAAACGGCAGGATCAATTGGTGCAGACAATAATTTATCAGCAGGGGCCAAAATCAATGAAATCGGAGTGCGGAACTCATGACTAAGGTTTGTGATGAATTTGATCTTCAGCATATCCAGTTCATGCAATTTCTCAGATTCCCGGCGTTCCTGCTCTATCAGTTGTCTTGCCTTCTCTTTTTCCTGTTCAAGAGCAAACCTCGTCTTTATCTTTTGGATGCCCCGGCGCCTGATATAAAACAACAGGCATAATACGATGAGCACATAGGCTATATACGCGTAAATCGTACGCCACAATGGCGGCTGCACCTTAATATGGATTGTACTAACCTGATCATTCCAGGTACCATCGTTATTACTGGCCCTCACCTGAAAAGTGTAGTTTCCGGGATCAATGTTGGTATAATACGCCGTTTTTGAGTTACCCACAAAGTTCCATTCCTTATCAAACCCGATCAGCTTATAGCAGTATTTATTTTGCTGGGGAGTGGTATAATTTAATGCAACATAACTGATAGAAAAATTTTGGCCATAGGCCAGCCTGATATTTTTCGCGATTGAAATATCCTCCCTGAGCGATGAGGTTTCGCCCGGATAAACGATATTATTAGAAACTTTGAGCTCGGTTAAAAGGACTTTAGGAATAGCCTGATTATTGGGCAAAAGCTTTGGATCAAAATAGTTAAAACCGTCTTGCCCGCCAAAAAAGAGCTCGCCCCGTGTTGAGTGCATACCTGAACCCGAAATAAACGGGCTGTTTTGAACACCATTTTGGGTAGTGAAGTTTTTGAATTTTTTACTCACCGGATCAAAACTGTAGATGCCCTGATCTGTACTAAGCCATAACATCCCATTTTCATCCTGAAGGATCTTGTGAACAATGCCGCTGGATAATCCCTCCCGGTCAGTATAGGTAATAAACTTGCTGTCTTTCTTGTTAAACAAGCTAAGCCCTCCTCCATTAGTCCCCACCCAGGTATTTCCGGCACGGTCATGAAAGGTACAGAGTACTCCATCATTTGCCAGGTTGCTATTGCTCCTGTTGTAGATCTTGAATTTTCCAAGGTCCCGGTTAAATACTGCAATTCCTGTACCTAATGAACCTACCCATACTTCACCTTCTTTATTTTCGGAGATGGTGCTGATATAACCGTTCAATGGTAAGGGTATTTCGCCCTTATGCCCCGCATTTTTTATGTATTTGATAAACACACCTGTTTCGGGGTTATAAAAGTTAACCCCGCCGCCTAAAGTACCAACCCAAATACGCCCCCGGGAGTCTTCTTCAATGCAACGGATGTCTTTATTATTGATTTCATTATTTCCGGCTCCTGTCGAAATTTTCCTGAACCTGCCTGTAATTGGATCAAGCTGAAAAAGTCCTTTGTGAAATGTTCCCACCCATAAATTACCACTCCTGTCCAGTTTCAAAGCAAGCACAGATAAATGGCCCGTCGGGCTTCCCTCACCATAATGGGTAAATAAGCCTGTTTTCTGATCGAACAGGTTAACACCACCACCATCGGTACCAACAAAAACGAGATCGGTTTTATATTCGGCAAAAGAAGTCACCAGTGGTGAAGCGAGACCTTTAGGATCAAGTGCATTGCTTCGTTTAAGGTTAAACAGGGGAAGGTTGCGATCATATTTGTTTAGACCTCCCTGGTAGGTACCCAACCAAAAAATGCCGCTTTTATCAATGTAGATACTCTTTACAGATTTATTGGCCAGGCTAAAAATCTTTCTGATGTCCGGCCCAATCTTAAATGAAGTATAACCTGACAGATCAAATATATTTAAACCCTCCTCTGTACCCAGCCATAGTTTATTATCACCGGCAGGTTCAATCACATAAATATCATCACTGCTCAAACTTTCAGGATCGTTATCGGCATGGCGGAAACCACGAAAACTTTTGCCGTCGGGCATAAGCAGGTTTAGTCCCCGGGTAGTTCCAAACCACATATTACCTTTCGCATCTTCGGTTACGCTCTTTACCACATTATCGCTTATACTTGCCGGATTCGCATCTGAATGTGACAGCAACGAGGTTTTACCCGACTTTAAATCGAACACATAAACTCCGTTATTAGTTCCCGCCCACATTCGCTGCTTGCTGTCTTCAAACAAACTTAAAACCACAAAAGAATCCGGTATTTTCCCCAGGGGAATTTTCAAAATCTTGTTTGTACGGAAATCAATTTTCCGAAGGGTGCCATAACTGCCTATCCATAAGTTGTTCATATGGTCTTCGCATAAAGCACGGGCGCTGATATCGCGAAGGTTTGGCCAGTCGGCACCGGCCCGACGGGATACGAACGAATTATGCCGCCGGTCATAATAGGCCAGTCCACCCCCTCCCGTACCAACCCACATACGTCCTAAATGATCCTCACAAATTGATAAAATTTCATTAGCTGGTATACTGGTAGAGTCTTGTGCATCATGGCGGTATATCGTGAAGTTTGTGCCATCAAATTTATTCAGTCCGTCGCTGGTTCCGATCCACATCAGCCCCATACGGTCCTTCCAGATCACACTGACGGTGTTAGCAGATAAGCCATCTTTAGTAGTAAACGCTGTGAAATTAAGATCACGCTGGGCTATGGCCATGCAGCACCTGCAACATAAGAATAGTAAAAAAATAAACGCTTTGCCTGTTAAAGGTGTCTTTGGCATCATTAAGTTAAATATCTGTAGGTTCGCCAGTTTTATATTAGAAAAATCGCCATCGTATTAATAAAAGCTTCATTAATTAATATGAGGTAATTGGTTAAATCAAATATAGTTAAACAAAAATTAAATGTGCAATCGATTGCACATTTAAAATCAATCGTATTTATTCAACCCGACTGGATATAAGAAAGAGTTTGGGAACCGATAAAGCCAATGCTATGGCATATTTGCATAACAAATCCGGGTTCGAAAACCTGGCTATTTCGGGATAGCGAATGTCTGTCTGAAGGATGATTTAGTCCGGTTCATTAACATTGCACTACCTGAGGGATAGTTTGAGGCTGTAGTTTTACTAAAAATTAAAACTAAAAGCTATGAAAACTAACAAAAATAGACTGGCCATTGTTATTACTGCCCTTGCAGTTTTTACTTTCCCTTCATCTGTACTGGCTCAAACAGCTGTAGCAGGCCGCACCGAATTACAACGACATGACCTTAGCATCTCCGGCCGCGAAATGGTACAGGTACGCGTAGATGTTGAAAAAGGAATGTCATTCCCGCAGCATACACATTTCGGCGAAGAAATTATTTATGTACTTGATGGGTTACTGGAATACCAGGTAGCAGGCCAACAACCAGTAACACTTAAAGCAGGTGATGTTTTGTTCATTCCTTACGGAACCGTGCATTCGGTAAAAAATGTGGGTACTACTAAAGCGAGTGAGCTTGCTACCTATATTGTTGAAAAGGATAAACCACTTGTTACATTAATCAAGTAAGGGAGTAACCTGTAATTTTGGAAGTATCGATCCCTATTTCATCATGATCATGGCGATCAATACTTCCAAAATTACTTCGACGCAGTGTTATAAGCTTGATGTAAACCGGTAAGCTCCCGGCATCAAACGATAAATTGCTTTGTTCCCTTCAAACCTGATAAAGCTGACGCCCTTTGCACCTGCTACAGGCTTCCCGCCTTCAGTTATACCTTTAACAGTAACTGCCGGAAGAAACAATGTAGCCGTAGTATTCGCCGGAACAGTTGCATCATAGGTTAATGTTTTACCGCTTACCGACCAGTTGCTGTTTATGCGCCCATAAGGCGAATCATAAAATCCTTTGGCCCAGGTCATCTTCCTGGTTGGGTCGGGTTCAGGCTGCAAAATAAATTTCTTAAAACCAGGTTCATCCCGCTGGATACCAATAGAATAAGCAATCATCCATTGACCAATAGCGCCAAATGAATAGTGGTTAAAAGAGTTCATGCTGTTATTTCCGCCAAAGCCATTTTCAACAGTATATCCATTTAGCCTTTCCCAAATGGTTGTAGCTCCCTGATCAATGGCATACAGCCATGATGGGTAATGCTCATTCTGTAGCATTTTATAAGCAAGGTCCGAGTGCCCATGATCTGAAAGCGCTTTACTGATACCCCCTGTGCCTACAAACCCGGTCATGAGCGAATAAGCCGGGCGAACAATTCCCTGATCGTCCTTATTTTCGCATTCAACGGTAGCCTCAAGGTTCTTTGCCATATAACTGATATTTTCGTTGCTA
Organism: uncultured Mucilaginibacter sp.; assembly: GCA_966212355.1. GTDB lineage: Bacteria > Bacteroidota > Bacteroidia > Sphingobacteriales > Sphingobacteriaceae > Mucilaginibacter. Next base: position 183,031 of record CBIHRB010000005.1, read on the forward strand.
AATACGCCAAGTGCCAAACCTGTTGCATAGGCGGTTTGCGTATCCGAAACTTTAAACTCTTTCTTGCCCGGTTCGCCAAACATCCCGCCGCCGATGAGGCCAATCGCCTTTTTATCAGCGTTAACAAATGTTTTATTGAAGAAGGCTTTTTGCTCTTCATATTTTTTCCTGAATTTTTCGGCATCACCCTTTTTGCCTAAAATGCCGGCCACCTTTGCCATAATGCCCAAATCATAAACATGATAAGCCGTAACCGGGAAAGCTGTGCCAAGCTGCATATACTGTGGTCCAAGCCAGTCGCCCAGTACACCATCCGTACTAAAGCCGGTTTTACGATCAATAGTTGAGTCGATGTAATCCATATACCTGCACATTGCCTCATAATGTTCGGCAAGCAGTGATACATCATTATATTGCTGGTAAGTTTCCCAAGCCACGGTGATGCCTGCACTTCCCCAGATCACACCGCCAAATCCACCACCAACAGGGGCAATGTCGGTAAATCTTCCCTGCCCGGTTTGCAGATCACGCATGGCCAGCATGTGCCTCCGCAGAAACTGATCGGCATTAGATACATAAGTGGCAGTGCGCGAAAAGATACTGATATCGCCCGACCAGCCCATGCGTTCATTCCTTTGCGGACAATCTGTTGGTATGGTGAGGAAGTTATCGATATTTGACCAGGTGAGGTTCGACCATAGTTTGTTCACTTTCGGATTTGAAGTTGCATAATCGGCAGTCAATTTTTTGACAGAGCTGACGACAAGGCCCTGTACATCGCTAAGAGGCAATCGACTATCAACACCGGTAATTTCAATATACTGATATCCGTGCGAAGTAAAATGCGGTTGGATCACCTGGTCGCCATCTTTCATGACATAAATGTCCTGACTTAAAGCTGCACGGTAATTTTCGGTCATGATCATGCCTACATTTTTACCAGACTCTTTCAGGTTAGGGTACATGATTTCAGCATAACGCAGGGTCAGTTTTTTTCCGGCGATACCATTTTTGATGCTGATCTTAGGTACGCCAACAAAGTTTTGCCCCATATCATATACATAAACACCTTTTCTAACTTCCTTCACTGCTTTTGCAGTAAGGGTTTTATAGATCCCTGCCGAAGTACCGATCTGCCCAATAAACGAAAGATGATCAAAATCAAGAGGAATCTTTTTTCCGAAATAATCAACGTCATCACCTGTATATGTTGTGCCTTTTAATGGCACCTCCTCTACTTTTTGCCAGTCGTGGTCATTGTAGGTTACCGTACTCCAATCTTTAACAGCAGCCTCACGGGTGGCATCATCAATCTCGCCCATATCCAGGCTGCTGTAAACAACAGGACCACGATTAAAGTATTTCCAGTTTTTGTCGTCAGTTTTGATCACTTCCTCCGAACCATCGGCATAAGTAATTACCAGTTTGGCCAATAAAGATTGCCTGTCGCCAAAATGGTTCCAAACGGAGCCATAGCTTAACAATCCGCTCCACCAGCCTTCACCAAGCATAGCCCCGATAGCATTTTTACCTTTCCCTATCATGTTGGTAACATCATAGGTTTGGTAAAGGTGTGTTTTGTTATACTGGGTTAGCCCGGGATTGTAATAGTCGTTGCCTACCCGTTTACCGTTAAGATAGATTTCATAAATCCCCCTTGCCGTTACATAAAGCCTTGCTTTTGAAATACTTTTATCAGCATTAAAAACCGACCGCAGCATGGGCATAGCATTGTGACTGGGATCGGCAAGGATGAATGCCCCGGCACTTCCACCACTTACTTCATATTTTCCATTTTTTACAACCAAGCCGGAGGCAGGCGCAGCAGCGGCTTCTTTAAAAATTCCGCTGTAATTATTTTCTTCGGGTTTTTCATTGAATAAAGCGTTGCGCGGCGACCTGATATTTGACACAGTAAGATCGGAAAATTCAGCTTTCTGGTTCTGATCTGCCGAAAAGCCTATTTCACCTAACATTCCATAAGATACAACATCTCCCCCCGCGCCAAGCGGGTTAAGCGTTATCACCGCTCCGCGGTTTGCCGGTACGGGGCTGGCTACGGCTGTGCCGTTTTTTTCATCAGCAAGAAATGTTTTATCATTATCAACAGCAAATGTAAGCGTACCAAACTCATTATGGATCAGTATTGAGTGCTGTTTATTTTTGTTGCTGTTGTCAATCAGGTCGGTTTTTATTGGGAAGCTTTTAAATACTTTACCCAATGTATCTTTTTCCGAATACCCTGCTCTGTATACGTTGATCCGTGCATTGCCTCCCTGATCCAGACCTGAAATATCCAGCTCAACCTTAAAGTACGACTGATTCTTTTTGTTGGCAAGCTGGAAAACGTTCCTGTTACTGTCCATTAACCTTGGATCATTAGCCGCAAAGATTATACTTGCCCTGGAACTGCCGGAAGCGATAGCCACTTTATATTTCAGGTTATACAGCGGCAGGTAATGCGCATATAGCACCAGGTCATTATCTCCTCCCCCTATCCATTGCGCGCCATCCCAGGCCGACATCCCAGTGTCCATAAGCCCTGTTTCGAACCAGGAACCCGCAGAAGAAACACCGCCGGTTTGATCCCATACGCTCACCGTCCAGTTATAGCGTGTTGTGGCTTTAAGGGGCGGGCCTGCATAAACCACCGCTAAGGCCGTTCCGCTTTTTATCCTGGAGCTATTCCATATCACTTTTCCCGGTGCATCTTTTACGGTGATCTGATAAGCAACCTGGCTATAGCCTCTCGATCCTTCAGGGGCCAGCATCTGCCAGCTAAACCGGGGCAGTTTAACATCAATCCCAATAGGATGGTCAGTATATTCCACCTGCAGGTTCACTATGCGGGTTCGCTTTACGGTAGCGTATAGGTTAACTTGTGTAAATGAAAATAACAGTAATAAAATCAGGGCAGCCAGTTTGACTATAGAGGCAGTTTTTTTTATCATAATTGGGTTTACAGTAAAATAATTGGTATAGCAATATGCTAATAAAATGATACTTAACTGTCCTTTACTTACCCCCTTTGATTATTTAATTTATTTTCAAAACAATTAGTTGATATATCAACTAATTGTTTACATTTGTATTATGGATAAGAATAATGGCAACCCTTTGCCACCTTATATGATCGCTCAGATTGGGGCGGCTTCAAATAGGTTGCGCCGGGAATGTGATAAAGTTTTCCGTGACCAGGGTTTCCCCCTGGAATTAGATCAGCTGCAGGTCCTGCTAAGCCTTTATTACTCCGGCCCGGCATCTCAACAGGAAATCTGCTATGGTTTGCAACGGGATAAAGCATCGGTTAACAGAACCATATCCTTTTTGCTTAAAAACGATATGGTGAAGGTAGAACAGGACATCAGCGATAAACGAAAAACCCGTGTAGAATTGACCGGCTATGGTCAAAAACTCTCCGTTCAGGCCGATGCTGTGCTTGAAAAATTTGATACAGCTTTGGCTGCAAAGTTTACCGAGGAAGAGAAAAAACAGTTCGACAACCTCATGAAAAAACTAATTTCAATAGTTACCCCCATGTAATCAACCCCATCTCCTATAAACTTTCTTAAACAAATTAACAGACATGAAAAAATGCTTTCTTCTTCTGACAGGACTTTTATTGCCTGTATTTTCCTACTGCCAAAGCCCGGATACCGCAAAACATAAAAAGTTTTTAACCACCTCCCCCTTCCTCGGCGGTGTTAACGTCACCGACATTGTTACCCCTGTTAAAGTCAACAACAACACCATAACCATGCAGCAGCCAATTGTAGATATTGGCGTTCCCGTTTATAAGGATTTTTCTTCTGTAAACTCAGTTTTGGTAAAAACCGGCGTCCGTTACCGGGGCTTGTTCCTGTCAAACGAGGAAAAAATCGGCGAAAATGCTTTTCATTCAGTCACCGTTCCCCTATTGCTCAATTATTCGCTTTCCCGCGCCAAAACAATTTCATTTATAGGTTTAGCCACTGCCGGTTCAGATTTTAAACGCGGCATTGAGGCCAACGATATCTTATACACACTTGGTGTACGTATCGGGTTCCGTTCAAGTAAATCTTTTAAATGGGGTGTAACACTGGTGTATACCCGTAACTATTCGGGGCAGTTTTTGCTGCCCCTGCCTGATTTTGACTGGACTATTAATGATAACTGGAATTTTACCGCTGTTTTACCTTCAAGGGCATCCTTAAAACGCAGGCTTTCAAGCTCGCAGTCGTTAGGTGTAACTATGGCAATTGATGGAAGTATGTACCGCCTTAACACTAATGAGCAACCACAGTACCTACATTTACGCCAAAACAGCGCAGGGCTTCTCTATGACCTCACATTAGGCAGAAGGTGGAAATTCACCGCGGTGGCCGGCCACACCTTTATGCAGAGGCTGGAAACATTCAATATGGATCAGAAAGTGCCGTTTGAAGGGTTCGCGAAACTTAATGACCGTGTAGCGAATATCTCCTATAAGCAAAATTCATTTATATTTCAGGGCGGGATCAGTTATCAGTTTTAACAGGACAGTTATGATTTAACTCCTTTCTCAGTTCAAAGGTTTCCTGGAAAATCAGGAGACCTTTGGAAGATTCCGGTCCACAATACTACCGCCTCACCGCCCATGCCAAACCATCGGCCCCGCGGATATCGATATGCCCGGTTATCTTTAATTTATTAAGGTCAATTACCGCCACATAGTTATCGCTTGTGCAGCCAATGAATGCACGTGCCCCGTCATCATCTACCAGGATGCCGGCCGCGCCATGCCCTGTATTTATACGTTTCAACTCCTGGTGCGATACTGCATCAAAAATAAACAGGTCGCCGGTACGGAGACTGGTAACTAATACACGTTTGCCATCAGGCGTAAATTTAAGCCGGTTGGCACCTGCCACCTTCGCGTCAATTGTAGCAATTACCTTTTTGGCAACGATATCGATGATCGAAATATTGCCGTCTTCAGCACCTGCAGTCCATAATTCATGGCCATCGGGCGATACATCAAAACCCTCGGAGCCTTTAGCCACCGGGATAACGGTCTGTACCCAGTCATGACGTGCCGGAGGCGCGAACCCGGGCGGAGGTGCCGCACCAGCAGGAGAAGTTCCTCCGCCCGGAGGCCCCATTGGCTTCAGCAGGCTATCCTCCAAAACACTCACAGTTGCCGATGATACATTTGTGGTGTATACCTTTTTTCCGTCATCCGTTACATAGATCATATGCGTTCTGTTCTGGCCTGTTCCCATAGCCCAATCAAATTTACCTGTTGCCGGGTCATAACGGCCAACAGCTTTAGCGCCCTCGGCCGAAAACCAAACTTTTCCTCCTGCAAATGTTAACCCGTGTGGCCCCATTAGCGGTTTAGTATCTATAGCGGGCATGGCTTTTTGTGCCACGAGATCAACCACGCTAAGCTCGTGCAGACTTCCACCGCCGTAAATGGAAACATAAGCTGTCTTTCCATCGGCAGAGGCTATAACTTCATGAGGATCGGAACCTACCGAAGCAATCGCGATAACCTTCAGCGTAACAGGGTCGATGATTGACAGGGTATGATCACTTTTGGAAAGCGCGAGCAATGACCGCTTAGGCGTGGTCTGGGCTTGGGCTTGACATTTGTTTGCAGCTAAAACTATTGGGAGCCACAAAAAGCTCAAGCTGAGCAATTTGATCCGACTTAATATTAAAGCTTTAAAGCCTGAGGTACATGCGACTTTTTTCATACGGTTTACAGTTAGAGAAACAGGTTATAATCGTTTTAATATAAAACCGAAGCCGATCATCAAAAACGACCCTTCTTAAAACAAATATACTGAACACTCACTCAGCTTCCTCTGCCAATAACTGATAAATCGACGTTAGCCAGCGGGTTACCGATCAGGAGTTATTTTTAACGGACCAGCAGTCATAAAATTGAAATTCCTTTTATTGCCAATCCATTATCTGCTTCATATATTTATATCTGCAGCCTTGTAAAATCAACTTATGAATCAGCCACATATAGCCGGCATTGCTCCATTCTTCATTGTACGCAATGTTACAACGGCAATATCCTTTTATCGGGAGAAACTCGGTTTTGATACCGTTTTCCAGGAGCCGGATCACGATCCGTTTTTTGCTATTGTGCAGCGGGATGGGGCAATGATCTTCCTGAAATCTGTAAGCGGGGATCCGCTTCCGAACTACAAGCAAGCCCCGGACGCCCGGTGGGACGCGTATGTTAGTGTACCTGACCCGGATACGCTCGCCTCAGAGTTTATATCGCGCGGTGTTAGTTTCACTGTACCGCTACAAAATACTCCTGACGGCTTGCGCGGCTTTGAGTTAGAAGACGTTGATGGTTATATTTTATTTTTCGGTCATCCCCGTTGATAGAGATAGTTACTAAACAGGTATACTTTTTGCAAAAGGTATAGCATGGATCAAAATTATTTACTGAACTCCGTAGATGGGATCGACGTTATCCTAATTCCCGGTTCAGGCAGCAGCGTCTGCGTTTTCGAACCGGAAACACAAACCAGTCCGGGTTCGTCCCAACCATTTCGGGCCACAATACTGGATAAAGAACTGGTTTTTCAGCCCACAGGCAATAATATTATTTCAGAAGATGAGCTATTAAAAGTTATCCGCTGGTACAGCTACCGCAAAACTTTTTCCTGAAATAACACGGGAGTTTTTACAGGTAAACTAACTTTTATACCCGCCTATAGGCTCAATTAGCGTATATAAACTTTCCCGAACCGGGGAAGAATTAACCCTGTCATAGCGCTGCCTCGCCCAACCGTTATTATATATCTTTATTGTATTGATATTGTTACAGATAGGCTTTTATTAAAAATGATCTCAACCCAATTGGAAGCAGTAAAAACGCCGCTGTTGCTCTGGGTTAATTTATCGACCAATTGAGCATTTCAAATTTCTGCCTGATCTCCAATTATTTCTCCGCCGGAGTGGTTGAATGGATAATATAGAGGTATAAAAAAAGCCTCTCCCTGAACAGGAAAGGCTTGAGAGCGAAAGACGAGATTCGAACTCGCGACCCCGACCTTGGCAAGGTCGTGCTCTACCAACTGAGCTACTTTCGCGTTGGTGGCCGCAAATATATAACTTCCGCCAGGTGCTGGCAAAATATTTTTTGAAATTTCGCACGTTAAATTTAACACACTTTTAATCAATTGTTTACACCGGGCACCAGACCTGTTATAGTTTGCAATTGATGTCTGTTTAAGAAACAGGCACTTAAAAGAAGGCAAAAAAAGCACTTAATTTATCCGCTTGGGTCTGTTTTATTTAAAGTTGTTTTCTGATATGTTGACAAACAGTTTCCCGCACTATCGCGCCTAATTATTAAATTTGAAGATAATTCCTGATCCGGGAAGCGATAATATAACAGTGTATGGTGTTGGAGCCTTTTCATGAACTCGTCCTTAAATTTATTGAAAATACTAACAGGCCGATATTTTTAACAGGTAAGGCAGGTACCGGTAAAACCACTTTTCTCCGCTGGATCAGGGCAAACGTTACCAAAAACCTGGCAGTTGTAGCCCCTACCGCAGTGGCAGCTATTAACGCCGGCGGCGTAACAATTCATTCCTTTTTCCAGGTGCCTTTCGGGCCGCAGGTACCTGTAACCGATCATAACAATCACAACACCCTGCTCAGGCAGGTCAGCCTCGAAAAGTCAAACATATTAAAATGCCTCGATCTGCTCATTATTGATGAGATCAGTATGGTTCGGGCCGATACACTGGACTATATTGATACGATATTGCGCCAGGTAAAAGGATCGGCCCGGCCTTTTGGCGGTGTACAGTTATTGATGATCGGCGATTTGTTTCAACTCCCCCCTGTTTATGAAAAAGACTGGCCGGTGCTCAGAAATTTTTACAAAGGCCCTTATTTTTTTGATAGTCTCGCATTTCAAAAATTCCCGGTGTTAACTTTTGAGCTTACACAGGTTTACCGCCAAAAAGATCCGGTATTTGTGGAGATCCTGAACAATATCCGCAATGGCTACGCCAACAACGAAATGCTCGACAAGTTGAATGCGCATTATAACCCTAACCTGAATGCCAACTGGCTTAAAGATTATGTAACCCTATCAACACATAACCAATTGGTTAACGAAATTAACCAGCAGCGATTAATGGAGCTTGATGGTGAAGCCCACACTTTTAAAGCCACCATAACCGGCGATTTTCCCAAGGATGCCTACCCGGCCGAAGATGAGCTTGTTTTGAAAGTTGGCGCACAGGTGATGTTCATTAAAAATGACAGCTCGGGTAAAAAGCAATATTATAATGGCCGCACGGGGCGTATCACGGCTATGGGGCCCGGCAACATCCGTTTAACCTTTCTTGATGATGGCTCTGAGTTTGAAGTAATCCCCGAAACCTGGCAAAATGTAAAATACGCCCTGGCCGAAGATGAGCAAAAGATAAATGAACAGAACAATGGTTCGTTTAGTCAATATCCATTAAGGCTGGCCTGGGCAATCACCATCCATAAAAGCCAGGGGCTTACCTTTGAGAAAGCAGTTATTGATGTCGACGCCGCCTTTGCTTTCGGGCAGACTTATGTTGCGCTAAGCCGTTGCCGATCGCTTGAGGGCATGATCCTGAAATCGCCTGTACGTCCTGAAAATATTCGTACCGACCCGGAAATCATTGGCTTTATGCAAAATGCGGCCATCTCCATGCCTGATGAGCAACTGCTTGAAAACACTATTCGGCAAATAGCCATAGAAGAAATGAAAGATGTCTTTGATTTCTCGATGCTCACCGGTGCGTGGAAACAGTTTAAAACCATCATGCTTGCCGGCGGAGTTAAAAACAGCCCATTATCCGAAAACATCGATAAAACTGATCAAAACTGGGAAACTGAAATTAAAACCATCGGCGACCGTTTTATCAGGAAGGAACTGGGCACTTTACCTGATGACCAACTTATCTGGAACAACACACCATTTATAGGCAGACTAAAAAATGCCGCCAATTATTTTCTGCCTAAATTAAATGCTTTTATAGAAGCCATTAACGGTTTTTATATTGCCATTAATAATACTAATCCACCTGCCGAGTTTTACGACAGTTTAAATCATTTATTAGTTAACCTGAAGGCAAAAACGGCAGCATTTGTACGCCTGCCCATTGCCATATCGGGCAGGGATGTTTTATCGTCGGTACAGGAAGCAGGGATAAGTTACAAACCAGTATATAAAAATTGGAACCCTAAAGCACTGCCAAAAGAGAAGGAAATTGTTAATCCCGAACTATACAAGCAATTACTCAACTGGCGTAAAGCAACCAGCATCGAACGTAAAATCCCCGAACATACGCTGGTGTCTGAAAACATGCTGCGCGATATCACTTCTAAGCTACCACGGTCATTAAACCAGCTTTCGCAGTTAAAAAGTTTTGGCGATGCAAAAGCAACAGACCTGGGCGAACCTATCTTGAAAATGATCAGGAGTTATTTAGGCGAAAATGACCTGTTTTCTTAAACCGGATATTTAAAACCTTGGGATTTCTGGCCCGTTATATGGATTTTCGAGAGCATTTTTGATCCTCATTAACTGGTATTGGTGACGCCAATTATCAGGATAGTTTTTCATGTTTTTCAATAATTGCTTAACAAAATCGGCAACATGGAGCTGAGTTGTAGCGCGGTCAAGCCTTAATTCCTGGGGTAACGTAACATTACTAAAGTATTCACTCAATTCTTCGTGGCTCATGGTGCAAAAGTAAAAGATTTTAGAGTATCTGTGTTAAAAACAACTATTGTTACTTTCCCGTTGGGAATTTATCTCCCACCAAATTTAAATGGATCCCGTACTCCAGCCAGGCTTTCAATCCATCTAATACCGTTGTGAAACCTCCTGTAGAATCTTTGATAGCAGCAATTAATTCATCTCCCGTTTGATTGAAGCCATAATTCTGAATCTCTACATAGGTAGCATCATCGCCCATTGATTTAAAATTAAAATCAACAGTTGTCGCAGGCGATCCCCATTCAACAGTGATTAATTCGTTTTCTTTAATAACTATCGGAACCACCACCGATGATACACCATACATTTCCCATGACCAGGTAACTTGTTTTCCGATTTCCAGTTTACCTGTTGATTGTGTAAACCAGAATTGCGTGGTAACATATGGATCAATAAAAGCGTTAAACACGTCCGCAACAGGCTTGCGGATCAGCATTTGCGCTTCAGCGCTCTTTGACTTTTCGGCTTTCATAATTAGGTAAATGTTAAAGGACTTAAAATGTAATAAATCCATGCTTCAGGATAATCGGTTTTAAAATAACATATATCATATTTTAAATGTTTTATAGCAAGCAAATCAAATGTAACTGCTTCATACTATCCTCATTTAGGATTTGTATCTTTGTTTAACATTATTTAACTATCATTCGCTTGGAGTTTCGGGTTTGCTTTCTTTTATTTATAAGCGTAATGCTGGCATTGTTATCCCCAACTAAAATCCGCAGAGTTTTATTTATCTGCCTGTTTATCTTTCTTTTACCATCGGCCCTGTTTGCACAAAATCTTTTTTTGCAAAAGGTAGAGATGTGCAATATCACCAATTATTGCATGGATTGCGGCGATCCCAAGGCCAGCTGCGATCAGCTTGCCATTGATTTTGTTTCTGCGAGGATCAATAACCGTTATCTGCTAAAAGAAGCTACGGGTTCCATAACGTTCCAGGTTTTGGTGGATGAGCGGGGTTTTAGCTGCGTGCTTAGTCATAACGATGCAAGCAAAAGCGCTCTAACCAACGAGTTGATCACCTATCTGAACGGTTGCATCTGGAAGCCAGCCAAGGTAGATGGCAAACCGGTAGCCTCATCTGTAAATGTGATCTTTCGCTTTATAAGCGGCGGCGTTTACGGCCAGGTGCAAAGGATGGACCTTGCCGAAATGAAACCGCCCGGCGACCCAACCATTTACAATAAAACTTTCACCTACGCCAATCCATCATTAAAAAACTACGACTTTACGGTATGGACAAAATATAACTCGCCCCTGGTTGATAACATCGGCAAATCAGCCGCTATGGATCAGTCGGATCTGTTATGGTATGCTACTGAAAAAGGGATGACCCGCTTTGAGGGAACAACGTTTATCCCGGTTAATGAATATAATTCGCCGTTCCCGTCAGATGCCAACATAAAGGAAGTAACCATCGACAGGGATAATAACAAATGGGTTTATTACGATAATAAAATATTTATGTACGGCAGCGGCGGCTGGCAGCTGTTTGATTTTAAGCAGTTTTTGGCAGGCGGGGTTAACCAGGTGCTGAACAGCCGCAATGGCGAATTACTTTTCACCACCCAAAACGGTCTTGTTGTAAAAAGGAAAGATAAAGTAGTAGTGATAAACAAAAAATCGATGCCTGAAATGCCCTCGAGCAATGTGCTTTTTGCTTATGTAGATAGTCAGAAACGGCTTTGGATAGGTACGTCAAAAGGCACCATCATGATTGATAAAAGCGTTATCACCTCGTTTAACAGTCTTAACAACACTCCGCTGAAAAATGCCAGTATTTCGGGCGCGGTAGAGGATGAAAAAGGAAATGTTTACTTCTCACTGGTTGATTGTAATAAACAAACTGGTGAAAATGACAGTGATAAAGAAGGTATAGCCGTACTAAAGTTTAATGGTAACTGGCTGCATTATAATGATAAAAACTCGGGCATGCCTGCTAACCATGTTAATACCATGTTGTATGATAAGTTTGAACATGTTTTGTGGCTGGGTACAGACGAATCGGGCATCGCCAGGTTTGATCTGAATAATGGTTGGGAAAATTACCACAATAACAATTCGCCGCTCCCCGGTTTTACTATTTACCAGATAGTACAAGATTCAAAAGGTATTATTTATGCCACTACTGCCAATGGTTTGTTAAGGATCAGGAAAAAGGCAGGGGCTTAAGATTAGGCAACTGCATATTATCAAAATGGCCTGAAGCTTATAAATAAGCGTTTACGTTTGTTTGCTGGTTGACATCGGACTCCCTTTGACGGGATGTTAGTATGACAAGTAATCAAACATCATTTAGCCTGATCAAGCAAAGAATATAGCTCAATAGCCTCTGTTGGGTCTTAAATTTACCTGATAGGTTCATACGCATTTAATTTGATATATACCCTCGTCTGTCCCAAACACCTCCCGTAATTGTCATCTTTGCTCCTTCTCTCAAACATCATTTGCACCTATGTTTGTTATATAGCTCGGTATCTTTAAGACTATTTTTAAATAAAACTACCACCATGGTACTCCAAAATAAAAACGCGGTAATTTACGGTGCAGGCGGTTCATTAGGCGGTGCAGTTTCAAAGGCACTGGCCGCCGCCGGGGCACACGTATTTTTAACCGGGCCCAATCCCGGGTCAATTAAAAAAATCGCCGGTGAAATTATTGCTTCAGGGGGCCTTGCTGACACAGCAATTGTAGATGCATTTGATGAAAAAGCAATTGATTAGCATTTACAGCAAATAGTAAGCAGAGCAGGAACGGTAGATATTTCATTTAACGCCGTTGGAGTTGATGTGGTGCAGAATGTACCGCTTACCGAAATATCGGCCGAAGATTTTGTAAAGCCGATTACGCTTACAATGCAAACCCGCTTCATGACGGCCATTGCAGCTGGCAAGGTGATGATGAAACAAAAATCGGGCGTAATTTTATCGCTTACAGCTACGCCGGGAGGTATCGGCTATCCTCACACAGGTGGCTTTGGTCCGGCTTGCAGCGGTGTTGAAAGTTTTTCGCGCACACTGGCATCCGAACTGGGTGTTTACGGCATCCGCGTGGTTAATATCCGTTCGGGAGGCTCGCCAGATTCGCGCGTGTTTAAAAACGCAATTGACACAATGCCCAATGTTATGGATCCCATCCTTAAAAAAATGGAAGCTGATACCATGCTCAAAAAATTACCCTTAATGGCCGATATTGCCAATACTGCGGTTTTCCTGGCATCAGATCTGGCTGGCCAGATTACAGGCGTTACCATTGACGTAACCGGAGGCACAACTGCAGCATTGAATTACAGGATAAGCAGGCCTGATTGAACAGGTTTAAGGAAGGGTATGTATTTAATAAAAATCAGGTCGGGTATTGCAGTTAACTACTTCCCGCTCATAAATCCGATCGACTTTGCCTCTGCCTGTTTAATAACCACACCTTCAATATAAAGCTGGCCGTCTTTAATTTTATAATCGAGGGTACGTTCATCAACTTTATAGTCATCATCGTTAAAAAGGTCCTTCAGTTTGCTCAGCAATTCTTTGCGATCAAATACTGGGCTGATACTTAACTGATCGTCAATCGGGGCAAGTATAATGCCATCTGCCTTGTATGAAAATATTTTAGATTCCATTCGATAAATATAGGCTTATATGCCGAACATCAGCAAAGCAACTTCTTATGGTTTCCGCCGGTAAACCTTGTGCTTTGTAAAGCCTTTGCCGCTTTGATAAATCCCGTTTACAGGTTGCGTTTGTTTAAGCTTATCAGCCAATATATCGTTAAAGCCATGTTCTGCTATTCCCCTATAGGCGGCGGGAATCCATTCCAACTTTAGTTTACAGGAGTTATCCATATCTATATTCAAATAAATATAAATTTACAAATAAGAGGCATTGTATACGGATAAACTAATACAATACTTTATGCCAGCGCATCGGCAGCAAACTGCCGGCAAATTTTCACCTCCTTTACCGCATCTGATCCTTCAGGCACCTTGTACTCCAGTTCAATAGTGGCCGGGAATTTATAGCGGTTATTTTTAAGCAGTTGCAGCACTTCCTTTATCGGAGTATCGCCCTGTCCCCAGGGCTGGTTGGGACCGTCATGAAATTTACGGTCTTTGATGTGCATACTGGTTATACGGTCATGATATTTTTCAATAAAGGGAACGGGGCTGCTGCTGGTACCTGCCACATAATGGCCGATATCCAAATTAATTCCATTATACTTTGACTGGGCCAGGGCCGCGTCCCAAAGGGTTGGCGTGGCCTGGGTGTGGGCATGGTAGCCAACCATTATTTTATGTTTGGCGGCTATATCACCAAGGCGTTTGGTTTGAACCTCATCAGGCAACTCAACAGTTACGTGGTTTACGCCCAAAGCTTTCCCAGCATTAAATGCATAATCTATTTCGGCATCGCTGTTTTTAGGGCCGAGGGCATTCGGTTTCCAGGCATAAATATTGACACCGGCATCATGGTACATCTTTCTGATCTCCTTAAATTTATCCATTGGGGCAGAGGCGCGCCATTCGGCCATCTTTTTTCCAAATGCAGCCCAATCTTCGCCGGCTTCATGTTTAGGGGCGCCGGCATACATTTCGGCGGCATCACCCATAAGTTCAATGGCATTAATATTACAGTCGATACAGTACCTCAATAAATCTTCAACTGTGCCCGGCATACTCCTGAATGAGTAGGTGATCACGCCTATTTGTACGCCGTTGATAAGCGAGTTGGGTTTATCAGTACGGCCTGAAACCACGCCCGCAAATGATGGTTTTGAAAATGCTAAAAGCCCCGCTGCGACAAGTGCGCTGCTGCCAATAAACCTGCGCCTTGATAAATTATGCTGCTTCATAAATTTTATAGGAAATACATTGGTTTACACCAAAGTTATCAATTAATTCATGCCTGCAAATTGTGTATTGAAACTGTTACTAACCAAAGTAATTTGTAGCGTTTTGCCTCTCAACATCGTAAAGTAGTATAAACCTTACGGTATGAAAAAGCTGTTTTTATTTGGCGTACTCGCCGTTTTGTCAGGCTGTAAAAAAGACAATACTCCTAATAATGATCAATTGATTGGCAGGTGGGAGTACCGCGGTACAAGTTGTTACTGCGAGCCTCCTAAAGATCTGTCTGCCATACAACCCGGAAACGGCAATATCATAACCTTTACATCTGATACCTACAAGCGAATGCATAAGGATACCCTGATAAAAAGCGGCACTTATCGGACCCGCAAGTATGATAATGCCCATGAACAGATTATGTATGACAATGATACCTCGAGCAGCAGCATCACATTTTTCAGGATAGAAGGCAAAATACTCACTTTCTACGGAACAGTTCCCCTTGCAGCAGACGGGCCGGAATCTCACTATGAGCGATTATAATATTATTGTACAGGCCAGTGGAAGCACAACAGATATCCATCCGGATCAAGCAGGTAAATGGCTTTCCAGCCGTAGCCTGTAATTTGAGGTTGTTTAAGGTGCATGCCCTTACTTAATAAATAGCCATATAGGATATCAATGTCGGGGTGGCCGAAATAAAGTGAAGTATCGGCATGGGCAGAAACACGCTGCTCATCGGGCCCTAAAGGGCGGTCTGGTTTTTCGTACGCGGTGTTGAGCATTAGTTCTATACTATTAAGTTTCAATAAAACCCAGTCAACATCGTCACCTTCGCCTGATGCCTGTACTATTTCAAAACCCAGCACATCACGGTAAAATCCTAAGGTCACGGGCATATCAAAAATCTGAAGCAAGGGGGCTATGCCCTGTATTTGTTTTGTGGTAGTGCTATCGCTCATAATCTCCTTCTAATAATTCTAATAAAAAAGATTTACAGCTATTACTTTCCGAGTTGAAGCCATATATCATAATAAGATAAATGAATACCAACATACCAAATGGAGTTATTGATAAGGGATCAAACCTATCAGACATTGAAGAATGTATCCAACCGCCAAAACCCGCGACCATTAAAAAAGCAGCCATTCCAATGATAATATATTCTATTTCCTGGTGCATAGCCATGGTTATATAAAGACAACTTCCCGTTTCCGCAAACTCCACGCGCCCCTTTATCAAAGGTATAAACGAATTCCTACCAACAACTACGGGTTCAATTTTAAACTCACTAATATTTACATACCCTTTAAAAGGAGTGGGATACCTGTTGGTTAATTGTTCAAAGAAACTTCCTGTGAAAGCAGGGCTTACTTGTTCTGTCAATCTTAATCTTACCTCTTCGGGGTTGAGCGGACTTATAATGGAAAATTTTTCATATGGCCACCAATTCATAACTAACAGATATTTACGTTAAAAGTACCAATACTGCTTATCAAAACCTATTTAAATAATAGATACCCCTGCACGAAAACGAACAATAAATGTATCATAACGATGCACACAACCTCATTAAAAACAATATTAATCAATTGAATATCAATGCTATAAATACATGGCACTTAATTTGAGTCCTGAACAAAGATTACTGTATATATCATGAGACACGGCAAACAACTGGAAAGGCGTACTTTCAACCAGGACCGTTTTGAAATACTTATTAAACGGCAAAAAAACGGTATAGCCACCTTTAACGAGCTCACCGAACTGGATGAGATCGTAAACCGTGACCCTGAGATCCGTGAAATTGTTTTGGAAGAAATGCAGGATGCCGATACCCCAAAGCCTCCGGACAATGATCAAATTCAAATGATTGAAAAACCGGTCAGGAAAAGTTTCATCGAAAAGATAAAGGCTTTCATTAATCGCCTGTTCGCAACCGAAAGCGGTGGTCTGAATCCGGCCATCGCTGCCTAAGCAATGCAAACCTGCATACAATTTTTAATTGGTACACTATTCAAAACAAAACGGAACAATCTTTATAGATATGTTTGCAACACTGTTATAAAGCAAACTGTTTATGAAAATGTTTCAGCAAATACTTCAGCTTAGGGAGCGCAAAAGAGGTTTTCACCTCGTTACAGCCGAAGTAATTAATGCATTGCCTCAAATACAAGAGTTAAAAACCGGGATTTGCCAGGTATTTATTCAGCATACTTCGGCATCATTAACCATTAATGAAAATGCCGACCCAACCGTAAGGCATGATTTTGAAATGTATTTCAGTAAAACCGTACCCGAAAACGACCCGGATTATTTACACGATGATGAAGGTCCTGATGATATGCCTGCCCACCTGAAAGCCGCGATGCTGGGCAGTTCAGTAACTATTCCTATCCGCAACGGAAGACTGGCTTTAGGCATGTGGCAGGGAATTTATTTGTGCGAACACCGTAACCACGGCGGCAACCGCATGCTGGTAATATCGGCATGGGGCGAATAAAAGATGAATAAGTATCAATTATTATTGTAAAAAGCACAATTAATTTACACATTTGACTAACAATTGTAAATTAATGCTTTTTTAACGGGTATAACACAGCAAATTTGCCAGCTTATATCGAATGTTATTCTATATTTGTTTTTACCATAAAATTATTACTGTTTATAAATGCTCAAGTACTCCAAGCAAACAAGGTTATTATTAGCTGTTGATTGTATCATTTTTGGCTTTGATGGCGAAGTTTTAAAGATCCTATTGATAAAAAGAGGCTTTCAACCCGAAAAGGGAAACTGGAGCCTGATGGGTGGCTTTGTTCAGCCAGATGAAAGTCTTGATCAAAGTGCCAACCGCATTTTAAAGCAATTAACCGGTTTGGAGGGCGTGTACCTTGAACAATTATATACTTTTGGGCAGCCCCAGCGTGATCCTATTGAGCGTACTGTATCTGTAGCATACTTTGCACTGGTTGATATCCACAAATATGAAGCCCAGATCAGTGATGATTACCATGCCGAATGGTTTCAGCTTAAACGTGCCCCTAAATTGATATTTGACCAGCAGGAAATGGTTGAGCAGGCCCGCAAACGCATCCGTTACAAAGCAGCTATGCACCCTATCCTGTTTGAGCTTTTGCCCACCAAGTTTACCATCCCGCAATTGCAAACTCTTTATGAAAGCGTGTTTAATACCACCATTGATAAACGTAATTTCAGTAAAAGGGTGCTGGCAACCGGTTTGCTCATTAAACTGGCCGATAAAGATAAAGCCGGCTCAAAACGCGGTGCTTATTATTACCAGTTAAACATGCAAAACTATTATGCCAAGTTCCAGGCCTTTATGAATTTTATTCCTAATCCGGACTCATTATAGCAGTTCTTTAGATCAGACTTTTTATTCAAATTATTACGCCGGAATTACCTGCATAAGTTTGATATCTTTTTTCGGGGATAACAGTTAAAATTAACTGTACCCCAAGCGTATTTTATTTAACATTCTCCAACCATACCATTTTTTATCCGTATAATAGCTTTAGGCTATTTTATGAACCGTTAGCCCCGTTTTGCAAATATTAATTAATGAAAAAAAACGTAAGCCTTTTAGTATTACTGTTGCTTGCTGTATCTGAATGTTTCGGCCAATTCAGGGAGGTTAATAAACTAAAAAAAGACCTGCCTTTAATTCATGACAGTATACAGTATGTAAATACACTTAACCGGCTGGGCTTACTTTTGTATGAGCAAAATATCGACAGTGCCTTTTTTTATGCTAAAAAAGCAAGAAACATAGCCGAACGGCTAAACTATAAGGCAGGTAAAGCCGACGCCTTGAATGCTATAGGCATTGTTTATGACCTTAAAGGCAATTTACAGCTTTCGCTGCGGTATTATAACGAGGCCTATAATCTTTATAAAGAGTTAAAAGACACCTCAAACATTGTGCAGGGGCTAATGAACATTGGCCTGGTGTTTAACGAAACCAGGGAGAATAAAAAAGCGATAGATTTTTTTAAGCGCGCGATGAATATCGGCAAAACCCTCCAGCGCGATTCAATTATGTCGCTGGTATTATGTAACTACCTGCTCTTATACCCGGAGCAAGTACCAAAAGACTCGGTTGAAATTTACCTGAATAAAGCGCGGGAAATAGGAACAAGATTTAAAGACAACCGCATGCTGGTTGAAGCAGACCAGATCCAGGGCTTATTATACCTGCAAAACAACGAGCGCGAAAAAGGTACGGCATTGCTGCAACAGGCTGCTGACAACGGTTTAGCCATGGAGCTTTCCTACCTGAGCCTGGATATAATCATTAACCTTGGCGACTTGTACATGGATAATGATATAGCCAAAGCCATTACATACTATAAACAAGGGCTTTCCATTGCCGAAAAAAGTGGTTATCATTATTATGAAAAGTTCTTCGGCAAAAAATTATATGATATCTACAGCGCTCAAAATAACCTGAATGAGGTACAGCGTTACAGCGAAAAGTTATTGAAGCTGTATGAAGACGAAGAAAAATTCGCTAACACATCAGGCTTCGATTACATTGATTATGCACTTAAGGACCAGGAACTGGAAGCAATTACTATCAGAAGCCAAAACAGGCAAGTGCTTGCCATTGTGCTGGGCATTTTATTTGTGATAACTGCCATTACCGTAATATTTACCTACCGCCTGTATAACCTCAAGAAAAAACATGGTCAAACATTGGAAAAACTTAATCACACCGTACAGCTACGAAACGAAAAACTGGAAATAGATCATGAATTCAACAACCGGTTGGTATCTATTCTTGCGCATGATTTCAGGCAGCCAATAGGTGCACTCAAAACACTGGCAACGGTACTTAAAGACGCTAATACTTTTACACGGGAAGAATTGATGGAATTGGTAGATACCATGGAGCATTCTTCAAATATTTCGCTGGAGATTTTTGAAAACATATTGCAATGGATCAAACAGCAACTGTCGGGCTTTAATTACAAAGCTGTTCCACTGCCTTTAAAGGACCTTATAGATGAGGCAATACAACCATTTTACTTAATGGGTAAAGACCGCGGACTTAAGTTCGTAACCACAGTAGACCCAGCCATTGTTATTCATGCCGACAAAGAATTGGTACAGTTTATCCACCGCAATTTTATACATAACGCCATTAAGTTTTCGCCAGATAATTCAACCATTACTATAGGTGCATCAAGCGATAACAACGATGTAACTGTTTGTGTACAGGACGAAGGAAAAGGTATTTCGCCCGATAAGCTGAAATTGCTCTTTAATTTTAAAGCCAACATGCAATACAGTAACGAAAAGGAAAAAGGCGCGGGCGTAGCGCTCATGATCTGTAAAGATTTTACCGAAAAAATGAATGGCCGGATCTGGGTTGAAAACAACAAGGAAAAAGGAGCTATTTTCTGCTACTCATTGCCCAATATCCATTAGCCTCTTCATTGTAATTTTTAAATTACCTGTTGAAAAACAACATTTTAAGTTCGTAAATTTCAGTTCAAATACAGTTTGCTATAAACTGTTATTAAACCTATAAATTTATGAAAACTTACTTATTACTGTTTGCAGCGCTACTGCTTTCCGCTTATTCCTTTGCCCAGCAAATACCTGCCCGCTGGGACGAGCTTGTTGCCTCAGATTTTCCCGCTGCGCTCGAAAAATCGTCGAAAACCTGCATCCTGCCTGTTGGGATCCTGGAAAAACACGGCCCCCACTCCCCTTTAGGCACCGACCTGATCCACGTACGTGAGTGGGCAGCCCATGCTGTTAAGTCGGAATATGCGGTTGTATTTCCCGATTATTTTTACGGGCAGATCAATGAGGCTCGTCATCAGCCCGGAACATTTGCCCTGCCCAGCAAAGTGATCTGGGATTTACTGGAAGCTACCTGCGATGAAATTGCCCGAAACGGATTTGATAAAATAGTAATACTGAACGGCCATGGCGGCAATCCCGAGTTTATCCAGTTCTTTATGCAATCGCTGCTTAACAAACGTCATAACTATGCGGTATATTTTTATGATCCGCACAGCGGCGATAAGGAGTATAATGACCAATACCGAAAAATGCACAAATCGCCCATTGAGGGCGATCAGCACGCCGGTGAAAGCGAAACTGCATCAATGCTGTACTATCGCCCCGACCTGATGAAGATGGACCGGGCGGCATCACAATCAGGCGATAATCAGTACCGTTTAAACCTGGCCAATATTTATACACCTATATGGTGGTATGCCGCCTACCCTAACCATTATGCCGGTGAAGGCGCTAAAGCTACACCTGAATTTGGCAAATTTATAGCAGAGCATGAAATAGCCAGCTTTGTACAAGCGCTTAAAGCGATTAAGGCCGATACCAGTACCATCAAATTGCAAAATGAGTTTTTTGATAAGGTAGATGCGCTGAATAAGTGATTTAAATAGCCAGACTTACGAAGTAATTAAACTTCGTAAGTCTTCACTATGCTAATCATTCCTCTTTCGCTCCCAAAACCTCGTCTATCATCCCAAAAGCTTTCGCTTCTTTAGCTATCATCCAGTAATCCCTGTCGGATACTTCATAAACCCTGTCGTAGCTTTGCCCGCTGTGTTTGGCTGTGATCTCATACAGTTCTCGCTTCATTTTAGAGATCTGCCGGGCAGCAATTTCAATATCCGATTCCTGCCCCTGCGCTCCGCCTGATGGCTGGTGCAGCATCACCCGTGAGTGCGGCAACGCGGCCCGTTTGCCGTTGGCGCCGGCGCAAAGTAATGTCGAAGCCATTGAGGCAGCCATACCAGTACAGATAGTAGCCACATCGGGCGATATAAACTGCATGGTATCATAAATCCCCAGTCCGGCATATACCGAACCGCCCGGCGAATTAATATAGATCTGGATATCCTTTTTGGCATCGGCCGATTGCAGGAAAAGTAATTGCGCCTGGATGATGTTAGCCACCTGCTCATCTATCGCAGTGCCCAGAAAAATGATCCTGTCCATCATCAGCCTCGAAAAAACATCCATTTGCGAGATATTGAGCTGCCGCTCTTCCATAATATAAGGCGTCATGCCCATGCTTATTTTGCTGTTATTTACCTGCGCAATAAACCTGTCGACATGTAAACTTTGGACACGGCGATGCCTTACCGCATATTTGCGGAACTCATTTTGATTGATATTCATAAAATTTAATGTTTAGCGTTTATTGAACAAACGCATGATCTTTTGCCTGAAACCCTCATGCTCACGCAGGCTGAATAGCTTTTGATGTACGGTTTCAATTTCGGCCTTAAGGCTGTTACGGCCATATTGCTGCACCAGGCCAAGGGCTTGTTTGTGCCACATTATCTTATACTTAAGGTTTGGATTGACGATCAGTTTGGCCTCAAATAATAGTGCATCACCAGGTGCAGCTTGCCCAAGCACATGGTCATCAATTTCCTTGATCTCATTCAATGAAGTCCTCATAAGCCAGTGATTGTTCTTTAACCTTTTCCCTTACTTTTTCAATGCATTTATACTTCTGCACAGTAGCTGATCGTTCGCCGGCGTAGCCAAACAAATCTGCAAGCTCCTTCATGGGCAGTCTATGATAATAAAAAGCGCTTAGCAACTCCATGCATTTTTTGCCGGCGATTTCCAGGTATCTCATTAGTTTAACTCCCGATGGCTGATCTTCAGTTTCATCTGTAACATCAAAATCTTTAGTACAATTATCAAGCGGCAGGTTATGGCGGTCGTCCCTAAACTTTTTGAGCCAAAGACGTTTGGCAATACCCAGCAGGTAAGCCTTTTCACTGTTGTGGAGGGACAGATCACTGTTCACTGCCTTTTCATAATAAATAACAAGGGCATCCTGAAAAATATCTTTCGCGTCATCAAAAGAGCCGCCCATTTTGCTTACATATTTTGCCACTGTTGGGAAAGCGCTTTGGTAAAGCTTCGTAATGAGTTTTTCCCTTCGGGCGGCCGGTTTATCAAAAACTATCTCATGTGTCATGATCAGTGCGTTTTAATAGTAAGTGCGCAAAACGAGAGATATATCACCGTGAATTTAGAAAATTATTCCCGGGAAAAGGATAATGGAATTATTTTCATCGTTATTTATAGAAAAAACTGAAGGGATGGCTATTGCTTTATCATAAGCTGCTCTTTTAAGACCAACACATCCCAGGTCATTTCAATACTATTGAGGGATGGCAAAAAATTATGCCTTTTTCGTAAACTCCTTCTGATACATCAGCGGACTTTTACCCGTTACCTGCTTGAAGTGTTTATGAAAAGTAGAAAAGTTATTAAAGCCGCTGTCGTAACAAAGCTGTTTGATGTTGAGCTTGTTTTCAATCAGAAGTTTGCAGGCATAGCCTACTTTTATTTCAATTACAAATTGTGAATAAGTTTTGCGGGTTTTTGATTTAAAGTATCGGCAAAACGAGTTGGCGCTCACGCCGGCTATATCCGCTATTTCTTCAAGGTAGATCTTTTTACGGAAATTACGTACCGAGTACTCATATATGTTGTTAAGCCTGTCGCTTTCCGATTCGTTATGATCGTATTTGAAACCTATAGAAGTTAGGTAATTAAGCGGTGAACTGCCCGCTATGGTATTCAATGCTTTGAGCAGCATGATGATCCTTTCGGCTCCATCAGTATTGAGCATAGTGGCTAAAATAGAGGCCACCTGCTTTTTTATTTCACCTGTTATCTGCAAGCCACGTTTTGAACGTTCAAGCAGTACTTTTATTAGCTTGTTTTCCGGAAGCTGAAGAAACTGATCGCCCCAAAAGTTTTCGCAAAAATGTACCACGATGGTATCAACCGGCACCTGCTCGTTGCCATTATTAAAGTACATGTCGTCAAAACGCCAATAGTGCGGCAGGTTTGATCCGACCAAAACCATATCCCCGTCTTCAAACTGCTTAATACTATCGCCTATAAATTGCGTTCCGCCACCTTTGATGAAATAAATCAGCTCCAGTTCGGGATGGCAATGCCAGCGGTTATTGATATCCGGTGATACATCATGCCTTACGCTAAAGGAATGCGCAGGATCGGCAGAAACTTTAAGTAAAAGCGGCTTCATTCAGTTTTATTTACAAACAACGGGCTAAATGTAGTTAAAAACTGTAAAAATTGCTCATTTTTTTCAAGTGGGTGTAAATTAACCAGCATTTAAGTTAGTAATGTACAAACCAGTAGCAGATCGAATACAGTGGTGTATAAAATTCAACCTTAGGTTTAAGTTTCTGGGACTATAATATTAAGACAGAGAATAATATTTCAACATTAACACACTGATAAGCAAACAAATAAACCCATAATGCTGATTTATATAAAAAAGCTTAAAACCATAAAACCTATGCAATCATCTTAACGTATAATTAATAAAAAAGGGGCGTCCCGTATCTCACCCCGGAACGCCCTGCAGTTATCTGATGATAACATCAACTAAATCTCAGATCATCACACTTTTTTGATCTGAACTCACCATCCTTCTCAGGGATGGGAAGGTTTTTAATATTTGTGAACCTTGCCGTTCTTTAAAATGGTGGCGGTCCGCCGGGGCCGCCGCCCGGAGGTGGGCCTCCCGGTCCGCCGCGCTCCATGGTTGGCCTTTTGCCGGCAAATTTCTGTAGCTTAAGCGTAAAGGTTAACAGATAGTAACGACCCAAACGGTTGCTGTTGGTTTGCGTGATGTAACTGCCGTTTTGAGTAGTAGTATATCCCGTGTTCTCGTTAAATACATCCATTACCGAAAAACGCAGCGTACCTGCATTGCCTTTCAAAAACCGGCGTTCTACATAGGTGTTCAATATATTGGGATTGGTAGCACCGGTATAGCCGTAATAGATCATTTTTGAATAATCATAACTCAGTGTCCAGTCTTTAAAATAGCTTTTGCCGTTAACGCCCAGGTTAAGGGTTTGGAAGTTGCTGTTAACGTTTGCCTGTTTGATGGAGTTGCTTGAGGTATTAACGCTATAGGTTGTACTTGCTTCGGCATCAATAACATCGGTAATGCTTACCCTAAAGCGCGCGCCTTGAGATAACACCAGGTTTTTGGCGATATTTTTTTCAGTTGTCATGTTATAGGTAGCGGAATCCACATTACTTATATATGAGACGTTGTTATTGTATGAAATGTTACCTATCATGAACAAATTATATTTTCTTTTTTGCCATGGTTTAGCAAACACATAAAATCCCTGTGCCGAGTAATAACCATCGGCATTCAAATATTGGGTTAAAATACTTCCCGCCAGCTTGCCGTTAGGGGCATAGGTTTTGGGGTAGGTAATGGTATTGGCTACTATTTTATTATCAGTTTTAATGAACGACAGGTTACTGAAAAATACGTTGCCGCTTTCAAAATTGAACTTATTGTATTTTAACGAAAGTGTATTATTAAACTCCGGTTTCAGATCGGGGTTACCCTGTACCGGGTATGAGGCGTTACTGAAATCGGTAACAGGCTGCAGCTCTGTATATGTGGGCTGGTTACTGCTGCCGTTATAATTTAAACTAAGCGACTGACTGCGCGAAAAATTATAGATGAACCTTGCAGTAGGCGCCCAGTTAAACGTATTGTTATTAGTAGTAAATGGTGTGCCATCAACTATCGACGATCCTTTTAATAGCGTAGGCTGTGCTACTACACCCAGGGTATAGTTATATTTCTTGTCGATAAAACGGTAGTTAAGCCCAAACCGGTTGGTAACAAAGGTAGAATTGTAGTTGTTGCTCAGTAAGCCGTACCGGTTTATATTTCCGTCATCAGCCAGGGTATCCGTCGCCCTGTCGGCAGTGGTATAGGCGTAGTGGTAAGCGTAGTTAAGCTCCAGGTAGCCTTTTTTGCTGACAGGCTCCATATATGATACTGTAGTCCCCACGCTATCGGTTCGGCTATCAGTATTGATGAACTGGTTAAGAGGGGCATTGCGGGCACCATCAATATAAGTATAAACCGGGTTTTGGTATTTATTAATGATGTAGCTGCCCGCGCCAACATTTACGCTGAAGTTGCGGCCGTGACTGTTAAACTTATGGTTAAATAACACATTAACACCATAGTTAGGCTCTGTTGATTTACTGAGGTTTGCAAGGGTATAGTTTGATACCGTTTCCGAATTTCTGAGCAGCAAACTGGTTGCATCAGATGTAGTATTGGTGCTGGCGTAAGCATATGTTGGTGTGATCTTTACATAATTTATCGTGTCGGGCTTGTATTCGATGTTGAAATTAATCCGGTGGTTCAGCTTTTCGTCTTGCTGGTTATTAGTTTGTGTATTGGTGCTCGGATTGCTTGACGACAGGTTATTTTGAATAGTACTGCTAATGGTGTTCACCGAATTATCGGCAAAGCTGTAACTGCCATAAGCGGTAATCTTCTTGCCCCAGCTATCGCGATAATTGAACCCGAACGAACGTGCTGTAGTGATCCCGTTTGATGAGTTGCTGTTGCCTCCCGGAGGCCCACCCGGTCCGCCACCTCTTGGACCACCACCTCCAAAACTAAACAGATTAGTATTGGTGTTGTTAAGGTTACCCAAAAAAGCCAGCTGCCTGTTGCCGTTAAAGCTAAATACATTAGCAGAAGCCACGTATCTGTTGCTCTCCTTATCGCTTGAGACACCGGGAATGGCATCCCGCCCGCCACCTATGCTGGCCTGCCCAAAGTAACCATAGTTTTTATTTTGCTTAATAGTGATGTTCAGTACCTTATCCGGTTCGCCGGTTTTTACACCGGTAAGATTTGCCTGATCGCCATAATCATCTATGATCTGGATATTTTGTACGATATCGGCAGGCAGGTTTTTTGTAGCTGTTTTAACGTCGCCTCCAAAAAAATCCTTTCCATTAACACGCACCTTGGTTACACTTTTGCCCTGGGCGGTAATATTGCCATCTTTATCAACATCCATACCAGGCAGTTTTTTAATCACATCTTCAACAGGGGCGTTATCGCGCACTTTGTAAGCATCGGCGTTAAATTCAATGGTATCTTCCTTAAGCTTTACCGGGTTCACATCCGCAATAACTACGGTTTTTAACATCGTAGTTTCTATTTTTAGAATAACTGCTGGCAAATTGGCCGGCTTGTTATCATTTGCCAACACAAACCTGCGCCTGAGGGGTTGATAACCTATCGAACTAAAAACTAAACTAAATTGGTTTACTGTTACATTGTTAAAAGTAAAAGTGCCGTCGGCACCCGTAATAACTGTGGTGCTATCGGTACCGGTAAGCATTTTTACACTGGTACCGGCAACGAGGTAACCAGTAGAGTCTTTCACGACACCTTTAACCGTACGACCGGTTTCGGCATTTGCGTTAAATGGTAATGTAAGCGCTAAGGCAATTATTACTGCTAAGGAGTATAGGATTTTCATTTTATGCTGTTTAACAGCCGTAAAACAATAGCATTATTTTTAGTGTAAAAAACGAAATAGACGGGCATTGTCAATGTATAGACGGGGTACCACTTTTCGTCCATGAAAACGGATAGTTGCTCTGTATAAGGCTTGTATCAGCCTTTAAAGATCAGATCAAAGCGCTCATCGGTGTTTTTTGCCTCCCGGGCGATTATGATTGTCCTAAAGCTTTATTGATTTGTAATATTGCTGAATTATATATGTAAATTTATTTTCGTGCACTATTGTAAACGCTTTCAATGAGCCTTAAGTCAAAAAGCAACACCATCACCATACTCATTCATATTTTAATATGGGTAGTTTTTGGACTGCTGTTGTTCTTCTATCAGCCCCTTAGCTGGAATGTCGAAATTCCGTACCAGTTCTGGGTCAAACAGGCGGTTACCCTTTTTATACTTGTTGCTGCTTATTACTTCAACAGCAAATTACTGGTTCCGCGATTTTTATTGCATGACCGTATAGGGATGTACTTTATAGTTGTTGTGGGAGTGATAATTGTTTTTTTGCTACTAAATAGCTGGGCCGATAAGGTGCTGCATATGCATGAGCATATGGAAGCCGTTTTTCACCGGCAGCACCGTCCGCCAAAACCAAGGGATCGCGGGGGCTGGGATTTTTTTGGCACTGTTATAGTGGCCCTGGTTTTAGGTATCAGTACCAGTATTACGGCAATACAAAAATGGCAAATGGATATCCGCCTGCGCCAGGCTTTGGAGCAGGATAAAATCAGTTCCGAATTATCATTTCTGAAAGCGCAGATCAACCCTCATTTCTTTTTCAATACGCTTAATAACATCTATGCGCTTACGCATGTAAATGCCGAAACATCGCGCAAGGCATTGCATCAGCTTTCGCGCATGATGCGGTATGTATTATATGATACGCAGCATGGTACGGCATTATTAAGCCAGGAGGTAGCTTTCATTAAAGACTATATCAGCCTTATGGAACTGCGCCTTACCCAAAAAGTAACCGTTACCTTTACTCCGCCTGCACACACTAACGATGTAACTGTGGCCCCGATGATTTTTTTACCTTTTGTAGAAAACGCCTTTAAACACGGCATCAGCGCTACGGAGCCAAGCGCTATCCGCATCATTATCGATCAGCATGATGATCTGCTGGAGTTAAAGGTAGAGAATGGCATCTATAAAGATCATAACCTAAATATTGGCGAAAATAAAGGTATCGGTTTAATCAATACCATTCGCCGGCTTGATTTGCTCTATGCGGGAAAATATAAACTGGATATTACCGAGGATGTAACCGCCAATATCTATACCGTTCACTTAACCCTTAACCTGTCATGATAATTAACTGCATAGCTGTTGATGATGAACCACTCGCGCTGGGCCTCGTTTGCGCTTTTGTCGAACAAACGCCTTTCCTGAAACTCATTGGCCGTTACAGCAGTGCCGTTGAGGCGCTTGTCGGCTTACAGGATCAAAAGGTTGACCTTATTTTCCTGGACATCCAGATGCCCAACCTTAACGGCATGGAACTGGCACGGGTGCTTGACAGTCGCGGAGCAAATAAACCCCGCATTATTTTCACCACCGCCTACAACCAGTTTGCTATTGAAGGCTACCGGGTTGATGCCCTCGATTACCTGCTCAAACCCTTTAACTACGAAGAATTTTTGCATGCTTCAAACAAAGCCCTAACTTATTTTGAACTGGTGAACCGCTCAAACAGCCCTGCAACCGTAATTGCCGCTGAACCCGAAGAGGAAGAGTACTTGTTTTTAAAGATAGAATACCAGTTAGTAAGGATCGCTCTTAATGACATCTTGTACATTGAAGGTTTGAAAGATTATGTAAAAATCTATCTTCAGGATAAGGAAAAACCATTGCTTTCCCTCACCAGTTTAAAAGCTTTGGAAGAAAAACTGCCATCCAAACGTTTTATGCGTGTACATCGTTCATTCATTGTATCGCTCAATAAAATCAACTCCATTACCCGCAACGCTTTACAGATAGGTAAAGTGAACATTACCGTTGGGGATCAGTATAAAGAAGCCTTCGGGGTATTTTTGAGCAAATGGAATTGAACCCGGATTTATAGGATTTTCCTTATTTCAGGATTTTTGAATGCAGCCTGAAGATTAACTGAGCCATTCTATATTCTGCCCCTGCGATCGTGTCTCCACGATCGCCTTCAAAGCCATCAACTTTCAATATTAACAAAGCGATTCGTGAGGACACGAATCCAGGGAATCCAACAATCCCCTAAATCCCGGTTCAGACAAAATCCTGGTACAGACAAACAAAATCCATCCTGCACAGCTTCACCCTATTGCAATTTTTTACCTCATTTTTACATCATTGAATAATATTCCCTACTTTTAATTTATGCAAAAGGTAAGTGAACTACAGGTAAGCGTATCAGACTTGAAAGCTTTTGAAGCTTTAGCCAATATACCCGATGATCAGCTGCAGTGGCTGATTGATAAAAGTGAGATATTAACATTTGAAGACGGTGAATACCTGATGGAGCCGAGCCAGGACCTTACAGGCCCGCATTTTATAATGGAGGGCAATCTGCGTTTCTTTATGATGCAGCAGGGCTCGCGCCGTGATTATACCCTGGTTGAAAAAGGAAGCATTACCGGTTATATGCCCTATTCGCGCGGCCTTATAGCCAAAGGTTATGCTCAGGCTGTTGGCGAACTAACCGTATTGAGCTATCCTACGGGCGAGATCATGGAGATGATCCAACACCATTTTGAGCTCACCCAGGCATTGGTTCATATCATGACCACCCGCGTACGCGATTTTACTGCCATGCAGCAGCAAAACGATAAAATGATGGCTTTAGGCAAGCTATCTGCAGGTTTGGCGCATGAACTTAATAACCCGGCATCGGCCATTGTACGCGATTCGTTGTCATTAAGGAAACACCTGCGTATGGTGCCTGCCCACCTAAAAAATATGTTTGCCATAAGGGCCAGCGATGAACAGGTTGACGGTTTGACCGACGAGTTGTTCAGGATCCTGAACAAAAAAGAATGCTATACCCGCCTTACACTTAAACAACGCACCCAGCTTGAAGATGAAATATCTGAATGGCTGGAAGATAATGGCGTTGAAGACGCCTATGATATAGCCGAAAGCTTTGTAGACTTTAGTTTTACCACCGAAAACCTGGAGGCCCTGAAGGCGCATATACCCGAACATGCGGTATCCATTATTATGGGTTGGCTTAGTGCCAAGCTAATGGGCGAAAAAATGATCGAGGATATCCAGGAATCGGCACGCCGTATCGCCGAGCTTGTAAGCTCAGTTAAAACGTTTACCCATATGGACCGTGCTCAGGATAAGCAATATGCCGATATTCATGTGGGGATTCGTAATACCATTACTATGCTGGGTTACAAGATCAGGAAGGAGAATATCACCGTGATTGAGGAGTTTGATGATACGCTGCCCGAGGTTAAGGCACTCATTGGCGAACTTAACCAGGTATGGACCAATTTGGTCGATAATGCGCTTGATGCCATGGAAGTGAATGAGAAAGGGACGCTTACCATCCGCACTAAAAAAGATAACGACTTTGTTGAGGTAACCATTATTGATGATGGACCCGGCATACCGGAAGATAATGTTAGCCGTATCTACGACCCTTTCTTTACCACTAAAGAAATGGGTAAAGGTACCGGTATGGGCCTTGAAGTGGTGCAGCGTATTGTGAAGCAGCACCGCGGTTCGATAAAGGTAAAATCAAGGCCAGGGCATACGGAGTTTATAGTTTGCTTCCCGATAAATGGTTAGCAAAAAACTGATTTTACCAAAAATATTAGTTAATTTGCCTGCATATTTACCCTATGAGCCGTCCGATAATATTTTCCATAGATGATGATCCGCAGGTTTTGCGGTCAATAAGCCGCGATTTAAAGTCGCAGTATGGCAAAGAATATAAAATACTAAGCACAACATCGGCAAATGAAGCATATGAAACCCTTATTGAACTGAAAAACAGTTCGGAAGTGGTTGCGTTGTTTTTGTGCGATCAGCGCATGCCCGAAATGGAAGGCGTTAAATTTCTGGAGAAAGCGAAAAAAGTATTCCCCGAAGCTAAACGGGTACTACTTACCGCCTATTCCGATACTGATGCCGCCATTAAAGCCATCAACGATGTGCAGCTTGATTATTACCTGATGAAGCCATGGAACCCTCCCGAGGAAAAACTTTATCCTGTAATTAATGACCTGCTTGGCGACTGGCACAGCCATTACATTCCCGAATTTGTGGGTATGAAGCTGGTAGGTTACCAGTTTTCGCCGCAATCGCATGTAATAAAAGATTTTTTAGCCGGCAACCTGATCCCTTATCGCTGGTTTGATATCGAAAAAAACATCGATTCGGCCAGTTTGCTTACCATCAATAACCGCACAACCGATGATTTGCCGATGGTGATATTTGAGGATGGCAGTTGTTTAACAAAACCCACCATAAGGGATATTGCCGATAAAATGGGCAAAAATCCTACCCAGCTTACCGACGTCTATGACGTGGTAATTATAGGTGCAGGTCCGGCAGGATTAGCCGCCGCTGTTTATGGTTCATCTGAAGGCCTAAAAACTTTATTGATTGAGCGTAAAGCGCCAGGCGGACAGGCCGGTACCAGCTCACGTATTGAAAACTATCTGGGTTTCCCGGCAGGTTTAAGCGGCGCCGATCTTACCCGTCGCGCCATAAGTCAGGCTATGCGTTTGGGCGCCGAATTTTTATCACCCCAATCTGTAAGCGATATCAAACAAAAAGATGGCTACAAAACCATTATTTTGGATGATGGGCCCGAGATCATCAGCCGTACAGTAGTAATTACCACCGGGGTTGATTACCGCAAGCTGGAAGTTAAAGGCGTTGATAACTTTACCGGGGCCGGCATTTATTATGGCGCCGCAACTACCGAAGCTTCAGCATGTACAGGTAAAGAGGTGTTTGTAATTGGCGGAGGTAACTCGGCCGGACAGGCAGCTATGTACCTTTCCAAATTTGCAAAAAACGTGCATATTATTATCCGCAGGGATGATTTGACGGCAACCATGTCTGCCTACCTGATCAACCAGATTGCCGATACGCCCAATATAAAGGTTATGCCAAATACCGAGGTAATTGAGGCCGAAGGTACCAACTGCCTTGAAAAGCTTACGATACAAAACTGTAAAACCAAAGAATCTGAGGTTAAAACGGCTAACGCATTGTATATATTTATTGGCGCTAAACCTTATACCGACTGGATAAAGCTGGATATTATTAAAAACAGTAAAGACTTTATTGAAACCGGCCGCGAGTTACGCAGCTATGAAAGCTTTGGAAAAGTTTGGAAGCTTAAACGTGATCCGTTCCTGTTAGAAACCAGTTGCCCGGGTATATTTGCGGCCGGCGATGTGCGTGCCGGAGCTATGAACCGCGTGGCATCTGCCGTAGGCGAAGGCTCAATGGCGATAAGTTTCGTACATAAATACCTGGCCGAAGTTTAATCATCAACTACCTATACCTATGGAAGAAACCTGTGCTCATATTGAAGCTATTGAAAGCATAACCCAACCTAAAGATTATGTTTGCGAAGAATGTATAAAGCATCATGGTACATGGCTACATTTGCGTACCTGTCAAACATGCAGCGTTACGCTTTGCTGCGATAGTTCACCTAATACGCATATGACCAAGCATTTCCACGCTACCGGCCATCCCGTAGTTATATCTGCCGAACCAGGAGAGCGCTGGTTATGGTGCTATGTGGATGAAGCCGTTAAAGGATATTAATTGAAGTCGGAAGTCTTGAGTTCGAAGTTTTAAGTCCAGGTCGGGAGTTTTACAGTTTGGATCTAAGCTCCAGGAATTCCTTTCTTGATTCCTGGCTCTTGATCTCTTATCTCTCTCCACTATCCCTTAAACGACAACACTTTATCTAACGACCAGGGGCCCGAGCCTAAAATGGTAAATAGTATAAGCAGAGCCAGGGCTGTAATTGATGGCCATAACATGGTATTGATAGGCTCCTGGAAAATACCTGTTAAAAATACCGCGCCCACCAATATAGGGATCTGAATAATGCAGCCCAAACGGGTTAATATACCCATAGCTATGAGTATGCCGCCAACCATGTGGGCAAATGATACATAGTACACCAGGATCATCAGCATATCTGGCGATACATCAATAACATCCTGATCGGTAATAATACCGCGCAGGTATGATGTATTTTCCATAAAAGTTATGCCTTTCACCAATAAAAATACGCCAAGAACAATACGCACAATATCCAAAGCTTTAGGGTGATGAGTATCACCCCAGTGTTCAATTTTATGAACCAGATTCATAAAGGCCTCCTTTTAGTTTAATAATTGGTTATCAGCAACCCGGGGCGGTCAGAGAGATCAAGCGACCGGGATGCTGTTATTAAATTTAGTAACAAATTTGTTATAAAACAAGTTTTAAGGCGAGGAAAAAATTAGCAGTTCAAGCGCGAAAGCTTAAACCTGCAATGCGTTGAACGAGACTTACAGATTATACTCTGCCAGCCAGCCCCGCAATCTGGTCAAATCCTTTTTTAAAGCAGCCGAAAACTCCTCCCTACTAATAGCCAGCTCACGTTTACCATCCTCTGCCCCACCTAAGGGATACTCGCAGTGCAGGCTCATGGGGCCATTGATATTATACTGTTTCAGCAGGCCAAAGTATTTTTTAAAATCAACCATCCCTTCGCCTAATGGTACACTTTTCACCTGCCATTTGTCGCCCTTTTTCTCCCAGTAAAAATCTTTTACATTGATTGTTTTGGAATAAGCCTTCAACAGGTCAAGTGTAACAGGCCAGGTATCGGCGCCTTCGGTGGTTGCGTGCCTTACATCGTATTGGCAACCGATGTAATTGGGGTCAAGTCCTTCAAGGCTCAGCCATAAATCCCATTGCGATGCCCCAAACAAGTCGCCGGAGTGGTTTTGATAACCGCCGTGCATGCCATACTTTTTATTGAGCCTGGCAAGGCCGGCCAGTTGTTTATTGATTGCCCTGATATTGGCCGGTACACTGGTAGCCTTATCATAATTAAACCAGGCGGTACGATAATATTTAATGCCCAATGCCGATGCTGTTTTCAGGATCGGTTCGGCGTATTTTTCATCAGCAGTTTTAATATTGGTTACTATGGTGTAAACCTTGATCCCGGCTTTTTCAATGGCTTCAATCGCTTTAGGCAGGTCATCGGCGACACGTTCGGGCAGTACGTGCCCATCGGGCCTTACAGTAAGGTCAATTCCGTCAAAACCAAGCTGTGCCGTTAAAGCGGCCATATCGGCATAATTAAGCCAGTGCATATGTTTGGAAAATATGCTCACTTTTATTTTTCCACCCACAGAGAGGTTACCTGTTGCAACGTCAGTATTTAAGGGTGACTGCTTAGCCAAAGCACTTAAACCAAAAGGTAAGCCGGCGGCAGCTATTGCGGCCGAAGCAATAATCTTTTACGGCTAATATTTTCCATAAGTATTAAAATTGGTAATGCAATATGCCATTTTTTGTTGTGATTGTTTGCAACCGTTGTACAGAGCGGTAGTTACCGGCGGGAAAGTTTTTATTCACCTGATAGTTTAGGCAGAGGAATATAATGATCGCGGCATATTACCGGGAATGACGAGACGCAGATGTCATTTCCCAATCAAAGCCCACGAATTTCAAAACTTAGAAATGATATGCCCCGTCAAATTTAAATTCCAATCACATTACATTAAAGCGTTTTAAAACACTATTTTTAGCGCCTCAAATATTGGTGCTTGAATATCAGCAAAATGATGTTCGGGAACACCGATCATATACGGTTAACAGCAACATAAAAATGAAAGTTTTAAAATTTGGTGGGACATCAGTAGGTAGCCCCGCCCGGATGAAAGCGCTGCTTGATATCATTAACCCGGCCGAACGCCAGGTAGTGGTGCTATCGGCAGTGTCAGGCACAACAAACAGCCTCGTAGAAATTGGACAAGCATATCTCGCCGGCGATAAGAAGAAGGCAGTGCAGCTTATTACTATCCTGAAGGATAAGTACGAAATTTTTATTAAGGAATTGTTTGCGAAGCCCGAGTTTTTAGCCCAGGGTAAAGAGGTTATCGACTACCATTTTTCGTTGCTCAGCAACCTGGCCAATGACCTTTTCACCCATATTGAAGATAAGATCATTGTTGCGCAGGGCGAACTACTTTCAACTACCCTCTATCATGTTTATTTAAAGGAGATAGGTATCTCATCGGTATTGCTGCCTGCCCTGGATTTTATGAAGATAGATGAGGATAATGAGCCCATTGTTGATCATATCACCGAAAACCTGCTCCCGCTTCTTGATAAGCATCCTGAAGTGAACCTGTTTATTACCCAGGGCTACATTTGCCGCAATGCCTATGGCGAGATAGATAACCTGCGCCGCGGCGGCAGCGATTATACCGCTTCATTGATTGGTGCCGGCATCCGCAGCGAAGAGGTACAGATCTGGACAGATATCGACGGGATGCACAATAATGATCCGCGAATTGTAAAGGGCACGCAGCCAATTGCCCAGCTGTCGTTTGATGAGGCTGCCGAGCTGGCCTATTTTGGCGCCAAGATCCTGCACCCGCAAAGCGTTTTCCCTGCCCAAAAATATAAGATCCCGGTTCGTTTATTGAATACCATGGATCCGCAGGCAAAAGGTACCCTCATCACCATCACCAGCGAAAAGGACAAGATCAAATCCATCGCCGCCAAAGATGCCATTACCGCTATCAAGATCCAATCGAGCAGGATGCTTTTGGCCCATGGCTTTCTGCGTAAGGTGTTTGAAGTGTTTGAACGCTATAAAACATCTATCGATATGATCACCACATCAGAAGTAGCGGTTTCGGTAACTATCGATGACACTACCTATTTGGGTGATATCACCAAAGAGCTGAACGCATACGGCTCGGTTGAGATAGACGTAAACCATACCATCATTTGTGTGGTAGGTGATTTTGGTGCCGAAAAACATGGCTATGCAGCCCGGGTACTGGAAGCGGTTAAGCACATCCCATTAAGGATGATATCATACGGCGGCAGCGATCATAACCTGTCATTACTGGTAAAAACCGAGGATAAGGTTGAAACTTTAAGAAGTTTACATAACAGGTTGTTTTAATTCCGGATATCGGATTTTCGATTTCGGAATTACCTTATTTGAAATTTTTAATTTAAAACGTCATTGCGAGGAACAAAGCAATCCCCCGATATGCATAGTTCAGCATGATTTGATGAAATATTACCGATGTTCACAAGTAAAACTATAGATAAATTCAACGGCTTAGAAACTCCGTTTTATTACTACGACCTCGAGTTGCTTAAAAACACCCTGAGTGCCTGCCGCGATGCATCTGCAAAGCATGGTTTCCATGTGCATTATGCCATGAAGGCCAACTTTAACCCAAAGGTTATTGATACCATACAAACCTATGGCTTTGGCGCCGATTGCGTGAGCGGTAATGAAGTTCGGGCAGCTATTGATCATGGCTTTGATAAAAGCAAAGTTGTATTTGCAGGTGTTGGCAAATCAGACCGTGAAATAAACCTGGCCCTCGATGCGGATATCTTCTGCTTCAATGTCGAATCCATCCAGGAGCTTTTCATTATTGATGGCCTTGCTAAAGCAAAAAACAAAAAAGCTGGTGTGGCTATCCGCATTAACCCAAATGTTGATGCGCATACCCACCATTTCATCACCACCGGACTTGATGAAAACAAGTTCGGCATCAATACCTGGCAATTACCTGATGTTGCCGCTGCTTTGCGCAAATGTGATAACCTGCAGTTTTTAGGGATTCACTTCCATATCGGCTCACAAATTACCGACCTTGAAGTTTACAAAAACCTGTGCACCCGCATTAATGAAATGCAGGATTGGTTTGAAGATCGTGGCTTCCCGATAAAAGTGCTTAATACCGGTGGTGGCCTCGGAGTTGATTATTACAGCCCGGATAACAACATAGCCGATTTTGAAGCCTACTTCCAGGTGTTTAAAAACTTCCTGAACGTTAAGCCGGGGCAAGAAGTTCACTTCGAGCTTGGCCGTGCACTGGTAGCCCAAAGTGCTTCGCTTATATCGCGCGTATTGTATGTTAAAAACGGGCAGAAAAAGAACTTCCTGATCCTTGATGCGGGCATGACTGAGCTAATCCGCCCGATGCTTTACCAGGCTTACCATCAAATTGAAAACTTAAGCAGGAAAGACCATGGACCATCGACCATAGACCATAGTCTGAAATATGATGTTGTTGGGCCGATATGTGAAAGCACGGATTGTTTTCAGAAGGATGTGAGCCTGCCCGAGTCATTCCGTGGTGACCTGATAGCTGTACGTACTGCGGGCGCTTATGGCGAGGTAATGGCATCAGGCTATAACCTGCGCGACAGGGTTGGCAGCGTGTATTCTGAATAAACTATCTGAACCTGTAGCCAAGTCTTAGCTGCACATAGGTACCGGCTTCAACAATGGCTATATAGTTTTTAATCTGCATAAAATAAGCAGCGGTTACAAAACCAGGGTTATAAGCTCTGTAAACGTAATCGCTGTTTTTGTTTCGGTATACGTTGTCGTTGCCAAATGTACCACCCCAAAAAAGCCGGAAGCCAAACTGGTTAGCAACTTTATTGGTATGAAATATAACCTCGGTTGTGCCGCCTAACGTAAACAGACCGGCACGCGGATCCGTGTAAAAACCCGGTTTATTGGTCACAGCTTTCCTAAAGTTAAGGTAATCGCCAAACTCATGACTGTAGGCGGCTTCAAAGCCGATAAAGCGAAAATCGATATGCCCGCTGCTCACAAAAAAGTTGCCCGATAACCTCCCTCCTGCCGCTCCAAAGAACTTATTATTAAAGTAGTTGGGGTCTTGCGGCTGCAATTCGCTATTATGATAATTCCCTAATGTGCCAAAGGCGCCGTAAGCCAGGTTGAAATGATCAAATACATGTGCGCGGCTAAAATTAAGCTGCGCGCTAACCAACTCATCTGAGTAATTAGGGCTTTCATCAACTACTAATGCCCCCGAAATATAATTTGCCGATTTAACGGCATCGGCAGATACCGGTTTAGGCAGATAAGCAATATCGCTATGGTGCAGGGCCGGCGCATAAATATGATCACTGCATGAGCTGATGATCATACCGGCCAGCAGTAAAAGCAGGCTGAATTTAAGTTTCATCGTAAAAGGTTCAGATCAGGTTTATAAATAGGATCCTGAACAATTATACGCTAAAACAAGTAATAAAATAACACCCCCTGCTGTTTATTCAGTGCAAACACATCTAAATGGGGTTAACATGAGTTAACACATTTCAAATTTTACACATATAACTAACTCACTATAAATTAGTTATATTTTTACCGGATTAACACCAAACTGAATTTTTTGAGCAATTAAGCACATCCGAATGTTTATGGTTGTTATTGGCAAGGTAACTATATACCAGTTGGGACAAAATAATTTTAAAAAAAGCGACTGTCTTTCAAGCCGCTTTATAAAGGTACTATTTAGTAGTTATTATATCAAGAGATTTTTTTACAAGATCGGCGTTCTTAGGCTTTATTTCATAATCGAAATTCCCGCGACTACTATTAATCCTTACTACTGATATCGTTTTACTTTGCAGTTCTTTTAACTGATCTTTGGTTAAGCCGTAAAATATAAGGCCGAAGCTTCTGGATCCATGCGAATGAAAGTTTACTTCCGATGGCCCGGAGGCTGTTGGCTGTAAATCTAATACACTGCCATCCGTAAATTTAATGTTTGTGATGTTTTCTGGACTGATTGTGTAAACATTAATTCCGTTGTTTCGGTCAATCTTAAAACATAAGGTATAGGTATCTCCTATCTTTTGTGTGTAGATATAAAGTATATCAGAATCACCAAACCCCATTTTTGTAAATATTCTTTCTTCTGATGTTGCCCATGTTGTATCGCCTTTAATTTTGTCGATAATGGGTTTTTCTAATTTCTGAGCCTTAGCATAAAGGCATAACAGGCTCATGCCTGCGATAAGGAACGGCTTTTTCATTGTGTGGTATTTAGAGTTAAAAAATATGGCGTAACCAATATCTTTAGCTACTCAAGGAATACCACTTCCTACCCGCAAAAAGACACAGCTACGCCATTATTGGCGTACTTCGACTTTTTATTGCGGGTGCTGTTAATGTGGTATTTTAGAGCAGCAATAAAGCTTAGTACAGTATTATTTGTCCTGTTTTACAGGAGGCTTGCCTAAAAACGAAGCCTTTATAACAGCGTCAAACCCGCCGTTTATTGCGAGTTTGCTGTCATATTTGGCCGCCCGTTTTTTAGGCTCTTTTTTCTTTTCTTCTTTATCCATTATTCAAAGTTATGAAATTAGTTTTGCGTATGTTAATCGTTTGCCATTAATGTTTTTGATGGCATCTTCAAACCTTACAACGTCTTTAACCGGACGAGTGTTGTAGCGGTATCCGAACTCATGGCAATACCTGTGCAGGTGCTTAGGGCTTACCTGATGATAGATACCGATAATACCGCGTTTAAGCAATGACCAAAACCCCTCGATAGTATTAGTGTGATCATCGCCGATAGTAATGTAATTGCCCTCTGTGTGCTTAATAGCTACGTGCTGATAATTAGCAGCAAGGCTATTGTATGAGTTGTATGCATCGGTTACTATCTTACTATCAGCCTTTACATTTTTGAACATAATCGGTTGCAATGTTTCGGCTTTAGTATCGGCAACAACCTGCAGGTTAACAGTAGAATATTTGGTGTAAACACGCTCTTTAACTGTTTTACCTGGTATTATTTTGTGTTCGCGCTCAATAATTGTAAACTCTGATTTTTGAGCGATACCAACAACCGGAGTTTTATCGGCGGCGCTACGGCCTTGTGATCCCTCTATCTTTTTGTTAGCGTGACGGTTTTTATTCTTACCTCCTACGAAAGTTTCGTCAACCTCAATATTACCCTCTAACATTTCCGGCGCATTGTTTGCCAACATTTCGCGAATCCTGTGCAATAAAAACCATGCTGTTTTTTGAGTTATTGCAAGGTCACGGCTAAGCTGTAATGAGCTGATGCCTTTTTTGTGGGCTGTCGCAAGGTAAATAGCGGCGAACCAGTAACGCAATGATATTTTGGTGTTCTCGAATATGGTACCAGTTGTTACTGTAAACTTTTTGCCACACTCTTTAGCCTTGCATTTGTACCCCCTGTTGGTTACGTAAGCGCCAACATTACCGCAATGTGGGCAGGCCGGTTTATCACCCCAACGAGACGCAGCAAGATAACTAACACATGTCGCATCATCTTTGAAGTAATCAAGTAGCTGAATCAGGTTTTTAAAGTTAGTTGTCATCGCTTTGCCGTTTTGTTATACAAATATAACATTTGTCCCAACAACTTCCTAATTTATTTTTTATAATTTTTATTGAAATTTCTGAAAGATTTGTACATTTGTATCGGGAATGCCCCCGATGAATTGGGTAGTTAGCAAATCGGCTTATTATTCAACGGGGGGCTGCACTGCACTTGCAATAGCAAATTTGTAATAATCTATCCTCTCAACTATACTCAAAATCCTTTCATTTGTATAGTGTTCATAATCTTCTAAATCCTTACTTCTTAGAAATCTTAATTCATTTGATTGCAATTGCTCTTCTTTAGTATCGAGTAACCAGTGAGCAAACCTATTCCTATGTTTGCCTATTTCCTCAAGATCTGATTTTAGTTTAGGATTATCAGAATTAAATTCAGGGCAATGCCTCTTAATAATTTCACAAAATATTTGAACTTTTGAATTATAACCGAGATTGTCATGACAGAATACTAATTCAAAAATATCTGATCTTCTTTTTGGATGCTGGCAAAAGTATTCGGATAACCACTGATCTATTACTTTTTCAAGAAATACAGTGTCATTGATCATCGCGCCTCGGGTAAAGCTTGCCTTGTTTAAAAGGACTTCATAATCTTTATTCATTGTTAGTTTAAGTTTGCCCTAAACTAACCAATTTTTATAATTGTCCCAACTGGTATATAGTTACCATTGGCAAAAGCCGGTGACGATGAGACCTGGGTTATTTAACCGGCACCAGGATCACTTACATCATAACCTCATTTCGTTAGCTATATTAAGAACAAGTCATCATCATTAAATATTAATGATCCGCTTGCCCCGACTGTTTATTATACCAGGCTGCTAATAAAGTCATCCGTAAAATCATCGGCAAAATGAATTACGTTTTGTAACGCTTCAAACTCATCCTGTTGGTGAGTTGTAGTAAGTACAACAGCTTTCATGCCTGCATTAGCGGCAGCTTCAGCACCTTTAGGTACATCCTCAAACACAATACAATCTGTGGGCAATGTATTCAGCAATTCAGCAGCTTTTAAAAATGTTTCTGGATGGGGCTTACTTAGCACTACGTCATTGGCACTTACTATTGCTTTAAAATAATGCCTGATGTTAAGGTTATCCAGTACAAAATCAATATTAAAAGGAATAGCTGCTGAACCGATAGCCATAGGGATACCGTTTTGATAAGCTTTTTCCAAAAACTCATGCAAGCCGGGCAACAGTGCCAGGTGGGGTAAAAACTCATCCTGGTAGCGCTGTTCTTTAAGGTACGAAAGTCTGTCCATTTCTTCGGTAGTAAAGCGGTTAGGGCCAAACATACGTACCAGTACTTCCTGATTTTTGCCGTACATCTGTGGTTTTACTTCATCCCAGGTAAAGCTGCCGCCAAGGTCGGTGTTTAAAAGATATTGCCATGCTTTGGTATGATAAGGCATGTCATTGATCATAGTGCCGTTGAGGTCGAATATAAAGGCCTTCATGTATTGATTTTCAATTTATGAGATAAAACCGATCGCAGTTTTTTGGCAAACTTAAACCTTTAAAAAACTAAAAGTTGAATTATGCCACATATTCTTTAAACACATGGGCGATTAGT
Organism: uncultured Mucilaginibacter sp.; assembly: GCA_966212355.1. Classification (GTDB taxonomy): domain Bacteria; phylum Bacteroidota; class Bacteroidia; order Sphingobacteriales; family Sphingobacteriaceae; genus Mucilaginibacter. The sequence continues at coordinate 225,047 of CBIHRB010000005.1, forward strand.
TTTTAACAGCCGCACAATGAATGAATAATAAGTTCGATTTTTTTTAAAGAGAAATTGGTCTTTTCATATACTCAACCCATCCAATAAAAAGGTACTTAATCCGAAAGATTTTAACCATAATGAATTTTAACCTTAAGCAATAATTAATCAGTTAAATTGTAATAAAATCATTGCCATTATCTCTTTTTATTTCTGTAATTTATACAACTATTAACTAAACCGTAGCGTATGTGTTTTATAATAAGCTCATATTGTTGACAGTGTGCGTATACTCCTTGTTGGATATATAAAAAACTACTAATCCTTATACAATGAATAATGAACCCCTGCGCCTGCGTGCCGTTAAGAGATTTAAGGATCTGGATAGCGACATCGCGGTTGATTTAAATGATATAGTAGGATTAGCAGCTCAAATCTGCGGCACACCTGTTGCCCTGGTTACTTTGCTCGATACCGACATGCAGTGGTTTAAAGCGGCTACCGGCACCAATATCACCTGTACCCCACGGGAGTTATCATTTTGCAATCACACCATTATCCAAAAACAGGTGTTGGTTGTGCCCGACCTGCTTAATGACAAGCGCTTTAACACCAACCCTCTTGTTGTTGAGGATCCGCAGGCAAGGTTTTATGCAGGCGCCCCTTTGATTACTAAAGAAGGCCATGCACTTGGCAGCCTGTGTGTTATTGACTTTAAGCCCCATGAACTTGATCTACAACAGGTTAAATCATTAAAAACGCTGGCCAGGCAGGTTGTAAACCTCATGGAGCTCAATTCAAGCTTGCGTTCGCTTGAGCAGCAGCACCAACAGTCGCAATCACAAAAAGCGTCTATCAGCGAATCGGAAATGAAGTTGAAAGCAATTTTCGACAGCTCAAAAGATACCCATATCCTGGTTGGCCGTAATCTTGAGGTTATGGCATTTAATAAATCTGCATCGGTATTTATCAAAAGCCTATATAATAAAAAACTGGCCAATGGGGATAATATTATCTCTTATACAGAGCCGGCCCTGGTAAATTCGTTTTCGAAATACTTTGCAGTTGCATTAACCGGCCGGTCCATAAAACGTGAGTGGGAACTGCTGGCCGGAACGCCAAATGCCTGTTGGAAAGAAACCTCATTTATCCCTGTAAAAAATAATAGCAGCGAGGTAATCGGGATAGCTATTAACTCGACAGATATTACTACACGCAAAAGACACGAGGAACAAATCAATATTCAAAAAGAGGCGCTTAACCGTATAGCTATCATACAATCACACGAATTGCGGAGGCCGGTAGCATCACTGCTTGGCATATTAGACCTCATGCGAATGGAAAATATTGATTTTGGTTACTTTAATATAATAGAACATACCGTTAACGAACTGGATGAAAAGATACGGGGAATAGTAAAAGATTCGGAAGATACCATACAGGGAGGTCATTTGGCAATAGTAGCCTGACCATCAATTATTTAACGGTACAAATACTATCCCACAGGTTTTGTTAACACCTAAATTACCCTTTGGCTATTGCCGATTATGGTAAATTATAACTACCTTGGCAGCATTAATAAATAAAATAATGCAAAATCAAGGAACAGTAAAATTTTTTAATGAAACAAAAGGTTTCGGATTTATAGTACCAAGCAATGGCGGTCCGGATATTTTTGTTCATTCAACAGGCCTTATTGACGAAGTTCGTGAAAACGACACCGTTGAATACGAAGTTGAAAACGGCCGTAAAGGTCTTAACGCGGTAAATGTAAAAGTTATATAAGTATAATATCATCATTAAGCCTACCAGGCACTCAATTTTGAGTGCCTTTTTTTTGCTTTATTTTTTTGTTAACCTGCCGCGTACATCAGCTTAATATTTGAATGTTACTTTCAAATAAAAACTGGCATTGTTGTTGTTTATTCCAATAATATCATAAATCGACTACACATAAACAAAGAAAAGAACATGAAAGATCAAGCAAAAATTATAGCTGCACTATTGGTAGGTGCAGCGGCGGGCGCGGCTTTGGGTTTATTGTTAGCTCCTGAAAAAGGAACGGAATTAAGAGGCGATATTGCAGATTATATAAACGACCTGGTTGATACTGCCAAAACCAAAGCGCAAACAACAGCCGGAGATCTTAAAGATTACAGTAATAGTGTAATTGATAAAGCTAAAACCAAGTTTAGCGGAACCGTTAGCGACCTTTGGGACGCTAAAGATAAAGCTGTTGATGCTGCAAAATCAAAAGCCGACGATATTGCAGGCAAAGCAGGTGATGTTGCCGATGAAGCGAAATCAAAAGTCAAAGCAACTGCCAATGACTGGAACAATTCTGTACAGAACGCATAATATTTAGTACTATTATAAAATAATAAAACCCTGCCAGTTAGCAGGGTTTTATTATTTTATAAGCTTTTTTATTATTTATTCCATGTATTGTTACTTTCATCGGCATCCATAAATATGCCGCCGTCTAAAGTAACTGATTTAATGGCCTTAATGGTTTTAATATCTATTGTAATTTGCTTTTGATTTTTTTCCCAAACCACAGGGGTTTGATGAATGCTCTCGGCCGAACCATCTGCATAAGTAACTTTTACATCAAACGGAACTACAAAACCGCCTACGTTTTTAATCGCTACCGTATAACCGCCCGCTGCTTTGGTTACGCTCTTTACGGCCAGATCAATGTAGTAATTGGTGAAAAACCAGTTATTGAAAAACCAATCGAGGTTTTTACCGGTAATATTACTCATAGAGTTAAAATAGTCCCATGGTATTGGGTGTTTGCCATGCCAGCGGTCCATATATCCATGCAGGGCTTTTTTGAACAGTTGATCGCCCAGCATGTCTTTCAGCGCTAAATAACTTAATGATGGCTTACCATATGAGTTATTACCGTACCCACCCCTCAATTCGCTCGATGGTGTAATAACCGGCTGATCTTCGGCGGTTGAGGCATCATGGATCCATCTGTCAACACGGAAATTTTTGTACAATGCTTCAGCTTTTTCTTTGCCAACTTCTGATGTTCCGATCAACAGTTCAAAAGTGGTTGCCCACCCTTCGTCCATAAATGCATAGCGGCTTTCGTTTATACCCATATAAAAAGGGAAATAGGTATGCGCTATTTCATGATCCTGCACAAATTGCGAAAAGCGCACATCATTGGTATGGCTATCGTTAACCATCATAGGGTATTCCATATCTGCAAAGCCCTGGAACGACGTCATCTTGGGGAACGGATAGGGTACCCCCGGCCAGTTGTGTGATAACCAGCTTAATGAATTACGGCCGTTTTGTACCGCATGATGAAAATCTTCCGAGCTATCTAAAAAAGCAGCTTGCATACTGGCCCGGCGGTTTGTTGCATCGTCAACCACAACGCTGGCTGCATCCCATACATAATGATCACTAATACCTACAGCCATATCGCTGATATCGGTAGCGGTCCAGGTCCAGGTGTTCATCTCCTTTTGAGCCGTTACCTTATGGACGGCAAGTTCAGCAGCCGATGCAATATTTATAGTCGAATCGCTGGTAAATGAAGCCTTCAACCGTTTTGCATATTCAGGCTGAAGTACTTCATCAGGGTTTTGCAGGGTGCCGGTAGCCCAAACTACGTAGTTTTTAGGCGCGGTAACATGCAGGGTATAGTCGTTAAAGTCGTTGTAAAATTCCTGGGCGTCTAAAAAAGGTAGCCTGTCCCAGCCATTGTAATCGTCGTAAACTGATACCCGCGGATAAAAATAGGCCAGATAACAGGTAGTGGAATCAATCATACCCTCGCGGCCACTTTCTTTTGAAATTTCAAAATGCCAGCCAATATCAAGCTTAACCGAATCATGCGGCATCAACGGCTTACTTAAACCCACCAACTGATTTGTCGAGTTGGAAACCATTTTTTTTTCTTCGCCATTAATCAAAAAACTATCAAACTGAACGCCCGGTGTAAGATAATCAGCCCCTGCATCGCCAAAACGGGCGGCACCCGGTTTATGAATGTTCAGGATGAGCTTCATGTTAAGCCTTTTTAAAGTATCCGGACTATTATTAACATAAGTGATCTGTTCTGTGCCTTTTACAGTACGATTTTGAGGCACAGCCGTAATACTGATATTATAACGGCCATAATTTTGCCAGTACTTTTTGCCGGGACGGCCATCAGCCGAGCGCGTTTCGTTTTTAAATGCTTTTTGTATATCGCGGGGCATATACAAGGTTTGGGCCTTAACCTGTATAAATGCAATGCAGGCTAATGCAGATAAAATAATGGGTTTGGTCATACGTCTTAAATTTCAGTCGCCAATTTAAATTAATTGGACTAAATAACGATATGCAGGAAACATTAATCGGAAAATTAAAAACAAAAAGTTTGCGGATAAGTCGTTACATCCGGATGCATTTTGTAACAAAGCTGTCACAAAGTTTATTTATGAATAAATATTTGATGCTATCGGATATATTTTTTTTTACTTTGCTACCAGTTATTTTAATAGGGGTATTAAATAACTAACATTAAGCCATTCGCGCTATGCGGATGGCTTTTTTATTTCCCTATTCAATCGGCAACAATATATTCTTTGGCAATGAGTGTAAAAAGCTCATCATTATCAATTGATTCGTCCTTACATTCGGTAAGCAGTTGTTGAACATCTGCATAATTAAGCTGCCTGGCAACCATTATAAGCATATGACATGAGGTTATATTAATATGCTCAAGCAATTGCAGATACATCATAATATCCATATCCAATAATACGGGAATGGTCTGCCCTTCGTCAAGGCAAAATTCATCTTTAATAATGGACTTTATGGGGTTACAGTTTTTATCAGACGGGGTTTCATTGATCAGCATATAGATCTCTTCCATCCGGCGTAGCTGCTTTTTGATATCATCCCAAAACTCCTGTATCGCTTGTTGCAATGCCATAAATGAAGCAAGGCCTTTCAAATGTTCGAGACGTTTATCAAGGTAACACTTACCAAAATAAATTCTGTTAAGGTTGTGGACAAAAACTTGTTTCAATAAAACGGCATCTAATGTTTTAGGGGTATTACTGCTCATGATACAAAAAATTAAAGTATGCTATTAAAAATGATGCTATTAAAGCTGCGAATCATATAATCATTTATCAAACTTACCCTAAAACCAGGTAAGTTTCATTATCGGTACAGATATGCCCGGATAAATTAACTTTGCACAGTAATAACATACTACTATGAAATATAAATTAGGCGATTTTGTTCGGTTTGTTGATGAAAAAATGGAAGGTTTTGTTACCCGTATTATCGATGAACAAATGATAGGTGTTACCGGCGACGACGATTTTGAGATTCCTGTGCCTGCCAGCAAAGTAACTTATGTACATGGTTACCAGCCGGCAGGAACAACAAAAAGCAACAATCCAACAGATGAAAAGCCCGTAACAGCAGGTGAATTTGTAAAAAAAGGCGTTTATATAGGCGTGGTTACTGATGCCAGGGCAAGTTCTGTTGTGCATTTTCATTTAATCAATGAAACTTCGTTTCAGCTACTGGCTACTTTAACAACTGATAAGCAACAGGTATTTAAAGGCGAATTTGCAGGGATCATTGCGCCAAAATCAACAGAAAATATCTACTCCGCCCAACTGGCCGATCTGCAGGTTTGGCCTAAATTTATCTTCAGCGTTTTATTCAGCACTAAACAAAATATTGAACCACCGGCGCCATTGGCTGTGCATGAAAAGTTTAAGGCTAAGGATTTTTCGACCACTAAAAAGAACATTCCATTGCTTAACCAGGCTGGCTGGCTCATCAGGCTCGACGAGCCCGAACTGGTTATTGATGCTCAAAAACTGAAGGAAAGTTTTTTTGAAAGCCCTACCGAAAAAATAGTGATTGAAAAGCCGGTTAGCGAAGTTGATCTGCATATAGAAAAGCTGCGGGACGACTACCAGTTTTTAAGCAGCGCTGAGATTATGGAAATTCAGCTGGCCCATTTTCACAAAGCGCTGGATGCAGCTATTGTCCATCAGCTGCCCGATATTACTTTCATACACGGCGCGGGCAATGGCACACTGCGTAATGAGCTGCACAAACAATTGGGCAGGCATAAAAAAGTACAAACCTTTATGGATGCCCGTAAAGAAAAGTTTGGTTATGGCGCTACCAAGGTGTTGTTGAAGTAACAATTTACGATAGTAAAGTAAGCCTTACGAAGTTTTGAAACCTTCATAAGGCTGATTTCTTGATTCTTACTTTTTCGCAAACCAAATTTCAAGGTTAGGCAACTTTAAAGTTTGATGCGGCGATGCCGGATCATGTAACTTTAAACTCACCGGGTAAAGTTCATTTGCTTCAAACGTTAAAGGTTCAAGATCTTTAATATAGATATTTTGTGGAATACTATGTGTGAGCGCAAAAGGGATATTCTTTTTAAAGTTGTTGAACACTTTTATCAGTAACTGGTTATTGCCGGGCATCAAATCCAAACCGATGACATGACTTACAGAGGCAGCCTTACCCGGATTATTATTGATGAGCAGTTGCTTCCCATTCAGCAAAACAATTATGCCATCGCCGCTGGTAATCTTAATCTGCGCGTAAATCAGATCCTTGCCTGCGTTGATGTTTTGCAAAATGTAGTAAGCATTATCCATGCCTGCAGGCAAATCAATCAGCTGGCCGTTTTTATAGTCATTTACAGACCGCCATGGTTTATCAGTGTCTTTGGTAAAAGATTTTGTAATGTCGATTTTATCAGCGCTGCCATTTAAACCTCCTAAGCCTGCGGAGTACGGACCGGTTATATACAATGGCCCCCATTTTATTTTAGCCGTATCAGGTTTATACTTCATCTTCCTATCGCTATCGAGCTTGAGCGTGGTGGTTACATTGTTTACAGTTAGGTCAATAATGCTGCCTTTTTCTTCGTCGGTATACTGTATGGTAGGCAGATACTTGCCTTTGTGTTTGGGCTTAATTGTCCAGCCTTGCTTTACCGTACTTTGATAATTGCTGTTATAATCAATGCCCGATGAACTGTAATAATTATAAGCGTTATGCTCATCCAGTTTTATGTGGTCATAACTGCTGCTCAGGATATGAACAGGTTGCACTTTGTAACCTTCGGCAATGTCAACCTCTATAACTTTTATTTGCTTTTCACTATCAAAACCTGCTGGTAAGGTTATCACAGCGGCATCAGTTACTTGCTTAAAGTTAAGCGATTGTTGTTCGCCCAAAACAGAAACATTACTGATCCTGCCTTCCAGACCAGGCAAAGTGATCAGGCCATCAGCAGGTACCGAGATTACAAAAAGATAAAGCTTATTGGGTTTAGCAGTTATGTTACCCCAGTTAAAAGAGGCAAAAAAGGGATCGGCAGTTGTGCTATAAACAGCTTCAGCATTTTTATGGAGCCAGTCGCCTATCTTCAATAAAACATCCTTTTCAAAATCAACTACTGAGCCATCGCCTTTTGGCCCGATATTAAGCAGGTAATTACCTCCCCTGCTAATCACGCGGATCAGGCTTTCCAATTTCTCTTTATACTTTTCATTCTCGCTGCCATGTTTTTGCCACGACCTGTAGCCCCAGGTTTCGTCAAAAAATGAAGCGGGCGACTGCCATGGCACTCCAATGGAATAATCGGGATACTGATTATCGCCCATAACGGCAAAATCGCCCTGATCGTTACCCAAACGGCTGCTCACCATACAATCAGGTTGCAAGCGGTGCACCAATTGATAAAGCTCTTTACTTTGTTCAATACTTTGTGACCCCATATCAAACCAAAGTTCGGATATAGTGCCATAATTGGACAGCAACTCGGTTACCTGCTTTTTGTTATACTCGTGATGTTCGGGTGTTATATAATCAGAGTTATGACTTGATATGGGTGACGCCTGCGGATAATGCCAATCTATCAGCGAAAAATACAAACCAAACCTTAAACCATGCTTTTTACAGGCTTCGGCCATTTCCTTTACTACGTCGCGTTTAAATGGAGTGGCGTCAACCACATTAAACTCGGTAGTTACGGTTTTAAACATACAAAATCCGTCGTGATGTTTTGAAGTAAGTACAACAGAGCGCATCCCCGCCGCTTTAGCCAGCAGGGCAATACTATCGGCATTCCAGTTTACCGGGTTAAAATTTTTGGCCAGGTTGGCGTAAGTATCACTGTAAATACCAGCATGAGCCTGGATTTGCTCACTTAAGCCGCGGGTAATTGGCTTCCCATCCCAAACACCTCCCAAAAACGAATAAATACCCCCGAAGTGGATAAACATAGAAAACTTTTGATCCTGCCATAGCTTAACCGAAGAAGATGGCGGCTGTGCAAATGCAAAATGAATGCAAACTAATAACGATAACAGTGGACATATGATTTTTTTCATGAGGAGGAATTCAATATCTCAAAGTGTAAAAAAGTTGTTAATAAACAAAACAGTCACAGTTTAAAGTTGCCTGTTGTAAACTAACAGTTGCACAATTATGCACACAAAATGATCAGGCTTTACACTTTTGCTAATAAACATGTTACATAATTGTGAAGTCCGCTTCTCAAAATGCATTTTTTTAATAAAAATATTATTTGCACCTTTGTAGCAGCACAACCCAAACCCTAATTCATAATGAAAAAACTTCTCTTGCTCAGTAGCAAGGGTTCATTTAACCTTTAAAAAAACGTAATGTCCGAATCTATTCAAATTCAATCTAATATCCATTGTGAGCCTTGCAAAGAGTGTGGTGCACGCCCGGTAATTAATCAAACCCGCAAAGGTTTTATAGTTACCTGCCCAACAAATAAAAAACATTATGCAACTGCTCCCGGTATGGTAAATATTGACGAATGGAACAGGTTTAACCAAAAATCGCCCGTGCTTACAGGCACCCAATATAAAAGCAAAGCCTCATAAAGACTATTCCATAAAAAGAATAGTTTCAGTTTTGGGTATTTAATCAATAAAAACCTGCTTATGAGGATACAATGGGTTTAATTGTATTCATGTTATGCATATTGTAGATACTGAAAATGAACCTCCAAAAAAAAGGCACAGCTATACGTTTTGTCCGAAGTGCCAAACTAATACCGGCCAAAGGATTCACAGGCCGGCATTGTTAAAGCTATTGACGTTTTGGCTGCCGGTTAAAAGGTATTTTTGCTATAGCTGCAACAAAAAATACCTGGTAATTGAAAGATAACAAAACCACTCAATAACAATACACTTTCTGTAGTTCAAAACAAGGCATAACTTTAACAATACAAGACCATTTCACTTTGCAAAAAACGGAGCTGTTTGCCTACCGCCCGATTTGAGGTATTCGGCATAGCTTTTTTTAATATAGCTGATCATATCATAATCGCTCATCTTTTTCACTTTTTTTATTTCAGGGTGATATTGATTCATAAAATTTTGCAGCGAATCGCCTTTAAGATTAGTTATTGAACTCACCTTTTCCGGCGAAAAAAATCTGTCCACATATTCATCTTCTTCATCCTTCAGTAAAATTTTTTGCAGCTTTGATTGCGGAGCTTTGTTTTTGTTCAGCATGTCGATCACCGACAGCAGATTGATGCTCAAAATAGTTGCTGTACTTTTGTCTGCATTTATGTGGTTACCGGGTTTACCAAAATCAAGATCAGCCGGACGCGCTATAAACGCATCTTTTATGGTTGAGCCGCGATAGGCAAAAACAGAAGCAAACTCCCTCCTGTTACGTAATGAATCGGCCCTGGCATTACGCCTGGCCCTGATTTTCACCTCACTTAAAACAGTTGCCGCAGGCTCAATGTAACATCTTAAGGTATCAAATTTTAAAAAACTGACTATAAGCTTAAAAGGCTTGTAACCTATACTGGTGACCCTTAAAGTATCACCGGGCTTTACGTTGGCCAACACAAACTTCCCTTCGGCATTACTTATGCTTTTTGATGCCGGTGTATTGATAAAAGCATTTGCCACCGGCAAATAGGTAGTTTTATCAATAACGATACCTTTAACACGCTGGGCAAACAGATTTATTGACAAGAGCATCAATATTACTGTTGAGGTAAGTTTCAATGTTTTCATGACGGGTTCAGTTAACAGGTGAGCAGGTTAACTAAATATACGCATAAATTATTAACCTTTACGCTTTTAACAAATATTAACACATGTTGTATTAACGGTCACAAAACTTTTCTTTCCGCTAAAAAGTCAACAAACTACTTCATCATAGTTTCAAAAATTTCGTCAAAATCTTTGCTTTTAAATTTTTGGAAGGTTCCGTCAAACTTTTCGCTAACCGGGTTAAGCAGCTGAAAGCAAAGTTGCTTATCATCTTCGCTCAACGCGCTGGTCATCATTCGCGCAACTTCAAGTACGCGTACTTTGGCTTTTCCAAGAGTTTCCTCTCCAAGGGCCGTTAACTTTAAACGCTTAATACGTTTATCATCAATATCTTCATACTCGGTTATCAGTTCGCGTTTCTTCAGCCTGTTAAGCATATTGGTACCACTCGATAGCTCGATTATATTATTATAGATAGCCTCAGATTTTATTGGGTTAACCTGGTTAAAAATGGTAACCAGTATACCAAACTCCTCTATCTGATCAAGCCCCGTACCTTCAAGCGCTTTGTTTGAATATACCATATGATACTTCCCTATCCGTCTTATCAAAATCATGAGTTTGCCGTTAATTCCAGGCCTTAACTGCCAGTCGGGCGTCGCTTTCTTCTCATCTGCTGCCTTGGCCATTAGCTGATGCCGGAAGAAATCATTCAAATTACAACCGGGATTTTGCTCCTCATAATCGCCCCAAAGCTTAACCAATTCAACTGTTTTATTCACGTGTTATTTCCTTTTCGTATCAAATTTAAAAAAAACGCCTCCAATATTTGCTATTTACTTTCTTTTGGTATAATATTGTATTAATTTACTACCATATGGTATATTTTACATATTTAATCAATCACAACAAATGAATACCTCAATCTTTTTACCGGCACTATTAATACTGCACCTAACAGGGCTAACTATAATGGCGGGCACCACCATTGTTGATTTTACAATATTTAAAACCTTTTGGAAGCATTTTGATGATGATACAGAAAAATCAAAAGGTATACTGGCAGGCACATCTAAGTCATCAACATTGATTGGTATAGGTGCCGCCCTGCTGGTTATAACAGGCATTGGCATGATGGCCTTAACCCATGGCGTATTTGGCGAACAGCTATGGTTTAGAATAAAAATAGGAATTGTTTTGGTTCTGATGCTGAACGGGATTTTTTTTGGCAGAAAGCAAGGCGAAAAGTTACGAATGATTATGAATAACGACAGCGCCTATTTAACACAACAGGTTAGCCAAATTAAGGCAAACCTTAGTATCTTTTTTACAGTACAGCTGGTACTGTTTTTCAGCATAGTTTTTTTAAGCGTTTTCAAATTTAGTTAATCGCCAAAAAAATGAAAAAGCAACAAAACATGCCTATTTATAAGTTGGTAATTGTAGGCGCAGGCGGCGGCATTGGCAGGCAATGCGTTGAACAGGCCCTTCAGGCGGGGTACCTGGTTACCGCAATATTACGAAACCCGGCCAAATTAGCAATCGAGCACCCCAATCTAAAAAAAGTGAGCGGCGACGTTATGCAGCCCGGCGCATTTGAAAATAATTTTGCAAACCAGGATGCTGTAATTTCGGCAATAGGCGTAGCCGGTGGCTTCGGATCAGATAAACCCACAACTTTATATTCGCAGGGCAATGCCAATGTTTTAAAAGCGATGGAACAAAAAGGCATAAAACGCATATTCCTGATCTCGGCCAGTGCAATTGAAATAAGTCCGGTACTCCCATTTTATATCAGGCTTATTGAAAAATATGTAGTTCAAAAACTGCTGAAACACATGTATACCGATTTGCTTAAAATGGAGATCCTGATAAAAAACAGTAACATTAGCTGGACTATCATTAGGCCACCGCAGCTTACAAACCAGACTGTTACCGGCGTATATCGCATAGCTATTAATGCATTTCTTAAAAACTGCCTCAAAATATCAAGGGCCGATGTTGCGCACTTTATCATCAATAACATTGCTAACCGGGATGCTTACCAGGCAACAGTTGAAATTGGATATTAACACAGATCTTGTCGATGAAACAAAGAACATTGAATGAATGGGACTAAGATTTAAATAAAGTAAACCGAAAGTATGCTAATCGTTAGCATAAATAAATAAATAAATAAATGATACGGAAACTTAAAGCGCATTAATTAATTATTGAGATACAAATTCTTTTTCATGCAATTTAATCTTCATATGTAATCTGTTTAATACCAACTGCCCAACCTGCTTGCCTTCCTGTGTTCCAACTATGCAGGAATTTTTAAAATGTATGCCGCCATAAACGCGCGAAATACCCGCTTCCATAGCTGCTTCCCTAAAAGATTTAAAGCTACGGGGTGCTATTCCAAACTCAGTCTCTGATGTATCCCGGTATGCAAAATTATCTCCGAATTGGTCGGTCAAAATCTCGGCTGCTGCGGCCGAGATTACAGCGTGGCCACTTACATATTCAGGAAATGAGGGCGTCTGAATATATGTCTTCCAGTCAGGATCCAAATATTTTGTTATTACAGTCTCGGGCCGAACTAAATTATATTTATACTTAAAATACCAGCAGTTGATAAATGCATCGAATAAAGCAATCGATGTTTCAGCATATGCACATACCGTGCTGCTAAAATCGGCTTTGCACCTTTCTGAAGCTATCCCCGCGATATTCATCCAATGCCCGCCCGGTGAGAACTTCTTAGTTCCGAAGGTAGCATGTCCGACAACGTTTAATTTAAAGGCATTATCATCCCAAAAATCTGCGATGTGTTTTTGCTCTTTGGTAAGATTTGCACCGATAGACTTTACATCTAATACATCCTTATAAAACTGGTTATTTATGTCCTTCATATCAAATAAAGGAGGTGGTGGTGGCGCCACCTGCGAGGCAGAATCGAGTATTAAAGGCCTGATCTCTCCCCAGTGCGGTTCCAATGCCTGTGAATACATGGGTGGTGTAGGTACCCAGCGCCCTTCTTTTTTGGTAACCGTGTATTTGTTAGCGGATCGTGTTTGTGCATAATGATCCGTTTTGCTCCATTTCATAATGTGCTTTGCAACTACATCTGAATAGTTCACCGAATGCTCAAATACATCAGAAGGCATTCCGCCATCTTTTGCTTTCTTTTTTAATGCATCGACATATTCATCCATACTCCCCTCAGGAAATGTAACCGCATTTCCTACATAGCAAAAGGCAAGCAAGGATGCAAACGGGTAATCAATTTCAACACCCGGAGCAGGTTTTGGTGTAGCGGTTAAATGCCTGATTTGACCTGCCAACGACCGGAATTTTTTAGGGTCCTGGGCGGATATTACCTCGTATGCGGCAATGTTAGCATACGCATAGTTACGGGAAGCAATAACCGGCGGGAAATTATTTTCAAGTATAATGTCATTTAACTTTTTTTCCGTAACACGGTACAATTCCGGATTATCAGTGATCCTTTGATAATCAGTTTTTTTGCAGGAACTAAGCAAAATGATAATCCCCGAAAGCCAAAGTAAAAAACGATTCATAGAAATTTATTAATTGTGATGCAGCATAGCTATTATATAAAACGGAGTTTTTTATTCCATTCGAATGACTGTTAGATTAATTATTAAAATCAAAAACTTAAATATGTCGCTTATAAATTGCCTTTTTTCAACTCATCCACCGCATAGTGAGCCGCTCGTGCGGTAAGCGCCATATAGGTGAGCGATGGGTTTTGACACGCGCTTGAAGTCATGCAGGCCCCATCAGTTACAAACACGTTTCGCGCGTCCCAAACCTGGTTGTGCGCGTTAAGTACAGATGTTTTTGGATCTTTCCCCATGCGTGCACTCCCCATCTCGTGAATGCCCTGGCCAATTGCATAATTTTTATCCCAGGTTGTGATATTCTTTACGCCGGCCGCTTCATACATGGCCACCAATTCTTTAATAATGTCCTTACGCATACTTAATTCATTCTCTTTCAAACCCGCATCCATTGAAAGCACAGGCAGCCCCCACTTATCTTTCACATCTTTATTAAGCGTTATTTTGTTATCGTGATAAGGCAAAATTTCACCAAAACCTGTAGCTCCGATATGCCATGCACCAGGTTCTGTAAGTGCATCTTTAAAATCAGCGCCAATATTCATTTCCGCAACATCCCGGCTCCAGCCGTCCCTGCTGGCGCTTCCCTGGTAACCGTAGCCGCGCAGGAAGTCTCTTTTATCACCAAACAAGTTCACAAAACGGGGAATATAAAAACCATTCGCCCTGCGGCCAAAATAGTATTTGTCTTCGAAGCCTTCTATTGTTCCTTGTGCGCCGAGCATATAATGATGATCCATAATATTATGTCCTAATTCGCCGCTGCTACTGCCCAATCCGCCTTGCCATACATCTGTTGCGGTATTCATCAAAACCCATGCACTGTTCAGTGCAGAAGCATTCAGGAATACAATTTTGGAATAGAATTCATATGTTTGATTCGTTTCGCCATCCAGCACCTCTACACCTGTCGCTTTGCTGGTGTCTTTATCGTACAAAATTTTTGTTACGATTGACCATGGCCTCACGGTAAGGTTACCCGTTGCCATTGCTGCAGGCAGCGTTGAAGATTGTGTACTGAAATAGCCGCCAAACGGGCAGCCTTCCCAGCACCGGTTTCTAAACTGACACTGCGTTCTTGCCTGGATAGGCGCAGTAAGATTGGCCACTCGGCCTATAAACATGTGGCGCTGCCCCTTGTAAAAAGCTTTTATTCTTGATGCCACATCTTTTTCTACACAATTTAGTTGCATAGGCGGCAAGTAGTGCCCATCGGGTAAATGAGGCAGGCCCTCCGTCGATCCGCTTATTCCGGCAAATTTCTCTACATGATCATACCATGGCGCCAGGTCTTTATAACGAATAGGCCAATCAACAGCAATACCATCTTTTGCATTGGCTTCAAAATCAAAATCGCTCCAGCGGTAGCTTTGCCGCCCCCATAAAGTAGACCTTCCGCCTAACTGATATGAACGCCACCAGGTAAATGGTTTCACTTCCACATAGGGACAATCTTTTTCATTTACCCACGATTTCATCAGGGGTTCCTGGGCCGCAGTCCCATACATGGCCCAATCCCGGGATATAACAGGGTTATCTGTTTTCTGCTGTAAGGTAGCATTGCCCCGGTGCTCAAATTCCCATGGATCTTTTGTAGCGGTTACATAATCCTTTATATGCTCATAATTACGGCCACGTTCAAGCATTAATACTTTCAGACCTTTTTCGGTTAATTCCTTTGCAGCCCATCCGCCGCTAATCCCCGAGCCTATTACAATAGCATCGTAGGTATTTTGAACCTTAGCTTTGGTATTTACGTTCAATGAATCTATTGGCATTTGATTATATTGAGATTTTTGGTGTTCGTTTAAATTATAGTCAGCAATTCTATTTCCCAGTAATAAATTCCTGCTTCTTCGGATTGTATAATTATCCGCCCATCATTCAACGATGGTGATTCGGTTGTATTTTACTACCACCCTATTTACAATGCAGGTAATTTTATTTTATCACTATTCCCTATACTGTATTTCATTCGCTCCTTTTTTATCCGGAGCCTTTACCAGTACCTCTGTTTTATCATTATTTTTAGCTACGATCAGCAGCTTATTGTTTCCGGCTTTAATCTCTTTCATATCACGTACAGCCCCTTTTATTACGATGCCGCTTACCTGCGGTTTAACTGCCGTAAAGCTACCTTTCCCGTCTCCTTTAAGCAGCAATCCATAGCTGGCATCGTAGATCCCCGCTTCCGGTTTTGACTGGTAAAAGTTGCCTCCCAGCACAATGTCCTTTTTTCCATCCCCGTCATAGTCTTTCACCACCAGCCCAAAAACCGTCGAAAACTGCGCCTCCACCGGTAATGGCTTCATCAGGAACTTGCCATTCCGCTTATTCAGCAGCACACTGCTCCGCATTTCGCAGGCATCCAGCTTAACCATCTTTTGCAACAGGTCCCTGCCAAATATATCTTCCATCGTTTGTTCCCTGTACTGGGCATACCGCAGGTATTTCTTCTTCAGGTAAGGAAGTTCGCCCACCAGGTCATGCCTCAGTACCATCGGGTATTGTTTATCGCCGTTATAGGTGCATACTATATCTTCTATGCTGCCCGTGCCGCTAAAGTCCCCTACATACATGCTTACCGGCTTCGCTCGGGTTGCCTTAAACCTGGAGTTTAGCCCGTGATTGCCGGCTACTATATCCGGGTAACCATCGCCGTCTATGTCCGCAATCTCCAGGCGGTTCCACCACCCATTACTCCACTCCAGGCCCGCTTCGCGCGTTACTTCCTTTAAACGCCCACCTTCATTATGGAATATCCGGATCGGCATATACTCCCCGCAGGTCACCAGGTCCGGTTTTCCGTCGCGGTCATAATCAAACCATTTGGCATCCGTAACCATACCCAATTCCGTTAAGCCCGGGGCCCTCTCGTCGGTTACATCTGTAAAAAAGCCTTTGCCATTGTTCTGCAGGAGATAACCTTTGCACGGGTAGCCATATTCACCCGGCTTTAAACGCACACCAACAAACAGGTCCTGGTCCCCGTCCCCGTCAACATCTGCTGCCGTTACACAGGAGCTGCTCTCAAACTGAAATGACGGCAGCACCTGTTGCGATTTGCTGAAATTACCCTTCCCGTTATTGATGTATAGCCGGTCGATCAGATCCGTCGAGTTAGCCGAGAACTCGTTGCCTCCGCTGCATACATACAGGTCCTGGTCCCCGTCGCCATCCGCATCGAAAAACAAACAGTCTGTATCTTCACTGGCCTTATCCTGTTCAAACAGCTTTTCGTTGCTCCGTTTAAAACGACCCGCCCGGGTTTGGATATATAATGCGCCTGGCTGGTCCTTGGCCCCGCAGATATAGAAGTCTTCCAAACCGTCGCCGTTGACATCGCCTTTACCTATCCGCGGGCCATCAGCCGAGTGCATCTGGAAGATCAGCTTTTCCCTGTCAAAATCTATAAAGTCATTTTCTTTGTGCACAAAGTCTATCCCATGGTTATCTCTACTCTGCTCAAACACCGGCTTTGAACCGGCTGCCCCCCTCACTGCTTTCCCGGGCAATCCCGATTCAGCCTCCTTTACCGTGATTGTCTGGTTCGGTTTTACTCCTTTTAATACTTTCTGCTTACCGCAAGGCCATTTTACCACTATCGAATCGATCTCCTTTATTTTACCCAACCCGAAATTCAACCGGGTGTCTACGCTCGATTCAAATCCCCGCGACGGAACCTGCTCCTGGTAGTTTAAGGTATGATTATAGTATAACGTTACCTGTGCCCCTACGCCAAAGCGGTTCTTCCCCTCGCCCTGCAATACTACTTTCAAATATTTATTCGCCGGCTCCAGCTTCCTGCTGTTGTTTCGGTAGATAAATGCCGGCATATTTACATTGTTCACCACCAGGTCAAGCGCCCCATCGTTATTTAAATCACCATACGCCGAGCCATTCGAAAAACCCGGATCACCAAGACCCCATTCGGCTGCCTTATTGGTAAATGTCAGGTCCCCATTGTTTCGGTAGGCATAGTTAGGCACAGCCTCCGAGGGCATACTATCTATCAGCTTCTTGTAATTTATGCCTTTATTTGTCCAAACACTCCCCATCACGTTCCGATCGGATAAACGTTGAATATAATCCTGGTTTGTTAAGTCCTTATAAATACCGTTAGCGATAAAAACATCTTTGAATCCATCATTGTCAAGGTCAGTGATCAACGCTCCCCAGCTCCAATCGGTTGCATGAACTCCCGAAAGCCTGCCTATCTCGCTAAAAGTTCCGTTGCCATTGTTTAATTGGAGCGTGTTCCTGGTAAACTGGTGATAATAATCATATCTTAAATCAAGCTGGTATTTATCCCAGTTTTCAAAAGTGGTATTTGTTTTAAGCCTTGATTCTGATGCCGGAAGCATATCGGTCACAAAAATATCAGGATGTGCATCGTTGTTGATGTCGGCCAGGTCGGCCCCCATTGATGCATTACTAATACTTTTCATCTGATCCTCAAGCGATTCTTTAAACGTACCGTTGTGATTATTAATATATAGATAATCACGTTCAAAAAAATCGTTGGAAACATAGATGTCGTCCCAGCCATCCCCATTTACATCTCCCACACTTACCCCCAAACCAAAACCAATCACACTACCATAAATACCGGCTTGTTCACTCACATCGGTAAAATGGCCGCCATCATTCCTGAATAATTTTTGCCCTCCCAATAAATCTCTTTTATTCCGTTCATTATTCTGAATATTAAAGCTGCCGATTGCCTTAAAAGAATTGCTTAACATAAAGAGATCCAGGTCTCCGTCATGATCATAATCAAAGAAAACAGCGTGGGTTGAGTATCCATTTACGCCAATTCCATATTCCTTTGCCCGTTCGGTAAAGGTGAGATTACCGTTGTTGATGTATAATTCATTCTGCTTATGATCGCCTTTAACATCGCCACTATTGCAAACATAAATATCCAGCAACCCATCACCATTAACATCGGCCATAGTAACACCGGTAGACCATCTGCCGAGCTTGGTAATTCCGGCTTTCCCGGTTATGTCTTCAAACTGAAAATTGCCTTTATTTAAATAGAGATGACTGGGCACCATGTTACCCACCAAAAAAATATCCGGTAATCCGTCATTATTGATATCACCTATTGCTACACCGCCGCCGTTATAAAAATTACGGTAAGTAAAAATATTGAAATTAGCATCATACGATAATTGGTTAACAAAATCGATATGCGTTTCATTGGGATTTAAAAGTTCAAAAAGCTTATTGCCGCCCCCGCTTTGCTTTTTCTGGCAACTGGTTAAAGCCAATAAAAAGAACACAAAACAGTATCTGATGCTAAAAACATCATGAATAGATTTTTCTGTCAAAAAAGTAAAATTCACCTTATTTTTTTTCATCTGTCAGTAAATCAGTATAATCTACTTTTACGTGGGCGTCATCATATTTCCCGATGATAATTCGCCGGTTACCATCTACCTGCACAAAAATCGTCCCTTTAGCCGGGTCCGTTATACAGATAAAGTCCTTTTCGTTATACCATTTTTTCAGCATATTTAATACATCCAACTGCAGGCTATCAGCAAACATTTGTTTATTCCAAGGGGCGAAAGCATCGTAACTAAAACTTACTCTCATTTTGCTAACCTTACCTTGCCGAAAATCAGGGTAGAAATTCATGGAAGCCGGATATTTCAATTCCTTATTTAGTTTGTATAAAACTGTTGTATTGCCGGGGCCTGCAAAAAAGATCCCTTTTTTATTCATTTCCCAACAGTGGGTGTAAAACTCTTTTGAGGTCATCCCTAATTTTATTCCCTGAAACAGGCTATCTCTTCTCACTCCCCGCGAAAGTTCACTCGCTACTAAGTTTTCATACTTTCTGTCGTCTGAATTACAAGAAAATACAGAAATGAGACATAAAACAACCAGGACCCCTTTAAAATATCTCATAGTTAACCACCATCTTATTTAAAACTTAACACCTCTGTTTTATCATTATTTTTAGCTACAATCAGCAGCTTATTGTTTCCGGCTTTAATCTCTTTTATATCACGTACGGCCCCTTTTATTACGATGCCGCTTACCTGCGGTTTAACTGCCGTAAAGCCACCTTTCCCGTCTCCTTTAAGCAGCAATCCATAGCTGCCATCGTAGATCCCCGCTTCCGGTTTTGACTGGTAAAAGTTGCCTCCCAGCACAATGTCCTTTTTTCCATCCCCGTCATAGTCTTTCACCACCAGCCCAAAAACCGTCGAAAACTGCGCCTCCACCGGTAATGGCTTCATCAGGAACTTGCCATTCCGCTTATTCAGCAGCACACTGCTCCGCATTTCGCAGGCATCCAGCTTAACCATCTTTTGCAACAGGTCCCTGCCAAATATATCTTCCATCGTTTGTTCCCTGTACTGGGCATACCGCAGGTATTTCTTCTTCAGGTAAGGAAGTTCGCCCACCAGGTCATGCCTCAGTACCATCGGGTATTGTTTATCGCCGTTATAGGTGCATACTATATCTTCTATGCTGCCCGTGCCGCTAAAGTCCCCTACATACATGCTTACCGGCTTCGCTCGGGTTGCCTTAAACCTGGAGTTTAGCCCGTGATTGCCGGCTACTATATCCGGGTAACCATCGCCGTCTATGTCCGCAATCTCCAGGCGGTTCCACCACCCATTACTCCACTCCAGGCCCGCTTCGCGCGTTACTTCCTTTAAACGCCCACCTTCATTATGGAATATCCGGATCGGCATATACTCCCCGCAGGTCACCAGGTCCGGTTTTCCGTCGCGGTCATAATCAAACCATTTGGCATCCGTAACCATACCCAATTCCGTTAAGCCCGGGGCCCTCTCGTCGGTTACATCTGTAAAAAAGCCTTTGCCATTGTTCTGCAGGAGATAACCTTTGCACGGGTAGCCATATTCACCCGGCTTTAAACGCACACCAACAAACAGGTCCTGGTCCCCGTCCCCGTCAACATCTGCTGCCGTTACACAGGAGCTGCTCTCAAACTGAAATGACGGCAGCACCTGTTGCGATTTGCTGAAATTACCCTTCCCGTTATTGATGTATAGCCGGTCGATCAGATCCGTCGAGTTAGCCGAGAACTCGTTGCCTCCGCTGCATACATACAGGTCCTGGTCCCCGTCGCCATCCGCATCGAAAAACAAACAGTCTGTATCTTCACTGGCCTTATCCTGTTCAAACAGCTTTTCGTTGCTCCGTTTAAAACGACCCGCCCGGGTTTGGATATATAATGCGCCTGGCTGGTCCTTGGCCCCGCAGATATAGAAGTCTTCCAAACCGTCGCCGTTGACATCGCCTTTACCTATCCGCGGGCCATCAGCCGAGTGCATCTGGAAGATCAGCTTTTCCCTGTCAAAATCTATAAAGTCATTTTCTTTGTGCACAAAGTCTATCCCATGGTTATCTCTACTCTGCTCAAACACCGGCTTTGAACCGGCTGCCCCCCTCACTGCTTTCCCGGGCAATCCCGATTCAGCCTCCTTTACCGTGATTGTCTGGTTCGGTTTTACTCCTTTTAATACTTTCTGCTTACCGCAAGGCCATTTTACCACTATCGAATCGATCTCCTTTATTTTACCCAACCCGAAATTCAACCGGGTGTCTACGCTCGATTCAAATCCCCGCGACGGAACCTGCTCCTGGTAGTTTAAGGTATGATTATAGTATAACGTTACCTGTGCCCCTACGCCAAAGCGGTTCTTCCCCTCGCCCTGCAATACTACTTTCAAATATTTATTCGCCGGCTCCAGCTTCCTGCTGTTGTTTCGGTAGATAAATGCCGGCATATTTACATTGTTCACCACCAGGTCAAGCGCCCCATCGTTATTTAAATCACCATACGCCGAGCCATTCGAAAAACCCGGATCACCAAGACCCCATTCAGCTGCCTTATTCGTAAATGTCAGGTCGCCATTGTTACGGTAGGCATAGTTAGCGACAGCCTCCGAGGGCATGCTATCTATTAACTTCTTAATTACCTCCTTCTCACTACCCATCATTTTTCTTACTTGTATCGGGTTAGCCATAAATTGGATATAATCCTGATCGGTTAGGTCTTTATAAATACCGTTGCTAACGAAAATGTCTTTAAACCCATCATTATCCATATCCGAGATCAGCGCCCCCCAACTCCAGTCGGTTGCATGAACCCCCGAAAGCCGGCCTATCTCGCTGAAATTTATGTTATTTTGGGCTAAGTTTTTATTCATAACCGGGCCCTGGTTCAGCTGCAAAACATTGCGAAGGAATTGCTGATAATATCCATTTTGCAGGTCAGACTGATATTTATCCCAGTTTTCAAAAGCTGTTTTTGTTTTTAACCTTGATTCCGGTTCAGGAAGCATATCGGTCACATAAATATCAGGATAGCCGTCATTATTGATGTCGGCTATGTCAGCTCCCATTGAGTTTTGGCTTAGTTCCCTAATCGCGTCGGTAAGGCACTCTTTAAAGGTACCGTCGCGATTATTAATGTACAGGTAATCGCGTTCAAAAAAATCGTTGGAAACATAGATATCGTCCCAGCCATCCCCGTTCACATCAGAAATAGTTACACCTAAGCCAAAACCAATTTTGCTGCTGTATATTCCTGCTTGTTGGGTCACGTCTGTAAAATGACCTCCGTCGTTACGATATAACTTATTCCCACCCAGGGGATCGGGAGTATTGCGCTGATCTTTGATCAAATCATAGTTACCTACCGAACGAAACGAATTATTAAGAAGGTAGCAATCCAGGTCTCCGTCGTGATCATAATCAAAGAACACAGCATGAGTACACAAGCCTTTATTATTTAACCCATATTCGGCCGCTTTTTCGGTGAATGTCAGGTTACCATTATTAATGAATAATTGATTACTTCTGTTTTTTCCGGAAAAATCGCCCGACTTACATATATAAATATCCAACAACCCATCGCCGTTGACATCCGCAAAAGTAACGCCCGTTGACCAGACACCTGCCGAAGAGAGTCCGGCCTTATCGGTTATGTCTTCGAACTGAAAGTTGCCTTTGTTTAAATAGAGTCTGTTTGATTTTTGATTTCCGCAAAGGAAAACATCCGGCAAGCCGTCATTATTAATATCTCCAATACCAACACCCCCACCGTTATAAAAATTACGGTAGGTATAAACATTCAGTTGTTCGGTATATTTAACATCATTTGCAAAATTTATTTCTGTGGATGATGAAGGAAGCAGTGAAAAAAGTTTGTTGCCTTCGTCTTTTTTAGGATCGATGGGATTGCAGTCCATCAAAAATAAAAATGCAAAAAATAGTACCTGCCGAATATAGTTGCCCCCTGTAAATGAAGCAAATATCTTCGCCGCTGTAACGGAGCGCCAAAAGGCTTTAAAAAGTAAAATGACCTTTGGGGAGCTACGTTTTATTGGAAAATAAACCAATAATACAATTGGCTCATGAATAATATTAAGCACCCGTTTAATCATTAACTTTATATAAAATAAGTTCCTTTTAACCTTGTTCAAATATTGTAGCCGTCGCAATTTCTAAACCTGATGAGCTGACAACAACTCAATCAAAACAGCAAAACACAATCAACTAATAATCAAACAATTAAATCAATATCCAGGTCAATCAGGTAAACCCGTGGTATTTAATGAGGAAAGCAAGTAATAAATCACTTGCTTTCCTTAAAAGAGCATCTTTACTAAACTCAAAGTATTTTATTAATACCCGGGGTTTTGTTTCAGGTTTGGATTTGCATTAATTTGAGGTTCGGGTACCGGGAAAATATTAACGTGAGCATCCGGATCGGCCGGGTGGAAACGGTACGCGTCATTATAAACCCCGAAACGGATCATATCCTGCCTTCTGTAGCTTTCTGCGAACATTTCCCGGCCGCGCTCTGCTAAAAATATTAAAGGAGTTAAACTGGTGAATGGTGCAACCCCTCCATGTACTGTTCGGATTTGATTAACCAGTGCAAGCGTAACCGGATCATTCCAATTGCCACTTTTTCTGGCTAATAATTCGGCCTTCATCAGCAAAATATCGGCGTATCTATAAATTGCCAAATCATTATCCAAACTTGACTGCATGCCTTTGTAAAATTGCCATTTACCAATACGTGCGCCTGCCTGTCTCCAGGCATTGGGCTGCAGTTCGTTAATGTAAGGGGTAAAGGTAATAGGCGGGCCATTAGGATCCGTCACATCTGCACCGCCGTCTGTTAAGGGGGTTACCCCATCAGCCTGGTATTGAGGTCCAACAAGGAAATTATTCAACATCCTCTTATCGAGGGTACCGGTAGTAGGTGTACCTTTGGGGTCAAGGCCTACAACCGTTCCCTGCGGGCCCGGATTTTGCGCCGGGTCAATATAGGATTGGTAAAATTCCTGTACCGAGGCAAATCCATTCCATGGCTGGTTATTCATTTGATAAGTATTCTGGCTTTGCAGGTGCAAGGTCTCCATATTCATATTAAAGCCACCCGCTTTAACCCCATCAAACGGTATCGCCCAAATAGACTCGGTTGAACCCGTATTATTCCTTGAAAAATTGTCGGCGTAATTATTCATCAGCGTATACTTACCGGAATTAATAATTACATCACATGCAGCTAATGCTTTATCATATTGTGGAGTCCCGGTATAAGTTTGAGCATTTAAATATAACTTGGCCAAAGTTGCTTCAGCAACATAATAAGTAACACGGCCATAGTATGGGCCATCGCCCGTGCCTATTTTGGGTAGTTTTTCAATATTTGCCAGTAATTCTGATTCAATAAAAGCGTAAACCTCGGCCCGGCTTTTGGTTGCAGGGGGTTTGGTATCCGAAAAATCAGTGGTGATAGGCACGTTGCCAAACAAATCAAGCAGCCAGTAGTAGTAAATGGCCCTTAAACATTTTAATTCTGCTACATAAGTAGCAGCAGTTGGTGATTTACTTACAGCCAGGGCGGCTAAAATTTTGTTACAAGTGGTAACCCCGCCGAAACCAAGGCTCCAGCCATTAGCTGGTTGCGAATCGGTGCTATTGGTTTTATGTGTTTTTAAACGCACCCAGTGGCCACCGTCACCCCAGTCCGCGCCCCGTGTTGGTACAACAACCTCGTCGGTAGTTACCTCATTTAAGTTAAAGAAAGCACCGTTATAACCATAAATAGAAGAATATGCAGCGCCCACAGCGGCCGCCAGTTGCTTGTCTGTTTTATAAAAACTATCCTCAGTTACCTGATCGTAAAGCAATGCTTTTTCATCCAGCTTTGTACATGAAGCCGCAGCAAGAAACACCAGCAACGAATATCTTGTTAATGATTTATGTTTCATAATTTGTATATATTAAACTTTGAAATACCTTAATTAAAATCCCAAATTAACGCCGAGGGTAAATGACCTTGTATAAACCCATGTCTCCCTACGGTCGATACCCGGAGCTAACACATTTCCCGAGTCAGCGTACCTAACCTCGGGGTCAACACCTGTATAGCCGGTGATAGTGAAAAGGTTCTGGCCCGAAATGTAGGCTCTCAAACTGCTAATCATCCCCGGTTTACTGCTCTTGGCAATCTTGAAAGTATAGCCAAGCGTTGCGTTATCCAGTTTCAGGAAAGATGCTTTTTCAACGTCATAACTGCTGTATGCGGCACCATCGGTAACTTTGGGATTGAAATATTTGGTATTTACTATATTGTAGCTGGTTGCAACATTTGGATTTTCATAAAACGCGCGGTAAGTATTGATTAACTGATGACCGATAGATGAGCGAAGGAAAAAGTTAAAATCGAACTGTTTGTATCTAAAGGCGTTGGTAATCCCAAATTCAAATTTAGGTAAGCCATTGCCAATAACCTGGCGTGGTGCATTTGCCAATCCAACAGTGCCGCCTTTGCCGTCAGAGTACTGGTATACACCATTTGCATCAACACCCACATATTTGGGGCCGTAAAGTATACCGATAGGCTGACCTTCAACCGCCCTCGTTAACTGCGTGGCTTCCTGGCCAGGAGTGCCCAGGTTGGTGGCCCCTACGTACGAACCTTTTAAAGCGTCAATCAGCTTTGTTAAAACTACGTGATAACTTGAAATATTGCCACCGGTAGTCCAACTGAAGTCAGGTGTTTTAATAGCTTCATAACTTAAAGCTAATTCCACACCCGAGTTACTCAGTTCGCCAATATTTTCCCAGGTATTGTTGAATAACGCCGGCGGCGAAGGCACCGTAACGTCAAAAATCAAATCGGTAGTTTTCCGGTTAAAATAGTCAAATGTGCCGGTTAACCTTCCGTTTAACAGTGAAAAGTCTAAACCGATATCTGTTTCAGCTTTTTTCTCCCATTTCAGACCTGGGTTAGGGTTCCTGGTGCCACTGTAGGTACTCAGGTATACACCATTACCCGCATAATAGGTACCGCCGCTATTTGATAAAGTAGACAATGAAAGGTACGGAAACGGTGGTAATGCCCCGGTAACACCATAGCTGCCACGCAATTTAAGGTTACTTATACTTTGAATCTTTAACACTCTGCTCAAATCAAAACCTGCACTAACAGCAGGAAAAAAGCCCCATTTGTTATTTACACCAAACTCAGTTGAACCGTCTCTTCTTAAACTGGCGGAAAGGAAAGCGATATTATCATAGTTTAAGTTTATCCGCCCGAAAAACGAGATCAGCTTATTCTCATTTTTATAACTTTCAACTACACCTATACCATTTTTAAAATCAAGAGCGGCTGCAAAATTCTGACCCGAAGCATCAGTTACAAAATTACCGCCCTGGGCATCAAATCCCTGGTAGAAGAAATCCTGATACGAATATCCGGCGACAGCAGCAATCTCCAGTTTATGTATTGTTTTGTCATATGATAAGGTACTTTCAAGCAAGCTGTTTTCAGATTCATCATCAAATTTTGCAGAAATACCCGAACGGCTAAAACCACTGCCCAGCGGGAAGCCCCTGGAAATAAAGGCTGTAGTTGGGGAGTACTCTGAATGATAAATGCTTGTTGTTTGTTTAAAATATTTAGTAGCAAATTTCAGCCCTTTGGTTAGCTCATAGGTCGCAGTTCCGCCAATATTAAACTTCTTATTCCGCGCTTCGTTAGTATTTTGAACCAACATTGCCACCGGGTTTGAATAATCAACGAAGTTGGATTCAAAAAAACCACCGCCGGTTAAATCATATAAAGGATCTGTAGAATGAACTGGTGCTGTGGGGTTAAAAATGGTTGCATATTTGAAAGCATCTGGAAAACCAAATTGTGAGTTTCTGTTAGTAGTATTTATATTTAAATTAAGGACCAATTTGTTATCCAAAGCCTTGTGTGTGATATTCAAACGGCCATTTAATTGCTGAAAACCAGTTCTGATTGCAACACCCTGACTATTGCGATAGTTTAAAGTTGCATCATAAACAGTACGTTCATCACCTCCCGAAATACCTAAATTATGTACATGTGAAAAGGCAGAGCGGGTTATTTCTTTATTCCAATCGGTAGAAGAGCCATAGTTTGTCCCTTTGCCAAGTGCAACAAACTCGGCGGCTGTCATATGCTTGGTAAATTTGGCAGGGGTTTCTTCAGTACCTGAAACGTTATAAGTAAGCTTTGACATCCCTCTCTTTCCTGCGATGGTTGTTATAATGATAACGCCAGCCGAACCGCGTGTACCATAAATAGCAGCGGCCGAACCATCCTTCAGTACGTCAATACTTTTTATATCATTTGGATCAACTGTATTAATATCAGCCCCCACCTGGCCATCAAGCACTATTAGCGGCTGTGTGTTAGCTCCTAAAGTAGAAAGTCCCCTTAACCTGATGGCAAAACCACCGTTAGGGTCGCCACCCGGGCGTGCGATAGAAAGACCGGCTACTTTACCTTGTAATAACTGTGCAACATCACTGATATTACCTTTATTAAATTGTGCTGCACTTACAGAGGTAATTGCGCTGGTTACTTCCCGCTTTTTCTGGGTTCCGTAACCAGTTACAACAACTTCGTCCAGGCCATTTGTACTTTCCGTTAACACCACATTAATTACACTTTGCTGATCCTCTCCTAATGCTAAAGTTTTTGTTACCGATTTAAAACCAACAAAAGTAAAAGTGAGCGTATAGTTACCTGCCGGTAAATTAGAGAAGCTATAGTTGCCGTTAACGTCTGTTGCTTTATTTAATGAAATTGCGCCATCCAGCTTTACCGTAACACCCGCTAACGGACTCTCCTTTGAATCAGTCACCGTTCCTTTAATTATGCCTTTGGATGCTACAATATCAGTAGTGACATCTGCTTTTTCACCGGTTGCCGCTTTATCCTGATTTGATTTTGTAATTAATATCTGGTCATCAATCTGTCTGAATTTGAGCAAAGTGTTAGACAAAATGGCCTTCAGAACTACTGCTATCGATTTATTACTGGCAGCAATATCCAGGTTGAGAATATCTTTCACATCATCATTGCGATACATAAAATGAAAACTGCTTTGTGATTCGATTTTATGAAAAGCTTTTACAAGTGATTCATTCTTGAGTGTAAGACTCACCGCTACCTGGTCAATTGTCTGACTCTTTACAGGGGCTGCTGAAAATACAGGAATTGAAGTAGCTAATATGAACATTGAAATTATCCCGATTCTCATACACTGTTTAAAATTTAAGTCAATTAGCAGATGAAATCTAAGCGGGTATTTAACAAAATGCCGCGGTTCTGCCAGAATTATGGAAAAATTCATAATTTAGTTTGTTTTAAGTGATTAATGTCTTCGATTGAATGTTAAAATTTAAAACACCCGGCTAATACAATCGATTGCAGTCGAATAGCGTTAGCGACCCTCTGAGGTTATTTCCCCGGAAATGGTTCAGAGGGTTTTTTATGCCGGAGAACTATCCGGACTTCTTTTAAACAGGATCTGTTTGTGATTTTTGAGGTACTTTTTCTTCATATGCTTTAAGTTTAATTGGTTTGAGATTTGGTGGAGATGGTTATGGTAGTCTTTGCTTTATCGTACGAATAAGTGGCGTCATTGAACTCACAAATGCTTTTTAATGCCTGATCCAGGTTCGCAGATTTATTGAAAGTAGAGGTGAAGTGTTTTGAGCTAACCAACTGATCTGTAAATAATATTTTAACCTTAAACCGGTCTTCCAATACCTTGGCTGCTTCCCCAAAAGTTACATCTTCAAAATACAAATCATCCTTCGCCGTCCAGATTGTATAATTCTTTGCATTTATGTTAGTTTGCATTGAAACAGATTTTTGCCGGTCAAAGGTGATCTGCTGATTAGGAACAATAATACCCAGTAGCCTGTTATTATTGCTGACTTTTACTTTGCCTCTGGTAACGGTGACTGTTATGGTTTTATCACCGGGCACTGCTTTTACATCAAATGCAGTACCCAACACGGTTGTTTTTATTTTACCGGTGTGTACAACAAAAGGTTTTAAGTTGTTATGTTTTATGTCGAAAAAGGCTTCACCGGTAAGATATACTTCGCGTTTTGCAAGGCCATCAAATGATGAAGCATAACTAAGTTTGCTACCATAGCTGAGTATTACCCTGCTTCCGTCGGGCAGTACCAGAAACAGGTTAGGTTTTGGCCGACGGGCCGAATATGACTGGGGTGTTTTAACAACCGGTTTATTGTGTAATAATAAATATCCTATGCCGCAAACTCCAATGATTGCCGCGGCAGCAGCTATTTTAATGACCCAAGTCTTCAGGCGTATTATTTTTTTATCAACCCCGGTATGTTTATTGATGCTTTCCCAAATTGAGGCATTTATTTCTTCCCTGATTTCCTTCTTCTGCTCATCACTCAATAGAGAAATAATATCTGGCTCGGCAGAAAACAACTCGTAATATTTAACTAAAAATTGCTGTTCTTCATCTGTTGCTTCATTATTGAGATATTTATGCAACAGTTCAAGAAAATATTGCTTGTCCATTTAAAACAGGTTGTACTATTGATTATAGATATGACCTATAAACAAACAAAAGTCCCACTCTGCTAAAAAATTTATTTTTTATAGACTTAATCAGTTTATCGCCCCAAATAAAATGATCAATAAAGAAAGGAAGGGCAATAATGACACTTTCAATTTTTCAATAGCTTTTCCGAGCTGATTTTGAACTGTTTTTCTTGTGAGACCTAATTGTGCCGCGATTTCTTTGGTTGGTAAATCGTTCTGATAATGGAGGCGGAAAATAATTTGCCTTTTGGGAGGAAGCGTATTTAAAAGTGCCTCATAAGATATTAAGAACTCTTTCCAAAGCAAATTGTCGTCAGCTTGTTGACAAGAGGCAGGCAGGTCATCAATGACATCAAAGAATGGATGAATGATTTTCTGCTTTTCAACCAGTTTAAACACTTTATTACGTATGGCTACTGTTAAATAAGCTGGCAGGTTATGAATACGGAGACTTTCTTTTTTGAGCCAAATATGGGTAAATACTTCCTGGACTATATCTTTTGCCTGATCTGAATCCTTTAAACGTTTATAGGCTTCAGAATAGGCGTTCCCCCAATGTTTTTCATATAATAAATTAAATGCATGTTGACTGCCCTGTTCTATTTGCTGCAATAATAAAACGTCGTCATTATGATTTAACTCAATTGGCTTCATTATTAATTTTAATGTTTATAACAGTTACAGTCCGTCTTCATTGAAAACAACTAATTCATTTACCAGTTAATAAAAATTCAATGTGTAGAGGGAACTATAATTAGGTTCTAATTGTATTACTAATCTAAATCAATTAAATCAATAATCAAATAAAAACTTAAATTAATTGTTAAATAAACATTCATTTCGAACTCCATGAATATACCGAAAAAATAAATATTAACCTTAGTCCCCTAAATATATAAGGGTTTTTCATGAGGCATTCAGTACAAATTTAAGTGTTACTTTAACATAAAAAAAGGCAGATTGGAATTAAGAGTTGCTTTATCCTCTTGTTAAAAATACGGTTATGTGCTAAAAATAATCCCGGCGCCCAGATACCTATTAAGTCTAAGCAATAGCAATGTGTACCTTATAACAAAAGTTGCGAATGAACTTGATGTTATTTCTGACTTACAACGGCTTGGTCAATAAATAAACACAGGTGGCCGGCGCATGTCAATTAAAACAGTTGTAAACCCAGTATTGGATATTCTGAGCCAGCCGGCTTGATAAACTACAACACATTGCCCCCCCCAGTCGGACAATTGGCTTTGCCCACCCTCACCTTTGTAATCGAGCAATTAGGAATATTACTAATCAGAGAAAAGGGGATTGATTAAAATGGCTTCTCTACTCAAAAGTTTCCTCATGAAAAGAAAAAGCTGTTTCCTGGTGTGTGAAACAGCTTCCTTTTTTAAGTGATCCCATTTGGATTCGAACCAAAGACCTACAGATTAGAAATCTGTTGCTAACCCCTTCGAAATGGCATTTAAAGACCATTTCAGCGATTTTACGATACTAAGTGCGCCAAAAGTGCGCCAAGTATGTTTACAATACCAACGATCGTAACCAGTGACGATCTAAATCAGCGATCTTACATAACCTTTTATTTTAATGGCATTCGAGCACGCGAGTATAACGGGAATAAAATAAGGGTTCAAATAAATCCTAATCGTGCAGATTCAATAGTAAAACGGAACGAATTATTGGAAAAGCTTAGGTTTGAAATACACAAAGCTTTAGATACAAATAACTATCCAAGTGGTAAGTCATTGAAAGATAACGCCGCGACAAAATTGCCTTTCGTAGAAGAGAAACTATCAATAGTCCCACTGTCTGCACATTGCCTTTTATTTAGAGGAATACGATCAAAACTCCGCTCTGACCTCAGTAAAAAATACAAACGAAATCTTAAATCGATTTATAGACAGTTTACAAGTTTTATGACAGCAGACGAGCTGAATGGATCATTGACGGCAATCTCCGTAATTAAAATAGATTCATTCCTAAGCCAATTTAATTCATCAGGAACCTATTATATGAATAAGCGAAGGGATTTAGGCGTTCTATTTTCAGCTGCCGGACGCATTATAGATAAGCCTGTTGAGACTGTCCAAAGGTCGCAACGAAAGAAATCGAAAGCCAAACTTCATAAGCCTTATGAAATGGATCAGTTGAAGCCTATTTTAAATTATCTAAAAGCAAATCAACCCAATTTGTATATCTGTAGCTTGCTAACTTACGGAGCGTGGTTAAGGCCTCATGAAGAGGTGCGATTACTTACGCTGGGCAGCTTTAAAAGCGATCTTAGCGAAGTCCATCTATCAGGTGAAGAAAACAAAGGTGGAAGGGTAAGAGTAGTTCACATTCCCGAATACATTCGAGTAGAACTAAGAGGAAAACTTGCCGGTTTAGGAAGGCACGATAATATCTTTAGCTTAAACGCAGTCCCTTTTAATGAGTATTATTTCAATACCCAATGGTCAAGAGCTTGGGCGAAGATGCACAAGTTAGGTTTGATATTCGAAGATCAAACCATTTACTCTTTTAGGCATACAGCAGCAGTACAGCTTTACCGCAGGACGAAAGACGTTCACCTCCTACAACAGTTGCTAGGGCACTCCGCAATCACAGTAACATTAAAGTATCTTAGGAACTTAGGGGAAATAGACAGCGAACAACTCGCTAAGTATGCGCCTCAATTGGAACTCTGAGAAACAAAAAAGAGGCTGTATCATAAATCATGGTACAGCTTTTTTGTTGAAAAAAAAGCTG
>CBIHRB010000006.1:0-249434 GCA_966212355.1 uncultured Mucilaginibacter sp.
GGTTTGTCCGGGCCAGTCTGTAACTTTTGTGGCCAATACCAATGGGAGCGAAGGTGTTAACCCTGTTTATCGCTGGCTGGTTAACGGTATTGATCAAAATAATAATGGAAAAACGTTTCCGGCACCTGCAACTATTACCGCTGTCGATAAAGTAACGGTTACCCTCATCAATACCAGTGATTGTACCGATAACTCCGCCGGTGTGACTTCTCTTCCGGTATCACCTTTATATAAGCCATTGGTAACACCAACGGTAACAGTGGAGCAGCCTGACCTGGTTTGTCCGGGCCAGTCTGTAACTTTTGTGGCCAATACCAATGGGAGCGAAGGTATTAACCCTGTTTATCGCTGGCTGGTTAACGGTATCGATCAAAATAATAATGGAAAAACGTTTCCGGCACCTACAACTATTACCGCTGCCGATGAAGTAACGGTTACCCTCACTAATACCAGTGATTGTACCGATAACCCCGCCGGTGTAACTTCTCTTCCGGTATCACCTTTATATAAACCTCGGATAACTCCGGTTGTAACTATTTTAACGCCATCTGTTTATCCGGCTTGCGAGGGGGCAGATCAAATCTTTACAGCCACATCGCCTAATGCGGGTAGTAACCCAAGTTATCAGTGGCAATTGAATAATGTTAACGTTGGCGAAAACAAGGATAAGTTTACGAGTAATACCCTGAAAAACGGTGATGTGTTAACATGTACAATAAGCAGCTCCGCGCAGTGTACTGTACCAGGTACCAGCAACGAGTTTGTTATTCAAACTAAAACACTACCTACTGTGGCATTTGACGGAGAGCTTACTATAAAAAGGGGTGAAAGTATTGCCTTATCGCCAATTAAATCAGATGGTATTATAGATTATAACTGGTCGCCTTCAGTTGGATTGAGTAATTCAGCTATCTCAACTCCAACTGCATCGCCAATGACAACAACTGCTTATACGTTAACCGTAACAACAGCAGGCGGGTGTCAGGCATCGGCCACCATCAAAGTTAACGTGCTTGAACAAATGGTTATCCCTAACACTTTTACCCCTAATGGCGATGGTGTTAACGATACCTGGAGTATAGCCGGGCTTGCCGCGTATCCAAATTGCACGGTGAATGTGTTTAACAGATATGGTACCGGAATATTCCGTTCGGTAGGTTATGCTAAAAACTGGAACGGATCTTTTAATGGGTACGTGCTGCCGGCCGGGACTTATTATTATGTGGTTGATCTTAAAGATGGTAAGAAACCGCTGTCGGGGTATGTAACCCTTTTAAAGTGATATATGCAAGCTGGTGCAATTAAGTAACTTGTTGTTTATGATGCTTGTGCCAGTGAATTGTTAACATCGAGGTTACTAAGTAAGCTGTCAAGCTTGAGGTTAAATTCTTTCAATTTGATATCGCCTTTTTCAAAAGCTCCTGTTAAGCGTGTCAGCTCCTGTTCAATACTTGTTACAATGGCATTGTTGGTATTAGCAGCATTCTTTTGCAAATCTTCAATTACTTCTATTTTATGTTCTGCAGCTTTAAGCAGGTATAGTTGTTGCACATCGGCGGTTATATGACTACTATCGCCGGCTTTGGTGTTTTGCCGTTTGTTAAATTCAACTAAAATTATGGCAGCAATGATAGCTGCGATTACCAGTATCATGATAGGTTCCATCTTCTTCTCTTTTTATTACAACTTTATCACTCCGGCAGAGGCCTGCGGTTTATAATCACTATAAATATAATTGAATAAAAAATAAACTAAAAAGCCATTGTTGATAAAATGCTCATTTGTGAATAACTATTGAGAAATAGTTATAGGTTTTGTGTGAACATGTGAAGCTTTAAATAGATGGAAACAGCTTAGCCATGTCGGGGTAACTGCTGTAGTTGTTATTGTTTGCTATTGAGCCGCTTTTCGTAGCACAAAAATCTTAAACCCGGCCTTATATCCAGGCTAATTTCGCCGGCCAAAACATAGCCCAGCTTTGGGAACAGCTGTTGCGTTGCCAGGTTCGTAATATTGGTATCAATTCGTAATGTATTTATTCCACGCTGTGCAGCTTCATGTTCGGCCTGCTTTAGAAGTGCCGCCGCGACACCCCGGCCCCGGTAGTTAATGTTTACAGCAAGCCGATGCGTAACAATGGCAGCTTCATCGATATCAAGACCGGCCTGTGCATATTCTGCATCCTGGTCGGTAGTTATGGCAGCCACACCTGCTATTGCTCCTGTAACTTCGGCTACCCAAAGCTGGTTAAGGTTAATATCCGCGGTAAATACCTGTTTATTGGGGTAGTCATTATCCCATTGAAAATTACCTGCTGCCTTCATAGCAGGTATTATGTCAGCTACAAAAGCTAATATCTGCGGTACATCATTGAGGGTAGCCGGCCGGATTATCATTTTATCTGTCAAACAAATTATAATTAAAAATAGGGAAGTTTTAAGCTATGATAGCATGATTTTTGTAATAAATGATCCGCTTATTTTGCTGTGTGGTGTTTTTTTAACGCGGTTTTTGATGTTGATTTTATGGGTATGATAACCGCTCACCGGGCAGGTAACAATGGCTGTGGAATTTGTGGTTTTTTTAACAAATTCCACAGCCTGCGGGTTAATGGTTATGCTTTTTGTGAATGTCTTTAACAAGGCAAAGTTTTTTGATGTCGGCTACTTTTATAATAAACGGGGCATATTTGAGCCGGTTGCCAACCATTTCTGTTGTATTATCTGAATGTGCAATTACTTCATCAGGGCTATCTCCTGCAAGCAGGCGTTTATACATGCGGTAATCTCCCCACTCAATGTAATAAACCTCGCCGGGCAGGATCTTTTTGTCATGAATTATTTTTAGTGCAACCCAGCAGCCGTTTTCCAGATATGGGTACATACTGTGCCCCCAAACCGGAAGCGCGAAATCGCAATCTTCAATGCCGGGGAAATTCATATGGCCAACCGGCTGTGAATCATTAATGTCGTTATATACTTCTACGCCTGAAGCGGTTGCAGAAATTTCATACATAGGTATGCCTTCACTGTGTTTGGATACAGGTTTTGATTCAGAGAAATTCTGTTTTTTATCTCCTGTTATATAGTCTTTGTATTTTTCTTTAAAAATACGGAGTTTCTCTGGGTCTATGTTCTGTCTGCTCTTTATTATCTCTGTGATCGAACTTGGTGAGTTAAAGCCTAACGCTTCAGCTAATTGAGCATTTCCGTTAAAAGCTTTCCCTTTAAGTTGATTATAAAGTATGATAAACTCCAATGTTTCGGGGCGCACAATCTTTATTTTGTTTGGTTTTATCTCGTCTTCCATGATGAAAATAAATTAAAGATTTTTCTTGATTATAATAAAGATTATTCTGTATATTTGTTTCGTTAATAATTGCTAATGTAAGTCAAATTATTTACAAATCAAAATGCTCGGTTCGTTTTATAAAGAGTATTCTTTTGTTAAAATACAATGTTCTGTAATTTAAAATCAAGAAATAATATCAATAAATAATCAATATCATACTACCATGCATATAGCATTTTCGGCCCTGCGGCAATTGACAGAAGGTAATAACCATCAAGATAATCGGGATACTTTGAACGAACATGAGGCTTTGCAGCGCTTTGAGGGTTACAAAACTGCATGTGAAAAATATAGAGATGAAATTGCTGCCATCCAAAAGTATATGCCGGGATGGATGCCCGCTTTTAAACGGTAATAACCTGGTTGCAGGTATTACGGCATAATGCCCAATAAAATAATACGAAATCAATACACTAATTATCATGATAAAAATTTCTCAAAAACTTAAAAGCCAGCTTTGGTGGCTTATTATATCGGTTGATTATGATTACAGCCGGATCACTATTGCCGAACACGATATTACCGATGAAGTACTTACTTTGTGGTTGGAGGATAAACAGGATTTTAAAAACTCAATTGATGAATGCCTCCAGGTAGATATCCGGATCCGTGACCTGGCCCGGATCATCAAAACCGAAAATCTGAATAGTTACGAGGGCACCAAATTGCACCCAACCAAAAACTTTGCTTACAAGGCCCGCATCGAAATTAACACCCCCCTGCAATGGTATAAAGATGATGCCTCGTCACCTGAACAGCAATGGACCCGCGAAACTGTGTTGAAAGCTTTGCTTACACAACTCGTAGAAGAGGGTGCAGCAAGTGATTATACGTATTAAATTAGTTATGAAATATGCCGTTTGGCATTATTTGCATAATTAACCATGTTGTTAAAATTACTTTAAATACTGTTTTACAGGCTTGAAATCAATCACCGTCCATTAGTTGCGGTTTTTACCTGATTGGCCATAACCAGGCAAATCAATCGTAATAACCCGGCATTTACTACCAAAGTATTTTACCTGGTTGTTAAAGTAGCTTTTGTTAATGCGCCATCCATGTGCAAAAAGCAATGTGGTATCACCTGTGCCCGTATCTGTATAAGTAATGTTAACGCCATGGTTGCTGATTTTTACGGCAGACTTATCAATAGCGTTTTTGTTTTGCGGGTGCTGGGTGCAGGCATACCACAATCCAATTGAGGTTGCCAGTGAAAACAAT
Source organism: uncultured Mucilaginibacter sp. (assembly GCA_966212355.1). Lineage (GTDB taxonomy): Bacteria > Bacteroidota > Bacteroidia > Sphingobacteriales > Sphingobacteriaceae > Mucilaginibacter. The sequence goes on from CBIHRB010000006.1 coordinate 4,573, forward strand.
GCGGGTAATTTTTTCATACAGACAGATAATTATATGCAGCAGTTTCGCCATATAAATATCCGTTTATGAATAGGTTGCAGCCAAATGTTTAACTTATTTTAACAAAGTAATTATTGTTGCCTGAAGCAGGGCAGGGATGCAGGCCCCGGCGCTATTTTACTTTTACCCGCTGTTGTTCTTTTTCAATATGTTCAACAAGCTCCAAATCTTCGCTAAGAGCTTCTGTTTCCGGACTTGCGTAGTTTAGTTTGCGGAAACGCCACTGGGCAAAAGCAGGTTCCTGGAAACGGTTTATCAGTTTAAAAAATTTGGGGAAATTGTGTACTTCTTCCAACAACAGACCGGTTACTATACCATTGTTATCAAGTATTTCACGTATGGTGTACTCCTTATCCCTGGTGATCCAAATCTCAAAGTCCTGCCGTATTTCAGCCATCTTTTCAGGATCTATTTTGTCGTTTATACAAATTACCTTATCGCCCGGTTTCATAATGATCGCAATTTTATGTATCCCTTTTGTTAAGGGATTGTGAATGTAAAGGTCGGCTTTTTATGCGGATTTTAAAATTTGTACAGGGGGGATTTTTGTGGTAGAAAAATATTTGAAAAAAGTTTTAAATATTATGCAACCTTATTTTATTGGCTTCGTATTAAAATGTATAATGAATGTTTAATATCAGGGCTTTATATGGATTATTTTTATTTGTTTATGATAGCGGGGCTCGGACTGGTATTTGTTATTTTACAGTTTGATAAGCAACAACGCAGCAGGGTTAACTTATTACTGAAAAACGCGAATGATGTGCAGCCGTTACTGATGAAACGGTGTATGGATCAAAAATTAAATAAAATTAATGCGGGGCTCACTGCTGATACCTATCGCGCGCATATGTACAACGATACAAAGAGGAAAATAGAGGCAAACCTTCAGCAGATAGCGGGTGATTACCATGCAGGAAAGATCAGTTTGCCGGTTTATAATGATAAGCTTGGCGAGCTGCTTGAAAATTTAGGAAATAAATAATTTATGGTGTTAACCTGAGTTTATTTTATTGTCATATATAGTTTTTGTTGGTTAGTTTTACTTTAAGGTCATTTGCTGTTGGGGCATTTGACCTTTTTTATTTTCGGTGCCTGTTCAATAAAGCAATTATATATTGCATGGATAAACAAAATGATTATTATTGCAGTCACTTATGTCTGACGAAGCGATTATAAAACGGTTAAAGGTAGTTGTTAAGGAGCACGGCGGCCAGCTGGGCCTTGCCGGGGCCATTGGTGTTGATCAGGGTTTCATTAGTAAGGTGATCAACAAAAAGCAGGATATTAGCTATTATCTTATCCGGAAGCTCTGTTTTCAGCTTAAATACTCGCCCGAATGGCTTATTCTTGGTACGGGCGAGAAAATGATCAACAAACCCGAATCGGCCAAGCTTATTACCGAAATACAAATGATGCGTACCGAGGTTGATATTTTACAAGCCCGTATGCGTGCCTACGAAATGGAATTGAAAGAGCTGCGCGCGCAATTACATATAGAGGATAAGAAGGCGGTATAGCCCCCCAATCTGCGTAAATGTAAAAGCCCCTTTCGGGGCTTGGTTGTTATTTATAGATCAGTTAATAGTTACTTATTATACGAGTATTGTAAATGAAAAGTTATTGTTATTTGCAATATTTTATAATAAAATCAGATGCTTCTTTTGCGCCCATACTTAAAGCTTTATTCATATCGGCGCAGCCGCCCGTTCTGTCATCAAGGGCTATTTTTGCAAGCCCCCTTTGTAAATAGGCCCGGCCATTTTTCGCGTCGAGGCTTATAGCGGTATTACAGTCCAAAACTGCTCCGTTCAAATCTTTCAAATTTATTTTGGCGGCAGCCCTGTCAATATACAGATCAGGATTATTAGGAGCAAGTTTAAACACGGCTGCAAAATCTTCTTTCACTCCCTGGGCATCCCCGAGATTACTTTTAGCAATACCGCTATGCGTGTAAGCTTTTACATTGGTATCGTTCATATAAATGGCATTATGATAATCATCGGCAGCGCCGGCATAATCCTTCATAGTCATTTTAGTATCGCCCCTGATTAAAAAAGTTTCGTCGTTTGAGTAAATTGACACGGCACGGTCGAGATCGGCGAGGGCGCCTTTATAATTTTTAAGTTTGGCTTTTACAAAACCCCGAGCTTGCCATACTAAAGCGGTTGAATCCGATAATGAGTCAATTTTTAGCGCGTTGCTCAAATCGGCTATGGCACCGTTGTTGTCTTCAGCGTCTGCTTTGGCCAGGCCCCGCTTCAACAATAGCGTGATATTTTTAGGGGCTTTTAGTACACCGGTATTATAATCGGCCATGGCCCCTTTGGCATCGCCGGTGGCGGCTTTTGCTTCACCCCGGTAAAGGTAAAAATCAGCATTTGCAGGGTTAAGTGCTATAGCCCTGGTAAATATTTGTACGCCATTGTTAGTGTATTTATAAAAATTATTGATTTTACCCAGTCGTGAATAGCCATTTTGTTGTTGCGGGGCAATACTGATCAGTTTTTCGAGGTCAGTTACAGCCGCGGCATAATCACCCAGTTTGGTTTTTTCAATAGCCCGGTTTAAAAAGGCGTAAGTATAAACCGGGTTTATAGCAATGGCCTGCGTATAATCGTTAATAGCGGCTAACGGAACCCCCAGGTCGCGATAAGCATCGCCGCGCGACAGGTAAGCTTCATCGCTTTTACCGTTCAGGCTGATTGCTTTTGTTAAATCTGCAATCACCCCCGCGGTATCCTTCATGGCCATTTTTGCTTTGCTTAAGGTTACGTAAGCACTTATGCTGTTAGGGCTTATTTTAATTGCCGAATCGGCATCAGCTCTGGCGCCTTCGTAATTGCCTAATGCCAGCTTTGAAAATGAACGACTTTGGTATGCATCGCCGTTTTTGGGGTTAAGGGCAATAGCTTTGTTAAAATCTTCCAAAGCGGCATTATTATCTTTTTTGTCGCTTCTAATGATTCCACGATAAAGGTACAGATTTGCATTCCGGGGGAATTGAGCAATTGCCTTGTTGAAATAATCAAGAGCGCCATTTGAATCGCCCAGGCTGCTTTGGGCATTGGCCATGTAAAGCAAAAGGTTTTTAAGGTTGGGGTTGATAGCGGCCGCTTTTTTATAATCATCAACCGCGCCTTTAAAATCATTTAGTTTTGCCCTGGTATTTGCCCGGTAAAAATAAGCCTCAGCGTTATCGGGATTAAGCGATAGTGTTTTGGTATAATCAGCAATAGCGCCATTATAATCGTTTATGCTGGCCTTGCTGCCTGCCATGTATTGATAGATTTCGGCACTGTTAGGGCTTAGTTTAATAGCCATATTATAATCAGCAATGGCCCCGGTAAAATCATTATTATTGTTTTTGGCCAGGCCACGGTATTTATACAGATCGGCGTTGTTTGGTGTAAATTGAAGTGCCGTGGTAAAATCGGCAATAGCGCCGGTATAATCGCTCATGTTACTTTTGGCATTGCCCCTGTAGTGGAACATGTCTGCCGTTTTTGGTCCCAGCGCTATCGCACGGTCAAAATCGATAATGGCCGCCTGATAATCTTGTATGGCAGCCTCTGCATTGGCTTTATACAGGTAGGCGTTGGTCAAATCGGCTTTCAGGGCAATGGCCTGTGCATAATCGTTAATAGCCGCTTTATAGTCTTTGAGGTTACCATATGCATTCGCCCTGTAATAAAAAACATCTGCATTTTTGTTGTTTAATTCTATAGCACGCGTAAAATCTTGTATGGCATCTTTATAATTCCTTACATTGGCTTTTGAGTTTCCCTCCTGGATATATTTACTTGCTGTTTGGGCAAGTGAGCATAGTGGCAAAAAAAGCAGAAATAGAATTTTTTTCATGAACACGGCAGCGGTTTATCAAATATCAATAAAAAACTGTTATTGATTATGGCAAAACTTATACCATCATGAAATATCTTATAACTAATAAGAAATGAGCGGAGGGGCAATAGGTATTGGGGTAAAATTGGGGCGTAAAAGCCCCAATTTTAAAGAGTTTAATTACAACCGGGCAGGAATATTCCTTTATTTTTTAATCAGTGATCAGGAAAACGAAGCTTCGTTTGCCCTGTCCTGATTTCGTTTTTTTCCATATGCTATCGCGGCAGTACAAAGCGCAATGCACACCAATAATGCTACCTCAATTACAACGTGAATTACCGGAACCTTACCAGGGAAGTTTGACAACAAAATACCTGCATCAGGAACCAACAGACCAACCAACGGGAAGCAAAAGAACATTCTTAATATTATTAATTTTTCCATAATTATTAACATTTAGTATGACAATGCTAAGGTACGTATTATTTCTTTGTAATTTAAATAAAATTTGCATTCGTTAATCGAAACCTTCGAAATCAGCCGGGTAGCAATTTTGAAGACTCTTTTATAAAATGCTCCTGCAATTTTTAGTAATTATTAATTAAGTAATGATACAACATTGCATTGCCGGTTATTGTTTTAACCCGCGTGTTTTTTTAGATTTTTTTAGTGATGATGCAAGTTTTCGGCTTATCATTTTAGCTATCTTAGTAGAAATTTAAACCTTAATGGAAACCAGGATATTCAGATTAAATCCCGAAGGCTACCCTGCGCTGCGTAAAAGAATAATCATTAGAACAACTTTGCTCATGTTGATAGTATGGGGTGGAGTATCGTTCATCCTGTTAAAAGATGGGGATGAAGACGGCACGGGGCTATGGTTTGTAGTTGGCATGGCTTTATTTTATGGATATCTTATTTTTAAAACATCAAAAAAGCGGCGGAAAATATATGGGAGCTATACGTTAATTATTGATGAGTTGAATATAACACGTAAGCAAGATGGTTTGAAAGATATGCAGATTCCATTAAGTGAAATTACTATCATTGAGAAGAACGCTGAAAACCGGTTTGTGATAAGAGGAAAAAGCAAGGCGCCGTTTGAACGGATATTAATTCCGCGGCAGGTTGAGGGTTATGATAGGGTAGAGGAGATCCTGGCCGGCATTAAACCCATTGAAATAAGCCTTAAACCCGATTACCTGGAAAAATATGGATTGCTGATCACATTGATCCTTATGGTCCCAATTTTAGGTGTATATATTGTTGACAATAAGATAATTGTTAGTATTTGCGCGGTATTGGCCGTAACAATGCTTGTTTATAGTATGTTTTATATGTCAAAATACAAAAACACTGTAAAGAGTTGGAAACGTACTTTGTGGTTCCTGCCCCTCATCATCATATCAATTTTGGTGGTTGTTTATTTTAAACTGATCAGTTAATTTCAATTGGTATAACTACTTCCCCGATTGCATAAAATGCTATTCTCCAAAAACTGCCTAATAGTAAAGGTTCCCTGAATTATAGGAAATTATTAATTGGATCTAAATAAATTAGTTAATAATCAGAATGTTATAGTTTGTTTTAAGCTTTCTGCAGTCTGCTTTTAACTCATATCCGGAAGGGAAATAAAAAATAAATTTTTAAATAAACGATCGCTCACTTATTTTTGTGTTGAAATGAGACCCCGCGACGAACATAAAGAACACCAAATACGCCAGAAGGCGATAGAATTGATAGTGGCTGAAGGTCTTGACGGTTTTGGGGTGAATAAACTTGCGCGATCGGCAGGAGTGTCACCAGCTACCATCTATATCTATTATAAGGATAAAGAAGAATTAATAAGCAGTATTTGCGTTGGTGTAGCCGAAAAGATGATGGCCTTTAGTCTTCAGAATTTTTCGCCCGATATGGATTTTGCAGATGGACTGAGGGTACAATGGCACAATCGCCTCGAGTATTTCATGCAATGTCCGTTAGATATGGAGTTTATTGAAATTATGCGCTATACCCATTTTTATGAAAAAGTAACCGCCATGCTTACCGTTAATTTTGGGCAGGTACTGGGAGCATTTATGCGTAATGCCGAAAAAAAGCAGCAACTGATACCATTGCCTTTTGAGGTTTACTGGGCGGTAGCATATGCGCCGCTTTATCAGCTCATCAAATTTCATAACCAGGGCAACAGCTATGTGAACAGCAGTTTTACATTGGATGATAAACTGATGGAACAAGCACTGGGGTTGGTATTAAAAGCATTAACGCCTTAATAATATGTCAGTAACAACTATTAAACTTAATCACGTTAATTTGCCGGTGACCGATGTTGCCGCTTGCGCTGAATTTTTTGAGCAATATTTTAACTTTAAATGTACCGGTGTAAAAGGTAATAATATGCTGGCCGTAATGGAAGGCGAGGATGGCTTTATCCTGGTGCTTATGGCCGATACCTTTAATCGGAATGGCAATAACAATTACCCCGATGCTTTCCACATCGGTTTTTTGGTTGACAGCCATGAGCAGGTTGCCGAAGCTTATGACCGGCTGAACAAAGGAGGGGTAGCTATAAAGCAACCTCCGGCGCCTTTACGTGGTGGTTATGGGTTTTATTTTAATGCTCCGGGTAATATATTAACAGAGGTTACCTGTTTAGCTTAATAGTTTAATAATTAAGTATTAAATAATAGTCAACTTATGGTACATGCATCAGCCTACAAAGACCCACATCACGTGATGCTTTTTTTTGAAGAGATTGGCAGCCTTGCGGATAACGAACAATGTTTAGCTGATAGAAATGGTTATTACGCTGATCTTAAAAGCAATGGCAAAGTTGTTATTAGCGGTAGTTTCTGGAATCAGGATAAAAATTTTGTAATTGTTTCTGTTTCAGATGATAATGAGCTTGTGCAGATTATTGAAAACGATCCTGCGATAAAACAAAATGTACTTGAATTGGTAAAAGCAATGCCTTTTTAACCCTTTTTTTGAGGGTGAAAATACGTAGTGTAAAATGGGTTAAAATACGGGGTGCGTAGTGCTTGTATATCCGTATACTGCACAATATTTTTGTGTAAACGGATGCCCATGGAGCCTTTTGAACTAAGAGTTAATAAGCGGACTTATAAAATTATACCTTCGGTTGTTAATGAAGCTACCTTCAGTGTATTAAATTATTCGGCTTTTTACACCATAACCCGGTTAACCAAGGGTTACTGGGAAATTATTGAGCATCGTTTTGGAGATCATCTGCTCCCTTTGCAGGAAATAGGTCGCTCAATTGAGGAATATTATAAACTCTGATGCTGTTTAAATCTTATAAAAAACCTGCCATTAACCATGTCGAAAATATTTATTGCTTTTTAGTAAATATTATTTTTTTATTACTCTTTAAAGTTTTAAATTAGACGTATTAAACTTATACCTTAAAATATTATGGAAAAATTAGCAATTTTAAGAATGTTTGCCGGCTTTCCATTGTTCGGCTTATTACTACCTGATATTTCTACTTTTATAGTTGGCCGTTTTCAAGATATTTCGCCGTTTCATATTTACATTGAATGTTTTTTATTTCTTTTTATAATTGCTTGTACATTGGGCATAGCCTATATCCGTAAATTTGGTGACAGGCCTGGTTCGCAGTTGCAATAATAAATTACAGGACCCGGCCAGCTACCCGTAGTTTTTAGCATTAATCATTATAAACCAAATATATTGTTTAGTACCCTTAAAGCCCTGTTGCCCGGTTTATTTAAGCCGGGCTTTTTTGCGGCTTTACGTGTTATGAAATTAATTTAGTGTTCCGGGTTAACTTTATTTTTTTATTTTTACTGGTAAATGAACCCTAAACACTATTATCTAACCTCTCCCTGCAGGGCGTATTTACTCCTCATGAAAAAATCAGTTATCTGTTTTAGGCTATTTTTAATAGTCATACTGTTTTGTTGTTTTAACGCTGCTATGGCCCAGCATCGTTCCAGTCGGGCATTAACGTATGGCGGGGGAGGCAGCGGCGCCGTTAATTTTAGCGATGGCTGGGGCATAGCCGCAGGTACAGGCGTTGATATTCCACAAGGTAACTTTAATTATACCTTTAAACCTGCCATTAATTTTAATGCCAGCGTTTACAGGTTTTTAGGCCCTTTTACCGCAAGTATAAGCTTAGGGTACATGAATTTTAAGCCGGATGAATATTTAATTTCAGAGGAAGTTGAAGGTACCGGCTCAACTGCAAATACATATTATGCGGATATGCCCGTAATTGCAGCATATGGCGGCGCCGCTTATAATATTGATGTAGCCGATAACTTCAGGGTGTATGGCGGTGTGAACTTAGGGGTATATTTTACTGATTTTGCTGTGGGTTATGAAATTGACGGGATAGATCCATTTGTTTATGATAAATGGTCGCAATCATTATATTATGCTCCTAAAGTAGGGGTAATATTTCCAATAACTCCTAAATTGGGGATTAGCATCGAATCAAAATATAATTTCTTTTCTCAGAAACTAACTTTGGGCGATGTTTCGGGAAAACAAAATTGGAATTCGCTTTCGCTTGGGGCCGAGCTGGTTTTCAAGTTTTAATAATCGGTTTGTAGTGTTATATGTGGTAATTTGCACTTACTGGTGATATAAATCTCAATTTACTGATATTTACGCCAAATATTTGCATTAATGAAAGGCTTACGTACCGTTACATTCCTGTTTATTTCCAATACCTTCATGACATTTGCCTGGTATGGGCACCTTAAGTTTAAAGAGTATGACTGGGGCAAAAACCTGAGCTTAATAGCTATTATACTTATAAGCTGGGGATTGGCATTTTTTGAATACCTGTTCCAGGTACCTGCTAACGAAGGCGGCTTTAAGGAAAATGGCGGCCCTTTTACCCTGGTTGAATTAAAAACCATTCAGGAAGCCATTACACTTACGGTATTTATGATATTCACCACCCTGCTTTTCAAAAATGAAAAACTGGGCTGGAACCATTTGGTAGGTTTCGGGCTAATTGTGCTGGCGGTATTTGTTATTTTTAAAAAATGGTAATTAAATAGCACTTAGGTAAAGCGGTCTGAATGATACGCTGTAAAACTTGCTGCCCGCTTCCCGTTTTCCTATTTGCTGGACTACCTGCTTTCTTAATTCTGGCTTATAGGGATAATGCGAATGCTGTTTACATTTGATTAAAAGCTTGTAAACAACTCAATAACAAATATGGAAATAACTTATAAAACCGGTACAATACCATCGGCCCGGCAAGTGATAGAACTTTATGATACAGCAGGGCTGAAACGCCCAACACATGACGAGCAGCGGATTGCCAGGATGTACCAAAACTCAAACCTTGTGGTAAGCGCCTGGGATGGTGATAAACTGGTAGGCATATCTCGCGCACTAACCGATTTTTGTTACAGCTGCTATCTTTCAGACCTGGCAGTTACTAAAGCTTATCAAAAAGAAGGAATAGGCAAAAAGCTGATTGAACTAACTAAAGAAGCCATTGGCGATGAAACTATGCTTTTGCTGCTTTCGGCCACAACAGCCATGGAATATTATCCTAAAATAGGTATGGAAACTGTTCATAATGGGTTTATCATCCACAGGGTAAAATAAAATAAGGGCAGCCGGGACATAAATGTTGCCTCCTGCCCTCATTTATTTTTAGTTGCCCTCCAAATTATTACGGTATTGCTTTAGCGCTGTTAGGATTGATCGTACAATTTCGTTTTGTCCGCTGGCCGAATTCAGATATGCTTCATCAGATGGGTTATTGATAAACCCGGTTTCAACCAGTACGGCAGGCATGCCGCTTTGTGCTAATACCAAAACACCCTGTTCCTTTACGCCCAAACTATGCCTTTCATTGGTTTTACGGAACTGGTTATCAACCAAATCGCCAAACTGGATGCTTTGCTTGCGGTATTTTTGCTGAAACGCGTTAAGTACTATGGTATTCACCGCTGCATCATCGCCGTAGCCATTATATTTTTCTTTATAGTCCTTTTCAATAAATATGGAGGCATTTTCGCGCAAGGCTTCACGCTGTTCCTGGCTGCGGTGAAAGCCATATACAAGCAACAAGGTTCCCCTCGATGATCCTTTTCGCTGGGGCGATGAATTGCAATGGATGGAAATGAACAGGTTGCCATGATTGTCGTTAGCGATATCGGTACGTTTGTGCAACTCAATAAAAACGTCGGTACTGCGGGTCATTACCACTTTTATACCGCTCATTTCATCATTTATGGCATCCCTTAACTTTTTGGCGATACTTAACGAAACGTTTTTTTCCTTTGAATAAGCCCCGTGCGATCCGGGGTCTTTTCCTCCGTGTCCGGCATCGATAATAACCGTTTTAAACTTGAAACGATTGGGGGTTGCTACGGACTGTTGCCCAAAACACCTGGTGGCGAAAAGCACGCATAGCAAAGAAAAAAGCGAAGTAATTATTTTATACTTTTTAGGAAAGGTAGCAGGCATGAACATATATGTATACAGCTTTATAAACATTCATTCTATAACAAATAATTATAGGTATGATATTGTTTTAACCGTATGGTTTAAAAAGCGCTTTGTTAAAGTGCGCAAATATAATACATGTTTGATTTACAGCACTATCTAAAAAATAATTGCTGAGCCCGGCAACAGAAGTTTAAACTATGCATTATGTATGTATATTTAATGAACTTAAATCGGGACGATCATGATGTTAAAAAAACTGTTGTTAGCTGTACTGGTATGCCAGGCATTTATGGCCTGCAGCCAGCAAAAAGGTATTATTTATGGCGATAATGCCGCTGCCGGTAAGTATTATGATGTTAGGGGGATAAAGCTTTATACCGAAGTTTATGGTAAAGGCAAACCCCTGTTAATGATCCACGGTAATGGGGGCAGCATCAGTGCTTTTGAAAAAAACATACCCTATTTTGCTAAAAAGTATAAAGTTATAGCTGTTGATAGCCGCGCGCACGGCAAATCTGCCGATCCGCGCGATTCACTTACTTTTGAAATGATGGCCGATGATTTTGCTGCCCTGCTTGATGTAATGCACATTGATTCGGCTTATGTGATTGGATGGAGCGACGGCGGCATCAACGCCCTGGTGATGGCTATGCGCCATCCCAAAAAAGTAATAAAACTGGCTTCGACCGGTGCCAACCTCTGGCCCGATTCTACAGCGCTGATCCCTTCACTATGGAAGGATATGGAAAAAGAATATGCCAGCAAAAAGGATTATCATTTTATCACCGCCAAAGAAAAGAACGACAGGAAGGTGTTTATGCTTGATTATAAAGAACCCAATATTAAACTATCGGCATTGAAAACTATTAAATGCCCGTCGCTTATTATTGCCGGCGACCATGACCTTATTGTAACAACGCACACCGTTCAGATAGCCGAAAATATTCCGAACGCTTATTTATGGATCCTGCCTAATTCGGGCCATGGCACGTTGGTTGAACATGCCGGTGATTTTAATAAAAAGGTTGACGATTTTTTTGAGCAACCGTTTCACCGGCGTTAAAGACATATAAAGAGGGGGATATAGTTGGTTATAAGGTCTTTAAAAAAAGATGGCCCGGTTATTACGCCGGGCTATCTCACATAATTACTTTAATTTAGTAAAATCTCAATTACTGTTAGGTAACAATTTTATTTGCCTTAGGTTTTATAAAATTTGCGTTACATAGGCTTTTGGTGCAAAATCACTATAATAATTACGGCCTGCTGCCGTTTTCACAATAACTCAACCGTAAGCTAACCTGCAGCTTTTACTGTTTAAGTAAAGTAATATGGAATCAAAAAACCAAAGGCTGCTTATCGACACGCTTTTAGCTATCTCATTTCTTTTAGTGGTTTTACTTGCCGTAATTATGGTTTTTCAACCCGGTGTTTATTCCAATTAATTATCTTTATCAGGAAATAAACCCAGATAAAAAGACCATGCTTAAACCCGGCGAACATATTGAAGGTACACCTGCCGAACTGCAGGCCCTGCTTGATAGTGATACCGAAGCTCATGCATTTTTTGCAAGCCTGTCTAAATCATATAAACAAGGTTATTGTGATTGGATAGGTTCGGCTAAGCAGGAGGCTACCCGTAAAATAAGAGCCGATAAGGCATTGATCATGCTCCGTAACAAACAAAAGACCTTAAAAACCTAAGGTACAAATCTCTCAGAAATAGTTTACTTTTCTTGTAAGTTCTACTAAAATGGTAGTATATTGTCATCCGATTTCAATAAAAGAATGTTTAAACACTTATTTTGCTTGAAGTATGGATCATTTATATACTTTTGAACCATAAATCAAAAACAAAAAAGAAATTAAACAATGAAAAAGATTTTTATCCTGTTAGCAGCAGCATTCAGCTACACGGCGGCATCGGCACAAACTACCTGGACTGTAGACAAAGCGCACTCAAACGTTAAATTTACAGTAACCCACTTAATGGTATCTGATGTTGATGGTATTTTTAAAAACTATGATGCAACCATTACTGCCGCTAAACCTGATTTCAGCGACGCTAAATTCCAGATCAGCATACAAACCGCTTCAGTAACTACAGATAACGATCAGCGCGATAAACACATCACAAGCCCTGATTTTTTTGATGTTGCTGCTTACCCAACCATCACTTTTACCAGCACCGGTATCACCAAAACATCTGATAAGCACTACAAACTTACCGGTAACTTAACCTTACACGGTGTAACCAAACCAGCTTCATTTGATTTATGGTACCGTGGTACTATCCAAAACCCAATGAGCAAAGCTGATGATGCAGGCTTCCAGTTAACCGGCACCATCAAACGTTCCGACTTTAACTTCGGTTCAAAATTTGGTAACGCTATGGTAAGCGACGAAGTTGCTATTAAAGCAAATGGCGAGTTTGGCAAAGCCAAATAAATGAAAAAATATATTAACAGGAACGGCGCGGATAACCCGCGCCGTTTTCTTGTTTTATGATACAGGCAGTGGAAGATCTATGCTTGGGAATGCAGGTACTGCATTTTTAATCCCTGCTTTTTTTGATAGCGAATTATTAAGGAGCAAATGCCAATTATTGAAATAAGGGCCGCGCTTGCTACGACATGTGTAAAAGGTACTTTAAACTCCGGATTGATAAGCGTTTCGGTTATGTCAGGAATGATGATAGCGATGAGGGGCAAGCAGGAGAATAGCCTCAGGAAACCAAGTTTTTTCATAAAAAGTGATAATGGTATTTAGCGCAATTAATGCGCTGCAAATATGCCACTATGTTTCTTTTTATAAAATACCCGTTATAAGGTATTTTTACAAGCTGAATTGGTAATTTGCTGAGTAGCTGCTTAGTTTTGAAAGAAGCGCAGGTAAAAGGAGGAGAAAAGAAAGTTCACTTAGGCTCTCCGGGAAAGCAGTTGCTTTAGGGTGTTAAACCACAATTGATTTTTAGCTCCAAAAAGGGTATGATCAACAATAAGATATAAGGTGATAAGCTCTTCTTTTAGCCTGTAGCGTAATCTTAACGGCTGCCAGAATAAACCATTGTTCCGTACCATCGAACGTTTGTAAAGCTCGTCAAAACCTAAATATAACTGCTCAAGGCTATCAAGCGGGATATGTTCATAGCTGTCGCCCTCAAGTACAAGGCTTTTAGGGGTAAGTATAATTTCGCCGTTATAATGGTGTGGTGGCGGGGTAAATGCAAATAATGCTCCTCCGTCATTTGCCAACCCTAATGTGGCCAGGTCATAATCGTGACTCCACATTACCTTTCCAATTCTCAATATCTGCATGTTATAAACTTCGGTATTTTAAACGGCATTTACAACAGATTGTTATCATTGTAGTTTCATTTTGTTACAATAATGTTAATACCGCTTATGGGCTACCATATCATGTGCTAAACAGTAAAATCCCTATCTTTGGTTTACAGGAAATATTTTCCTTTTATAAAGTAATTGAATAGTATCAATAATCAAGTTATTAGCTTAAAGCTTTGTGCATTCTGCTCTCAGCTTTTATATAAATAATATGGCTACAGAAGTTAAGTGCCCAAGTTGTGGTTTCGGTTTTCCGATAGAGGAGGTAATGGCCGAGGAGTATAAAAAAGAGCTCAGGGTTAAAATGATGGATTATACCCGTCAAAAAGAGGAGGAATACCGCAAAAAGGATGAGGAGTTTTTAAATAAGGAGCGCCAGCAGCAGGCAGCCTTTGAACAAAGGCTTAACAACGAAAAAAAGCAATTACAGCAAACGCTTGAAGACAACTTGCGTAAAACCATAAGCCAGGATTTTGAGAACCAGCTTGTACTGCTCAAAAATTCAGCTGCTGAAACTGAGGAAAAACTAAAACTATCGCGTCGGAAAGAGCTGGAATTTTTGCAGCGTGAGAAACAACTGCATCAAAAGGAAGAAGAGATGGAGCTTGCCGTACAGCGCAAGCTGCAGGAGCAGCGGAACGAACTTACCGATCAGATCCGCAAGCAGGAAGCCGAGCGCCATAGCATAAAAGATACCGAATACCAGTTAAAAGTAAAAGAACTTGAGAAACAGCTTGATGATCAGAAGAAACTGGCTGATGAAATGAAGCGCAAAGCAGAGCAGGGTTCTATGCAGCTGCAGGGCGAAGCCCAGGAACTGATACTGGAAGAGTTATTACGCAATTATTTCCCGTTCGATATCATAAGCGAAGTAGGGAAGGGTGTACGCGGCGCCGACTGCGTACAAACTGTGCGTAACCAGTTTGGCCAGGAGTGCGGCCGCATTATTTATGAAAGCAAGCGTACCAATGCTTTTTCGGCAGACTGGATCGAAAAGCTTAAAAAAGATATGCGCAGCATGGGGGTTGATGTAGCCGTTATTGTAACCCAATGCTACCCGAAAGGCATGGATTGTTTTGGCGAGCGTGACGGGGTTTGGATTTGTAGTTTTGATGAGGTGAAGGCAGTATCCTACATTTTAAGGGATGGGGTGATGAAATTATCAAACCTGGCCAAATCACAGGATAATAAAGGTGATAAAATGCACCTGTTGTATGATTACCTTACCAGCAGCGAGTTTTCGGAGCAATGGAAGGCTATTCGTGAAGGATATATGAGCATGCGCCAATCCATTCAGCGCGAACGCGATGCCATGGAAAAACTCTGGAAAGCCCGCGAAAAGCAACTGGATAAAGTACTGCTAAGTGCCGCTCATATTCGCGGCAGTATTGAAGGGATTGCGGGGAGTGATACTATTCAGCTTAACCTTACCGATGATGAGGATGCGCTGCTGTTGGAGTAATTAATGTAGTTTCAGTCGGTCCATATGTTCCTGCAAACGTCATCGCTTGTGGTTATCATGTTGTGTCATGCGGATTGCTTACAAATAGATAACCTGAACCCCGACTATTAGTGAAGGCTCCTGGAATTATAAGTCTTTAAATACGGAAGGATGATATTTTGTAAGTTTTTGCTGTCCTATTTTGGATAATGTACGTGTAAGATGATTATATTTTGATTGTCTTGCCTATACATCAATTTTTGCGTTAAGTAGAGAAGCATGACAGCAGGGCGCTATTAACTCAAATAACATTAAAGATCATTTCAACAAGAATGATTAATCAACTGAGTTTTGTAGTAATCATATTATAAACAAAGAAATAGACAACACTCATAACAAACCTGCTAAAAATAGCTTTTACTTAAATTAGCTGTTTACATACTGAACCTTGCCTGTACATCCAAATGAAAGTTAATTTTATTAACGGTTTAATTTTACGCTCGGCTGCTTTGTCGTACAGGCAAAAGCTCGATAAAAAAAACTTGCTTACATTATGGGATAACAGGTTAATCAAGGAAAGTATTTACATAGCAAGTAAATCGCTTTATAATGAACTGGATGCTTTTTTTGCAAACGGGCAGCAAACAAAGACCAAAGAAGCCCAATTACTATCAAGTTTTTATAAATATATGGCCCGTATGGCAAACCGGGCTACGCCGTTTGGGCTGTTTGCAGGTTGTTCGTCAGTTTACTGGGGGGATGCTAATAAAGTAAAACTTTCGGCAAAGTTCAGGAGACATGTGGTGCCCGACGCAGTGGTAAGCTTTTCGCTTGCCAGGCAAATTGAAAATGCCAATCAATTATCTGCAGGATATAAGCTCAATAATACCCTTTATAAAGTGGGGGACGATTTACGTTTTATTACTTATCATATTATTGACAACCAAAGGGTTTACCAGGTGAGCGCCATTGCCTGCAATGAGGTACTTGATGATGTAGTTGCTGTTGTTGGTGATAAAATATGGAATAAACAACAGTTGCTCGAAAAATTCCCTGATTTTGAGCCTGACGATTTCATTGTGTTTATTAATGACCTTATTGAAGGGCAACTGTTAAAACCGGCATTTGAACCGGCAATAGGGTGTGATTTCCCTGTTTTTTTGCAAAAGACTGATGATGCGGAATTAAGCGATACCATTAATGAATTGGTCGGTTTGCTTAATAAAATTAATAATGGAGATGCAGAAAGCTCAAACTGGTTTTCGTTCTATACCACTATTGAACAAATTACCAACCACATAACCGGCAGAGAGCTCAAAGACCAGGTACATGTAACCAGGTTTAACAAGCTGGAAAGCCGGGAGCTTGACCAATCATTGCAATGGAAAATAACTAAGTCGATTGTATTGCTTAATAATGTGAATGCCGTGTCTCCCAATAAAAGGATCGAGCAGTTTAAAGGCAGATTCAGGAAAAGGTATGAGGAGCAGAGCGTACCGCTGCTGGAGGCATTTGACACTGATACAGGAATCGAATACGGGCAATGGTATGAGCATGAAACCCTTTTTACAGAAGGGCTGTATACCGGAAGTGAAGGGGCGCCTTCATGGGTGGATTATACAGAGATAGATTTTAAAATGCTCAACCTGTTAAACCGCGCCAAAATTGAAAAACAGTATAAAGTTGTTATACCCGATAATTTTGTCAGGGAACGCAGCCCGGATCATTTGCCATTTTCCATGTCGGCGGTTTTTCAGCTTTTTGAAAACGGTATGGTATACCTGGAGCGGGTTACCGGGCCCGGCGCTTTAAGCATGATAGCACGGTTTGCAGTTGGGGATGCCGAAATTTATAAAACAGGTTTAGAGATAGCGGCAAAGGAGATCGCCAGCTGCCCGGATGCCATGTTTGCCGAAGTGATCCATATGCCCGAAGAACGGATCTTAAACGTCATGATGCACCCGCCCTTCTGGCCTCACGAACTGGCTTATATTGATGATGCTAAAGGAAGTTCGGTTTTGAGGCTTGACGATATCTACATAAAGCTTGAGCAGGGCGTTTTTAAATTGTTTTCAAAAAAACATCAACGGGAAGTGGTTCCTCGCTTAAGCAGTGCGTATAATTATAACAGGTCGCAGCATCCCATTTACACGTTTTTGTGCGATATCCAGCATCAGCGTGGCAATAGCAGCTTAAGTTTTAACTGGGGCGCGCTCTCAACAGATTTTGTGTTTTTTCCACGCGTTGAAACCAGCTTTGGCGTTATCCTGCACCGCGCAACCTGGAAGTTTACACCCGCTATTTTGGATGAACTTTGCAAAGCTGAAAAATTCATGGATAAATTCGGCGATTTGTTTAACAGCTTTAGGAATGAGTGGTTGCTGCCCGATAAATTTTTTATTATAAAAGGCGATAATGAATTACTGATTGATACTGAAAATGAAATTAGTATACAGGTATTTGCAAAGGAAATAGCAAGGCAGGCCCCGGTTTTGATTTTATCTGAGTGTATTCATTTTCAATATGAAACGATTGTAAAAGATATGGATGGCGACTCCTATATGCACCAGTTTGTTGCACCCTTTCATTTCGACAGGCCTTTAAAGCCACAATATTTCCAATTTGTTGAAAATACGCTTCAGCGTAATTTTTTTCCCGGCAGCGAGTGGTTGTTTATCAAGCTATATCTCAACAGTAATATCGCCAATGAGGTGCTGTTAAAATTGGATGAACTGTTAAATTATTCAGGTACTGTTAAAATTAAGCAATGGTTTTTTATCCGGTACCATGACCCGGATAATCACATCCGGGTTAGGATTAATTTGCTTGAGGATGTTGATTTTCAGAATGTTTACCTGGCTGTGCGCAAGGTGTTGTCGCCATTTTTGACAAGCGGGCAGCTTCATGTTATACAGCTTGATACGTATGTGCGCGAATTGGAACGTTACGGGCAACAGATTGAACAGGCCGAGGGCCTTTTTTGCATTGAAACTTCATTTTGTTGCAGCGTGTTCAGGCTGCTTGAAAGTAACCGTTATGATACGGAAGACTGGCTCCTGATTTTTTGGCTGATCAAAGATTACTTAAACCTGATGAGCACGGATGTAAATGATCAGCTACAATTTGTTGAAAGGCAGCAGGCTAATTTTTTTGCCGAGTTTGATGATAAGGCGGTTAAAATACAGATTGATCAGTTATATAGAAAATATCATGGCAGCCTGAATAACCTGCTTCTGGCATACGATGACCTGCTTCAGCAAAAAAGAATGCAGGTAGAATTACTGCTGCAAAACTACACTATTGATTGGAATGCGAAGTTTTTGAGCAGCGTGATCCATATGGCAGTTAACCGCTATTTCAGCAGCCGGCAGCGCCTGCATGAGTGTATCCTGTATGGGTTGCTCTTAAAGTTCCTTAAATCGGAAAAAGCCCGGAAAGGGAAAGGATAGCTTACTTAAACATCTTATTATTGAGCAGTGCGAAAAAGCTATCGCGGTAAGTAACCCCTATGGGGATCTTTTCTTTGATCTTATCAAAGATCACCATGTTGCCATCAATGGCTTTAATACGTTTTAAAGCAATAATGTATGATTTATGGGTCCGCGCAAAATTTTCCTGGGGCAGGGTGTCAACCAGGGTTTTCATGCTCACCAGCGAGATATGCCGCTCATTTTCTGTAAAAACCGAACAGTAATTTTTAAGTCCTTCTATATAAATGATATCTTCAAAATTGATGCGCACAATTTTACCGTGATCGGTTTTCAGGTAAAATGAGTCGGGCTTTGGCTGCAGGTCAATAACCGGGGCTGGCTTATTAGATGAAAGCAGTATTAGCTTATCAAGGGCTTTTTGTGAAGCCTGTAAAAACCTGTCGAAGGCGAAGGGCTTGAGCAGGTAATCAAGTACATTGTTTTCAAACCCTGCCAGTGCAAATTCACTGAAAGCAGATGTTATGATGATCTCCGTACTTTTAGGCAGCATTTTAATCAGGTCGATACCCGAAAGCTCGGGCATGTTTATATCAAGAAAAATGAGGTCAGTCGCTGATCCTTTTAAATACAATAATGCTTCGATAGGATTGGTAAACGTTTCGGTAAGGTTAATGAAAGGCACCTTTGATATAAAATCGCTTAAAATATCAATGGCATAAGGCTCGTCCTCAACTATAATACAGTTAATTACTTTCATGATACTTTAAAGGCATGGTAAGTTTGCATTCATAGCTGTTGTGCGTTTCATTCACCAATAGTTCATATCCGTCCCGGCCATATTCGTCCGTTAATCTTTCGCGAATATAATTTAATCCTATCCCGTTCGATTGTATTTTGTTAACGCTGTTATTATTTTTATAATTAAGCGAATAAAAATGCAGCTTCCCATCTTCAACAGTAATGCTCAACACAGCCTCCTTTGTGCTTTGATTAAAAATGCCGTGCTTAAACATGTTTTCGATGAGGGTAATTAAAACCAATGACACTACCTTATACGGAATAACACCGCTTTCGATACTTATCTTCATAAAAAAAGCTTTGCTGCGGTCTTCATGAATTTTTATGAAGTCTTTGATATAGGCAAGCTCACTTTCAAGGCTGCTAAACCCGTCCTCATTTTTGGTTAATGCATACCGCATAATGTTTGAAAGTGTGATGATTGATTGCCCTACTTCCGGGAGTTTCTTATAAGTTTCAGCATATAAAAAGCCGAGTGTATTAAATACAAAGTGCGGATTGATCTGTGATTTGATGACGTTTAATTCGGCCTGAAGGGCTTTCTTTGCCAGTGTTGCTACTTCTCTCTCTTTTTGTAAAACCTCTCTAAAAACTGCAAAGGCCAAACCCATTATCACAAAATAAATTGAACGCATTATTAAAGTCGTGACCCTCCGTTTGTTGACATCGTCACCAAACTTTATATTGTCAAGGATCATATCAACAAATATTTTAAAAATTATTGATATGCCAATTACAACAACAATCTCGCAAAGTATCACAAACGACAAGAGGACGGTATTTTTTATACGTTTTCTTGATAGGATATAGCAGTAGCTTGTGCCGTAAAAAACTCCTGTGTTTACAATAAAAGCCAGCAGCGTACCAAGCGGGCTCACGCCAAGGCCTCCAAAATAACCTATAGCTGTTTCATAAAGTATATAAGCAAACCAAAACAGTAAGTGTTGGAAAATAGTTTTTAATTTCATTTATATCTCCGGTAAAAGCTTTCCGTTACTTTTTTTGTCCATAAATAAGGCGGTTTTGGTCACTCAAAAAAGGCCTTTGGTACTAATTTTTTCTCCTGCAAAAGCCTATTAGCCACATTTATCTCAACAGAGGCTAATTAATCAACAATCATAACTCTTTAACTCAATAAAATTATGAAAAATCGGGACAAAATTTCTTTACCAAAGATCCAGATTAAACAGGTGCAGGTTTTAAACCGCGTGCTTACAGTTAATAATACAAATAAAAATGGCTCCGGTATTAATGCATTAATGGGCACCACTACTGTCGAGACTGTTTCAACTACGGTAAGCACGGGTTTTTAGTTATTAACTCGGTAATCATAAGCCGTTTCACGCACAGTTTGGTGAGGTAATAGTTTGAAAAGTGACTCATTTTTAATAATGCAGTTTCATCATAAGCAATTACAATGAAAACAAAGCTTTCCGAACAATATAAATTCTCATCGGGCCTGATGTTTAGGTTTCCTGCATTCGATTGCGTGGAAACAATTGATAAAGAAACCATCAGGGCATTTACAAAAGATGAATTGTTTATACAGGCGCTTTGGCTTACCTCTAAAGACTTGTATGAAGCTGTTTTGCATATAGATGATATTACAGATGCGAAAAAAAAGGAGAAGCTTGAAATAACCCTTGCCAAATTCATTAACAGAAGTGCAACCGGCACCAATCCATCAGGGTTATTTGCAGGTTGCGCTCCTGTTGCCTGGGGGGATACGACCGATTTACAGCTTGGTAATGCTTACCAGCATGTAAGGCTTAATGTTGCCGCAGCGGTTAATTTGAACGGCCAAATTTTAAATAACCGTGTCATACGGACATTGTTAAGTTACAAGGTAAATAAAACAATGTATACCTTAAACGGGGTCTACCGTAAAATTGACCGTCAAACTGCAAACTGTGGTAAATACAAAGCATCGCCGGTAAAGATAACTGATGATCTGCAGGCGGTTATCGGGTTTTGTGAAAACGCCCGTACATACAATTCGATAGGCTTATTTATAACGCAAACGCTTGGCAAAACTCCGGAAGGTGCCGCTGTTTTTTTGGACCAATTGATTAAAAACCAGGTTTTGTGGAGTGAGCTTGAACCGTGTATTGACAGTGGGGAATACCTTGACCAGGCTATTGACATTTTTACCCGCTTGTCACATCAAAGTGCACAAGCACAAAACTATTTATCAATACTGAATACCGTTAAGGAGGTGCTGACCGGTACCGATAATGTAATTACAAAAAATAATAAGGTTGCTATGATTTTGAAAGATTTGCCAGGTGATGCCTCACAGGGGACATTGCTGCAGGTTGATTATTTTAGGCAGGCAGATTCAGCTACGCTTGATAAAGCTTATGCCGATAAATTGCTCGATGCCATTGATCTGCTTAACCGGATCACACCCAGGCACCAAAGTAAAAACCTGGAAACGTTTATAAAACGCTTCCGCGACCGGTATCATGAGCGGGAGATTTTGCTAACAGAAGCGCTTGATGCTGAAAAAGGTATCGGCTATGCCATAAACTGTTATACGGAACCATCCGGCTTTGCAGCTGACAAGGAAGATCTGCAATATACCAGTGCCGTGAAGTGGCTTATCGGGCAAATTGTTAACAACCCGGGGCAGGAAATTATCCATTTAAAGAAATCGCAGTTTGACAACGTTAAAGCTCACGATGATGAGTTGCCCCCAAGCTTTTCGGTAATGTTCCGTATTTCGGGCCATGATGAGCCCTTGCTGTATCTTGAGCATTGCGGGTGGCCGGCCGGTACCTCCATGTTTGGCCGTTTGGCCAATGCCGAGCGGAATTTTGGCCAGATCCTTGATGAAATAGCCGAAACAGAAACCCGTATTTATGAGCCGGCTATAGTTGCCGAAATTGTACACTCGCCTGATGACTACCTGGGGAGCTTTACCTCCGCACCATATCGGGATTACCAGTTTCAAACGCAGGTAAGCGCCGGCGACCAGGAAGTTAATTTAACAGATTTGCTTGTGTCTGTTAAAGGAGATAACGTTGTGCTGCGTTCGGCCAAATTAGGTAAACGGATTATCCCCCGCTTAAATACAGCATATAATTATGGCATGACGGCCTTACCGGTGTACAGGTTCCTGGCCGATCTGCAATGCCAGGATTCAAAATACCAGCTTGGGTTTAATCTTGATATATTACCTAAACTTGGGGTAACTAAAACGCCAAGGGTAGTTTATGAAGGTGTAATATTAGCCTTAAAAACCTGGTACATGACCAATGCTGATTTACAGCAGCTGTTAAAAGAACTGGCAGTTGATTACAACGAAGCATGGGCGAAGTTTGTTAAATACTGGGATTTGCCCGAGGCTTTCGTTTTTACAGATATTGACAGTGAATTGGTTGTACATACCAACAGCAGGCTTGAGGTTGCCGCATGGCTTTCGTCATGCAAGAAAAAGAATGAAATTATTTTAAAGGAATACATTGGCGAACGCGATAATATCATGCTTAAAAAGAAGGATGAAAAGCTTATCGGTAACCAGTTTGTCGCTGTTTTAAAGCGGGACGAAAAAGTATCCGGCAAGTATACCAGTATGGGGCCGCTTAGCACAAACGTGGCTAAACGCCAGTTTTTCCCGGGTGATGAATGGCTGTATGTAAAACTATATTGCGGCATGAAAACTGCCGAAAATGTGATAGGCAATGAGCTGATACAGCTAAGCAAAAAGCTTTACCACGAAGACCTGATTGACCAATGGTTTTATGTACGTTATGCCGATCCTGAACCGCATATTCGTTTCAGGGTCCACCTTGCTTCTGTATTTGCATTGGGCAGGGTAATTCAAAACATTAATAGTTCCTTTTCGGCCTTAATTAAATCAAAGCAAATCTGGAAGGTTCAGTTTGATACCTACGAGCGCGAATTGGAACGTTACGGAGAAGCATCGATTGAGCTTGTTGAGCAGTTGTTTTTTAATGATAGCCTTGCCATAGCCAGTCTGATATCAAGAGCGGATGTGACCGAAAACTTTGAAGAGGTAAGGTGGCTCTGGGGACTGTTATCAATTGACCGGCTGTTGAATGATTTTGATTTTCAGATCGCACAAAAAAACGAGCTTATGGAGCTGCTTGTAGCTTCATTATATCCGGAAGTTAATTATGATAACCTGCTTTCAAAGCAACTGACTTTTAAATACAGGCATTGCCGCAACAAGATTGAGGGCCTTTTTGCCGAAGGCGCCGCGGTTGCAGGCAACGACCTGCTCAGGTACCGGAGTTTAAACAACAGGCCGGCGGCTTTACTGCTTGCCGAACTTATTTCATCCGGTACGGTACCGCAGGATTTAAACCTGCTTGTGATCAGCCTTATTCAAATGAGTATGAACCGTTTGTTTAAAACCAGGCAGCAGGTTCACGAACTGGGCGTGTACGATTTTCTGCTGCTTTATTATAAATCAGTTTTACAAAACAAAGAAACGGGTTACGATAATAAATACATTGCCGGGGCCGTAAATGAGTACATGGCAGGCAGGCCATATCTTCAATAAATAAAGGCTAAGCGCCCCTAAATAATATTTTAACCTTCCCTACACAAATCTATTAAGCCTTCTGCTAACGCGGAAGGCTTTTTGTTTTATACAGATGTTTCGGTCATTATTTTCTTAATAAAAGTTTAACAGAAATTCCCGCGGCCCACCAATATTATAAATGTATTTTTAACCCCAAAATTGCCTGAACCCGGGAGGCAGCTTTTATATTATGGAAAGAAGATCAGCATTAAAAAATATAGGCGGCCTGCTTCTGGCACCTTCATTAGCACTTGGCAATACAACACCGGCTGCAAAGCCATCATTGCGAATAGCCCACATTACCGATGTGCACCTGAAGGATAAGTTTGATGCCCCTGCCAGGTTTACCAGGTGCCTTCACCACCTGCAGCAGCAAACGCCAAAGGTTGACATGGTATTAAATGGCGGCGACATTGTTTTTGATATGAACAAAGAAAATATCGGCACTATCAATGATCAATGGAAGCTGGTGCAAAACATCATGAAAAATGAATGCAGTTTGCCCGTTCATTATTGTTTGGGCAACCACGATATCTGGTGGTACGAGGACGACAAAGGCCAAGCCATCTACGGAAAAAAATACGCTTTGGATAAGTTACAGCTTGTAAAGCCCTACTATAGTATGGCTAAGAATGGCTGGAAGGTTATTGTGCTGGATAGTGTGCATTTAGATATTGATAATACCTGGTATATAGGTAAGCTGGGCGATGAACAGCTTAACTGGCTCAGCGATGAGCTGAAAGCTACGGACGCCAATATGCCGGTAATGGTTATGTCGCACATACCGATATTGACGGCTTTACTGATGATAGAGGATGATATTGTAAACAAGTGGACAATGCTTGGCGGCGATATGCATACCGATACGGCTAAGATCATTAACCTGTTTTACCAGCACCCTAACGTAAAGCTCTGCGTAAGCGGGCATCTGCACATGCGCGACAAGGTAGTTTATAATAATGTTACTTACCTGTGCAACGGCGCTGTTTCGGGCGCATGGTGGGAAGGGAACCGCCGGGAAACAGCCCCCGGCTATGGTTTGATAGACCTGTATGCTGATGGTACTTTTGAAGAAAAGTATGTGAATTATTAAAGTATAAAAAAGGGCAGGCTAAATCAAATAGCCTGACCCATAGCATATATATATTGGTTGTTTAGAGCTGGAGAATACTTTTAAACTTTTCGGCATAATCATTAAGCTGGGCAACTAATTGTCCGCTTAGTTCTTTTTGATTGCCGTTATGGGTGATGGCAACCATGTTGTTCAGCAGTGACATACTGATCTGTACATCGCGTGGGCTTAACCGGCCTGTATCCTTTTGTAACTGATGGTAGTTATAATCAAGCTTATCGGTAAGGTAACTATTAACACTTTTGATGAGCTTATTGCCCAGTTTGGCATAATCAAGCTTATAAGAGGTATCGGCCATTGTTATTTTACCCTGGGCAGCCATAAAGTTAGGGTTAATGTCGGGCATCACTTCTTCATACTTATGCAGCGCGTTAAGGGCAAGGTTTGGGTGACCATCTTTTAATAACCCTGCCGAAAGATCGGAAAAAGTTGATACCAGTTGTGGATAAAATACCTGGGTTGATTGCTGATCAAGGTAACGGGCTGTTTTAAAATTGCCGAATTTAAACTTGTTCATCACGTTACTGTACATCACCAGGCTGTTTGTTTTTGAAAGCTGGTCGGCTAACGATGAATCTGTTTTGAAAGGCAGCAGGCGGTAGGCAAAGCCTTCCTGGTAAAGGTAAGGCTGCAAACCAACCATGCTCGACTGACTGATGGAGGTGGTAAAGCAGATGGGCCGTTTCCAGTCATTGTGCGCCAGTATATCAATCAAGGCCAGGTTTTCTTTAGTGATATAATTAGGAGGGAATTTCCATTTTATAGTATCCGTAAGTAAGCCTTTTTGCTCAGGCGTGATAACCTTATTTTTCATTACATCATCTGCATTAACCGCCAGCTTGAAGTTTTTGGTAGGCAGATAATTTTCGGTGGTGCCGTTGGTATATTCAACATGCGTACGTTTATCATCCGAAGTAATGAAATCAAAGACATCTTTTACGTCAGTATAGCCCGGTATTTTGGCATCATTATACCTGATCACATCCCGGGTACCGAGTTTGTATTTATCAAAGCTCATGGTGATGGGCAGCGCATCGGCCTGGTTTATTTTACGCTGCATTTGCTTTACCGACCAATCGGCGCTCAGTAAGCTCAGGTTTACAATGCGCACATCGGGCCGGATGTTTTCCACCTCCTGGTCGTACCATAATGAGTAGGTGTCGTTATCTCCCAAATCAAATAAAATGGCATTTTTAGGGCACGACATCAGGTAATTGTAAGCCATGTCATGCGCCGCCATTTTGGTTGAGCGGTCGTGGTTTTTCCACTCTTTACTGGCCAGCAGTACAGGTCCAACTATAGTGCATATAACAAATGCCCCAATTGTGGCAAACCGCGGACTGATCTTTTTAGGTACCATGTCAATCAGTGCTATCAATCCTAAACCAATCCAAATGGCAAAGGCATAAAATGAACCAACGTACGAGTAATCGCGCTCACGGGGTTGTACCGAAGGTTGATTAACGTATAATACAATAGCCAGCCCGGTGAAAAAGAACAGCAGGGTGATTACCAGTGCGTCTTTCCTCCTTTTTTTGAACTGGTAGAACATACCTAACAAACCAACCACTAAAGGCAGTGCATAAAGGGGCGTATAGGTAACATCATTCAATACAAACTTTGGAGTATTGGAGGCGTTGTTGAACAAGCCCGATGTCCAGTTGCCGCCAATCCCATTCATATTGGTTTGGCCTTCCATATCATCATCGTTATACCGGCCAACAAAATTCCACATAAAGTAGCGCCAGTACATCTGGTACATTTGCCAGCTGAACATCCACTTTAAATTATCCGAAAAGGTAGGCGTGGCGTTATCGCTCAACTGCAGCCAGTCGCGGTAAAATTGTGCGTCCTGGGCGTAGGTGGTATTCTCCTCTGTCGACCACATGCGGGGCAGAATGCTCGTGTGGTCATAAACATAATTGGGCTTATTATACGCTACCTCGTACTTGTTTTTGCCTTTACGGTAAAGCGGTGTGCCGTCGGTAACATCCGTTATTTTGGCATCGAAGTAAGGGCCCTTAAGCAAGGGTGTTTCACCGTATTGGGTACGGTTAAGGTATTCATACATGGTAAACGCGTCGCTGGGGTGCGAGTTGTTAAGATTGGTCCCTGCCGACGCCCTGATAGGGATGTAAACAAAAGAACTATAACCAAAATAAACAAACACGATGCAAAGCAGACCTATATTTAAAAGATGTTTTTGCTTGCGGATGCTGTACCTGATCCCGGCAATAAGCAAGCCGATGATCAGCAAAAAAAAGAATAAAACGCCGCTGCCAAAACCAAGTCCAAGACTGTTTACAAAAAACAGATCGAACCGGGCGGCGAGGCCTATGGTATATCCCCTGATGCCAAACTGAACAAAGGCCAGGATCAGGATGCTGACAGCAAATGCCAAAAGCCCGCTTTTTACATTGATGTTTTTATGCCTGCGGAAATAATAAACCATTACCAAAGCCGGTATGGTTAATAAATTAAGCAGGTGAATGCCGATAGAAAGGCCGATTATATAAGCAATAAAAACCAGCCACCTGTCGGCACGAGGTTCATCAGCGATGGCATCCCATTTTAAAATAGCCCAGAATACTATAGCTGTACATAATGACGACCATGCAAAAACAATGGTTTCAACCGCCGAAAACCAAAAGGTGTCGGTAAAGGTAAACGCAAGGGCGCCGGTTAGCCCGGCACCCATTATTTGTAAGGTTTGGGTTGTATTAACAGGGGTGTTTTTTATAGCAAGCAGTTTTTTGGCGAGGGCGGTTATGCTCCAGAATAAAAACATAATAGTAGCCCCGCTGGCCAGTGCCGAACCAAGGTTGGTAAAGTAGGCAACTTTTGTCCTGTCGCCCATCGAAAGCAGCGAGAAGGCCTTACCTATCATGGCAAAAAGAGGGTAGCCCGGTTGGTGCGATACCTGGAGTTTATAGGCGCAGGAAATAAATTCGCCGCAGTCCCAAAAACTTACAGAGGGTTCTAAAGTTAAGACGTAAGTAAGGGATGCAAGGGTAAAACAAAGCCAGCCCAAAAGGTTATTGATCTTGTTGTAGCTCATGATAAAGTGTAAAAGTTTTTTTCAAATAGTTAATACCAAATTAGGGCTTAAAATTGGTAACGTATTGAAATTTAACACTTTTAACATTTGTTAACACTTGGAGGGCTGAAGTGTTAAATGGTTGTTAAAACAGATCTGAATGAGTTCCGGTGCGCACTAATTCTAAAAGGTTGATCTGTTCATTCTCATCCCAGATCAGTAGTAGGTCGGGCTTTACATGGCATTCCCAATAGCCTTTGTAGCTACCATTTAACTTATGGGCTTTATGTTTTTTGTCGAGGCCCATATGACCTTTGTTGGCGAGTATGGTAATTACGTTCTGCAACAGCTGAAAATCGTTAAGCGAACGCTTTTTAAGTAATTTTAAATCTTTGAGGAATTTGGTTGAGGTGACGATCTCGAACATGATCAAATTAGATATTTTTGAACAGTTCGTCTACACTTTTGAATTTTTTGCCTTTGCCTGCTTTTAACTCATCCATAGCGGCAATAGTTTCGGCATTAGGTGTTTTGTTCTCTTTTTTTACTTTAATAGTTACACCCAATTCTTTCAGGATATCCTTAACCAAACGTGTTTTATTATCAGGAACAATTATCTCGAGTGTTTGCATACACAAAAATAATCAATAATCTGTTTAGTTGATAGGCTTGTGCTGTTGTTTATAGCAGAGGTTTAGCTGTTGTTTTATAGGTTTTTAATTGATGAAAGAAATGCTGACGCCATTAAAAACAAACCCTTCCCCCAAATATGCGTTAAGCATAGGTGGTTTTTATGCGGAAGCTAAACGATTTGTTTTATGAAGATTGAAAAGTTTTATGAACAGGTATACATTTGGGTGATCCGTTATGCACCCAGTTTTTTGATTGGGCTGGTGGTTTTATTCATCGGCCTTTGGCTCATTAACCTGCTGCTGAAATGGTGGCAGGCCCATATGCAAAAAAAGGAAATAGACCCAACCATAAAGCCGTTTTTGCAAAGTCTTGTAGGGGTTATATTGCGTGTGTTGCTCATTTTAGGAGTTGTGCAGATCATGGGTGTGCCCATTACTTTGTTTACAGCACTCGTAGGTGCTTTTGGTGTAGCGGCGGGTTTGGCACTTTCGGGTACATTACAAAATTTTGCCAGCGGAGTGCTCATACTGCTGCTTAAGCCCTTTGTTGTGGGCGATAATATTATAGCCCAGGGCCTTGAAGGAACGGTTACTGCTATCCAGATCTTTTATACTGTTGTTAAAACCTTTGATAACCGGATAGTTATTATGCCCAACAGTAAACTCTCAAACGAGGTGATCATCAACATTAGCAGAGAAGGTACCCGCAGGCTTGATATCGAACTGAAGTTTAACAATAATATCGATTATAACGAAGTGAAGTCGGTCATCAACTCTTCTATCGATAAATCAAAGAACATATTGGAAACTCCGGACAGGAGGATAGGTATTGCCGGTTTAGATCCTGATGGTTATCGTGTGGGGGTTAATGTTTGGGTTCATGCACATGGCTTCCAGGATACCAAACTGGCCGTACAGGAAAATATTTTGCAGGACTTGAAAGCTTCCGGGGTTAAAATACCGGGTTTATAAAATATGTGCACATGGATAATTTAGAAAACAAGATCGCGGTGATTGTTGAAACGCCCAAAGGCTGTGGCCACAAGTATGATTATGATGCCGCCACAAATCAGTTCAGGCTTAAAAAACTATTGCCTGCAGGTATGGTTTTTCCTTTTGATTTTGGTTTTATCCCCAATACGGTAGGGGGCGACGGCGACCCGCTGGATGTGCTGGTCATATCGGAGATCAGTACCTTTCCGGGCTGTGTGATAGATTGCCGGCTGATAGGAGCTTTTAAGGTAGAACAAGCCGGTCCCGATGGCAAACGCTACCGGAACGACAGGTTACTGGCAGTGCCGGCAGTATCAAAAATTTTTACCGGTTTGCATGATGCCGCTCAACTTCCGCACAGCCTTACCGACCAGATAGAGGCTTTTTTTATAAACTACAACCGCCTCGAATCTAAAGAATTTAATTTGATGGAACGCCTTGGTGCAGAGGGAGCTATGGAACTTCTTAATAATGCAACTACGGATAATGGATAGTTGGGGCCAATTTTATAAAACCCAATTGCTGTTTGCTTGTAGTTATTATATAAACATTGTTGAATTTAAATGTAGCTACTATGAAAGGTCAACAGCATTTTAAGAATAACACCGACGCACAAGGCAAACCAACTGCCGACCGTGCCTTTGCTAACCACAAAGATGCCCAAAAGCAAAAAGGCATCAGTAATGCGGGTGGGCAGCGTTCCGATCAAACATCAAGCAGGGACAGTGCTCATCGCCCTGAAAAGAAGAAAGCGTAATGTTATTATTTATAATAAGCGCCTTTGCTTACCAGGTAAAGGCGCTTTGTGCTTCCTGAATTCTGAAAAGCTATTTACTACATTATAATGAAACAGCCGTAGCCTTTTTTGCATCGGCTTCAGCCCGGCTCATTTGTTTAATATGCTCACGATGGTTCATTCCCCATTCGCGCAATTCTGAAACAACCTTACCAAGCGTATCGGCATATTCGGTACGTTCATAAATTACAGTTACCGGTGTGGTATCATAAACTGTCCGTTTAACAAAGCCATTTAGTTCCAGTTCCCTTAACTCTTTCGAAAGTATTTTAGGCGTGATGCTTTCCAGGTCGCGCTGAAGTTCCTTAAACCGTTTAGGGCCGGTCATCAGGCTTACCAGCATTGGCAGCTTCCATTTGCCGTTTACTACATAAAGCGTATCGCGTACTGCGGTTACAGAAGCCTTACAGGTCTCTTTATTGTGGATGATTTGTTCGTTGTTCATACTCGCTATCCTCAATGATACCGGTATCCTTTAGGATAGTAGTATCTTTTTAATAGCAAAGGTAGCTAAGTTTGCGGCAAATAATTTATAAAATGAAAACTAAAATTTTTTACTGGATCCTGACCGCAATTGTAGCTTTAATGATGGCATTTTCATGCTATTCATACTTAACGAAACCCGAAATGGCTGCGGCCTTTCATCATTTAGGTTTCCCCGATTATTTCAGGATTGAACTGGCAATAGCCAAGCTTATCGGTGCAATACTACTATTGGTACCCGTACCTGCAAGGTTAAAAGAATGGACTTATGCGGGATTTACTTTTGTGTTTGTTTCGGCATTTATAGCGCATACCGCATCCGGCGATCCGGTGGCAAACCGTGTGATGCCGTTGGTATTTCTGACAATTTTGGGAGGATCGTATTTTTTTTACTATAAAAAGCAGCAGTAATATTATTTTTTATTTTTTTTGAGTGATTCGATATCGCCATAATCTTTCTTTCTGCCAGATGCTTCTTTGTTTTTGATAAAATCAGTGATGTTAATAAAGTTGATTGTTAAGCTATCAACTTCGCCTTCAACTTTATTTTCATAAGCTTCATCAAATTTAACTCCCGAAATGGCATTAAGTATGTCAATTCTCAATGGAGGGTAACCTAATTGCGTTACATAATTCTCTCTCAAAAAATCTTGTTTGTTGAGTCCTAATGAACCAAACCCAAAATCGTTCAAAACCTCAACCATTTTTGTAGCATTTTGATCATTAGGTTTGATCCAGATATCCAGGTCGCCAGTGTGTCTTGGCCGGCCATGAAATGCAAGGGCATGTGCACCTACAATCAAGTATTCAACTCTATGGTTATTAAGTAACTCAATAAAATCTATAAAATCCGGCTCAAAGGTCATAGCTTTCTATAGTGAACAACCTTTTCAATTTTTTCAGGAAATCTGTTGTCGGCGTTGGTAAAATGGTTTTTTCTTAAACGGGTAACTTCAGATAGCCTTTCAGATGGAGTTTTTTGAAGCCAGAATAAAACATCAAGAGCATCTTCATCTTCCATTTTTACATGGTTAACTACCAAGGCCATTTTTCTTTCGTGTTTCATCGTCTCCCTATATTCGGTTTTGCTCTTAACAAAAATACAAAATGTATACCGTTATTATGCTATCAGATGAATCGTCGCTAAAATGATAATATTACGGCTTACGGCACCAGTAATTTCTCAAATTCCGTACTATCACCCTTAAAAACATTAAAATCCACAACATGGTTAATGCCGTTAACATGGGCTTTATCTGAATGCTGCCAGAATTTCCAGTTAGTTTTATTAGATACAAGCAGCTTGGGCTGGTAATAATGGGCAATCCAAAGGGTATAACCATCAAAGTACCCTTCCAGGTAATCCTGGTAAAATTTTAGGTTGGTGTAGATGATGGGCTTGATGCCAGTGCGGGTTTCAATTGTTTTGATAAAACTCTCTAATTGCTCACGCATTTTTTCGGGACTGGTACGATACAATCGTTCCACATCTACCACCATGGGCAGGTCGCCTTTTTCGGTTTTTACTGTTTGCAGGAAAAACTTGGCCTGCCATACACCGCTTTTTTGCGGCAGAAAAAAATGATAAGCGCCGCACATGATGCCTGCCTTCGGGGCCTCGCGCCAGTTGCGCTGAAAATATGGGTCAACGCTTAACACCCCTTCGGTAGCTTTGATAAATGCAAAACTGATGTGAACATCGCCCTCGCGCATGGCCTTTACCTGTTTCCAATTAATGCGGCCCTGGTATGAGGACACATCAATACCATATACCGAATAACCGTCGGGAATGTGGATAGCAAAGTTCTTGTATTTTCGGTAATGGGTGTCTTCGCCGGAGTCCATGATCCACCGCCAGGTGGCACTGCCGAATTTTAAAATATAGCCATAATAAAAGGGGGAGAGCAGGATAAGCAGCAAAGCGCCTATAGCCACCATCCATTGCGCGGATAGGCCGGCCTGCTGTTTTGCTTTGCCTGCCGTTTTTTTACGGGCGGGCGCTTTCTTTCTTACAGGTGTTTTCTTTTCAGGTGCAGGCACGGGGTAAAATTACGAAACGAACCGGGATTTGGGTGGATTTTTCGGATTAGGCGGATTTTTATCAACTGTTTTTGATTTGATCGGTAAATCTGTTTCTGAGCAATTCCTTGTGTAAGGAACAACTCAAAACCCCACTAATCCGATCTGTTGCTAAATCCCCTACCGGAAAACTTCTACATAAATGTTTTGCGAGCTTTCCACAGTTAAAAATTAATGTAAAAAATTTTTCAATTATCATTTCTCAATCTGCGAGGATTTAAAAGCAATTTCCGTGCATTAATAAACCGGCATTCAAACCATCTATACAGAATGGCTATATTAGTAGCATGATCTGCCAAAGCCGAGAAGTTATGTATCCATCGCTTATGAAAAAAGCCTTCCCGCTTAAATTCCTGGCAGTTTTAATTCATTTGCAGGGCTTGTTTATCGGCTTTTCAAATCAAGCTTTTGCCCAGGCCGATTCGGCGAAGGTTACAATAAACAGTCCGGCATTTATCCCCCCGGCTGTTCAGCGCTGGGACGATCGTGTGATGATCGATCTGCAAAATCAGCGAACACCCGGACAAACCGGTTTTTTCATGTTCCTGAGTAAAAACGTCTTGTATGGCGATATCGGGATCCCGGCGGGCTTACTGATAGGAGGCATTGCAAGCAATAACAAAGAAATGCGCCAAAACGCGGGTTATGTGGCCAGCAGTACGGCCATATCATACGGTTTTATGCTGCTGATCAAACACCTGGTGAAGCGGCCGCGGCCATTTATTCAAAATATCAATATTACGCTGGTTTACCGGGCGGGCGGTACCTCGTTCCCGTCGGGGCATACCTCATCAAGTTTTGCTACGGCTACGGCTTTATCGGTCGCCTACCCTAAATGGTATGTGATAGCGCCATCTTTCTTTTGGGCAGGGGCTACCAGTTATTCAAGAATGTATCTCGGTGTTCATTATCCTACTGATGTGGCAGCCGGGCTAACATTAGGGGTGAGCAGTGCGGCGACTATGTCATTTTTGAAGAAGTAGGGAGTATGGTGACTATTTCTGTTCGAAGGTGAAAATTGGCTTTGAGATAGCAATAATTTTATAATCGAGTTTTATTCCATTTTATAGTCAATCAACTTCGGGGGTATTGGAAAAAGACTATTCCAGATTATTGTTTTATTAAAGTCATTGTCAATTGATGGGAAAACCTCAATCACTTTTGATCCATCCAAAGAAGTTAATCTTGATGATTGTAATATGTTAATTGAGTTGTTATTGTTTTCAATAAAATAAACTATTTGCTGTTGGTATGATCGATTTCTTACTGTAAAACCTATTAAATATCTGTGAAGTCCCACATTTAAATCGATAGGAAATTCGTCGCAATCTATTGCGCCAGTACTCATTATAAAAGGAGGTACTTTAAATCTTGTTAATCCAAATAACGCATTTTCAAAACAACTTTTGTCTATTTTGGGCAATGGCTTTTGATCGATTATCCTACACTTTAAAAGATCGTCATATCGAAAAATTGATGCATTGTGAATGAATACTGGAAACTTAAATACATTAATTAATTCCCAAACATATTCTTTACGCCCGATTTTCCTTAGGTCAAAGAATACATACCTGTTTTCATCACTTAATTGATTCATCACGGAGTTACTTGATGCTTCAATCCGATTGTAAAGTTTTTTAGTTGAGTTTGTTAGAGAGTGCTGAATGTTTGAACTGATTTTTATTTGATTGTCAAGGTCTTTCAATCCTTTATTTTGAGAAGCGATAATGTCGTTAGTACTGCTTACTAATTTTCTTGAATGAATTATCGTGCTGTCGAGGGTGTCAATTATTTTATGTGAGGAGTCGAGGCCTCGTTGCATTAATCCAATATACCTATCTCTATAAAATTTTGCGGTGTCATCGCCACGAACAGCATCCTTATTGGCTTTGTACGCAACGCAATAATTGACAAAAGTTAGGCCAATTGAACAAAAAAGAATTCCCCAGCGATTCTTTGAATGCTCCATTTTAAAATTGAAGTATGCGGCTCCAAGTATAAATGAAGCACTAAATACTTGGCCTATATAAAAATAAAATTCAGAGCTGTTCATGTGATGAGGTTATAAAACTCAAATATAAATATAGGTAAATGCTAAGATTTAATTTTGGAGATAAAATTTACCTTATTTAAATTAAAAAAGTAATATCTTGACCTCAAAGGTCAAATGATTTTTCCGGGTAATGGCCTGGTGATAACCTATATAAAATGAATACAAATATCGATCAAAACGGCTCAAGAAAGATAGGATTAGTGCTGTCTGGCGGGGGGGTAAGAGGGGTGGCCCATTTGGGGGTGATGCAGGCCCTAACCGATTATGGTATTAAATTCTCGCATATCTCGGGCACAAGTGCAGGTGCAATAGCTGCGGCTTTTTTTGCAGAGGGATATACCCCAAAAGAAATTTTACGCATCATCAAAGACAACAGCCTGCTTAAATTGCTGCGCCCGGCGTTTGGCAGCAACGGTTTGATCTCAATAACACATACCAGGGTATTGATCAATAAATATATTCCGCATAATTCCTTTCAAAGCCTCAAAACACGTGTTACCATTCCGGCGGTCGACATTGGAGAAGCAAAGCTGGTTTATTTTACCGAGGGCGAGTTGGATACAGCGATTTTAGCGTCATGCTGTTTGCCAGGCATTTTTAGGCCCATTATCATTAATAATCACATGTTTGTTGATGGCGGCATACTCAATAATTTTCCGGTTGAACCATTGGTGGGTAATTGTGACCTGATCATAGGTTCATGCTGTAACCATTTGCCTGTTGTTTCAACAATTAAATCCTTTGTGAACCTGGTTGACAGGGCGGCCATGATAACCATTAATTCGGGCCTTAGCGCGCATAAAATGCTGTGCGATATAGTTATTGAGCCGCATGGTTTGGGTGGTTATGGTATTTTTGATACCGATGCTGCCGAAGAAATTTATATGATAGGTTATGAAGAAGGTTTAAAAACTATCCGTGCCAATGAAAAATTGAAGGAGGTCATCCCTCCCCCAAAAAGGTAAAACCGATTTGGAAAGGGTATAGTAATGTGACGTAAAAAATAAAATATAACTATGAAAAAAGTAACGGGCCTTGGGGGCGTATTTTTTAAATGCGACGATCCGAAAGCTATGAACGAATGGTATGTTAAAACCCTTGGACTGCCCGCCAGCCAATACGGGACAACGTTTGAGTGGCGGCATGCAGATGATCCGTCGAAAATAGGATCTACATCCTGGTGCACATTTCCGCAGGATACCAAATATTTTAATCCGTCGGCTAAGCCGTTTATGATTAATTACCGGGTAGAAAATCTCGTTGCACTGGTAGAAGAGCTAAAAAAAGATGGCGTAACCATTATTGACGAGATTGCTGAATATGATTATGGTAAGTTTGTTCATATTCTCGATCCGGAAGGGAACATTATTGAGCTTTGGGAGCCGGGCGATGAATCGGAGCAGGATAGTGCTGCGGGATAATTTAGTTCTAAGTCGAAAGTCTTAAGTCCTAAGTCAGGATTTACCCTCTATCGACTTAGAACTTAAGACTTCTGACTTAAGACTTAAAATCAAGGAAACTTAACCCCGTTATAATCAGATATATTTACCTGTGGTATTGATGAATTGTATTTAGCATTGATGGCTTTGATAAATTCATTGGCCACAATGGCATATCCGCGTGGTGTAAGGTGTACCCCGTCCAGCGAGAACAAACCGCCGCTGATATAGTTGGAATTAACGCTTACGCCGTCAACCACAAGGCCATTCAGTTTAACATTTTGCAGAAAGGTATAGGCATCAAATACCGCCAGGCCTTTGGCTGCCGCTATAGATTTTATAGTGGTGTTATAAGAAGCTACATAATCCTCGGTAAGGGCAACCTCTTTTTCGTCAAGTACATATTGGTTGTCTATAGGTGTATAAGGGGTTAAACCGTAAGGCAGGTTGCCAACTGGTGTTGCAACCGGCTGCCCGATCTTGCTTGTCGGGAAAGTAAGTACGATAAGATCGTTAGTTGTTGCTGCACGAGGCGCATAAGTACTACCCGAAACCAGTGCGTTAATATACAATGCTTTTGCATTCGGGTTGGCCTTTTGCACACCGGCCAGGATTGCAGAAACGGTGATGGTATTAAAATAAGGTATTGAGGTTACATCGGGTACGGTTGCAACCACGCCTTTCTGTCCCTTGGCAGTGAGGGTGTTGATCAATACATTATACAAGGCAGCAAAAGTATTTTTGTCTGTCAGCACGTCGCCGGCCCCTCCGGATGTGGCATAGCCTAAAGCATCATTATTCCCCAGCCAGTTTGAGAAAAAAGTAAATGGCTTGGCCATAACAAAACCAAGATAGGTGGTGGAGTTTGTTGGCGCGTTACCCGGCAGCAGGCGTTCAAAATACCCGTTAAGGTTACCATAGGGTGCGTAAGTGATGTGCATCAGCTTAATGCCGGGCACGCCATAGTTATTAATATCGCCGGTATATTTGGTATATAAAGTTACGTTTCCGAAGCCGGGTACAGGCAATAAGCCGCGTACTGCCAGATTGGTAGTTACCGGGGTTGTAATAGGTGTGCCATCGGCATTAAAGCCGGTAAGTGATAAATACCCGGACCCATTTGCCTGTGCTGTGCTGAATAGCGGCTGCGTAAATGCGCCCCCGCCAACCGACTGCATTTGCTTGCCGATGATGCTGGGATAAGATACCTGCTGACCAGCAAGGTATAAGCCCCCATCGGCATAACCGGCAGTGAGCGAATTGCCCAGCGCAATGTATCTTGAAAAATCGACAGAACCTGCGGATGGCTTTGGCGTATGGATTTCGGGCTTGCAGGCACCTAATAACAGTAACCCTGCAACAATATAAATATGTAGTTTAAACGTTTTCATGAACTGATTTCTTTAAGGATTACCAATGATAGGCTAATGAGATACCTGGTATGTAAACATCGGTTTTAAATGTTCCCGATAGCTGCGATTCGATATTGGTTTGGGTGCGTTGCATCAGGTGCTCGTACTCAAAGGAGATATCTATATCGAGGTGTTTGGCTACGGTATAACCTAAGCCCAGGGTACCATAAACCCGGTTGGCATCCGGCACTTCGGGAGTTACATAGCCATCTAAAACAGCGGTGCCGCCATAGCCACCGCCAAAGCGCAGGGCCAGTTTATCGGTAGCCTTATACTGAGCGCCTCCGCGTAAGCTAAACGCTTGTTGGTAATTCCGGGCGGAGTGGGTATCCTGTAATACAGCCGTATTGTTTTTATAATCAAACGACAGGGTTTTATAACTATCCCAGTTAACCAGGTTAACATCCATGGCCAATATCCATTTACTGCCAGGATAAAAACCAAAACCGATGGAATTAGTGGCCGGTAGGGGTATGGTTGAACTAAAAGTATTGGGCTGAGGGAAACTGCTTTGCAGCGATGCAGGTACAGTAAAAATAGCGTTCCCTGCCGAAATTGTGGTATTTACCTGCGACCGGTGTGTGATCCCTATGGTAATACCCGCTTCTGTTTTGAAGTAAACGCCCGCGTTCCATCCGTAGCCTTTGCCGCCGCCTTTCAACCGGGCCTGTCCTGGGTCGCCGCTGCTGTTTGCCAGCGGGATGGCCCGTGTCAGATCAACGCTGCCGTGGTTGTAAACGAAGCCTCCGCCGATACTCATCCAGTCGGCAAGTTTTATACTTAATGTTGGCTGAATATAAATGGCTTTCAGGTCGAGGCTTTCCAGCACATATTTGCCCTGCCAGGTATTGCCCCAGTCGGTTAAGCCGCCAAAAGGAGTATAAACGCCAAGTCCCAGTTTCCAGAAGGAAGATTTGGGCCCCCATACCGCATAAGCATGGAACGGGGTAGCAACTTTATTAGAAGTATGGTCCTGTATTGAGGTTCCGGCGGGGTTGAAAACAGATTTGAACAGTAACGGGCTTATTCCTCCCTGTATGTAATTTTCGGGTAGCATGGCTACTGCGCCCGGGTTAAAAAATACGGAAGCGCCATCCTGTACAATACCCGTACCTGTATGGCCCATTCCTATTTGCTTTTGCCCCCCCAGGTTCACCTGGAAACCCTGGGAAAAAGCTAACAGCGGTGCTACGGTGAGCACCAATAGTAGAATTTTTCTCATAAAAATATAATTGGTTCGTGACAGGAAATTGCTTGTAGGTTACAACTTGTAACTGTCAGGGATAAAATTAGTTTGGATTAAAAAGAAAAAAAGGGCTATAATGCGGAGATATTAGTCAAAAAGTCGGATAAAGCTTATTTTTAATACCAGATAAGAAAAGTTGCTTTATAGCCGTCTTTAATAAATACAATAGTTAAAATTATATATCTAAACTATATGAATAATAAAGTTGGACAATTAAGCCTGTCGAAATTTGCAGATCTGTATGCAGACAAGCTGGCTGGTGCCGATTTTTTTGTTGTTGACGAAAAGCAATTATTGAGCCTGAGCGAATATCCTTATCGTTCGGACGGTTATATTATAGGCATTTGTACCCGGGGCACAGCCAAAGTAGAAGTAAACCTGCAGGTTTACGATGCACGGCCGGATGCCATGCTTCTGGCAACCCCCTTTCATGTTTTGAGGATCTACGATAGCAGTGCCGATTTTTTATGCCGGTTTGTTGTTTTCAGCAAAGCTTTTTTAATCGAAAATAATGCTAATAGCCATTTCCTTGAGTCATTCAGTTATTTCAACAGTGCGTCTATCCCGGTAATTTATCCGGGCAATGCCGATGCCAAAATGATCCTGGAAATTTATTTATTGATCCAGCGCAAATTAGCGCGCGAAGGGCATCCTTATGATGTTGAAATATCCAGGAGCATTTTAATGACGCTGCTTTATGAAATACAGGCCATTTACGAAAAGCAACACCTGATAATAAAAGGTAAACAAACCAGGAAACAGGAACTAAACGTGCTTTTCCAATCCCTCATCTTTCATCATTATAAAGAACACCGCAGCGTGCAATACTATGCCGACGCGCTGTATGTATCGCCAAAGCATCTAACCGAAACCATTAAGGAAGTAACCGGAAGGACCGCCGGCGAATGGATAGATGACGCGGTGATATTGGAAGCCAAAGTATTACTGCGAAATCATGAGATCAGCATCGCCCGGGCCGCCGAGAGTATCCATTTCCCCGACCAATCATCGTTTGGCAAATATTTTAAAAAGCATACCGGCATGTCGCCTTCTGACTATAGGGCGATATCTGCGCATTGATTGTTGTCGTTTAGACAAAAACATCTCATTGCAAATAACGATCAGGGTACCCGGAAAAATCGTGATAACGTATAAAATATTTTTTAGCGATGTTGTGCAGGGGCCGCATTAGGGATTGCAGTGTAAAGCCCACAGCGCGGGTGGGGACTGTGGTCAGGAAAGGCGAGGACTTGTAACGGAAAGCCCGGGCCGCAGGCAATGCCCATATTATAAAATCGATTGAAAATATGCTTAATAATCAGTAATTTACGATTGTTTCATTATAAGCGTAGCGCGGTAATCACACGGTAGCATAGCGGCCCTGTATAGTATGCGATTGCTTCGTTGTTCCTCCTCGCAACAACGTGGCCTTTCGAATACATGAATGTTATTTCCGTAATATATTTAAGCCAATGGTAGTCTTTCCACTCTCCCACATCCCCTCTTCTTTCCGACTTTTTGACTAATATCTCCGCATTGCTGCCCTTTCTTTGGCTTCATAATGCCTCTAATTTTACTCCTGATTATAAACCAAAAAACTTTATGAATGCCACAGAACCGATGAAAGCCATAAAAGGAGGGGAGTTTCTGATCAGGGAGACTTCCGCGGAAAGCGTTTTTATTCCCGAAGAATGGAATGAAGAGCAGTTGATGATCGCCGAAACATGTACCAATTTTTTGGCACAGCAGGTAACACCAAACCTGCAGCGCATTGATGAACAGGAGGAGGGGTTAATGCGCCATTTAATGGACGAGGCAGGCGCGCTTGGATTGTTAGGTATATCTGTACCGGAAGAGTATGGCGGTTTTGGTAAAGATTTCAAAACGGCCATGCTGGTTACCGAAAAGTTAGGTGCAGGCCATTCATTTTCGGTTGCTTTTTCGGCTCATACAGGTATAGGTACCCTGCCTATATTATACTACGCTAATGATGCCCAAAAGCAAAAGTACGTCCCCAAACTGGCCAGTGGCGAATGGAAGGGGGCTTATTGCCTTACCGAACCGGCTGCGGGCTCAGATGCCAATTCGGGTAAAACCAGGGCGAAGCTTTCTGCCGATGGTAAGCATTATCTCATTACCGGCCAAAAAATGTGGATCACCAATGCTGGTTTTGCCGATGTGTTTACGGTTTTTGCCAAAATAGATGATGATGAAAACCTGAGCGCCTTTATTGTTGAAAAGGATTTTGAGGGACTTTCGCTCAATACGGAAGAACATAAAATGGGGATTAAAGGAAGCTCAACGCGCCAGGTGTTTTTTAACGATTGCAAAGTGCCGGTTGAAAACCTCCTTTCCGAACGGCAGAATGGTTTTAAGATAGCAGTCAACATCCTGAATCTCGGCCGCATCAAATTAGGCGGCGGCACCGTTGGAGCGAGTAAGGATGTGATCACCTCATCGGTACGTTATGCCAATGAGCGGGAGCAGTTCGGTCGCGCTATTTCCAAATACGGGGCGATAAGATATAAACTGGCCGAACAGGCTATCCGTACTTATGCGGCAGAATCGGCCGTGTACAGGGCCAGTCAGAATATGGAGGAGGCTACAGAAATGTTAATCGCTTCTGGCCTTGATGAAAATAAGGCCAAACTGAAAGGCACTGAGCAATTTGCCATCGAAGCAGCGATCCTTAAAGTTCATGCTTCGGAGGTTTTAGATTATGTAACTGACGAAGGTGTGCAGATTTACGGCGGCATGGGCTATAGCGCAGAGGCGCCAATGGACAGGTCGTACCGCGACTCGAGGATCAACCGGATTTTTGAGGGCACCAATGAAATTAACAGGTTGTTAACCGTTGATATGATGCTGAAACGCGCCATGAAGGGTGAGCTTGACCTGATGGGGCCGGCCCAGAAAGTAGCCGGTGAATTGATGAGCATCCCCGATTTTGGCGCTGCAGAGGAGGATGGTTTGTTTACCAAAGAGAAAAAATACATAGCCAATTTTAAAAAGGCCATATTGATGGTAGCCGGTGCGGCTGTTCAAAAACTAATGATGCAATTGAGCAAAGAGCAGGAAGTATTGATGAACCTGGCCGATATGCTGATAGAGCTTTATGTAAGCGAATCACTGCAATTGAGGGTAGAGAAATTGGTTGGCTTAAGGGGCGAAGAAGCCTGTAAAGAACAATTGGATATGATGCGGGTGTACATCAATGACGCGGCCGAACATATTGCCAAATCGGGTAAAGAAGCACTGAACTCATTTGCCGAAGGCGACGAAAGAAGGATGATGCTCATGGGACTAAAGCGCTTCACCAAAACCGAAGACATCAATACCACCCAGGCCCGCCGAAATATCGCAGCCAAACTGATTGCTGAAAATAAATATTGCTTTTAGTGCGTCATTTAAGATTAAAAAACTCCCCTCTTGAGAGGGGGCGCGAAGGAACGAGCGGTAGCAGGGGTGTGTTTCTGCTACAAGCTAATCAAAAAGTAGATACACACCCCTCCGCCCC
The DNA here is from genome assembly GCA_966212355.1 of uncultured Mucilaginibacter sp. GTDB lineage: Bacteria > Bacteroidota > Bacteroidia > Sphingobacteriales > Sphingobacteriaceae > Mucilaginibacter. Next base: position 47,302 of record CBIHRB010000006.1, read on the forward strand.
TCTCAAGAGGGGAATCGCGCAAGCCCCCGCTTTTTACTCTTTGGATTAACGGCAAGTGAACTTTATTCCCCCCCCAAAAAAAAATAACATCAACCCAAAACAAAAATTCTGATAATGAGAATATTAGTGTGTATAAGCCAGGTGCCAGACACCAGCACCAAAATTGTATTAAAAAATAATAACACTTCAGTTAACAGTGATGGGGTTACTTATGTGATTAACCCGTATGATGAATGGTACGCGTTGATTAGGGCAATCGAATTAAAAGAAAGCGGTATCGCCACCGAAATTCATTTGATAACAGTAGGTAAGGCCGATGTTGAGCCCGTGATCAGGAAAGCGTTAGCCTTGGGTGGCGATGAAGCTATCCGTATTGATGCTGAGAGCAATGATCCTTATGAAACCGCTCATTATATGGCCGAATATGCCGCCGGGGTTGGTTATGACCTTATTTTATGCGGCAAAGAGTCTATCGATTACAACAATGGCACTACAGGCGTCATGCTGGCCGAATTGCTTGATCTCGATTATATTGGTTTTGCAACCGGGATCAGTATAGAGGCCAATACTGCTGTGATAAATCGTGAAATAGAAGGCGGTGAAGAAACAGATGCCTGCAATTTACCACTGGTTATTTCCTGTCAGAAAGGTGTTGCCGAAGCCCGTATCCCCAATATGCGCGGCATAATGGCCGCACGTACGCGTCCGTTAAAGGTCATTACGCCTTCAGGAATAGCTGCAGTAACCGAAATACTGTTATATGAATTGCCGCCCGCCAAGGCCGGTATTAAACTGGTAAACCCCGATAATATGGATGAACTGGTAGAGCTTTTGCATACAGAAGCTAAAGTTATTTAATGTCGAATTTATTGCCTGGTGTGCGCATCGGAGTCGTTAATTTAAGGGATTAATTTAGCGTAAGTACACTAAAATCCCCTCTCGAGAGGGGGCGCGGTGGGAAAGAGTGGGGGCGGGGTGTGTTATACAAGCGATAAGCCGCACGTAGAATAACACACCCCTCCACCCCTCTCAAGAGGGGAATCGCACAGTCTTTACGCTTTTTCCTTAAATTAATGGCTATTGTTTGTGCACCGGAGCGTCATGTAAGACTCATAATAGCATTTGATAATCAAATTATTGGCTTTAAGCTTTATGCATTCTGCTTTTAGCTTTTTATCTAACTAAAAAAAATAAAAATGTCTGTAATAGTATTGGTAGAACATACCGGGGGAATTATAAAAAAACAAAGCTTTGAGGCTGTGCAGTATGCCGCGCAGATAGCCGGAAAAATGGGCTCTACGCTAACTGCCGTTGCTTTGGGCAGCATTGCCAAAGCTGAAATGGAAAACCTTGGCCAGTACGGTGCTCAAAAAGTGCTGCACGTTACCGATAGCCGGTTGGACGAGTTACATGCAAGGGCCTATGTCGGCGCATTAATAGCCGCGGCACAAAAGGAGAATAGTAAAGTAATTGTAACCCTTCATGATATTAAAGGCAGAGCTGTGGCGCCGCGGGTAGCTATAAAGTTAAAAGCGGGACTGGTGGCGGGTGCACTTTCGTATCCTGATCTGGACAAAGGATTCGTGATCAAGAAAGCCGTGTTTTCGGGAAAGGCATTTGCCTATGTAAACATTTTAAGCGACGTAAAGGTGATTATGCTGATGCCTAACACATTCCCACCTCAAAAGCAAGAGGGTAAGGCGGTGGTTGAGCAACTGGATATAAGCTTTAGCGAAAAGGATTTTGGCGTAAAAGTAAAATCGGTAAATAAAGTGACCGGCGAGGTACCGCTTGCCGATGCCGAGCTGATTGTTTCGGGAGGCAGAGGTTTAAAAGGCCCGGAAAACTGGAGCATACTGGAAGACCTGGCGAAAGAACTGGGCGCCGCTACGGCCTGCTCGCGCCCGGTAGCCGATTCGCACTGGCGGCCGCATCACGAACATGTGGGCCAAACAGGAGGCACCGTGCGGCCCAATTTGTACATAGCTGTGGGGATATCCGGTGCAATTCAGCACCTGGCCGGGGTCAATGGTTCAAAAACTATTGTAGTGATCAACATGGATCCGGAGGCCCCGTTTTTTAAAGCCGCCAATTATGGGGTAGTTGGTGACGCGTTGGAGGTTTTGCCTCGACTAACGGCAGCAGTCAAAAAGTTTAAAGAACATCATCAATAAATAATCAGGGCTATGGAGTTTTTTTATGAAGGACAGGTGCTGTGGTCGCAGATAGACTCGAACCAGCACATGAGGCATTCTGCTTATGCCGATTTTGCGGCGCAAGCCCGGATAATTATGCTGGAAAATCTGGGTTTAAAGTTGCCAACACTTTATGAATACAAAATTGGGCCTGTATTATTCAGGGAAGAAATGATTTACCTGAGAGAGATTGGGATTAACGAACAGATCAGCGTAACATGTGAGCTTATCAAATCCCGGCCTGACGGTTCGCGCTGGGCAATCAGGCATGAGCTGTACCGGGGCGACGGTGTTAAGGCTGCAATAGTAAACGCCGAAGGTTCATGGATAGATATGGAAAAGCGTAAGCTGGCCGTATTACCCGCAGAGCTAAGCCAGATGTTTATGAAAGCGCCCCGGAGCAGCGATTATGTGGAAGAGGCCAATCCAGCCTGAAATAATTAAATAGTGTTGAATATCAGTTTATAAGCTTTAGGCTTTATGCCTTCTGCTTTTAGCTTTAAATAATTTATCTATGACCGATCTGAAAGACACTTTTGAAAAGGCCGTTAAAGAGAGTAAGGGGCTGCCCTCAAAACCTGACAATGAAACATTATTACGCCTGTATAGTTTATACAAACAAGCAACGGAAGGTGATATAAATATAGAAAACCCTCCGGGTATGTTTGATTTTGTGGCTAAAGCAAAATATGATGCCTGGTTAAAACAGAAGGGCATTACCGCTGATCATGCGATGCAGCAATATATTCAGCTTGTAACGCAATTGTCAAATAAAACCAGCTAACTTTAATTCCGAAATATTGACAAATGTTTCCGCCGTTTAGACCTTTATAAAGCACCGCAGAAATAGATATTTGTTATTATAAACCATCCCGGTATCGGGGATATGATTAGAATCTATTAATTCACATAGATAATTAAATAATAATAACCAGGCTATTAGCTTTAAGCCTTGTGCATGCTGCTTTTAGCTTTATATAAACCATTTTATAATTCTATTCTGTCTTTTTTTAGGTGGCTTCCAATACCCGTATTGATATGGGGGAAATGCGACAGATGACCTAAAAACCGACTTGTTTTTAACTATAAAAAACACCTAAGGCAATGTCAGCATCAAAAAAACATTTCACCCGTTTTGTATTAATCCTGCTAACCATTGTGGCGGTAAGCATCAACGCAAAAGCGCAAACCGATAAAATTGAAGGTTTATGGTACAACGATGTAAAAACCGCCAAAATCCAGATCACTAAAGAAAGCAACGGAAAGTTTTATGGTAAGGTGGTATGGCTTAAGGAGCCGTTAAAAGATGGGAAGCCGAAAGTTGACGAAATGAATAGTGATGAAAAATTGCGTTCAAGGCCCAGGCTGGGCTTACCCGTATTGGCCGATTTTGTAAAAGACGGCGATAACAAATACTCGGGCGGAACAATTTACGATCCTAATAACGGCAAAACGTACTCCTGTAAAATGACCTATAAAGGTAAAACCCTGGATATCCGCGGATACATTGGTATTTCGCTTTTCGGGCGGACAACAACCTGGTCGCGGGCAGAGTAAATTAAAGATAAAGAGTTTTAATAACACAAGCAGATACTAATGAATGCTAAACGAATTATAAAAAAGGTTGCAGTATTGGGGTCGGGGGTAATGGGCAGTCGTATAGCCTGCCACTTTGCAAATATCGGCGTACAGGTACTGTTGCTTGATATTGTACCCAAGGATGCCCCGGCAGATAAAAAAGCGCGGAATAAAATTGTTAATGACGCGCTGGACTTCGCGTTAAAGTCAAACCCTTCGCCCATCTATCTCAAGTCATTCGCAAAACGCATCACCACCGGCAATTTTGAAGATGATATGCCTAAAATTGCGGATTGCGACTGGGTGATAGAGGTAGTTGTGGAACGGCTGGATATTAAACAACATGTATTTGAAACAGTAGAAAAGTACCGGAAACCCGGCACGCTGATCACTTCTAATACATCCGGTATCCCGATACATTTAATGGCCGAAGGCAGGAGCGATGACTTTAAAAAATATTTCTGTGGAAGCCATTTCTTTAATCCTCCCCGGTATTTAAAATTACTGGAGATCATTCCCACAAAAGACACCTTAGCGGGCGTTGTTGATTTTTTGATGGACTATGGCGAAAAATACCTGGGAAAAACTACAGTATTAGCTAAAGATACACCGGCATTTATCGGTAACCGCATCGGGGTTTTCAGCATCATGAGTGTGCTGCATTATGTGGAGCAAACCGGTATGACGGTTGAAGAGGTTGATAAACTGACAGGGCCTGTAATAGGTCATCCAAAATCGGCCACCTTTCGCACCAATGATGTGGTGGGTTTAGATACGATGGTACATGTTGCCAACGGTCTTTACAAAAACGCGCCCGATGATGAGGCAAGGGAACTATTTAAAATTCCTTCGTTTGTTGAGGGAATGCTAAAAAATAACTGGCTGGGCAGTAAAACCGGCCAGGGTTTTTATAAGAAGGAAAAAGGCGAAGGTGGAAACCAGTTTTATGCGCTCGATCTGAAAACGCTTGAGTACAAGCCCTCTCAAAAAGTAAAATTCGCCTCGCTGGAAACTACAAAGGCGGTTGATAACTTAAAAGATAGGCTCAGGATCCTGGTTACAGCAAAAGACAAAGCCGGTGATTTTTACCGTGCTACCTTTTATCAGTTATTTGCCTATGCCAGTAACCGCATCCCCGAAATAGCCGACGAACTTTATAAAATAGACGCAGCCACCAATGCGGGCTTCGGCTGGGAACTTGGCCCATTTGAAAAATGGGACGCGCTTGGTGTTGAAGATACGGTAAAAGCCATGGAAGCCGTGGGAAACAAACCGGCCCAATGGGTATATGACATGCTTGCAGCGGGAGCAAAAAGTTTCTACAAAATAGAGGGCGGTAAGCTTTTATACTATGATATCCTATCGAAGAGCCACAAGGTAATTCCCGGTACCGAGGGGCTTATATTGCTCAATAATATCCGGGAAACAAATACGGTGTGGAAAAACAGCGGTACTACCATTACAGATATTGGTGATGGCATCCTGAACCTGGAATTTCATACCAAAATGAATACAATAGGAGGCGAGGTGATTGAAGGCATCAATAAAGCCATCACCCTTGCCGAGGCAAGTTACAAAGGGCTGGTCATCTCAAACGAAGGGGCCAATTTCAGTGCCGGGGCCAATGTGGGTATGATATTTATGATGGCCGTGGAGCAGGAGTTTGATGAGCTCAATATGGTGATCAAAGCCTTCCAGAATACGATGATGCGCATCCGTTATTCATCCATTCCGGTGGTCATAGCGCCTCATCAAATGGCCCTGGGTGGCGGCTGCGAAATGTGCCTGCATGCCGATAAGGTGGTGGCCCATGTCGAGCTGTATATGGGCCTGGTTGAATTTGGTGTAGGCTTGATCCCGGGCGGCGGCGGAACGAAGGAATTTGCCTTGCGCCTTTCAGACGAACTCCAGGAAGGTGATGTAGAACTCAATAATTTCCGCGACCGTTTTTTAACCATTGGCCAGGCCAAAGTATCTACTTCAGCTTATGAGGCCTTTGAGCTGGGATATCTCAAAAAAGGTAGGGATGTTGTTGTTGTATCACGTGAAAGGTTACTTGCAGAAGCTAAACAGCAATGCCTGCAAATGGCCAACGAAGGGTACGTACAGCCTATTCCGCGCGGCGATATCAGGGTGCTGGGCAAGCAGGCCCTTGGTTTGGGCTATGTAGGAGCCAATTCCATGTATAGCGGTAATTACATCAGCGAGCATGATGTGAAAATTTCGCAAAAGCTGGCTTATGTGCTTTCGGGCGGTGATCTGTCCCAGCCTTCCATAGTGAGCGAGGAATATTTGCTGGGGTTGGAGCGTGAAGCCTTTGTTTCGCTTTGTACCGAAAAGAAAACGCTTGAACGGATCCAATCCATTTTAACCGGTGGTAAAGTGTTAAGGAACTAAATTTTTTAAGTATAAATCTCAATAAAATGAACGCATATATAGTGGCAGCCAGCCGCAGCGCTGTTGGAAAAGCTACCCGGGGCGGGTTTAGGTTTACCCGTCCGGATACGCTTGCGGCAGATGTGATCAGGCATCTGCTGGCATCAGTGCCTAATGTTGATAAAGAGCAGATTGATGATGTAATTGTAGGCAATGCTACACCCGAAGCCGAACAGGGATTGAATGTTGCGAGGCTGATTTCATTAATGGCGCTTGATACCGATAAAGTACCCGGCATGACGGTGAACCGCTATTGCTCGTCGGGGTTGGAAACAATTGCAATAGCATCAGCAAAAATACACAGCGGCATTGCCGATTGTATTATCGCGGGCGGTGTGGAAAGTATGAGCCTGATCCCGATGGGGGGCTGGCGCATTGTTCCTAACGCCGATATTGCCCTTGCCCATCCTGATTATTACTGGGGCATGGGCCTTACTGCCGAAGCTGTTGCTAAAGAATATCATATCGGCCGCGAAGAGCAGGACCAGTTTGCTTATAATTCCCACCAAAAAGCCATCAATGCTATTAAAGAAGGTAAGTTTAAAGAAGAAATAGCGCCGGTAAATATTGTGGAAACTTATGTAGATGAGAGCGGCAAAAAAGCGAAAAGAGAGTTTAAGGTAGATACAGATGAAGGTCCGCGCAGCGATACCTCAATTGACGCGCTGGCAAAGCTTAAACCGGTATTTGATGCAAAGGGTGTGGTAACTGCAGGCAATTCGTCACAAACAAGTGATGGGGCCGCCTTTGTCATGGTGGTTAGCGAACGTTTTATGAAACAGAACAACCTTAAACCCATAGCCCGGCTGGTTAATTACGCCGTTGCAGGTGTGCCACCGCGGATCATGGGCATAGGCCCGCTTGTAGCTATCCCCAAAGTGTTGAAAATGGCAGGGATGAAACAGCAGGATATTGACCTGATAGAATTGAATGAAGCTTTTGCTTCACAATCACTGGCGATAATAAAAGGGCTGGAGCTTAATCCCGAAATTGTAAATGTAAACGGAGGGGCTATATCGCTCGGCCATCCACTTGGCTGTACCGGGGCCAAACTTTCTGTTCAGCTTTTTAACGAATTGAAAAGGCGCGAAAAAAAGTATGGCATGGTTACCATGTGTGTAGGCACCGGGCAGGGCGCGGCAGGTGTATTTGAACTGTTATAGGAATTTACCTTTATCTAAACCATTGCAAGCATGGAAAAGGCGACAAGATTGTTTGATTGCATGATTACCCAGGCTAAGGAGCCTAAGGTGGATCTTTTGAATGCGAAGGAGAATGGTTCCTGGAGATCATACAGCACCGAAGAAGTGCATTCCATGATCAACCAGCTATCCGCGGCCCTGTTACACCTGGGAGTTTCGGGTGGTGACGGCACTACCGAAGGCCGCGACAAAATAGGTTTGATAAGCAACGGCAGGCCCGAGTGGATCATAACCGATCTGGCAGTACAGCAAACGGGAGCCATACTGGTGCCGCTATACCCTAATACAGGCACTAAAGAAATTGAACAGATCCTTAATGAAGCCGAAGTTAAATATGTATTTGTAAGCAGTAAAGATCTGTGCGATAAGGTTAATGAGGTGCATTTAAATATCCCATCATTAAAAGCCGTTTTTACTTTTGATAATGTGGATGGCTGCAATCATTGGGGTACATTGCTTAAACCCCTGAAAGATGGTTGTCAGCAGCAAATACAGCAAATAACTGATCGTATTACCGAAAATGATGTTGCAACCATCATTTACACTTCGGGCACTACCGGCAGGCCCAAAGGAGTAATGCTTACGCATAAAAATATCATGACCAATGCGATGGCATCGGGCGATATCCTAACCCGGATCCCGCTTACCGAAAAGCGTGTTTTGAGCTTTTTGCCGCTCAATCACATTTTTGAAAAGATGTGTACCTATGTATATCTCTACTATGGTTTTTCTATTTACTATGCCGAGAGTATGGATACCATAGGGGCAAATATGAAAGAGGTAAAACCTTCCCTTTTTACCGCCGTGCCCCGCTTGTTGGAAAAAGTGTTTGAAAAAATCATGGTGCAGGGCCAAAAGCTAACCGGTATCAAAAGGAAGATCTTTTTCTGGTCGGTAAGAGTGGCCGAAGCATATGAAATTCATAACACCAGTTTGTGGTATAAAATTAAACTGGCTATAGCCGATAAGCTGGTTTTTAGCAAATGGCGCGATGCCATAGGCGGAAATATAAACGCCATCGTGGTTGGAAGTTCGGCCTGTCCCATTAAGTTGGAACGGATTTTTACCGCCGCCAATATTGTTATTATGGAAGGCTATGGGCTTACCGAAACATCGCCGGTAATTGCTGTTAACTGCTATCAAAAAAACGACAGAAAATTCGGTACCGTAGGTCGCCTGCTGAGCGGTGTAGAGGTTAAAATAGCACCCGATGGCGAGATCCTTTGCAAAGGCCCTAACGTTATGCTGGGGTATTATAAAAATCCTGAACTTACAGCGGAAGTGTTGGAAGACGGATGGTTTCACACCGGGGATATAGGCGAATTGGATCAGGATGGGTTCCTGAAAATAACAGATCGCAAAAAGGAGATTTTTAAAACATCTGGCGGTAAATATGTAGCCCCGCTACCCATCGAAAATAAGATGAAGGAAAATTATTTTATTGAGCAGATGATGGTTGTTGGGTCGGAAAAGAAATTTGTTGCAGCCTTGATTGTACCTTCATATACCCACTTAAAACCCTGGTGTAAGGAAAATGATATCGCATTTTCATCCAATAGCGAATTGGTTAAAAATGCAAAAGTGATTGAGCTGTATCAATCTATTATTAATAACTACAATCCCGAATTTAACCATGTGGAACAGGTAAAGAAGATAACATTGCTTCCCAACGAATGGTCGATAGATAGCGGTGAACTTACCCCTACAGGTAAAATGAAACGGAAAGTGATCACCGAAAAATACAAAGCCGAGATAGATAAAATGTATCCCTGCGAAGTGAGCGAAGATCCAACCCTTGTAAATTAAGCAATGAATACATTTCAAACAACAATACAAGGCAAACTGGTAGTGATTTCGCTGGACAGGGGGAGGTCGAACGCCATCAATCATGAAATGGTTAGAGAACTGGCCGAATGTATAAAAACGCTGGAGCATGATGATAATGTAGGTGGGATTATTTTAACCGGTAAGGGGGGCTTTTTCTCGTCGGGGATAGACCTGATTGAGGCTTATGATTATGATGAGGCACAAAGCCGCCAATTTTGGGTGGATTTTTTAGCCTTGCAAAATACTTTAGCCGCTTTCAGGAAACCTTTGGTAGCTGCTATTAGTGGTCACAGCCCGGCTGGCGGCTGTATATTAGCTATTTGCTGCGATTATCGGGTAATGGCAGAGGGGGCATTTATCATCGGCTTAAATGAGGTGCCGATTGGCATTATCGTGCCTGACAGTGTTTTTAATTTATATGCATTCTGGCTTGGCCAGCGTAAAGCTTATCAGTATTTAATGGAAGGTAAACTGCTCAAGGTAAATGAAGCTTTGGAGGCCGGGCTTATCGATGAAGTTGTTTCCCCGGATAAGCTAATGAATGCTGCAATAGAAAAGGTAACGGCTTATATGAAACTGAACCCTGTTACCTGGACTGAAAGTAAATTGAATTTGCGAAAAGAGTTGACAGGTAAATTAAAGGCTGATCAAACAGATACCCTGGATAAAATGCTGAAGCAATGGTGGGCGCCCGAAACCAGGCAAGGTCTTCAAATGATGATCCAGAACTTAAAATCAAAAAATACAGCTGTTAAATATGACGATGACTGATCTGACAACTTCAAATGATGCCGCAAACCATAATCCCGCAACTGCTGGTGGAATGTTAAGGGACGATGCTTTGAAAGGTAAAACTATTATTGTAACCGGCGGCGGAACAGGTTTAGGCAAGGCCATGGGGACTTACTTTTTGCAATTGGGTGCTAACCTGGTAATTACCAGTCGTAAGCTGGATGTGTTGCAACAAACTGCTGCCGAAATGCAAACCGAAACAGGGGGCAAAGTATTGCCAATTGCCTGTGATGTAAGGAAATATGAGGAAGTTGAAGCAATGCTACAACAAGCCATTGAAACATTTGGACAGGTTGACGTACTGTTGAATAATGCTGCAGGTAATTTTATTTCACCTACCGAGCGTTTGTCGGCCAACGCATTCTCTGCTATAATTGATATCGTTTTAAAAGGTTCGGCAAATTGTTCGCTGGCTTTGGGCAAATATTGGATCAAAGAAAAAATGCCCGGTAACATATTGAATATTATCACCACTTATGCCTTTACAGGTTCGGCTTATGTTGTGCCCTCGGCCTGTGCGAAGGGGGGAGTGCTGGCTATGACACGGTCTTTAGCAGTGGAGTGGGGCAGGCACGGCATCCGCGCCAATGCCATTGCGCCGGGGCCATTCCCTACCAAGGGTGCATGGGAGAGGCTGCTGCCCGGAGACATGGCCCAAAAGTTTGATTTTAAAAACCGGGTACCCTTAAAACGTGTAGGTGAGCACCAGGAACTGGCAAACCTGGCCGCCTTTTTGGTATCCGATTTCTCGGGCTATATCAATGGCGAAGTAATTACCATCGATGGCGGAGAGTGGCTACAGGGGGCCGGCCAGTTCAGCGGACTTGAAATGATCCCGGATGAAATGTGGGATGATATTGAGAAAGCTACAAGGTTGGCGTAGGGGGGATAACTTAATTACGATTCTGACGGAATCAAATTTTCAAATGCATTTTTGCCTTCGTCAAAAGCCTTCAGTTCCTCCTCTGTCCAGGTTGAAACCCGAGATATTTTCTTTTTGTATGCTGAAGGCTGCGGTTTAATTTCCTGCTGTATAGTTACACAAGCCCCCTAAGTATTTGTTTAACCAAAATACTTTTAGCGTCTGGAATATCTATTACTAATCTCTCCATATGAAAACAATTTATTTCAGACAATAAACAAAGCCTTCTCCTAAATACGAGCTTTCCAAAATAAGTTTTCCTACAAGGGCTCGAACCTCAATCTTCAGAGCCAGAATCTGACGTGCTACCATTACACCATAGGAAAATAAACAGAACATCTGCCGCTTAAAGGGACGGCGTTTTGTTCCGTGCAAATATACGAAATATGCAAACCGGTGTAAACCCCCGTTTTAAAAAAAGCCACATCCGGATTGTCCCTGATGTGGCTTTTTTACAGTAGGATTATGTGCGGGTTAGTCCTCGTTCACGAATGAACGCAGCATCCAGGTGTTTTTTTCGTTGAATTGCATGAAGCGGTTGATCATATCATTAGTCCCGTCATCGCCGGCATCGGCAGTGATGTTTAATATTTCGCGTTCCATTTTTATCAGCGCAGCCAGGTCATCAATAATAGCTTTTACCATCAGCGTGTCTTTTAAACCAATAGTTTGGATCTCTTTAATGCTTGATGTTTCAATATAATCTTTAAACGTGCTGATAGGAGGTTTGCCAAGGCTCAGGATCCTTTCGGCAAGCTCATCAATGGTAACCAGCGCGGCAGTGTATAATTCTTCAAATTTCAGGTGCAGGGTAAAAAAGCTTGTGCCTTTAACATTCCAGTGGCAGCCGCGCAGTTTTTGGTAGTGGATATGGTAATTAGCCAGCAGGTCGTTCAGGTGGTCAACTACCGGTTTTACTTTAACTTCTTCGAGGCTTATTTCTTTAGCATTCATAAATAAATAATGATGTTTTAGGTGTAACATGCCTGTGTCAGCAATGTTTGGCAAAGGTAAACAGTTTTGATTTTAATGAGCATATTTGCATTCTTTATGACTTCGCTTTTACCCTTCATCAGCAAAACTTACCAGGCTCCGGTTTGGCGTATGGAAATTGACGAAAGCAGCCAAACGCTGTTCCTCGAGATCAGGGACCATGCCGATAAGCAGGTTAGTTTTTCGGCCCTGAACCTGCAAAACGGTGAGGTTTATTTTGAAGGTTTAACCACGCCCGAGCGCTGGCTTACCGGTATCGAGGCGGCTTATGATGGCGTATTGCTGCTGCATAATTACCAGTCGGCCACAGGGCCGGTACATAAGGGCTTGACAGCTATTGAAGTTACAACAAGCAAAGAATTGTGGAGCAATTTTACTTTGGCGTTTGATCATCTGTCGGTAAATGGCCCCATAGTTTATAACGCGCAGTTACAACCGAAGAAATTATTTTTACTTGATGTTAAAACCGGTAATACACTAAGAGGATACGAGCCTGTTCCTGATCAACCGCTGAATAATCAGATCATTAGCCCCGAACTGTTGCCGGCAGCGGAAGTAAATAGTTTATATTTACCGCTCAGTGTATATGCAAATGCGGTTCATTATATCAGCTACAATAGATTCAGAATTGTATCTTTGCACACGCTTTTGCAGGAGCATCTTGAACAGCACTTGTTTGTATTTAACGAGGAGGGTACCCTTTTGTATCACGATTTGTTACATAACGCTATACAAAAAATGCAGCCCGAGGCGTTTGTACTACATAATAATCAGCTCATCTATTTAAAAAACAGATCGGGCTTAATAGTGTTGAACTTGTAAATTACTGTATTATAATTTATTATGAAATTTAAGATTTTATTATTGGTCGCTCCCTTACTCACACTCTCCATATCGCTTTTTGCAAACCCGCTTGTTGACTCGATAGGTGTTGAAAACCTGAACGGCAAAAAAGTGATCGTTCACAAGCTTGATCCCAAAGATAATTACTACTCTATAGGCCGTCGCTACAACATCAGCCCTAAAGCGATTATACAGTTTAATAATAACGCCCCTCTTAAAATTGGCGGTATTGTAAAAGTACCTACCGAATTGCCATTTCCGGGCGAAGCTGCCGCGCAACCGGCAGTAACCGCACCTGCAAAACAAGCAGCGACAAATCCTGCACCTGCACAACAAAAACCGGTTACCCAGGCCCCGGTTCAGCAAAACAAACCTCAGGTACAAGCTCCGGTTAGCTCACCTGCACCTGTAGCGCAAACTGCAGTAAGCAAAGTGCAACAGGCCGCTGCCGACACCGTTAAAAAGGTAAGCATGCTTAACGTGCAGCAATACAAAGTATCGGCAGGCGAAACCTTGTTTTCTATCGCCAAGCGTTTTAATACATCTGTTGAGGATATCAAAGCACTTAATAAACTAAGTTCTGATTCTGTAACTCCTAACCAGGTTATTAACGTGCGTACCGGTTTACCCCCCGAAGAAGCCAAACAGCCTGTAATGCAGCGCGATTCAACTTCAGTGGCTGCGCAGCAGGACACCACCGGCGATCATGGTAAAGCCAATCGTTTTGGTTTGTACGAGAAAGTTGAAAAAGGCGTAGCTACCTGGATGGATGACGCCGGTTTAGATCCTAAAAAGGAGTTGGTGCTGCACCGTACAGCGCCAATAGGCACCATCATTAAAATTACCAACCCAATGAATAATCATACCACCTTTGCAAAGGTTGTTGGCCGTTTTACTGATAACGAAACAAACAAAAATGTTTTGATCATCATGACCAAAAACACTGCCGATGCATTAGGTGCTTTAGATAAACGTTTCCAGGTAAATATCAGCTACGGCAGCCCGAATGAATAAACCTTATATTATTGGAATTGCCGGCGGAAGCGGCTCGGGCAAAACCTTTTTCTTAAAGTGCTTTTTAGAACATTTTACTGCCGATGAGGTGAGCCTCGTATCGCAGGATGATTATTACATCCCGGTAGCACATAACATGACCAAGGAGGAGAACAAAGAATATAACTTTGATCTTCCTTCAACTATTGATCATGAACATTTTCAGCAGGACATCAGCAAGCTTTTAAATAAGGAAGCTATCCTGAAACAGGAATACACTTTCAATAACCCCGATGCTATCCCCAAAATGATAGAGATCAAGCCTGCACCTATTTTGATAGTGGAGGGCTTGTTTATCCTGCATTTTAAAGATATATCGGAGCTGCTTGATCTTAAAGTTTTTATTGATGCTGATGAAGACATCGCCCTGCAGCGCCGCCTTAAACGCGACCTGATAGAACGCGGCTATTCGCACGATGACGTGATGTACAAATGGATCAACCACGTGGTGCCGGCCTACAAAGAATACTTGCTGCCCTACAAAGATGAATGCGATCGCGTGATCACCAATAACACCCACGTTGCCGAGGATATTATGGTGATAACAGAAGAAATTTCGGCTGATTTGAGGGGACGTTTATTTTAAGACAAATCGCCTAAAATCTCTTTTAGTGCTTTGTCGTAATCGGCTTTGGTAATAACCCCGGCATCAAATTGTTTGTATAGTTCATGCAGCTTCAGCGCTTTTTCGGTGGTATAACCGGGATAACCGGCTTTATAGTAGCTTAACGGTTCTTTTTCCTTTTCAAACGACCAGATAAGCGCCCAAATCCAGCCGATAATGGTCCAGCCCAGAAACAGGTTTAACAGAAAGATCAATTTAAAATCGGCTTTTTCGCGGGCTATTATAGCGGGTATAAAATACAGCAGCGCGCCAATTACCATGCCCATCATTCCAGCAATGCCAAATATGAAATTCATGTTTTAAAGATAGGAGTTTCTTTGAGGGATGCTATAGCGTTTTACTAAATCGTCATTGCGAGGAACGAAGCAATCGCGAGCTATACAGAGCGGACTTGCTTATTGGGGATTATTAATAATTGTAATTTGATTTTTATAGATATTAATGAGCTCCCTACGGTCGGTGGTCTTCGTGCCTTATGATGACATCATCGTAAATAATTGATTATCAGGTTGGTTTTTTTTTGGCCTGTTTTGTAATATGGGCGTTGCCTGTGGCCCGCGCTATACGCTCATACTGCACGGGCATTAGCCACAAGGCCGGTATCCGCTGCTATCGCTAACGCGCCCGGCGCACCATCGCTAAGATATATTTTATACGTCATCGCGGTGTTTTTCAGGATTTCCTTGATGGTTACTCAATGACGTGACTACAGAATTATTTCCGGCACCTCCCCCTCAACAATAAGCTTCCCTGCCGTAGCTTGTTTTATTTCTTCAACACTTACGCCGGGCGCTCTTTCAATAAGCCTGAAACCACCTTCGGGCAAAACGTCAAATACCCCCAGCTCCGTAACGATTTTTTTAACGCAGTGTACACCAGTGAGGGGTAGGGTACACTGGGGCAGCAACTTTGATTCGCCCGCTTTGTTTACGTGCTGCATGGCTACAATGATATTTTCGGCCGATGCTACAAGATCCATAGCGCCGCCCATACCTTTAACCATTTTACCGGGGATTTTCCAGTTGGCGATATCCCCGTTTTCGGATACTTCCATAGCGCCAAGGATGGTAAGGTTTACCTTTTTAGCCCTGATCATCCCAAAACTCATGGCCGAATCAAATATGGCCGAACCCGGCAGCATGGTAATGGTTTGTTTGCCTGCATTAATGGTATCCGGGTCTTCCTCCCCTTCAAAAGGGAAAGGTCCCATCCCCAATAAACCATTTTCGGACTGTAATACCACGTCCATGGTATCCGGTATGTAATTGGCTACCAGCGTAGGGATGCCAATGCCAAGGTTAACGTAGTAACCGTCTTTTATTTCTTTTGCAATTCGCTTTGCGATGCCTTGTTTATCAAGCATAAGTTCAATTTGAAAATGAGCCATCTCTCACGCGTCATTGCGAGGTACGAAGCAATCCCAAACTATACAGAGATACCTGCACAGCCGCTCGGCCAATCGGGGGTTGCTTCGTACCTCGCAATGACGCGTGGTTAGGCATTGTTTAATTTTTACTCCTTACCGTTGCGTGTTCTATACGTTTCTCATAATGATCTCCCTTAAAAACCCTGTGTACATAAATACCCGGGGTATGGATATGATCCGGATCAAGTTCGCCGGGTTGTACCAGTTCTTCCACTTCGGCAATGGTTACCTTACCGGCCATAGCCATTACCGGGTTAAAATTGCGCGCGGTAGAGCGATATACCAGGTTGCCCATTGTATCGCCTTTCCATGCTTTTACAATGGCAAAATCAGCATTAAAGGCCATCTCCATTAAATAATCCTTGCCATTAAAATTGCGGACTTCCTTGCCCTCGGCTACCTCGGTGCCAATGCCGGCGGGAGTAAATATAGCCGGCATGCCGTAACCTGCTGCCATACAGCGGGTGGCCAGCGTACCTTGTGGTATCAGTTCAACCTCAAGCTCGCCGCTTAGTAACTGGCGTTCAAATTCGGCGTTTTCGCCCACGTACGATGAGATCATTTTTTTTACCTGGCGCTGCTTCAGCATTAAGCCGATACCAAAGTCATCAACCCCGGCATTATTGGAGATACAAGTGAGCTGTTTAACCCCCTTTTTTACCAGGGCAGCAATACAATTTTCTGGCAATCCGCATAAACCGAAGCCGCCCAGCATGAGGGTCATGCCATCGGAAATGTCGCGGATGGCCTCATCGGCACCACTAACTACTTTATTCATATATTATAATTGGTTGCTATAAATTTAAGTAAAATAAGCCTGAAGCTTATGGTTATGTAGATAACTTATTAGGGCAGGTTTGTGTTTTATGGATTTAGAGGATATTATTTTGCCTTAGCTCAAGTTTTGCGCGATGGCAAAGGGCGTTGGTGAACTTGGGCGGAAGAAGGCACAAGTCAGCCCTGCACCACCCAATATCCAAGACTTGCGCCAGAAGTGGGCACACAAGCGCCAGAAAAAGGATTGATTTATAGGTTTTATTAAAACAAATAGAAATTAATTTTATTATTAATTAACATATCAAATATCAAAACCTATGGAGTTACGAGATGACGAGTTCAGGAGCGACCAGC
This sequence comes from uncultured Mucilaginibacter sp., assembly GCA_966212355.1. Taxonomy (GTDB): domain Bacteria; phylum Bacteroidota; class Bacteroidia; order Sphingobacteriales; family Sphingobacteriaceae; genus Mucilaginibacter. The sequence continues at coordinate 64,325 of CBIHRB010000006.1, forward strand.
TTAAACGCCCCGAACAGGACGAAAACAAACCCAATGCTTACCGGGTGGATGACGATAATAATGAGGATGAAAAAGACCTGAAACGAAGCTATCTGTTTGGCAGTTCGGAAATGAAAAGCCCAAATGACCCGGGTATGGAAGGAAACGGCATGGGAGGCCAAAACTTTGGCCAAAACAATATCACCCAGGCGGGTAACGATAAAGACAATCCATCACAAATGGCGGGCAATAATAACGAATACTTTAATCGTACCCAACCGGCCGAAGAACATCCCGAAAACAGCAATTTTAAAGACCCTAACCAGGCAGGTAACGCTAACTACAGCAATGTGATCAACGTATCACAAAACGGCCGTTCGGATGAGGACAATGGACAAACGGAAACCACCGATGGCAAGCCCAACCCTCAGCAGCAATACCAGGAAGGAACTGCCGATGATGATGGGGATAGTGATAAAAAACAGCAAACTAATGTTCCGGGGCCTAATGAGCTGCCTGATCAACAAAAGGTAGGAGAGTAGGATAGAGTCTTGCGCTCGTTTGCAACGAGCGCTTAACCTGGGTTAGCGTTTATAACGCGACTGGCGATGCAATCGCCAAACCATAGTAAGCGCTCGTTGCAAACGAGCGCAAGAAATAAGGATATTTATTTTACCACTTAACCGTCTTCTCCATAAAAGCGATCAAATCATCGGCCATAGCTTGCTGCTCTTTCAGGCTCGGGTGACCCGGGGTGTTTTTATACGGGATAAAATGGGTATAAATTTCTTTATCATTTAAAGCAGCAACGGCCTTCTCAATATATCCCGGCCATTGCGAACCTGCTTTGGTTGCATCCATGCTACCCAGCGCGCAAATGATCTGCGCTTTTGGATACACTTTGCGGATATTTTTCACAAACTCTTTATAAGCTTTAATGATCTGGTCGGGCTCGGGGGCTTTACTGCCAAAACGCTCTTTAAACTGTGGATTGTTGGGTTGGTTCACAATCCACGAATCATTTTGAAACAAGTTGATCACTACCACATCGGGCGTATATTTTTTGAAATTCCAGGTGCTTGTTGGGTCTGTTGGGTCAAGGCGGTTATACATTTCGGGCATAATGAGCGGGAACCAGCTCACTGTAATGCCGATACCACTTTTAGAGGTGCAAACAAACTGGGCATCAAAGTGACGGGCAGTAAGGGCCGCGTAGCTTAGGTAGCCGTTTTCATAAGGGGCGCTGCCACGGTCCTGCCCGGTGGTATCCTCATCGGCGTAGCCGCAGGTAATGGAGTTACCGAAAAATTCGATCTTACGTTTTTGGGCCTCCGGAGGAGGAAGGGCAGTGGCATCTTTAGCTAAGGTAAACTGATAAAAAAAGGTTTTGCCTTTGTCCCATTCGGTACGTTTAAACAGCTCGAGGGTATGCTTGCCGCCCGGCAAGTTCTCGGCAAGGGTATAAGCCTGTTTGGTACTATCCGGATGGATGGTATTGGTCACCTTGCCATCAACTATGATTGTATAATAGTTTTCGCCGCGTTCGTCCTGCATCAGGGCCGAGACTCCGGTTCCGTCAAAGTTGATTTTTAAGGATGAGCCCGTCCAGTATAGTTCGGCAGCTTCGTCGGTTTGATTGATCCGCCCCGTATAACGGATGCGCTGATCTTTGCTCTTTAAAATAATATTTTGAGCAAGGCAGCTTGTTATTGAACCGGTAAATGCAATGAAAAGTACAAGAAAATATAATCTGCGCATCTTTATTAGGATTTGGCTGCCCTAAAAATAGAAAACTTATGCAAAAAGCGGATAAGTCATTGGCTTATCCGCAAATATTTGTTAAGAAACTATCATTCAATCGGCATCCCAAACTGCAGCAGGTAACCATTATAATCAAACACACCAAACTCTCGCATGCCGTAATTAAAATCTTCAATGGGGTAACAAATCACCGCCCTGTCTTTCAGTTCGCTCCACAATAGATCAACCTTATCCGTGCGGATATAAAATGAGCCGGTAAATTTGGGTACAGTGAACGATGCATTATCAACAGGCAAAGCAAACATGATCTCGATATCATCACGGCTTACCGTGGCCCAGCCCCAGTCCTCATCATAGCCAATACAGGTAAAACCAAGGTTATTAATGTAAAAATCAACACTTTCCCGTACTTGCCGGGTGTATAACATAGGAGCTATAGATTTTAAAGACATATTTGAAATAAGTTAATTAGCCCCCTCTAAATCTCCCCCAGGAGGGGAGACTTTAAAAACTCTTAAAAGCCCTCTCCTCTGGAGAGGGTTGGGTGAGGCTCGTTTACTTCAAATATACATAAGTTATTCCATCTCCGCCACGGTCGGCATGTTCATCTTCCATGCGGTCAACCTGTTCATATTTTTTGAGGTATTGCCTGATCATTTTACGCAAAATGCCATCGCCTTTGCCATGAATGATCTTGAGGTTGTTAAAGCCCATCATCAGTGCACGGTCAAACAGTTTTTCAATGGCATGAAGCGCATCTTCGGTACGCTGGCCACGTACGTCAATCTCCGGACTAAAACTGGCCATGTCACTGGTATGCGAACTGAAATTACGCCTGATCTCTTTGGGTACCGATGATCTGGAAACCTTGATCACGCGTTTCTTTTTAGCAACGGTGCGGAGATCGCCAATGGCAATTACTACGTTCTCTTTAATGATCTCAATTACCTGGCCTGTGGTTTCCGAATCGGTGAGTTTCACCCAGTCGCCGGGTTTTAATTCTTCATCGGTAGGGGCAGCAGGTTTTGGCGCCTCAGTTTTAACGGTGTTCTTTTTAAGTTCAACGTTCAGGTTTTCGCGCAGCTGCTTTGTCTTTTCTTTATCGGCATTGCTGCTCTTTATTTCGGAAATGGTGTTTTCAACCAGCTTGTTGGCGTTCAGGATAATGTTCCTGGCCTGGTCTTTAGCTTCTTTAATGAGCGAGCGTTGGTTTTCTTCGAGATAGCTTTTCAGTTTCTCGTTTTCGGCCAGCAGCTCATTAACCTTGCGCTGTTGTTTGTCCAGTTTTTGTTTGGTTTCAAAAATAGCGCGCTTTTCACGCTCCAGGTCAACAAGCAGGGTGTCCACCTTTTTTTGCCCTTCGCTTATTTTGTTTTTGGCGAGGTTAAGCACGTTTTGCGGCAAGCCTATTTTTTGGGCGATCTCAAACGCATATGAGCTGCCAGGCTTGCCAATCTCCAACTGGTAGAGCGGCCTCATCTCAATGTTATTGAACAGCATAGATGCATTTTCAATGCCCTGGGTATTGCTGGCGAATATTTTAAGATTGGAGTAGTGGGTGGTTACCATGCCTTTAACCTTTTTTTGATTCAACGATTCCAACACGGCCTCGGCAATCGGCCCGCCAAATTGCGGATCGGTACCGGTGCCAAACTCGTCTATCAGGATCAGGGTTTTGCCGTTGGCCTGCTCCACAAAATTTTTCATTTTGGACAGGTGGGCACTGTAGGTACTCAAATCACTTTCTATCGATTGGTCATCGCCTATATCAACAAAAAGTTGCTTGAACACACCTACAACGCTGGCCTCATCGGCAGGGATCAGTAAGCCGGCCTGTACCATCATTTGCAATAAACCAACGGTTTTCATACAAACAGATTTACCGCCGGCGTTGGGGCCCGATACCACGATGATGCGGGTACCTTCGTCTATCTGCATATTAAGGGGAACAACCGTTTTTTTCTCGGCCTTAAAATTCAGGAACAATAGCGGGTGACGGGCATTGTATAATTTAACCCTGGCCTCGTTTATCACCTGCGGCATTTCGGCCTCAATATCAATGGCAAACAGGGCTTTGGCACGCACAAAATCAAGCTTGGTTAGCAAACCATGATAGGAGAGTAGCAAAGGCACATAAGGCCTTAATTCGGTAGTTAAGGCGGTCAGAATTTTTACTATCTCCCGGCGGCGTTCAAATTCCAGGTCGCGGATGCGGTTGTTGAGTACAAATACCTCTTCGGGTTCAATATAAACTGTTTGGCCCGATGCTGATTCGTCATGCACAAAACCTTTCAGTTTGCGTTTGTTTTCGGTCAGCAGGGGGATCACCAGCCTGCCATCGCGTACGGTTAACGAACCATCGGCAGCCCAGCCGTTTGATGTGGCATTTTTAAATACCATATCAATCTTTTTGCGGGCTTCCTGCTCGGCTTTGGCAATGCCGGTTGTAATTTCCATCAGTTCGCGCGAGGCGTTGGGCCTGATCTTGCCTTTCTGATCAATTACGGCGTCTATCTTTTTAAGGATTGCCTTTTCAATAGGCAGGTGCTCAAAAAGGGCTTCAAGGTTAGGGTACAGGCCTTCACGCTCGTTAAAATAGGCAATTACGGCAAATACCGTGGTTAACGAAGCCTGAACCTGGTAAAACTCTTCTTCGCTTAAAAAAACGCCCTCTATACGGGCTTTATTGGCAAGGGACTTTATATCGAAAAAATGCTGGATGGGCAGGGCCTCATCATTAACCAGGATATTCTTAAACTCGTTTGCCTGGCTCAGGAATTTATGGATCTGGTCGTAATTGCTCATCACCTGGATCTTGTCAACCATTTGTTGACCCATTTCGCTCAGGCAATGTGCTTTTATCAGTTCTTTTATCTCGGTAAAACCCAGCTTATCTACACTGTTTTGGGGGTAAAGCATCAGGTTATGACTTTAAGTTTTTTAACGAATCGGCTTTGCGGGGGCTCTTGCTTTTGCGGGGATGGAATCTCCTTGCCGAGTCGGTTTTTAGTTTAGTTTTTAAATTTTTCAATGAGTCGGCTTTGCGGGCTTCCGTGTTTTCATGCGGATGAGTTTTCCTTGCCGAATCTATTTTAGTTTTAATATTTAAGTTTTTTAACGAATCGAGCTTACGCGTAGCCTTGCTCTGTTCTGTTTGCACTTTGGCAAGCGAATCGGTTTTACTTTTAATTTTTATATCCACCTGGTCATAAATGGCCAGCAGTTTATCGGGCTGCATGGCGTAGTACCGCATGCTGCGGTTAAAATGCGCGGTATCGGTATGCAGGCGCTGAAACATGGCAATGTATTTACCCGCGCCGTATTTATACAAACTATCGGGTATTTGTGTAGTATTATACAGGCTGCCGTCGATGATGTGCATTTCGGTTAACACTGCTGCCATGGCGTCGGGTTTGAGGACGTCGTTGGGAATACTTTTGCCATTGCAGGCACATAAAAAAAGTGCTGCAGAAAAAAACAAGGTTATATATTTATGCATTCAGTAATTTAGCGGCTGATTAATTAAGCAAATTTACGGATAAATGAGCATTGCAGATAACATCAAAAGCTTAAAAAAGGAAACGGAAGCAGATAAGGTAATATTATTGGCCGTATCAAAAACAAAACCTGCCAGCGATGTACAGGAAGCCTATGATGCAGGGCAGCGCCTTTTTGGCGAAAATATAGTGCAGGAAATGGTTGAGAAGTACGAGCAACTGCCTAAAGATATTGAATGGCATTTGATTGGTCACCTGCAAACCAATAAGGTGAAGTATATAGCGCCTTTTGTAAGTATGATCCAGTCTGTTGATAGCCTGAAGCTTTTGCACGAGATCAACAAACATGCTGAAAAAGCCGGGCGGGTAATTGACTGCCTTTTGCAAATTTATATAGCCGACGAAGAAACCAAATACGGGCTGGGCTTTGATGAAGCCATAGAATTGCTGCGCTCTGAAGAGTTTGCTGCAATGAAAAACGTTCGTATTCGTGGGTTGATGGGTATTGCTACCAATACCGATAACGAAAAGCAGATTAAAGAAGAATATTACGAACTGAACACCTTTTTCGAGGGCATAAAAGTGAGTTATTTCCGGAAAGAGGAAAGCTTTGATATCCTGTCGATGGGCATGTCGTCTGATTATAAGCTGGCTATTGAGCAGGGCAGTAATATGGTAAGGCTGGGCAGTACCATATTTGGCGGCAGGGTGATCAAACACTGGAAGAATAATTGACCGTAATTTGTCTGAACCGGAATTTATGGAATTTAAGAATTGACAGAATGAAAACACAATTCAAATAATTCACTTAATTCGATAAATTCCGGTTCAGACAAAAATTCCCGGCCGTTGTTGGTGTTGTCACCAACAACCTATTTTTTGAAGAGAAATTTAAGTGTTCAATTTTTCAAAAACGGGTGTTCAGCTTTTAAAATTGCGAAAATGTAAATAGTTGATTATCAGCACAGAGTTGTTCAATCCGTTGGATTGGGCAATAATCTATAAAGTTAAGTTATTGATTATCAGTTTTGTTTTTTTTTGAAAATAATCGTAAGTGTTCACACTTTAAAAAGTTGAACACCTGCTAAAATAGATAGGAAGTTGTTGGTGACAACACCAACAACGGCGAAGAGTTCGGACAAAATAATAGAATGAATAATACAGAAAATAAAATTGAAGGTCAGCACCCCCTTCAGGGGGCCGGGGGGCTAATTATCCGAGAAGCTGTTCAGGCCGATTGCCCGCGTTTAATGGAATTGGTGCATGAACTTGCCTTGTATGAAAAAGCGCCGGAAGAGGTTACCGTAACCCTACAGCATTTTGAAGAAACCGGCTTTGGCCCTAACCCTGTCTGGAAAGCTTTTGTGGCCGAAGTTGACAGCCTTGTGGTTGGTTTTGCCTTATACTATATCCGATACTCCACCTGGAAAGGCTCCCGCATGTACCTTGAAGACCTCATTGTAACTGAAGATATGCGCGGCAAAAAGATCGGCAAACTACTTTTCGACAGGTTGATCCGGGAAGCTAAAGAACGAGGTTTCAGCGGTATGGTTTGGCAGGTGCTTGACTGGAATGAACCGGCCATTAACTTTTACAATAAGTACGGCGCGAATATTGAGGCGGGCTGGTTAAATGCTTCGCTTTCAAAAGAGCAGTTGTTAAACTACTAATGCTATACCTATGAAAAATCTGTGCCTGGTGTTTTTTATGGCGATGGGATTATCATCGTGCCAGTGGGGCGTTCCTAATAAAATTCCCGAAAAATCATTTGATACCCTGCGTTATGCTTATAAAGTCATCAAAGCGCGGGCGGCAGATTGCGGCGCTAAGGCCGATAGCACCTGTACAGTAGTGAAAATTAATTACCCGTTGTTTGACAGCGCCAAAACTTTAAATGACACCATAGTACGCAAGCTTACATTAATGTTTGCCATGGATGGAAGGCCCGACACCAGCCTGGAGCTGATGACCAAAAAGTTCCTGAAATCATATGATGATTTTAAGAAGACCGACGCGCGGTCGGGAATGTTTTTTACGCTGGATGATTCCGTTAAGGTAATCCACCAGGATTCGAGCTTAACAACGCTCGAAGTGCGGGGTTATTCATATACCGGCGGCGCTCATGGCAGCACATCTGTCGGCTTTATAAACTGGGATACCAAAGCAGGTAAAAACCTCAAACTTGATGATGTCTTTATCAGGGGTTATCACGACAAACTAACTGCCGTTGCCGAAAAGATTTTCAGGAAAAACGAAAAGCTAAGTGACACGGCCTCGCTGAAAGATAACTACTTTTTCAAGGACGATAAATTTGCCATTAACGATAACTTTTCGATAACACCCCTTGGTATCAAATTTCTGTATAACCAATACGAGATAAAGCCATACGCAGCCGGTATTACCGAATTGTTTATTCCTTACGTACAGATCAAATCATTAGTACAGCCGGGTTCGGTTGTAAGTCAATTCATCAAATAAATGCTTGTTTTTAAATTCGGAGGGGCATCGGTTAAAGATGCCGCGGGTGTTACCAACCTTGCTAATGTTGCAAAACAATATACTGATCAACAATTGCTCATTGTGGTATCGGCCATGGGCAAAACCACCAATGCGCTGGAGAAGCTTACCAAAGCCTACATGGAGCAAACTGATGATATGCACGGGATCTTTAACGAAATTAAAGAATATCATTACAACATCCTGAGCGGATTATTTGAACCGGGCCACCCTGTATTTGATGAAGTTGCAAATACCTTTGTGGAGATTGACTGGGCCATTGAGGATGAGCCACACGATAGCTACGATTTTGTATATGATCAGATCGTATCCATCGGTGAGCTGGTGTCAACCCGGATAGTTAACGCCTACCTGAACCAGGTTGGGCTCAAAAGTAAATGGCTTGATGTACGCGGATATGTGCATACAGACAATACCTACAGGGAAGGCATAGTTGACTGGGATAAAACTAAAGCAAGTATCAGCAAGGATCTTCCAACCTTACTTGAAAAAAGTATTGTTGTAACCCAGGGCTTTTTGGGCGGCACCTCCGAAAATTTTACCACCACACTTGGTCGCGAAGGGTCTGATTACACAGCATCTATATTTGCAGCTTGCTTAGGTGCCGAATCGGTTACCGCCTGGAAGGATGTGCCGGGGATACTGAATGCTGATCCAAGATATTTTACTGATACCGTTAAATTTGAAGAGCTTTCCTATACCGAGGCCATCGAAATGACCTATTATGGTGCAAGTGTCATCCACCCAAAAACTATCAAGCCGTTACAGAATGCACGGATCCCATTGCTGGTAAAGTCCTTTACAGATCCATCAGCACCAGGTACCATAATTAAAGAGGATGGGCACAATCAGTTTACCAAGCCGGTGATCATCCTGAAACAAAACCAGGTATTACTGTCAGTATCAGGCAAGGATTACTCGTTTATAACGGAAGATCACCTGAGCGATGTGTTTCGCCTGTTTGCTCAAAACAATGTTAAGGTAAATGTGATGCAAACTTCCGCATTAAGTTTTTCGGTTTGCTTTGATTTGAATGAAGAGCGTTTTGAAAAGCTGCTGAACGGCCTAAAACAAGATTTTAAAGTGAAATATAACGATGGGCTAATGCTCATTACTGTACGCCATGACGGGGCGAATACCATTAAGGAATTAACCAAAGGCAAAACTATTTTGCTGGAGCAAATTAGCAGGAATACGATACAGGTGGTGGTGAGGTAAAAGTCAAAAATCTCACTTTATCAACATTCGTCAGTGTTCAAATACCCGCTTTTAGCACCAAAAAGCTATATTTGGGCATGAAGGCAATCAACACGATCAGGGATTCAGCAAATATCGGACTCGGGATTTTATCGGCAGCTTTTGGTCTTAAGGGGTTTTTATTATCCAGCCACTTTATCGACGGAGGGGCCACCGGGGTTTCCATGCTGATATCTGATATAACCTCCATTCCCATATCTGTTTTGATCTTTGTTATCAACGTGCCTTTTTTATGGATAGGCTACCGGAAGCTTGGACTTTGGTTCGCTATCAAAAGTACTGCCGCCATTGCTTTGCTTTCATTATGCCTTGCAATAGTTCAGTTTCCGGATGTTACTCATGATAAATTGCTTACCGCGGTATTTGGCGGCGTGTTTATTGGTACCGGCAGTGGGTTGGCCATGCGTGGTGGAGCCGTGCTCGATGGCACTGAAATAGCTGCCGTATTGGTAAGTAAAAAAACGCAGCTGCTTAAAGTGAGCGATTTTATTTTGCTGCTTAACGTCTTGATATTTGGGGTAGCAGCCTCGGTGTTGGGTGTTGAACCGGCTATGTATTCAATATTAACCTATATGGCTGCCGCCAAAATGATCGACTTTTTGCTGAACGGCATCGAACAATACTCGGGTATTACCGTGATCTCGACCAAAAGCGATGCGATACGGAGGGCGATAACGGTTACGCTTGGCAGAGGTGTTACTATCTACCAGGGGAAAAGTGGTTATGGAAAAGATGGTCACGTGAATGATCCCCGTGATATTGTTTTCACAGTGGCTACCCGTTTGGAGATTCCATCATTAAAACAAACTATTTTACGTATAGACCCCAAAGCCTTTATTGTACAGCAAAGTATTGACGACACAACAGGCGGGTTGTTGAAGCGCAAGAAACTACATTAAGAGAGCTTAAAGCCGAAGGCTGAAAGCAAACATCTTTAAATAATGGTAATAGGATAGCGGTTTCTGGCTTTTAGCTTTCCGCTTTAAGCCTTCAGCTTACAAAACGCTTACCGGGTGCTTATGATCATCAATGGCAACAAAGGTAAAAGTGCCGGTGATGGCTTTTTCGCGCACAAAAGAGTACATTTCTTCAATATAGATTTCAATCAAGACTTTTAGGCTGGTATTGCCGATATGGGATATACGGCCAACAAGCTCAATAATGGTACCTGCCGGGATAGGACGGTTAAAGTCGATCCTGTCGGATGATACGGTAACCATTTTTTTACGGGTGAAACGGGTAGCCGTAATAAAAGCTACCTCGTCCATCATGGCCATTGCCGAACCTCCGAAAAGCGTGTCGTAATGATTGGTGTCGCTCGGGAACACGGTTTTGAATATCCGTGATTCGGCTTCTTTAATTCGTTCTTCAGTAGTCATTGAGTTGAATTTTAACTCCCTCTCCTTTGGAGTGGTTGGGCTGAGGTTGCTTATCTCAATTTACCCCATTTTAAATAAGTTGCGCCCCATGAAAACCCAGCGCCAAATGCTGTCAGGATCATGTTATCGTTCTCTTTAAAATCTTCTTTATAATCCCATAACGCCAGCGGGATAGTAGCAGCTGTGGTGTTACCATAACGGTCGATGTTGATCTTAACACGGCTTTCAGGTAGGCCCAAAGCATCACCTACGGCATGGATAATGCGGTAATTTGCCTGGTGGGGTATTAGCCAGTTGATATCATCTATGGTAAGGTTGTTACGCTGCAGTACAGATGTGCAGCTTTCAGTCATCCCTTTTATAGCAGCTTTAAAAACTACACGGCCATCCTGGCGTATATAATGTAGTTTGCCATCAATAGTTTCTTCTGATGCCGGGTTCATAGAGCCGCCGCCGGGTACATATAAATGCTCCCTGCCGTGCCCATCTGTTTTAAATACACTGTCAATAACGCCCAGATCTTCAGTAGATGGCTCAAGCAATACCGCGCCGGCGCCATCGCCAAAAAGGATACAGGTGTTACGGTCGGCATAGTTTACAATGGCGCTGTTTTGATCGGCACCGATAACTATTACTTTTTTATAACGGTTGCTTTCAACCAGGCTTGAGCCAAGGGTAAAGGCATAAAGGAAACCACTGCAGGCCGCATTAACGTCAGACGCCCAGGCATTGTTTAAACCACATTTATCACAAACGATACTGGCGGTGGAGATAAGCAGGTAATCGGGAGTTGAGGTGGCTACAATAACACAGTCAATTTCAGAAGGATCAACTTTGGCATTTTCAAGTAAATTTTTTACCGCAAAGGCAGCCATATCTGAGGTAGCCAGTGTTCGGTCGGCGAGGATCCTTCTTTCTTTGATCCCTGTACGTGAAACTATCCAGTCGCTGTTAGTTTCAACCATTTTTTCTAAATCACTGTTAGTTAAAATGTTGTCGGGAACATAGCCACCTACACCGGTAATCACCGCACTGCTTTTTAATGCCATAAATATTATATACTCTCAAAAAAACATGCAAAGATAGAGAAATTTGACGGTTTAAAGTTGTCATGCAACTGTATGTTTATACAATCTTATCTTCCTGCACACCGATAATTTGCTGTTTATCGACACAAAAAGGCAGCTAACCGACACATGTTTCAACACTGACTATGCCGCTTTTACTTTTGAATCAACGATTTAGATTAAACTTAAAAGGAGAACATACAATGGAAAGAAAGAACTTTTTAAAAAGCCTGGTAATCGGCGCAGTGTCATCGTCGGTGTTGGTTGAAGCCTGCAAAAAAGATGCGGATACCGCCACAACTACTACAACCTCATCTTCCGGCAGTACTTCAGGTTCAACCGACACTGGCAGTTGCAGTGTTGTGCCCACCGAAACGGAAGGTCCGTATCCAACGCATTCGCCAGCTTCATATGTAAGGAGCGATATTACCGATGGCCGTACAGGGTATAAGCTTACCGTGAAAATTACAATCAACAATAGCAATAATAGCTGTAGCGCACTATCGTCGGCATTAGTTGATATCTGGCATTGCGATGCGGAAGGCAATTATTCTGAATATGGCGGCAGCGGCACACAATCAACAAATTATACTTCCGTACATTTTTTGCGTGGCAGGCAAACTACCGATTCAAATGGCCTGGTAACTTTTACTTCTATATTTCCAGGTTGGTATACGGGCAGGGCTACGCATATTCACGTTCATGTGTATAACTCATCAGGTACATCATTAAAAGTAACACAGATCGCTTTTCCGGAGGGTACCGGCACGGCACTGGCGGCTGTTAGCGGTTATGCTAAAGGCATGAGCGGATATACATATAACGCCAGTGATAATGTGTTTAGCGATGGGTATACGCTTGAAACTGCTACTGTTACCGGTAGCACCACCGCTGGTTTTGTATTAGCTATCAGTTTAAGTGTACCTGCTTAAAAAAAAATTTGTTTATAACGGAGCGCCGGCTGTCGCCGGCGTTTGTTTTTTGAACCATCATATGCAAAAGCGCGTCATCATTTTATGTTATCGTAAAATCATCGATATCCGGTCGGTTAAGCAATGGGATAAGCTGGTTTTTGAAAGCACCTACCTGGAATTTAAAATGCAGGCCCAGAACTTCAGCCAGGGAACGGCCTATACTTCCTATGCCGAATTGTTAAGAAATGTGCCCAATGCCCAGCGTTTAACCGGTATGGTCATACCATCGGTTACCGGTTATATTCAGCAGCTTGGCGGTATTATGCCCGATATTTTAAATAATGTTGGCCGGCGGTTTCTTACGTTCAGCAAGTTTCAGCTGGAGATCATCAATTCGGATATTAATGACAAGGACAAGCACCAGATCGCGGTCAATTTCTATTCCGAACCACTGATCTGGCATGATACCATCGACAGCTACCTGCTGATATCTGATCATACACCCGAAATCCAACAATTTGTCGAAAATAATTGCATATGTACCAACCTTATGCAATTGCAGCCGTATATAAATATAACTTCACTGCAATATCACAATTAACATGGAAAAGATCTCACCGGGACAAATACATTTAGCCGACCAAAGAGGTTTCACGAAAACCCACACCTTGAGGCGTTACAGCAGTTTTAACTATGGTAACTACTTTAATGAGCATCGTAAACCCTTTGGCCGGTTGGAGGTATGGAATGATGAAATGCTGGCGGGCGGCAGTTCGATTGATGTCACCGTCGAAAACTCCGGCTGGTTTGTTTTGATGCCGGTTACAGGTGAAGTGCTACTAAAAAGGGTAAATGGAGATATCCGCCTGATTGATGTTGGAGAGCTGTTTGTAGGTTATGCTGTTGCCGGTGAGCGTCTTGAATTAACCAATCTTTATAAAAGCGATTGGATCAATTACATTTATTTTCAGTTAAAAGATGATGAGGTTATAAATCTACCGCGCGACGCCGTTTTTAAATTTGATATTACCAACAGACAAAATGAACTGATCGACCTGGTCCCCACCAGCGGAATGCATCCGTTTCGATTGCATGCAGGGGTATTTGGCGGGAGGGCGGATGCGCTTTATCAACTTCAAAACAATAGATCGTTGTTTTACGCATTTGTGCTTGCCGGGGCTTTTGAGCTGCAGGGCCGCCTGATGCATGAGCGTGACGGATTGGCGTTATGGCAGTTGGAAGAGGCTGACATGGAAGCATTAAGCAATAACGCGGTGATTGCGATATTGGAAATATTGCAGTGATTTTAGAACTGCATGTAATATTATGCGATTGGTCAGTGTTTTTTTAGCAACTATAATCCTGTTTAACGCATCATTGATGTCACGCTTCCCTGTAAATCTGTTGAATTAGTGCGAAAAGCAATAAAGGAGTGTTGGGTATAATAAATTGAAAAATAGCTATAAGCAGCTATTTTTTCTATGACGGGATTGTAGCAAATTTACGGTAACCAATATAACTTAATCCCCTCCTGCGATGAAAAGGTTTTCCGTTTTGTTTATTGTACTATTAAGTACAACATTTTGTTTTGGGCAGCTTCCCTATAGTGAAAAAGGTGTCACCATTAGCTATGACGGCAATAAAAAAATAGGTACACGATACGAAGAAAAGTGTAAAGCTACATTAGATGTTTATAGAGTTACCGGAACTGTAAAAAATAACAACAGTGATAAAGCGGTTAGATTGAAGGCAACGGCGTTAACTTTCCACGGTAATGACTGTGGCTGGTATGAAGGCCATTATGGAATTGAAAGTGAGATTTACAGTATTAATTTTTTAAACAATCAGAATTGGCACGGGCAATGGGTGGATATTTTACCTGATAGCCGGCTTACGCTCTCTGCAGAAGTATTGGTAAGCCAGGACAGAGACTGTCCCGAACCCGGATATCGTTTTCAGTTCGATCTCGTTACTTTACAGGAAAAACCAACCCAGGCTCAGCAGGCCCCGGTCAAAAACTCTCTCCAATGGTCAAACTGGCAGTCTTTTAACATTGACAATTGTAATCCTAATATCGAATACAGGTATCTCGTGGAGCGGGGCAATGCCTTAAATTACCAGGTACACATGTGGTTTGAAGTTAAAAATAACAATGACAAAACCGTCTCTTACCTGTTTAATTTATTAGATAATAAAGGGAAGGTTCATTTTGGAGATCAGCATGTTACCCAACCCGATGGAACGACTCGTTTTGTACATAAAATGAGTAGTGATATTATAAAAACATGGAAACTGGCGAATTTGGTTTATACTAATACAGGAAAACCTGTTTGTGAAAAGCAGCAGAGCACCAATTTTAATCCCTTGTCGGGCAATAAACAAAATACGCCGGCCGCCAGTAGTCAAATAGCTAACCAGGGCAATCAAAATACAAGTAATAGCGGTAGTACAAGAACCGGGATAAAAGGTAATAGCGGGGAGTTTACCTATAAGGGGATTAAATACGCCGGGGAATGCACATCTAAAATCCGAGATCAGGACTGTACTGGTGGTAGTATGTCTGTATCAATGCAATCGGACGAGAGAACAGTATGGATCTATAATATGCCCCAGAACAGTAGCGGAACTTATAATATAGGAAACGGTTTGGGCGGTAATTGCGAGTTACATTTTATCTTACCCTTCTTTAATGCTGGTAAATACCAACCAGAGGGGTCTTCAAGTGGCACGCTTACTAAAACATCAACCAGTAGTTTTACATTTACCTGTAAACTTTCAAACGGTGAAACCATTACCGGTTCTGGAAATTATGGCAGCTCAGAGGTTAAATCTGATGTTGTAAAACCAGAACAGCAATCTGTTGCCGCAGGGCAATCGCCGGTAGATGTAAAACAAGAAGCTGAGAAGTTTTTAGCCGAAAATAGTAAGAAGCCTGGCATTATTACCACACCCAGCGGCCTGCAGTACGAAATAATTAGCCAGGGCACAGGGCCGAAACCACTATCGTCAGACAAAGTTAAGTACATTTGCTCGTGGGCCACTATAATCGGTAAGGAAATTAAAGACACCCACGAGGGCCGTACGCCGGTCGAACGTATTGTTAATCAAATGGTTCCAGGTATGGCAGAGTGTTTAAAATTGATGAGCGTTGGCAGTAAATACAGGATGTTTATTCCGGCTAAACTCGGGTACGGTGAATCGACGACACCTGGTTATACATATATTGGGGAGGTAGAATTGCTTGGGATAGTGAAATGAAAGATGTTATAATTGAGAGGAGTTCATTGGTATTAATAAACTCCTCTCAATTTGGATATTCTCCATTTAAATAGCCATACCACCTGATGCTTCAATACGCTGGCCATTAACCCAACGCGCATCTTCGGTACAAAGGAAAGCTACAACGCCGCCGATATCCTCGGCAACGCCCGGCCTGCCTAAGGCTGTGATACTGCTCACCATTTTCTGTGTTTCTTCGCTGTTGCGCAAGTGGCCGCCGCCAAAATCGGTCATGATGGCGCCGGGGGCAACCACATTGGCCCTGATACCTCTTCCGCCAAGTTCTTTAGCCAGGTAACGGGTGAAAATTTCTACTGCACCTTTCATAGATGCATAGGCCGAAGAACGCGGAACTGATACCCGCGTCAACCCGGATGATACGTTGACAATCCCACCGCCATCGGCCATCAACGGGATCAGTTTTTGAGTTAAAAAGTATACACCTTTAAAGTGCACGTTCAACAAATCATCAAAAAATTCCTCGGTAACATCGCTGATGGCGCTGTAACCGCCTTGTCCCGCATTGTTAATTAAAAAATCGATATGTGTCGCTCCGAATTTATCTGTCAAAACTTCGCGCAGTTTTTCGGTAAATGCGTCAAAGCTTTTAATTACTCCGGTATTGAGTTGCAATGCAGCTGCTTTTGCGCCGCTTTGTTCTGCAAGGTTAACCACCTTTGCTGCCTCCTCTGCATTGGTATTATAGGTTATAATAACATCTATTCCTTTTTCGGCAAGCCTTAAGGCCATGTCCCGGCCTAAGCCACGGCTGCCGCCGGTAACCACGGCAATTTTATTTCTGTTTTCCATTTCTTTTTGTTTTGATACAAAAGTAAAACAGATGGGAGGGGAGGTGTTTGGATAAATCAATCCATTATTTACAAAATTCAAATAATGGTTAAAATATCGGCGCTTTTAATAATCGTACAACTGTGGTTTAAATCTTTTAGCCAGATAGCCGGTAGCTTTTTGCAGGTCAATATCGACTATAATTACACCGGTTGTTCCATAAGCCTGGTAAGCTATGCAAGTACCATCCGGTGCTATAACCGAACTTGCTGATTCCGCATAAAGCGAACCATAATTGGAACTGGCAAAATAGATGGTATTTTCCAGCGCCCGCATCATCATCGCCTTTTCGTAATAAGGGTTTGCCATACTTCCCCATTCGCTAAGCAAAACCCCTTCAGTATTATTGCCCGAAAAATGAGGGTGGAAAACAATGTGCGCGCCATTGCGCGCCGCCCATCTTACCGATTCGGGATAGCGAAAACCCTCATGACAAATGGTAATGCCAAATTTTAAGCCATTTATTTCAAAAATACTTCGCTGGGTACCCGGAACCCAAATGGCGTCTTCCGATGGGTCTAACTGGTTTTTAGTTTGATATCCAAGTACCTTACCGGTTTGGGATATTACATGTGCAATGTTTAAAAGCCCGTCTTCGCTGTACCAATCCATAGGCATAATTACCGCTATATTATTTTCGGCGGCAATCTTGCATACTTCATCCAGCGCCGATCGTAATATTACCGGCGATGTTGGTTCCGGATCGGTTATCATACCCGGATATCCAGGTATATATGATTCAGGGAAACAGATAACCTCTGCCTGTTGTGACGCTGCATCTTTAATCAGCTTTTCGGCTTGTTGCAAACCATCATTAATTGATTTCGGAAAAGGCGGAGTAGCAATGGCTATTTTCATGCGGTGTTAATCTGTATGCTAAATTAAAGGTTTGCGAATATCTGTGGTTAATATTTATCCCCTCATGTGTCACTTTTTTATTTCAACTCATACTTGACCGATATTTATAAAATTATCATTGTACATTTGTTATGGAGATCCTCTCCAAACTCAATAAATCATCATTCACACTACTTAACGTTTACTACTATGATTGAAACTAAAGCGTATGCCGCGCAAGATGAAAATACACCGCTTGCCCCCTGGACTTTTGAGAGGCGCGAAGTTGGTGCTCATGACGTGCAGTTTGATATTTTGTACTGTGGCGTTTGCCACTCCGATTTACACCAGATCAAAAACGACTGGTTCCCCGGCATTTTTCCTATGGTGCCCGGACATGAAATTGTTGGCCGCGTAGTTAAAGTTGGCGAACATGTAAAAGGTTTTAAAGTTGGCGACCTTGCCGCTACCGGCTGTTTGGTTGACTCATGTCGTACATGCGAAAACTGTAAACGCGACCTTGAGCAATATTGCCTCAATGGCAGCTCACAAACTTATAACGGCCTTGAACAGGATCATAAAACACCTACTTATGGTGGTTACTCAAACACCATTGTTGTTAATGAGGATTTTGTGCTGCACCTTAAGGAAGGGGTTGACCTGGCTGCCGTTGCCCCGTTGTTATGCGCCGGCATCACAACCTACTCGCCGCTAAGGCACTGGAAGGTAGGCAAAGGCCATAAGCTTGCCGTGCTTGGCTTAGGCGGCTTAGGCCATATGGCGGTTAAATTTGGTGTTGCCTTTGGCGCCGATGTTACGGTATTAAGTACATCGCCTAAGAAAGAAGAAGACGCTAAAAAATTAGGTGCCCACCATTTTGTGGTAACTACAGATCCAAAACAGGTTGAAGCCGCTAAAAACTCCTTCGATTTTATTTTGGATACCGTATCGGCCGAGCATGATTTTAACATGTACCTGTCATTATTACGTACCGATGGTGTTCATATTTGTGTGGGTGTTCCGCCTAAACCAGCTCAGATTGCCGCTTTTAGCTTATTGGGCGGCCGAAAAAGCTTAGCGGGTTCAGGAATTGGCGGTATTAAAGAAACCCAGGAGATGCTTGACTTCTGTGCCGAAAATAACATTGTCTCGGATATTGAAATGATTGATATCAAGGATATTCACACCGCTTATGACCGTATGGAAAAAGGCGATGTGCGTTACAGGTTTGTAATTGATATGGCTACGTTGTAAAGTAATTTATAATTGATAACAGAAGGCCGTGCGGGAGCATGGCCTTTTTACTATGGTCATATTTACACCCTTTAAAAGTCGCTTTAACCCCCTGCATACGAAGGAGCACCGGTTTAATTTTGATATAAAAAATATAACCACTGATATTATGAGAAACTTAGTATTGTTTATGCACATTTCACTTGACGGTATGGTTGCCCGCACTGATGGCGCAATGGACTGGATCAAAGTGAGCAATGAGCTGTTTGAGTATGCCAATGCCCGCACACAGGTAGCTGATACTGCCCTATATGGCCGTAAAACCTTTGAAATGATGGACGCCTACTGGCCAACAGCAGCCGATGGGCCAAATGCCTCAAAGCATGATATTGAACACGGTACATGGTATAATAATACACTTAAGTATGTAGTGTCTGAAAATGCTGCCGGGCAAAATACCGATAAGATTAAATTTATCAGTGATGATGTAAAGGCGAGGATTTTAGACCTCAAAAAACAGGAAGGCGGCGAGATTATCATGTTCGGCAGCCCCGGTCTTGCCCGTTATTTGATGCAGGAAGGATTGATTGATGAATTTTGGCTGTTTATAAACCCGATAGTGCTTGGCGCCGGTGTTCCGCTGTTTCCTAATGCGGAAATAAAACTTAAGCTGGAAAAAAGCACAACTTTCGCCGATGGTGTTCTCGGGGTGCATTACATCAAAGAGTAGTATTTTGCAGGCAGATATAATTGCCGTTATAAAAAAAACTGCAACCCGAGGCAACGCCTTTGCTAAAATGGTAGTAATCATTATGTACACAAAATATTTACTACATGAAATTACTATCAAAGTTAACAGCAGCGGCCCTTGTGACAGGAGCACTGTTTTTTTCCAATACGGTAAAAGCGCAAACCACTCCTGCAAATGCGTTCCGTTTAGGTTTAGGAATTGAAACCGGCTTGCCTACAGGTGTGGCAAAAATTGGCACTACTTTTACTTTAGGTGGTACAGCCCGTTTGCAATATGGTATAAGCAATAGTTTCGCGCTTACTTATACTATGGGCGGGTATCATTTTTTCCAGAAAAAAAATCCGGTTACAGGTAAACGCTATCCAAGCTATGGTGAAATCCCTATTAAATTTGGTTTCAAGGAGTTTTTTGTACCAAGTGTATATGTTGCCGGCGAAGCTGGTATCGCTTACGAAAAACTGGAGGAGGGCTGGGGTCCGCACAGGCTTGATCTTTCGCCTGGTATAGGCTGGGCCAATAAAACCTGGGATGTAAGTGTACGCTATGAAAACTTTTCGGGCGCTAACCAGGATCATTTCGGTATGGTTGGCCTGCGTTTAGCTTACGGATTTGCTTTATAAGGTTTATGAAACTTTGACCAACCCACTCACTCCGTTGTATTGATTATGTTGACCCTCTTCCCGTTTTGCGGGAGGAGGGTTTTTGTTTATTTTCGGGTTGACTTGTAATTATGCTATCCTGATTAGGATCGGTGTTAACTATCTATTAAAGTTATCCCAACCAGGGCAATTGATGAGTTTATCTCACCAGCTAAGCTTTAAAAGAGCCACCCCTTGCCTTGGTAACAATACAGTGGTGGCACCTGCCAACCCTGATTTAGCCAGTAACGTAACCGGTTTGCCAAACTGTTGTAATTGCCCTGCTTTTTCAAGTTCCTTAATTTGCGCAGCTGTGGGTTTTTGCGGCGAACCCATCTTTTTCCACACTTCGTAGGCATTGCTATGCTCTTCATCAATGCGGTATTGAGTTAGTTTTACAAAGGCGGGAGGTAGGTTTTCTATCCTGATCTTTACGGTTTTCCCTGCATCGTGCAGGTCATCATCATGGTAGTTCCACAGCAATACGGTCATTTCTTTTTTATCTACAGATGCCAAAGCGCCAATATCTGTATTCCGCCCCCTGATGCTTGAATCGGCCACGGTTTTAAGTGTGTACATCTGGTCGCCGGTTACTTTCAGGCGTTTGCCTTTCATCATGCCCAGCATCCGGAAAACGTTAAGTACCGGCTTATCAACGCCGTTAGTAGCCAGATCCCGAAACCCATAAAACCAGGGCTGGTTTTCAAACTCGAACGACCATGATACGGAGCCCATAAAATTTACACCTAATGAGTCGGCCAGTTGGTATTCGCGGGCTATGGAAGCTGCTGTATAGCTCGAATACATGGTGCCATTACGGTAAGCATTTGAGGGATTGGTAGCCATGCCGCAGGCCGCGCAACCTTCCGGGTCCGATTCGCCTATCACTATCGGGGTGTTTTTAGTTTCGGGATATGATGCCACAATTTTAAAGCCTTCCCTGATATCGCGGATCTGCGGGGCCATGTTCATGCGCACGCGGCCATTGATCAGCGTAGGCTGCCCTTTGGCATGGAAAGAGATCACATCAATAGGCGAACCTATTTTGCCTGTCGCGTAATTGGTATCAGCTATACAATGTTTAATAAATGCGTTCAGGAATTTCATCCCGCCGGGGCTTGAGCCGCCTGCAACTTCCGGTCCGCCTATGTGTGCGGTGGGCAATGCCCGTTTTACACCATGTGCGGCATAATCGTATAGTTTAAAAAACTCTTGCATGCTGCCTTTCCAGTAACCTATGTTTGGTTCGTTCCAAACTTCCCAGTACCAGCTTTCAACCTCGGCCTGGCCGTAGCGCTGTACGCAATGCTTTACCCACTGATAAACGAGCTCTTCCCATTTATTATAATCTTTGGGAGGGTAGGCCCATCCTGTGTAAACATCATCATAGTTATCGCCTGGTTTCCAGTAATGGCGATATGGTTTGGGATGAGTTGACAAAGCCTCGGGCATAAAACCAATCTGTGCATAAGGTTTCATGCCCAGTTTAATGTAAGTATCAAAAATACTGTCGACCAAATGCCAGTTATAAACCGGGTTTCCATTGGCGTCTTCAGTGTACGCGTTTGTCGATCCCCATTTCAGCGCCGCTGTGCCGTCACCGCTTGTGAGCAAGTTATGAACCCGCATGCGTACCGGTACAGGGCTTAATGCTGCCAGTTCTGAAAGAAGCTTTCGCCCGTCTTTCATATAGGTATAATTGGGTTCGTCATGTCCAAACCATGCCCAAAAAGGGTACATATCGCCAATTTTATCATGGAGGTTAATGGTGATATTAGCCTGATCCTGGGCAAAAATGCGGCTGCTGATAAATAATAAAAGGCAGGGGATTAGTTTGATGATCTTCATTCAGATAGTTTGGTGGTTTATAAGGAGTACAGATCAAACATAGGTAATTTTATTTATTGTTAAAAGAACAATTAAAATGAAGACCCTGCCTCTCATCAATTTTAAACGGCATACAACATATTTGATATAATTTACGTTAACAGCGTGTTAATTTATTATTTACGTACTTCAGAAATTATACAGAATTGAACTGTATAATTGTATTTTATCAGCGCTTAATAAGGGGGATTCTTTGCAAAAGTTCAGGTTTTATTTTATTTCGATGCTATTGGCAGCTTCGTTCTCGCTGCCGTCATATGCCCAGGTTAAGGATACGTTACAAAAAGATGCTGTACAAAAAGATTCTTTACAAAAAGATTCGGCCAGGAATATCCTGACATTGCCCGATACGGTTAAGCATCTGCAAAGTAAGTTTCCCTCATACATACCGCCGGCGGCTTTTATTACTTACGGCCTGCTATCATTAAAAGTAAAATTTATTCGTAATATTGATTATAACGTAAGGGACGATATGAATAAAGATCATCCCGGTTTTCGCACCAGTGTTGATAATTATCTCCAATATGCGCCAATAGTGTCAGTTTATGCTTTGAATTTGGCGGGCGTTCATGGTAAAAATACATTTATTGACCGCACCATGCTGCTGGTGCTTTCTGAAGCCATATTTGCCGGTACAACTTTTGGTTTGAAGCGGATTTCCCACCGGATGAGGCCTGATGGCTCAAATAATCTCTCTTTCCCTTCAGGCCATACCGGTAACGCCTTTGTTTCTGCCGAGTTTATGGCCCAGGAATATGGCGACCGCTCGCCCATATACGGTGGCGTTGGTTATGGCTTTGCAACCACTACAGCTATTTTACGTGTATATAACAACAAGCATTGGTTTAGCGACATCATAGCAGGGGCTGGTTTTGGGATCTTATCAACCAAAGCGGCTTATTACCTGTACCCGCTTATCCGTAATGGCATATTCCGTGGGGGGAATGAGAAAGGGAAAAACAATAACTCCTTATTGTTGCCAACGTACCAGGACGGTAAGGTTGGATTAACCTTTGCCAAGAGTTTTTAAACGACTGATCTTATATTTATAATGTACAACCACCTTAGTATTAGGGTGGTTGTTTTTGTTTTAGAGGATTTTTTTTAATAAAAAATTACTTAGCTATTGCAACGTACGTTTTTAATACATACCTTTGGTTTATGAGTTTGTTTAAAAAGGATATTCCTGCTGATGTAACGCCAACCAAAACCGAAATGGATGTATTGCAGGTGTTATGGCAGTATGGCCCGTCGACAGTGCGGTTTGTGCATGATAAGCTTAACGAGCGAAAGGAAGCGGTAATTTACACCAGCACCCTTAAGCTGATGCAGGTAATGAAAGAGAAGGGGATGCTTAATCGCGATGAAACCAATATGAAGCACATTTACAGCGCGGCGGTTGAGGAAAGCAAGGTGAAAGGCAATATGCTTGGCCGCTTTGTTGATTCGATGTATAACGGTTCGCCGAGCGATTTGATGGTAGCCCTGTTGGGTAACGACAAAACATCGGCCGAAGAACTCAAAAAAATAAAAGAGCTGCTCAAAAAAATGGACGATCAATAATTAAACTTTACAGATATGTACCTGCTCCTTAACACCAACACCATTTCCCACAGCCTGATACAGGCGTTTAGCTGGATGCTGATCCATTCACTATGGCAGGGTTTGTTGTTGTCGGTGATGAGTGCGGTGGTGATGCTGCTCACCAAAAAAGCAAGCGCGGCAGTAAGGTACAACCTGGTACTTGTACAGTTTTTACTATTTGTTGGCGCCTGTCTGTTCACTTTTGCCTGGGAGTGGAGCAAGCATCCGCAGCAAAATATGGTACAGTTTGGTAATGCCATAGGGGGCAGGGCATCGGTTTTATTAAACCTTAATGCCGATGGGATCCGGAATTTTGCCAATACCTGTATCGGGTATTTTACAACCAACGCACCAATGGTTGTATTGCTATGGTTTGTATTTTTCCTGTTCCGCTCGGTAAAGATGATGCGCGGGCTCATGTTTATCCATACCGCTAAACACAGGGAGATATCCGAACCTGTTGATTACTGGAAAAGCAGGGTTGAGCTGCTTTGCGAAAAGCTACAATTGAAACGGGCTGTACGGCTGCTTGAATCGGGCTGTGTGAAAATACCCATGGTTGTAGGGCATCTGAAGCCGGTTATCCTGATCCCGGTAGGTTTGCTATCCGGTTTACCGCCCGAACAGGTTGAAGCGGTGTTGCTGCACGAACTGGCGCACATTCGCAGGCATGATTATATCGTTAACTTTTTGCAAACCATTGCCGAAACCATATTTTTCTTCAATCCTGGCTTATTATGGATCTCGTCCCTGCTTCGTGATGAGCGGGAAAACTGTTGCGACGATATTGCCCTCGCCCAAACAAAAAATAAGCGTGAGTTTATACAGGCATTGATCAGTTTTAAAGAGCATTCGCTTTACGGCGCAAATTATGCAGTTGCATTTCCCGGCAAAAAAAATCAGCTGCTGCAAAGGGTAAGCCGCATCCTGGGGAATAAGACCAAGACTGTAACTTCTGGTGAGAGGGCGTTTTTGATAGGCGGTGTTATCATCTTTTCTGCTATTATAGCCACCGCCGCCATTGCACAGATCAGGAAAATTAATTATCCGGACAACAGCAATCCCCGCATTTACAAACAGGAACAACGAGCGATACAACCAGCCGGCGTACAATCCGCGGTAACCGTAAAACAGACCGGGAAGCCGAAGCACCTGAAAAGTAAATACGTTGCTGATGTCCAGAAACGTACCCGTCAAAAGGAAAATGTAGTTATGGCTAATGCTAAGTCTGTTTCTCCGCAGGAGCAGCTTGAGCGCGACGCATTGGCGGCAAAGCAGCGGGCCGAACAGGAAAACCGGCCGACCTTTGATAAAGCGCAGTTTAACCGGGAACAGGAACAAGTAAAACGCGACCAGGAGCACGCTAAAATAGACCAGGAACAGGCGCGCCGCGATCAGGAACAGGCCATGCGCGATCAGGCGCAGGCTAAACTTGACCAGGAACAGGCAGAAAGAGATCAGGTACAAGCTAAGCGCGATCAGGAGCAGGCGGTAAAAGATCAGGCACAGGTAAGTAATCAAAAAACAGCACCTATAAGGAGTAAAACAAGCGTTCAGGATTAAGCAGCCAATTTTCTTATTTGGGTTGTAAGGCGGGAGTGCACCCTGCTTTATAGGCCGCGGTATGTAATAATCATAAATGTAATTGTCAATTTTAAAACTGCCCGTGGGCAGAAGGGAAAGCTATTGCCCAATTTTTAACCTTTAAATCAACAGAAAAATGAAAACAAATTATTTAAGAAGTGCCCTGCTGCTGATAGCGGCAACAGCATTAACAACTGCGGCGAACGCTCAAAAACCAGGGAGAAAAACGGCCCTCAACTCTTATAAAAATTACGACACTTTTGATGGTAAGGGCCGGGAACGTATCCAAACTGACTGGCAGGGGAAAACTTACCAAATGGAGCTGGCAAACAACAAGCTGATAGCTTTGGCTGTTGACGGCGAAATTATCCCGTCGACCAAATGGGGTGAATACAGCACGGTTATTGCTGCCATTCGCGAACAGATCAGGAAAGACAGGATCCAGGCTAAAAAAGATCAGGCGCAGGCTAAAATTGACCAGGAACACGCCCGTCGTGATCAGCAGCAGGCGAAGCGCGATCAGGAACAAGCGAGCCGCGAACAGGCCCATGCAAAACTTGACCAGGAGCAAGCCGAACGTGACCAGGTGCAGGCTAAACGCGACCAGGAACAGGCAGCAAAAGATCAGCAACAAGCCAAACGCGACCAGGAGCAGGCGGCTCGCGATCAGGAACAGGCGAAGCGTGATCAGGAACAAGCTCACTTAGACCAGATCCAGGCAAAAAAAGACCAGGAGCAGGCAGCTGAAGATCAACGCCAGTTAAAGCTGATGACAAGCGATTTAGTGGCAGATCATATTATCCCTGATGAAGGAGCATTACATGAACTTTCATTTAATGGCGAAGAACTGATCGTAAACGGCAAAAAGCAGCCCGACAGCATATTTAAAAAATACAGTCAAAAATACCCTCGCTTTGCCAGGGGCAACACGTCGTATGAAAATGGCAAAAGACAGTTTAACGGGTTGCATATTCACAGGGATTAAGTGTAATGCAGATGCTGTAACTTTAAAATCGTTAATGGCAAACAAAAGGCGTCATTGCTGTGAGGTACGAAGCAATGACGCTTTTATATATTAAATGCGTGAGTTAAAGTATTAAAGAGTAAAGCTAAGTCAACCCCACCAGTCACTTCTTCAAATTCCTGGCCCTTAATTTACTCAAAAACTCGGGCGAAATACCCAGATAGGAAGCTATATAATGCTGTGGCACCCTTTGCGGAATGCCGGGGTAGCGATTAATAAACTCCAGGTATTTTTCCATAGCGGTGGTAGCTATGGTTTTAAATAACCGTTTTTGAACAACGGTAAGGTGCCTTTGCAGCATGAGTCTGAACATGCGCTCGAGCTTGGGCACTTCAGTTAGGAGTCGCTCTTTTGAGTCGGGGGTAAGGATGAACAGTTCGCAGTCTTCCAATGTTTCAATATTCATGTGGGCAGGGCTTTGATCCTGGAAACTGGCCAGATCACTTACCCACCAGTCTTCAACCGCGAATTGCAGGGTCACTTCTGCGCCGTTTTCGTCAATAATATATTCGCGGATGCAGCCCTTGTTTACGTAGGCTTCAAAATTGCAGATGCTGCCGGCTGCGAGCAGACGGGTTTTTTTAGGGATTTTCCGGTATTCCAATATCTCATTAAAAAGGGCTGTTTCCTCTGCAGTTAAACTAACTGACGTGCCGCGTAATCATTGATGCTTTGAAACATGGCTCAAATATAAGCGTGGTTAGGGTTATACCCGCAAACATTGGGGCGCTAAATAATTTCATTTCTTGTTCCAGTTCAATGAATTTTTAGGATAGATAAGCCAACTTTGGATTTTACTAATTATTTAAGATATGACTTATCTACCTGATGCAAACCGTTACCAAAGCATGGAATACCGCCGTTGCGGTAACAGCGGTTTAAAACTGCCGGCGGTATCGCTTGGCTTATGGCATAACTTCGGTGGTATCGACAGCCTGGAGAATGCCCGTAATATTTTACGTTTGGCCTTTGATAAAGGCATTACCCATTTTGACCTGGCCAATAACTACGGCCCGCCGCCGGGCTCGGCCGAGGAAACTTTTGGCCGTATTTTTAAAGATGATTTTAAAAACTACCGCGACGAGCTTATCATTTCAAGCAAAGCCGGATGGGGTATGTGGGAAGGCCCGTATGGCGACTGGGGCTCAAAAAAATATTTGGTAGCCAGTTTGGATCAAAGCCTTAAACGTATGGGGCTGGATTATGTAGATATTTTCTACCATCACCGCCCTGACCCTGAAACTCCCATCGAAGAAACTATGGGCGCGTTGGATCTGATCGTACGCCAGGGCAAAGCTTTATATGTCGGAATTTCAAGCTACAGTGCTTCCGAAACAGAAAAAGCGGTTGCTGTATTGAAAGAACTTGGAACTCCATGCTTAATTCATCAGCCTAAATATTCCATGTTCGACAGGTGGGTTGAAGATGGTTTACTTGATGTGCTGGAAGATAAAGGCGTTGGCTGTATTCCGTTTTCTCCGCTCGCCCAGGGTTTATTAACCAATAAATACCTGAAAGGTATCCCCGAAGGTTCGCGGGCTGCCGCCCACCGCGGCAACGGCGCTATCGACGAAGGTGCCATAACTGAGCAAAATATAGCCAAAGCCGCAAAACTGAATGAGCTTGCCCTGCAACGCGGTCAAAACCTGGCACAGATGGCACTGTCATGGATCCTGAAAGATAAACGCATTATCTCGGTATTGATCGGCGCAAGTAAGCCGGAGCAGGTAACTGACTCTATCGGTTGTTTAACCAATACTTCATTTACGGATGAAGAGTTGAAGTTGATCAATAATATACTGGCGTATTAATGTCAAGTTCTGAGCCTTAAGTCTTCAGTTCAAAGTACAAAAAAGAAAATCCTGACTCAAGACTTATAGCTAATAAGCACAAGCCCCGCCGAAAGCCGGGGCTTTTTTGTTGTAAGTTTTTGCAAAATCTAATCCGGCTTTATATTAATTATTGTTTAAATGACACTTTATTTATAAGTTAATTTGGCTTGAAAAAGTGGGAAGAGTAGCTAATTTAAAAGATTAATCCCTGATGGATGCTTCCATTGTTGGTCTTCTATAAAACAATTTAGCAGGTTGTTTTTTTGAAAATTTGATTTTTTACTAAAAAATATTTTAATTGTTTTTTGAACAATTAAAATAAATATTATATCTTAGATTTTCATTAGCGTGATAACCCCGCTTTAATGAAGGCCAATTACCAATTATATTAATTTAAACCATACTTAACCCGCGCCGGGTTTTGATAAAAGTAAATACAACCGATAAGGAGATGTTGGATACCGAAATTAAGTACTTGCTTAATGATATTGCTTTAAACAGCAGCAGGGCTTCCTTTAAAAGGCTGTACTTATTTTACTATGGTAAGTTATTTAGCCTTGCAAAATCGCTGGTTAAACAGGATGAACTGGCCGAAGAGATCACCAACGATGTTTTTATGAACCTGTGGACACGCCGTGCCTCGTTGCCTGAGATCAATAACTTTACTTATTACTGCTATACATCGGTTAAAAATAAATCGCTTACCTGCCTCGCCAAAAATCAGTTGAAAAGTGTAAATATTGATGATGTGCATGCAGATGTTGCCGATTCAAGCGCAACAGGGGAGGACAAACTGGTTTGCGAGGACCTTACCAAACTGATCAATACTACATTGAGCAAACTATCCGATCAATGCCGCCTTGTTTTTAAGCTGATAAAGGAAGACGACCTGAAATATCGTGAAGTAGCCGATTTACTCGATATCTCCATAAAAACTGTTGAGTACCACATGGGCAACGCCCTGAAAACGCTTGTGCTGGGGCTAAAGGATGCCCAAAAATTGCCCGGTACAGTTAGTCCCGAAAAAATTTCAAAAAATATTTAATTCTCCACTGGGGTATCCCGATTATTTACAGTCTTTATATATAGAGCCGTAAATAATGATTAATAACATCTGGATACTTATTGGTAAAAAGTTAAATGGTGAAGCTTCGCCCGAAGAGTTACTTGAACTTGAGCAACTGTTACAGCAACAGGGGGATACCGTTATGTACCCGATGGATGAGCTGGAGGAAATCTGGAAAAATGATCAGCAAATTGCCGAGGATGAAAAACTGCTAAGCAAGTGGGCTGCTTTTGACGCCGAACTTGATGCTGTTGAAGAAAAGGAAGCTGAAGAGGCTGCGCAGGTTATCGCTGTTCAAACCAAAAAGAAAAAAGCCAGGATCATTAAACTGGGCTCATTGCTGGCCGCGGCCTGTTTAATGTTGGGTGTTTTCTGGTTTACCCGTAAAGAAACCATGGTGCCGGGAAAGTCCAACGAAATAACTGCTCCTAAAAACGGGATCAGTAAAATTCAATTGCCCGATGGCAGCCGTGTTTGGCTCAATATGGGCAGCAAGCTTACTTATAATAATGATTTTGGTACCGAGGAAAGAAAAGTATCCCTGGTAGGTGAGGCTTTTTTTGATGTTGTTAAAGATCCGCAGCACCCTTTTGTAGTTACTACCACAACCATCAGCATCAGGGTGTTAGGTACTAAATTCAATGTGCGTTCATATAATAATGACAAAACATCCGAAGCCGCACTCATTCGCGGTAAAATTGAACTTACCGTTTTAAAAAATCCCGAAAAAAAGATCATCCTTAACCCATCAGAAAAAATTACGGTGATCAACAACCAGGAACTACAACTTAAAAGTAATACCCCAACGTATAAGATAGCTGAAGAAACTCCGCTTATAGCACTGAGCCGTATCCACCAGGCCAAAAAGGACACTTTGCCATCAGAAGCCTTATGGCTTGAAAATAAACTGGCCTTTGACGCTGAAGACTTTGAAAACATCGCCCAAAAAATGGAGCGCAGATATAATGTGAACATCGTTTTTGAAAATGAGGATGTAAAAAAGCTGCGCTTTACCGGTAAGTTTGAAAAAGAATCGGTTAATAAAGCTTTATTGAACCTGCAGAAAACGGCGGCGTTTCGTTATAAAATTGACACTAACCAAATTGTAATTTATTAATTAATAAACCTTTATGAAAGAGCCTATGCGTAAATAAGTATCAAATCTTAAACCATAAAAAATGGGAAGATGTTCCCGCATCCCCCCATTATAATGTGGTACAAGTTAACTACCAGTCCTTCTATAAACCCAATAGTTAAATAACCTTAATGCTAAATTATGAAAAAAAATGCACACCGCATTAACCCATTGCGGCTGAACCAATTTTTGAAAGTACTTCTTATGTTTAAATTTATCTGTATCCTGGTACTCGCCTCCTCATTACAGGCGTTTTCAAAGGGATATGGTCAGACCCGCATCAACGTTAATTTCCAAAACATGCCCCTGAAAAAGGCGTTAAAGGAAATTGAAAAAAAGTCTGACTATCGCTTTTTGTATAACGACGATATGTTGTTGAAAAACGATATGCCCGCCAGTTTAAATACGAAAGATGCATCGCTTGAAGAGGTGATGAAAATTGTACTTAGCAATACCAACCTGAGTTATACACTGGGTGATAATAACCTGGTTATACTTACAGAAAAGGGCAAGGCAATGGCCCCCGGCACTGTGAGCGGTAAGGTAACCGATGATGAAGGCCTGCCTTTGCCTGGCGTTACTGTAAAAATAAAAGGGACAAACGTAAGTGCGCAAACCGACGTGCAGGGCCGTTACAATATAAAAATACCCGATGTTAACACGGAAGGTGTGGTACTTGTATTTTCATTTGTCGGCTACACTTCACAAGAGGTGGCAATAAGTGGCAATTCGCTCATCAATATACAATTGAAAGCAGCATCCAATTCTTTAAACGAGGTGATTGTGGTTGGATACGGTACGCAGAAAAAGGAAAATCTTACGGGTTCAGTTGCTGTGGTGAACGTAAAGGACGCCAATAAACGTGTAACACCCGATGTTGCAAGAGCGTTACAGGGGCAGGTTGCGGGCGTACAGGTAAATGGTTCGGGTGTACCGGGCGAAGGCGTTTCTATCCGGATCCGTGGTGTGAGCTCGCTGATCAACAACAACCCGCTATATATCATTGATGGGGTACCAACTATGGAACCTTTCGATTTCCCTACAACTGATATCGAAAGCATGCAGGTAATTAAAGATGCGTCGGCAGGTGCCATTTATGGTTTCCGCGGTGCCAATGGTGTGGTTATCATCACTACAAAAAAAGGCCGCAACGGCGCCATGAAGATCAACTACAATGGTTATGCAGGCTTCCAGAAAAATCCAAAAACACTTTCTGTTACTGACAGGGTAGGGTACCAAAAAATTGCCAACGCTGCCGAAACTAATGCAGGTTTATCGCTGGCTCCGGGCAATGATCCGTCATCAAGCAAATTTATCAGCAACGTAAATACCGACTGGCAAAAATCCGCCTTCAGAACCGGCTATACTCAAAGCCATGATCTTGGCTTATCTGGCGGTAACGAAAACATGAGCTATAACGTTGCTTTCGATTATTTTAACCAAACCGGCACAACCGTGTCCGGCCCTTCATATACGCGCTATAACCTGAGTGGTAATATTCAGGGTAAAAAGGGCATTGTATCTTTCGGCAGTAAGTTTGCTTATACCGAGGGCGACTACAATAACCTCGCATATCCTCACCTTCATGGTACAGGCAACCAAATAGTTGACCTGGTTACAGCTATCCCCACTATGCCTATTTACGATCCTAACCGTGTTGGCGGTTACGGTGGTGTTGATCAAAATACACAAAGGGCTATCTCTTTGAATATCATTGGTGTAAATAATTTGTTAAACAGCACGGGGCAACGCAATCGTATGCTGGCATCGGCATGGATGGAAATTGAGTTTATCAAAAACCTAAAATATCGCCTTAACGCAAGCTATGACCGTAACGATTTCAAGAACACTTATTTCGACCCTATTTATGACCTGGGCTGGTTTTATCCCAACACAACGGCTTACTACAGCGATGCCCGCGGTAATTACTATACCGCCCTTGTTGAAAATACGCTGAGTTACAAATTCAATATCAAAAGGCATAATGTCGAGTTACTGGCAGGTACGGCTTATCAAAAAGATAAAAATGATAACCTTACCGGTATAGCCTATAATTTGCCGCAGCCATACCTGTTTGCGTTTGATAATGTGAGTAACACTACCGATAAAACAGTATTTGGCAACAGCAACGAGCGTAAATTTTACTCGCCAATATTTGGCCGCGTAAACTACAACTATGATGACCGTTACCTGCTAACCGCCAATTACAGGCGTGATGGTACATCGCAGTTGCCGGAATATAACCGCTTTGGTAATTTTGCCGGTGTTTCTGTTGGCTGGAATATCAATAAAGAAAAATTCCTGCACCTGCCCGAAGCTATTACCCAATTAAAATTAAAAGCGGGATACGGTACATTGGGTAACGTAAATGCGCTTGCATTTTATCCATACCAGGCCGTTGTAAATGCCAATGCCAGTTATGTATTTGGTAATACATTGGCGCCTGGCGCAACTCAAACGCAGGTATTTGATCAAACTAACAAATGGGAGCAAAAACGTACCACCAACGTTGGTTTGGATTTGAGCCTGTTTCAGGATCGGTTAAGCTTTTCGTCGGAGTATTATGTTAACAAAATTATAGGCATTCTTTTACCTGTGCCAATCCCGGTTTCGGTAGGTGCCATTAACACCCCACTGGTTAATGCTGCTTCTTTTACCAATAAAGGTATTGAGTTTACGGTGACTTATCGCAGCAGGGATAATGGTCCGTTCAATTACACTATTAGCGCAAACGCTTCAACGGTTAAAAATAAAGTATTATCCTTAGGCAATGGCGGTAACCCAATTTACGGCGCATATAGCAAAACAGCTGTTGGCGGTGAGGTAGGCGAGCTATATGCATTTAAAACCGAAGGTATTTTCAAAGATGCAGCAGATGTAGCCGCTCATGCTACCCAAACGGGTGCAGCACCCGGCGATATCAAGTTTGTTGATACTGATCATAACGGCATTATCAATGATAACGACCGTGTTTACTTAGGCTCCGCTATACCAAAACTTTACTATGGCTTTAACTTCAGCGCTAATTATAAAAGCTTTGATGCATCAGTATTTATACAAGGCAACTATGGCAGTAAAATAGCCAATGGGGTGTACCAGTCTTTAATGACAGGCCAATATACCAACGCCAGCACTGATGAATTAAATTACTGGACACCAGCTAATGCCAACACCAACGTGCCCCGCCCTATCATAGGTGATCCTAACGCCAATAACCGCAATTCGGATAGGTTTATTCAGAGCGGCTCTTACGCCCGCCTGCAAACCGCGCAATTGGGTTATACGCTCCCAACAAGTTTGCTGAACCGTACACATGTGATCAGGAGCTTGCGGGTTTACCTGTCTGGACAAAATCTGTACACCATCACCAAATACAAGGGCTTCGACCCTGATTTTATTAACGATGGTACCATAAACCGCGGTTTTGATTATGGTTCGTTCCCTAACCCGCGCACTTTACTGGTAGGCTTACAATTAGGATTATAAAAACTGATTAACGATTTAACATTATTTATAATGAAAACGATATATACAAAGGCGGTATTTACAATATTGTTGATAGCCGTATTTACTATGGGGTGTAAAAAAGGTGATTTAACCACAGTGAACCCTAACGCGCAAACCACCCAAACATTTTGGCAAAATGCCAGTGATGCAGTAAAGGGAATCAATGCGGTATACGGCAGTTTAATCATTGATGGCTCATACATGCGCTTTTCGCCGATAGTGGAAAATACCAGGGGCGATGATGCGACAAGCTATAGCCCCTGGGACCAGATCTATAATATGGGTAAGTTTAACATGCAGAGCACCGGCGCCGGCGTGCTGTTTTCATGGACAGCCTACTACCAGGGTATTTTACGTGCAAACGAAGTGCTGAAATATGTACCCGCTATTAATATGGATGCCGAACTGAAAAAACGGGTATTAGGACAAGCATATTTCCTGCGTGGCCTGTACTATTTTCACCTGGCTGATTTTTACAAAAACGTGCCGATGCCATTGGTTCCAGCTGCATCAAGTGCCGACTATTTCCAGAAACAACAACCCCAGGATGTAGTTTGGGCACAGGTGATCAGCGATTTTAAAGCGGCCGAAGGTATGCTGCCAACAACTTACAGCGGCTTATCGCCCGATGGACAGATTGGTCGTGCTACAAAAGGTGCGGCATCTGCATACCTGGGTAAAACCTACCTGTTTACAAAAAAATATGCCGAGGCGGCTGCCGAGTTCAAATCAGTTATTGACATGGGTACCTATAGCCTGGTGGCCAACTATTATGATAACTTTTTTGCCAATAATGAAAATAACTCCGAATCAATTTTTGAGGTTCAGTTTTCAAGGGATGCCGGGGGTACTGATCTGGGCTGGGGAGGCGATCCGTCATCAGGATGGGGCCGTACATCTGCCCGCGCTATCACTTTTGGCGCGGCAAGTTTTGGTTTTACAGATGTGCAGCCAACGCCAGCATTATACAATGAATATCTGCAGGAAAAAACAACCAGTGGCGGTGTCGACCCTCGTTTGGATGTAACCATGTATTACAACAAACCCGGCGAAAAATTATATAACCAGGATTTTGCCGCCCGCTATGCAGGTAGCTCCTCATTAAATGCCCTGTTTTGCCATAAGTATGAAAATGGCGACAGTGGCCAGGCCGATGAGTACGACTGGAGATCAGGTATCAACGAAAGATTGATGCGTTATGCTGATGTACTGCTGATGTACGCTGAGTGTTTGAACGAATTGGGCCAGACAAACGATGCTTATCAATACATCCAACGGGTGCGCAGCCGTGTTGGTTTGCCAAACTTAGCTACGGTAAAACCGGGCATGAGCCAGGCTGAGATGCGCGATCAGATAGGTCACGAACGTTTCCTTGAATTTTCGTTGGAAGGTCACCGTTTTGATGATATCCGTCGCTGGGGCTGGTTACAGGATGCAGCTAAACTGGCCTGGCTAAAGTCCCGCGACCCGGAATTTAATACCTATACCGCAGGTAAAGAGTATTTGCCGATACCGCTTAGCGAAGTGCAAACCAATGTTGGTTTGGTACAAAATACGGGGTATTAGCCCCGGTTAACCCTCTCCTGAAAGGGAGGGTTTTAAGGGTTCCCCTCTTGAGAGGGGGCGTGATGGAAGAGAGCGAGGGCAGGGGTGTGTTATGCGAGCGATTATCAAAGCAGAAACACACCCCTCCACCCCTTTCAAGAGGGGAATCGCACAATCCAGCGCTTTCCACGAAGGTTAGTTAATAATTAAAATAAAAAGAAAGCCTCCCCTGCCGGGGGAGGTTTAGAGGGGGCTGATTATGAAAAATCTATATTTAATAACCGCATTGACAACAGTGCTGTTTTCCTGCTCAAAAAAGGAAACACCTGCGCCAACTAAAACGGATACTACCACAACTCCACCGGTAACAACCACGTTTGATATCAACAGTATCAGTGATACTTATGCGGATATTGCGGCATTTACCTATTATCCTAAGTGGACAGTGTATAACGTGCACGATCCATCCATTAAAAAGTTTGGTGATTATTATTATTGCTATAGTACCGATGTGGCTTTTGGTACTGATGTAAGGTCGGGCCTGCAAATCCGCAGGTCGAAGGATTTGGTGCAGTGGGAGTATGTGGGTTGGGTATTTTCGTCATTGCCGGCGCAGGGTTCTGCCTATATTACGGGTAAAGGCGGTACGCCTTACAACGCCTTATGGGCACCTTACGTAATGAAGGTGGGTTCAGAGTACAGATTGTATTATTCGCTTTCATCGCCTGTAGCACGCCTGAGTGTTATCGGTATGGCGACGGCTTCATCGCCTGACGGCCCCTGGACGGAGAAAGGCCTCGTTGTAACATCAACCAATGATGCCAGTATTCAAACAAACGCTATCGACCCAACCGTAATAACTACAACCACCGGCGAGCAGTATATGTACTACGGCTCGGCCTGGGACGGGATCTATATCCTGAAACTTGATCCTTCAACCGGCCTGGCGGCCAGCTCGGGCGATAAGGGCAAGCGCATAGCTAACCGCGGTTTTACCGGCGGCAAATACAATGGTAATATTGAAGGTGCGGAAGTGATCTACAACCCCGATCTGAAAAAGTATTTCCTGTTTATCAGTTATGACTGGCTGCAAACCAAGTATAACGTAAGGGTAGGGCGGGGCGATAGCCCGACCGGTCCGTTTTATGATTATAACGGGCATGACATCAATACCGATGAGGATCATGGCCCGATGATCCTTGCGCCATACCAGTTCAGCAACCAAAGCGGCTGGCAGGGCACAGGGCATTGTGCCGTGTTTGACAACGGTAGCGGGCAATATTACATGGCGCACCAGGGCAGGCCGGGTATTAACTCGTACTTTATGGACCTGCACGTTCGTAAAATATCCTGGACAGCTGACGGCTGGCCAATAGTATCGCCAGAGCGATATGCCAATGTTGCTCAAACAACTATAGCTGCAACCGATGTGGCAGGAACCTATGAAAAAATCACACTGAATTATCATGTTGTGCCAGGTTATGGCACCGAGCAAACTAATCCGGATTTCCAGGTTTCAACAACTTTTAAACTGGATGCTGCCGGTACAATTGATGGTAACGCTGCCGATAAATGGACATTTACCGCTCCATGGCTTGAGCTTAAATACAGCAACGGCGATACTTACAAGCTAAAAGTTGAACGTGAGCGCGACTGGGAAAATAAAATAACATCAACCCTGATATTTACCGGGTTAGATAACCATGGCACTGCCATTTGGGGAAAGAGAAAACAATAGGTTTGTTTTTATATAGGTTGGTAGCCCTTCGGTTTAATTACCGGGGGCTTTTTTAATAAAATAAATTGAGATTGTTGGTGAAGCTATTTTGTCAGTGCTTTTTATTGTTGGGGTAACTTATTCAAAAAATTACGATAAAAACAAAAAAACAGGTTGAATAAACATGGTGTCAAATCTTCTGTAAAACACGTATTGTTTTATTCTTATTAGTTTTATTTTCTGACTATCAGTTAGTTGCAGGTGTTTCATTGAATGTGTTAATTATTTGATTATCAATTTGTTTCATTTTTATTCTATCCCGCGTTTCAGACTCGAAAAATGGAACATTTATTTTTCTGCAAAAAAGACAGCCGGCGCTTTTTTAGTTTTTTTTCGGGAATCAAAAAATTGGGACGCCCGTTTTGTTACAATATAAGGATTGGTTTAACTGCATGGCCGAACGGTTTTTTTAGCCTGAATAGATTTTGTTTTCCACAATTCATTGTTTTTCTGTTACTTATTCGTATCTTGAATTTACCAAATTAACCTGAGTATTTATGAAAAGTGTAAAGCATATCCTGGCCCGTAAGGGGAACAACGTTACTGCAGTACCTGCCGATACCACCGTGTTTAACGTGTTGAAACTGATGGCCGAAAAAAACATCGGCTCGGTGGTGGTAACTGAAAATGGCAGGTATATGGGCCTGATGACGGAGAGGGATTACTCCCGTAAAATCATTTTAATGGGTAAACACTCTGATGAAACCACCGCCGGCGAGATCATAAGTACCAATTTCCCGAGGATCACCCCCGAATCATCAGTTGATGAATGCATGCTGATCATGAGCGAAAATAATATCAGGTATTTACCGGTGTTTGATATGGCCGATCAGTTATGCGGTATTATTTCAATGAGTGATGTGGTGTACGAAACTATCCATTCGCAAAGGGAAACTATCGAGCAATTGCACAGCTACATCCAGTCAACTTAAGCAAAAATGCTTTTGGATTACTGATAATGGTTAACAGGAGATTTGTTTTTGTATAAATTAATCAAAGCAAATATTTAGGTTTGTTAACCACTCCGTTGTTATGAGGCGACCTCTTGTTTTTTTGTTTTTTATTTTAACTTCTTCTTTTGCTTTTGGTCAGCAATCTTTTTTTAATGCTTTTTGCAATGATTTTGTAGCCGGCTATACTGAGTTGCATTTGCCCCAACTGGAACTAAGCTACACAAGCGGATTAGAACATATCGGCACCGCCGCTGATGTGCAAAAACAGTTAGCTTTTTTTGAAAAAGTTAAGACTGATTTATCAGCCTTCAAAGCAGGTCAGCTCAGCGAACCGGAAAAAGTAGATTATCAGCTGATCAGCTATGAAACCGCCCTTAATTTAGAGCGGATTAAACTTGAGCAGGATTGGTTAAAAAATAAACCTGCTGTAATCCCCACAGGCGGTATTATCACTATCCCCAGCGGCAAAGCCTGGTATGCCTACCTGCTAAAACGCTGGACCAGCACCAGCGCCACTCCTGATGAGATCTACCAGTTTGGCCTTAGCGAAGTGGCCCGTGTCCAAAAGCATATCGAAGCTATCCGCCTGCAAACCGGGTTAAGCGAGGATGGTTTTTATAAACATATCAATGATCCTTCCTTTTTTATTAGCGACCCGAAGGCAGTACAGCAAGCCTTCGAAAATACCAAAGCGGTCATTTATGCCAACATGCCCAAACTGTTTAACAATACCAACATAGCCCCGCTAAAAATTGTAAAAGGCGAAAGCAGGCAGCTGGCCCAAACACCCGGTTATTACGATAGTAATGTATTTTATTATAACCTTTTTGATAAGCCATACAATAAACGCCAGGTCGACTGGCTTTTTATGCACGAGGGAGTTCCCGGCCACCATTACCAGGCGAGTACGGAGGCACAAACCAAAACGTCGGCAGTGCAGCAGTTGTTTTATTATATGGGCTTTGCTGAGGGTTGGGCGGCATATACCGAAGAGTTGGGCAAACAACTTGGCGTATACCAAACGCCTTATGATGAGCTGGGTAAATGGGAGTGGGACATTGTACGGTCGGTACGCGTACCCTTGGATGTAGCGCTTAATTATTACGGCTGGACGGATGAGCAGGCACTGGCATTTTGGAAAAAGAACATCCGTGGGCAGGACGATATCGCCATGCGCGAAATTGCCCGCATGCGCCGCTGGCCGGCACAGGTAGTTACCTACAAGTATGGCGCATTACAAATACTGCGCTGGAAAGAGGAATTGCAGCAAAAGCAGGGCGCTCAATTTAATATCAGGGATTTTCATTCACGCGTGCTTGATCATGGCTCGCTGCCGTTGTTTATGGTTAAGGAAAATGTGTTTAAAAAAGGTTAAAACCCTTTATTCAGCAGCTCCTGGTAACAATCAATATACTGGCCCACGTGGATGCCATCAATCAATGCGTGATTTACATGGACGGATACCGGCATGGTGCGCTTACCATGATGCTCTGTCATTTTCCCAAACGAAACCTTGGGGCAGCTGTCCATAAACGAAAACATGCGC
Organism: uncultured Mucilaginibacter sp.; assembly: GCA_966212355.1. Classification (GTDB taxonomy): domain Bacteria; phylum Bacteroidota; class Bacteroidia; order Sphingobacteriales; family Sphingobacteriaceae; genus Mucilaginibacter. The sequence continues at coordinate 103,723 of CBIHRB010000006.1, forward strand.
GCATGCGACAGTGAGGTAAAATTGATCCAGGGTAGCGAAGAAAAACGGATTACATTGTTTAAAGCCTTGCGTTCAAGCAGGTTGTTACTTTGTACCCGTTCAATTTCCTTGTTGGCGTCGCGGGCAAAATCTTCGGACAACGGATGAAAGGGCCATTCACCAAAGCCAAATGTGCCGTTAGCCCGCGGAACGGTTGAGCTGGCATCAATCCGGTCATAAATAAAAACATCATTGCCCTCCATACGATATTTGAAAGGCTCAATAATTTGCGAGGCAGCTAAAGACTGATACATGGTATAAAGGAAAAATGAGATCCCGCTATCCTTCACAAACTTATAGGCCGCCGTTACATCAACGTTTACGTTTACGCCGTAATAGGGTTCCTCAAACTGTTTAAAAAAGTTGTAATGCTCTTTCCTGATCCAGTTTTCAATATCTACTTTTTGTTTCATAACTATTGCTGTTGCAATAATAGGGATATTAAGCCGGAAGTTAGAAGTCGTAAGTATTAAGTCAAAAAGCAAATTTCTGACTTAATATTCATGACTGCAGGCTAACTTTTGTTTAATTTCGATAAACACTAATCTACCTTCAAATGTCATCTCCCTCAAATAATCTCCAACATCAAAAAGCCGAAGTTTTTAAGGCCCTGCATGGGCGCGATGGTTTGTTTATCATCCCTAATCCCTGGGACGCCGGTTCGGCTAAAATTTTAACTGGGTTAGGTTTTGAAGCTTTCACTACCACCAGCGCTGGTTTGGCTTATGTACTTGGCCGGCCGGATGGCCATGCCCTGATCAATCGTGATGAAACGCTTGATAATGCAAGGGCTATCATCAATGCAACCCATTTACCGGTAGCTGCCGATTTGGAGAATGGTTTTGGTGATACGCCGGAGATCTGTGCCGAAACTATCTTGGCCGCAGCGGGAGTGGGACTGGTTGGCGGCTCGATAGAGGATGCTACGGGGAATGATAAAGATCCCATTTACAATTTCGGCCTTTCGGTTGCACGGGTAAAGGCTGCTGTTGAAGCGGCGCGGAGTTTACCGTTTCATTTTATGCTAACCGCCAGGGGCGAAAATATGATCCACGGGAAAATAGACCTGCAAGACACCATAAAACGCCTTGTTGCTTATGCCGATGCAGGTGCCGATGTGCTTTTTGCGCCAGGCCTTAAAACGAGGGAACAAATAAGCGAAGTAGTAAAAGCCGTTGCGCCTAAGCCCGTGAATATTGTACTTGGCGCAGCAGGTTTTGATATTAGCTTCAATGAACTTGCCGATCTGGGTGTAAAAAGGGTAAGTCTTGGTTCGGCATTGGCAAGGGCTGCTTTGGGCGCTTTTCAGCGGGCCGCTGTTGAACTTTCACAGGGAAGTTATGGTTTTGTAAATGATGCTGTTCCTTATTCGGAACTGAATAAGATTTTTGGAAAATAATCGAATCTCTTTCCTTGATTTAACCGAGGTGGTTTTTGAACTATTTTAACTTTTGGTCATGCCATAACCCGGTAATTTTCAGCGTGTAAAACCGGTACATGTTGAATTATCAAAATACCATTTGGTATATTGTTATATCTTTGCGCCGATTTTAATAAAACCATCATGTTAAACAGAGTAGTTATAACAGGTCTGGGCGCTTTAACACCGCTTGGAAATAATGTAAAAGCTTATTGGCAAAATTTAATTGCCGGTAAAAGCGGCGCTGCCACCATCACCCGTTTTGATGCATCATTGTTCCGTACGCAATTTGCCTGCGAACTGAAAGATTTCAATATCACAGATCACCTGGATAAAGCAGAATTAAAACGTACCGATACCTTCACCCAGTATGCGCTTGTTGCAGCCGATGAAGCTATCAAAGATTCGGGTTTTGATCTGAGCAAAATGGATCCGTTTGATGTTGGTATAATTTGGGGCAGCGGACAAGGCGGTATGGAGACTTTTGAGGAACAGGTAACTGAATACGCCAAAGGTAACGGACAGCCAAGGTTTAGCCCTTTCTTTGTGCCGAAGTTTATTTCAAACATGGCTTCGGGCATGATCTCTATCCGTAATGGTTTTATGGGAATCAATTACACTACGGTTTCGGCCTGTGCTACATCCAATACCGCTATTATGGATGCCTTTAACTACATCCGTTTAGGTAAGGCTAAAATTATTGTTACCGGCGGTTCAGAAGCGCCTATTACGCCTGCTTCCATTGGAGGTTTTAGCTCAATGAAGGCTATGTCGGGCCGTAACGACGATCCGCAACATGCCTCAAGACCATTTGATGTCGACCGTGACGGTTTTGTTATGGGCGAAGGTGCAGGTGCCTTAGTATTGGAAGATTATGATCATGCAGTTGCCCGTGGTGCTCATATTTACGCAGAGGTAACCGGGGCTTCGATGACAGCCGATGCCTACCACATGACAGCAACCCACCCTGAAGGATTGGGTGCAGCACGTGCCATGCAACAGGCACTTGCCGAATCGGGTTTAAGCATTGAGGATGTAGATTACCTGAATATGCACGCTACCTCAACCCCGGTTGGCGATCTTTCAGAGATTAATGCCCTGCTTGCGGTTACCAAAGGCAAAGCAACAGATACTATTATAGGTTCAACCAAATCCATGACCGGCCACCTGTTGGGAGCCGCCGGAGCTATTGAAGCTATCGCAGCCATAAAATCAATTGAAAATCAAATAATACCACCAACAATCAATACCACAACTTTAGACCCCGCTATTCCGGATAATTTGAAGTTTGTATTGAAAGATGCTATCGACCATAAGGTGAAAGTAGCCATGAGCAATACTTTTGGCTTTGGCGGGCATAACGGGATAGTGGTGTTTAAAGCAGTATAAAAGCCTTTGAAGCCTTACGAAGTTTTAAGAAGCTTCGTAAGGCTGAATTTTTTAGACCGCTACGGCAGCAGTTTCCATGTTTTAAGTTCTTCTTTGATCACTACCATTATTTTGTTGGTTACCATACGGTTCAGAATCACTTTAGCGCCTATCCATAATAAGCTTTTGGTAAGCCAGCCCAGGTCTGCCACATTAAGCATAATGGTTTGAATGCGATCTTTCAAGCCGCTGCTAAACCTGTCGATATCTTTTTCTTTAAGCGTGGGCCAGTTGGTACCCGAACTGAATTTAATATCGGGGAATTTGATATCTTCTTCAAATACAGGGATGATTTGGTAGCTATCGTTTTGGGTCGATTTAAATCTGGCCAGATCGGCATTAGCATAACCATCTTTAAAAATAGGGTTAGTGGTAAGCGCTTTGGCTGGTATGGTAAAGTAATCGCGCAAAAAAATCTTACAATTGTGCCGGCCTAAAAAGAAATCATGTACCCTGAATTCTTTATTTAAAAACCCGCTAAACCCGCTCAGCGCGCCGCAGGCAATGGCCTGTTCGCCGGTTAGGTCTGTCGATTTGCCATCGGGCGTATCTACGCGGCGCGATGGCGTGATCAGGTACTGACCCGCGCAATCCTCGTCCATGGCATCTTTAATATTAACCGCTTTTGAGCGCATTTGCGATAGCATGGATGATAGCGTTAAGCCTATCACATTTGATATAGCCCGTGATTGCGAAATTGGTTTTGGCGGTTGAGTAGGGAAAGGTTCGATCATCAGTACGGTTGAAACAAACTTGTTAAAGTTATTATAATCAACACTGGGTTGACCGGTAAGGTCGTCTAAAACACTGCGTACTTTATCAAACGGCTCATTGTTGATCATACCACCGTCGACATTCAGGGTTTGATAGCCGCCCTCATCAACCGGTGTATTGGTTAAATAGTTGCTTAACCATGGGTTATTGTTAACATATTGGGCGTCGCGTTTAACTATCCTTGATTGCAACCCAACCGGAAAGGCACCGGTAGCCATTGCAGCGTCGGCGGCTATATCCGTGTTAATATTATTTTTCAGGTCAAGCGGCATCCATCCGTCATTATGCCCGGCAATGGCGTTTTCGGTAAGCTCAAAGCATGCGTAATCATTGTGGATGCGCATGTTATACTTGGTACGCTGCGGCGATGACGAATTAAACGGAACATTGTAGGCGTAACCCTGCAGGTTTGTAAGCGTGGTAAAGATTTTTAAACCGGGTTTAATATAGGCGGGCAGCGGCTGCCATTGTTTTGGATCGGCAGCAACTACGCGTTTGGCAACATCATTAATAAAATCAGAATTAAGTGCAGATATTACACCCGAGCTTTTGATGTCGCTGGTATCCAGCATTTTTGTGAACATATCAGCCTGCACAAGGTCAACCCAGGAGTGGTAGAGCTTGTTTTCGGGATGTTCGGCTAAAATATCTCCCGATGGCTTGTCGATATGGGTTATCGGGTTGTTAAGGGAGGATGCGGCCATGATACTGGTCATACCGCCCGCAGATGCGCCGCCCATTACCGGGATCTGCACTTTGTGCGATGGTACGCCTGGCTCATTGCGGTGTTTGTCCCATTCGGTTAATGCCTGCAAAAGATAGTCAATAACGCCTGCTGTATAGGCCCCGGCAGACACGGCGCCGGCCATACAAAGTCCTACATAAAATACTTGCTGATCTGAAGTTTTATCTGCTTCCATGAGATAGATATTAGGTTGGGTTGTTAAATTTAAAAAAAGGATCGCACAAAATGATACGTGAAACTACGCGAGTTGATAGCGGGTTTTACCCGATCACATGGCTTTATCGGCTTTTTGCGGTTTGGGGTGTTCCCTTGGTTTGAGTTCCCGGTCAATGATCTGCTTTTCGAAGTCTTTTTCATCTTTACGGTTAGTTTTAACTATCCATATCATTAATACTATTAAAAGGCTTATTGCAATGCCTACTATGAAATAATTGATCTGCATGTTTATATATTTGGTTAACTCAATTTACCCCGCCTGTATTAACTGGCGATTAAATTTGAGTGTGAAATAAAATCAGCCGGGAACACTGATTTCGTGAATGGATAGGATCCAATAAAAAAATATACCATGCAGGCCCATGTAACCGCCATTACTCTTGCAGTTAAAGATCTTGACGGGGTCAAGGCATTTTATACCGGGAAGTTCGGATGGCAGCTCCTTGCCGAAAATAAAAGGTAATAATGTTAAAGCTTGATAATTTGGTGCTTACCCTGTGCGATGAGCTGCTTTTTGCAGCATACACCAATATAAGCAATGATGCCGGGAGCAATCATTTTTATCTTACTATAAATCTGGCTTCAAAAGCTGACGTTGACGCCAAAATAGCCCAATTGAGGCAGACAGAAGTACAAGTCCTGAAGCATCCGGCCGAAACTTTCTGGGGCGGTTATGCCGGTTTTATTGCCGATCCTGAAGGGAATTGCTGGGAAATCTGCTATAATCCGTATGTTGGAAATTGATGAATGCTTTAAACCTATAGTTGTACATGAATATGGTCGTCATGCCTTACTGCACGGCATCCGTGAAATCGTAGCTTGGGTGTTTGGATGCCCAGACGATTTTTTAAATGAGGTTCGATAAATATTTTATTGATGGCATTTTGCGATGCAAATAGGTTTACAAGTGTCTTTGTTCGTAAACTGTCAAAAGTAAAATTAACTTTATTGCTCTGGGGAACCATTTTAGTCAAAAAGCTGTATTGCCAATAACCCTTTATCAGGCAGGCCTGTGTTGTGTTGATTTCCCAGGCGCGCGGCTCTTCACTAATTCCGTATCCGATTGGCGAAGGTGTTTTATCGGTTTCAAAGCCTGTTTTATTATCAATATAAAAAAATGCGAGATCGAGTTTTTTACCATCGTTATGACTCAGGTGGGGCATAAGCGGAAACCCATTAATGAACGGAAAGCTTGCGTCAAGATAATTCAGGGTACTTCCCGGATACTTATCGTTCATTTCGGCGGCTACGGCAAATGCAGCCTGCTTAAGTTGTGGGCGAACATAATTACGGTTGAACAGGCAGGTTAGCCGGTTTAGCGGCTTTAAATGATTGATTTGGGAGAAGGGGAGCGGCACTCTGCCCGAAAGCCTGGCAAGCGGAGGTACAATTAAAAAAGTGGTAAGGCAATATAACACCATAAAAACTGCAGCCTTGGTGATTCGGCGGTAATATTTATTATTTACGGTTTTGTTGATTAGTTTATGCAGGCTAATTGAAATGAGATAAACCAGCCCACCAATTTGTGTAAAAACGGTGAGCAGGCAAAATAATAAAACGATGATTATGGGTTTTACTATTTTCAATTGGGATTTAAATTTCAATTTAGCGGTATCGTAAACCAAAAAGTACTGCCTTTGTCCACTTCGCTTTCAACACCCATTTTGCCGCCGTGAAGCTCAATGATTTCGGCGCTGATATACAAGCCAAGCCCAAGCCCTGAGTATTGAATACCCGAGGTATCAACGCGGTAGTAGCGTTCAAATAAATGCGGAATGTTTTCAGGCGGGATCCCCCGGCCAAAATCCTGTACCGATATTTTGGCCATGTTGTCCTGTTTACTGATATTGATGACAATCCGGTTGCTGTCGGGTGCATATTTAACCGCATTGTTTACAAAATTAACAACAACCTGGTCTATCCGTTGCCTGTCGGCGTATAGTTCCAAATCGGTGTCGCCTGTAAGCTCAAGTTCATGCGTACCCGCAAGCCTCACATGGTCGCAGCATTCATTGATCATTTGTGCCGCCAAAAAACGCGTTTTATGAAGCGCAAGCTGCCCGGCTGTAATTTTTGAAACATTAAGCAAACTATCAACCAACTGCTGCATTTTATTCAGGCTGCTGTTGCCGCGGTTAATAAACTGGGGGATCTTATCAGATGAAGGGTCAACCTTGATCAATCTGTCCAACAATTGCATGGATGCCTTGATCGATGTCATCGGTGTTTTAAGTTCGTGACTGGCAACGCTTATAAAATCGTCTTTTTGTTGTTGCAGGTGTTTAAATTCGGTAATATCAAGCAAGGTACCCAGTATACGCAGCGGTTTGTTTATTGAGCCATAATAAACTTTTCCTTGCGCCCTGATCCAACGTAAAGAGCCGTTTGGCCAGATAATTCTTGCCTCATAAAAAAGTTTTCCGGTAATAAGCGCGGTTTTATGAGCATTATTGCGTAGTTCAAGGTCATCGGGATGCAGTGCTTTCAAAAATAAATCGCGGGGCGCATCACGGCCAACTCCAAAAATAATGTTAAACCTTTCAGATGTAAGTATCTCGTCGGTAACCAGGTCAAGATCAAAGGTGCCTATTTCGGCAGCTTCAACGGCCAGCCTGGCCCTTTCTTCGGCTTCCTCAATTTTGCGGCGTGCAAAAACTTTTTCAGTTACATCAATTGCAATTACCATAATGGCGCTTATCTCACCATCAAAACCTTTAACAGGTTCATAAACAAAATCAATAAATACCATTTCGGGTACGCCATTGCGTACAAGCAGCAGTTTGTGCTCTTTGGCGGTAATCGGTTGCCCTGTTTCAATAACATTGTCCATTACAGGGGCATACAATTCGGCCGTTTCGGGGATGGCTTCCCAAACGCCCCGGTTTTCCATTTCTGCACGTTTACGGCCTACCAGTTCAAGATACGAGTCATTAACTACTTCAATTACCAGGTTATCGCTGTTTATAATGCAAATGCCCACGGGGGCCTGCCTCACCATATTATACAAGGTATGCCTGCTCTCTTCCATGGCCTGCCGGGCATGTTCAATTTCGGTAACATCGGTCGAGAAACAAATAACGCCAACTATTTTACCGCGCGAGTTGCGTACGGCCTGGTAGGTAAACTTGTAATAATTGATTTGCCGTTTGCCGTTAATTATAAATTCGGCAGGTGCATTGTTGCCGTAATAAGTTTCACCGGTACGGTATACTTCGCTTATGAGGCTGCTGAACGGCTGGCCGAGAAGGTCGGGCAGCGCCTCGTCAAATGGTTTCCCAATTATCGATTTGTCTTTTCCCCATGCTTTCAAGGTAGCATCATTGGCTATGGCAATGAGCTTATCCGGGCCCATACACATATACACCGGAAAAGGCGAGGCCTCAATAATGCTTCGGAAAAAGTTTTCAGTAGGTTCCAAGGTACGGCGTAGTTTTATTCGGTGAAAGATGCTCTCAAAAATAAAAATATTTTCGTACAGATTTAAATCTACAAGGCAGGTTCTGCTATGGTTTATTGATAATTAAAGAATTATCTGCACAGATTTTCAGATTAATTGCAGATTTGCTCAAAAAGTGCAAAAAATGACCTTTATAGGCGAAAGGCACCAGCCTGCTGTATGGCCGGGGTGCTTGGTGTGATAGGCATATTTTTTTGATCAAAGCCTGCCCACATTTGATCAAAAAAATATCACAAATGAAAAATAAATTTTTATTGGCATGTATAGTAGGGTTATTATCTGCCAGCACCATGTATGGCCGCCCGGCCGTCGAAACAGGATACGCCAGCGTGATCCACGATTTCATTGACAGCCACATGACCTCCAACTTTAAAAAATTAAAATCAATAATGAGCGATAATTCTGTATTGAAGTTACCCCGTGGTGAAAAGGTACTTGTACAGGAAAAGGACGACCTGGTAAGCATGATGAAAAAGGATGCCGGTACCCGGCAAAATTGCCAGTCGGGTTACGAAGTGCTTGCCAAAAGCGATGCTATGGTGATTGCGAGGGTTGATTTTAATTATGAAAACTGCACACAGCATGATTACCTGATCATCGAGAAAAATGACCGGCAGGACTGGAAAATTACCCAGGTTTGCAAAATGTTTGAGGACATAAAAACGCCTTTAAACAATGACAATTCTGTGGTAGCCAAAAATTAAAATTTACTCCCTTAACCGACAATAATTAATCACCCTATTGGGGTGATTTTTTTTATTTTAATTAGCTTTAATTTAATTTTTTAATTGTACCCCCCATACAGGTAATTTAATTTGCGTTTTTAATTGAATAAGCTATCGCGTTTCCCCGTTTTTCTGATTTTGTGTTTCCTGGCAGGTATGCTGTTGTTTACAGGCCGGGCTCATGCACAGAAATACATTTTTGCGCACTATGATATTGAGGATGGGCTCATCCAATCGCAAATAAACAAGCTATCCATGGATACCGATCATCGTTTGTGGATAGGCACCTTTGGCGGGGCCTGCCGTTTTGATGGAAAGGATTTTACGGCATATACCCGCTTAACAGGTTTACCTGATAATTACGTTGCAACCGTTTTTTCGGATAAGGGAGGCTGTACCTGGTTTGGTACCATGAACGGGCTTGCACGGCTTTATAACGGCCGGATTATAAAGTATAAACCGGATATACCGGTTAAACGCTCTTTTGTAGGTAACATAACCCAGGATGGAGAGGGAACTATCTGGGTTACAACTGCCGGGATGCTGTTCAGGGTAAAAAATGATAAGATGCAGCATGTCCCTGTTAATGATGATCCTGATATTTTTATCACCAGTTTGGCTGTTAATAGCACAGGTTTGTTATATGTGTCTGTTTACAAAAAGGGTATATATCGCCTTGAAGGGCAAAAATGGGAACATGTAATTGACATTGATTCCCAATATAGTGAGCAAATTATCAAAAGGATTTTTTTCGACCGTTTTGATAAAAGCAAAACTTATCTTTTAACCCGCTCGGGTTTGTTATGTGCCAGGAATGGTATGGCTAAACCACTGGATATAAAAAACATTACGGGAAAAATAAAAGGTCAGTTATTGTGCATTGAACAGGACGCTGATGCCAATATTTGGCTGGGTACCGATAACGGAGCCTATTGTATTATGAGGGATGGTGTGATCCACTATAACTCATCAAACGGACTTACCGATAACTCTGTCCCTGATATTTATTTTGATGCAGATAAAAACCTGTGGCTGGGCAGTCTTGGTAACGGTCTTTACCGCTGCGAAGGCGACAGATATACCATTTTTGACCGCACACAGGGTATTCCCGAATCAAAAATCGTAATGTCGGTAACTGAAGACTGGAACAAAAATGTTTTAATGGGGATAGATGGGGCCGGTCTTTTGCGATATGACGGAAAAAAAACCAGCGAAGTGCCTGTACCAACCGGTTCGCCGTATTTAAAGGGGGTGCAGAGTTTGTATACGGATAAAAACGGTACTGTTTGGATTGGTACCGGGCAAACCGGTTTATGGCAGTATGATAAAAAGGGTTTCAGACAAGTAAAAAACAGTTCGTCTTTTGCCTGTAATTTTATTACTGCCGATGATAGTGGCACTATATGGCTGGGCACGTCAATGGGCTGTTTCTATTATCAAAACGGCGAATTGAAACAATTGGAAGGCATCCCCCCTTATACGGCCTCAATGATTAGTTTGGGGCGTGATTCTGTTTTCATTGGCACCCAAAACGGGGTTATGCTGGCTGTAAATAAAAAGATAATTTCGGGGTTTAAACTTAAATCGTTCCCGGCAACGGCAATTTATAGCATGATCCGGTACCGTGACCTGCTGCTCGTAGGTACAGATGATAGCGGTTTATACACATGGGATATGACAACCGGGGCGGTTAATATTTATAATGTTGATGACGGGCTCAAAGCCAATAGTATTTACAGCCTTGCTGCTGATGAACGCGGGCGCCTTTGGATGGGTACCGGTAGAGGAATTAACCGGATGCAATACGACCCTGCAAAGAAAACTTTTTGGGTAATTGATAACATAGGCTCAAAAGAACCGGTGGTAGAGGCCAACCAAAATGCTATTATGCATCGCGGACACGAGATTTGGATCAGTACCACCAAGGCTGTTATGGTGTATAATACCATGACAAAAATGGTTGCCTCACCGCCGCCGCATGTGTTCATCAAATCGGTACAGTTGATGAAGGAGGATGGCGAAAAACGCTCTTCTATCGACCTTAATGACTGGGCCGAGCTTAAACACAATCAAAATCATTTATCGATATCTTTTCTTGGTGTTTATCTCAAAAATCCCGACGCGGTATCTTACCAGTATAAGTTGGTTGGGCTGGATAGTGCTTTTAGCTCGCCCATGCGCAATAATGTGGTCAATTATCCTTCGCTGCCGCCCGGTACGTATACCTTCAGGGTAAAAGCCATAAGCCCCGACGGGCAGGTATCGCCCAAGATGGCCAGTTTTAGTTTTGTGATCATTCCGCCTTTTTATCAAACTTTTACATTCAGGTTATTAGCCATTATATTTTTAGTTCTGCTGGGTTTCGGAGTGCAAAATTTAGTGCATCAGCGTAAAATAAAACGTCAAAAGGCAATTGAAGCCATGAAGCGGGAAGAGAAGTTAAAGATCCGCCAGCAAACAGCCGAAGATTTTCATGACGATCTGGGTAACAAATTAACCCGGATCACCGTCTTATCAGAAATACTGAATGCCAAAATAGATAGAGAGCAAGCGGATCAGCGCGGAATCGTGGATCAGATCAAGCAAAACGCGGCATCACTATACAACGGTACAAAGGATATCCTGTGGGCGCTCGACCCTAAAAGCGATAACCTGTATGAAACCCTGAACCACATCCGCGAGATAGGGATAGAGGTTTTTCATGATGTACCGGTTGATTTTGAATTTGCTGCCGTTGATGAAGATATCCAGCTCGTAAAACTGCCTATGGAATACAGCCGTAACATCACCATGATATTTAAGGAGCTGTTAAATAACATCCTTAAACATGCCGATGCCGGACAGGTAGTTTTTGAGCTTGATCAGAGCGATAAAAGCGCGATAGCACTCCGGGTTACCGATGATGGTAAAGGGTTTGATAGCAGCGCAGCCCATCGCGGCCGAGGGATCAATAACATTAATGCCCGCGCAAAACGGATCAACGCATCACTGCTCATTAATTCGGAAACAGGTAAAGGCACGTCAGTAACATTAAAGTTTAGTAAAAATCAGTTAAGCAATTAAGCATGGCCCGTAACATTAAGGTAAGTATTATTGAGGATGATGAAACCCTGCGCGATGGCTATGCCTTTTTAATTGGTGCTACCGAGGGCTATGATGTGATTAGTACCTACTGTTCATATGATGAAGCTGCTAAAAAAATAGCCGCGGATAAACCCGATGTAATCCTGCTGGATATAGAGCTGCCCGGAGTTAACGGCATTGACGCTATACCCAAATTAAAAAAGCTGTTGCCCAACTGCTATATCCTCATTCTTACTGTTTACGAATCTGAAAAACAGATTTTTAACGCGCTGGCCAACGGGGCATCGGGCTATCTTACAAAAAACACCCCGTCAACCAAGATCATCGAATCGATAAAAGAAGTACGTGAAGGCGGCGGCCCTATGAGTATCAACATTGCGCGCCTGGTGATCCGCTCGTTCCAAAAAAACCAGGAATCGCCCTTATCCAAGCGTGAAACCCAGATTCTGGAGCTAATAGGCGAAGGCAAGAGCCGTGGTCAGATTGCCAATGAATTGTTCATTGACCTGGAAACAGTACGCAGCCATATCAAAAATATCTACCTTAAGCTTGATGTAAACTCCCGTGCTGATGCCATTAAGCTGGCAAGGCAAAATAAGTTGATATAGGCTTAATGAGCAATGGCATTAGGTTAAGGAAATTCCCCAGAGGGGGGACAGGTTTGTAGCACCTACACATTCAAAACAACCGTGCCGTAGGTACGGAACACTTAATGACGATGCCTAACGAGGCATTTGGGTTGCCATCAACATTGGCAGGGCGTTCGTGGGGACACGAACGCAGGGATGATTAATTATTTTTCATTCCCCGATCCGTGTCCTCACGGATCGCTTTGAAGCTCAACAATCGCTCCCGGTACCTCTAAATGTTACTAATTTACAAATCCCCCAAATAGGGGGATACTATCCCCCCTCAGGTAAAGTACCTTTGATATGTTAAGTAGTTTTAACTGACCGGCTACTGTAAACCCGCTTCAAAAATTATCCTGTTTGCTGCCCCTGGCTAACAGGTTGGTTTCCATCATTAAAATCTGGTTTTCGTTAACTACTGTAAAATGAAATTGAAATATATATCTGTGTATACAGCCGATTTTGAGGGGCAAATTGATTTTTATACTCAAAAATTAGGCTTCAAAATAACAGGTACAATGACATTTTACGAGGGCAGGGAAAGTACGGTGATCCAGTCGGATAAATTAAATGTGGCGTTACTTGTAACTAATAACGACAGCAACAGTGATAAGAGTAATATTATCATTAACACTGCCGACTGTTTGAACGATTATCATGTGCTCCGTACGGCCGGCGTATTTTTTTGCAAGTCGCCCGCATATTTGCCGGCCGGACTGGCAGCCGAATTTTTAGACCCGGCGGGGAACAAATTTATGTTACTGGAAGAAAGAAATTATAACGAACAATAAAATCATATCACAATGGACTATTCAAAAGTATTACGCAACAACAATAAGATTGTAAGCCGCACCGGCGGTCAGAGGCAGGGGCCGCAGTATACTTCAGATTTAAGCCTTCGCTTTGTATTAAGCGGTAATGAACGTTATGATATTGGCCGCAGACATTTATCCATATACCCTGATTCATTTTTAATCCTGAACAGGGGTACACAATATTCAACCGATACGGATTTGGGCCAGCAGGTACAATCATTTGCCATCAATTTTGATCAGCAGTTTTTGCAGGATTTTAAAGATTGCTGGACCTTTGACAATGACACTTTGTTAACTAAAGGCTATGGTAACGGCAAAATACAGCCCGAGTTTAATGAAACGATATATCCGTTTGCAGGTGATATCAAGTACAACGTATGTCACCTAAAACAACACCTGGATAACGGGATGCAGGATGAAATGCTGATCAACGAATACCTGCACCATACGCTTATCAATTATTTTCATATTTATAATGATGAGATCTGTAAAAAAGCAGAAAAACTCGACTTTTTAAACCAGGGTACCAGGGTTGAGATCCTGCGGCGCCTTAACCTGGCTAAAGAGTACTTGTACAGTAATTATAACCAAAACATTAGCCTTGAAGATCTTGCCGAACATGCCTGCCTTTCGGTTAATCACTTGTTGCGCACTTTTAAGCAGGCTTTTGGTTTAACCCCGCACCAGTTTTTGATCCAACTGCGTTTAAAACGTTCATTAATGCTGCTGAAGGATACCCGTTATCCTGTAAATGAAGTGGTTGGCATGGTAGGTTTTGAATGCCCAAGTTCGTTCATCAGGTTATTCCGCACGCATTATAAGATAACACCATTAAAATACAGACAATCAGCATGATAAGAGTTTTCTTTTTGTGTTAAGATGGTGCTTTTCACACATGTAGCACGTATTTAACACACTATGTTTGCAGTACCAGATAATTTTTTGTTAAGGATATTTGGTCAGTTAATAGTTAATGAAAAAGTCAGTAACGCGAGGTCACTGACTTTTTGTTTTTTAGGGGGATGATGAGGAGAACATAAAAATTATGTCATTGCGAGCGTAGCGCGGCAATCGCATGCTATACAGGGCGGCTATGCTTCCGTGCGATTGCTTCGTCGTTACTCCTATAATGACCCGCTCCTGGTCGAAGTTTAGCGATAGCGTAACTTCGTCCCAAAATAGGTTAAGCTTTCAGCTTAACTCAATAAGAATAATGCAATTGTTTTGAAACATCTGATTTAGTTCGGGATCCGGAAGCAGGATGCTTCCATTGTTTTAGGACGAAGTTACGCTATCGCTAAACTTCGACCAGCACAAATAGGTTTGTCGTGCCAACTACTTGTTTACAAGACTAATCCCCTCTTTGAAATATGCGAAAATCAACATTTGCCTTCCTTCCTGTAACATTCTCAAAAAAACACCGTCTTTTAACTTAAAACCTACTGCTATGAAATTTTTTACCATACTTGCCGTTACCGGCGGATTGTTTTTTACTTCGCTCCAGATAGAAAAGACTAACGTTGCGGGCGTTAAACACAAAAACAAATGCTGCGTGAACGCAAAAAAATCAAAATGCCCGCTTGCATGCAAACGGGCAAAATCGGTTAAGTTAAACAGTTAAAAACGATACAGGGTTTCATCCCTTCAAAAGGCGTCCGGTGATTTAAGGGGAATCTGTTGCCGGCGCCTTTGCAGCTTTTATTTGTTTAAGTCGAATTTTAATAGTTCAGCGTCACCTGCTTTTACTAAAACGCTATTGTTGTTTACATTAGTGCCTTGCAGTAACGATTTCGCATTTGCTGCTCTCCCTGCCTCAAGATCAATTCTTTTTGGGTCAATAGCATAAGTTTTATCAGTATCACTATAATTAAAAAGTGCCAGGTAAAAGCTGTTGCCAATTTTAAGTTCAAACTGCTCTGTTGTTGCGGTTTCGGTATTTCCCTCAACCGGTCTGAAAGCTTTTCCATTTTGCACAATCTTTAAAACTTCAGGGTTTTGATACATGACTTTTGCCCTGTTGCTCCATTGGCCATGGGTTGCGAAGTCATCGCCGGTTATGAATGTGCCTGTAACAACTGCCGAGAGCATCCTTGCCCTGTTTGCGCCCTCGCTTTCGGTTGAAAGTACAACATGGTCGGCATCAATATAATTGTACAGGTAAGTTTGCCACCAACCATAATTTACGCTGTTGAGCGTATAGCGGGTGTCCTTTATAGTTTTAAAGGCATCGCAGGCAATACGCCTCATGTGTGCATAACGGCCGGTTGCAAGGCTGGGAGAGATAGCTGCATAAACCAGCATCTGATCATCCAACTGATTAATCAGGTGTTCCATTCCTTTTTTATAAGCCTGCATACCGGTGGTGATTTTGGGATCATAAAAATGGCTTGATTCGGCTGCCGCGTGGCCTAAAAAGTCAATCTTGATCATTTTAAAACCACAGGCTTTTAGTTTGCCAATTACATAGTCGATATGTTGCAAGGTGCCCGGGTGAGTTGGGTCTGTTGCACGGGCACCGTCAATATCGTGGTAGCCGTCACCAACCTTAGTCCAGGTTTCGCCGTAGGTGTAGTTGCTGCCTAAAACTTTGCGGGCCGGGCCACCTTTCCAGCCCCAGTCGGTAAATGGTGCCCAGTACACACCGGGTTGCAAACCCTTCGATTTACAGTAATCGGCAAATGATTTCAGTTTGCCAAAATCACCTTCCCAGCCGCCGCTGATCATATTATCCCAAAACGAATCGAGATCAATAAACGCCGTATTGCCGTTGCGGAATGCAGGGATGCTATCGGCAAAAAAATCCGCTACTTTGATAGCTTTATCGTAGTTGAGTTTTTCCTGCATAACGCCCCAGCTGTTCCAGCCAACAGGGGTAGGCTTTGTCCAGTTAAAAATGTATGGAGGTTCGGCAATGCGGTTGGCTTTGCCAAATTCTTCCATACCAGTGCGCCAGTCGGCAAACCAGCCAACAAATATTTTGGGCGATTTAACTGTATTGCCGCTGACAGAGCCATGGGCAATTTTATCGCGGTTTACGGCTTCTTCGGTGTAGCCTCCCCATACTTCAAAAGTGTTGGCACTATCTTTTTTGGCGATGGTACGCACGCCTGTTTTCCAGGTTTCATGCTCCACAGATCCAAACACCAGGCCCTTGCGGCTGCTGTTGTCAAAAACAGTCCCTACTTCGGCGCTGGTATTGGTAAGCGGTGCTTTAAACGCTTTGGAATCGTAGCTAATGAAGGTATCGTTATCAAAAGGTACAAAGAGGGAGCGGGCATCGCCGGGTATGGCCGACATATTACCCGTTATCGGCTCCATGTAATTTGTTTTCAGGTTTTTGCCCTCAACATAAAGTTCGACAAAAAAATAGCCTTTGTGCGATGGATAAGTATAAAACACCTGCATCATGTTTGGCAAATTATTGCCGCTTAGGGTGAAAGTATGTTTTACGCCTTTGCCAAAACCATCGGTTATTAAGGCTTTAGTATAAGCAACGTTTTTGTACGCTGTTGAAGTAATAAGTTTTCCGTTGATGCCGGCTTTGCTATAGCAATTACCAAGTACAGTTTTTCCATTTTCGATAACAGAAAAAGTGCCGGTTTTTTGATCATAATTAATAGTGCCAGAGGTACCGTATGAAAACGATATATTCCCTTTCGGTGTTGGCTTGATAGTAATGATTCGGGTTGATGCCGAAACAATTGCCGGCTGCCAAACGCAAAGCAAGCCGGACAATTGCACAGCAATTATAAAACGATTAAGAAATTTTTGCATGAATTTTAGGTTGTTAAATGTGTAAATTACATTTTATTTATGGTATGCAATTATTGTAATTAAGTCAAATAGCATTCTTTACAATACAGCTTAATAAAGAACAATTTGTATAGATAAGACACCCTGAAAAGGATGCCTTATTTGTTTATAAGCTATTATTAAGCTTTAACGGCCATTATGCTTTTGATCTGTCCGTTAACTTTTATTTTAACCGTACGCGGAGTAGGTGAGGTTACTTTATAAGAGGTTACTTTACCGTCTTTCCATTTCATATCGACGGTAAAATTGCCGCGGGCCTTAAGGCCTTTAACCTCGCCCTGTGCTTTCCATGCATCAGGGATAGAAGGAATAAAATCAATAAACCCTGCATGGCTCTGGATCAGCATTTCAGCAATACCTGCTGTCGCGCCAAAGTTACCGTCGATCTGGAACGGCGGACCGGCTGATAGCAAATTAGGATATACGCCGCCGCCTGCACCGTAGTTAATATCGGTTTTGATGGTTGGCTTCATCAGTTCCTTAAACAGTTTGTAAGTGCGGTTTCCGTCATGCAAACGTGCCCACCACAATATTTTGTAGGCGATAGACCAGCTTGGGCCGTCGTCGCCACGTACCTCTAAAGTTCTTTTAGCGGCTTCGGCAAGTGCGGGTGTAGCTTCTGGTGTAATCTGAGATGCCGGAAATAAACCATACAGGTGTGATACGTGGCGATGCTGCGGTTCGGTTTCTTTATAATCCTCCAGCCATTCCTGGATGCGCCCATCCTTAGATATAACACCCGGGGGGGGGAGCTTTTTCACTTTAGCAGCCAGTGTTTTGCTGAATGCCTCGTCTTTACCCAATACTTTGCTTGCTGTTACTACGTTGTTAAACAACTGGCGGATGATCTGGTTATCAATAGTTGGGCCTACGCAAATGCTGGCATGTGTGCCATCGGGCAGGTAAAAACTGTTTTCGGGCGATGATGAAGGGGAGGTAACCAACCAGCCGGTTTTGGCATCACTGATCAACATACTGTTGTAAAACTTTGCCGCACCTTTCAGTATCGGATAAATTTGTTTCAGGTAGTTTTTATCTCCCGTAAAATCATAGTGCTGCCACAGGTTATCGCAAAGCCAGCCTGACCCTACCTTACAAATGCCCCATGAAGCGCTTTCGCCGGGTTCGGTAAAGCCCCATGGGTTGGTAATCACATGTGCTACCCAGCCATCGGCATTGTAATAAGCTTTTGCCGTTTTTTCGCCATGTGGTACCATGCCTTTAACCAGGTCGGCAAGGGGCAGGTTCAGTTCTGACAGGTTGGAAACTTCAACCGGCCACTGGTTCATTTCAATGTTGATATCCAAGTGATAATCGCCGTTCCATGGGGTATGTACTTCGTTAGCCCATAAACCCTGTAAGTTTGGTGGTAGCAAGCCAACCCGGGTGCTGCAAATACTCAAATAGCGGCCAAACTGGTAAAATAAAACAGGGAGGCCTTTATCCGCATCAGGGTTGGTATGAAAAGCAATAAGCCTTTGATCTGTTGTTAGTTTATCTGCTTCTGAAGCACCAAGATCAACTTTTACGCGGTTAAAGAGTTTCTGAAAGTTGGCGATATGCTGCTGTTTTTCCAAAGCATAAGGCTTTTTCATGGCAGCTTTTAGCGCACCGTCTATTTTGGTAAGATACTGTGGATTTTTAAAATCCGTACCTGCTGATACGTAAATGATCACCTCGGTAGCGTCTTTAATAACCAGCGAAGTAGGGGTGCTGCTTAATGAACCACCGGTTAGCTGTGCCTTTACCCTTGCTTTGTAAGCTACACCCTTACCATCGGTACCATTATCCAACTGGCCGGTAAGATCAAGTTCATTACCTTTTGTACTGGTAATACCACGCTCCGGGCGACTGATATTGATGCTCAGGTTAAGCATTCCCGGCTTATCGGCGCTTAGTTTTATCACATCTACATCATTACCAAAACTGGTAAAATATTCGCGTTTGTAAGTAACACCGTTTACCTGGTAAGTAGTTTTGGCAAGCGCATTATTTAATGATAGCTCACGCTTGTAGTTATCGTATTTTACATCTTTGCTCTCAATGCCTTTATATTGGTAGCTTAGGTTAAGGTCACCCAGCATCTGGAAGCAGCCAAATGGCACTCCGCCCGATCCTTTGCCGGTACAAACGAACGATTTATCGATAATAGCCTGCGCCTCCACGTTTTTACCGGCCGCAAGCAAGCTTCTTATTTCGGGTAGTTTTTTATAGGCTTCATAATTGTTGGCATCCTGCGATGATCCCGACCACATAGTGATATCGTTCAAAACCACTTTTTCGTTGCTGATGCCGCCGTCAGGCATCATCCCTAACCTTCCGTTGCCAAGCGCAACGGTTTCTTCCCAGCGCTGTGCAGGCTGCTTGTACCAAAGTTTTAATTGTTTTGTTTGTGCGCGAGTAAACGTTGTAATACCTGTTATCATTACAGTTATTAGCAGGGGCGTTCTTTTTAGCATGTTTATGTTAATTAGGTTTTCTGTTGTTATTTTATTTACCTGCGGCAATTACAGGGATTTCTTCGGCGTTTTTGTTCAGTTCCAATACTATAACATTGCTGTTTGCATCGGGTAAGGTTTGCGGCAAATCAATACTATAGCCTGTGGCATCCGGTTTATAATTTACGTTGGCTCCGCCCAGCACGTAGGCGTTGGTTATGTTAACGCCCGGTAGGTTAGGCAGTGCAATTTTATTGCCTTTTTTCTGAAATATGTGCAAATAGATCTTGTTTCCCTTGCGTGTAACAGCATAGTTATCATTGGGAGCAATAGGCCCGCCTTTGGTGCCATAAATGCTTTCACCATATTTTTTTAACCATATACCCATTTGCCGCAGGGTTTCAACCTGGCGCGCTTCAATTCGGCCATCAGGCATTGGGCCAACGTTAAACAGGAGATTGCCATTACCGGCAGCAGTT
Organism: uncultured Mucilaginibacter sp.; assembly: GCA_966212355.1. Classification (GTDB taxonomy): domain Bacteria; phylum Bacteroidota; class Bacteroidia; order Sphingobacteriales; family Sphingobacteriaceae; genus Mucilaginibacter. The sequence continues at coordinate 123,785 of CBIHRB010000006.1, forward strand.
TTCACGAGTGTTTGGATACACTCCTGTGCGGTTTTCATTTTATCATTAGGTTTCCATGCCCATTGCTGGCAAATGGTGATACAGCCTTCCCATGGCTCATTCATATTCAACTGGCCAATGCGCTGCTCAGGGGTTAGATAATCACCCACTGATTGATCGTTCAGTTTTTCGCTTTCTTTGCCTAAGCGGTTGTTCACGATAACGTTTGGATCAACACTCTTGATGAATTTGTAAATTTCCTGCCCATCGGCGTTGGTCCAGGGTTTTTCCCAGTAGCCATCAAACCAAAGCAGGTAAGGGTGGTATTTAGTGATGAGTTCTTTCAACTCATTCTTCATTTGCGTTTTAAAGGCTATCATATCGCCCTTAACATTCTTTGTCGAATCGTAAGGGGTGTGGATAGGATAGTTAGGGTCGTGCCAGTCGAGCACAGTATGGTAGATACAAAAAAGTATGCCTTGCTTTTTGCAGGCTACGGCCAGTTCTGCCACCATATCGCGCTTATACGGTGTTTTGCTGATGTTATAGTCAGTAAAAGCAGATGGCCATAAGGCAAAGCCATCATGGTGTTTGGCGGTGATTACCAGGTATTTCATGCCTGCATCCTTTGCAGCTTTTACAATGGCATCAGCATTAAATAAAACCGGGTTAAACTCCTTGTACAGGTTATCATAGTCATCCTGCGCTACTTCCTTGTTGCGACTCCAGCCAATTTCAGTACCGCGTAAGGTTACCGGGCCAAAGTGTATAAACATGCCGAAGCGTTTGGTCATGAAATCGTCCAAAACCGCCTTTGGCGTTTTTACGGTGGCTGTTTGCTGAGCAAAGCTGAGCTTGATTACTGAAAACAGGTAAAGGAGAATAATCGCCGGTTTTTTCATTGCTGAATTTTTGGGGTGAACATTATAGAGGTCTTCGTCTTTATGCTTTTTAAAATATGACCAGGCCGCAAGGCAGCCCGGTCATTGGGGTGTTATTATAGCAGTGCGTTATTCCAGAAGGTGAGCTCGCTCATATTGGTGTAGTTACCCTCGTTGTTTGAGTTGTGTTTGATCCTGATGCGGATATAGCGTACCGGCGGCGGATTAGGATCAAAGTTTACCTTTAATGGGGCGCTGCCGTCGTCGGTCCTTTTAATTTCTTTAAGCAGTTTCCAGCCTTTGGCGGTAGCTTCGGCAGTCCAGCCAGCATCATTAGCTTTCAGGGTAGTAGCAGCGTTGGTAATATCCGCAATGCCCCATACTTCAAAATCATCGGGGTTGTGACAACAGTTTCGGCCTGTCTCTTCAATAGCTACCAGGCCTTTGTAAAGTGCGCCCATATCAAAAGTGATAACCACCGGAAGCGGTCCGTTACCATCGCTATGGAAAATGTTAGGGAAACCCTGAGGGCCTGTGCTGCTGTCCCAAAGCCTGTCTATGTCGGTATCGCCTTCATAAGGCTTAGCATCATTAGGTAAATACACTTTTTTGAAAAGCTTTTTATCGCAAATGGCAACAGAGTTAATGGTTGGGAAATCCTCATAATTGGCTACATAAAAGGTATCAAGCGCATTCACAGCAGGTTTAAAGGCCGATAAGAACTGGATTTTAGTATCCGCCTTATAATCTACCAGGGTAACCGACATGCTATCGGCGCTAAGTTTCCCAAAGCTTTCTTTACCGGCTTTGTTGGTGTATTTTATGTTTGTGAACACATTATGGGTGCTGGTATCAACTTTCAAGAAATTAAGTGTAAGCTTTCCATCGGCACTGATGCCATACGGGTTGGTAACATCATAGCCCCTGTTTGATAAGCCCGACTGGTAAATAGGCCCGTAAACCCTAACGTTATTGATATCAAGCGGAATAGAACGGTTGCCTTTAGCATCGTAGGAGAAAACGGTGAACGAATAAATGTATTCGTTAAGGTTTGGCACAACAACCGTTAAACTATCCGACGGATTGTGGTTGGTAGAGTTGTAAACTATGGAATCGGCTTTATTATTCCAGTACACTACGTAGCGTGTTATGCTGGGGTCTGTACTGGGGTTCCAGGTAAGGGCCGCGCGCAAGTTTCCGGGGCGCGAGTGTGCGTTGGCAATTGTACCCGGATACTTAACTTCATGGCCGTTTAAGTATGATTCAAACTGTGTGTCTTGCTTGCTGCAACCATATAACAGGTATCCAAGAAAACAGAAAGCAGCTATTCTGACAATATTTTTCATGTTCGTTTAATCTAAATGAGTTAATACCTATTGTGGGTTACCATAAATTGAAAGTTCCATCATGTGGGCAAAGTCACCGTTTGACCATGTGTCATGCACCATAAAGCGGAAGTATTTAATAGGCGTTGAACCCGGCGGGATATTAAAGTTAACTCCAGCGGCAACAAAGGCAGCATCGGCAGCATTGGTAAAGCCCGGTGTAAGGCCCGATGGCGGATTTGGATAATGGTAGTTCCCAATATTAACCCAGTCACCTACTACTGTTCCAACAGGCGCATAATCAGGCAGTCTTACATCCTGAGGCGCATTAACGTTTGATCCCCAGATGCTGAAATCTTTAGGGTTACCGTGTGCGTAAGCATATTGATCGGGCCTTTCCCATAACACAAAACGGCTTAACTGTGCCGATACACCAAGACTAAAGGTAACCTGTATGGGTGCAGGCGCTCCCGGAGCTGTATGCCAGCCGTTTGAGTATCCATCAGTTTTGTTATCCCATAGGTAAGGCACTTCCCAACCATAAGCTGTAGGGCTATCAGTAGGGGTTTTGTATACCGAAAACTTGCTCTTATCAAGCAGCGTTTCAAATATCGGGGTGATGTTTACTATGGTTGTATCAGATATATTGCCGAATTTATCGGTAACATATACCCCAAATTTTTGCGGTACAGCAGGATAGCCCCTTATGGAGTAATTAATGGTATCAACCTTGGTATAATGCTGATCTACAACCTCCAGTGCCTGCGTTGATTTATCAAATGCCAATAAAATTACACCAATGTCCTTTTGGTCGGGGTTCATAGCTTTGATGTTTACGCCGCCAAAATCAGATGTGATAGTTAATGTTGGTTTGATGAGCTTGTAAAAAGGCGTATCTGGGTGTACTTTAACTACAAGCGGATCTGATTTTACGTTAGCCCGGCTCACCGAATAAAGAGTTACCTCGTATTCCTGGCTTTTTGCAAAGCCATCAACGGTAACAGTATCTGAATAATAGCTTGATTTGGTTTGGCGGGTGGTTTTATCGTTGATACGATACTCGGCCTGCACGTACAGCAGGTTATCGGAGTTAGGCAGGTCATAAGTGATATAAGCACCGCCGTTAAAGTTTTTAACTTTAACATTGGTAACCGCGGCGGGCTTGCTTAAATCGGTCGAAACTTCTTTAACGTACCCGTCGTTCTTTTTGCATGAATTTAAGCACGCCATAAACAACGCTACTGCAAGCACCAGTGCTGTTACCGAATAATTTTTAATGCGTTTCATAATTCTTATCTATGTTGAATTAATTCATTTTTATTTGATGGAGACGCTTACCAATAGGTAGTTTGTACCAGGTTGTTGTTAACTATCAGGTCATTGTCTTTTATAGGCCAGAAGTAATTTTTTAACCCGAAAACCGGCGTTAACACGGTATGCAGTCTGTAGTAGTTACCTGCTTCGGCCTCGTAAATATTCCAGCCCTGTAGGGGTACGCTCAATACGCTTTGGATCTCTTTCCAGCGGCGAAGGTCCCATCCGCTTTGTGCCTCAAAACAAAGCTCAATGCGGCGCTCGCGGTGTATGATGTCACGTAAACCTTCTTTAGTTGTTGGTTTGCCGGGATTTTTTGAATAGGCTGACCATGATTCCAACACACCTTTTAAACCCGCCCTTGTTCTTACTTTGTCAATGTAATTGTATACATCGGCAGTTGGACCGTTTGCCTCATTCAGGGTTTCGGCGTATAAAAGATATAAACCGGCGAGCCTCATTAGCGGCAGGTGATACTCAATAGGCTGAAAACCATCATCATAAACTGAAAGATAATTAGCCAGCTTTTTTGGCCAGTAACCGGTAATGTTAAGGGTGTTCAGGTCTTTTGGGCCTGCCAGTGAACCCGAACCGCGAGCCTCAACATGGTAGGCCTGGTCCTGGTTGTAAATGCCGTTACCATACCATATGCTGCCGTCAAAAGCGATGTTGGCATAAAAGCGGCTTTCGCGGCCATAGTGTTCATTGATAGTTGTATAGCCTTGCGCTATATAATATTTGTCGGCATCACCAGCTGTTTTCAGCGCGAAGCGGTTAGTATAATCATAGTTTTTATCCTCGGTTAACGGTACGCCGTTAGCAGTATAAAAAAGCTCCTGTGTTGAAATCGGAACAGCGAATGTTGAGGGGTTTGAGAATATATTAACTGCCGATTTTGGCGTTAACCTTGGTGTTGCATAGCCCTGGCATGGGAAGGTTGGGTTTAATGCCCAGATCAGTTCGGGGTTAACATCCCATTTTTCGGTAACTGCATTTTGAATGGTAAGTTCATTACGTAACTGATCTGAAAGGGAGCCAACTGTAGGTGGTGCGACAAAGGTGTAAAGTTTAAGCCCGTTGGCTTCGCAGGCATCAATGGCAGCTTTACAGGCATCGGCGGCACGTTTCCATTTTTGCGGGTCGGCAGTACTTGAAAATAAAGGCTGGCCATCTTTGTTTTTCATGCTGGCGTAGTCCGGGTTGCCGTTGAAAAGGGGACTGGCCTGAGTGGCTAACATTTCGGCTTTAATTGATAAAGCGGTTAGCTGGGTAATGCGGCCAAGCTCTTTTGCCTGGTTGGTGATAACCGGCGGCAAATCTGGAATAGCTTCATCCAGTAATTGCACGCAATAGTTAAATACCGAATCAACCGGCGAGCGTTTTACCCTAACCTCTTCGGTGCTGGCTGTTATATCAATATTGGTTTTTACCAGTGGTACGGGGCCGTATAAGCGGCACAGATAGTAATGATAATATGCTTTAAGAAATTTTACCTCTGCAATCCATCTTGCTTTTTCAGATGGTGAAAGGTCAACAGGTTTGTCAATGTTTTCAAGCATGATGTTACACCTGCGGATAGAACGGAACAATGCCTGTCCGCCATTTTGACCATCCCACCAGTTTATGCCCGGACTGCTGCTGTTTTGCGTACCGCGGATAAGATTAAAGCCAAATTCGCTAAGGGGATGATTGGTGAGGTTGTTTGGATAAATAATCTCTGATGATGTGGTGAAGCCGATATTTGATGTAGGGTCGGAAAACTGCTGTAAAGTTGCATAGCAGGTAAACAGGTAATTTTCGGCCTCGTTACCATTCCTGAACGCGTACTCAAGGGTGCCGGTATTATCTGGCGTAACATCAAGGTATTTTTTACATGATGCGCCCGAAACCAGGAGCCCTACCAGTAATAAAAGTTTATAATATTGTTTCATAATACTAAGTATTGATCTGTAAAAAATTATAGGTTAACGTTTATGCCTAAGTTGAACACCTTTTGTATTGGGTAGGCAAAGCCATTACCGCCAAGTTCAGGATCCCAAAGTTTAAAGGCGCTCCAGGTATACAGGTTAAGGCCGTTAAAGTAGATGCGGCATTTGGTTACATTTAAGCGTTTTAAAATAGATTGCGGTAATGAGTAACCAATCTCCACCGATTTAAGCCTGAGGAAACTACCATCGCGCATCCACCAGGTACTGTTTTGACGGTTGTTTTCGATCTGGTTCCCGGTTACACCTAACCTTGGATAGGTTGCATATAAATCCTGGTTTTCTTCGCTCCAGTGACTATCAGCAAATGCTTTGATCAGCTGGGTATTGCCATATATGTACGGATCGGGGCTTTGAATAAACGGACTGGTACGGCTTGGATCGATAAAGAACGATACACGAGCCTGGCCCTGGAAAAAACAGGAAATATCAAAGTTTTTAATCCCGGCTGATAAGCCGTAGCCATATACAATTTCGGGCACTGTTGGGTAACCGATAAAAGTTTGATCGGCGCCATCAATTTTACCATCGCCATTTAAGTCGCGATATTTGATATCACCGCCGCCCGGAGGGATGCCATTGGTTGAAAAGATCTGCGACGGAGAATTTCTGGCTTCATTATCGTCAACAAATAAGCGTTCGGCAATGTAACCATACTGCCTGTTTATTTCCTGGCCTTTGTGGTAACGATAAGCTTCCTTATACTGAGGCTCTTCATAGTTGCCATATTTGCTGCTGGCCAGCGTAAAGTTGCCGCGGCCCTGCAGCCAAACATCTTTATTAATAGCCGCTTTATAATCCATTTGCAAGTCGATACCTTTGGTATCTGCCGTACCAATGTTGGCCGTAACGTTGGGGTTTCCGTATTGGTCAAGCGCCTCAAGGCCCAGGGTTGTTGGCAGTGAACTGCGTGTTTGAAGGATATTATAACGGTGATATTTATAAACCTCAGCTACTACATTCAGGTTTTTAAACATGGTGAACTCCAGGCCAAGATTTAGCTGGCGCGATGTTTCCCAGGTTACGTTAGGGTTTTCGTAGTTATTAATGTAAACGCCCTCGCGCCTGTAACCGTTGTAGGTGCCGAAATAAGCGGGATTACCACCGTTAAGGTTAACATCCGAAAGGAAGAAGAAACGTTGTGAACCGATGGCGTCGTTACCTACTAAACCATAGCTGGCCCTCACCTTCATGCGGGAGATGACATCATAAAGCCCCTGACCCCAGAATTTTTCGTCGGATACGATCCATGAACCGCCAATGGTAGGGAAGAAACCATATCTATGACTTGACGAAAAGCGCTCGGTACCGTTATACCCAAAGTTAAATTCCAAAAAATAGCGGCTTTTAAATGAATAAGTAGCGCGGCCTGCAAGGGTGAGGTTACGGTAAGGCAGCGAGTATTGCAGGGTTGGCCTGTCAAGTACCGGATCTTTAGCGGCTGAATACACCGTTTGCTGGCGCGTACCGATCAATGATGCGCTCAGGTTATGACTGCCAAAGGCATGATTATAATCCAATACGCCTTGAAAATAGATGTAAGTATTCAGATTATCAGTACTTGGGTCGCGGTAATAGCTCAGGTACTCGGTGGCTACGTTATTACCGGTTGGCTGCGGGTTAAGCCAGGTTAAAGTGTACTGGTTAGTAGCCTTATCATAAGTATTCACATTATAATAAAATGGCGAGTAACCCATTTGGGACTGAAAATATGAATACCTGTTGGTGTGGAATAAGCCGTGAAAGTTAAGCCCATCGGTTATAAAATTCAGTTTCTGGTTTAGCTCTAACTGGGCAGATAACCTTGATTCTGAATAATTTTTATGGCCGCGCAATAACGCCGCATATGGGTTATTGTATGCGATAGCATTTGATGCTGACCCTGCATTTGCTGGTGCCGCGTTACCGAACAGGATGTGCTTAACATCGCGGTTGGCCGAATCGGCGGGGAAGTAAGCAGGGAACAATACCGGGCTGGTGTGTACTGCAACGTTATAAAGGTCGGTCGAGAATGAAGCATCGGCAGTAAGGGGACCATTATACTCATTGAATGAACCTGCAAGCCTTACAATAAGCTCGGTGCTTTTACTTAAGTTGATATTAACGTTTGAGCGAAGCTGGTAATTTTCAAACTTTACGTTGTTGTTATTATTGTTGGCAATATCCTGCCTCAGGATGCCATGGTCAACATTGTATGAGCCTGATACATAGTAACGGGCCACATCGCCGCCGCCGCTTACGCTCATATCGGCACGCTGCGTAGCTGTGCGTTTTTTGAAAAGCATATCCAGCCAGTCTACAGCAGGGTAAACATATTTATTGCTACCGGGCGCATTGCTGAGCGTTGCCTCGGTATTTAATATTTTATTTTGAGAGAAGGGGAGCGGGCTTAACGGATCGCGGGTTATGGTAGCTTCGTTAAACAGCTTCATATAAGTGATAGGATCGGCCAGCTGCAGCGTTTTGGCCGATTGGGATATGGAGTTTTCTACACGTACATTGATCTTGGCTTTGCCAATTTTACCTTCCTTGGTACTTACCAAAATTACACCGTTTGCGCCGCGGGCACCATAAAGTGCAGTAGCACTTGCATCTTTCAATATCGAAAAGCTGGCGATATCATCAACCTGTAAGCGGGCAAGGTCGGTTGTCGAAAGCTCAACATTATCTATCAAAATAAGCGGATCTTTTTTGTAACCAAAAGTGGTTACACCGCGGATAAAGAAACTTGAATTATCCTGCCCTGGCTGGCCGCTTGGCTGAAAGGCGATGATCCCTGCAACCTGGCCGGCAAGTGCATTGGTTAAGTTACTGGCGGGTATTTTCAGATCGGCAGGTTTAACTGTGGTTACCGAACCTACTACGGCTTCCTTGCGTTCTTTTTTGCCGTAGGCCAATACCACAACCTCATCGAGGCCGCGTTTGGACTCTTTAAGTACGATGTTTACTACCAGCTTACCGGCCGAAACGGTGAAGGTTTGATCAATAAAAGTTACGTACGATACTTTAAGGATAGTACCGGGTTCGGCATCTATCACAAACTTACCGTTAGCATCGGTAGTGGTACCCAGGTTTTTGCGGTTGGTGGCAACAATGTTGGCACCTGCAATTTTACCGCCCAGTGTGTCGGTCACGAGGCCGGTAATGGTTACCTTACTTTGCGCGTGCGTAAATTGGGCTGAGCAGATAAAACTCAGCAGTAATAATACAAAGTAATAAAAACCCGGTGCAGGCCTTTGAGACTGTCTAAGCTCCCGCCGGGTTTTGATCCGTTGGTAAAATTCTTTCATAAAAAATGGTTTGATAATGGTTCTTTGTTTTTGAGATTTGGTTGATGGGTTTATTGGTTTCAGGCGCTATTTAAATGCGCAAATGGTAAAAGGTTTTTCCTGTGGTAAAAGGTTTAATCATTTTTTAGATATGTTAAGTTGACAATTAAAAGTTTTGAGCTGCGTTTACAGCGTATTGCTGTTTTTTAAAAAAATCAATTGGTTAAAAAATAGAGTACCTGGCACGTGTTCCCCTTGCTGTTTTTATTCTTATTGGTTTCAATTTTCAGGCTGAGCGTGTGCGGGCCTTTTTTGAGGTCGGTACTAAAGGTTACATACCAGGGCAGATATATCCATGAACTGAACTCTGTATACAGGTCCATCGTTTTTTCGGCGCCACCATCAATGCTATAGCTGATAATACCAGCATCCGGTCCGGATACAATGGCCATTCCAATAGCGGTGCCGGTAAATGGCAGCGTTAATGATGAACCTGGTTTTGTAGCGATAAGCATTGGTTTGTGTACAAAGCCAGGGCGGGTGCTCAGGTTATTGTTTGGTGCCCAATCGGGGTTAATGGCCCAGCCGTTCAAATTTTTTGCATTTTGAATATTGTAATAGCGGCCATTGTTGAGGTTAAGCGCGTTAAGCGGTTTGGGCAATGGATTTGTTTTAGAAGCAGCTGCCTGCTGTTTGTCAAAACATGCATTAAGAAGGCTTTTTATTGTGGCGAAATAAAGTTCCTGTCCGTAAATTGCCGGGTGCAGATTTTTAAAATCATATTGCCATGAAAACTCGTGGTTATTAAGTTTATCAGTAACCTCTTTGGCCAGGTTAATGGATGGCAAACCGTAATGCTCAGCAATCAGCTCATGATTTTTGATTTGCATAGGGGTTTTGCCGTTGTTGTAATCTTTGATCTTATCCGGATCAACAAATGACATCATGACGATATCCATCAGCGGATTGACTTTTTTTGCGTGCCTTACAATTCCTTCCAGCGCCCGCACTTCGGTAAGGCTGTCAAGCCCGTTCACATTGTCATTCACAGCAGCTTCAACAAACATCAAATCAACCTTGCCCGAATCAAGTACATCCTGCTGTAAGCGGAAAGCATGCGGTACACTACCTAACGAGGGGATGCCGGCCTGTATAAAATGAAAGCTGGTTGATGGAAAACGTTCGGTAAAGTAACGGCTTATCTTTTCGCGCCAGCCGTGGTTATACGTAATTGATCCACCTAAAAAAGCTACTGTTGCCTTTTTACCTGCATTAAATATATTGAGGCTGTTAGTAAGGCCGTTACGGGGACTAAAATAATCGGCGTATGGCAATATCTTTTTTACAGGATAGCTGTAGCCCATGATCATATCGACCCAGTGCTCCGGATGTTCGATAGGGAAGTGGTGCCCGTTCAACTCCTGCGGACCGGCAGTTACCGGGTATATCATCATCGGCCCGCCTAATGCGATATAACGTTGAGCAAGGATATTGGTGTTTTCAGCATTGGGTACCACTTTATCATTGATGCCTATAATATGGATAACTGGCACCTTAAAAGCAGCAAGGCCGTCAAGGTTATCAATAGGATTGTCTTTGTAATCAAGTGCTTGTTGTTCGGTAAGGTGATACACTTGTTGCAATTGTTTCCAGAGGCCGGCATCGCCCGGGGCACTTAGCTTGCCGCCCGGCCAGCTTTGAATATTGCAAACAGGGGCTTCGTTATAAATACAACTAATTTTATCAGGATTGCGTTTGGCCCAACCATATACGTATAAACCGCCACGACTAACGCCCTCAAGGGCAACTTTGGCAGCGAAAGCTTGTTTAGCTGTTAAATACAGGTAAAAAGCATCCCAAACCTGCAATGCATAGGGGCTGCCATATTGATCATCAACATTTACGAAAGCTACATGAAAGCCTTTGGTTAGCAGGATGCTGTCGATATCGGTATGCCAGTCAGGAAATGAAGCCCGCCAAACCCATGGGTTACCTTCGAGCGCCCTTTTAGGTTTTACATAATAAGCTTTGTGGGGGCCTATGGTAATATTAACACGTTCAAATCCCTTCCAGGTATCGTTAGGTGCATTTTGAATAGTATATACGGCAGGGGTATTGCCCGCACTTATATTTTCATGATCTTGTGCTGAGGCAATACCGGCCGTGAACCCAAATAATAGCGTAATTAGTAAAGCTTTAATCATTCAATTTTGGATATAAAAATTCCACTTCAAAAACTTCGTCCTTTTTTTGGATTGTGGTTTCTGATTAAAAAATGTTTTGTAAACTTTTAGTAGCTGGCGTTTATAATCAAGGGTAAAAATATGGAGGGTATTAGCAATAAATTGTACTTAAATTGATTTGTTTCGATACTATTTTGACATCGGTTTTTTGATTTTGAGTAAAAAATGACTTGCTGAAACAATTTAGTTGTATTAAGTGTAGTTTTCACAACAAAATAATATTGAAATGCAAAAAGTAGCGCAATATGGTATTGGCTACTTTTAGTTCATGGTTCATTGCTGATGGTTCATGGCAGCATCAAGAGGGGGTGAAGGTTCAGAAACTTACGAAGTAATTAAAACTTCTTAAGTTTAATAGGTAGGTCAGTGTCCTATTACTGTCAACTGTGGTTCTTCGGATTCATCCGAATAAGTTTTGTTTTTTACCACATAGCCTTTAACTCCGTAATATAGTACGTACACATAGCACACCAGTGGTGCAATGAATGCCATCCTGATGCCTGAATGGTCTGATATTAAGCCCATTATTGGCGGAATAATGGCTCCGCCTACAACTCCCATAATAAGTAATGACGAAGCCACCTTGGTGTAATCGCCAATGTTTTTGATGCTGAGTGTAAAAATGATAGGATACATCACCGAGGTAAACAGTCCTACTATTGACAGTGAAATTATGGATAGGTAACCGCCGGTAAGCACCGATACCAGTATCAGTGTAAAAGCGCCAATACTGCACAGGGTAAGCACTTTATTGGGTTTAACCTGCTTAAGCAAAAACGCACCCAGCAAGCGCCCGGTTAAAACCAGCGCCATGTAAAGTGTAATAAACAGGGCCGATTTTTGCTCGGTAATACCTGCAATATTTAAGGACTTTGTATACCTAATGATAAAACTCACCACGCCAACTTCGGCACCCAAATAAGCAAAAACTGCTAATACGCCCAGCATAGTATGCCTGAATTTAAATACTCCCGATAGTTTTTGACGGTTGTTACCTTCATGCATAACCGGTAATTTCAAAAAATAAAGTACCACGCAAAGGGCAATAAATAGCGCAGCCAGTGTCAGATAGGGTGGGATAACCAAATGCGCCTCGTTGTTTAAAAACGCCTTTAGTTGTTCGGGGCTAAAGGATTGGATAAGCTTTGCAGGGATATCCTTTTCGTGCAATAAAAATTTAGAACCGATGAATGGCCCTATAGTAGCGCCCATTGAGCCAACGGCTGCAGCCAGGCTTAACCGGCTCGACGCATGATCTGGATCACCGAGTTTTGAAATATAGGGAGTAGCCGTAACCTCCAGTATGGCAAAACCCGATGCCATGGTAAACAATGCCAGCAGGAATACTGGGTAAAACCTGGTTGTAGCAGCCGGATAAAATATGGCCGCTCCTATAGCTGCCAGGATAAGGCCCGTAAGCATTCCTGCCCTGTAACCCATTTTTTCGATGAAACGGCCGGCAGGCAAAGCCATCAAAAAATAAGCCCCAAAAAATGCCGACTGGATCAGTGACGATTGCAGATCGGTTAGCTGACAGGCCCGTTTAAGGTGTGGAATAAGTACATCATTGATATTGCGGCTCAAATTCCAGAAAAACATCAGGCTCATTACTATCAGCAGCGGAGCCAGGTATTTTGATGCATTACCGTTGGTTTTGTTCATGGTTAATATCTTGTTTTATCGTCTGTAACCCAGTTCGGCGCCACCGCTTACGGGCATAATGCAGCCTGTTACAAACCGTGCCGAGTCCGAAAGCAGGAAAACTGACGCGTCTGCCACTACATCACCCTCGGGGCAGTAACCCAAAGCGTGGATATCATTCAGGTATTTTTCTATCGATCCGGGATCGGGTTGTTCGGCGGCCCATTGTTTAAGCAGCGGTGTCCACACACCCGCCGGCGAAACGGCATTTACCCTGATACCATATTGTGCATAATCAAGGGCCATTGATTTGGTAAGGGCATTGATGCCGCCCTTAGTTGCTGTATAAGCGGCATGCAGGCTTTGACCAATATCGCCGGCCATACTGCTGGTATTTAAAATGCAACCTTTTGAGGCTTTAAGTAAATCAATGCCATATTTGGTTGTCCAAAACAAGCTTTTAAGATTGATGTTCATCAGCGCATCCCATTCATCCTCCTCGGTTTCGTCAACAGGTTTTGAGGGATGAGCTATTGCCGCATTGTTATGAATAGCATTGAGCTTGCCATAGTGTTTCCCTATTGCATCGAAGGCTGCTTTTACATCCGCCGCTTTTGATACATCGCCAGGAATACCTTCATGATTACCTCCAAAACGGTCGAGCGTTTTATAAAGGGCGCGTTCGTTTACATCCATTATAAAAACGGTTGCCCCTTCACGGATATAGGCTTCGGCGCAGGCCAGGCCAATGCCCGATGCACCTCCGGTAATAAATATTACTTTATTTAATAATTGGTTCATTTTGGGTTTTTAGCTGGTTACCAAATCGCTGCTGTTGCCTGCTTCGGCAGGTACGGCGTAATAGCCCCCGCTAATATTGGCCGGATTTTTAAAGTATTTGGCCAAATGCGGTATATGTTCCAAAAATAAGTTTTCGTGTCCAATAGCCACATGGTTAAACAATACCAAATGCTGATGGATCTGCCCCATATCGCCCACATGAGGTACAACAGGGATATTGAATTTTTTTGCCAGCAGGCTTATCGTCAAAAATTCGGATACGCCTCCAACGCGCACGCAATCAACCTGGCAAAAATCCATGGCGCCGGCCTGCAAAAAGTTTTTAAATATGATTTTATTAGGGATATGCTCGCCCGCAGCGATTTTAAGGGGCGCAATTTCTTTAGCTAATGTTTGATGCGCCAAAACATCATCAGGGTGGGTGGGTTCCTCTATCCAGTAAGGGTTTATGCTGCTCAGTTCTTTACAAATGGAGATGGCCTGAGGCAGGTTCCATTTTTGGTTAGCATCAAGCATGATGGTAGTTTTGTCGCCTGCCTGGGTACGTACCAGTTTTGCCCGGCGAATATCGCGCTGCGGATCATCTGAACCAACTTTTAACTTCATGGCGGTAAATCCCCGGTCAATGGCGCGGGCTACATTCTCTTTGATCTTCTCATCCGAATAGTTAAACCAGCCTACTGATGTATCGTAAGCCTTATAACCTGTTTGTAAAACACCATTACGTAATGTGCGGCCTGTAAAATTGCCCTTTAAAATGTTTTCTGCTTCTTCAACGGTCAATACATCTTCAAGGTAGTTTAGGTCGAGGGTTGCCACCAGTTCTTTCGGGCTTAAATCAAGCAAAAGTTTCCAGAGCGGTACCTGGCGACTTTTGGCCCAAAGATCGAAGCATGCATTTACTATGGCCGCCAGCGCCAGCTGCATAACACCTTTGTGCGGGCCCAGCCAGCGGTAGGTGGGCGAATCAAGTATCGAACGGTAAACCGAACCAAAATCGGCCATAAGTTCTTCAATCTCACGTCCTTTAAGTGTTCCGGAAAGATATTGTATGGCTTTGCATACCAGGTCATTACCGGCACCAAGGGTAAAGGCCAGGCCAATGCCTTTTACGCCGCTATCGGTATGCAGTTCGCAAATGGCATAAGCATACTGGGTTGAATCGTTTACTGCGTCAGAACCGGCGCCATTGCCTAAATTAAAACGCTTGTCGGTAACTTCAATTTTATTGATGTACATGTAGGTAAATATATTTTGCAAATAGTTCTGGCCGTTCTATGTCGAAACGCCCTAATGAAATCTTGTTCCTTGTGTTTATAAATCGGTTTATTATACCTTTCCGGATAAGGTATGATGCTGTAAAATTAGTGCCGTTTGATTTTTTACTTTCACTTTAATTGGCAACTTTCGATAGTATTTTTGCTTATATTTAGCTTTTCTCTTCATGTTTTGTTAAAATGAAACCAATTTTAGCCGTATTGTCTGACGGGGTACAGTCGGATGACCTATTTGTTGCACGGGAGGTGAAGCTTCCTTTTTTCTCAAGTGAGTTCCATTTTCATGAAGAATGCCAGTTGGTACACATTGTAAAAGGCTCGGGTAAGCGCATCATCGGCGATCTGGTTGATTATTTTGAAAGCGGGGAGCTTATTTTTCTTGGTTCAAATATCCCGCATGTTTGGCATAATACCCAGGAACAACCCAATGAGGATGACCCTGAACATTATGCGCATTCATTATCTATTCACTTCAATCCGTCAAAATTGCTCATGAATCTTTCGGCATTTGGTAACATACGCAAAGTGGAGTTGTTTTTAAGTAAGGCGCAAAGAGGGATGGAGCTAAAGGGTAAAAGCCGTGATATGGTAATAAAACTGATGTACCAGATAGTACAGCAGGAAGGGTTGCAAAGGATCATCACCCTGCTCGAGATCCTCAATATCATGAGTGCAGACCCGGAGCATAACCTGCTGGCCAGTATCAACTATATCAACTATTATCAATACCATGATAGTAAGCGCATGGACCAGGTATTTAAGTACATCTTTGATAATTTCAGAGAGGATATTTCACTAAATACCATTGCCGATGTGGCTAACATGAACACATTTGCCTTTTGCCGGTTTTTTAAGGCGCGTACCCAAAAGTCGTTTACCCAGTTTGTAAATGAAACAAGAATTGGTTATGCCTGCAAACTGCTAAGTAATAAAGATAACAGTATTACAGATATAGCCTATGAATGCGGTTTTAATAATGTATCAAACTTTAACCGCTTTTTTAAAGTGATTAAAAAGGTAAGCCCGCGCCAGTACCGGAACCAGATTTTGTCTTAATATATGACGATTACTTACCCGGCGAAGTGAGCTTTCGCTGCAATGTGACTTACTTATTAAAAATGTCCCTCACCTTACCTTCAGATTGAAGCCGGCGGAGGCTCGGTTATGCACTTCTGCATCCGGCAGATCCCATTTTGTATTGATGGTAGTAACAATTCAATTACAAATCCATTCCTGCCAAAAATAAAAGTGTAATTAATACACAGTGAGTTTTTTAAATAGTAATATTGTGTTAGCCAATTGTTGAACAGCCTTTTTAGCGATACTGCATTTCATGTTTTTTGCCTTGTTTATAAATCCTTTTAGCAAGGCGATGGGATTAATGCTGCTTTTACGGCTGTTCATTAAATGTAAACCAATAATAACCTCAAACATGTCATTAAAAACAAAACTCACCTTCGTTTTTTTGACAGGATTAACTTTCCTGCTCTATTCCTTTAAAAAACCATCTGATAAGCCGCGTGTGCTGGTGTTTTCAAAAACTTTGGGCTGGCACCACTCATGCATCCCGTTTGGGATAGCGGCCATTCAAAAATTAGGTAGCGGGAATGGCTTTGATGTGGATACCACTACCAATTCTGCTAATTTTAATGACGATAATCTTAAGAAATATCAGGTGGTAATATTTAACTGCACTACAGGCAATGTACTTAATGCGGTTGAGCAGGCAGCTTTTGAACGTTATATACAGGCAGGCGGCGGTTTTATGGGTGTACACTCTGCTGCTGATACCGAGTACGACTGGCCATGGTATGGCAAACTGGTTGGTGCCTATTTTTCAAGCCATCCTAACAACTCTAATATCCGGAAGGCTACTATTGATGTAACCGATAAAAGCCAGCCGGCCACTGCCAACTTGCCCACAAGGTGGGAGCGTACTGACGAATGGTACAATTACAAATCTATTTACAGCGGTATCCATGTGCTGGCAAGCCTCGATGAAAACACTTACGATGGGGGTACCAACGGCGCCAATCATCCCATAACCTGGTATCATGAATTTGATGGCGGCCGGGCATTTTATACAGGCTGCGGCCATACCGATGAAAGCTACAGCGATCCCCTTTTTTTGGGACAATTGCTCGGCGGTATCAAATACGCGATGGGCAATGGCAAACCGCTTGATTATGGTAAATCATATTCTAAAGTAGCGCCCGATCAAAGTCGTTTTATCAAAACTGTTCTGGTGAGTAACATTGCTTCGCCTATGGAACTGGCGGCAGCAAAGGATGGCCGTGTGTTTTTCACCCAGTTATTGGGCAATTTTTCCGTTTATAACACCAAAACCAATAAGTTTAAATTAATCCATAAATTCCCGATCACCTATGAAGGTGGTACAGGTGTTATCGGCCTCACGCTCGACCCTGATTTTGACAGGAACCAATTTGTTTATATCTACTATATGCCCGCCGGGCAAACCATTGAACCGCTTAATTTCCAGCTGTCGCGCTTTAAGTTAAGTCCGGCGGATGTACTCGACCTTAAATCGGAAAAAGTACTGCTTAAAGTACCGGTACAAAAGGTGAGCGGCGCTCACCATGGTGGTTCGCTGGCCTGGGACAAGGATAAAAACCTGTACTTGTCAACAGGTGATAGCTCAAGCCCCTTTCCTTCTGATGGTTATGCACCGCTGGATGAGCGCCCCGGAACGGAACATTACAGCCTTGACGCGCAGCGGAGCGCCGGCAATACCAACGATTTTAAAGGCAAGATCCTGCGCATCCATCCCGAGGCTGATGGAACTTACACCATCCCCGAAGGAAACCTTTTCCCGAAAGGGATGGCTAAAACCAAGCCCGAAATTTATGTTATGGGCTGCCGTAATCCATACCGGATTGCGGTAAATCCTAAAACATCGGTTTTATACTGGGGCGAGATCGGGCCTGATGCAGGTAAAGATTCACCGCGGGGGCCACGCGGGTACGATGAGTTTAACCAGGCGCGCAAAGCAGGCAACTTTGGCTGGCCATATTTTGTGGGCAACAACTTTGCCTACTCGCACTGGGATTTTGTGAATGCCAAACCAGGGCCAAATTTTGATCCTAAAGCTCCGGTAAATAATTCGCCGAATAACACCGGGCTAAACATACTACCTCCTGCTACCCCGGCCATGATCTGGTATCCTTACGCTGCTTCCGATGAGTTTCCCGAGTTGGGTATGGGTGGCCGCTGTGCCATTGGCGGCGATTTTTATGAGTTTGATAAGCATATCAAAAATCCAAACAAATTCCCTGAATATTATGACGGCGCCTTGTTTGTGGCCGACTGGATGCGCAACTGGGTGATAGACCTTAGGTTTGACAAGGATGAGAATTATTTACGTAACGAAGCCTTCATGCCCGCTAACGGCGATTTCCGCCGACCGATTGATATGGAGTTTGGGCCGGATGGTGCCTTGTATATGCTCGAGTATGGCTCGGTTTATGGTGCCCAAAATGAAGACGCCCGGTTGGTTAAGATTGAGTACAATACCGGTAACCGTGCGCCGATTGCCAAAGCAAGTATTTCGGATACAGCGGCATTTAATAAATTCGTCAAAACCAAGTTTTTAACCGCGGAGTTAAAAGAGTTTCCTGCTAAAAAGGAAATAGCCGGCCAGGCGCCGCTTAAGGTAACTTTCAGCAGCCAGAACAGTAAAGATTTAGATGACGATGATAAGATCACTTATCAGTGGCTTTTTGACGGCAAAACCGTTGGTGCCGCCACACCATCGGCAAGTTATACTTTTACAAAGCCGGGTGTTTATAAAACCATATTGAAGGTAACTGACAAGGGGGGCTTAACCGGTAGGGATACGGTAATTGTAAGGGTTGGCAATACCAAACCCGAAGTTACCATAGCCAGTGCTGATAATAAATCATTCATCTGGAAAGGCAAACCTTTCCGCTATCATGTAGTGGTTAGTGATAAGGAGGACGGTAAAATAGATCCCAAAAGGGTAAAATTATTTTATATCTATAATCCGCAACCGTCGGCCAATAGCACCACACAAAACTTAACGGCTTTGTCAACTACCGAGGTAAGTTATCCGGGTAAGGGGCTGATGGCTAATAGTGATTGCAAATCGTGCCACACTATTAACAAAACTGCCGTTGGGCCAAGCTTTTTAGCTATTGCAAAACGGTACAAAACACAAAAGGGAGCTATTGATCAGCTCTCCAAAAAGATAATTGCGGGCGGCGCGGGCAGCTGGGGTACCGAGCATGTAATGAGTGCGCACCCGCAACTATCAAATGCCGATACGCGAGAAATAGTGAAATACATTTTTTCGCTTACGGATAAAAAGAGCCCGGTATTGCCTTTGCCCTTAACCGGAACACTCAATCTGAAATTTAATGATGCCGAACCGCGCGGAGAATACACACTGCTGGCATCTTATACCGATAAGGGCGGTAAAGTTGTTGGTCCGCTGAAAGCTACGGATATGGTGGTGTTGCGTAATGCTGCAGAGAAGGCTGTTTATGCCGATGAGTTGAAAGGCTTTAATAGATTTAAAGATGACCTGTCGGCAGGTAACCATAAATCATATGTACTGTTTAGGAATATTGACCTGACCAACATTAGCAAGTTTGCTTATAAATATGCCTCGAAGGATTATGACGGGGAGATAGAGGTGAGGCTCGATTCGCAGGCCGGGCCGGTGATCAGCTCTGTGGCTTATTCAACCACGGGTTCCTGGGATAAAACCGGTGAAGTAACCGGGGTGTTGAGTAAGCCTGTGAGGGGAAAGCATGATGTATATTTCTTCGCCATAAAACATTCTAAACCGAGTGACGGTATTTTAAATTTGAAGGGTATTCAGTTTGTGGAGTAACGATTTCGAAGCGCAAAAATATACAACCTCTGAACGTGAAATGACAAAGCAGCTAAAGACTCACGAAGTTTTTAAAACTTCGTAAGTCTGGATTCTGCAATTATTAATCGTTAACCAATTTTAACCATGAAAAAATCAACCATTTTTATAGCCCTCGTAGCAGTCATGGCCTGGGGACAAAACAAAGCTTCAGCACAGGATAAGCCCTTGTTTACCGGTGCTATAGGTGTGCAGGCCTACACATTTCGTAGCAGTATGCCAAAAGCTACCGCTGCCGTGCTGGATACTATAAAATCATTAGACATAACTGAAATTGAAGGAGAAGGGCCGAAAGTGATGCCACCCGAAGAGTTTAGGAAAATGTGCGATGAACGGGGTATCAGCATCCCATCAACCGGGGCGGGGTATGAAGCCATTGTTAATGATCCGGGTAGCGTGATCAAGCTGGCTAAAATACTGGGCGCCAAATATGTGATGGTTGCCTGGATCCCACATGGTAAAGAGTTTACTTTGGATGATGCCAAAAAAGCCGCTGCGGATTTTAATCGGGTTGGCAAGATATTGAGTGAAGCGGGTTTAACCTTCTGTTATCATAACCACGGTTACGAGTTTGGAACTTATAACGATGGTACATTGTTTGATTATATCGCCCAAAATACCGACCCGAAATATGTCTCGTTCGAGATAGATATCCTGTGGTCGTTCCATGGCGGGCAGGATCCGGCTGCACTTATTAATAAATATCCTTCGCGTATAAAACTGATGCACCTGAAAGATATCCGCAAAGGTGTAGCTAACGACCTTACCGGCGGTACCGATACTAAAAATGATGTAGCATTAGGCACCGGGCAAATTGATATCCCCGGAGTGTTGAAAGCTGCAAAAAAGGCGGGTATTAAACACTACTTTATTGAGGATGAAAGTCCCTCGTACAGCCAGCAATTGCCTGTTACCATTGCCTATCTGAAAGGTTTAAAGGATTAGTATATGAGTAATTTAAACCGCAGGCAAGTGTTAAAAGCGATAGGTTTAACGGCGGGGGCTGCCGTATTGAGCGAAACCGGAGCGGTAGCAGCGCCCATAGCTCCAAAAGCTGGTAGCGGCTTTGTTTACTCATTAAATATGAGCACCATCCGCGGGCATAATCTTGGTTTTGTTAAAGAGCTTGAAGTAGCTGCCAAAGCCGGTTTTACCTCGGTAGAGATCTGGATAGATACCCTGCAAACTTATCTGCAAAGCGGCGGGTCATTGACTGAAGCCAAAAAGATCATCGAGGGCTTAGGCCTTAAAATTGAAGATGCCATAGGTTTTGCTCCATGGCTGGCCAATGATGAGCCTATCCGTAAAAAAGCGCTGGAGCAGCTTCAACGGGAAATGGAAGTGCTGGCACAGATAGGCTGCCATCGCATTGCAGCCCCTCCGGCGGGCGTGACCAAAGGCCCTGTACTTGATCTGGATGTGGTAACCGAACGATATCTTACCATCCTGAAAATGGGCGAACAAACCGGTGTTATGCCTCAACTGGAAATGTGGGGAGGCTCACAAAATCTGAAACACATAAGCCAGGTACTTTATGTAGCTACGCAATGCGGTAACGCAAATGCCCGCATTTTGCTCGATGTGTTCCACATTTTTAAGGGTCAATCGGCTGTTGAAAGCCTGAATTATGTTGGTCATCATGCACTGGATGTTTTTCACGTAAATGACTATCCGGCAGGTATCAGTCCTGACCTGATCTCCGAACCCGACAGGATCTATTGCGGAGACGGTATCGCCCCGCTTAAACAGATCCTGCAAATAGTTAAAAACCCCGAACGGCCGCTGGTGATCTCGTTCGAGGTTTTTAATAAAAGTTATTATGCACAGGATGCTTTAACGGTGGCGAAAACAGCGTTGAAGAAAATGAAAGCGATAGCCCCCTAACCCCCTAAAGGGAAATTACTTACAATTGTTTATGGCATAAAGTGTTTTACTTCCCTTCATAAACAAACGCTACACTGTCTTTCACTATAAGCCCGCTCATATTTTGCCCTACGTAAATAACAGTATATTTTGATGGTTTACTGATATCATAAGCCTTTAGCAGGTCTATGGTGGCCGATAGGCTATCTTTAGGATTAACCTTAATATAGCTGCTGGGCGGTGGCGGCATAATTCTTTTGGCCATTGCGCCTTTGTACAGCATTTCCTGACCGCTTGCATCTTTTACATCAAGATATTTGCTCATCAACGGTTCAAATGGCGTATGCCATTTGCAAAACTGACGGGCAGTATCAGCATAGTTATAAACGGTAAATTTTAGCTCAACTGCGTCTCCGATTCTAATGGCAGGTTTAATTTGCATTTTGGCAAACAGGCTTGTGCTTACAGCGGGGGCAGAACTTTGATTTTTAGCAGAATCAGAACCGGCAGATGTGTTTTTAACATGATTAACACTACATGCCGATAAAGTAAGGAGGGTTGCAGATAAGATTATTTTGTAGTTTTTCATGCCGCAAAGGTAAGCACTTCAATTACCATCAGGCACTTGCCGCAGGCATTAAGGCTGAATTTAACCCAGCCTTAATATTAGGTTGCGTAATTTTGTTGACATCATGGAGCAGATGGCTTTAATTTCTTCAGTAAAACACACCGGCCCGGTCATCAAAAAAGATCAGCCGGATGACAGCTATAAATTTCAGCCCCTGCCCGAACCTTCCGGCAGTTATCCATATCACCTATCCATACATGATGTAGTGCCCGGTATTGCTGATGATAAAATGGTTTTTCATATGGTAGGGGATACCGGAAGCATTCGTAACCCTGGTTCGCAAAGGCGTATAGCAGCTTTAATGGCCGCACAGTATAAGGCGCTTTCCGGCGCCGGTAAACCAAAGTTTTTGTACCATTTAGGTGATGTTGTTTACAACTACGGAGAGGCTCAAAACTATTATGAGCAGTTTTTTGAACCCTATAGCCTTTATCCGGGACCGATATTCGCGATAGCCGGTAACCATGATAGCGATGTAAATCCTGCCGCCGCGATGCCGTATCAAAGTCTTGATGCTTTTACAATAGTGTTTTGTGATACTGTTTCGCGCCCTGTAATGCTGAGCCGAAGGATAGACCGCAAAAGCATGCCGCAGCCCAATATTTACTGGACAATGGACACCCCGCTGGCAACCATCATCGGTTTACATACCAATGTGCCCAAGTACGGCGTTGTTACCCGCGAGCAGCGCGAATGGTTTATGGAGGAACTGCGATCTGCCGATATGCAGCGACCAGATAAGGCAATTATCCTTTGTATGCACCATGCCCCTTATTCGGCAGATATTAATCATGGAGCCAGTTTGCCGATGATTGATTTCCTGGAAGGTGTTTTTGAAGAAACCGGCATCCGGCCTGATATAGTTTTTAGCGGGCACGTACACAATTATCAGCGTTTCAGTAAGCAATATGATGGCTTAACCATGATGCCTTATATTGTTGCCGGTACCGGAGGTTTTGACGAATTGCATCCAATTGCTTTAACCGACAATACGGGTTTTACTGCCGAAGATTCCAGATTTGATGGGGTTAGCCTTGAATATTGTTGTGATACAAGGCATGGCTTTCTAAAAATAAGCATCGAACGGGATCATAAGGGGATTACCCTAACCGGAGATTATTATACCGTAGCAGATAGAGATGAAAATACATCTGTTTTAACGGATAGCTTTGTTGTAAATATTTAATTATGAGTATTATAAAACGCCAAAGGGAAGCATATGCTCTCCTTGGGCGTTTTAATATTAAAGCTCGATAGCTTTTATTGCTTTATTTAGAGCCGTTTCCTGTAAGCCTGGCACTTTTACGCCTTCAACTCTAAATGCTTTAATATCCGTCATCCCCATAAAGCCCAGTACAGCCCTTAAATAGGACTCAGTGAAATCATAAGCTTTCATGAATCCTTCAGAATATACTCCGCCCGATGAAATGGCAAGGTATACTTTTTTATTTTTAACTAATCCCTCAGGTGTTTTTCCATCGTATTTGAAAGTTTTGCCCGCACGTGCAACATGATCTATCCATGTTTTTAAGGTTGATGGAATGCCGAAGTTGTACATTGGTGCATCAATAACTATGGTATCGGCATTCATCAGTTCGGCAATCGCCTCGTCCGAATGTTTAACGGCTTCAACAAGCTCGGGTGTCCTTTTTTCTTCAGGAGTGAAAAAGGATGTTATGTGTGCTTCTTCCAGGTGTGGGAATGGGGTAGCTGTTAAATCATGTGTGATTAAAGTATGATCCGGGTGGGCCGATTGTAATTCACTTACGATGGCCTTGCCTAATTTTACGCTGAATGATGCTTCGCCCCTCGGGCTGCTGATGAGATGTAATATTTTCATTGCTCTTTATTTTGGAAGCAAAATTACCTTACTTAACTATCAAAAGGATACCACTATCCTAAAGGATATCGGTATCCTTTAGGATAGTACTACTTGCTTTCGGTGAATTATCTGAAGTTCAGGAGTACCGGAAATGTGCAGATCCGCGCCGCGCTAAAATTCATGGTTTTTAAACTTACGCCTGTTTGGCGGCATATGCTTAAACAAAAAAAGCCCGTTTTAACTATAGATTAAAGGTTTTGTGTTTTTTTAACCCATTCATTATCACGTATTTGTACGTGTCTCAATCGCGTATAAATACGTGGTAATTAACGTGCATACACTTGCATGTTACTAAAGTTAGATGCCCAACTTTGGATTAACATCAGCAGCTAACCTGCAACCACCTATAAACATCTAATTATCATGATTTACCAAACCGTAAGTTTTTTAGCCGAGCAGTTAAATAACTATCTCAAAACAACCGACGGGAACAGCGGGCTCAGCTCAAGCTTCACCCAGCTTAAAAACGTGGCCCATCTGAGCGATGATGAGATCAAAGGGCTTGAGAATATCCTGGTAACGCTGGTAAATATATCCGAAGAGTTTACCATGAAAAACATACCGAACTATGTACGCAACGGTGATGATATTAACTATCGCAACGCGCCGATGTACCTTAACCTGTATGTTTTGTTTTCGGCTTGTTTGCATTCTTCTTATGAAAAATCACTGATCTTCCTGTCGCATATCGTCGAATTTTTTCAGGGGAAGAGCACTTTTACCAAACAAAACAGCCCGACCACGAAAGTCGGCCTCGGCGATTTTCGCCTTATCCTTGATATCTACTCGCCCACATTTGAGCAGGCCAATTACCTGTGGAGCACACTGGGCGGCAAACAATTTCCATATGTATTGTACCGCGTCAGGCTGATTGAAATACTGCGCGATAACGTGACTGAAACACGAGGCATCATTAAAAAGATAGAACTGAGCGATAAATTGAGCTAACGATTAGTGCCGGCGATTAACCTGTAAATTATAAACCCGATGGTACTGGACCTGAACTACGAAACACTTTTTGAGGTTGATATCCGTCATCATTATCACCTCGATGACGGGATCACGCTCTTTGACACGCTGAGCGCCGACGCGCGCCTGGCCATGCTGGAGCGTTATGATATCGGCAGTTTCATGAGCGTAACGCCTACTAAAGCTACAAGGGCAAAGTTTGCAGGCTTGCACATGGTTTATAAGCAAACCGAAACCGGCATTATTACCGGCATCCCATACACCTTGAACGGGGGTAAGGAGCAGCCGCAGATAGTACCGCCGGATAATGCCGTTTTTAGCTTCAGTTTGGCTATTAACGACGGGCTTTTTGCCAACTACAGCTCACTGCCGTTAAAGGCGCCGGATGGCATGGTATACTTTTTTACCAACGATCCTTCGTATTCGCCGCGTGTGGCGCCGTTTTTAACAGCGACACCGAATATGTACAAGGCTGCTACCGACTATTATCCCGGCGATATGCTGGTTGACAACCAGGCTGCGCCAACTAAATTATTTATCGCCCAGAAAAAGAATAACCTTGATCCGGCAGCGGGCGCTACCCCGGCGGGCAACTGGGTAACTGATCCGCTGGTAGGCGGAAAACCGCTGGTCTACGCAAGTAATAATGATTTGATCCGCCAGTTTGGGCGCATATTTACTTACCAAGTTACGGTGGCTAATAAGACTCCGGCACTCACTATCAAAGATCGTTTTGGCAATGTTGTAAACGTGTCCGGCAGTGTGGAAACCGGGCCTTTGAATATCATCAAAGCTGATATGGGCAATTTACCAGAAGGTTTATATACTGCCCACCTGGCAACCGCAGGTTATACTGACGACTTTCCATTTTATTACAGTATGGATGCCTCGGCCTGGGCATTCATTGATATCTGTGTTAAAACAAGCGGTGCGACTTATAACCTGTTACAGGCTGATACCACGCTTAAATCGCCGGTGTTTAGTTTACGGTTTAAAAACCGGGCAACCTACTGGCGCTATATAGGTAAAACTTTTGGCGCGGCATCAGTAACTGATAATGCGCTGCCCCTTACCCGGCAGGGTTTTATAGCTGTGAAAGTGAAGGATAAAAATAATCATCCAACCACTATCGACCTGCCCAATGCAACGGCATCCCTTATTAAACCAGAAACCAACCAGATTTTTTCAGACATATTTTTTTAGGAAGTAAAAAACAGTAATATGGCAACAACATACAAAACTCCGGGTGTTTACGTGGAAGAAATTCCGCTCCTACCTCCATCGGTAGCCGAGGTTGAAACGGCTATCCCGGCCTTTATAGGCTATACACAAAATATTAGCTATAACGGGGCATCGCTGCAGTACAACCCTGTCAGGATCAAATCGCTTAAAGAGTATGAGCAGATTTTTGGTTTTGCCGAGAATACTCTGTTCACCACAACCGGAACAGCAACCGGTATCAAGATCAAAAAGGCGGCCGGTGTATTTTCATTTGATGCCGCGGTTGACGACCCATACGCAGCCCTGAAATTCAGGATGTACTATTGCCTGCAGCTTTACTTTGCCAATGGCGGGGGCCCTTGTTATATTGTTTCGGCAGGTCAAACAGGTGCAGCTGTTAATGTCGACAAAGCTTTGCTTGGAAACGCGCTTGCCGCGGTTCAAAAGGAAGACGAGCCCACAATCTTGCTGTTTACCGATGCCGTAACCCTTACCGCACCTGCAGATTATTATGGCTTGTTTACCGCGGCATTGGCCCAGGCTGCATTTCTGCAGGATAGGGTAGTACTTATTGACCCGTATGTGGCAGTAGCCGATAAAGGGAAAAAAGCGTTTGGTGATATCGCAACTGCGTTCCGTACCGCTATCGGAGTTAATAACCTTAGTTATGGTGCTGCCTATTATCCATGGCTGCAAACCAGCATCAACTATTTCAGCAATGAAAGCAAACAACTAATTGTTTCAGGCACAGGCGTTACACCAACGGATTTTCCAGCCACTGCCGTTCTGCGCGATGATGCCAACACAGCCAATTCTATCTATCACTTAAATAGTGATCTGTATAATTATATCAAACAGCAAACCAGCCTGTTCTCGGTTATTTTACCTCCCGCAGCGGCAATAGCAGGTGTGTACGCTTCCGTTGATAATACGCGGGGTGTTTGGAAAGCGCCGGCAAATGTGAGCCTTAACATGGTAGCAGCCCCAATGGTAAAAATTGATGATGCCGATCAGGAAGATATGAATGTTACCAGTACCGGTAAATCAGTAAATGCTATCAGGGCATTTTCGGGCAAGGGGGTATTGGTTTGGGGTGCTCGTACGCTGGCCGGTAATGACAACGAATGGCGTTATATATCGGTAAGGCGTTTCTTTAACATGGTTGAAGAATCGGTTAAAAACTCAACCCAACCCTTTGTATTTGAGCCTAATGATGGTAATACCTGGGCAAAGGTACGTGGTATGATAGCCAACTTTTTAATACTGCAATGGCGTGCGGGAGCTTTACAGGGCGCCAAGCCTGAGGATGCCTTCTTTGTACACGTTGGCCTTGGTGAAACCATGACCTCCTTAGATATCCTTGAAGGCAGGCTCATTGTTGAGGTAGGCATGGCTGTGGTCCGTCCGGCCGAGTTCATCATTCTTCGTTTCAGTCATAAAATGGTTCAATCTTAAATCAATTAGTCATGGCTTATAAAACACCCGGAGTTTACGTGCAGGAGATTGCACTGTTTCCGCCATCTGTTGCCCAGGTTGAAACCGCTATACCTGCCTTTATAGGTTTTACAGCTTTTGCATTAACTCCTGAAGGCAAATCATTGGTAAACGTGCCAACCCGTATAAAATCGTTGCTCGAGTTTGAAAGCTTATTTGGCGGCGGCTATGTACCGGCAACCATTAAGGTTACTGTTAACCCGGCCACAAACCAGATCCTGAACGTAGCACCCGATAAACGGTTTCACCTGTATGTATCGCTCAGGCAGTATTTTGACAATGGCGGTGGGCCATGCTATATCGTTTCGGTGGGAGATTTCTCATCTGCAGTAACGGCGCCGCCTATATCAGGAGGTATCGATACCCTATCGGCCGAGGATGAGCCTACATTAATTCTGTTTCCCGACGCGGTTGAGCTGGTAAGCGGTGGTAACCCCGATCTTGTTGCCTTTAGCGGTTTGCAAACCAAAGCGTTGGGCTTGTGCGCTTCCATACAGGATAGGTTTTCGATACTTGATGTGCTGCAGGGCGATAAACGCCAGGATGTTAGCAATAAGCCTATTGACAACTTCCGCAGCTCGATAGGGATCAACAACCTCAATTATGGCGCGGCTTATTATCCCTGGATCATAACCACTTATGATGTCAATGTTGATTTCAGGCAGATGGAATTTTGGAATAATGCAGGGGTACCGGCCAAGATCACCAATTATGATGGCTTTTCAAAAAGCACTGATGAAAAAGCACTGGTAACCAACCTGCAAAATGCCATTAAAGATACTGATAAAGTAATCGGATCTGTATTTAGTAACGCCGCCGACGCTACTGCATTGAGGGTAAGTGGTATTGATGCCGTTAAAGCAAAGCTAACCGCACTGGCAAATAATATCGCTCAAAATGTAACTCCCGATGTACAGTTGACCAGTTATCTTGATTTGTTGGCCGCCATTGTTACCGCGGGTAAAAAGGCTAAAGATGCACCCGCTGTTGGTGCGCTATATGGCAAAGATATTGATGCTTTGAGCAAAGATGCAAAACTTGCCACCGCCATTACCAACCTCATTGCCTACGAAAAAAATGCCAAGGTGGCTGCTAATACAACCGCCGGCCGTAACCCGACGCCTGTTTATTCGGTATTGGATAATACACCATGGTTAGCCAATTCAACCTATGCGGCAATAGCTGCCAATGCAGATAATTTTACCAAAGATGCAGCCGGTGCGCTTTCCATCGTACAGGCATTACAGGATACCGTTGCCACTATTTTAACTGGTTTTGGAGCATTAATAAATGGTGCGCTGTTTTATGAAAACCTTGCAGAGCAGGCTTTATTCTCGGGCAATGTATTTTTCAGCGCTGCCAACTCGGCAATAACGCTTAAAATGAGCACTATTCCGCCGTCTGGGGCAATAGCAGGGGTGTATGCCAATGTTGACGGTACCCGGGGTGTTTGGAAAGCACCTGCCAACGTAAGCCTTAACAACGTGATTGGTCCCGCTGTGAAAATTGACAACAGCGACCAGGACGATATGAACGTTACTGCCACCGGTAAATCAATTAATGCTATCAGGGCTTTTGCGGGCCGGGGCACTTTGGTTTGGGGCGCGCGTACCTTAGCAGGTAATGATAACGAATGGCGCTACATTCCTGTCAGGCGTTTCTTTATCATGGTTGAAGAATCGGTTAAAAAGGCTACATATCCTTTTGTATTCGAGAACAATGATGCCAACACCTGGACAAAGGTGCGGGTAATGATCCAGAACTTTTTAACGCTGCAATGGCGTGCCGGAGCCTTACAGGGTGCTAAACCCGAAGACGCATTTTTTGTACACGTTGGCCTTAACGAAACCATGACCGCACTCGATATTTTGGAGGGCCGCATGATAGTTGAAATTGGCATGGCTGTAGTAAGGCCTGCCGAGTTCATCATCCTCCGCTTCTCACACAAAATGCAGGAGAGTTAATTATATAAAAGCTTAAAGCAGAATGCACAAAGCCTAAAGCTAACGGCTTTATTATTAATCGCTTTATGTGAAACTAATCAATAGGTTCTATATAAATCAATGAATTTCATTTAAAACAAATAAAATGGCAAATTATCCTCTACCCAAATTCCATTTCCAGGTTGACTGGGGTGGCACACGTATCGGTTTTACAGAAGTAACCGGCTTACAGATAGAAACCGAAGTGATTGAATACCGCGAAGGCAGCAGCAAGGAATACAATAAGGTAAAGATGCCTGGTATGCGCAAATTCGGTAATATCACCCTAAAACGCGGCACGTTTGCTAATGATAACGAGTTTTATGACTGGATGAACACTGTAAAACTAAACCAGATAGACCGCCGCGACCTTACCATTAACCTGCTTAACGAAGAGCATCAGCCGGTAGTTACCTGGTCGGTTAAAAATGCCTTCCCGGTTAAGATCCAGTCGGCCGATTTGAAAGCAGATGCCAACGAGGCTGCAATTGAAACGCTTGAGGTTGCGCACGAAGGTTTAACCATCAAAAACGGCTAATCATGGCCTTCGACGCTAAATCGGGTTACCCGCCTTTAGGTTTTCACTTTAAGGTGGTGTTTACGGGCATTGGCGATGAAGAAATCGACAGCCGGTTCCAGAACGTATCGGGCCTATCCATGGAGATGGAAACAGAATCCAAAAAGGAGGGCGGCGAAAACCGTTTTGAACACGCGCTGCCGGTGAGGGCTAAGTTTCCGGCACTGGTGCTGAAGCGAGGGCTCATTGCCGAATCAAAACTGCTGATGGATTGGTGCAATAACGTGTTCAATAATTTTATTATCGAACCCAAAGACCTGACTGTAAGCCTGCTTAACGAAGAACATGATCCGCTTTTAACCTGGAACGTAGTGCAGGCCTGGCCAAAAAAATGGAGCCTGAGCGATTTGAACGCCGAGCAAAACAGCATCGCTATTGAAAGCTTTGAGCTGCAATACCAGTATTACACCCTTCAAACCTGATGTTATGCCAATTGAGATCAGAGAACTGAACATCCGCGTGAGCGTAAACCAAAGCCCTGCCGAACAGGATTCAAAGCCCTCAGGTGGCGGTGGCGGTAGTGGCGGCGGAGGCGGTGATAAAGATGAGATCATTGCCGAGTGCGTAGAACAGATACTGGAGATTTTGAAAAATAAAAACGAACGCTGATGGCCGATAACGTAACCAAAATGAAGATCGTGGCCTGGTCCGATCCGAAGAGCAAAAATGAAGAAGGCTCTATGACGGTACAGGTTAACCCCGAAAGCTACAGCCAGAAGATCGAGATCAAGTATTCTGACAAGCAGGCACAGGGAACCTCGGGCAAGCTGCCCAAGTTTTCCAAGATTGAGCCGCAGAAGATGGATTTCGAGCTGATGTTCGATCGCACAGGGGTCATCAATGGTGCTACCGCCGGCGAGTTAGAGGTTGACGAGGATATCGACAACCTGCAGAAACTGATCATCGAATACCAGGGCGATAAACACCGGCCAAGGTTTGTAAGTATCTATTGGGGAACGCTTCAGTTTGACGGTGCCCTGGAAACAATGGATATCAGTTATAAACTGTTTGACAGCCAGGGCCGCCCGCTCAGGGCAATTGTAAAAGCTTCGTTCATTGGTTCGGTTGAGGATAAAAAGAGGGTAGCTAAAGAAAATGCCCAGTCGCCCGATTTAACAAAAGTGAGGGTAATTAACGAAGGGGACACATTGCCGCTGCTCTGCTATCAGATATACGGCGATTCAAAGTATTACATAGAAGTGGCCCGGGCAAACAGCCTTAACGATTTCCGGTACCTCAAAACAGGCACAAAACTCAAGTTTCCACCATTAAATCAATAACAGATCATGGCAGACAGCCGCACCATAGAAACCACCCGGCCAAGTACCGTTGTAACCCCGATTGTGAAAATTGAGGGTACCGAGATACCCCGCACGATGCAGGTGGAGGCTATGGTGATTGATAAAGGCGTAAACCGAATAGCTGCCGCTAAACTGGTGATCATTGATGGTGATACTTCGGCCCAAAAGTTTGATGCCAGCAACGGCGATTTGTTTGTGCCGGGAAAAAACATCGAGATCCTTTGTGGTTACGAATCAGATAACTATACGCTGTTTAAAGGCGTGGTTATTAAACACAGTATCAAGTTACGCAACAGTGGCTCGCAACTGGTTATTGAATGCCGCGATAAGGCCATTGCCATGACACTTGCCCGCCACAGCAAGTACTTTGGCGAAAACGTGAAGGACAGCGATGCGATAACCACTATAGCAGGCACTTACAGCGGTTTAAGTACCGATGTTGCTGATATGAACATCACCACCAGCGACCTGGTGCAGTACGAAGCCACTGATTGGGATTTCATAACCGGCCGTGCCGAACTGAACGGAATGCTGGTTTATACAGATGATAATACCCTCTCTGTCAAAAAGCCGGAAATAAGCGGCACCGCGGTTGTTGAATTATCATTTGGCGCTACTATGCTGGAGTTGGATGCAGAGATTGACTCGCGCATTCAGTTCCCCTCCATAACAGGCCGCACCTGGAACCCGGCATCACAGGAAATTGAAAAGGTTGATGCTAACCCGCCGTCGGGCGAACTGAACGGCAATCTGACAAGTGATGATCTGGCTGGTGTATTTAATGAAAGTAAATATCAGCTTAACCATGGCGGCAAGCTTTCGCAGCCCGAGTTGCAGGCCTGGGCAACATCGCTCAAGCAAAAACAGGTGCTTTCAAAAGTGCGGGGCCGGGTAAAGTTTAAAGGCATTCATACAGTGAAGCCGGGCATGATCATTAAGCTCAGCAACCTGAGCGACAGGTTTAATGGCAACACGTTTGTAAGTCACATTCAGCATCATATCTCTGCCGGCGACTGGCAATTGGAAGTACAGTTTGGTTTAGATCCGCAATGGTTTACCGAAAAGTTTGAAACCAGTATAAAACCGGCTTCGGCTTTGATCCAGGCAGTGCCCGGTTTGCAGATAGGTGTAGTAACCCAATTGGAAAGCGATCCTGATGGTGAATGCCGTATCCTGGTACGTATGCCGGTGATCAGCGCTGATGATCAGGGGATTTGGGCGCGTGTAGCGACTCTGGATGCCGGTAAGGAACGCGGAAGTTTCTTTTTGCCCGAAGTTGGGGATGAAGTAATTGTTGGTTTTTTAAACAGCGATCCTCGTAAACCGGTGGTACTGGGCATGCTTAACAGCAGCAATAAAACCGCTCCTTTAACCGCGGCCGACGCCAACAACCAAAAGGGTTTTGTAACCCGCAGCAAAATGAAGCTCATTTTTGATGACGATAAAAAATCAGTAACCATTGAAACGCCGGCAGGGAAAAAGATAACTATGGATGAAGACGCCGGGGCGATTGAGTTAAAGGATGAGAATAATAACTCGATAAAAATGAACAGCGATGGTATCACCATCGAAACCCAGGGCAAACTGGTGCTTAAGGCCCAGCAGGATTTTAATGCCGAGGGAATGAACCTGGGCCTGAAAGCCAATACCGCCCTTTCGGCCGAAGGATCGGCCAGTGTGGAAGTAAAATCAAGCGGTACGGCGGCACTGAAAGGCTCAATTGTACAAATAAACTAATAACAAAAAATGGCAGCAGCAGCAAGGATAGGCGATATGCACGTATGCCCTATGTTCAACGGGCCTTCGCCTCACGTAGGCGGGCCGGTAATAGGGCCGGGGGTACCAACGGTGCTCATTGGTGGCATGCCGGCCGTATGCGTGGGCGATATGTGTACCTGCGCCGGTCCGCCCGATTCGATAATCATGGGTTCGGCAACGGTGCTGATAGGAGGGAAACCCGCCGCCCGTATGGGCGATAGCACAGCCCACGGCGGATCAATAGTGTTAGGCTGCCCAACAGTAATAATCGGAGGCTGATCAATGGAACCAAAAATACCTTTTATAGGCAGGGGATGGAGTTTCCCGCCAAGTTTTGACAAGGCTGCCGGTAAAGTTGAAATGCTTACCGACGAGGCCGATATTGAAAGCAGTTTGGGCATACTGTTCAGCACCCGGCTGGGCGAGCGCATTATGCAGCCAACTTTCGGGTGCGATTTACAAAAGATAGTTTTTGAGGCTGTAAACCTCACCCTCAAAACCTATATCAAAGATTTGATTGAAACCGCCGTACTATATTTTGAACCCAGGATAACGCTAAACAGCACCGAGGTTGACACCAGTATGGATAACGAAGGGATCTTGCTTATTAAGCTCAATTACACGGTGCGTACCACCAATTCAAGGTACAACTACGTGTTCCCCTATTATAAAAATGACATTACCAGCATAACTACCAACCAATAAGAACTAACCATGGCCTGTAACGATAAAAATCCGCTTCAACGTGATGGCTCAAGCCAGTCACAGCGCTTCCTGAAAGCGCTTGACCCAGCAAGCGCCCCAATTGAGGAATTGGGCATGGAAGACTGGCTGACGTTCGCTGCTGCTTATGCCGATAAAATAAACTATTATACCTTGAAAGACAGCAATTACCCCCAGGGCGATTGGAAACCGTTTTTCATCCGGGATAAAAAAGCGCTGCAGGATTTTTTGAAGCAGGTTGAGGTTAAAATGCAGAATGCCGGCCTGGGTTTTCCCGACTCAAGTATCAAAAGCGATGTTGAACCGCACCTGGCCCTGTTTATGTGTTTCATTATGCTTTTACAGCATTCGGAAGATGCATTGAACCAGTTTACCGGCCGGCACCTTGATTTTTATTTTAAACGGGTATTGCAGTTGCGCAACCGCCCCGAAGTACCCGATAAGGTACATGTAATATTTGAGCTTGCCCGTAACCTCACCGGTTTCCTGTTGCCGGAAGGCACACCACTTGATGCCGGTAAAGATAAAAGCCCCAAACCCAAACCGGTTGTTTTTAAAACAAACGCAGAGCTGGCTGTAAACAGCGCCACTATAGCGGCTATGAAAAGCTGGTACCAATCGCCCGCGGATAAGAAGGCAGCCTATGCCGATGTTACTTTTTCGGCTGATGGTTTGGGTACGCCTTTTAAAGATGATGTACCTAAGTGGAACCCTTTTGGCAGCAAGAGCTGGCCAACGGCATCAATGGGCTTTGCTTTTGCATCAAAAGTATTGCTGATGAGCGAGGGTGACCGTACCATAACTTTAACACTCAACTTTTCGGGGCTCGGTACTATTGATCCTGCACTGCTTGCCCAACTGTTTAAGGTTTTTTTAACATCCGAAAAAGAATGGCTGCAGGCCGATTTTCCAACTACAGATGCCTTTAAGGTTAATCAGCAGCAAATTGTTATTACAGTAAATATACCGGCAAAGGCAAAAGCTGTTGTACCCTATGATCAGGCAATTCATAAAGAAAATTATAAAACCGATTTCCCGGTAATGCGCCTGCTGATGAGTGTTCAGGATAATGCCTATCCTGTTTATGTTGCGCTGAGTAAAGCTAAGCTCAATAATGTGCAGATAGATGTGACTGTGAAAGGTATGAAAAACCTGGCAGTTGAAAATGATAACGGTAAAGTTGATCCGTCAAAGCCCTTTTTTGCCTTTGGCGCACTGCCAAAAGTTGGTTCAACCCTATACATCGGCAGCGCTGAGGTCTTTCAAAAAGAGTGGACGGAAATTACGCCCAATATTGAATGGAAAGGCGTACCTGCTGATCTGAAAAGTTATTATACGGCTTATCGTACAGATTATCTCAAGTCGACATTAAGCCCCGGTGCATATAACATTACCGCCAGTAATGAGGCTTCAGATACTACGGGCACTTCAAGAGTGATAACAGCTAAAAGCGATTTTAAAGCAAAAGTAGCCTACATCAAAAACGGTGCATTGTTCCCAAGCGAAGGCAGCGAGATCAATGTGCTCGATAATACCTTTACACTTAAGCCGGATGGCGTTCAGCAAGCGGTAAATCCCGCACCGTATTTTATTAATAAATACCTGTATTTTAATGTGTCGGGCTCTTTTAAACAGGGTAGCTGGCCACAGGCCGAAAAGGCGTTGGTGCAGCAGTACGTGCAACCTATGCAGATGTTTTTCCCGGTGCTGGGTTTTATTGGGTTTCAGCAAACTGCTACCACAGTTCAAACAAAAACCGAAAATTTTTCGGCAGGAGTTAAGGATAATTATATCCGTATAAGCCTTGAAAAGGATTTTCTGCATAGTATATATCCGCAATTGTTTGCCGCTGCCATGACAGATACAACAAGGGCCGCGCTTATCCCTAAAGAACCCTATACTCCCGAAATAGCATCGCTAAAGCTCGATTACAAGGCGTCGGCTAAAAATAAGATTGACGATTTGACCGGCAGTAATGATAACCCTGGTCTGTTGGCTGATTACGTGAACCATAACATTCAATTTTTTCACGAAACGCCATTTGGCCAGGCCGAACAGCATGCTTTCCTCAAAAAACAATATCACGGGCTTATCGACGGGAATATTACTGCTATACCGCAAGCTCCTGATCTTGCAGCTTTTTACATAGGCATTGCAGGTATCGAAACGGGGTCTGTAGCCAGTATTCTTTTCCAGGTAGCCGAGGGCAGTGAAGACGCGCTTGCTCCGTCGTTCTCTGATACTATTCAACCTAAATGGTATTATTTATCAGGCAATGAATGGCTTGCTTTGGATAAAAGCAATATCATCAGCGACGATACCAATGATTTTTTGCGCTCGGGGATCATCAAGTTTTTAATCCCCGAAGGCGCTACAACCAACAATACATTCCTAAACCAAAGCCT
The DNA here is from genome assembly GCA_966212355.1 of uncultured Mucilaginibacter sp. Lineage (GTDB taxonomy): Bacteria > Bacteroidota > Bacteroidia > Sphingobacteriales > Sphingobacteriaceae > Mucilaginibacter. The sequence continues at coordinate 160,215 of CBIHRB010000006.1, forward strand.
CACCTGGCTTGGGGTTGAACTGCCAACTGCAGTAACGATAGATTCGGTTTGTAAATTCATCAACGTACATATCCAGGCTGCCGAAGCCGAATTTGCCGATAATGATAATGAACTTTCGCACCTGGAAACCGGGTTGCCCGCAGGTACAATCGGCAAACTGGTCGACAGGCTGCCGCAAATCAAATCGGTTACTCAGCCATATGCTTCGTTTGGCGGTTTGCTGCCGGAAGATGACGGCGCTTTCCGCCTGAGGGTTAGCGAACGCTTAAGGCATAAGCACCGGGCTATCACCATCTGGGATTATGAGCACCTGGTGATGGCGCAGTTTCCGCAGGTGTTCAGGGTTAAATGCCTTAACCATACCAACGATAATATTGAAGTTGCCCCGGGTAGCGTAAGGGTGGTAGCCATACCTGATATCCGTAACCAGATCAGTTTTGATCCATTTAAACCTCGCGTAAGCAAAAATACCCTGAGCGAGATCACCAAATACCTGTCGGGATTAAACTCTATGCATGTTGACCTGCTGGCTATTAATCCTGATTATGAAGAGGTAATCCTTGATTTTAAGGTGAAATTTTACTTCGGACTGGATGAAAACCTATACGCAGCTAAGCTGAATACCGATGTGATTAATTACCTGTCGCCCTGGGCTTTTAACCGTAATGCCGATATTGATTTTGGCGGCATCCTGTACAAAAGCGTGGTGATCCGCTTTATTGAAGAACTACCCTATGTTGATTATATAGCCGATTTTAAGATGTACTTCACAGCATCGGGGCCCGCAAACCCCGATGTTTTGGAGGCAGGCAATTCAAAGGCAATCCTTGTATCGGCAAAGCAACATTTAATTGATACCAAAACCATACCTACATGCCCATGATTGATCAGTTAACTATACCGAAACAAATTGATGCCAGCCTTGGGCCCGAGTATAATACTTTGCGCACCGAAGGTATGCAGCATATCCGCGACCTGGCCAGCGCCATTTGGTCGGATTATAACGTACACGATCCGGGCATTACCACGCTGGAGATGCTTTGCTATGCGCTTACCGATCTTAACTACCGCATTACCCTGCCCGTTGAAAATATTTTAGCGGTTGATCATGACAATACCACCAGTATGCATGAGCAGTTCTTATCTGCCATAAAAATACTGCCCACTTACCCGGTTACATCCGACGACTACCGTCAATTATTTGTGCGGATAGATGGTGTGCGGAATGCCTGGATCAAAAAATCGCCTCATAGTATCATAGCCAACTATAAACAACCTGATGGTAAACCGCTGCTGCGTTATGCCAAACCCGGCGAAAATGCGCTGACTGGCAAAGAGGTTAAATTCGATTTAAAAGGCATCAACGATATCCTGATAGATTTTGAGGATTTTCCTGAATTGGGTGGCGATGCAGCTAAGATCAAAGCCAAACAGGATGACATCATCAAACAAATAAAGTCAGTATATCACTACTTCCGCGAATTGTGTGAGGATCTTGACCAGGTAAAAGCGGTTGAAAATCAGGAGATAGTGATATGTGCCGAAATTGAGCTTCAGCCCCAGGCCGATCCTGAAATGATCTGGGCGCAGATCATGTTTAATATCGAGCAATACCTTACACCCGATATTAAATTTTATCTGCTTAAAGAATTGCTGGATAAAGGCATGCAGACCGACGAGATCTTTGAGGGCCCGGTACTTGATTTTGAAAACCTGCAGGGTATTGATGCCAAATTTGCTAAACAAGGGTTTATCATCCCGGCCGAACTTGCGGCGTCGCAGTTGCGTACAGAGGTGCGCCTGTCTGATCTGTACCGCATTATCATGGAAATTGACGGCGTACGATTGGTGAAAAGAATTTCCTTTGGTTTTTGCGGCTGTACCGCGCCGCAGAGCGAGGTTGCTGATAAGATCTATAAATCGAACGAATGGTTGCTTTGTGTACAGGATGGCCGCAAGCCTGTTTTGTGTGAAACCAATTCATCATTCACGTTTTATAAGGATGTGGTGCCTATCGAACTGAAGCAGTCCGAAGCCCAGGCCGATCTTAACCAGCTTCGGAAAGACTGGCAGGACAATGTAGAGGCTAAAAAGATAGTTGATTTGCCGGTACCCGAAGGCGATTACCGTGATATAGCCCATTATGAAACCCTGCAAAACCAGTTCCCCGAAAATTATGGCATTTCACCGCTGGGCCTGCCCGATACTGCTACAACTGAGCAACGGTCGCTGGCCTTACAGCTTAAAGGCTACCTGCTGTTTTATGACCAGGTGCTGGCCAATTATTTTGCCCAGCTTTCAAACGCCAGGATCTTGCTTACTGCCGATGACAGCATTCGCAAAACCTATTTCAGCAATACCGTAAATGGCATCCGCGATGCGGAAAAGCTGCTGGATGGTTATGCCCAATGGGAGAAGACGATTGATGATGTAATTAAAGAAACCGGGCAGGATAACTACCCCGAACGGAAAAATAAATTCCTCGATCATTTGCTGGCCCGTTTTGCCGAGCAGTTTAACGAGTACGTATTTTTAATGTACCGCATTTACGGCGAAGATTACCAGCGCAACATCATCAGGCATAAGGTTAAGTTTTTGAAAGACTATGACCAGATGAGCATTTGCCGCGGCAGCGGGATGGATCTGTACAATGCCAAAACACCGGATCAGCAACTGGTGAATGTATCGGGCATGGAAAAACGGATCTCCATGCTGCTGGGTTTCTCTAACTATAAAATGCAGCAGCTAAGCGTTGAGGATTACCTGTTGTTTAAGGCCGATGCCCTGCATTACAACTGGACAATATCGCAGCTTGGCGTAGTTAAATTTAAAGGCAATGCCAATTTCCTGAAGGAGATAGATGCTTATGAAGATCTTGGCCTCGTATCCGTGCTGGCCTGCGACAGGGAAAATTACCGCTTAAGTCCGGGGCCTACTGCCGGCAAGTACGTGTATAACATAGCCAATTCTGCTGGTACTTTGCTTACCCATAATGATATGGAGTTCAGCGCCGCCGCCATCGAAACCGAGATTGCGTTCATCATCAAATTTATGCAAAACGATTTCAAGATGGAGGGCATGTACGTGATAGAAAATATCCTGCTGCGCCCGCCATTTGATTATACCGGCGATGACAGCACTCATCACCAGTTTATGCCGGTATGCCTTGATCCTAATGGCGTGTACTGTGAGCCGCTTGATCCATACTCGTTCCGGGTTTGTGTGATACTGCCGGGATATAGCGTAAGGTTACGTAACACAGCTTTCCGCACCTATGCCGAGCGGCTCATCCGCACCGAAACGCCCGCTCATATTTTGCCGCGGATCTGTTTCATCGGACATGACCAGATGGTTGGTTTTGAAGCAGTTTATAAAGACTGGCTTGCCGCCAAACACATAGCGGTAAGTACCGATACCCCTCTTGACCCGGTATTGAACAGCAAATTTATTGATGTGCTTGAAAAACTGTACACCGTTTACCAGCAGGGCCAGCTAAGCGATTGCGATGATGATACCCAGGAAACCAACCCGATAATATTGAACAAAACCAGCCTTGGCACCTTGCAGGGCGGCACAAATAATAACAGTTAAAACCTAAATGAAAAAGCCATGCCACCAGTAACCAACATAAAGCTCACCGATATAACTTTAGAGTATAACTCCTTTGTTGACAGCCAGGTGCTCACAGCCAAACAGCTGAATGATATTGTAGAGTTTTTTGAAGATCAGCAGCGCCTTACCCGTACCTGTTTAATTGGCGTTGGCCTGGTATGCGGCTTAAGTTTCAAAGGCGATGCCAACGGCATAACCATAGGCAAGGGCTGCGGCGTAACTACCGACGGCGATTTGCTTTACATGCCCGAAACAACCTACAAAAACTTCAGGGCCTATGATAATTCGCTGATCAAATACCCGCCGTTTTATCCTTTGGGTACAGATGCCGCGCAAATGGCTTTATGGGAGCTGGTAACGCCTGACGATAAAGGCGCTTTCCCGGTTGATAGTTTTGCCCTCACCAATTTTAAATCAAAGGCCGGTAAGGAGCTTACTGAAATGTACGGCCTGCTTTACCTGGAATATTACTCTAAGGATCCCGATGCCTGTACCGCTATTGATTGTGATAACCAGGGCCGCAAGCAGGTAGCCAAACCCAAAGTGCTGCTTATTGCCCAGGCAGATATGAACCAGATTATTGAGCAAACAGGTTCGGAGGTTATTTATGACGATATCTACAAAAAGTATTTTAACGCTTATAATGCCTATTTTGATGCTCCTGTATTAGCTGCAAAACGCGTGTTCTTTAACATGCAAACAACCGCTTCATCATCAGCGCTTACCGCTGCCTTTTCAAAAATTGCAAATGATGGCGCCGGTGGTTTATCAAGTGCTGTTCAAACGCTCTACAATACATTCAAATTTGCGCTCGATCCGCAATCTGTTTATCCTATTACCGGTATTGTTGCCAACATCAATACTACGTTAAGCAAAGCTACAGCCCCAATGCAGGCACAGTACCTGTATGATTTTTATAAGGACCTGTTAACCGGCTATAATGAATTGAGGGCCATACTTTCGGATATCATTTACCAGTGCTGCCCCAATATTTATGCTTTCCCCAAACATATTATGCTGGGTGCTTTAAATATTACACCAACGGCCAAGCCAACGCCTTATCGCCATAAGTTTTATGCTTCACCGGCTATCAGCGCCAATAAAGATAAGCTGAACATTGCTATTAACCTGCTCGACAGGTTGAACATCATGAGCAGCGGGTTTACGCTGCCTCCGAGCCCGGTGGTGAAAATAACGCCATCTACCGATAACAGTAAACCCTTAGAGGCAAGGGCTATCCCTTTTTATTATGGCAAGCCGGTAGACCTGGCTCAAAAATGGAGTTATAGCCGGTGGCTGCAGGGTACAGATAAACTGATCCTGGGTTATAATGCCGGGGCCTATTCGCCTGCAAATGATATGGTGGTAAACCCGCTGGCCTATTCAATCGACTCCAATAATTTTTTCAGGATTGAAGGGCATATCGGTAAAAAATATACCGAGGCTATTGCCGCGGTTGATAAGATCAGGCAGGACAGTAACCTGCCATTTGATGTAGTGGCCATCCGTTTGGGCGATGTAAGCCTTAGTGATATTGATATAGATGATTATGCCTGCCAGTTTAATGATCTGGAAGCCACGTTAAAAGCTTTCCAGGCCGAGCAGAATTGCCTTTATGGTGATGTAAGCAAGTTTTTCTCAAGCTTTAATACCCAAACAGGTTATGCTGTGGCGAATGATATCCGGTATCAGGCGGCACAGCAGAAACTGGAATTGGCCAATGAGGAAGAAGCCGCCGCCCCTAAAATGCGAATGGCTGCTGCCAAAACAACGGATACCGGCGAAGTACAGGCAACTGCGCGTGAGGTAAGCAGCGGATTTGCGATCAATAAAAGCACCGATAAATATGTGATGGACGGCGGTATTGACGCAGTTGACAATAATATCAATATTGCTCAAGGCAGTATAGGTTACTATGTAGATCAGATCCGCAGGCAGGGCGGGGCCATCAGTATTTCTGACTATGCAGATGCCGCAGGCAAAACTGTGGATACCTCGGCAACAGGCTCATATGAGCAAGCTATTGCAGTTGATATCCCTGTGCGTATGATAGCTGGTACCCGTAACATAAGCCAGTGGCTGCCCGACAGACTGGTTGATATTGACGAAGACACCATTGATAATTTTACAGCCCGCCTGGATGAACTTTGCAATGAAGTAAAATCGGCTGCTCAGAAAAGCCGCCAGATTTTTGCTAAAAGCGATTATGTACGCAAAGGGTACGAAGATGACTATGAACTGCAGTTATGGCGCTTATCTGAAAATTGCTGTGCAGGCCAGGCGCTTGCCGTAATATTAAAAGAAATACAGGACCGCAAAACCAAGCTGCTGCAACAGCTTACCTTTTCGGCCTATGCCGCCAATCATACCGGGTTAGAACACCTGGCAGGCGTGCCGGCGGGTGGTACGTTTGTAATGGTTTATGCTACCGCGGTAGCTGCACCCAGTCCAACCACCCCTTCAGACAAATCTCCGCTCGAAGACAGGTTAAAGGCGCTTGAAAGCGAACAGCAGTTCGTAAAAGGTTTTGCAAGTGATAGTGACGCGATGGCTTATATCGCCAAAAATACCGAGTATGATGACATTGCCGATGCTGTAAAATATTATGAACGCCGGTCGAAACGTAAGTATACCCCGACAAATGAAGCTGAGGTGATCAAGAAAACTCAGGCATTAGCGCTCGAACTGGGAAAATCAAGAGCTGTAGCTGCAAACCCCGATGTGCCTGCCGATATAGTATTTGCCGATTTTTGCCTGCCGTATATGTGCTGTTCTGATTGTCCTCCGGTGGCATTCATTATGCCGAAACCACAGGTTGGATTAAGCTTGCCTAAGGCTGTAGCATGTTCAGATGAAGGCTTGCTGCAATTTAAAGTTAGTCCGGCCGATGGCGTTATCAAGGCCTCGGCTGGTTTTGAAACTACAGTTGTAACTAAAGACACAATAACCTATTTTGATACAACTAAAGTTAAAGACGGTACATTTGGCCAGCAGATTAAATTTACCGTAAATGATCAGCCTACAGATTGCACTATTACCGTATTTAAACACCCGGCTGTTAAACCTGCGGCCAGCATAAGTGATACAACCCAGTTTGCCGTATTTATTCAGCTAACAGCTACAACCAATCAGGCAGCAGGGGATACATTTGCTTACACCTGGACTATGCCCGATGGACAGGTACATGCTAATCTTACCACACCGGATGATAACATTACCTTCCAATATGCTGATCTTCGTGCTAAATTCCCTGATGGTAAACTAACCTTCACCTTATCTGCCAATAACCATGATTGTACCGATTCTGAACAGGTTACTATTACAGTAGAGATTCCTGAGGAACCTGTAGACCTGCAGTTAGCCGCCAGCGAAGTTTGTTCAGATGAGGGTAATATAAACTTCACTGCCGTACAACCCGCAACAGGGATTATCACCTCAAAAATAGCGGGAGATGCAGTTAAATTATTGGGGAGCCAATGGGTTGTTGACCCATCCAAAGGTCCTTATGATGTCAGCATCAACGACTTTATGGTGAACGGCAAACCGGTTCCTGCTTGTACGCTCATGATCCATGAGCATCCGCAGGCCTCGTTTGACTATAAGGTAACTATGGATAATGAAAAAGGTGCTGCCACTGTTACTTTAACAAATAAAACACCTAATCCGGGCAGCTTTAAGTTTACATGGACATTTGACGATGGAACTACCAGTAATGAGGTAAACACAGTAAAAGTGTTTGATATGCGCCAGTTTCCGCGCGGCCGTAATACAGTTATTACACTTACAGCAGTGAATGGTAAATTTGATAAGTGCCGTGCCGTATTTACACCTACGCCTGTTGCTTTGCCTCCTATAACCACCACTCCGGTACTTACCCATTTGCCGCCGGAAACCACTACACCGGTAGTTACTAAAGTTCCGCCGGTAGTTACTACGCCGCCAACGGATACTACTGTACCGCCGGTGATTACAGTTAAGGATACACCTGCGGTAACACCATCGGTAACGTCAACACCAACGGTAGACCCATCTGTGATTAAAACGAGTACAACTGTAACACCGGCGGCTACACCGAAGACAGACCCGGCTGTAACTCCTGTGACACCCAAAATAGCTCCGAAGATTATCAAAAAAGATCCGGGTACTACAGATCCTGGCACTGTTAAATAATGCTGAGCTATGGCAGGGAGCACACATATCATCCATAAGCTGGTACTTGACATAGAAGTATCACACCGAAGCACTGCCCAAAAGGTGCAGGACGAGGCTGTGCGTTACTTTGAACAGGTACTGCTCAAAAAACTGGAGCAATTGCTGGATGATATGGATCTGCCCGCTCATGTTTTGATAGATAAGATTGATCTTGATCTGGGTACGGGTAAAATGGAAGATGTATTTGAACAATTGCAGGCAAGCCTGGCTAAGGCGCTCGAGCCGGTTTTAAATCCTGCGGTATTACCTGTAGGTGATGAGCCAGATAACGAGATCAGCTATTCATTGCTTACTGAAGAGCAGCAGGCTTTTAATGTATTTGTTTATTTCCTTAACACGGGCAGGCTTCCGTGGTATGCGGTAGCTGCAACAGAATGGCTGCAGCAGGAAAATGTTTGGTTAAGTGAACTGTCAGAATTGTTGACAAAAGATCGAACTTATCAATCAAAACTTATCAATCTTTTTAAGAGCTCACCTCTTGCGGCAGCCAGGTTATTCAGCCAGTTTGGTATGGCTTTTATTAAAAAGCTGGCAATGGTTTTACTTCAGGCCGAGACTTATGGATTTCAAAAAAAGGTCGACGCTGTTTTTGAAGAAATCAGGCGTTTGATAACTGGTGAATCAGCAACTAACATACACGCTAACATTAAAGAGGTTTTACCGGCGGAATTTAATAGCGACTCCGGGCGGCAGATCATTGAAAAGCTCTTGCTGATGATTTACCTGCGGACAGGCCATAGTGAATTTGCTGGCGATAGTGCGGTCCTGAAAAAGCTAACCGCTTTAATAACCGGATATTTAAAAGCTTCTGTTTCAAAGTCTGCGATGAGCCTCATTCAAATAGCCGAAACAGTTATCCAATCAACAGAAAATAAATCGCTGCTGCAAAGTAATAAGCCCATAATCACACCCGATAATACTCCGGAAACAAGCTCAAAAAAAGAAGAAGAAATTGCCGGGACTTATGTAAACCAGGCCGGTTTGGTGATCCTGCACCCGTTTTTGGAGTATTTCTTTAAAGATTTTGGCTTGCTGCAGGATAACGATTTTGTTGATCTGCCCGCAAGGCAACTGGCCGTTCACCTGCTGCACTATTTAGGTACCGGTAATGTGAATGCCTTTGAATATGACCTTTATTTTGAAAAGTTTTTATGCCGGTGGCCACTTGACGAGCCATTGGAACGTGAAGTTGAAATGCCGCAGCGTATGCTTGATGAAGGCGACAATATGCTCAGAACCGTGGTAAAATACTGGAAAGCATTAAAAAACACATCGCCCGGCGGCTTGCGCGAGGCATTCTTAATTCGCAACGGGAAACTAATTGAAGCAGAACAGCCTGCCCGCCTTATTGTAGAGCGGATGGACCTGGATATCCTGCTTTCGTCATTGCCATGGGGCATTGGCGTAATCAAACTGCCCTGGATGAATGAACCTTTTTACGTGGAATGGCAATGAAGACACCTCAAAAGGCAGCACCTGCAAACACCAAACAAAACCAGCCCGCAAACAGGCAGGCGGCAGGGAAAGATCCTTTTTTCTCTGCCGCTCATGATGTTGAACAGGTACAGGAACCTCCTTTTTTTGAAGGGAACAAGGTTCAGCGCAAAATGACGGTGAATGAGCCCGGCGATCATTTTGAACGGCAGGCCGACCAGGTGGCTGATAAAGTTGTTCAACATATTAATCAGCCTAAAACCTTAGCTAACGCTGCAACTGTTTCTACTACTACCACTGGTCCTGCTAATTCAGCTACCTCCGCTGTGCAAAAGAAAGAAGATAAGAAGGAAGATAAACAGGAAAAAGAGCAGAACGGAGCCGATAAAGAATTACAGCGTCGCCCCATTTTTGAAAGTGATGGCGATCCCAACGAGGGGAATACATTAAAACGCAGCAGCCAGTCGGCCGCTCCGGATGTATCTCCACAAACGCAACAAAAGATCGAAGGCAGCAAAGGCGGCGGCGAACCATTGCCTGCCAATACCCGCGAGGAAATGGAAGGTGCCATGGGTGCAGATCTGAGTGCGGTACGGATCCATAATAACAGTGAAGCCGCCGGTTTAAGTAACGATTTACAGGCGCAGGCGTTTACCCACGGCAATGATATTTATTTCGGGGCGGGCAAGTATGATCCGCAAAGCCAGGCAGGGCAACACTTGCTTGCCCATGAAGTGACTCACACGGTACAACAGGGTGGAAATGGTGTTAAAAAGAAAGGGGTTATTCAGCGGGCTGCAACGGCACCTACTCCGGGAGCTATAACTGCAAGTACGGGCGAAAAGGCCACCAAGGAAGATCCGATAGATACCAAGAAAAAAATAATCTATATACCGTCCATAAATATACCCACGGTAAAATATAATATGATGCCGGCGGGCTCAAAAGCTAATTACACTTTTGATAAAACCGAACGATCAGGCACGCATTTAGAAAAATGGAACAACGCAGCTAAGGCATCAAGTACATTTACATCTGAGTTTAATAAGAAAAAGGCCAAAGAAATACCTTCCGATCAAAGTAAACCAAACTTCTTTTTAACACTCGATTCAGAAAAACACCACTCCAGTTTATCTCACATTATAACCGGCGATGCGGCCGCAATTCAAGCCAATATTACCCGGCCATTTTGGGATGAGTCGGGTAAAAATATTGAAAGTGGTTATGATGTTGACCATAAAGTTGAGCTGCAATTAGGTGGTATGGATGATACGCCTAACTTGTGGCTGCTTGAAGCTGCCACAAATCGCTCATCGGGTGGTAACATCAAAACCGAAATAGAAAACAAGATAACGGATACACTGAGCAAGATCAAAACCATGCCCGATGGTCAGAAAAAGCCAAGCGCTGACAGTGTGCGTGCAAATTATACGATAACTGCGGGTAAAATCCTCGGGACATTGGGCGTAGCGGGCGGAGGAAAAGGGTGGGAGCTTTCAGATATTCAGGCAAGTAAACATCTTGCCGGATTGGCTTTCATTTCTTCGGCCGATCAGGCAAAATTTAAGCTTGCTAAAGACACGGAGTTAACTCTGATCACGAGCGAGCGGTTTGGCAAGACACTGAAGATACCCAATTGGGAACCGGGCAAAACCCCGGGAGCAAAAGGCTCTAAAACGATAAATCATCCCATTGGCGCTATCAAGAGCCGGGGCGCTGATCTGGAAATTAAAAAGATAGACTATATCCATCAGGACAATCCTACGATATTAAGCACGGGTTCGGTGGGAACCGCTTATATCGATGTTTTGATGAACGATAAGCATGTTAAAGGCATCAAATTGCTGCCGCAGCCTATTGAAGCTATGCCGGGTTTTTACGGAGGTAAGCTAAATAAGGCTGCTATAAAAACCGCACTTAGTGCACAGCTTGAAGCAAAGGGCTTTAGCCCGATAAAGATTGAAGAGATAGACATTGATCCCAATACCGGTTTGGTTGGGTTTGGTAAAATTAATACCGATGTTCCGTTCATCAAAGGTTCGGCTATTGACATCGTTTTTGATGCAGATGGCATCAAAATAAGTAAAGTATTCAATAGCGGCGAACTTAAGGTACCTCCTCCGTTCAAGATCACTAATACATCGCTTGAGGTTTATGCTGCAACATCTGGCATTGGTGTGAAGGGTGTTGCCGATTTTGAAATAAAAGGTCTTGGTAAAGGCCAGGTAGGGGCTAAAGCCAATTCGGCAGGCGAGTTTGCGCTTGATGGTACTTTTGATTTTGATTCAAAAACCTTTAATCCGGCACAAATTAAGGCTTCTTATGCCAATGGCGAGTTTAGTGCATCAGGCGATATTGGTATTCCTGCAGGTAAAGTAAAGGGCCTCAAATCGGCACATATTAAAATTGATTACGCAAAAGGCGTATTTAATGCTTCCGGCACAGCCGAGCCGGATATTAAGGGTATAAAAAGCGCCGAGATCCATGTTACTTATGGTAACGAAACCTTAGTCATAGGTGGCAGCTTCGTTCTTGACGAAAACATGCCGGGCATCCAAAGCGGCAGTGGCAATGTGGAGGTTACCCGCGGGCCGGATGAGATATACCATGTAAAAGCCAACGGTAAAGCCATCCCCAAAATACCGAAAATCAATACAGAGCTGTCAATATCATATGACGATGGCGCGCTGACCATTGAAGGCAAGGCATCCTATGCTGCTGACAGGGTATCAGGAGAGGTGATGGTAGGCGCTACCAACCGTGCTATTGCCGCTGATGGCACGCCATCAGGCCCTGCAGGGGATAAGTTTACTGCCTACGGCTCGGGTAAATTAACCCTCAAAGTTACCGATTGGCTGCAAGCTTCGGCAAGTGTAAGGGTGACCCCGGCCGGAGAAATTGAAGTCGTAGGCCGTTTGGACCTGCCTTCGGCGGTTGATGTTTTTCCTAAAAAAAGTATTAATAAAGAGCTTTTTAAAGTACCAACCATCCAGATTCCAATATTCGCCATCCCGCTTGGTCCTAAGAGCATAGGTATCGTAGCCACTATTGATGGCGGCCTTGATTTTGACGCTGCAGTAGGCCCCGGCCAACTCAAAGACGTTTTTGGACAGATAGAATTTAATCCTTCACATCCCGAAAATACCCGGATCAGCGGTGGGGCAAAATTTGTGATCCCGGCGCATGCCGGTTTAAAATTAAAAGCCGCGCTTGGTATTGGTTTGAGCATCGGGCCTGCCAGCGTTACCGGTGGTATTCAGATAGTGGGTGGATTAGGGTTGGAAGGTGAGGCAAGTGCCGCTGCCGACCTGGCCTGGTCGCCCACAACCGGGTTTGAGTTTAACGCTTTGGGTGAGATCGAGGTACACCCTAAGTTTACGTTTGATGTAAACGCATTCATTAAAGCCGAACTTGATCTTTTGGTTACAGATATTTCAAAAGAGTGGACTAAAAACCTGGCGTCATTTAGTTATGGCCCGGATCTGCAGGTTAAAGTTTCGCTGCCAATCCACTATAAAGATGGCGAACCGTTTGATGTGAAAACCGATGATATTAAAGTTACCTATCCTGAAATCAGCATTTCTGATATAGCAGGTGGTATAGCAGATAAAGTAAAAGAAGAAATGTTATGAGCAACCGAAGCCAACTAACCGAACTGATAAACCTTGGTGCTATACAGCAGCTTAACGGCAATTTTGAAGCTGCCGAGGCTTATTATGCAAAAGCTGCCGATTTAAATGAACCCAATGTTACCCTGCTCAATAACCGGGGAATGTTGTTTTACCAGCAAAATAAATTTGCCGAAGCGAAGCCGCTGTTTGAACGTGCTTTAGAAATTGACAGCCAAAACGCTTCGGCATGGCTTAATTTGGCTAATACCGAAGTTTTGCTGGGCCAGTATGATAAGGCTCTAAACGCTTTCAGGCAAACTATTAGGCTTAAGGCCGATCAGTTTGAAGCCTGGGAGGGCTTGGCAAAACTGTATATGCTATCGGCTGATATGGAAAGCGCCGAAACATGCTGGCTTAAAGCGGTTGAGCTTAACCCCACAAGCTTAAATTTATTGATGGGACTGGCGCAGGTTTACCTTTCAACCGGCAGGTATGATGAAGCTTTTGAAATGGCCGATTATGTATTATCCGAAAACCCGCAAAACAGCAGGGCATTGCAAACTGCGGGTCTGTCCCAATTAATGATAAAAAACTATGCGTCGGCTACAGGGTACCTGATCAGGTATTTGATGCTGTTTCCTGGCGATATAGCCGTGCGTAACCACCTGGCGGTTGCGTATTTGCAAAGCGGCCAGTTAAATGAAGGGGCGGCAGAATACGAGCGGATCCTGGAATATGACCCCGAAAACGAGGAGATAAGGCTAAATACAGGAGTGCTTTGCCTTGGGCTTAACCGTTTTGACGCCGCGTTTGCTCACCTGGAACTATTGATTGAACAACATCCCGAAAACAAAAAAGGAAAACTATACCTGGGCATAGCCTTAGCTAATTTAAATCAGAGAGATAAGGCAAAGATGATTTTTGAAGAACTGCTGAATGATGCCGGCGAATGGGGCGCTCATGCCAAAAAACAATTAGATCTGTTAAACAATTTAAACTAAACCTCCTATGAAATACATCCATAATACACGCCAGCCGCTTAGTCAGAAACAGGCGGACAAAGCAGATAAACCATTTTTTAATGGCAGCCGTAAAAAAAGCAAGCAGGATGGAGATGCTTTTTTCCAGGCCAGGAAAATTGACGGCAACCAGGACAGTGCCCTTGAGCAGGAAGCCGACGCGGTAGCGCATAAAGTCACTATGTCACAGCAGGCAACTGCTAATTCATCGCAGCGGATGGGGCAAATGAGTGTTCAGAAAAAAGGGGCCGATGAGGAGAAAGATGCGAAAGCCGGCCAAAAGAAAGAACAAAAGGACGAGAAAGAGGAAGGTAAGCCGCAGAAAAAGGACGAAAAGAAAGAAGAAGAAAAGCCAACTCAAAAAAAGGAAGAGGATAAAAAAGATAAAGAGCCGCAAAAAAAGGAAGAAGATAAAAAGGATAAGGAAGGGGTTCAGAAAAAAGAGGAAGAGAAGAAGGATAAAGAACCACAGAAAAAGGAAGAAGATAAGAAAGACAAAGAGCCGCAAAAAAAAGGTGAGGAGGATAAAAAGGACGAAGGCAAGCCACAGAAAAAAGAAAAAGGTGAAGAAAAGGATGATAAAGCTGCTGCGCAAAAAAAGGAAGAAAAGGGTGGCAGCGTAGAAAAAACAGAAGGTAAGCCCGAGGCTCCCGAAGCAAAGTTCGACAGGTTGTTGAACGAAAGTAAAGGTGGCGGCAGCCCGCTGCCGGCAAAAGTGCGTACACAATTGGAGCACCAGATGAACGCCAATTTTGAGCAGGTAAAAATCCACACCGGGCAGCAGGCTGTTGAGCTTTGCAATCTTTCAAAGGCACAGGCGTTTACACATGGTAACGATATTTATTTTAACGCAGCCAAGTTTGACCCTGAAAGCACCGCCGGCATGAACCTGCTCGCACACGAGTTAACCCACGTTATACAGCAAAATGGTCCGCGTAAATAAAATGGATACTAATATTAAGCAATTAAAAGCGCTGATGCAGTATACAGCCGGTTGTGTTGAGGCCAGGCTACAGACTGTATTTGGTAATGACGCAACTTATTTGCCCCCGCTGCTGCCCCAGTTGGAGCGAAATGGCAGTGTGCTCGAAAAATTAATTGATGATCATGGCTTGAACAGCAATGAGGTTATTATACTAATGATGGCCCTGGTACCTCATTTACAGGTTGAGTTTTTTGATGAAATTATTCAGCCTTACATGCGTGAATCGGGCGACTTTCAGCAGATTGGTGGTGTTAGGAGCCGTAACGGGCGCAGCCTTTTACCAACCGGTCAAACAGCGGTTTTTGTTTTGGCAGGCGATGATCTGGAAAAGCGGCTGGAGATAGCTGATCTTTTCCATCATCATAGTAATTTGGCGAAGCAGAACATTTTATACCTGGAGGATGTACCCGAAGGCGAGCCTGCTTTATCCGGCAGATTATTGTTACAACCCGAATATATTGAACTTTTAATTAGCGGCACCGAATCTATCCCTAAACTGAGCATGAACTTTCCAGCACAACATCTGGAAACTACCTATAACTGGGACGACCTTGTATTGAACGATACTACCCGCAGGCAAATAGCCGAACTGGAAAACTGGGTGAACTACCAGCAGGTATTAATGAGCGACTGGGGCATGGAACGGAAACTGAAACCGGGTTACCGGGCATTATTCCACGGCCCGCCGGGAACGGGAAAAACACTTACCGCATCTCTGCTGGGTAAGTATACAGGCAAGCCGGTTTTCAGGATCGATCTGTCAATGATCGTATCCAAGTTTATAGGCGAAACAGAAAAGAATCTCTCCAAATTATTTGAAAAGGCAGATAATAAAAACTGGATCCTTTTTTTTGACGAAGCCGACGCGCTTTTTGGCAAACGGACTAACGTTAAAGATGCGCACGATAAATATGCTAACCAGGAAGCATCGTACCTGCTGCAGCGTGTGGAGCAACACAATGGCCTGGTAATACTGGCAACTAATTTTAAAAATAACATTGATGAGGCCTTTATGCGCCGGTTTCAGTCGGTTATTAACTTCCCGCTGCCTAATGCCGATGAACGCTATACTATCTGGCAAAAATCATTTCCGCCTAAAGCCAACCTCAACGGGCACATTAACCTTGAGCAGATCTCGCGTAAATATGAGCTCAGTGGTTCCGGGATCTTGAATGTAGTACAATTTGCCTGCCTGCAAATGCTGGCCCGCAAGGAAAGCCGCATAACCTCTGAACTAATATTGGAAGGTATTGAAAGAGAGTATACTAAAGAGAACCGGGTTTGGTAGGAACCTCCGGGATATAAATCCGAAATTTCCCTGCTATCTATAATCTGTACAATCGAATCCATAATTTGTACATTGACTGGTTGAGCAGGCTTCGGGATTTTTATGCCGATCCGGATCCTGGTTATTTCAGCAATAAAGAAAATTTAGCTTTCTGCTTATTGATGCCGTTTGCATAAAATTGAATAAATTTAGCAAATCATCGCCTATCACTATTCCGTGACTTTCACAGGAGATGATTTCGTTATGGTTTTGTCGTTAATTATCTCTGGGGCAATAAAATACTAAGTGTATGTTTAAATATATAGCGACATGTTTTATTGTTTTAATTTTTGCCTCAAACGCATCCGGGCAAAAAAAGATGGACATTGCTACCATTAAACTAAACCTCGATAACCAGAAAAATAAAGCCGATACAAATACCATCGAGCTGCAAATACAATTAGGCAACTACTATCTCAACAAACTGGGCGACCACAAGGAGGTGCTGGATAGCGGCATCAACGCTTTTAATAAAGCTATACAAATGAGTGTTGCCATCCATTCGGCAAAGTGGCTTAATGAAGCTATGATGCTTAAAGGGGCGGCGTGCCTCAAGCAGGACAACCTGAAGCAGGGCAAAGCTATTTTTATGGAAGTGGTTGGTTATTATCGTAAAACGGGTGATAAATACCAGGAAGGTAAAACCTGGGCCCGGCTGGGAGATGATATATCTATAGACAATACAGTTGCCATTCCTGATAAAATAAAGAGTTATGAGCAGGCGCGGGCTTTATTTCAGCAAACGGGCCATAAACTGGATGAGGCTGATATGAACAAGAATATAGCGGATATCCACCTCAACCAAAAAAAACTTGATCTGGCCGAAACCGAACTGCGCCAGGTGCTGGCCCAGTACAAAGCAATAGGTTACAAAAAACTTCATTATACCTATCATTCCCTTGCCGAGATAAGCAAACAAAAGGTTGATCTGCATAACGAGCTTTTATATCGCCACGAGGTAATAAAAAGTATGAACGCCACGGCTGATACGGCTTTGGCCGATTTTTATTACGCCAAACTTGCATTGGTATACGCCGATCTGAATAAATATGACCAAAGCCTCATCTATATTCTTAAATCAGCAGAGATACTAAAGCATAGAAAACAATACGAAGATTTTTATGGGTACCTGAGCCTCATTATTTATGATTTCATAACAGCTAAAAGGCCTAAAGAAGCACTGGCATACCTTAAGCAGGCGGTAATTGATGTACCACCAAAGATCCTGGCGCAAAAGGTTGATATGTATGAGGCATTTGGCAATATCTACGTTGCCCTGAAGGATTACCCGGAAGCTGAGCGATACTATCTGAAAATGATGGACGTATATAAGGTTACTAATTTTAGTAAAGACTTTTATACCACCAACGAGCAAATGGTTACTGATTTTGTTCATTACAACGAAACCATGGCCGGCTTTTACCTGCTTACCCAACAGTATAGAAAGGCGGGCATTTATACAAAACAGATCTTATCGCTGCCATCAAATACCATCAGGCCTATCACACTAACCAAGATTCATAACATGCAGTTTCGGGTCGATTCTGCATCGGGCAACTATGTGGCTGCAATAAAACATTTTGAGATCCATAAACGCCTTGATGACTCGTTGTTTAATGCCATCAAAAACAAACAGATAGAAGAGCTCGATATCAGATATAAGACTAATGAAAACAAGCAGTCGATAAGGTTTTTACAGGAACAGAGTAAGAATCAGAAAGCCGAACTGCAAAAGGTAAACATGCAGCGTAACATTACTTTTGGCGGTGTGGCCATGCTTATCATTATAGCAGGTTTGGCATTTAATGGTTACCGGCACAAGCAAAGGAGCAATCAGCAATTACAGCTAAAACAAACGGAAATTAATAATCAGAACCTATCGTTACAAATCTTGCTTAACGAAAAGGATGGCCTGTTAGATGAAAAGGACTGGCTGTTAAAGGAAGTGCATCACCGGGTAAAAAACAACCTGCAAATTGTAATGAGCCTGCTTAATACACAATCGGCATTTTTGAAGAACAACGCGGCACTTGCCGCTATTCGTGAAAGTCAGAACCGGGTACAGGCCATAGCGCTTATTCATCAAAAGCTGTATAGTAATTCGGATGTGGCTTATATCGATATGTCGGTTTATATTAATGAGCTGATCAATTACCTGGCCGATTGTTATGATCCCGGCGATAGGGGAATTCGTTTTGAGCAAATGATAGAGCCTGTTAAGCTTGATGTTGCACAGGCCGTACCTGTGGGCCTGATACTAAACGAGGCCATTACAAACGCCATAAAATATGCCTTTCCTGCGCAGCGGGGCGAAATTAAAGTAGCCTTACAACTGGCCGAGGAGACTATTATACTCACCATAGCCGATAATGGAATAGGCTTGCCTGTTGATTTTGACATCCAAAAAGCAAGCTCATTAGGAATGGAAATGATGAAAGCATTAAGTAAACAACTGGGCGGTTATTTTAAAATAGAAAATTACGGCGGCGCTATAATCACCGTCGAATTCAGGGCCGATAAGATGTTAAATAATATTGAACGAAAAACTTTTGCAGCTAATTAAAATATGAACAAAAAGATATTAATAGTTGAGGATGAGTCGCTGGTGGCGTATGATCTGAAATTAATATTAACCCGTGCCGGTTATAAAGTTTGCGGCATTGCCGATTCTGTACCCGAAGCGTTGGAGATCATTGACGAGCAAAAACCGGAAATGGTATTGCTTGATATATTTTTAAAGGGCAGCCTGAACGGTATAGACCTTGCCAAAGTGCTCACTTCAAAAAACATAGCATTTGTATACCTGTCGGCTAATTTTCAGGAAAGTATCCTGGAACGGGCAAAGGCTACGCAGCCTTACGGTTTTTTGGTAAAACCATTTCGCGAAAAGGAGTTGCTGATAACCCTGGATGTTGCTTTTTACCGGCATCAAAACAGCATCGAATCAAAACTGCGCCAGGAGCAGGCCCTGGAGCAGGTATTTAAAAATATTGTTGCCGAAACCATAAACTGGAAACAGAAATTGTTGAAAATAGCAATGAGTATCCAGCCGCACGTACCGTTTGATTATTTAACTGTTACCATGAAAAGTGGTGCAGGCTTTCCTGACAATGCCATTTCATTTTTGCGTACAGGGTTTGATGAATACCAGGTTATTGGCCCGGATGAATTGGTAAACATCACAAAAACTAATAAAATACAGCTGAATCAGATACAGGAAGACAGTCCGCGGATCACCAAGGCTGATTTTTATAACGCCGCTAATTTTGTTAAGATCTGGCCGCAGTTTCCGGTTAAAAAACTTATCGCCCAGGTTTTTAATATGCAATCCTTTTTGGGACTGCCCTTGCTTTCGTCGGGCGGGAATGTTATTCAGTTTTCGTTTTATAGCCGTAAAACCGATTGTTATACCAATGACCATTTGATCTTGTTAGATCGCCTGCACAGGTCGTTATTGATGACGGTGGAGGAGATCATCCCGTTTGATGTGCCGGAGCCCTCACTAACCAGGGTTGATAAATTAAGCCAAAATCAATTGAGTGAGAAAAGCAAAGCTGCAGGTTTTAAAGATATTATCGGTAAAAGCCATCAGATGCTCACCGTACTCGATCACATTGGTATAGTAGCTCCGCTTGATACATCGGTATTGGTTTTAGGCGAAAGTGGTACAGGGAAAGAGCAGATAGCTAAGAGTATCCATTACCTGTCGCCTCGTAAAAACAAGCCTTTGGTAGTGGTAAACTGTGCCTCCATGCCGGCTACCCTGATTGAGTCCGAACTTTTCGGACACGAAAAAGGTGCTTTTACCGGAGCTGTTGAAAAGCGTACCGGTAAGTTTGAGTTGGCCGATGGCGGTACTATTTTCCTGGATGAGATAGGCGAAATGCCGGCCGAATTGCAGGTTAAGTTATTACGTGTTTTACAGGAGCAGGAGATTGAACGTATTGGCGGCAAAGGCCCGGTGAAGATCAACGTACGCATAGTTGCGGCTACTAACCGCAACCTTGAAAAAGAAGTTGAAGAAGGCCGCTTCCGGCTCGATTTATATTACAGGTTATTTGTGTTCCCGATCATCATTCCACCTTTAAGGGAACGTAAAGATGATATCCCGGTATTGGCTAATCATTTCCTGGCACGTTACGCGCAAAAAATCGGGAAGGCGGTAACAGGGATCTCAGCAAACGTGATGGCCCAACTGCTTGAATACCACTGGCCGGGCAATGTGCGCGAACTGGAACATTTTATTGAACGCAGTATTCTGTTAACGGATGGCCCGGTAATAAAAGACGCTTACCTGCCCAAGCTGCAGGGCAAGAAAGAAAATCCTGTGTATGCCGACATGGCGAGCGGCAGATTGAAAACTATTGATGAGCATGCCCGCGATCATATTTTGGAGGTTTTAAGACGGTGCAATGGTAAAATAAGCGGCAAGGATGGGGCCGCATCTAAATTAGGTTTGCCGCCATCAACCCTGCATTCAAAAATGCAAAAGCTGGGGATAAAGAAGTGGGAGTAGATGTTTGAAATTAAACAGTATTTATTCATAAAAAACAATAAATCCCGGCGCGGGCCGGGACTGTTTACTTTTCTAATGCCTGTTTAATATCCGCTATCAAATATTGAGGGTCTTCTAAACCAATATACATCCGGATTAGTTGATGATGGTCGTTATCGGCCGAATATTCATCCTCACTAAAAGATGCAATGGCCGGCACAACAAGACTTTCATGGCCTCCCCACGACACTGCAAGTAAAATATGTTGCAGGCTGTTGCAAAACCTTTCAATTTTACTAAATGAACTGTGCTTTAATATGAGGCTAAATAAACCTCCGCAGCCCTGCATTTGTTGGCTAACTAAATCGGCCTGGTTGAATTTGGGACTAAAAGGCCAGATCACCTCCTGTACAGCCGGATGAGAGGCAAGCCATTCGGTAATGAGCCTGGTACTTTCAAAACTGCGTTGCAGCCGCAGCGGGAGCGTTCTTAATCCCCGCAAAAGCAGCCATGCCGAGTGGGGCGACAGCGCCGGACCGGTATTCATGAACTCGTGCTCAAAGATTTTTTTAAGCATAGCCTTGCTGCCGGTAAGCACACCTGCCACAACATCCGAATGGCCGCCGATATATTTTGTTGCTGATTGCGCTACAAGGTCAACCCCCATAGATATCGGTTGCTGGTAAAGGGGGCTGCAATAGCTGTTATCAATCATAGTTATGATACCTCTTGATTTCGCAAAATCGGTCACTTTCCTGATGTCCTGCAGCTCATAGCAAAATGTATTAGGGCTTTCGAGGTAAATTAAGCGGGTTTGCGGAGTTGCTGCTTGTTCAAAATTTTCAAAAACTGTTCCATTGATAAATGTGGTTGTGATGCCAAATTTGGGTAAAAAGTCTTTAAATAATTTGATTGTCCAGCTGTACAGGTTATCCACGGCTATAATATGATCACCGGATTTTAACAGCGATAAAATGGGGACACTTATAGCACTAATACCGCTGCTGAACAGCAGGGCGTCTTCCGCGCCATCTAACGCGGCGAGTTTTCTTCTGAGTATAGTGAGTGTAGGGTTTTGCCCCCTTGAGTACAGGCTGCTCTCAAATTCATCATTCATTGCCCCCCTAAGTGCTGCAACATCTTTAAAACTGAAGTTGCTTGATTGCATAATTGGCGGCGAAACGGCATTAAAGTAGTTTTCTCTTTCCTCCCCAAGCTCATTTAAAATAAATGACAAATCCATAATTAAAGTAAAGTGTTAGGTTTTTGGCTTCGTTTTGTGATATAGTAAATAATAAGGCCGGCAATAAAAGCACAGATGCATATTAAAGCAGCCTGCGGGTTTTCAATAAAAATGCTGATAGTAACAAACCAATAAGTAGTAATAAATATCGCAGGTATAACAGGGTACCACTTCATAATATAGATGCCGGTATTATTGAGATGTTTGGTTTTGCGCCGTAAAATGAAGATCGTTATAGCTGCAGTTGAAAGGCCAATGGTATCAAAAAACATCACATAATTTAATATGGTTTGAAACGAATTGGCAAAAAACAGAACGATAAGCACCGCGCCTACAAAAAAGCTCAATCCAAACTCTTGTACCTGGGTTTGGCTGTTTACACGTTTAAAGCGGGCGGGTAATATACCGTCTTCGGCCATGGCATAATAAACACGGGGATTAGCCATGATATTAACGTTGACGAAAGCCAGTACCGAAACAAACATAAGCAGCGATACTATTTTATAGCCGGCTGCACCAAATAAAACCCCGGCAAGTGTTGCCGCTAACGTTGTTTTTTGCTGAAGCCCACTGATGCCTAAAACAGAATAATAGGCAAAGTTGATAAGCATGTATAATGATATCACGGTAGCTATTCCAAAAAATATAGCCTTGGGGATATTGATCTTCGGGTTTATAATATCGCCTCCAAAATTTATAGTTTGCTGGTACCCGCCATAGGTGAAAAATACAGCTACCAAACTTATTCCGAACGCACTTATATTGTTATTATTATGATATGCGATAACTTCTTTGGTAGTATTGATGTTACCTTTAAATACTGCCGCACACAAAATCAGGATCATGCCAATTTTAAAAAGTGTGAGTACGTTTTGAGTACGGGCACTCATTTTAATGCCCAGGTAGTTGATAATATATAAAACAACCACGGAAGTTATGGTCATGATTTTGATGCCAGCATCGTTTTGCAGGCTTTGTGGCATAATAATGGGGTTAATGTATTCCGCGCCTATAAGCGCTACGGCAGCAACTGAGGCCGCATTGCTTATTACCAGCACCCAATTGATCATAAAGGCAAAAGCCGGGTGAAAGCAGTACGAAAAAATCTTGTAAAAGCCACCGGTGGTAGGGTAGCGGGCACCAATTTCGGCAAAAGTGAGCGCCCCGCACAGGCTTACCGCTCCGCCAAGCAGCCAGGCCCCGAAATACAAAAGAGGTGTGCTTGAGTTTTTTGCTACTTCTGCCGGTGCCGCAAAAATGCCCATGCCAATTACGAGGCTCACAACAATCATTGAAAGATCAAAGCGGTTGAGTTTCGGCGTTATGCTCATGAAGTTTTAAAATACCAATTAATCGGGGAAAACACAAAATCTAAATTTAGCATTAATTTGTTAGCAATTGATATGAGAAAGCTTTTATAACAGGCCTTCTGTTTTGATTTTTTGATGACCTTAACTAAAATTTATGAATGTTTTGTAATAAATTGTTGTTGAAAAGATCGAAAATGGAAGCCATACGCTATATTTACCAGTCCGGTTTTAAATGTTTATATTACAAGGTTAAAATATTGGCAATTAGCAAAATTAACTTGCCGGATTTGATTGAAAAAAGCAAAAAGTTGAATTTTAACAGAGATACCTGTTTGACTAATTGCCGGTTTAACATAAAAATTGATAAGACTTTAAGATGCAGGGCATACTAAACCTTAAACCTGAATTTAAAAAACGATGATGAAAAAAAAGATATCCATTAAGGATATAGCCAAACTTACCGATACGTCAATAACTACTGTTTCATTTGTTTTAAATGGCAAGGGCCGTATTAGCAAAGAGATCAGTAAGAAGATATTGGATGTGGCCCAAAAAAATGGTTATGAACCTAATCGTATGGCGGTTGGTTTGCGTACGGGTGTTTCAAAAGTCATCGGGCTGATAGTGGAGAGTATTGGCGGGCCGTTTTTTGGAGAGATGGCAAAGGTAATTGAAGAGGAGGCTGAAAAAGACGGCTACCGTATTATTTATTGCAGCACCAACAATAACCTGCAAAAAGGTAAGGATATGATCAGGATGCTGAGCCAGCAACTGGTTGATGGTTATATTATTACCCCGATGAAGGGGCTGGAAAAAGATATTCAGAACCTGGTTGATAATGAAAAGCCGGTAGTGCTCATTGATGGATATTTCCCGGGGACAAGCATCCCCCATGTGCTGGTTGATAATTATGCAAGCGCTTACAACGCGGTTGATTGTTTTGTACGATCGGGATATAAAAATATCGGGATGGTAACTGCCGACCTTGGGCTGATCCAGCTAAACGATAGGAGCCTGGGCTATAAAGCTGCTTTAAAAGATAATAACCTGAAAGATAGCAGTAAAATGGTTTTAAAGATTCCATTTGATATGGACAAGAATGAAGGGGTGGAGGCCGTTAAAGCATTTATTGAAAAGCAAAAACAAATGGATGCTGTTTTCTTTACCACCAATTATTTGGGTACCATGGGTTTGCAGGCCATCAAAGATCTTAAGCTTAGTATCCCGGAAGATTTGGCCGTGATAAGTTTTGATGATAATGAAGTGTTTAGCCTATACCCGCCGGGTATCACCACTATACAACAACCTACTTACGACATTGCAAAATCGGCAATTGATATTTTAATGGCACAGATCAATACCCACAAACTCGATGCTTCAAAAATTGATCTGAAGATCCCGTCGAAACTTATTGAGCGGGGATCGACCCTGTCGAAGGCCACAGCGTGACAATAGTTTAGTATTGGGTATACAGATATCCTTAGAAATCATTTGGTAAAACGTTTTATTTAATTAGCTTTGAACACTGATGCTGCTCACCTGGTTAGTTAGAACCGGTTTGGGTAGTTGGGGGGCTAACTCCACCATAGTTCAACTGCTTCATAGTTCTTTTTTGATAATATTGTTTAATTAATAAAACGCCTGTTGTTTGAAGAGCAACAGGCGTTTTTTTTTTAAATAAATTGAAAGGGAACTATTAATAATATTACAGAGGAATATGTTTTAATGATAAAACGTTTTATCTATATTTGGATGGTTTAATTATTATCAATCGCAAAAACCAAAACTATTCATGAAAAAAATATTTATTTTCTCACTATTCTTAATTTCGGGCTTGTTCATGGGTTTGAGTGCCCATGCGCAGGAAGTTTTTAAACAAAAAGACTACCAGGTAACTTTTATCAGTAAGGATGCTGCATTTAGCACAGATTTGAAAGACAGGCTGATCAAAACCTTTTTTGAAGTGTATCCAAAACTTTCAAAGGAGTACAACAAAAAAACATCCAAAAAAGTAACGTTTGTTATCGACACTGCTTATGACGGCGTAGCCGCTACCGGTAATGATACCGTAGTATTCAGCGCGAAATACATGACCAAACATCCCGGCGATATTGACGTGGTTACTCACGAAGTAATGCACATTGTACAGGCTTATGGCAACAGCGATGGCCCCGGATGGTTAACCGAAGGGATTGCTGATTATGCCAGGTTTAAATTTGGAGTAGACAACGCCGGGGCCAAATGGGCATTACCAGCATTTAAATCAACCCAAAACTATGATAATGCATATCGCGTAACTGCACGCTTTTTGGTATGGGCAGAAAAAAATGCAAAGCCCGATCTGGTAAAAATACTTGATAAGCAACTGCGTGAGCATACATTCACCAACGATAGCTGGAAAAGCCTTACGGGTAAAACAGTGGACGAATTGTGGGCTTCTTACGCTTCAAATCCCGCGGTTTAAGCCGTCTTTTTTACAGGCATCTGTAACAAATACCACGTACTCCCATATTTAACGGGCTGCTTTACATAAATTAGTTGCTTTGTTAAAAAGAGGTTACAAGGCCAGCGGCCGCGACGGAGAATTTCCTCATATATAAGAGGAAACAATGAATATACTTAAGATTACAATGAGAAGATTACTTACAGCATTATTAATAGGTACGGCCGTTTATAGCCAGGCTCAAACCAAAACAGAAAAGCTGGTTGATTATGTTAATCCTATTATAGGTACGCAACGCATGGGGCATACCTATCCCGGAGCAACGGTACCTTTTGGTATGGTGCAATTAAGCCCCGAAACAGACACTGCCAGCTATGAAAAGGACGGTCATTACAATCCGGATGTATATAAATACTGCGCTGGATATCAGTATGACGATAAAACGATAGTAGGCTTTAGTCATACCCACTTCAGCGGTACCGGTCACTCGGATTTGGGGGACTTTTTAATTATGCCTACTGTTGGTGCTTTGAAACTGAACCCAGGTGTGGCCGATAAACCGGGTAGCGGCTACCGTTCGGCATTTTCGCACCAGAACGAGATAAGTGCTGCCAATTACTACAAGGTGAAGCTGGATGATCATAACATCCTTGCAGAGTTAACTACCACAGCGAGAGTTGGTTTTCATCAATATACTTTCCCCAAGTCTGATCAGTCGCACATTATACTCGACCTGATGGCGGGGATCTATAACTATCCCGACAAAAACGTGTGGACTTACCTTGAAGTAGTTAATGATTCAACCGTTGTTGGCTACCGTCAAACCAACGGCTGGGCCCGCACACGTACTTTATACTTCGCTATGAGTTTTTCAAAGCCATTTTATCAGCATGGCTATAAAAAGTACGATAAACGTGAGGTGTACGGTGGTTTCTGGGGTAAATTCAATCAAAGCAAAAACTTTCCTGAAATTGCCGGCCGGCAGATCCGTACGTACTTCGACTTTAAAACCGAAGAAGGGGAGAAGATCAAAATTAAGTTTGCCATATCTCCTGTAAGTATGGAAGGCGCTATGAACAACATGCGCACCGAAGCACCGGGTTGGGACTTTGATAAGGTGAAAAACGATGGTCAGCAACTTTGGGAAAATGAACTGCACAAAATTGAGATTGCCGGAAGTAAAGAAACCAAACTGAATTTCTACACCTCTATGTACCATACCATGATCAACCCGACTTTGTATATGGATGCTGACGGACAGTACAAAGGGCTTGATCAAAATGTACACAAGGCCGATGGTTTTACTAACTACACTACTTTTTCGCTTTGGGATACTTACAGGGCATTGCACCCGTTGTTCAACATCATCGAACCGAAACGTAACGCGGATATGATCCGGTCGATGTTGGCGCACTTTGATCAAAGCCCGGAGCATATGCTACCGGTATGGTCAAACTCCGGTAACGAAAACTGGTGTATGAGCGGTTACCACAGCGTTGCTGTAATTGCCGATGCTGTAATAAAAGGTAATGTGAATTTTGACGTTAATAAAGCGCTTGATGCCTGCGTTGCCACAGCCCGTCACCGCGATTATGAAGGGATTGGCGAGTATATGGATAAAGGATACATCCCTGATGAAAAAAGCGGCGTATCAGTGTCTTCAACCCTCGAATATGCTTTTGATGACTGGGCCATTGCTCAGCTTGCCAAAAAACTGAACAGGAACGATATTTACGAAGAGTTTATCAAACGTTCAGAAAATTATAAAAACGTTTATGATGCTTCAATAGGCTTCATGCGCCCAAAACTGACCAATGGTTCATTCAGGACTAAGTTTGACCCGTTGAGCACCATTAACGAAGGTTTTATTGAAGGTAACAGTTGGAACTATACATTGTTCGCGCCGCAGGATCCCGAAAGCCTGATCAAACTGATGGGTGGCGATAAGCACTTTGTACGTTACCTGGATTCATTGTTTACCATGAACCTGCCTGATAAATATTTTGCCGAAACAGAAGATATTACCCGCGACGGGATTATCGGTAACTACGTGCACGGCAACGAGCCATCGCACCACGTAGCCTACCTGTACAACTGGACAGATAAACCATGGAAGACTCAAGAGCGTGTACGCATGATTTTGCCGATGATGTATAAGCCAACCCCTGATGGTTTAGGTGGTAATGACGATACCGGGCAAATGAGTGCATGGTACATATTTACCTCACTTGGTTTTTACCCTGTCGCGCCGGGCTCTGACCAATATTCAACCGGCAGTCCCGCCGTTGATCATGCAGTGATCAATCTGGATAATGGTAAAAAGTTTACCATCAATGTAAAAAATCAAAGCGCTAAAAATGTTTACGTGCAAAAAATGGTACTGAATGGCAAACCGCTTGATAAGTTGTTCATTAGCCATGATGAGATCAAGAATGGTGGCGAGATTACTTTTTATATGAGTTCGAAGCATAAGTAGTGATTGGAGGTTAGTGATTAGAGATTAGTTCTCAAACAAAAAGGGCCTTTCCAATCCGGAAAAGCCCTTTTTGTTTAGGTTTGCTAATCTTTTAATGATTGTCATAATTAAGTTTTTGGGGTTTGGTTTCCTTAATTAATACAGGAAACAGCAATAGGTGACCTTATGGTGAATAAGGTGGTTTTAATTAAAAAAATGAAAGAGCTATAGGCAGCAGGTGTATTCCGGATTCGAACCGGCAGGCATGTGCTGCTACATGCTTTTCAACCAGCGAAGTAACACCCGCTTACGGCATCTTTCATTGCTTATCCCTAAAGAGAGAAGTTTCTTTGGTTAAAAATCAGGGAATAAAGAGCGATGAATGGTAGCGCTTGGCTTGACAGGCGAAGTAACGCTTACCAACGGCATCTTTATTCCTGATTGCAACAGGTTTAGGTAAAAGAAATTTATGAACAACAGGCCAAAGGCAATGGCTAACAAGTGGTTCAGTCGTCCCATGCTCCAAACTGTCTGAGCTACTTTACCTTGCGGCTAAAGGCCGGATTTTTACCGGCGACCCTGGGGTTAAAAAGCGAAGTAATACTTGTTTACGGCACTTTAAGCTGTTATTCATTTTAAAAATAAGGGCTACTGTCAGTATACGCTCAGCAATGCTGTTTCTGCTCTAACCAACTGAGCTACTCCGGATTGCCCCGGAAGCCGGGCTCGAACCGGCGACGCGAAGTAGCGTACATTTACGGCACCTTATTTATTTTCGGTATTTTAAAGAAGGGTAAAAATCAATAAGTCTCTTTTTCTCCCGCTCGTAGACAAGCCCGACAACGGGTCCGTGACGAAGTATTACTTATTTACGACACCTTCTTTTATAAAGAGCAAAGGCGGCAAGAGACTTGGGGGCTTGCAAGCGAGGACTCGAACCTCCATCATGACTTTCGCCACAATGCCCTCCCCCTTGTTGGTTGCGAAGTAACTCTTGCCTACGGCATCTTTATTTCTTTAAGTGCAGGGATGTTAGCCTCCCTGCACGTTTTTATAAATCTATATTGTTAATAATGTTCAGCGCCGAGCTTCCGTTTTCAATGGCTGCTAACACATCAAAAACTTTATCGCTCCAGCCTGCAATTAAATACACATCGTTTTGCAATAGCTGCAATGGCGCCTGGCCATAGCCCGCCAGGTCAAACAGGTACAGTTTTGCCTTTGGCGCAATGTGTTGTTTGTAATAAACCCACTGCTCCTGTATGTGATTGCTGCCGCCGTTACTGTTCCATAACTGGCAATCGGTAAATAACATTACCGTATCCATTTGCAAACGGCGGGTACTCAGGTCATGAATAACCAGGTAGCCATTGGTTGAATAGCCCACTTCACCTTCGCGGCGATAAAACTCCTGCACGTTGTTCAAAATGTTACCGCGTGGTACTGTAATGGTTTTCCAGTGGTCGCCAAACATACCCACCTCCACATTTTTGCAGCGCGATTGCAGCAGCATGGCCAGCATTAAACCAATATCGTACAATAGTACTTTTGACTTAGCCGAGATAGGTTTCTGCATTGAGCCTGATACGTCGCAGGCCAGCAATACGCGGGTGTTTTCATCAAAGCCCCTGATATTGGCAGCACTTGCCTGTACCGCTTTTTCCAATGCATCCAGTAGTTCTCCGGTGTAGCCTTTGTTGCCGGTTATGGCTACTTTGGCTGCCCTTGCAATATTTTGTACCACCGAGGCCGGCGTTATCAGCTCGCGGTAAGCCGCCAGGTAGCGGAATGGAAACTGTTTGGCTTTAGCTACCTGTTCGCCATCGGCAATGGTTGCGCACACTTTTTTAAAGTGGGCATAGCTTACGCCGGCTTCCTGGACATTGCGCAGGTTACGCAGCAAAGCCATATAACCCAATTTACCGCTGTCAATCAGTTCATCCCATTTGGCACGGAACGCTAACGCTTTGGCTTCCGCACTATCAAAATTCAGCTGACCAAGGGCCGAGAGTTCTGTTTCCCAGGTGTAAGGAGTTTGCAGTTCGTTTGCTGCTATCTTGTTAAATATCAGCTGCTGCAAATCATCTTTTGCACGTGGATGCACCAGGAACAAAGCATCGCGCATTTTAATAGCGCCATCACGGTTATATTTAGCAAACTGGTATTCATCAAAGCGGTTAAACGCTTGTGATAAACCTTTTTGCATTTGTTTTGACAAGCGGTTGAGCTTTTTAGCGCCCTTACGCTCATTTAATGTTTCATAACAGGCCAGCAACTCGGTGATCTCATCGGCGCGACCGATAACCCCGTCGGTAACCCGGGCAACCAGATTGTTGCCCGAGTGCAGCTTAGCCAATTCGGTAACCAGCACCAGCGGTACCGAACGCATATACATTTTGGTACGTGCATAAACTGCCAGTTTACCAACAAATACCGGGTTGCATTTAGCTATCAAATTACGCAGGCGCTCCATACGTGCCTGGTCTTTTTCATAAAAGGTGTCGTTTAAGCTCCAGGTTACTACCGTGGTGTACAATTCCAGTTCGGCACTCATGGTAAAGGCTTTTGCACCTTCATGGTTTACCGTTTGGGTTTTTACTCTGCTTAACAGGTTGAATTTCATTTTGAACCTCCTTTATTTCGTTTTGTTGATACAAAGGTTGGAAGCTACTGCGCAGTGTATTTGCGCAGTGAAAAATATTTTTATTTTTTTTGAATTTTTGTTTTTAGGATGAGGGAGAGGCTTTCACGCAAAGGCGCTAAGCCGCAAATATTGGTCGTGCCTCTTTATATCCCCGTTCTTGTTATCACTTTTGTCTCAAATCTCATGTCTCACATCTCAAATCTATTTGAAAAAATATTTTTCATAATTATTTTTTAATTTAAATATTGTTTGTATAATTGCATCATGAAAACAACAATATGTATACTGTGTCCATCACCCATACTGATTTATCAGAGGAGATAGCTATGTATATATAGTAAGTATATAACAACATTAAAAAATCCTCTTAGATAAAAACTAAGGGGATTTTTTGCTTTCAGGGTAGTATATCAATTGGTCAGATTACCACATTTGGGATGTGGAGGCTCCCGGTTCGAGTCCGGGTTACCCTACTGATTTACAGCTGGAAATATAGCTCAATGGTCAGAGCAGCACCCTTATGCGGTGTCGGTTAAAGGTTCAAGTCCTTTTATTTCCACAAAATGGCCGGTTGCCCGAGTGGTTCAAGGGAGTCCTCTGCAAAAGGAATGCTCGCAAGTTCGAATCTTGTACCGGCCTCTTTTATTTTTGCCTGCGTAATAACATTACGCCCGGGCTTTAACTTTCATAATCCCGGCGCAGAGCCTGGTAAGGATAGTTATTGTTTTTATTTATTTAATAGTATTTTTATTATGTTTTACTGTGTATTATTGTATTTGTGTTGTATGTGGCAAATAGGATATAAGTCTCAGTAAAACACAAGCACCTTCTCTGCCTTTTACCAAATCAAGGGGCTCTTAGGGGCTCAATTAGGGCAATATTATTTAAAACAAATATCCAGACAGGTAGTAGGGAATGTAAGGGAGGAAGGATTTGGAATTGGGGATTTTATTTGGAATTGTCAGATCAGGTTTGTTCGTCCCTTAATTTACGGATCTCTTCAAGGGCTATAATATCGATTTGGTCTTTAGGCCGGTTTATTACTCTTTTATTTTCGATCAATTGATTGATATGTAAAAATGGAACGTGAACACCTTCAATTTCGGCAACTGAAGCCATCTCCAGGCATTCATCGAATGTGTAACCTTCGAGGCCCTTCATATCGATAAGTATATCTAATTTGAGGCTATTATTAAGTTGAAAATCTGTCCAGCCGGGCACAAATTGCATATATTCAATCATTTGGAAGTCGCCCATATTGCAACTTATAAAAGCTTTGCGTAGTTGCTGCCTGTTTTGAAGGGTGTCTTTTATCCAAATATCAAGGTCGCCGGTAAAACGCTGATATCCATGCAGGTTGATCGCGAATCCTCCAACCATGATATATTGGACTTTGAAGTCCTGGAGCGCTTTCCAAAAACTTAATATTTCTTCATCAAATACATCCACAGATTATTTGCTGATAAAGGGTTTATGCACGATTGTCGCTTTGCTCATGGTTTGCTGGATCTTGTACAAACGGGTAGCCATCTCAAAACGTTCCTTATAACTGCGTTTCAATGCTTCTTTCAAAAGTTCAATCTCAGCTTCGCTAAGTGTTTCTTTGCTTTTCTCCATATCGTGGCTAATCAAATTTATGAAAAATAAGCTGTATGATAAAATCCGAAAAGTCCGTTGATAAACGAGATTTACCGGGTTTCCAAAACTTCGTAAGTCTGTAAAAAAATTAAATCTGCGAGTAAGTTGTTGGCACCAGAAGGGTTGAGGTTATCTTGCTAACCAGCAAAGCATCGGCATATTCGGGCATAGCGCTGATTTTTTTCCATTGCGGATCACTACCAAAAGCTTTCCAGTGCGCGTTTTTTGCATCAAGGTCATCAAAGGTGATCATATAGGTAAGATTAGGCCTTTGTGATCCTATTACAGTTTCACCCCAAAAAACTGGTTTAAAACCGAGGCGTTTAAATACATCTATTTCGCCTTCGTCATTAAACATTTCAATCTTCTTTTTACCTGCGGCTTCAGTTGCGCTTTGATACTGCCTCAACTCAAAGATCCTCGTTTTATTTTCGGGTGCTTCCAGACGCGGCATGTGTACAAATGCTTTTAACAAAGAACTTTCTATCCGTTCATAAGCAGGGGTGGCGGCCGGGGCATTAAGGTAAGCAGCGCCTTTGGTCTGCAGTTCTGCATCGCCGGCGAAACTATCGGTCACTGTTGCAAAATGGGCAAGACTGTTAAACTGCACCAGCACAAAAAGCCTGGTTTGGCCTTCGGGCTTCATTTCGGTAAATACCCCTACATGTTTTACACCTAAACGATTGAAGGCAGGTATAGCGGTATCTTTCAGGAAATCCTCTACCAGTTTTTGCTGTTCCGCATTTTTAAGGTTGTATACCCTTAGTTCATAGTATTCGGCAGCTTTGGGAGAAGTTTCTGTAGCTTTGCTCATGGCAGGTAAAACAGTTGCGGTAACACCGGTTAACAGGGTTGATTTAACAAAGGAGCGCCTTTTCATAGCAGGTTTGATTGTTTGGCTAAGATAGGTTTTTCGGCAAAAAGCAAGTGTCACATTTTTGTTTTGAGGGGAAATCCGGTTGCTTAAACATCATCCGAATGTATTATTAAACAGCGCAGGCGGAATCAATTTTGGACAGCCTGCAAATTTCTCTAATTTGGCTTTCCTGCTTTTTGCAGGTCATTTTTAATTATGAGCCAGCTAATACTACCCGCCTCCAGTTTTGATTTTATGAGGCAACTGAAACAGAACAATAACCGCGACTGGTTTGCTCAACATAAAGAGGCATATCAACAGCAGCTTGAACTGGTGGAGGTTTTTACTGCAGGGTTATTGAACCTGCTCAATACGCATGACGTTATCGAAACGCCTAACGCAAAAAAGGCTCTGCACCGCATCTACCGCGATATCCGTTTTTCGAAAGACAAAACACCTTTTAAAACTAACTGGAGCGGGAATTTTAAACGGGCGGGAAAGCACCGCCGTGGCGGTTATTATTTTCACCTGGAACCGGGCAATACATTTATAGCAGGTGGCTTTTGGGCCCCGGATACACCCGATCTTAAGCGGATCCGCGACGATATCGCTTTTGATGCATCGCCTTTGAATCAAATCATTGGCAGCAAAGAATTTACAACAACTTTTGGCGTTTTGGAAGGTGAGCAACTGAAAACAGCCCCCAAAGGTTACGCTGCAGACCATGAAGCTATTGAGCTGCTGCGTTACAAACAGTTTTTAGTAAGACGGCGCTTTACCGATGAGGAGGCTTTACGCCCGGACTTCATCATAAAAGCTTCTGATACTTTTAAGAATATGCGCCCCTTTTTTGATTATATGAGCGATGTGCTCACTGCAAATGTAAACGGCGAGGAAGAGGACTGAGAAGAAGCCAATGGCCTCATGTGCTTTTAGGCAGGCGGTTAATATCACCTGTATCTGTCAGTCCATCGTTAGCGTTAGTAATCTTGCTAAGGTTAAAATGCATTTCTCCGTTATGTTCTTCGCCTTTAAGCAGCCCTTTGTTATATAAGTTAGTAAGAGTGGCTTTAACTAACGCGGTAACTTGCTCATTAACAAAGTGCGGCTGAAGCAGATCAAGTTCTTTCAATACATCGGTTACCGAACCATGACCAATTCGTGCCAGCGCGTAAATGGCTTTGTTTTGCTGAGTATCCTCAGGGTCAAAATGTGAGGGAATATGCAGTGGTTTATATTCTTCCCTAAATTCTTCGTCGCTTAATGTCATCGTAGTATGGCTTATAATAATACTAAACAAATGTTATTAAAGTTTGTGTGACATTTTTAGCTTAAATCCCCAAACAATAAACGCGGGCTTGCGGCCCGCGTTCTGTTTTCTTATAAAAAAATAGTTTTTAAACTGTTGAAGGGCTTCTGATAATGCCAAGTAAAAATGAAATTACGGCAATTACCAATAAAGCATGAATTAAACCTGTTGCCGAATAGGCAAAAACACTGATCGCCCATCCTATAATGAGGATAACTGCGATGATATACAATAGTGATCTCATAGTTTGATGTTTTTAGTTTGTATATATAAACACTTTAAAAATCATGCCATAATTCAATCTTTATTGAAAAATATTATTTATACTGAAAGTAAATTAATTTTATCGAAATTGTGATCATGGCATTCCCCTTGCTATATTTTGATGCTACACTTAATACTACAATGAAACCATTTTTTATTACTATAGCTAAAAATTTAACACTTCTTATAATCCCGGATAGTGATGCCCATGCAGACGGTCACCCGGTGTTAACCTATACTTATAGCATTTATCGCCGCGATACTTCAACTTTAAGCAAGCTTAACCAGCCTGATAAGCTTTTACAGGCGAATAAAACGAATAACCGCGATTACCTGGGTTATATCGCTTTTGAGCAACCGGAAAAAGTGTTTAGTTATGTTGCCGACGGGGAAAATGAACTATCGCCGGATGAAGTGCTGGAAGTGATTGAGGAAATCAATCATTTCAGGGATACGCCGCAAATGTGGACTATTTAAATTATGTATAAGCACGCAAAAACGCGAAGGCGCAAAAAATTATTTAGCGCATTCGCGTTTTGTGGGAAATAGCTGAGCGTTGTGCTTATTTTTTAGTTGACGGTATCAACTGCATAAAAGTTACAATGCTGCTGGCTTCATATGATTGAATATCGCCGGTTGGGGTAGGTACCGAATAATTACGATAAGTAAGATTCCGGCTATCACGATTTTTCCAGCCGGTGTTAACATTGGCTTGGATCCAGCTCAGGTATTGGCTTTGGCCACCCTCGTTGATGAGTTGCACTATGTATTGAGCAAAAATAGCTTTCAGAACGCCCTGTTCATTAAAATCCCCTTCGGCAGGTAATATGCCGTTGGTGCACATATTGTTTTTTACATAATCGGCATATAGTTTGGCGTCGTTAAGGTAAGCTGCCTCGTTGGTTTGTTTGTATAAGGCCATGGCTGCACCAATAGCGGTACCCGAGTTATAGGTATAATCCTGGCCACCCGGAGGATTGTTGCCTATTTTGTTATCGTTCACTTTACCCGATGCATCAACCAAATTAGTTTTCGACCAGGTATAGATAGATTTGGCTTTGGCCAGATACGACGCGTCTTTAGTGATGCTGTAGAGTTTCATGGCTGCTATAACAGTAGGGAAGTTGATGCACGAGTTTTTTCCGCTGTGCTGAAAATCCCAGAACATGCCGCCATCTACAGGATCATAAGAGCCGTTCCAAACCCTCTCGAACCCGGATTTCGCTTTTTCAAGATA
Organism: uncultured Mucilaginibacter sp.; assembly: GCA_966212355.1. GTDB lineage: Bacteria > Bacteroidota > Bacteroidia > Sphingobacteriales > Sphingobacteriaceae > Mucilaginibacter. The sequence goes on from CBIHRB010000006.1 coordinate 196,309, forward strand.
AGTGGCATTGCCGGTAAGCTGATTGGCTCGCGCCAGGGCAATAACCCACCACATTATGTCGTCATAAATAAACCAAACGGTGGTGTTGTTCCAGTTGTAGCCATCGTAATGATTATAATTACCCTGGTATATATCGCCAATGCGGGTAAGCTGTGCCGGGGTTTTGGTACGCTCATAAACATTCATGGCCATATCCCAGTAAATAGCCTGCGTCCATATGGCTGCAACGCCATCTTTTTTAGTGGTGCTGAAGTATAGTTTATTATTTGAATCGTAAAAAGCGTTATTGAAGGCTGTATAGGCAAGATCGGCATCGGCACTGCTAAATCCGGTACTGTTATCGGTTTGGGTAGTATCCGTTCCCGGTTTAGCGGTAACGGGGGTAATATCCTTGCCCTTGCTGCAGCTTACGATAGTAATGAATAAGCTCAGGATCAAAAAGCGGATTGGTTTTTTCATATGATAAATGTTGGTTAGTAATAGCTTATGTCTGGTAGAGGAATAAGGTTTTAATTCTCGGTTAATTATTCACAGGCAAGGCAATTATAGGTTAAAAAACGACCGCTAACCAACGTTTTAACCCACAAAAAATCATTAACCCAATTCTTAACCGTGATTTTAACCCGGGGGAAGGGGAAGGGCATGGTTCCTATGCGTGGCATAATATCCTTAGCCCAAGTTTGCGGGCCGGGATTGATGAGTCGGGTAACTTGGGCTTGCGTATCACAAGTCAGCCAGCACACATCCGAGCCCGCAAGACTTGCGTTAAAAAGAGTAAATAAAAGCTCTAAAAAAGTAAAACTGTATTTAACCTTGCGCAGGTTTACGTTTTGCGGCCGGTGGTTTACTTTCCTTTTTCTCTGGCGAAGGTACCGATGCTGCAACTGGCGGGTGTTGGGGCTTATGCCCGTGTACCAACCGCTCATGCATGAAGTGTGTTAGCTTATGATGGAACGGTACCAGCACAGAGGCCAGGCATACCAGTATCACCAGTTCAAGCACCGGCAAATGGTTACTGAGGCGCTGTACAAAAGGATGGATAAGCAGGGTAAGAAACTCAAAGGCCAGCAACAGACATAACACGCTCATAAACTCAATCACCTTGCGGTGGGTACGGCTTTTGCTCAGCAGTAACACCACCAGGAAAAATGTGGGGATAAAAACAGCTATGCCTACCATTTGCAGGTTAATTATCCGGGCCTCTTCTTCGCGATGCTTTTCTTCGGCAATTTCTTCCTGCCGGGCTGCTTCGTTAAAACTTAGCGTTTGGATCTGCTTAATTTTTTCCGCATTGAACATACTATCCTTTGCGGCGAGGGCGGTTTTTAAATAAAGCAGTTCAAGATGCTCATTTTTGCCCCGGTACACATCGGTAAGCAGGTTGCTGGCATGAAAGATACCTTCGGGATATAACGCAGTTTTTGCAGCGTTAAGGGCCAGCGTTGCATAATAGATGCTTGAATCGGCCATACCTTTTTGCTTAAAGAGTTGCGCTACGCTGTTATAGCTGTCGGCAAGGCTGTTTTGGTCGTTTACCTTCGCAGCATAACTTATACTCACCCGGTAATAATCAAGCGCCAGGGCGGTGTGTCCCATTTTATAGTTAATATCCCCTAAAATGGATAAAGTGTTAGGCATGGTAGCCGTATCTTTTAAGGTTTGCTTTATGGTATAAGCCTGCATTTCATAGTTTAAAGCCGAATCAACCTTGTTAAGCTTGATGTAGCAGTTGCCGATATTGGCCAGGATAATCCCCTGGCGCGCTGTTTCATGCAGCTCTTCGGCAACAGCTTTAGCCTTAAAATGGTAGGATAGGGCTTTTACGTTATCCAATTGGTCGGAGTAAACGATGCCTATATCGCTCAGGCTTTTTAAAATACCCAAACGATCGTTAATTTCTTCGCGTATTTTCAACGAGTTGAGTAAAAAAGAAAGGGCCTGGTCATACTTGCCATTTTTCCATAAAACCACACCCAGCCTGTTCATGCAATCGGCCTCGCCTTTTTTGAACGAAAATTTGCGGGCCAGTTCAAGCCCCTGCTGCGCATAAATCAGCGCGCTATCAGGCCTGGTGGCCTGCAATTGTAAACTTAATTGGCGTAAAGGTTCAATACCCGCGGTATCATTTTTATGCCGGGCCGCCTGTGATCTTAACTGATTTATTATATTTTTTTGAGCATAGGTATCCGCGGCGATGCCGGTTAAAAGGCATACGCAAACCATTCCCTTTAGTATGTGGTTTAGCATAAATTATAAAATAAAACAAAGCCCCACTCGTTAGGGGGGACAGATATACAGGGTAATGGTACCGGCCAGGTAAAACAGTTCCTAACTATCCATCGACGGCTCTTCAGTTGCATCATCCGGGTCGGGCGAAGCTACAAATCCGTCGGCAGCTTCGTTTTCAGGCTCAAGGTTTGTTTCATCGTCAGCAAATCCCATTGAGGTATTTTTGTCCCTAAAACCCATAGAGGTGTTTTTGTCGAATGCTTTGGTTGATGTGCTCATGGCTTTAATGATTAAAATCGGTTTGAGTTCGGTTAATTGCTAAGCGAGCAGGTATATAAATATACATTTATATTTTATTGATGGTCAAATCTTTACGCATTATGTGAAATGGAGTGCCGTTTTATGCGGATATTTGCCGGTTTTGCGGAAAGTATATTAAATGAGACTGAAAAAAAACAAACCGTCAGCTCTTAAAGGAGTGGATAAAGTAGAAGGGACCGAAACAATTTATTTACAATCGCGACAGGGCCTTTTTCCGATGAAGTAAGGCCTCTTTTACATACTCCCCGTGGTTTTTATGCCAGGTAGTTATTTCGGCCGGATCGACAAATTTTATTTCGAGGCTTTCTATGGATGTTTCGATATTGCCGCTAACGTATTTGCATAAATAAAGCACCACTACCGAACTATGGGGTTGCTGAAACTGGCCGGCCGGTACAGCAAAAAATTTAATGATCTCAACAGGTTCAACAATCAACCGGGCTTCTTCCCAAAATTCGCGTTTCATTGCCGTTTCCGGGTCTTCGCCAACATCAACCCAGCCGCCGGGCAATCCCCATAAAAAATCGTCACTACGGTGCTCAACAAGCAGGCCGCCATGCTCATCAAACAAGACCCCGTTAACGCCTACTTTTGGTGTGGCATATCCCAGGTCATTACGAAAACGTTCTTTTAAAACTTCCGTTTCCAGGCCGGTAAATTCGCTATACTCCTGTGTGGCTATATCCAACAGTTTTTGATAACGCTCCATATCAAAAGGGCTTTTGGTATACCTGATACCGGTTTGCGCCAGGGCATAGATGTTTTCAAGCAGGTCGATATAGTTCTTTTTCATATGGTGCCTGCAATATAGCTAACAGCTGATATAACCGGGGTAAAGAAATTATAAAATCATTGGTTGAGCGTTTGCAGATGGAAAGGAATTTTGTAGTTTTAGACACCATGAATTTCTAATGCTCATTTCTCCGGGCAGCCGGATTCTGGGATGTACAAGTTCGAATCTCGTCGGGAGGACACCTTAATGATCATCGATATAGTGGCTATTTGTATGTGCAATAGTTTTGATCATTCAGAAACAATTACCAATATTCACAAAGATAGAACGAAAAAAAGACGTGTTCTGGTTTTAAGCATAGAACGCCCTTAAATTGTAATGGTTGGCATTGATACAACAATTACTAAATATCAGATTGATTTTGCTTGCTATATTTTTACTATTTCAAAAAGTTTCACTTTATATAAAATATTGAATCTTGCTTCTTCATCGATTTGTTTTTATTTATCAAATAAATCGACTTGAATACAATCTATTTTTTTTGACGGCTGTTATTTTTTACATTTATTGAAAATATTATCTATTTAAAACCAAAAACTTTTAGCCTTATGAAAATCATTAAACTATTTGCAATCTCAATCCTGCTTATCATTGGCTCTATAACGGCCCACTCACAAACTAAAACCGGGCAGGTTTATTTAATCCGTGTTACCGGGTACACAGGTATGGCTGTAAATTACAGATTCTATATCGACGACAAACTGGTTTGTAAAATGAAAAATAAATTATATTCTATTCATGACTTGCCCGTAGGTGAACATACCGTTAGTATCAACAGCGGCGGCATATCAAACGGAAAAAAATCTGAACCGTTGAAAATCGTAGTTGCTGAAGGCAAAACAAACTATGTTAATGTATTCAGCACGCAGGCGGGCTACGTAAATAAAATCACATGTCAGGAAATTACAAAAGACTCAGCCGATCCGCTTTTAGCTAAAGCGAAACAGAAAACCGACTGCCAGGCAGAATAATTCACTTTTTATAGCTGGCCGCCAAACCGTGTAGGCGGCCAGCTATTGACTCCTATTATCCATAGCGGATTCCTTCTTTAAATATACTCAAGCACGCTTTGGTAAAACTGTCGGTGTTGAAATAAAGCTTTGTGGGTTTGATTGTATAAAACAGAACCTTATTTTATGGTAAAAACTAAGAGGCACCCATTCTATATTTTATTATACTTATTCTGGCTGTTTGCGCTTTCAGCATCCGCGAAGAGCGCGGACACGATACAATCAAAAAAAGATAGCGTAAAACTGGACTATGTTGGCAGAATGCAGGCTTTTGCTAAACATGCCGCAACAGAAAGCCTCGAGGATTTCAATGCAGATAAGGCCACCCTTCAACAAAAAAAAGCGCTGGAAGAAATAAAAAAAGCAAATCAAAAGGCAAAGATCTTCCTGAACCATGGCATGGACACATCTACCGTCAGGTCAGATTTAAAAAAGATCCAGGAATACTTTGTAGAGGCCGGTGATGGGGTCTTTAACAATAAAGGAAGTGCCCAAACTTTCAGGAACCTTACTGCAACCGGTAATATATTGAATGAACTGCTAAAAAGAACTGTCGCGCACAAAATCAAACTCGATCAATATCAATATCAACTAAATACTTCGCGCTATGAGTTAGACTCACTGCTGAGCTCACCTTCCCTCTTTAAGTTCCCCAAAGATTCTGTTGGATTGAAAAAATACATGCAACAGCTGGTTGTAGTAGCCTATGAAGCTCACCCGGTTGACAGTGTTTTAAAGAAAGCAAACAGCAATGCAACTTCTTTGCTTAATGAAATAAACCTGACAATTTTTAAGTTGCAATCGGCCCTGGATGAAATAACCGCTAACCAAGGCGAACTGGCTAACAATGTCTTTAAACGAGAATTTGTAAATATCTGGGTACCTGACAACTATTCGAGGCCATTTGGCGAATTATTAAAGCAATCTTATACCAAAGCCATTCTCACCTCCACTTTCTTTTTGGCTAACAATTCATGGAAGTTGTTACTATTGGTGATATTAACCTTCACTTCATTTATTTACTTACGATCGCTTAAAAGCATTTATTCAGAAAAAGGCCTGTTAACCGACAGTCTTGAAGGCCAACTTGTATTACATTATCCATTTCTTTCGGCGATACTAATCGTGACTAATCTTTATCAATTCTTGTTTTATTCACCACCGTTTATCGTGAACGTCGCACTGTGGCTAATTTCAGGATTATCGTTAAGTTTCCTGTTCAGTAAATTCATAGTGTCCTATTGGATAAAATTCTGGCTTGTGATGCTTTTCTTATTTTTACTGGCATCTTTTGATAATCTTCTTTTGCAAGCCTCGCGTATTGAACGCTGGCTCATGGTCTTCACAGCGACGCTTGGGGTGATCAGCAGTTTGATAGCGTTATTTAATGGCCCCAAAAAAGACCTACGGGAACGTTGGATCATTTACGCCGTTGGCCTGGTGGCAATTTTAGAGTCGGGGTCTATAGTAGCTAATTTATTTGGACGCTACAACCTGGCAAAATCCCTGTTGATTGGTGGTTATATGAATGTTGTGGTTGCTATTATTTTCCTTTGGGTGGTCAGGCTTATCAATGAGGGATTAACACTCGCTTATAATATCTATACCCGACAAGATAAAAAGCTTTTTTATCTCAATTTTGACAGGATCGGTGGCCGCGCGCCCATTTTGCTTTATATAGTCATGGTGATTGGATGGCTGATTCTTTTCGGGAGAAACTTTGCGGCATTTGATTCGATGGCCCGCCCACTGCGGGACTTTTTCACCAGCGAACGTACGCTCGGGGATTATAACTTTACATTTACGAACCTGGTGCTTTTCATAGTGATTATGGGCATGTCTGTTATGATATCACGTATCGTTTCATTTTTTGCGGGTGATCATAACGGAAGATCTGATAAGCAGGGGGCACAGGGAATCGGGAGTTGGCTTTTATTGATCCGCATATCGATATTGAGCATAGGACTGTTCCTGGCGCTTGCCGCTTCGGGTATACCTATCGATAAATTAACAATTGTTCTTGGTGCACTTGGAGTAGGAATTGGTTTCGGTTTACAAACCCTGGTAAATAATCTGGTTAGCGGACTCATCATTGCGTTCGAAAAGCCGGTAAATGTTGGCGATATCGTTGATATTGGAGGCAAGGGCGGGAAAATGAAATCAATTGGTTTTCGGAGCAGCGTGATCACAACCTGGGATGGAGCGGATTTAATTATGCCAAACGGCGATTTGTTAAGTACGCACTTAACGAACTGGACTTTAGGCGGCAATCGGAAGCGTAGTTTAATTACCGTTGGCGTTTCCTATGATTCGGATCTACAAAAGGTCCGCGAAGTTGTTTTCGCTATTCTCGAAACCGAGCAGCGCCTGGCTAAGCATCCTCCTTTCCTTATCCAATACGATCAATTTGGTGAAAGCGCTATCGATTTGAATATCTATTTCTGGGTCGCGAACCTTTCCGAAGCAAACGCTGTAAAAAGCGATTTGATATTAATGTTAGCAAAGGGTTTCCGTGCTAACGGTATCGATATACCGTTTCAGCAACATGACGTTTATATCCATGAAAAAAAAGCATCTAAGAAATAATTTTCAATTGCATTTTAAACTGAAAATACTTATGAAAGTTAAGTTACTGATTTTAATTGTTGGTTGCACGCTTTGTAAAGCGGCCTTCGCTCAAAAAGGTAACAACGAATTGCAGGTTGGTGCGCAATTATCGATTCCGACAGGCCAGTTGTCTGATTTGACTAAGATTGGTTATGATTTTAGCGAAAATCCGTACTCCTAAATCCTGAAGCTTTCTTTACAGATTATTCCCCCGTCGCATTCAACCTATCATTGGTCGCATACACACCGCAGGCATTATTGCCTTATTGCTGAGATTTGTATCATAATAAAAAACAAATTTTAAACATCAACCACATCAGGAGGTAAATCTTATGAGAAAGATAATCGTTTTAACATTCATGACATTAGATGGCGTAATGCAGGCACCAGGTGGCCCGGAAGAAGATCAATCAGGTAGCTTTAAATATGGCGGCTGGTCGGCACCTTTCATGGATGAAGTTTCGGGTAAGATCATGCAGCAGCAGATGGAAGCGACAGATATTCTGCTGGGCCGGAAAACGTTCGATATTTTTGAAGAGTATTGGCCTAAACATGCAGATTACTGGCCAGGTATCAATGAGGTAACAAAATATGTGCTATCCAATACAAAGGATAAATCCGATTGGAACAACAGCGTGTTCCTTACGAGCATAGAAGATATTAAAAAACTGAAAGATTCAGAAGGTTCGGACATCAAAGTCTGGGGCAGCGGGGAACTGGTTAAGCTGTTACTGAAACATGACCTGGTGGATGAACTCTGGCTTAAAATATATCCCGTACTTCTTGGCAAAGGAAAAACCATATTCAGTGAAGACACCGTGCCTACTACTTTGGAGGTAACAGAAAGCACCGTTACACCAAGCGGAGTGATCTTTGTTAATTACAAACGCGCCGGGGAGGTTAAGACCGGTAATATGGGAGCTTAAAAGATTTTGGAGGAAGCCAGTCATTCCCCAAAAAGGATTCGCGTCATTTCCTCATAATTATTCAGGAAATGTTTGGTAACCATGTAGTGTTCCGTTTCTTCGTAGCGCACCTGTTTGATGCCCGAATCGTCTAACTGGTAAATGGTAGCGCCGGGATAGGCTAATAAAATAGGGGAATGGGTAGCGATGATAAATTGCGAGTTTTCATTCACCAATGTATTGATGAGTGAGAGTGCCGCCATTTGCCTGTTTGGTGATAAGGCTGCCTCTGGCTCATCAAATATGTAAAGCCCGTTGCCGGTGAGCCTGTTGGTGAGCGTAGCCATGAATGATTCGCCGTGCGAGCATTCATGAAGCGACTTTACTCCATATTGCCGTGCAAACGTGCCTTTGTCGTTTTCATAAACGTTTTCCATATAGGTGGCTACGTTATAAAAGCTTTCGGCCCGGAGAAAGAAATAATCGGTTGGCCTTTTGAAGCTTTTAATGCTTGTTAAATAATTGAAAAGCCGCGATGAATTATTATGCGTTTGAAACTGCGCGTTTTTTGAGCCTCCCTCGATACTGAAACCCATATGCAAAGCGATGGCCTCTACCAGCGTTGATTTCCCCGAACCATTTTCGCCGATAATAAAAGTAACATCACGATGAAACTTTAACGACTTTAGGCTCCTGATGGAAGGAATGTGAAATGGATAGGCATCAAAAGATGGTACCGTATCGCGTTTCAGTTGGATCTCCTGGAGAAATGGTTTGGCTTCCATAGTGGAGTAAAGATAGGGGTTGGAGATGAATAAAGATTATAATCGAAACAGCTTAGCCAGTGCACGATATATCACCCATACAACAGGATAACACATCGCGATTGCAAATATTATTAATGATATAGCATAGAGATCCTTACTGAATTTATATGTTAAATCAACCTTTGATAATATTACTATTTCGGCTCCCAATATCAATATATACAATGCCATTTTTATAGTAAACTGGCGTATAAAATTGATGTGGTTTTGCGCTTGCCTGAATGTCTCGTTCTGCTTAATTCTTTGTTGTGTTATATTAAAAATGAGAGTCTCGATTTGGTCATTTATGGAAGGCCATATATCGTAGTTGTCCAATGCAAAATCTCTGTAGATCGATAAAAATTCTAATATTTCAATACGCAGATAGTCGTAGTGTTCCGGGCGGAATGCTTCCTGCAGCTCATCGCTAAACTGGTATAGCGAACCCATTTTGTCACCGGCCATCGTATCATTTAATGCGATGCAGTCCATTACTTCGCATGCTTTTTGTAACCCGATATTATTGCTATTGAGTTTATGATAAATTAACCCAAGCAATACATTGCCTATAATAGGTGCCTTGCTTATACTTATTTTGTTTTTGATAAGCACCTTTGCTTCTGTAATGCTCCTGCTCATTGAAAGCTCAATGAAAAAGTAATCCGGAATATCTTCTGTAGTGATGATGATATCATCAGACCATTTTACTACGTCGACTTTGGCAATAAGCTCCCACTGTAATCCCCAATAAAATACTTCAAGCAAAAGGTTATATGATTGCGGCAATATAAGCATTCGTGATTCGGTTTAGTTGTTTGCCTACCCAGTCCCCGCTCCGCAAGCGCCCTCGCTTGTGGGCATTATGCTAAGCAAACCGGTGGCTCTCCATGTAGTTAACCTAAACGCAGGCCACAAGTGAGGATACTTGCGGCAGCGTTTAGAAATTTAATTAAAAATCTGACTTCCGACTTCAAACTCCCAAGTTAAGACTCTTCTCCTAATCCTCCGGCTTCTCCTTAGCATCCGCCATCCGCACGATCCTCGGCTGAAAGCTGGCCAGAACATCAACCAGATCGTGCTGGGCGGCCATTACGGCATGGATATCTTTGTACACCATCGGCGCTTCGTCAAGGTCGCTTCCCATCAGGGTGATGCGTTTATCTATCAAATTGGCGGCAACTGCTTTTGGGTCTACGGTTTTGAAGGCGGCGCTTCGGCTCATTAAACGGCCCGCACCGTGTGAGGCTGAGTTGATAGAAGCCGCATCACCTTTACCACGTACCACAAAGCCAGGGGTGCTCATGCTGCCGGGAATGATCCCTAATACACCTTCGCCTGCCGGAGTAGCGCCTTTTCGGTGTACCATTACTTCGGTACCATCGGCAAGCTGCTCTTTCCAGGCAAAGTTGTGGTGGTTTTCGATCATCATCACTGGTTTAAGGTTAAGCGCACGGGCAATTTTGTTATGGATCTCATGGTGATTGGCGCTGGCATAATCGCCGGCCAGGTTCATGGCAATCCAATATTCCTGCCCCTCATCGTTATCTAAATTTAACCATGCCAAATGTTTGGCCTCCTGCGGAAGCTTGGTTTTGCTCATGGCAATTTTTGAATAATGATCGGCAATGCTTCCGCCAAACCCGCGTGAGCCCGAGTGCGACAATAAAGCGAGATAGCTACCGGCGGGGATGCCTTCAAGAGCGCCTTCGGTAACGGTAAGCTCGCCCCATTCAACAAAATGGTTACCGGTACCGGACGTACCCAATTGTGAATAGGCTTTATTCTTCAGGTTCCGGATCACCTTGGTTTCGCTCCACGCAGGGCTGTCGAACAGCGAGGTGTCGAAATGTGTTTTGGTAACCCCGCCAATCCCGAAGTTGGTATGATCAAGCAAAAGACCTTTAAGCATGTCGGTTTCGGTATCAACCACGGCGGCAGGCAAATCAAAAATGCTCAGGCACATGCGGCAGGCAATATCTACCCCAACCGCAAAAGGGATGATGGTATTGGCAGTAGTAGCCAGCACGCCGCCAATCGGTAAACCATAACCCTGGTGTGCATCGGGCATTAAAGCGCCTGCCACGGCTATAGGTAATTTAACCGCGGTTTTCATCTGCGCAAGCGCACCCACTTCAATATGCTCAAGGCCGTAAACCGGGAAATCGGCAATTTCCTGCTTCAATGCGAAGTTGGTTCGCGGCTGTTTCAGAAATTTTCCTTCTTTTCGCAGATCAATCACCGCTTCGGCCAGGTTCTTGAATTTACCACCTTTTTTAAGGGCATAAGGCATCGGGTCGTCAATAAGGGCTTCAAGGTTGGCCAGGATCTGTTCCTTATCCATTACGCCATGTTTTAACAGGCCATTGGCCACACGGCTAAAGTTCTCTAATATCTTTACGTCGTTAATACCTAATGAGGTTAATTCGTTGTTGCTTATTTTTATCTTTTCCATAAAGTTGCCCCCTCTAAATCTCCCCCGGCAGGGGAGACTTGGTTGTCGATTGATTTTTTTAAAAGCCCTCTCCCTCCGGGGAGGGTTGGGTGGGGCTGATGATACAAAGTAAAATTGCAACTGCGCAATGTATTTGCGCAGTTGAAAATAATTTAATAATATTATAAAAAAATGCTGAGTTGGTATTTAATCCGCCATTCATTTATTAAGACCGTCATTGAGGTACGAAGCAATCCCCAATAGGTAGAGCAGCTATGCAGATCTCCCTGTAAAGTTTGGGATTGCTTCGTACCTCGCAATGACGGGTGTTGACAAACATCCGAATCCGAAATCAAAATATGCCCGTAAACCGCAATGCCCTTATCCGTTACCGAACCATCGACAGTTGCCTGCAAAATCGCCGCCGGCAGTGGACACTTGACGACCTGATTGAAGCCTGCTCCAAAGCTTTATACGAGTACCAGGGGATAGACAGCGGGGTAAGCCGCCGCACCGTACAGGCCGATATTGAGATGATGCGCAGTAATAAGCTGGGGTACGAAGCGCCTATTGTAGTAGTTGATAAGAAGTATTACACCTACTCCGACAAGAATTACAGCATCAATAACATCCCCCTCAATAACCAGGACATGCAGGTGCTTAGCGAGGTAGCCGGTTTGCTGGGGCAGTTTAAAGGCCTGGGGCATTTTGCCGACCTTAACGAAATGGTAACCAAACTGGAAGATAAGATATACAGCCAAAAAACACACAGTGTGCCAGTGGTTGATTTTGAAAAGAACGATAACTTGAAAGGTTTGGAGTGGATAGAGATTATTAGGAAAGCCATTGTGGCTAAAAACACGCTGTGTGTTAGCTACCAGTCGTTTAAGGCCAGGGAAGCCAGTACGTTTTGTTTCAGTGCCTATTTATTGAAGGAATACCGTAACCGGTGGTTTGTTTTGGGTGTATCGCACGTAAGAAATAAGCCGCTGCTTACCCTGGCGCTCGACAGGATCCAGACTGTGGAGGTACATACCGACGAGTACATTGAAAACACCAGGATCGATCTCGCTACTTATTATAATGATGTGCTTGGTGTTACCAAATCGCCGGGGCAGCGCGATGGCGAGGTTTTTTTTTGGGTAGATGATAAAAATGCCCCGTATGTTATTACCAAACCATTGCACCACACGCAAAAAATATTAAAAGTTACGGCAGATGGAACGATATTCAGCATCAGGGTGATCATGAACTTCGAGTTGGAGCGTGAGCTGCTTGGTTTCGGGCCTAAACTGAAGGTGCTTGGTCCGCGGATCCTGGTTAAACAAATGAAGGATCTGTACCGAAAATCACTGGAGCATTATGCTGGGGATAGCCCTGTACCGCAGGGAGGTAATTTGAGCAGTTTGTTAAATTCGTGACATAATGCATTTATATTAGTGCTAATGATAAGCGAAAAAGAAACCACCGGCCTAAGCAAATTTTTAAGCCTGGTATTACGTCATCAGCCCGAATTGATAGATATTAAACTTGATGAGCAGGGTTGGGTAGCCGTTGACGAGTTGCTGCTGAAAGCGGCTGCGCATGGTAAAGCCATAACTCTTGAAATACTGAACCATATAGTTGAAACTAATGCTAAAAAGCGTTTCGCATTTGATGATGCCCGGCAGAAGATCCGCGCCAGCCAGGGGCATTCGGTTGAGGTTGAGCTGGGTTATGAAGCACAAATACCACCGGATGTGCTGTATCATGGCACAGGGAGCCAGTCGGTTGAGGCGATTTTGCAAACCGGGCTCGAAAAGCGGAGCCGGCAACATGTACACCTGAGCAGCGATCTTGAAACGGCCGTTAAAGTTGGTCAGCGCCATGGGAAGCCTGTGGTGTTAACCGTTGCGGCGGGTGAAATGCACAGGCTGGGCCATAAATTCTACCTGTCAGAAAACAAGGTTTGGCTTACCGATTTTGTCCCCAAATATTTTATTGGTATAAATTAATCCAGACCCCGCAAATCCCAAATCGAACATCCGAATTCCGAAATTGGAAAATGAACATTTTTTTGACTTTTGTACCAAATTAGTCGAAACTTTATTTTAAAAAATGCTTGCAGGTTATGTAGCAAACCTGTTACATTTAGGAAATTATAAACTGAAATGCCAAAGCACATCCTAATTATTTACGTATTAGTTGCCTGTTGTATCCTGGTTATTATGGTCAACTCATTTGTTAAAAACAGGTTAAACAAAAAAGCAGAAGACAGGCGGATCCTTAAACCTGTTAACCGTTCTTAATTGTTTTTCAAATCCATTAAGAGGGCCGGCCCTGTGATCAAAGCGGGGCCGGCTCTGCAAAGCATCGATATCTCCTGATGCTATATTGTTTATCACCCGTCGTTTTTTTGAAGTTTAAACAAGCCTGTATTAAAATATACGTTGAGGAAAATATTTTTCGCTAAGACGCAAAGATTTTTTTGCCTTTGCGTCTCAGTGAGCTTATTTAATCACGGACATTTGCTATTCTGCTAAAATCCATCAAAAACAAAAGTTTCGTTTACAAGTGGTTTCCTTGGCAGCATTTCGGGGCGGATACTGGCCTGGTACACAAACGAAGCCACAATAATGGCCGCCTGTTTCAGATCGTCTATCATCAGGTGGTCGTAGTCGTCCATATTGCTGTGGTGTGTGCGGGTTTCATAATCAATAGGGTCCTGCACAAATTGGAAACCCGGTATGCCCGCCCAATCAAACGCCAGGTGATCGGTTGAACCCGTATTGGCCATAGTTACCGTTGTAGCACCAAGGTCATTAAAGGGTTTTAGCCATTGTTCAAATATCGGTTTCATTTTTTCGTTGCTTTGCGCGAAGATCCCCCTGATTTTGCCTGTGCCGTTATCCAGGTTAAAATAGGCCGATACTTTAGCCTGCTCGGGCTTTACAGTAAATTTAACGCCATCCCTGAAATGGTTTTTAACGTAACCGAATGAACCCAGCAAACCCTGCTCTTCGCCGCTCCACAGTGCAATGCGGATGGTGCGTTTTGGTTTAAGCCCAAGCGAATCGAGCAGGCGAACGGCCTCCAGCATCACAATGCAACCTGCCGCATTATCGGTTGCACCGGTAGCTGCCTGCCACGAATCAAGATGGCCACCCAGCATCACCAGCTGTGATTTTAATTTGGGGTCGGTGCCGGGGATTTCGCCAACTACGTTGTAGCCGTTTGTATCTTCGGTAGATGTTTTGCCCGTAAAGCTCATGGCCAGCTCAACTTTCTGGCCCGATTGGATCAGCCGTTTAATTTTCTGCCCGTCTTCCGAAGCCATGGTAACCTGCGGTACGGTTTCCGGATCAGTTAATTTATAGCCGTAGCGGCCTTGTACAAAAACGGTTCCGTTAACATTACTGCGGCCCGCGCTAATGAATGCCAGCGCACCGGCGTCTTTCAGTATCTTGTCAGCTGTTTTAAAGATCTTCAGGTATTTAGTAGTATACATGTCGATCATGGAGCGGGACACCATATAAGTATCCTTCAGGTTAGCTAATGCGGTGTCGGCCAGTCTTTCGGCCGATGGCTCAAAGTCTTTTTTATAATCAGCCGCATCACCGGTAACCAACACAAATTTGCCTTTAAACCCGGCAGCCTGACTATTCAGATAAGTAGTATCAATAGCCTGTGCCGATGTAATTACCATAACTTCACCTTGCAGTAGTCCTTTGCTGCCCGGGCTCCAAGGATTAGGGTAAGCCCTGATCTGTGCATTATAGGGTGCGCGCATCATCATGCTGAAATCCTGCACTTCCCATTGTTTGCCGAAAGTGCCCCAGGGCTCAGTAGCTGCGTTGGTCATTCCCCATTTTTTCATGGTGGCAACTGCCCAGCTTGCTGCCCGGGCATAACCCGGTGAATTGGTTAGCCTCGGACCGGATACATCGGTTAAATAATGCGCTATCTGCGGAATTTGTGAGCTGCTAAGCTCCGCCTTACGGATGCGGCTGAAAGCTGCGGTATCAATAATTTCCTGTTGAGCGTAGCTACCGGTACCGGCAAGCAACAACGCGCTAAAAATGAAATGCTGTTTTATATGTTTCATAGTGAGGGTTTTAGATTTCAATATAAGGCTTTTGATTTTAAAAATATAAATAAGAGTGGGTAAAACCTCAACTAAGCCGTGCAATTAACAAGATAAAACATTGATAATACCGCCAATATCATCAAATAACGTAAAAACCGTATCCCGAAAGCGTATAAACACTATGTTACCCGGGTGTTTTTATCGTCAATTTTATCTTCTCTAATTAAAGTCATTTAACCCGGAGGCGTTTTGCGGTTTTCTGAATTAGCAAACAGCTTGAATCAATAGTATTTATAGTGTTCGGGCCGCCTGTATATGGCTTTACATGCTTGCGAACCAACAATCAAATTATATAAACTTAAAACTACAACCTATGTCTTTTTTATCAAAAATGTGGGATCATGTAAAATCCCTGTTCCACAACGCTTCAGACGTTGTGCATGAAATCATTACCGTAGCCGACAAAGTAGCTAATGGAATCAAAAACCTTGAAGCAAGCCAGGCCGGCCAGTTTTTGGAAATGACACTTGAAACCCTGATACCGGCATCAGCAGTAATTGTGAATGGCATTAAATTATGGCTGCCCAAAGTGGTTACCGATTTAAACTGGGCTGTACAGGAAGATGGTAAAACAGATGCGCAAAAAATAGCCGACGCGGTGGCTTATTTAGCAAAACTGAAAGGCGCCAATCCCGATGCTTATGCCAGCCAGCTGAACACGTTAAATGCACTGATCCAAAAATGGATGTCGGACCAGCAGGGTGCCGGGCTCAACATTCAGCAGGCCCTTACCATTAGCCAGGTAAACCATAATCCCGACCTGGTTTCGGCCCAATGATATTAAATTGCTGAGGGCAGCGTCCCATGGGCCGGATCATAATACAAATGATGCGGCCTTCTTTTTTATAATTATTTTATTGATATGACCTGTCTTTCTTTTAAAGTTTAAGAGCGCTTAGCCTGCATGTAACAATATGCTATCATATTTAATTTAGTTTGTTTTATTAAGCCTCATAATAAGATATTTATAATGTTGAGTTGGAGCCCGTTTTCTGCCGACCTGACATTTGTGAACCTTTTTTGATTGAAGATAAAAATGATGAAACGGATATTGTTTAGCTTGCTTATGCTGATGACTTGTTTAGGAAACAAGGAAGTGCGCGCGCAGTCGCTTAATGATAGTTTGCCGCGGTTACTCATCCGGCTGGATGATATCGGCATGAACCATTCTGTAAATATGGCTTTGCTTAAGGCTGCTCAAAC
Organism: uncultured Mucilaginibacter sp.; assembly: GCA_966212355.1. Lineage (GTDB taxonomy): Bacteria > Bacteroidota > Bacteroidia > Sphingobacteriales > Sphingobacteriaceae > Mucilaginibacter. Next base: position 212,740 of record CBIHRB010000006.1, read on the forward strand.
AGGCATGCCGCTTTCGGCTTCGGTGCAGTTTGCATGCCCGTGGTACCAGGAAGCAGTTGAAATACTAAAGCAGTATCCTAATGTTACGGTTGGGGTTCATCTTACATTGACTTCCGAATGGAAAAATTACCGCTGGGGGCCTGTCACCGGCCGTACGGCTGTTCCGAGCCTGGTTGATTCAAACGGGTATTTTCCGCAATCAACACGGGCTTTTGCCAAAAGCGGGTATAAGCTTAGCGAAATTGAAGCCGAATTATCGGCACAAATTGAAAGGGCGCAGGCATCCGGATTAAAAATAACCTATATTGATCCGCATATGGGCATAGCGCTTTCAACACCCGAATTGAGGGCCCTTACCGAAAAACTGGCCCGTAAATATAAGCTTGCTATATCAACCCTAAGCAGCGTAACTTATTTCGGCGAAACCTATAAAGAGATGTGGGGCGAACCTATCGCTACAAAAAAAGCGGCGTTTTTAGCTTATGTAGGTAAGCTTAATCCCGATAAGCCAAATATGATGGTGCTGCATACCGCTACCCCGAGCCCCGAGATGGATGTGCTGGTAGATATGAACAGTAACATGATGAACTCAAAAGAGGGTAAGCCACTTACCAGTTTGCACCGCCAAACCGAACTTAATGCCTTGCTCTCGCCGGAGTTTGCAGCTATGAAGGGTAAAAAGTTTCAACTCATCAATTATGAGCAACTGCTCGCAAATAAGGATATTGGCGTACTTAAAGCGGCAGATAATAAATAAGCCCCTATTTTTTTGAAGTAGCAACTACAACAATGCCGCCTATAACTAATAATCCACCCAGGTAAGGCGGCCAGTTGACAGTTTTTTCCCTGTCGGCCGATACCTGTATAGGGCCGGCATCAATGATCTTTTCTTTTTTGGTGTAGGTAAAGCCTGTCCAAATGAGCATGGCCGCGCCTACAATAATGAGTACGATACCTATGGCTTTGTTCATGGTTATATAATTTGGTTATTGATAATAAATAGCTTTTAGTTACTATTTGTTTTGCACTTGTCACTCAGATTAGCATATTAAGTTTTTTTGCTTTCAACTTTTCTTTAGATTAGAAGCCTGGACCGGGGTGAACGGTTTTCCAATAACATCCTGAAAATTAATTACCGTAGATGCAAGATGATCTGATACTGGAAACCATATCGGTTACCAAAAACTTTTTTGGGGATAAGTCTTCGGGGGTTAATAACGTTACCATTTTTATTCCAAAAGGAAAGATAACAGCGATAGTAGGTGAAAGCGGCAGCGGGAAAACCACTTTGCTTAATCTGTTATATGGTACCCTGGAGCCCGACCATGGCGAGGTGTTTTTTAAGGAGGAGCAGGTATTAAGCAGGCAAAAAGGTATTCAGCATGCCCACCAGGTTATGCGGATGGTAGCGCAGCACGATAACGATCTTGATCCGCGAATATCAGTATGGGACACCATATGTGAAGGTTTGCCTGCCGAAGATCAAAGCCAAGCTATCCATCATGTTACCGAAGCCTTGAACCTTTTAAATATCTACACCATTAGGGAAATGCCCTTTGGTAAATTAAGCGGTGGTGAAAAGCAGCGCGTAACCATTGCCAAAGCATTGATTAGCCGCCCGGAAGTTTTACTGCTTGATGAACCTTTTAACCAAGTAGATGCCACCTATCGGGAAGGTTTACAGCACGATATCAGGTATATTGTAAAGGAATGGGGAGTTACCGTAGTACTGGTATCGCATGATCCTGCCGAGATCCTCTCCATGGCCGATGAACTGATTGTACTTAAAGAAGGCGAAATAGTGGAGAACGGCAGTCCTGAGCAGCTATATCATTCGCCTAAATTATTGTACACAGCACAAATACTGGCCAGTTGTACCCGGCTAACATCGGCCCAGGCAAAAGTTTGCGGCATAAAAAGTAAACGCAGCGTAGTAGTGGTTTACGCCGAGCATATTAAAATTAGCAGCCTGGGCAGCAAATGGCTGGTAAAAATGGTATTGTTCAAAGGCTTTTTTGAAGAGCTTATTGTTGAAAAAGATGGTTTAACACTGCGGGTACTCAATTACGACAGGCGTAAGTACCCGGTTGGCAGTAAAGTTGGCATCAGTATCAGTAAATATTTTGAGTTTGGGAAGTGGGAGAGTTAAGGTTAAAGGTTATTTAGTCCCCAATAGTCTATTGTAAAGTAGAAAGCGGAGATCAGTCTCATCTTTTGAGGATTATTGCTTTTAAATAAAATGGACGCATAAAATCCTTTCTTTCCATGCTCAGAGGATGAACTATGCTTTTCAAGTCCATTATTTAATTCGTGATACCAGTTATTAAAGATAATATGCCTAATCCTTGCTTTACCGTCATTGGTCATACACATATATAAAATGGCATCGTTTGGTTGGTTAGCAAAAAAAACATTGATGATATGAACGATAGTATGCTTTACCTTGCTATCATAACGTTGTCTATGCCGACCGGACCGTTTACATGTGAAACCAAACGAAATCACAGTAATCTCGTTTTCATCGGGATCAAGCATTATGAATTCAGTAAAGTATGCTATGTAAATATCCCCAGAAGATGTGTTGAATTTATATACGTTACCTTCCTCTAAAAGTTCAACGTTATAGCGGGCGGACAAATTTGATATCTTTTAACGTTGAGAGGGATTGATCATTATTAACAGCATTGGCAATACGATCTTTGTCCTCCAATAATTTTTTGAATGGATTAACCTTTTTAGAGGTCGACTGGTTTTTATCCGAAGACTTGTCGATATTTGTTTTTGCTGTTTTCAATTAAACAAAATTCGTTAAAAAATTCATCAAAACAAAACCATATCATTCCGTGACAGCCAGTTTGTGTTCTCCGTGTTTTGCCTTCCTATACTTCGATAAATTGATCAGCAACACACTGCTCAATATTACAACCAGTCCAATAACCTGGATCAGCGTTACATGTTCGCCTGCAAAAATTACCCCTAATAATACGGCTATCACCGGGTTAACATAGGCATAGGTACCAACCTGGGTGGCCGGCCTCACCTGTAAAAGCCATACATAAGCGCTAAATGCCGCTATCGATCCAAATATAATGAGATAAGCCAGGGCATACCAGCTTTGTGCCGGTATAGCATGCCATTGCACGGTTTGTACCTCGTTGTTTAAAAAACTTGCGGGAATAAAAAATATGCCGGCTCCAAGCATTTGCCAGGCTGTATTTACCGATACCGATCCTTGGGTGTTATAATGTTTTGAATATAACGACCCGGAGGCCCAACCCAGCGTACCAAATAAAAGCAATAACATTCCCGGTAATTTTGAGGGGCCTGCCGATACCCCCAATACATCTGCAATCTGATCACGGAATAACAGTATCACACCTATAAAGCCTATAACAAGTCCGATAATGGTGCTTTTGCTTTTAAAGTTGGTGCTCCAGTTGGGTTTATCAAGCAGCACGAACCAAATTGGCGGCGATGTTACCATAATGGCCACCATAGCGCTTGGTAAAGTTTGTTCGGCCCATATTACTGCACCGTTACCTATTACCAGCAGCAGGAAACCACTTACTGCTGCATGCAATATGTTTTGTTTTACGAAAATCTTTTCACCCTTAATTGCGCACCACACCATTAACAGCAAACCGGCCGTGAAGAAACGCAGCGCGCCTAATAGCAGCGGCGGAAAACCGGCTACTGCAATTTTTATAAAAAAGTAGGTAGAGCCCCATACTATATAAACGGTAGCGAAAGCTATAATAACTAATATGGGCGAAGTGGATTTTGTGGTAGCAGGTGCCATGATATGTTATTTTTCGGGTATAACCAGTTGTTGTTGTTCTTTAATGGTTTCGAGCACTATGGTGGTGCGAGTGCTCAAAATATTTGGTATTTTGCTGAAGTAGCTCCGCATTAAATGCATCAGCGATGCCGAATCATAAGTGCGCACTTTTATTAAATAACAGTCGTCGCCGGCTATATGGTGTACTTCCTGTACTTCGGGTATTTTGGCCAGCTCGCCTGATGTGGCATCGCTTCCCGGCCCATCGGCCGCTTTCATAAATATAAAAGCAAGCATTTTTTGCTGCAGGGCCGCCGGATTGATACGCGTTGTATATTGTTGGATCACGTTTTTTTGTTCCAGTTTTTTTACACGCTCCAGTATGCCGGATGGCGCCATGCCAAGCTCACGGGCCAGGTCGGCATTAGAGATCCGGGCGTTTTCCTGCATCAATCGTAAAATATGCAGGTCTGTTTTATCTAAAATAATTTCCGGTTCGTTAATCATGCAGTAATATTCGGCATAAATTGAATAAAGTTCAAATATTTTAAATTAAAATGAATTTAATTCGACAAAACTATCTTTATGATGTTTAAACATCAGTTGCTTAAGTCGCTTGTGCAATCAAATAAATACTGTTTTAGCTCTCTGAAATGACTTTTTAACAGGCAATAGATTTTTTTGAAAAAAAATTAAAATGTTTTTAAATCATAATCGTCTTTATCTTTAAAAAGGATAAAGAAATTGACAACAGCGATAATGCCCCAGGACAAAAACAGCCACATCATACAAACAATAGCGTCGTATGGTAAAAGCCTGTTGGGATTTATTCGCCGGAGGGTAAAAAACGATGCCGACGCCGAGGATATACTCCAGGATGTTTGGTACCAGTTTAGCGCTGTTATTAATTCTGAACCGATTGAACAAACCAGCGCCTGGCTATACCGGGTGGCCCGGAACAAAATAACTGATAAGCATAAAAAAAAGACGGAAACCCTGCTTGATGATATGCTGGCCGATGATGAGGATTATGACGATGAGGCACCGGACTTTAAAGCCATACTCCTTACCGAAGCTACCACTCCCGAAACCGAGTATTTGCGCAACCTTTTTTGGGAGCAGTTATTTTTTGCGCTGGATGAATTGCCCGAAGAACAAAAACAGGTATTTGTTTGGCATGAGCTTGAGGATATCCCCTTTGAGGAAATTGCCAAACGTACCGGGCTAAATACCAACACGCTGGTATCAAGGAAGCGTTACGCGGTATTACACTTGCGCAAACGGCTTGCCCAGCTTTACACGGAAATTACTGAATATTAAAAATTAAGATATTATATAACATGAAACCATTTTTTTATAAAAGGCGATTTTTCTTCATCCCGCTTGGGGTGATCGCTTGCCTGGCTATTATCAGCTTTATAGTAATGCAGCTGTGGAATAATTTATTGCCGGATATTTTACATGTAACAACCATTACTTACTGGCAGGCCGTGGGCATATTTATTTTATGCAAGATTTTGTTTGGTTTTGGGAAAGGTGGCCCTAAAGGCGGAGGAGGAGCCCCCTGGATGCGCGGACGCATGGCCGAACGTTTTAAAAATATGAGCCCCGAAGACAGAGATAAATTCCGCGCTCAGTGGGAAGACCGCATGTGCGGATGGAAAGGCCACGGACATGGCAGGTTTAGCCGTGACTGGGACGACTTTAAGACTACCACAAACGAAGAAAAAAAGGCTGAGTAAGCAATCAGCATACCCGGCTTTAAGCTTTAAGCATTCCGCTTTCAGCTCTATATAAATTATATTGATCTACCTCAAATAAAATAACAATGGATGTACTGGTATTTGCAACAAGTGTACGGCAGAGACGGCAGGTGAGCCGGGTACAAAATTTATTAACCAAAATACCTGCCATAGCGCAATGGAACTTTGACCTGGAAGACTGCGATAATATTTTACGGGTGGAGGCTAAGGATCTTTCACCTCGTTATATCGAATCGTTGTTGCAAAAGGCCGGCATCCATTGCCAGGAGCTTGATTATTAATACCTGTTTACAATGACAGCCGCGCTTGAACGTAAGGTGATCCGATGGGTCCATATCTTGTTAAGCATCCCAGTTGTAGGGTATATTTATGGCCCGGTGGCTCAAATCCCAAACGCGGCCGCGGCGGTAAAATGGGTGTTCTTCCCAATAATAGTGCTATCGGGCTTTTGGTTGTGGAAAGGCTATTGGTTTAAAAAGAAATACAAAAATTTAGTTAAGTGATTGTTTGGCAGCCCGGTTTATTTTTTAGCCGGGCTGTTTATTTCAATCCAATAGCCATCCGGATCCTGGAAATACAGTTGCAATACACCATCTGCCCGGTAGGTAGGTTCTTTACTGTCGCCTTTCCAGTTTGAGTAAGGGATATCCATTTGATCAAGCGTTTTTGCAAACTCTTTTACCGACGAAACGGTGAAGCAAAGGTGTACGCCTTTAACCTGTTTTTCATTCCGTTCGGCCTGTATAACGTGTAGTTTTATATTATTGCCAAGACTGTACCATTGGTGTACGGTATCGGCAAAGGGGTTGTCAACTTTTTTAAGGTGTAATACTTTGGTATAAAACTCGGTGCTTTTTTTAAGGTTAGCGGTAGTAATAGCAATATGATCAATTACCGGCAAGATATCGGTGCCGTTTTGGGCCTGGCAAACTACAGGCAAAAGCACAGTTATTGCCAGCAGCAATGTGGTTAATTTGGCTGTTTTAAAGATTATTGACAAAGATCTCATTGTTAGGATTAGTAATTTAAGTGCCTAAAGATATAGGTTTAGCATTATGGTTAAAGTAATGCACAAATAAATTACACAAGTATTCAATGAAAACTGAATATCAATTTTTCGTCCTGGTGGTTAATACAATTGATATTATGTAAATTCCAGTCATTGATATCAATAAGACCCGGATGGGTCCTGTAATGACTGTCATCAACAGGGCATTTTACTACATATCCAATATCTTTAATCAGCACAATTATTGGTCTTGCACCGCAAACCTTGCAGCAGTTACAATCAACCGATCCTGGTATATTTACATAGCCCCTCATACTTCATCCGGCGTTTAATTAAGTTTTTAATTGCGATTAGTTATCAGGTCAATCAACTTTGTTAAAGTACTCGTATTTTATCCCAAAAAGTTAAAAAAAATCTAATTGAGAATAAAATCCTCCATAAAAATATAATACGTATGAAACTGAATTTAGGTTACTGCACTTTACAGATTATTATTTAGTTAAGGGGATAATAATAGTTTGTTTGTATTTTACAGGGCCGTTTTATAGTAAACTAAATACGATAAACAGCTATGGAACAATATGAACTCCTTACTAATAATACGGGCAAAGGCCGTAAATGGTTGTATCTCTTTACTATTATTATATGGTTCGGTTTAGTTTTGCAAATAGCCATATCCATACCCGCTTACTTAATGGCAGGACGAAGCCTTGCCGGCGCGCTGGTACAACTATTTAGTTATTTTACTATCCTTAGTAATTTGCTTGCAGCGATATGCCTGGCCGCCGTATTATTTAAAATCAATACCCGTTTAGGAAAATATTTTTCACAAAGCCAAGTTTTTAGCGCTGTTGCTCTATATATCACTATAGTAGGAATGGTTTATAATCTGGTGCTCCGTAACTTGTGGCACCCCAAAGGTTTGCTTAAGCTGGCCGATGAACTGCTGCATTCGGTAAACCCAATTTTGTTTGTAGTTTATTGGTTAATATATATACCAAAAGCAAATTTAAAATGGGCGCAGGCATTGAGCTGGCTTTGGTTTCCTCTTATTTATTCGGTATATATATTTGTCCGCGGCAGTATCAGTCATTTGTATCCTTATCCGTTTCTTAATATTGACATATTAGGATTAGCCCGGGTTGCAATAAACTCATTATTGATGCTTATTGCCTTTCTGTCCATCGGTTTTCTGTTTGTTTGGGTCAACCGGGTTATGGCGAGACGGAGCTCCTGAGTTGTCGCTTGAAATAGTCGTCGACTGATGATTATCCTACTGTAACATTCCTTTTACCGCTTTGTTGCCGCACTCTTATGGCATGATAAGTGTTTGGCCATAGTTTATCTATCGACAACTAATAAATCATTTGCTATGAAAACTACTGTTTCACGCTCAATTTCATTATTAATATTAGCAGCAATGGGCTTTACAAGCTGTTCGGCCGAATACCGGGAACGACACAGGCGCCACCATGAAGAAAGGGTTCGTGTACATGAACGCGTAGTTATACATAATTAAACAGGTAAATACAACAAAACAGGCCGTGCTGATGAAGCACGGCCTGTTTTGTTTATGGCGTTTAAAAACCGGGATTGTTTTATGGTAAAATCAATCGTTCCAGAGGTGCCGTGAATGAAGGCTGCCTTCCAGTTTGTTTTTAATTATAAGGTCGTCTTTATGCAAAATGCAATCGCCCTGATTGATGTCTTCTTCGGCAGTAACTTTGATAATGCTGCCTGATATCTGTTCAACTATACTTGATAAAGTAAAGATCTCTGAGTCGGGTATTTGTACGGTTAATATTGCCATGGGTAGATGATGTTATTTTTAATAATTCAAAAATATGGCAATAAAATTTACCCAGTGTTTTATGAAAGTAAAATTTAAATAACCTTTATTTTACAAATGTATCAACAATATTAATTCGCGGTTTTAGTTACCAGCACCCAGTCCACAATGGTTTTGGCGCTACCTGCTTTTATTTTGTTAACTGTATTTTCTGATAAGCCATGATAGGGTTTGGTAACTTTGTTAACACCACCAGGATAGCCACCGCCTAATGCAAAATTAAGGATGATGAATTTTTTGTTATCAAAAGCCCAGCGGCCATATTTTTCAACCATTGCTTTTGTTACCGTATAGGTGATTTTGCCATCCACCTTAAAAACAAGGCTCTCCGGCAACCAGTCGACCGAATATACATGCCACTGGGTAACATCAACGCCTGCGGAGAAAAATACCCGTTTTGCAAGCGGCGTATCGCCAAAATAGCCGGGGCCATGTAAGGCATGGCTTACCCAGCTTGAGTCGCCTACGGTTTCCATTACGTCAATTTCGCCGCAATTGGGCCATTTACCGTTTCCAAGCAGCCAAAAGGCTGGCCATAAGCCAGCGCCTGCCGCCATTTTCATTCTGCATGAGGCCGTGCCATATGTAAACTCCATTTTAGCACGGGTATTAATGCGGCCTGAAATGAAATCATATTTACGCTGCTCTTTACTGGTAAAGCCGGGTTTATATAAAGCCTTTAAAACAAGCGCGCCGTTTTCGGCACCTTCGGCTTTACCATCTATCATATAAATGGTAGCCGCCGAATCAACATAGGCCTGCTGCTCGTCATTAACAGTGTTGCCGGTAACTTCAACATTCCATTTGCTCCTGTTGAGGGTAGGGTTGTTAAAATCTTCGAAGAAAACAGTATCGGTTTTAGTGTTAGTTTGAGCGAATGCCTGTAACGTTAATAAAAGCGGAACTGATAGCAGCTGGGGTTTTAGTTTCATTAGTGGTGTGTGAGATAAGGGTTTAAAGGTAGATAAATTGGATGAGACGAACTTAGTATTTACCAATTGCGATCATAATTTTACACTGTCGCAGTTTGAAAATTAAAAGATACATTGACAAATAAACAGATGGAGAATCTCTGCTGACATTGTTATATTTGTGTAATACTCATCTTAAGGACATGGGTAATAACACAACAAACTTATATTTCAGGTCAAAACAGGTTTCGTTAATAATATTAGCGGTAACGGCTATCATTTGCTCCAGGTTGCTGTTCTTTTTTTTCAATGATCCTGAAGGCCCAAATCTTTTAATAGTTGGAGGTCTGGCACTGGCTGTATTTTTGTTATCCTGGGCAGTATATATATTCGCCCCGTTCAAAATAAATGGCTTTAAACGACTTTCTGCTGCAATTTGTATCCAAATACTATTGGTTATTGCTCTCTATTTTTGGTTGAGGTAATTTCCTGTCTTTCTCAAAACTTTTGAAGCTGGCTTGCATCAGCAATTTTACCCTCTAATTACCTTTACTTTTTTAAATTGCAGTCTTATACGTATTTATATGCACAGTAGTGGTTTTTTGAAGGTATTCGCAATTATCGCGTTGATTAGTTTATTGTTTGATTGGTACATCCATTCCGGCCTTAAAACCTTAACTGCCGACTGGCAATCAAACCTGTGGCGCAATGTTGTTTTATGGGGGTATCTGATCATATCTGTTGGCGTAACTGCTTTGTTTTTACTTGGCTTTGGCGCTTTTAGCACGGCAAGCGGCATGCGCCCGTTTCATGAGTGGATGCTAAGCCTGTTCCTGACGTTTTTTATTACCAAATTAGTTTTTATAATCGTGCTATCCCTCGGCGATCTCGGGAGGTTTTTCGTTGGTGTATTCAATTTGATCAGTGGTTCGGGCAGGGTTGCCGGGCAGCCGGCTTTTCCGGGCCGGCGTAAGTTCATCAGCGAAATAGCGGTACTGGTGGCTGCCGTGCCTTTTACTTCGTTTTTTTATGCTATGCTTAAGGGTAAATACGATTATAAGCTGCATAAAACCACTCTTTATTTTGATGATTTGCCCGATGCCTTCGATGGCTTTACCATCACCCAGCTTTCTGACATCCATTCGGGAAGCTTTGATAATACCGAGGCTATGCAACGCGGTATCGACCTGGCTAAAGCGCAAAAAAGCGACCTGTTTGTTTTTACCGGCGACCTGGTGAATAATGCAGCATCGGAAATTGAGCCTTATATCGACAGGTTCGGGCAGATCAAAGCACCTTACGGACAGTATTCCATTTTAGGGAACCATGACTACGGTGATTATATCCATTGGGATAGCATGCAGGAAAAGGCCGCCAACCTTGATAAGCTTAAACAACATCACAAAGCCTTAGGCTATCGTTTGCTGCTGGATGAAAATGTAACCATTGAAAAAGGCGGACAAAAGATCTCCCTCATCGGAATCCAAAACTGGGGCAGAGGTTTCATCCAGGTAGGTGATTTGAATAAGGCGCTTCAGGGTGTACCCCCGGATGCCTTTAAAATCCTGCTTTCGCATGATCCTACCCATTGGGAAGAACAGGTTCGTTATAACCCAACAACCATTCATCTTACCTTATCGGGCCATACTCATGGCGCGCAGTTTGGGGTGGAGGTCCCTGGCTTTAGGTGGAGCCCGGTAAAATACCGCTATGTTGACTGGGCCGGTCTGGCTAATGAAAAGAACCGATATCTGTACGTAAACCGTGGTTTTGGTTTCCTGGCATTTTCGGGAAGATTAGGTATTTGGCCGGAGGTTACGGTTATTGAGCTGAAGAAAAAGGTAGTGTAACGTTATAAAATACGGATTTGATTTATCAGGCCTGATTTGTGGCAGGGTTTTTATGCTTTTTATACTAAGCATTTAAAACTAAGATTATGGCAATTAACAATATAAAAAGGATAGGCAAGCATGGCCCCCAGGTACAGCATCAGCATAGCAATGCCTGGCAAGTGATGAAGCCTTTTGTGCATTTTGGTGTAAAAGCTATAAGCGCAATAACCCATACACTTGTTTACTTTATAAAACATATTCCCAAACCTGATCCACCTAAACCTTCCGGGCAAAAAGGCGGTAAGATCATCAAAATATGATATAGTAAGCCCGGCATATTCATATCGGGTTTTTTTGTAATCCAGTACCGGTTATCTACCGTTATTAAACGGAATAAAATACCGTGTTTTCACGGATTGCAAAAGCGTTTTTAAATATCGAGATTTAAGCGTTGATTAAATCCTGCAAAACAAGAACTGCCATTACCTATCACGGGTTGCTAATATTGCCTTTCAATAATAATTGATATAATATTAAAAACCTAAACCTTAACTTTAACCTTGTCTTTACACTCGTCGGTTTGATGGGTGTTTTTTGTTTTATACCAGTTTAAACTAAAAAGCGTTGTGTAGACGGCATTGTTGTTTAAATAGCAATTTGTATTTACTTTCACCCTCAATGAATCATCTGTTTACGGGTTACAAAACGCTTCAAAAATTAATACTTCCGGCGCTGTTACTTTCTGCAACATTATCAAAAGCGCAGGTGTTTGGCGGTAATCCGCCATCTATAAAGTGGAAACAGGTAAACACACCGCCCGCCCGGGTAATATTCCCGTCCGGCTTGGATTCAGCGGGGTTAAGGGTTGCCAATATTGTGCAGCAAATGAACGGCCTGATCCGGCCAACAATCGGCTTTAAGCAAAAACAAATCAGTATTGTATTGCAAAACCAAACCACCGTAGCCAACGGTTATGTGGGATTGGCCCCCTTCAGGAGCGAGTTTTTTTTAACTCCCGAACAGAATAGCTTTGATATAGGCAGCCTGCCATGGCCACAGCAACTGGCCATTCACGAGTACAGGCATGTGCAGCAGTACAATAATTTTAATGTAGGCCTGTCGCATTTATTCCGCATAATTTTTGGTGAGGGTGGGCAGGCGCTGGGCAACGACCTGGCTGTACCTAACTGGTTTTTTGAAGGCGACGCCGTTTTTAACGAAACCCTGGTAAGCGAACAGGGCAGGGGCCGGTTGCCTTATTTTTTTACAGGTTACCGTGCGCTGTGGGCTGCGGATAAAAACTACAGCTATATGAAGCTCCGAAATGGCTCGTACCGCGACTATGTGCCCGATCATTACCCGCTTGGCTATATGATGGTAGCCTACGGCCGCGAAAAATATGGAAGCGAACTGTGGAAAAACGTAACACATGACGCTGCGGCTTATCGCGGTGGTTTTTATCCTTTTCAATGGGCCGTTAAAAAATACACCGGCGAAAGTTTCAAAACCTTTTCAAATAACGGGTTTGCTTATTTCAAACAGCAATTTGCTCAAGATAACACCCAACCGGTTGCAGAACAAAAGAAACACTTCGACGCCAACCGGCAATACCCGGCTTTTGTGAATGATAGTACGCTCATCTATGCCAAAAACACCTATGATCATTTGCCTGCCTTTTTTATTAAAGCAGGCGATAAAGAGGTAAAGCTTAGCACCCGTTCCTATTCATTGGATAGTTACTTTGACTATCACAACGGTAAAATAATTTATACATCCTATCGGCCGGATTTACGCTGGGGCTACCGTAATTATAGTGAACTGATGCTGCTTGATACAAAAACGGGGCAGGAACACCGGATCACATCAAAAGCAAAATATTTTTCGCCTGCTTTTAGTGCCGATGGCCAAAGCATTGTTGCTGTACAGGTTGATCCGTCGGGTGCAAGCCGGCTACATATATTGAATACTGCGGGTAAACTGCAACAGGAAATCGCAAATCCGCGGGGGCTATTTTATACTTACCCTAAGTTTTATGGCGATGGCAAACTGCTGTCGGCGGCACGTAATAAGGACGGTAAAATGGGGATAGCGCTTACAGAGATCGCTACCGGTAAAACAGCGTATTTAACGCCGCTGAGTTACCGCCCGATAGGTTTTATCGCCCTAAAAAAGGATACACTTTACTTTACCCAAACTGATGGTAAAAACGACCGCCTGTTTGTAATGATGCTTAACGATAAAAGTGTTTATGAGATGCTGCCTACCGGTAACGACAGTGGCATAGGCTATTATCAACCTGCTGTAAGCGACAATAAACTGGCCTGGGTAGGTTTTACTGCCGATGGTTACCGCATTAACCAGGCCAATAAAAAAGATTTGAAATGGATTGCCGCCGGCGGGGATTACGCCCGCTACCTGCCCGACCTGGGGATCACCGCACTCAAAAAAGATTCGGCGGCTAATTTAGTAACAGGAATAGCTGATAAGCCGTTGCCGGTTACCAACTATTCCAAAGCACATGGTTTGTTCAATTTTCACAGCATCATCCCCAACATTAGCGATCCTAATTATTCATTCGCTATTACAGGCGAAAATGTGCTGAACACTTTCCAGTCCGAATTGTCTTTTGATTATAATACCAACGAAGGCTACAAGCAGTTTGGTTTCGATGCCATTTACGGGGCTTTGTTCCCTTATATTTCGGCCGGGGCCGATTATACGCTCGACAGGCGGAGCTTTTACAAAGGCCAATACGTTTACTGGAACGAGACTGCTGTGCACGGCGGCTTGCGGGTTCCCCTGAATTTTAGTGAGGGCAAGCGTTTAACCAGCATTACCTTTGGCAGCGATCTGTATTTTAACAGTATTAATTTTCAGCAGGCCTACAAAAGCAGTTTTGCCGACCGGTCATATAGCTATCTGAATAATTATTTCAGCTTTAGCAATCAAACTCAGCAGGCTCAGAAAAATATCTATCCACGATTTGCACAAAGCATAGGGATTAATTATAAATCTGCAATTTCTGGTTCAGGAGCAACACAACTGTTAACAACAGGGTCGTTTTACTTCCCTGGCTTGTTTGTGAACCACAACTTTGTCATCAGCCTGGCGCACCAGCAAAAAGGTAAGGACAACGTCATCAGTTTCTCTAATGATTTCCCTTTCTCCAAAGGTTATACCGCCGAAAACCTGGATAATATGAATAAGATTGGCTTAACCTACCACATGCCAATAGCCTATCCTGATGCAGGTTTCGGTAACCTGTTTTACCTGTTACGCTTACGCTCAGCATTGTTTTTTGATTATACCCATGCCAATGCCTCTAACTTTTTTACGGATGGCAGCAGCTTTAAACAAAACTTCAGGTCGGTGGGCGGTACCTTATATTTCGATACCAAATTCTTTAATCAAAACAGTATCACATTCGGTATCAGATATAGCAGGCTGCTGGATGAAGATTTTTTTGGCGGGACAGGGCGCAACAGGATAGAACTGGTGTTGCCTGTTACGTTTTTTTAACTTAATCAGCCTTTTCTTCATTCCGAAACAACCGGGGATGATATATAATCTTTAGATCACCATACTGTATCCCGGCTTTTCGTTTTAACCCTCACAAGTGTGGAAAGCACTGTTTTAGGCCATCTCGCAATAGGTATTGCCAATTGTTTTTGTTTATCTTTTACTACTTTTTTTTATTATTTATTTAATTAACTTGCTGCTAATGCATCTTTTAAAGAAATAATTAAACAAAACTTTATTATCTATTAAAACCTAAAGCCATGACCAATTCTATTTACAAGGAGGGGAGCTTAGTATGAGCGAACCTGTCATTAATCTTACATCCGGATTTATTTCACGCGGTAATTATCTTAACAGTAACGGCATATTAAGGCCGGGTGAAGCACTAACGTCGAAGAACGGGCTTTTTAGCGCCGTGCTTGGCGCCGATGGTCGTATTTGTATTTTTATGAACCGGCCCGGGGTTGCACAGCCCGATCTTTACCATTGTGTGGCGATGACCGGCTGGCCTGAAGGCGATTATTATGCCACGTTGCATATCAACGGAAACTTTTGTGTATATGCAGGAACAGGACCGGCAGATAACAAAGGCGCGGTGTGGTCATCAAACACCCCGCACGATTATGAGTCGGAATATTTTGCCATCATGCGCAACGATGGGAATTTTTGCATTTTCGCGGGGAAGTATCCTAACGAATACCGCGGAATGAGCTGGTGCACTGGTACCGCTGATACTACACTTTCGCGCGAAGCGAAACCTGCTCCCGGCCCGCAGCAAGGGATGCTCGCCAGCACTATGGATCATCCGAGCCGAAGGAGTTGGGGTTTTAAGGCAGGCAGCAGGTTTGTTCAACAGTTGCGTATACAACAGTCCGGCATACCTTCAACTCTTGCTATAGGGATGGGCTCTAACCAAAATCCTTATCAGGCGGAGCTTAAGTTTATGAGGGGCGGTGAACTATTATTTCACCGGTCTTATGTTAACCGCAAACAGCGCCCCTCTGATTGGACTACCGTATTCGAGCTTACAGATTTCGCTCATGAACTTGTTGCAGGTGAAATGATCAGTTTCGAAATAACCGTACTACAGGCTACGTCGATTGAACCGGTTTTGGACGATCTGCCCGATTATCCCCGTAGCATGATGCCCAATTCGGGTATGATGGCTGCTAAGTTTATGCTGGAGGGTGCTATTGTAACACCGGGAGCTGCCGTTGCCATAAAGAAATGCGGAGGATTGGAAGAAAAATCGGTGCTGCAGCTTGGTGAAAATGGTTATATGCCGATGGGAGTGGAAATGATAGGTGTGGTTGAGGCAAATTTTGAAGTTATTATCCAATCATGGGATTTTGGCGGTAGTTTGATCTGGCCATGGACGCAAACTCAGCAATCGGGATCAATGGCACAGCTGCCTTCTCCAATTATCAAAGGCCGCGTGGGACCTTCTTTTTTTTATCCCCGTCGTGGCGTGTACACCGCAGAAGTAACCTGTGATGGCATGAGCGCTGGCAGATATGTGAGGGTTGTCAGTACTACGAATACCGTCACCGCTACCGGGCCTGCAAATATTGTAACAAACGGCAATACCCATCCGATTACCGTACGCCAAAGAGACGGGGTGGGCTATCATGTTGATTTCGGCCTGGTTACTGGCAGGGCCTCCGAAGAGAAACCTGGGATAGGTATACGTTTTCGTGCAACCCTTAATAACCGGGGCACCACAGGAGATATTGCCGCGATGCAGTTTGTAAGGGGGCAACGCCTTTATACCAAAGGCGATGGATCAACATTTGAATTATCAACAAATTTTGAATGGTATCTTGACAGGAGCGTAAGGGACGGTAACATGCAATATCGGGACCCTAATGCCACAGCCGAGATCAGGCCGGACGGAGATGCAACTGTGTATTTGTTCGATCGTCCTTCTTTTCCGCTAAATTCAAATGTGGTGCGTATCAGTGTTTACGAAACCTTTCGCACTTATCTTGTATACAAACCGAAAGGCCCCGGAGTACATGATGCACGTTGGGTGCCCCTTGGTTATGTAGAGTGGAATTGGAGAGTGGTCATTTCCCGTACCAGTACATCAGTGCCCTGGCCTGTTGTGGTTGATTCATCCGGCTACACCGATGCCGGGACGCTTTCTAATTTCATAGAATCAACGGAATTGCCGAACTGGAATCACACAACCGCCGATCTCGGGGACCGGGTTGATGCTGAATTCCCTGCTGCTGCCCCGGCATTTGTAGAGTATCATTCCGATAATATTATGAATGCTGAGCAGATGGAAATTCGGTTAAGCGGAACTGCGACGCCTGAAATAATAGCCCGGTTAACCACTGCGCTTGAAACACCTATGTCAAATGCCTCTCGCGATAATCATAGTGTATTGGTGTGGGTGTCACCTTCAAAGGCCCAGCGAGCATTGCAGGTACCAGGCGTAATCTCAGTTGGTAAGGTTGATATTTCCCGGCGCTACACGCCTGATCCATCGTATCCGCATCATCAGGACGAAGAACGAACACTAATTGTGTCTGTTGCTCCATATTCATGGTATAATAATGTTCCGGGCGGGCGGGAGTTTGCAAACACCTTTAGCCCTAAATCACTTGCCATGGTGGCTTCCGACCTGGTTGAGCGAAATCGCTCACGGCATCCAGATATCGGGCTCTCCGCCCGGATCTATTCTGAAACGGCACTATTTCTTACGTTTAGTGTGCCCTTGTCCGATTCGTTGGTTAGGGAGATTGTTGAGCATGCACAGGTGAGTTTTGCCGAACGGGCATCGCATTTCAGGTCAGATGATCCCCCTGTACCTTTGCCAGATCTTATGTAGCTATAAAGCCGCCGCAGTTTCAGGGCTTTTTCGTTCCTGTTGTGGAAGGATAACTATCTACTGAAATAATATTTCTTATTGCATCAAGAAGCGGAAGGCGTTAGGATTTCCTAATGACCTTTGCGACTTGATGCGAATTTTGGTTTACCGGAAAATAAAAAATATTGTTTTTTAACTATTCGCCAACCGAATCAATTCCCTAACCCGGTCAACGCCGGTAACATCAATACTGTATTCATCGCCGGCTTCGTTGCTCATGAGTATATGATCGTTATGAAACTTCATTTTACTGGCAATTTTTATCCTTGCCGATGAGTGTACTTCGGTAGCGCCGGTAAAATGGATCAGGTCGGCTACGTTAACTTCACTTACGCCGCTTCCGGGCATAATACTAATACGGCCTGCCGCCTGCTCAATAAGGCGGTTTAAGTTGCTGGCGCCTTCAATAGCAGTGCTTTTACCACCCGAGGTCAGGATCCGCTCGCAGCCCATCTCAATAATTTCTTCAAGTGCTTTATGCTGATCGGCACACATGTCGAAGGCCCGGTGGAACGTTACACCCAGGCCCCATTGCCGGGCAAGGCGTACCATTTCGGTACAGCGTTCTATATCGATAGAGCCATCTTCCTGCAGTATACCTATCACAATGCCATCGCATCCGGCATCAATGCAATACCTGATATCGGCCATCATGAGCTTGTACTCCATATCATTGTACAAAAAATCGCCGCCGCGCGGGCGGATGAGCACATAAAGCTTGATATGGAGCAGGCTGCGGGCCATTAATATCGTACCGTGTGATGGGGTGGTGCCGCCATCCTTCAAATTTTCGCAAAGTTCAACACGCGCAGCGCCGCCCTCCTGGGCCGCCAGGGCCGATGTAACCGAATTAGCACAAACTTCGAGCGATACCTGCATGTCTTTTAAGTCCATAGGCCATGGTCAATAGTCCATAGCTTTTTTTGTTCATAGTCTATGGTCGATAGTTCATAGACTACTGCTGTTAAGTTAACTATATTCTTCAATATTAATCCATGGACTATCGACTATCGTCCATGGATTAAATTATTTATAATAACTTTTTCCCGGTATCAACAGGTCCTGTTGTTGTGCATTACAAACGGCGTATGAAAAACCACTTTGTATAGCATAGGCACCATATTCGCCTTTTTTATTAATAGCTAAAAAGCCAACCTGGATCTTCTTGGCTATTTCTGGTTTCTTTTTGATGATACGGTTTACGGCTTCTTTGCAGGCATCCTCGGGCGATAAACCCTGGCGCATCAGCTCAACCACCAAAAAACTGCCCACATTGCGGATCACCTCCTCACCAACACCCGTTGATGTAGCGCCGCCAACTTCATTATCTACATACAGACCTGCGCCTATAATAGGACTGTCGCCAACGCGGCCGTGCAGTTTAAAAGCCATGCCGCTGGTAGTACATCCGCCCGAGATATTGCCTTTGGTGTCAATAGCCAGCATACCAATTGTATCATGGTTGTATTTATTGCCCGGTTTGCCCCCGTTTTCGATATTCATTACGGGGTTGTACTGGGCTTTTTTAAGCCACTCCTTCCAGATTTTTTCTGTTTCGGGAGTTAGCAGTTTTTCTTTTTTCATGCCCTGCTCAACGGCAAACTGGGTAGCACCTTCGCCAACCAGCATTACATGAGGGGTTTTCTCCATCACCAAACGGGCTACCGAAATAGGGTGGGCTATATCCTCCATGGCAGCTACCGAACCGCAGTTGCCAAACTCATCCATAATACATGAGTCGAGGGTTACGTGCCCGTCACGGTCGGGCAGGCCGGTGCGGCCTACGGTATGATTAGTAATATCTTCGGCTTCGGGGATGCGGGCGCCGGCTTCAATGGCGTCGAGCGCACGGCCCCCGGCTGATAATACTTTCCAGGCACCTTTATTAGCTATAATGCCAAAATCCCAGGTAGAGATAACAATAGGATAACCGCCCTCGGGTTTCGATATGACAGTTTTTGCGATGGCAGATTTAGAAAGCGCTGCAAAGGAAGCACCTGCGGCGGATAATTTAATGAACTTACGGCGGTTGAACATAGCGCTAATATATGAAAAACACTCTTAAGTCGTAAGTTCCGAGTCTTCAGTCTGAAGTCGGGAGTCATGAGTTCTAAGTCAAGAGCTCATCCGGTAATAAAAATAAAGACTTTTGACTCGAGACTTAAGACCGACTTAAAAAATTTATTCAAAATCGCGCTGGCAATTAAAGCAATGCCATGCTTTACGGCTGTAAAAAGGGAATATCATCAATAAAAAGGAGATGATGGCTGTAAGCCAATGAACCTTTTTTTCGGTTGCAGAGCCGTAGCGAACATTGGTTGAGCCGCAATAAGGGCAAATCACGGCATTAAGCGTTTCGTCGTCAATTTCAATATGGTCCTGGTCGTGCAGGTCGCCTTCGGCAGCTAAGATTTCACGGCAACGCTCCAGGTCACGTTCAAATATTTTAAGTTTAATACCGCCAACAGCCTGGTTGTAAAGGGGATTGGACCCAATGGTGTTTTCATCGGCAATAAAGCAAGGGATGCCATAACCTTCCAGTTTGGTGCGGATGATATGTGCAAGCATCACATCATAATAGGTTTCAAACGTTATGATCTTTTCTTCGGGTTGAACGGTCATATTGTAGATAAATATTAATCAAAGGTAAATTGTTTTTTATTTAATTTGGACGCCATGAACCGCATCGACCGAATATCAGCCATTTTGATCCAACTACAATCACGCAGGGTGGTAAAGGCGGGTGATATTGCCGATAGGTTCAATATTAGCCTGCGTACGGTTTACCGCGACATAAAAACGCTGGAAGAAGCTGGCATCCCGCTCATAGGCGAAGCCGGCGTTGGCTACTCCATTATGGATGGTTACCGATTGCCCCCGGTAATGTTTACCCGCGAGGAAGCCACCGCTTTTTTAACTGCCGAAAAATTTGTTGAAAAGCTTACCGATAGCTCAACCATGGCACAATACCAATCGGCCATGTATAAGGTGCGGGCCATTCTTAAATCATCAGAAAAAGATGCTTTGGAAAATCTTGACGGCAGCATCGAAGTACTGAAAAGCCATAGCCAAAAACGCGCCGGAAGTACTGATCATATTCAAACCATACTGGATTGTATCATTTGTAAGAAGATCATGTGCATTGACTATTTCGCCGCCCACTCGCAGGAAAACACCAAACGCGATGTAGAGCCCGTCGGCGTTTTTTTTCTGGACAGTTTCTGGCACCTGATAGCTTACTGCCGCCTGCGGAATGATTACCGCGATTTCAGGATCGACCGTATCAAAAAGCTGATGGTAACAGATAAAAGTTATATCAACAGCAAGCACCCTACGCTAAAGGATTATATTGATAAGATGGCCAGCGAAAAGCAGCTTGAACAGGTGGTGATCAAAGTTGACAAGGAGATTCACAGCTATCTTGACCATCAAAAATACTATGGCGGTTTTGTATCTGAGAAAACCGTGGGCAACAAAATTGAGATGACTTTCCTTACCATTTCATTAGAAGGTTTTGCCCGATGGTATATGACCTTTGGCGACCGTGCCGAGATTATCAAGCCCGATACCCTGCTGCAGCGTGTGCGTGAAATCACCGCAACCATCGCCCAAAAAATAAATTAATTTCTTTTCTTTTTTTCCTGCTGACATAAGGCTGTCACCAGTGCGTTGTTACTTTGTTTCATAATGGCAGGGGCAGGGCTTTTATTGGTCGTGTTTTTGCGGGTAATTTAAACCATACACTTATGAAACATTGGATAATAGTAGTATCAAAAGATCACATTGGCCGCGGCATTTCCGGGGGATTTATTCAGGCCAATCATGGTAAACTGGCGCCGCTTAAACGTATGGAGGTTGGCGACTGGGTAGCGGTGTATTCGCCTAAACAAAAGATGAACGGCAATGAGCCTTTGCAAGCTTTTACTGCCATTGGCCAGGTGCGTGACGAGGATATTTATCAGAAGCAAATGGCTATTGATTTTATCCCATACCGCCGCAATGTAAATTACTACGAATGTGCCGAAGTTCCAATAGCCCCGATGATTGAAGAGCTCGATTTTATCACCAACAAAAAAGCGTGGGGCTACAACTTCAGGTTTGGATTTTTTGAAGTTCCCGGCGCAGATTTTAAGAAGATAAAGGAGCAAATGATCACTGCAAAACAACCACTATTAAATAAAGCTACGTTATGGAAAAATTAACAGTAAATGTGCAGGTAAAATTTAAAGCACCGATGGCTAAAGTTTGGCAAGGCCTGACTGATCCTGCTATAGTGAAAAAATATTTTTTTGGTACCGATCTTGAATCGAGCTGGAGGGTAGGGGAGCCCATAAAATTCAGCGGGGAGTGGAATGGTAAAAAGTATGAAGACCATGGAACTATACTGGATATTGATCCGGGCACATTTGTAAAATACAGCTACTGGAGCAGCATGAGCGGTACCGAAGACAAGCCCGAAAACTACGCCAATATTACCTATAACCTAACCGAAAACAATGGCGAAACCGAACTTACCATTACTCAGGATAATGTAAAAAATGAAGAAGCCAAAACGCATTCAGAACAAAATTGGAAAGGGATTTTTGAAGAGTTAAAAAAGCTGATAGAGTAATTGCAATGATAAATTAATAATTTATATAATCATAGTAATTATTTGTTTAAAAGTTAATTATAAATCAATATAACATATAGTAATAGCTCCAGGTATGGATAAAATAACAATAAAAGGTTTCTTTTTGGTCGGCATTTCGGTGCGCACCACAAATCAGGGCGGCCAGGCGATGAAGGATATTGCCGGGCTCTGGAACTGGTTTATGAGCGAGCATGTTTTACAGCAGGTGGTGAACCGTGTCAGCGATGATATTTATTGTGTTTACACCGACTATGAAAGCGATAAGGATGGCTTTTATACCGCGGTACTGGGTTGTAAGGTAGCTACTAAAGACAATATCCCTGAAGGGTTGATCTGCATTACTGTGCCTCCCGGAAACTATAACCGTTATATTGCTAAAGGTGCACTGCCGCAATCAGTGGGGGAAACCTGGCACCAGATCTGGACAAGTGATATCGACAGAAGATATATGGCTGATTTTGATGTGTATGGAGAAAGGTCACAAAATGCTGATAATGCTGAGGTAGAAGTTTTTGTTGGGGTGAATAACTAACTATCGTCATGCTGAACGTGTTTCAGCACCCCATCAGAAGAGCCGCGTGGAATCTTGCTTGTGAGGTGTCGAAATAAATTAGGCATGACTTTTTAGTTAAAAGAATATAGCGTTTAGACTCCAGAAAATTCTGTAATTTCTAAAATTATATAAATTGTAATTGATATTACCTGTTAAAAGTCAGTCGCTTGCCGGCTTTACCTTCAATAAAACTTCCGTTCGCATATGCCAGGTTTCCTGATATCAAAGTATAAGCTACCTGCGAACGGAAGGTATTGCCCTCAAACGGGCTCCAGTTGCATTTATACAGGATATTGCTCTTATTTACGTTCCATGGTTTGTTAAGATTAACCAGTACAAGGTCGGCCCAATAGCCTTCGCGGATGAAGCCGCGTTTCTCTATCTGAAAAAGAGTAGCTACGTTATGCGCCATTTTTTCTACTATCTGTTCAAGGCTTATTTTGCCATGATGATAAAGCTCAAGCATGGCCGGCAAAGCATGCTGAACCAAGGGGCCACCGGATGGCGCCTGCAGGTAAGGCTGCTCTTTTTCTTCAATGGTATGCGGGGCATGGTCGGTAGCAATAACATCAATGCGGCCATCCAAAACAGCCCTTAAAATACCATCGCGATCTGCCTCTGTTTTTACTGCCGGGTTCCACTTAATATAGTTGCCTTTTGTTTCATAATCCGCATCGGTAAACCATAGGTGATGGATGCAGGCTTCGGCAGTAATCCGTTTATCTTTTAATGGAATTGTGTTGTCAAAAAGATGTGTCTCCCGCTCGGTAGAGATGTGCAAAATATGCAAGCGGGTGTTGTGTTTTTTTGCCAGTTCAACCGCCATTGATGACGACAAATAGCAAGCCTCTGCACTCCTGATTTTCGGATGCATCCGCACCGGAATATTTTCGCCAAGCAGTTGTTTGTAATGGGCAAGATTGCTCTTGATTGTAGCTTCATCTTCGCAGTGTGTTGCGATCAGCATTGGTGACTGAGCGAACAGCTTTTCGAGCGTGTGAGGGTCGTCAACCAGCATGTTGCCGGTAGAGGATCCCATGAATACTTTGATGCCGCAAACTTTGCTGGTATCGGTGCGCAAAATCTCATCTAAATTGTTGTTGGAGGCACCCATAAAAAACGAAAAATTAGCCAGCGAATTGCGCGACGCGATCTGGTATTTTTCCTCCAAAAGTTCCTGCGTTAAAGTGTTGGGAACAGTGTTGGGCATCTCCATAAATGAAGTGATACCGCCCGCAACAGCAGCTCTCGATTCGGTATAAATATCGGCTTTATAAGTTAAGCCCGGCTCGCGGAAGTGCACTTGGTCGTCGATGCAGCCGGGAAGTAAATGCAGGCCTTCTGCGTTGATGATTTCATCGGCTTGCGCATCAATTACCGAATCAATACGGTCTATCAAATCATCTTTGATCAATACATCGGCAACGTATTGTTTATGCTCATTAACTATGGTGGCTGCTTTTATCAGAATTGTAGACATGGGTAGATTTCGGATTTGGAAATTTCGATTTCGGATTTATTAATATGATGCTTATAACAGGTCAAACTTACGAAGTTTTTGAAACTTCGTAAGTTTCAATAGCATCGGCTATTTCTTGCTCCAACGGGAACTGCCCTAAACTTTTATAAATGGCAGTCCCATTGGCGTCGCTATCCTTCACTGCCCATGTTGCCATTGCATACATTACCGGCCGCAATTCCATGCCCGAATCGCTGAGTCGGTAGCTTACATGGGGCGGTACAACAGGTTTGGATTCCCTGATCAGCAGGCCGTCGGCTTCAAGTTGTTTCAGGTGCTGGATCAGCATTTTTTCGGTAATGGTTGGGATTGCTTTTTTCAGCTCGCTGTAACGTTTGCTCCCGGTTAAAAGATGGAATAAAATGATCGGTTTCCAATAGCCGCCTATACGTTCCATTACATAAGTTACCGGGCATTCTTTAAATGCGGCTTGTTTGTTTTCCTGTATGGTTGAGCTTTCTTTTATCGCTGTCATGGTTATACATACTTTAGGGTAAGTACTTGTAAAAAAGTAAGTGTAAAAATACCTTTGCTTTCAATAAAAACAAAAACATTATGAAAATTATAGTAACAGGTTCAACAGGCAATATAAGCAAACCTTTAACACAAACTTTAATAGCCGCAGGGCATAACGTAACAGTAATTAGCAGTAATGCCGATAAGGTAACAGAGATAGAATCATTAGGGGCCAAAGCAGCAATCGGCTCTTTAGCCGATGCTGATTTCTTAACACAAACATTTACCGGGGCCGATGCGCTTTACGCCATGGTGCCGCCAAGCTTTAGTGCCGAAAGTTTAAGGGCATACCAAAACGAAACCGGTAAAAGCTATGCCGAAGCCATTAAACGGTCGGGCATAAAAAAAGTAGTCGCCTTAAGCAGCATCGGCGCGCATTTGGATAGCGGCGTAGGCCCGATAAAAGGCATCCACGATGTTGAAGGTATTTTGAGCGGATTAGATGGCGTGGCCGTTAAATTTATCCGTGCACCGTTCTTCTATATCAATTTTTTCAGTAATATCCCGCTTATCAAGCACCAGGGTATCCTTGGATCAAATTATCCCGCAAATACAAGGCTGATCATGGTACATCCAACAGATATCGCAGCAGCAGTAGCAGAAGAATTGCAACAGGATTTTACCGGTAAAAGTGTACGGTACATTGTAAGCGATGAATCAACACCCGGTAATGTAGCTGCTGTTTTAGGTGAGGCTATCGGTAACCCTAACTTACCATGGATTGAATTTACCGATGAACAGCTTGCAGAAGGTTTACAGCAGGCAGGCATTCCTCCTGAAATGACCCGCAACTTTGTTGAAATGGGTACTGCGGTAAAAAGCGGAAAAATCTGGGAGGATTATGATAAGCACAGGCCTGCATCGTCCGGTAAGGTGAGTTTGCAGGATTTTGCCAGGGAGTTTGCTGCGGTATACAACGGCTAAATTTTTTCATATAAAAGTCATTATTGCAAAGAAAAAAGCAGTTGGCCTCACCCAGCCCTCTCGAAAGGAGAGGGCTTTTTATTTTTTTGAACTCCCCACTTTTAGGAAATTTAGAGGTGTCCTACAGTTTTGTACCGGCAACGATCATTTGTACATGATACGCTCTTCTTGCTTCCTTGTTCTTGATTTCCTGTCTCTCACTTTCCCGCATTGTTCCTACTTCAACAAAAAGCCTATCTTTGCTGCATGGCAGTAACCTTTGAAGATTTTAAATTTAACCGGCAAATTTTGAACGCGATAGCCGATGCCGGTTATACCGAAGCTACGCCTATTCAGCAAAAAGCTATTCCGCCTATTTTGAACGGGCAGGATGTAATGGGTATAGCGCAAACCGGCACCGGAAAAACAGCGGCCTACGTATTGCCCATCATCATGAGGCTTAAATATGCACAGGGTGAACATGCCCGGGCGTTGATCATTTCGCCGACGCGTGAGCTGGCCATGCAGATTGAGGAAAACATTAAAGCATTTGCCGCTTATACCGATTTACGGGTTGTTTTACTTTACGGAGGTATTGGCCCCAAAACGCAAATAGAGCAGGTAAAAAAGGGTGTCGATATTATTGTAGCGACACCCGGCCGTTTTATGGATATTTACCTCGCCGGGCATATCATGACTAAACCATTGCAGGTGTTGGTACTTGACGAGGCTGATAAAATGATGGATATGGGCTTTATGCCCCAGATAAACCGAATATTGGAAGTGGTACCTGTGAAAAGGCAAAACCTGCTTTTTTCGGCTACCATGAGCGAGAAGGTGCACCAGCTTTCGGCTAACTTTCTGGAGTTCCCTACGGTTATTGAAGTTACGCCACAGGCTACGCCGGCGCAAACGGTTAACCAACATTTATACCATGTGCCCAATATCAAAACTAAAATAAACCTGCTCAAAAAGCTGCTCGACAATGAGGGCGACATCACCAAGCTGATAGTTTTCTGTAAAACCCGGATGGTGGCCGAGGACGTTTTTAAATTCCTGACCCGCAAATTTGGCGAACAGGACGTGAAGGTATTACATGCCAATAAAGGGCAAAATACGAGGATCAATTCCATTAATTCGTTTAAAAACGATGAGGTGAAAATCCTGGTGGCTACTGATGTGGCATCGCGCGGTATTGATGTGAGTGATGTAAGCCATGTGATCAATTTTGATGTGCCGGTGGTTATAGAGGATTATGTGCACAGGATCGGTCGTACAGGTCGTGCATTACAGTCGGGCGAAGCCATTACTTTTGCTACACCGTCTGAAGAGTATTATATCCGCAAGATAGAAAAACTCATCAAGCAAACCATTCCCGTTGAGCATATTCCCGACGATGTGTTTATTGAGGAAACCCCTTATGAAGAACGCCAGGACCAGGCCCGGGAGATAGATATGCAAAAGCGTAAGGAAGACCCCGATTTTAAGGGCGCCTTCCACGAAAAGAAATCCCTTAACCAACGTAAAAAATTTGATGCCAATAAAGATAAGGCCAAATATGGTTCAAAGGCAGCAAGGCAGGGTTCAGGCCGATCATCCAAAAGCAAAAAAAGACACTAAGCCCCATCAATGAAATTCAGATTTACCCCTTTAAACTTTTTTACCGCGTTTTTGGTAGCGGTGGCAGCCTATGTTTTTATTTATGGGGCCGGTATAGCCGGACGACCGCTTGAGCATTGGGGTGGTACCATAGGCTGGATCTTTTTGCTGTTTGCCTTTGTGGTTTTTGTGATTGATATCATGTTCCGCAACTTTTTTATCGAAACCAAAAAAATATGGATGGTGGAGACATTTTTCATTGTTTTGGTTATAATTATATTCTTACTTGTTAAATAAATTTTGAAATGAAAACCGCTGAAATAAAGCTTACCGTTACACTTGATGATAATAATGTTCCGGAGCATATCCTTTGGGAATCAACCGACTCAACCAATAAAGAAGCATTGCCTGTAAAATCAATGATGCTTGCCCTTTGGGACCAAAGCTATAAAAATACCCTGCGCATTGACCTTTGGACAAAAGATATGCCTGTTGACGAGATGAAACGCTTTTTTTATGAAACCCTGCAAACCATGGGCGACAGCTTTTTACGTGCAACCGGCGAGAAAAATATTGTTGAAGACCTGCGTGATTATTGTGCCCACTTTGCTGATAAAATGGAAATAACACAAAAATAACAACCTAAATATGCGCCTTAGCTCAATTTTATCATTTGCAGGTTTTGCATTGCTGTTTGCTGCAACCTATTGCCCACTGCTGCGGGTATTCCATGTAACCAGCTGGAATATTTACAAGCTTAACCAGCCTTATGGGCTGGTACTTTTGTTGGTAGCTGTTGTTGGTATTATTGTATCGTTCCTTAACCAGGCCAAAATTATGCGTGTGACGGCCTGGCTGTCGGTGGTGCTTGTTGTACTGTTGCTGGTTGCCGCCATTTTTAAAGTAAATTCGGCATTTAGCTTTATTCCGTTTAAAGGTATTAACAGGTTTTTAACCAGCCAGCTTAAATTTCAATGGGGTTGGTACGTAATGTTTGCCGGCCCTGTTTTGGCTTTGATTGGCGCTTTAAGCAGCCGCCCCAAAGTTTTTATCTCAAACACTACCGATACTACGATAGTAAATTAATATTTCTGGTATGTTTAATTAGCTGTAATATTAACATTACAGCTTTTTTTAAACATATTTGTAATTCAGATTAATACGGATACCTAATGTCAAAGTTTTCCTTCCGCCAGCAGGTTTTAGCTGGCTTTGTAGTATCAATCATTCTTGTTTTTGTGGTGGGCATTTTGTCTTTTAACAGTCTGCGCCAATTTGAGGAGGATAATACCTGGGTTGATCATACTCAAAAGGTTATTCATACGTCAACAAGTTTATTGCAGGATCTGGTAGATGCCGAAACGGGTATGCGGGGTTATGGCGCTACCAACAATAAATCATTTCTTGATCCTTACAATGCTTCTTTGCCTAAAATAGCCGACGATCTTAGCTCTTTGAAGGACATGGTTAAGGATAATCCGGTACAGTTTAAGCGTGTCGATTCGATAAATAAGCTGGTGAAAGAGCAATTGCTGATACTCAAAACAAATGTTGAAGCACGCGGAAACCTGGGGCTTGATTACATGCTGCAGCACAACATGTTTTTAAATGGTAAGGAAAATATGGATGATATCCGTATGCTCGTTAGCCATATGACTAACACCGAACAACGCCTGCTTGCCGACAGAAAAGAAGACTCACGTGAGGCATCAACGCTTGTTAAGATCGTGATTGCCTGCGGTTCATTGATATTCCTGATTATCATCCTGGTGCTGTTCTTTTACATTCAAAAAACCTTTGACCAGCAAAAGAAAATTGAAGATGACATCAGGGTTGCTAATATCGAACTTGGTAAAGTACTTGCAGATAACGAAGCCAAAAACTGGCTGCTCACCGGAACCGGTCAGCTGAATGAAAAAATGCAGGGCCAACAGGTCGAAAAAGAATTATCCAATAATATATTAACCGAAGTTTGTACCTATACCAATGCCGCGGCAGGTACATTTTACCTGTATAATGAAGCAAGCAACAGGCTTGAGCTTTATGCTTCATACGCGTTCCACAATCCAGATTTTGTTAAAAAGTCGGTACAAATGACCGAGGGCTGGCTTGGTCAGGTAGCCAAAGATGGCAAAGCGGCGGTTGTAAAAGGTAAACTGAACGATAAGCTTGAGCTTTCATCATCGGTATTAAAAACTGAACTGGCCGAATCAATTATCATACCTTTCTTTTTTGATAAAAAGCTAAAAGGCGTAATGGAGGTTGCTTTTAATGAAGGGATCTCGAAAAATAAATCGGAATACATTTTGGCTATCGCCAATGATATAGGTATAGCGGTTAATACTTCGCAGGCACGTACTATTATGCACGACCTATACGAGGAAACCCAGCAGCAGGCCGAAGAGCTGGAAGCACAACAGGAAGAACTGCGTGTTACCAATGAGGAGCTTGTTCAAAAAACTGAAGAGCTGCAGGCCTCAGAAGAAGAACTTAGGGTACAGCAGGAAGAACTGCGTACCACCAATGCCGAACTGGAAGAAAAAGCCAGTTTGCTTGAAGAAAAAAATCAGGCCATTGAACAGGCCCGCCAGGCTATCAACCTTAAGGTTGAAGAACTGGAAACCACGGGTAAATACAAATCGGAGTTTTTGGCCAACATGAGCCATGAACTGCGCACACCGCTTAACAGTATCCTTGTACTGGCGCGCATCCTTAAAGATAACAAGCCTGCCAATCTTTCTGAGGACCAGATCAAATATGCCAGTGTTATCTTCAACGCCGGTAATGACCTGCTTACTTTGATCAATGACATCCTCGACCTTTCAAAAATTGAATCGGGCAAGCTGGATATGCAAAATGAGGATATAAAGGTAAGCGATATTGTTGGCGATATGGAAATGCTGTTTGCCGAAGTAGCCAGCAACAAAAAAATTAATTACACAACAAGTGTAGACAGAGAGCTGCCGCAAACCATATTTACCGATAAGGTACGTATAGAGCAGGTGATCAAAAACCTGTTAAGTAACGCGTTTAAGTTTACTTCTGAAAATGGTTCTGTTGCTATCAATGTAAAACCGGGCGTTAAAGATAAAACCATCAGTTTTGCTATCAAAGATTCGGGTATCGGGATCCCTGCCGATAAGCAAAAAGTAATATTTGAGGCATTTCAGCAGGCCGATGGTTCAACGAGCCGTAAATATGGTGGTACCGGATTAGGTTTATCGATAAGCCGCGAGCTTGCTTTCCTTTTGGGCGGCAGCATAACCCTGAGCAGTGAGCCGGGCATAGGCAGCGAATTTGTACTCACCGTGCCTTTTGAAGCTAAATTAACACCTGCTGCTTTAATTGAAGAAGTATTGCCAACTGCCGAAACTTTTAAGCCTGTAACAGAGTTCCTGAGCCCGGTTAAAGCGGCCCCGCGTGACCCCGGTAAAGAACCTTTGGTTGTAATTGTTGAGGATGATAAAAACTTTGCAAGCATATTGCAGGATTATGCCCGCGATCATGGTTATAAGTCAATCATGGTGTATGAAGGTACCCGGGCGGTTGAAATTGTAAAGGAAGCCAAACCCGATGCAGTGATACTGGATATTATGCTGCCGGGTAAAGATGGCTGGCAGATTTTGAAGGAGTTAAAGAATGATGAGGATACAATGCACATTCCGGTTCACCTGATGTCGGCAGGAGATGCTGCCGCAAACCGTGTGCGCAGGGAAGGTGCTATAAACTTCATGAAAAAGCCTATCAATACCGAAACGCTGGATAAGCTTTTTGCCGATATCATGGTACAAAGCGGCACCAGGTTTAAACAGATCCTGCTGGTTGAAGATCATAAAGCCCAAAGCCAGGCCTTGAAAGACCTGATGCAGGGCCAGGGCATAACGGTAGATCAGGCCTTTGACGGCGAATCGGCATTCAGATTGCTGCATGAAAACGAGTACCAGTGTGTAATTCTTGACCTTAACCTGCCTGATATTTCGGGCTTGGATTTGCTGGATAAGATCAAAGAGGTTGACCGCTTTGCTTCATTGCCGGTTATTATCAATACCGCAATGGAGCTTGATAAACTATCGGTAAACAGGTTGATGCAGTATGCCAACGCCATGGTGGTTAAAACCAATAAATCATCCGACAGGCTGATTGATGAGGTTAACCTGTTCCTGAACAAGATCAGTGAAACGGCGATTGCCCCGGCACAACAGGCACCATCATCGCTCAAACCTAAAACGCTGACTAAAGGCAAGGACGCCATTAAAGGTAAAAAAGTGCTCATTGTTGATGACGACATGCGTAACATTTTTGCGCTGAGCAGCGCCCTGCAAAGCTATGACCTCAATGTAGAGATAGCTAATGACGGTGAAGAAGCCATAGCTAAACTTGAGGATATAAAGGATATTGACATTGTGCTTATGGATATCATGATGCCTAAAATGGATGGCTATGAGGCTACCAGACATATCCGCAAGCAAAACAAATGGGCTAAATTACCCGTAATAGCATTAACTGCAAAAGCAATGAAAGACGACCGCGAAAAATGTATAGCGGCCGGCGCCAATGATTATATCACCAAGCCCGTTGATATGGACAGGCTGATATCGCTGATGCAGCTTTGGCTTGAAAGTTAGTTATGGATACAGAGCAGGGAATTATATCACATGCGCAGGTTCATGAGCTTATTGATATTGTAAGAAAGGTTCATGGGTTTGATTTTTCGGGTTATACCAAAGCTTCATTAAAACGAAGGTTGACCCGTATTATGCTGCTTAACAAGTTTGAGTTTTATGACCTTAAACATGTGCTTATTAATGACGCGGATTTTTTTCAGAATTTCCTGGAAGAAATTACGGTTAACGTAACCGAGATGTTCCGCGATCCTTCGTTCTATCGTGCGGTTAACACACAGGTTGTTCCATATCTTTCAACTTATCAGCACGTCAAAATCTGGAGTGCAGGCTGCTCAACGGGCGAAGAAGTTTACTCTATGGGCATATTGCTGAACGAGGCAGGTTTGGGCAAAAAGTCGTTCATATACGGTACGGATATCAATACCGAGGTTTTAAAGGAGGCCCGTAAAGGGATCTACAGCTTGCGTAACATAAAAAGTTACGCAGAAAATTATCAATATACTGATTTAAAAGGGTCAATTACAGATCATTTTACTATTTTGTACGATGCCGCGTCGATACACAATGAGTTAAAACAAAATACGCTGTTTTCGGTGCATAATTTAATATCTGATACTGTATTTAATGAGTTTCAGATGATAAGTTGCCGGAATGTTTTTATTTATTTTGAAACGTACCTGCAGGAACGGATCCTTGACCTGTTTTATAAAAGCCTTTGCCCGCTGGGTTATTTATGCCTGGGCAGTAAAGAAACCATCCGGTCAGATTCGTTTAAGAGTAAGTTTAAGGTGATCAACCAGAAAGAAAACATTTACCAAAAAGTTGGGACCTGATAAAAAGTTACTGGAAAGATGGCATGCCGCCCAGATCGTATTATTTGGCGGATCGGCAGGCTCGTTCAAAATTTTATTCCGGATCATAAAAGATCTTCCCGAAAAACTGGGGAAAACCGTAATTCTTATCATACACAGGAAAAAAAATTTTTTTAGCGAAATAGAAAAACTATTTGCCGAGAACAGTCGTATGTACATGCGCGAAATTGAGGACAAGGATATTCTTAAAACGGATACTATGTATATTGCCCCGGCAAACTATCATACCTTAATTGAACGCGGCGGTTATTTTAGCCTGGATGTTTCGGAACCGGTATGGTATTCAAAACCATCAATTGATGTTACTTTTGAAAGCGCCGCTGAGGTTTATGGCGACAGGTGCATGGCGATATTGTTGTCGGGGGCTAATCAGGATGGCGCCGAAGGCTTATTAAAATTAAAGAAAAGCGGCAGCCTTACCATAGCGCAGGAGCCCGGTGACGCGGAAATGGCTGAAATGCCAAAGGCAGCCATAAATTTAGGTGCTGCCGATTATGTTTTAACACAGGATGAGATTTTTAAACTTTTACTTTCATAACAATCACCAACCCCCTAATTAATATTAAATGACCCCTGTTAATATTCTAATTGTTGATGACAGAGAAGAGAATATTATCGCGCTCGAAGCATTGCTTAAACGCGATGATATTAAAATTTTCTCTACTACCTCGCCAAATGAAGCCCTTAAAATTGCCTGGGAAACCAATATCGCCATTGCCTTAGTTGATGTGCAGATGCCCGAAATGGACGGATTTGAGCTGGTGGAAATGCTTAAATCAAACCCGCGTACCAAAGATATCCTGGTTATTTTTGTTACTGCCATTTCAAAAGAAGCCAAGTATGCTGTTAAAGGTCTTGGAACGGGAGCTGTAGATTATCTTTACAAACCGCTCGACCCCTACATTACATCAGCCAAGGTTGATTCATTTGTGCAGCTGGCCCGTACCCAGGCCGAAATAAAACAAAAGAACGATGAGTTGCAGAATTATGCCATAGTTGTAAAAAACTCGGCCGATATTATCACGTCGGTCGACGCGCAAAGCCTCCGCATTGAGAATATCAATCCCACCGTCGAGAAAATAATGGGTTTCAGGCCTGATGAACTTATTGGTAAAAGTATTGTTGACCTGGCTATAGATGATCATAGACCGCTGTTTCGTAAAAAATTGGGTGAGATCATTAAAGACAACCTGAGCTATGCCATTTTTGAATTTAAGTTTGAAACCTTTGATAAAAGGGTAATTTGGGTGGAGTGCCGGGCGGCATACCGTAACAAAACCATATTTATTAATATCAGCGATATATCTCCCCAAAAAAGCTACCAGGAGCAACTCATCAAATCAAAAGAAAGCGCGGAGTACAGCAAAAAGGTGAAAGAAACCTTTTTGGCCAATATGAGCCATGAGCTGCGTACACCGGTTAATGGCATTATAGGTATCACTTCGCTTTTGCGTAAAACAGGCCTTACCGATCAGCAAATGGGGATGCTTGATTTGCTTGATACCTCATCAAAATCGTTATTGGGTGTGATCAATGATGTACTTGATATCTCAAAAATTGAGGCCGGTAAGTTCAGTATCATCCGTACGGCCAATAATGTTTATGACATTGTAAACTCGGTTTTTAACCTGCTTAAGTTTAAAGCCGACGAAAATAATATTGAGTTTTTGCTGGATATTGAAGATGAAGTACCTGAATACCTCATGCTGGATTCATTACGCCTGAACCAGATATTGATGAATCTGTTGAGCAACGCGCTTAAGTTTACCGAAAGGGGTTATGTAAAGCTGACGATCACCGTACTTCAAAAACACAGTGATAAGGTAAAGCTGAAATTCAGCGTTGAGGATACGGGCATCGGGATCCCGTCTGACAGGCTTAACCGGATCTTTGATTCATTTGAACAGGCCGAGGAAGATACCGTAAGCAAGTACGGTGGTACCGGGCTTGGTTTAACTATAGTGAAAAAGCTTGCCGAGCTAAAGGGAGGCGAACTTACCGTAAGCAGCCAGGTGGGCAGGGGCAGTACCTTCAACTTTGTATGCTGGTATACCATCAGTATTAAACCCAAAGCCAAGGTAACTCCCAAAACTGACAAGATATTGCCGCCGTTTAATAACGTACGGGTGCTGGTAGCTGAGGATAACATGGTTAACCAGTTTATGCTCTCCAAAATATTAAAAGACTGGAATGTTGAGGTAGAGATGGTTGATAATGGCCGTAAACTTATTGAGAAGCTTACCAATAAAGAGTACGATATTATTTTGATGGATACGCATATGCCCGAAATGAACGGATACCAGGCAGCTAAAACTATCCGTGTTGATTTTGAGGAGCCTAAACGGAGCATTCCAATCATATCGCTATCGGCAGCAAGTTATGACCATGAGCAGCAGGAAGCATTATCGGCAGGGATGAACGATGTGCTTTCAAAGCCGTTTCAGCCATACCAACTGCATGAAAAAATGTCGAGGTTATTGAAGGTGGGCGTTTAAAACTCCAGCCTGGTTTGCCCAACGCCCATTACCTTTGCCTCATGCTCAAGCAGCCATTTTTTGCGCCATACGCCACCCGCATAGCCTGTAAGGCTACCATCTGAACCTATTACCCGGTGGCATGGTACTACAACCCAAAGGTGGTTTCGGCCATTGGCAGATGCTATTGCCCTTATGGCCAAAGGATTATTCATTTGGTTGGATTGTTGGGCGTAAGTAATCGTTGTTCCATACGGAATGCGCAGTAACTCGTCCCAAACCTGTTGTTGAAATTCACTGCCTTGTTGCTTTATCGGGAAAGTAAAATCCTTCCTTGTGCCTGCAAAATATTCATTTAACTGGTCAATAGCTGTTTGCAGCAGTTGAGTGGGAGCAGGTTCGATCTCATACTCCTCGTCCCGTATCGATACTGATGCTATAAAGCCATCTTCTTCGGTAATGCGGGCAATGCCAACCGGCGTGCGGAAATAAGCTATGGGCATGGTTAATTGGTATATGATATTCAAAATTAAGCTAATCTTTTTAGCTTGTCAAATCCCCGCCCTCACTCGCGGGTAATTATTACATTTGCGGTCATGAAACTTGTTAACGAAACCTGGTACCTGCTAAAGAAGGAAATTTTGCTGGAGTGGCGGTCCAAATATGCTTTTAATGGTGTTTTGCTATATGTGGTTTCAACAGTTTTTGTTTGTTATATCTCCCTTAATTTAAATCCCGGCTTTTCAAACAGTCGTGGTTATGCTATAGTTTGGAACGTATTGTTCTGGATCATCATGCTGTTTGCATCGGTAAACGCCATTGCCAAAAGCTTTATGCAGGAAAGTAAAAGCCGGTTACTCTATTATTACTCCATTGCCAGCCCGCAGGCCATTATCCTATCTAAAACTATCTATAATATTTTGCTGATGGCTTTATTAAGCACATTGGCATTGGTGGTATTTAAAGTGTTTTTCCCCAATACCCTTGGCGACCCGCTGTATTATTTTCTTGCTGTGCTATTAGGGAGCATAAGTTTTTCTACCGTATTCACTATGATCTCGGCCATTGCA
Organism: uncultured Mucilaginibacter sp.; assembly: GCA_966212355.1. Taxonomy (GTDB): domain Bacteria; phylum Bacteroidota; class Bacteroidia; order Sphingobacteriales; family Sphingobacteriaceae; genus Mucilaginibacter. Next base: position 249,040 of record CBIHRB010000006.1, read on the forward strand.
TCAAAAGCAGGCAACAATGGTACGCTGATGGCTATCTTAAGTTTTCCGGTTATTATCCCGGTTATTCTGGTGCTTATTAAGTTGAGCAAAAGCGCTATGGATGGGGTAGATCGCAGCTTCTTTTATGGCAATATAGGAGTTTTGTGTGCGATTAATGCTATTGTTATAGCTACAGCACTGTTACTTTTCCCCTATTTGTGGCGCGACTAAATTAAAATTGGTCGAACCGGGTTTAACAATCAAGAAACAGGCTGAAGTAAAAAGAGTAAAAATTCTATAAATTCTTTAATGCAACTTAGCAACTTGCGCTCATTTTTAACGAGTGCTTACAATGGGCTTACTGTCTCGTCCTAAAAAAAGTTTACAGATTAAATGCTAAATCCTGTTATACGTTT
>CBIHRB010000007.1:0-215353 GCA_966212355.1 uncultured Mucilaginibacter sp.
AACAGCAACGCCAGCAGCAACAAGCTCAGCGCCAACAGCAGCAGGAACAGCAACGCCAGCAGCAACAAGCTCAGCGCCAACAGCAGCAGGAACAGCAACGCCAACGTCAGCAACAGCAACACCGTCCCTAAAACAATTAAATTATAACTGCTACAATAAACGGCACGTATAACGCATTATATACGTGCTGTTTTTATTACAAATCATCTGTTAAAATGAAGAAACTCCTGCATATAAGTTATTTTATCGCCTTAATTGCGCTTGTGTCCGGCTCTGCTGCAAAAGCACAGGAAACCATCGGCAAGTCGTCCGCTCAAATCAACTTTATTGAAAACTCCTGGAATGAAGCCTTAAAACAGGCAGCCCGGCAAAACAAATATATTTTTGTTGATGCTTATGCCAGTTGGTGCGGCCCTTGCAAAATGCTTAAGGCTACCACGTTTAAAAACAATAAGGTAGCAGACTTTTACAATGATAATTTTGTAAATGTAGCCATCGACATGGAAAAAGGACAAGGTCCGGCCCTGGCTGCCGAATGGGGGCTGCAGGCCTACCCTACCATGATTATATTTACCAGCAAAGGCAAACTCGTATCAGGGACCGTAGGCTATATCAGGGCAAATGACCTGATTAAATTTGGCAGGCAGGCATTGAATAAATAGCTTTTTATATGAAAGCTAAAAGCAGAATACACAAAGCCTAAAGCTAAATTCAATTGCTTTATGTGAAACTAATTAATAGAGCCTATATAAAACCAAGAACCGATAGTAATTTGCTATCGTTTTTTTGTTTATGGTAACTTTATTTAGTATATATAAGTACATGGCCTATAAAAGATCGTTCTTTTGTGCTATAATCAGTTGCGGCTTAAAAGACGTCTCCAAAAAATTGGGAATAATAAAAAAGGCCGAAACACTCTCGCAGTTTTTCGGCCCTACATCTACCTATGAAAACAACCCTTTGAGAAGGGTATTAATACTTATCCAAACCTGGTGCCAAACCACAAAACCGCTTTTAAACTTCTATAAATAAGCTTTTTTGAAGCTAACAGACGCCCCATGTGGAAAGCAATCCCAAAATCGGGGATTATAAACTACTGTCATTAAAATATTCTTAATTAAAAAGCAATCAGATCAGAGAGAGATTGAAATTTCCGTTAAATAAAAAAGGCCGGACAACTCTCGCAGTTATTCCGGCCCTACATCTACCTATGAAAAACAACCCTTTGAGAAGGGTATTAAACTATATTCAAACCTGATGCCAATATTAAAAAATGGCCTTAAATGCCTAATTGGCAGATTTTTAAAACACAAACACTCCTCAATGTGTAGAAATGACACCCAAAACCGGGAATTAATTTCCCAATGGTTAATTTCGACAGGCGACATTTTAATTATCAGGCAACATAACGCCGTAATAAAAAAGGCCGGACAACTCTCGCAGTTGATCCGGCCCTACATCTACCTATGAAAAACAACCCTTTTTAGTAAGGGTATTAACTTTAATTCAAACCAGATGCCAAATGCGAAAATGCCCTTTCAACATTCAGAACGCACTTTCACAGCATAGTGAATATAAAGTGTGTAAATACTTTCCGGGGAATGGTGGTATAATTTTCCCAGAAGTTAAAATTTGAAAACTGATCAGCTAAACCACCTTGCCGGTCATCACATCCTTAGGATGACATATCCAGTTACATAAACCTGCTTTGGAGAGGAAACCGGCATGAAACATTGGATTATAAAAAAGGTCGAAATACTCTCGCAGTATTTCGACCCTACATCTACCTATGAAAAACAACCCTTTGAGAAGGGTAATAACATTTATTCAAACGAAATGCCAATTGATAAAAATGCATCTATATACCTTAAAAACAGGTTTTTAATATTACTTAAATATTAAACTGTAGATTTTTTCCCCAAACGAGGGTGCGATTTCCACACCCCGGGGAAACGATTAATAAGTCAAACAATTTTTAACATAAATGCTTAATCAGTAAACCATCCCATATAAACTTTGTTAAACCGATTATGGACTATAATGTATATTTACTGGCAACCGATCCTCAAAACCCCTGCAGGGATGTGATCCACTCCAGGGATACACGTCTCAAGGTAAAAGTTTACTGCCTTGACGAAGAACAATTTAGTCCGGATGACAACGAGATTCAGCTTTATGGTTATGCCGACCAGAAGCTTTACGCTTTTGAAACGGTTAGTGTAGCCGCCGAAGACGCGCTGGATTTGGTAGGCGCCATACAATGGTATGCCCACTATATCGAGTTTCCGGAAATGGAAATTCTTCCTGAAGACCCCCGTCCGCGTGCCCAGTACAGGGATGTGAAGTAGATTATTAAAACCCATCTTACTAAAAATCAACCATGTACAAAAAATGTAAAATATTTTTTGAAGAATAAACATCAACCCCTATATTTGCAGTCCCAAAAGCAAGGGAGCTTAGCTCAGCTGGTTCAGAGCATCTGCCTTACAAGCAGAGGGTCACTGGTTCGAACCCAGTAGCTCCCACGAAAAGCCTGACAGTAATGTTGGGCTTTTTTATACTTGCACTCTTCGCTAAATACTTCATAAAAGTATTTGCATTATATGGCAAAGTGATTTAACTTCGCCGCTCGGTTTTATCAAAACGATGGTAAAATTAAAAACAAAGGGAGCTTAGCTCAGCTGGTTCAGAGCATCCCGATTTTATATCGGGAGGGTCACTTGAACGAAGAAGCAAAAAAAAGGGAGCTTAGCTCAGCTGGTTCAGAGCATCTGCCTTACAAGCAGAGGGTCACTGGTTCGAACCCAGTAGTTCCCACAGCAAAAGCCTAACAGAAAATGTTGGGTTTTTTTGGTTTTCAATGTTTCGTCCTGAAATATGTTGACACCCAAGTTGATTTATTTCAGGACGAAACAAAGTTTTTATATAAGCCTTTAGATTAACTTCTGAGGGCCTTTTTGTTGAGCCTGAATACCCAAAGGCTGTGTCCTTCGCTTGGCCTGCCAGGCATTATCGCACGCTACATGCCCCAGCATATGTTGCAATATCTTAAAATGGGATTTCTGAGTCCATAATTTATGACTACACAATAGTAAACATATAAGAGACTTTCCTATATTTCTTCACTCAACTAAGTTACAAACATTAACTCTGCCTTTATTTTTTATCCCCCGCCTAAACGAGCCAAACCAATACTTGCAATAATTTGTAACCTACCGGCCTTTCGAACCGCTTTCAATTCAAGTCTTAATCTGCTAATCTCTTCAAATCACAAAACCTGTCATCGCAGGCTTATCCAACTATCGGTATCCAGGGATAAAGGTATTACAATATCAAAGCATCTTCAGCCTTTCCAACAAGAGCGATAGGCCTTGCCGGTGAACCAACCAGCTTTATTGGAAACATCCTCTTCCTTTATGCTTATATAATAAAATAAATGCTACTGCAAAGCACATTTTAGCCATCATTATTTTTCTATGTACTAACCTCTTATTTTTCTTAAAAATTTGTTTCTTATTGATTTAAAAGGTATTATATTTACAAAACACCTTGCAAACAGTAAAAAACAACTAAACTTATCACTCCATGAAATCAAAACTCAAGCTATTAGGCCTTGCTGTATCAGCAAGTCTAATTTCCTGCTCAGCGTTTAGGGAAACCCATTATTTTAAAGATACGCGTGAACCTATAGCCAACTATTATAAGGTTGAAGTTACTGGCCATTCTTTTTTATCGAGCTCCCGATATGTATCAGGCTATTATGACCGGGCAGCCATACAGGAATATTTTGGAGAGATAGGCCAGCCCGACAAAGCCCGCTTTGTACCACTAAGTCCGGAAGGCACCAACAACAAGAACAAAGAACTTGTATTACTATTGTCAAGCAATTCTGACGCTATTGCCAACGGTTTCAGCAATTTGGTAAAAAACAAAAATACTATTAACTCAATATCTCTTTTAGCGAATAAAGATAAAATACAACAAGCAGCTACAATACAATCGGATGGCCTTGCTCTTGATAATAAAGTCAAACTGTTTAAAATACGTATTGACGGAGGGTTACCGACAGATGTAGATAATATGACCGCTACAGAGATCAAAAAAAGGTATCTGCTATTAGTAAAAACTGAGCTGGCAAAAATGTATCCCGGCGAAACTACACCAGATACCCTTGACGAACTGTATAAATGGTTACTTACCAAAAAAGACTAAACCCATGAAATTATATTATATATATTTTGCAGCGGCGGCAATACTCATTTTCAGCAGTTGCTCAACAAGCTTGCGTGTGCAGGTTAGCACAGCCCACCCCGATTCGTTAAAACTGATTGCTGAAAAAATCGATTCATTTGAAAAGCTGGCTTTCCAGTATAAAAAAGTTTTGCAGCCCATTGCCGCGGTCAAACTTATCACTCAAAAAGATGCGATAAGCACACAATTTTTCAAAAAGCTGGACGAAGTATTTACCCCCCCTGGAGCCCCAACCAGAACCCCAGAACAAGAGCGGGCAAATAACCTAAGAAAAGATAGAATTAAACAAAGCTTTCAAGAAAATTACACAGAGCATATTGACGGCATTTTAGCCGATTTTAACAATGCAAACAAGGCCATAATTAAAAAGCAATATGTGGAAGCCGTTGATATTTACCTCGCAATGCCCCAAAAGATGCAAACTCTATTATCAAACCTTTCGACAGAAAATATTTTAACCACTGAACAAAAAGATTCACTTATTCCGGAACTAAGCTCAAGGTTAACTGCGGTAAATGCCGTTTTTTATGGAGGCCGTGCCAATTTGCTTGGCGATGAAATGGTGGCTTACATTACCAGCAACGAACATAAAAAAATGTGGGAGAGTACATACAATCGTACTGTAAATAATACTTTATTCGGCAATGCTGACATAGCTGTGGTACTTAATGAAGTGCCCGATAGCTATAACAACAATTACTCCATTAAAGGTGTGCGCGTCGATGCGGCGAAGCTTATTCAGGCCACTTTTGACGTAATGACACAGGTGGTTAATGTTGCCGCTTCAATGTACGGAATAACAATGAGTGATAGTGGCGATAAAAATTCCTTCTATCCCACAGAGTTTGAGGAACTCAAAACACTCCCAACTAAAACTGCCGAATTGCAAAACCGTAAAGAATTATTTAAGGAAGTACAGAAACAAACACTGCTTAAAATTTTAGGCGAGGATCTTGACCATAAGGGCACAGCAGGCATCAGAAAATCAGCGGCGACGATTCAGTCATATTGGGATAGTTCTAAAGCAACCTTGACACCCGAAATAACCCCCACAACCAATTCAACCGATCACTAAACAATAAAAAGATGGCCTGTACAAAAAATTTCGCTGTTGGCGACACTGTTACTTTGATAAACGAAACTACTTTTCCAGATGGTACTACCATAGAGGCTGGCACCAGCGGAACAATAGAAGGCAGACATCCTATGTCATGTTCATACGATGTCAGGTTTAAGGGCATATTATTTCAATTTGTGCATGAAAGTGAAATTAAGTAAGAACATTCACGAAGTTTTCCAAACACAAGAAGTTGTCAAAAATGGGGCAACCTTTTTTATAAAATGAAGATTTCTACAACGCCTCCTCTCCAAAGAATTCCCCGCTGTCCGAATGTCTCCGGCTTCGGACGCTTATGTAACCGGGCGATAGGATACTACAGGCTCAACCACAGCGGTTGGGCTTTTACTTTTTATAAGTCAACCTTGTTTTCAGGCATGTTCGCGTGAACGCTATGCTTTCAAAAACGATATCAATTTAATGGCTATCCTCCTGTTTCTCTTCGGATAATCTAATCGCCACTACCGTTTCTATCTGGTTTAGCTGTTTTGCACTCAGGCACTTTAAATTCTCCTGGCTTAATGTGACATTGTTAATTTGGATATAGTTGCTTTGGCTGTTAACAACCGTATTACCTTGTGGGTTATTTGTAGCGTCAACCGTTTCCCAATAAAACCTGCCAGCCCTAACATCACCGTTAACCGCAAACTTGAATACCTTTGCCACTAACTTAGTCGTCATAATTTTAAACTGTTCCATTTGTTCGGCATACCCGGGATTGGGTTGATTATTCTTTTAAATATTTGCCGATTAGCAATCTTGTTTTAGCGATTAATATGACCTTTTAAAGTTCAACCATAGATCATGTAAACCCAATTATAACAAAATGAACCCGGTGACTCCCACAAAGCCTAACAGTGATGTTAGCTTTTTTAATTTTCTCCCAACCGGCCTTCCGAAATTTATCCCAATAAAAAGGGGCTGCTCCGGCAGCCCCTCCAATAAAACTCAAAGGTTTAAATTACAAATTCACCTCCGCCAATACCGGGAAATGATCTGATGGAAATTTACCATGATAACTGTCACTTAAAATCCCCCATCTCTTAACATCTACTTTACCCGTGGTAAAAATATGATCGATGACACCATTTGATTTCAATGCTCTCCCAAACGAATTAAAAGAAGCATTAAATTCATACGGCTGGGCCGCCTGGCTGTAGGTATCAACCAAATAGTTTGAAGTAGCCAAACGCTGGTACCAGGTGCTGTTATGGTCGCCGTTCAAGTCGCCGGTAAAAATAGCCTTTTCGTTGCCTGCTATTTCTTTGATCTTTTTCAGGATCAGTTTTCCGCTTTCTTCGCGGGCAATTTTTCCCTGGTGATCAAAGTGCGCGTTGAAGAAATAGAATTTCTTTTTGCTTTCTTTATCCTGCAGGTACACCCACGAGCAAATCCGATTGCAACAGGTAGCATCCCAGCCCAGGCCCGGTTTATCCGGCGTTTCAGACAACCAGAAATCACCTTTTTTCAATAACACAAAGCGGCTCTTTTTAAAGAAGATTGCCGAATGTTCACCGGCGTCTTTACCATCATCCCGCCCTAAACCATAACGCTCATATTCGGGTAGCGCGTTGTTCAAATCATCAAGCTGATTTTTCAAGCCTTCCTGCGTACCAAAAATATCAAACTGGTGAAAGCGGATGAGCGCCGCAGCAACCGGTGCGCGGTTCACCCATAAATTACCGGTATCCCTCGGGTTGTCGAAACGTAAATTAAAAGTTCCGGCAATTAGATGCTGTGCATGGCTTTGCATGCCTGCCAACACAAACAACGCGGCAAATAAATATTGTTTTATTTTCATGATTTTCTATACGATATGATTATTGTTCCCAACCGGGGTTCTGGCCTAATTTAGGGTTCTGAAGCCTGTCGGTTTCAGGGATTGGGTACAGGTAAAATTTGTTATCCCACTTACGCTGAACGGTTGTTAACCAGGTAAGCTCATTATTGCTGTTAAGCCTTTGCGGATTTAGTGTACCGCCGGTTAGGGTTTGAGCCACGCTAACATAGGTTACACCAGCCACCTGGCTTGCCGGAAGCGTGGTATAAAAACAAACGTCGGGTTTACCATCTTCATTCAAATCAAGAGGTACATCAAGAGCGGGCACATAAAAGCCATTCCAGGTTTGATCCATCAGTTCACCGCGCTTCCATCTTACAATATCGTTGAACCTGAAGCCTTCAAAGGCAAGCTCAATACCGCGTTCACGCCTGATCTCCAGCAAAGCAGGATCTGATATCGCCGGGAAATAATTTGTTTGCAGGTATTTATCAGCAACAACAGGCTTGATAGCAGTATTACCGGTTATACCTGCTCTGCGGCGTAAAGCACCGATGGTCAGGTTCCAGTCGGCGTCGGTAAACGTACCAAGCTCGGCTTTTGCTTCGGCGAAGTTTAGCAATACCTCAGCATAGCGCATAACAGGGATCGAGTTGGTATTGCGCGACCCGCCATCCATCGAGGCATCATCCTGCGTTAATTTGATTGGCTGATAACCTGTGTAGGTATATGAAAATACCGGAGGAGCAGCCTGCTGAGTAGCTCCGTTTAAGCGGGTATAATTGCCCATACGGATGGTTTGCTGCAAACGCATATCGCGGCCTTTTACCTCCTGTGCAAAAGGCATTGTTTTATAACCCGGCTTATCGGTAAACGGCGTACCATCGATATTTAAATAAGTGTTTACAAACGTGCGGATAAAGCTTAACCTATCGCCGTAGGTGGCACTGGTCCAGTACCAGTTGGAGTCGTTGAAAATACCTAACGCAGGATCTGAAATTGCAGCAAGGATCACTTCAGAGGCCACCGGCGCCTGGCTTGTAAACAGCTGCCTGTATGCTTTATCAGTTCCGCCTGCTGTATTAAGACTAAAGCCACCTTCGCTGATCACCTTTTGCGCTGCATCAACAGCCTGGGTAAGTAAGCTATTAACTGATGATTGCAAACCGTACTCATCATGATATTTCCTGAATGTGCCTTCAAACAAACAAACCCTCGATTTGAACGCATACGCGGTATATTTAGTGATAAGACTGCGTGTATTATCGGTGGTGTTAATGTGCAAGCCGGCATAGTCAAGGTCGGCAAGTATCGAGTCAACTACAAGGGTCCTTTTATCCCTACCGTTATATAAAGCAGGATCATCAACCTTCATAGTTTTGCCGTACCATGGCACATCGCCAAAACGCTTCAGCTTATCAAAATAAAACCAGGCCCTGAAAAAGCGCGCAAGGCCGATAAAATGCTGACGTTGCTCAAGCGATATCTTGGGGTTATTACAATTTTCAATAAAGTAATTAATATTACGCAAGCCTGTCCATGTCCAGCCGCTGCTTTGCCTCGGACCATAGGCCCCCGGCCTTAAAAAATCCGGAACCGATGTTCTTGCCGCGTAATCAGCCATCGCATCACCGCGCACAGCATCACCCGCGGTTGGCAGGATATCGTAAAACGAATTGACATAAAGCTGCAAGCCGTTTATGCTTCCAAAAACAGCGCTGTTGGTGGCAGTGTCTTTTGGTACCTGGTCTAATTTTTTACAGCTAACTATAATCAAGCTTGCAAAAAGCATTGCTATGGCTAACTTAATATGTGTTGCTTTTATGTGAAACATATGGAATGTTTTTAAAATTTTCGTACTGCTTATTAATTAAAAGGTTGCGGTTAAGCCTAAGGTCACGCTCTTCAGTATCGGGTAGTTGTTGCCGTTACCACTATTACCATCGGTAAGTACCCTGTCCGATCCGTTGATGCTTTCAGGGTCGATATCTTTGGTGATCCTGTAAAGCGGCGACCAGGTTAACAGATTCTCGCCAGAAAGGAATACGCGAAGATTGTTCAGCCTGATCTTCTGGATCAAATGCAACGGCAGGTTGTAACCTATCTGCACGTTCTTCATACGCAGGTAAGCAGCATTTTGCAGGTATTTGGTTTGCGCCTGGGTTAACTCACCCGAGCCATTTTGTGCCGAGTAGCCACGATATCTTGGGAAATAAGCATTAGGATTATCCTCCGACCATATTTTACCCAATTGCGATTGAGGCACTTTGTTGTATGGCCTGTTATACTGCCCCCAGAAAACGCTTGCTTCCGAGCCCGGGTACCAGTCGCGTTTAGCAACGCCCTGGAAAAATGCTGAGAAGAAGAAGTTATTCCAGTCGGCATCAACACCAACACCATAAGTATATCTTGGGGTAGTATTACCAATGATGCGCTTGTCGCCCGGTTTATTTACGGTTTGATCGCCGTAATCAATTACGCCATCACCGTTAAGGTCTTTAAATTTAATATCGCCCGGCAAAAGCTGACCGGTGGTAGATGCCTTAATAAGTGTTTGCTTAGGTGAGTTTGCGATATCCTGTACCGATGTAAAATAGCCTGCTGTTTCAAAGCCCCAGATCTCGCCTACGGTTTGGCCTGCATAATAATCGCTCAAACGTTTATCAGGGTTGTTGTACTTGGTGATTTTTGAAGTGTAATCGGCCAGTGTTAACCTCAAGCCGTAATTAAACGGCTTAGCGCCGGCATTAAATTTATCGCGCCATGCTACGGTTACCTCCCAGCCTTTTGTTTTTAGGTCGGCGTAGTTGCCTTTAGGTACATCGGTACCAAAAACAGCAGGGAGTGTCATGCCTACGGTAAACATGTTTGTTGTTCTGCGGATATAGGCATCTCCCGAAATAGTCAAGCGGTTTGATAACATGCCCAAATCCAAACCAAGGTTTTGCGTGTTTGAGGTTTCCCAGGTTAAACCATCCGGCAATACACCCGGCTGACTTGTTTTTTGAGGCAATACCCCATTCAGGATCCTTCCTGATTTAGAAATACCGAATTTTTCCTGGAACGCGTATGAACCAATGCTCCCGTTACCCAATGAACCGTATGAAGCCCTTACCTTTAAATTGGTGATCAGCTCTTTCGATACTTTCCAGAATGGCTCGTTTGAGATTTTCCAACCGGCAGAAACTGAAGGGAAGAAAGCATAGCGCTGATCGGCAGGAAATTTTGATGAACCATCATAACGACCGTCAGCTTCAATAAGGTACCTGTCTTTAAACGAGTAGTTTAAACGGTAAAAACCGCCTACTATATCCCACTGGTCCCACCCCCCTGAAGTGCTGATTGCCTGACCTAATGCCAGGTTGATATCGGTAGCATCTTCAAAAATTAAACCGTTGCGTGTAACATCAAGCGTCTTTTTTGTCGACTGCTCAAAGTTGAAACCAGCCAATGCTTTGAAGTAATGGCCGCCATTCAGCTTGGGTTCAAACTCGCCGTAAGTATTTGTAGCGATGTATTGCGTGCTCTGGCTGTAAACTTCAAGATCGTTATAAGCGGTACCCACATATTCAATTACCCCCGGTTTGCGGCTGTAAGGAACAGGCACACGTTTGCGGTTTTGCCCGTTATCAGTATTCTGAAAGGTAAAATCACCTTTAACACGGAAGGTGTTATCAAAAAACTGGGCTACAAAACCGGTGGTATTTCTGAATACCCTGTTATCAAAGTTGATCCCGTTTTTGCCGTAATAAAAATCACCAACCGAATAAGCAGCAGAATACGTTAGTGTTCCATTAGGATTAAATAAAGGTACCATAGTATGGCCTTCGTCCTGCAGGTTTCTCCAGATACTTCCACCCTCACCTACGTTGAGCGGGTTGTGGTATTTCATATTCGAGTAATCGGCATTGTTATAAAGACTTAACCATGGGTAAACCTGTAATGACCCTTTAGCTCTCAGATTGTACATCCTATAATCGTCGGAGTTATAGCGGAACAAACCATCCTGTGAATAATAACGCCCGGTGATCAGGAAGTCGGCTTTACCGCTGTTACCTGAAATGGCAAGGTTATGTTCGCGGGCTTCGTTATGATCTTTGTATAACAGCTTGTACCAATCGGTATTGCCATAATATTCATATTCGCCGGCGCTGTTAACTATTGTTGAAGGCAATGACGGATCAAGGGAATGCTTTCTAAGTTCTTCCAAATAAGCCGGAGAAAATTTAACCGTTTTGTTGATATTCTGCGGCGTTTGTGAATAATCGTTCCAGGCACTCCAGGCATCATTAAACATTTTAGCAAAGGTGTAGCCGTCAGTAACAAACTTAGGCACAGCAGTTGGGCTTTTAACCGAGTGATTAAATGAATAAGTAACGCTGGTTTTCTCTTTCGATGGATTTTTAGTGGTGATGAGGATTACACCAAAAGCACCCCTTGCACCATATATAGAGGCCGAAGCAGCATCTTTTAATACCGATACTGAAGCCACATCGTTAGGGTTAATCCTGCTTGGATCGCCCTCAACACCATCAACCAACACCAATGCGTTACCACCCTGACCGATAGAGGTAGTACCCCTCACGTTATAGGTGGGCGATTGAATAGGTTTACCATCAAGTGGTACCAGGTTAAGGTTTGGTATAACGCCCTGCAAGCCCTGGGTTAAGTTAGGCAACGATCTGTTTTCAAACACTTTTGCAGTAACCTGCTCAACAGCGCCGGTCAGGTTTTGCTTTTTTTGCGTACCGTAACCAACAACCAGTACCTCGTTCAGTGTGCCTGATTGTGCTACAAGCGTTATAGGGTTAAGCTGCGTAACCTCGCCGGCTTTTATTTTAACACCAGGTACACGTTTCGACTCGAATGAAATGAAGCTTACCATCAGGGTATAGTTTCCTTCATCGGCGCTAATAGTAAATTCACCATTAATGTCGGCCTGTACGCCTTTACTGGCTTCCAGCAACATAACGGTAGCCCCGGTTAGCGGCGCACCTTTTTCGTCGATGATTTTTCCGGTGATTTTACCTGGGACTGCCCTTGGCTGGTCTTTTTTATACAAAGTAACAGTGCCCGGCACCTCTTCTTTAAAACCGATATTGGTATTAGCCAAAAGCCTTTTTAATACATCGGCCAAACGCTCGTTATTAAAAGTTTCGTTTTTTACCTGTATATCGGCTAAACCAAGCAATTTGGGATCATATGCAAATTCAATATTACCGGCAGCTTCAATTTTTTTAACAGAACTTAATAGGGTTTCTTTTGAAAGGGAAATGCTAACGCGCTTCTCAAAAACCTGTCCTGTGCTGGGGGCGGCTATCAATACACCTGCGCCCGCGATAATGATGGTGTAAATCAGAAAAGTGATACGCATAGCTTTACTTAAGCAACGTAAGTTTTTTTTCATACTTTTGAGTTCTTAGTGGATTTTTAACGGAGAAACTAAGGGCATAAGCAAATAGGGCTCAATCTATTAGCTTTGCGAACTATGGCCGGATCTGCTACAGACCGGCTTTTTTTATTAATACATGGTTACATCATTGTTTTGCCTCCTGCAACTGTTTTTATGAATGGAACATATTAGCTTCATAGTTTCATCAACCGTATGCGACTGGCTGATGATGATATTGTATTTATAGGTATCTGTTTGCTTATTTTTGCTGATGAGCTTTACACCGTAAATATTGTTAACGGTTAAGGCCAGTTCCCGGAAGGAAGCATTGCTGAGTGCCGATCGCCCTTCAACCCAGCCTTTACTTTTTTCGCCGTTATAGGCGCTCATGTGGTAGATATGCTCCAGTGTTGAATAGATAGCCCTTTGATTGGGCATTAAAACAGCCTTTTTACCCTGCTTATCGCTCACTTCCACATGGCCTGTGCGGAGGGTTACGGCTACGTAGTTTAATAATTTGTAAGCTTTTACATTGAATGATGTACCCAGTACCCTGGTAGTTACACTACTGGTAACCACCAAGAAGGGATGAGCGGGATCATGCTTTACTTCGAAATAGGCTTCACCTTCATCTAAAAAAACACTGCGCGTTGACTTTTTTTCAAAACCCTCGCTTATCCGGATGCTCGACATGGCGTTAAGCCAAACTGTTGAGCCATCAGGCAGTTCCAGTTTTTTCACCTGCCCTACACCTGTTTTAAAGATGGCATATGTTGGCTTTTGTTGCTCCTGCTGCGCTATTTCCCGGCGCACAAGCAAGCCGGCGGTAACCAGCACAATGATTGCGGCAGCAGCTGCATACCTGACAATGTTTAACCTTCGTATTTTAGGAGGATTGTTGTTTATGCGCGCTTTTGCGTAACTGTAGATCTCGTTTTTTAACTGCTGTTCTTTCCCGGCAGGTAACGATTCATCGATAGCATCATACGATTGATACCATTCATCAACCAGTTTTTGCTCCTGGCCGGTAGCTTTGTTTTTAAGATAGCGGTCAATTAATTTTTTAAGCTCCGACGAGTCCATCCAGTTTTGTGCTTTTTATTGAGATGTTGCACAAAACCGCTTTTACTACTTCTATTTTACATCAACTTTCTGTTAACTTTGTGTAAACAGGATCACGAGGCAAATAAAGCAGTTCATATAACGATCAGGGTATTCAATTTTGAGGCGGCGCTTTAAACGTTTTAGCGCTTCGGTAATATTATTTGATACCGTTTGCTCGGCAAGGTTAAGATTTTCGGCAATTTCCTTTACCGAGTAACTATCACTGCGCAGCAGGAAAGCACGCTTCATATTAACCGGCATATCTTCCACCTCTTCGCTCACAATTTTTTCGAGATTGAAATAAGACGACAGGTTTTCTTCTTTATAAATAATATCATTCATGCGGAAAAGCGCATTTTCCATGGCGTTTTGCCTGATGCCTTCCGAGCGGAAATGATTTAATACTTTACGCTTAACAGCGCCAAATAAAAACTGCTCGAGCGAGGTATTTATCTGCAATTCGTTTCGCTTTTGCCAAACATCAATCAACAGGCTTTGCACAATATCTTTCGCAGCTTCATCATCACCCAACCTTACCTGTGCAGCTATAAAAAGCGATTTCCAATAACGATTGAACAAAACATCAAAAGCACTGATATTATCGTCTTTAAGCATTTCCAACAGCTCATGATCGGCAGGGGGAGTGTCAAATTGTTGCATCCGCCAAAATTAAACAACCTACGTAAAGTAAAAGTTAAATAAAACATAATTGAATAAGCGCAATTGGCTGCTAAGCTTTTTTAGGGGAAAATGATTAAATTTTTTATATATTAATCGAATTAAATAAATGCTATGATTTCCCTGGGCACTTAGCGTAAATAACCTCCGCCCACTAAACTTAACATAAATGTTAAGCCTTTTTTGTTCCTTTGCACCAACCCATGCAAACATTAAAACAGCTACAAAACGGAGAATTAAAAGGCGCCACATCACTTAAACTATCCGAACAGCTTTCCCATTTTCCGGTTGAAATTTTTGATCTTGCAGATACACTGGAATATCTCGACCTTTCATTCAATAACCTTAGCTCGTTACCTGCAGATTTTGGCCGTCTCCAAAAGTTGAAAACCTTTTTCTGTTCAGAAAACTGCTTTACGGTTTTGCCCGAAGTACTCGCCGATTGCCCCTTTTTGGATATTGCAGGGTTTAAATCAAACCAGATAGCGAAGGTACCACCGGCATCGCTTAATTCAAATCTTCGCTGGCTCATCCTTACCAACAACATAATTACTGAGTTACCCGCTCAAATAGGCAACTGCAGCAGGATGCGGAAACTAATGCTTGCGGGTAACCGGTTAACGGAGTTGCCGGCGTCACTTGCTGATTGCCTCAACCTGGAACTTCTCCGGATCTCGGCCAATCAATTAAATAAATTCCCTGAATGGCTCCTATCCATGCCTAAACTATCGTGGCTGGCTTTTTCGGGTAATCCTTTTAGCTATAAACCAACAGTGAAATCGCTTACATCAATTGATAGCCAGGAGTTGGAGATCAAGCACCTGCTTGGCGAAGGTGCATCAGGCATCATTTCCAAAGCTGTATGGCGAAAAGCCAGTGAAACCAGCGACGTTGCCGTTAAAATTTTCAAAGGGGCAGTTACCAGCGATGGCCTGCCTGAAGACGAAATGAACGCCTGCATCACTGCCGGCAATCATAACGGGCTTGTACAATTGATTGGCCAGGTAGCCAATCATCCCGAAAACAAAAAGGGACTGGTAATGAAACTAATACCTGAAAATTTTAACAACCTGGGCCTGCCACCCAGCCTGGCCAGTTGTACGCGCGATGTTTTCAAACCCGACCTGAACCTGACTCCCGGGCAGGTATTAAAAATTGCCGGCACCATTGCATCAGTAGCAGAGCATCTGCACTGCAAGGGGATTATGCACAGCGACCTGTATGCGCACAATATTTTGATTGATGATGAAGCAAACACGCTGTTCAGCGATTTTGGGGCCGCCTGTTTTTATGATACAGCCAATACAATAATAGCCGGCAAACTTGAACGCCTTGAAGTAAGGGCTTTTGGTTGTTTATTGGATGACCTGGCAAAGCTATGTAATGATACAGAACATCCTGATCTCAAAAAGTTATTGGTTCTGAAAGAAAGCTGCCTGAGCGAACAATTAATGAACAGACCTACGTTTCAATATTTAAACGCCAAATTTTCCGGATTAAAATAACCAGGCAAGGCTGCAATATTCATCCGAAACCCCACGGCGAATTTTATTTCCCTGATGACCTGTTTTATTTTGGACAAACAAGTTACACGCCCGCAATATTTTTAATTTTTTAGAAAAATTCAAACAAAAAACGATAGTTTTTAATAATCCGTCGATTCATTTAATCTATTCGTCGGTTTTTTTTTGATTTTAATAATTCTTATAGTAGATTTGTAGCTATTTCAATACAAGGTTACCACCTTGATTTGTGATAAGGTTTAGGTTTAAAGCCTCCAAGCAGCGAGTGCAAGGAGGCTTTTATTTTTTAGCCTTATCCATAACGTATCAACTAAAGTTTTAGTGTTTAAACAAGCATAAAAAAGTCATAAGTCTGACGTTTTTAGTCTTAAGCCTTTTTATTTATGATAATCATTAATTATCAACTAATTACAGATAAAACATAGCTACAGCGTCACTGAGCAATTAACAATATATCAACTTTGAACTTCAGACTAAGGACTTGAGAATTAGAACTCTGGACTTACTACTTGAGACTTAGAACCCTGGACTCAAGACTCACTTATTCTCCTTTACCACATCAATAAGCCAGGTAACCAGGCCAATGAAGCCGGCAATAAATAACCCGGCTCCTGCACCACGCGCATAATCATCCCATTTTTCGGTAGGGCCGCTGGGAATGGCCATCCCTGCCGAAAACAGGATTATCCCGATTAATAAAAGATAAACAGAGCGTTTTGCTTTATTTTTCATCGGCGTAAATTAAAAAAATCATTTTTAAATTCTGTATTTTTGCAACCTCTTAAAAACGAGGTGAAATTATAGATGTACAAGGAATATAAGCAGTTAAACTTATCGCAAACCGGCAAAGAGATACTGGACTTCTGGAAACAGAAAAATATTTTCGAAAAAAGCATTACCAGCCGTCCGGCAGGTAACCCTTATACTTTTTATGAAGGGCCGCCGAGCGCTAACGGTATGCCCGGTATTCACCACGTAATGGCGCGCTCCATTAAAGATATTTTTTGCCGCTACAAAACCCTTAAAGGTTACCAGGTAAAACGTAAAGGCGGCTGGGACACCCACGGCTTGCCTATTGAGCTTGCCGTTGAAAAAGCTCTGGGCATCACTAAAGATGATATCGGCAAAAAAATTAGCGTTAAAGATTACAACGATGCCTGCCGTAAGGAGGTAATGCGCTACACCGACGTTTGGAACGACCTGACCGAGAAAATGGGTTACTGGGTTGACCTGAACGATCCGTACATCACCTACAAAAACGAATACATTGAAAGCCTTTGGTGGATCCTGAAGGCACTGCATAAAAAAGACATGCTGTACAAAGGTTATACCGTACAGCCATATTCGCCAAAATCGGGTACCGGTTTGAGCTCGCACGAGCTTAACCAGCCGGGTACTTACAAAATGGTAAAGGATACTACCATAGTAGCCCAGTTTAAGGTAAAGAAAGATTCTGATTCAGCATTTTTATTTGAGGGCATAGATACCGAAGTTTTTATCCTGGCCTGGACAACTACTCCGTGGACCTTACCATCCAACTGTGCCCTTGCCGTTGGCGAAGACATTACTTACGTTAAGATCAGCACCTTCAATCCGTACACTTACCTGCCGGTTTGTGTGGTTTTGGCTAAAGACCTGGTTAAAAAATATTTCAAAGCCGAAGGACAAAACGCTTCGTTTGCCGATTACAAAGGCGGCGACAAGATCATTCCATGGAAAATTGAGGCCGAAGTAAAAGGCAGCCAGCTGGTGGGTATCCACTACGAGCAACTGATGCCGTATGTAACCAATGAGGATCTGGAGCAAAACGCATTCCGCGTTATTCCTGCCGATTTCGTTACAACCGAAGATGGTACCGGTATAGTACACACCGCATCTGTTTTTGGTGCGGATGACTTCAGGGCCTGTAAGGAAAACAACGTACCATCAGTAATGGTGAAAGATGAAACAGGCAAAGATGTTCCATTGGTAAATAAACAAGGCCGTTTTGTTGATGAAGTTACCGATTACGCCGGCCGTTATGTTAAGGAAGAATATTACACCGATGCCGAACGAGCCGAAGAAGGTTTTAAACCGACTGACGTACTCATCTCTATCAAATTAAAAACCGAGAACCGCGCGTTCGACGTTAAGAAATACGAACACAGCTACCCGCACTCATGGCGCAGCGACGAGCCGATATTATATTATCCGCTTGATAGTTGGTTTATTCGCACCACAGCGGTGAAGGATAAAATGGTAGAGCTGAACAAAACCATCAACTGGAAACCGGAATCAACCGGTACAGGCCGTTTTGGTAACTGGCTGGAAAATTTGGTTGACTGGAATCTTTCGCGTTCACGTTACTGGGGCACCCCCTTGCCAATCTGGCGGGAGGAAAACGGTGTCGAAGAAATCTGCATCGGTTCAATTGCAGAGCTTAATGACGAGATCGCGAAATCGATCAAAGCCGGTTTTATGCCCGAAGGTTTTGTGCTGGAAGACATGCACCGTCCTTATGTTGATGATGTTGTTTTAGTATCATCAACCGGCAATAAAATGCTGCGCGAGCCTGACCTGATTGACGTTTGGTTTGATTCAGGCGCTATGCCTTATGCGCAATGGCATTTCCCGTTTGAAGGCCAGGAAGAATTTAAGAATGCTTACCCGGCAGATTTCATTGCCGAAGGCGTTGACCAAACCCGCGGCTGGTTCTTCACCTTGCACGCTATAGCTGTAATGCTTAGCGAGGCAAGCGATGAGGTTAAAGCTATCAATGAGCAAGTTGGTAATAAAGGTATCGCCTTTAAAAACGTGGTATCAAACGGACTGGTGCTTGATAAAAACGGCAACAAAATGTCTAAACGATTAGGCAATGCCGTGGATCCGTTCGACACCATAGAAAAGTATGGAGCCGATGCCGCGCGCTGGTACATGATCAGCAATGCATCGCCATGGGATAACCTTAAATTTAACGAAGAGGGTATAGATGAAGTTAGGCGTAAGTTTTTCGGTACGCTGTACAACACATATTCATTCTTCACCCTGTACGCTAACATTGATAAGTTCACTTACAGCGAAGCCGAAATTGAAATCAGCAAACGCCCTGAGATCGACCGCTGGATTATATCGCTGTTAAACACCCTGGGCAAAGAAGTTGACGGTTATTATGCCGATTTTGAACCAACTAAAGCCGCCCGCGCTATCCAGGAGTTTGTGGATGTGCATTTCAGCAACTGGTTTATCCGTTTAAGCCGCCGCCGTTTCTGGAAATCTGATAACACGGAAGACAAGCTTTCCGCTTACCAAACATTATATACCTGTCTCATCGCTATCAGCAAGCTGATGTCGCCCATTGCGCCGTTCTTTGCCGATAGATTATATTGCGATCTGAACGCTGTTACCCGCAAGGAAGCGTTTGAATCTGTACACCTTGCTTACTTCCCCGATTACAACAGCGCGCTGGTTGATGCCGAACTGGAAGAGCGTATGCAACTTGCACAGGATGTTTCGTCATTAACTTTGTCACTTCGTAAAAAGGTGAATATCAACGTGCGCCAGCCATTGAGCAAAATTTTATTGCCAATACTGGATAAAAGCTTTAAATTACACGTTGAGCAGGTTAAAGACCTTATTTTGTCTGAAACCAACATTAAGGATATCGAATACATTACCGATACCGCAGGTTTCATCAAAAAGAAAATAAAGCCAAACTTTAAGGCCTTAGGCCAAAAAGTAGGTAAGGATATGAAAGTTGTAGCCGAAGCCATCACAAATTTCACCCAGGATGATATAACTGCCTTAGAAACCAATGGCAGCATCCAGGTTCTTGATGGCAAATACGAAGTATTGGCTACCGACGTAGAGAT
The DNA here is from genome assembly GCA_966212355.1 of uncultured Mucilaginibacter sp. Taxonomy (GTDB): domain Bacteria; phylum Bacteroidota; class Bacteroidia; order Sphingobacteriales; family Sphingobacteriaceae; genus Mucilaginibacter. The sequence goes on from CBIHRB010000007.1 coordinate 19,694, forward strand.
CATAGCCGAAGACGTACCCGGATGGCAGGTAGCAAATTTGGGAAAACTAACCGTGGCTTTAGATGTTACCATAACCAACGAATTAAAACAGGAAGGTATCTCGCGCGAGTTTATCAACCGTGTGCAGAATATACGTAAGACCAAAGGATTTGAAGTAACTGACAGGATAAACGTGCAGGTAAGCAGCACCCCGGCGATCAGAGAGGCCGTGGAAAACAATCTATCCTACATTTGCGCCGAAATTTTGGCCGACAGCATTACGTTTGTAGATAACCTTACCGGGGGCGAACCTGTTACAATTGACGAACAAGAAATATTGATTGCTATTAGTAAAGTATAATGAAACAAGAACAAGAAAAAACCAGATATTCTGAAGCTGACCTGCAGGAATTTAAAGGGATTATCCTGGATAAAATGCGCATAGCCCGCGAGGAATTAAACTCATTGGCTACCTCATTGAGTTCGCCTAATGCCAACGGCACCGATGATACCGCCGGTACTTACAAAACATTAGAAGATGGTTCGGCCACGCTTGAAAAAGAGCAGATAAACCAGTTGGCCGCACGTCAGAAAAAATTTATTGAGCAGCTTGAAGCCGCGCTTGTACGTATTGAAAATAAAACTTACGGTGTTTGCCGCGAAACAGGCAAGCTGATCCCGAAAGAGCGTTTACGTGCTGTTCCGCACACAACCCTCTCTATGGAAGCTAAATTAAAGCAATAAATGAAGGCTGCTTATACCAAACCTTTTTTAACTGCTGCCTTTATCATCCTTGCCGACCAGATCATTAAGACCTGGGTCCGCGCACACATGCAGCTCCAGGACGAAATTCGTTTCCTGGGAAGCAGGGGGATGCTGCACTATACCGAAAACAACGGTATGGCATTTGGTATGGAATGGGGCGGCGATGCGGGCAAACTGGCTTTAACGCTGTTTCGCATAGTTGCGGTTTGCGGTATAATTTACACCCTTATTTATTTAATCAAACACAAATACCATCGCGGGCTGATCATGAACGTAGCGCTCATTTTAGCCGGCGCCATGGGCAATATTATCGATTCAACCTTTTATGGTATAATGTATAAATATGCCCCTTTATTTCATGGTCGTGTGGTTGATATGTTTTACTTTCCGCTATTGCGTGGCACCTATCCGTCATGGTTCCCGTTTTGGGCAGGCGAATCGTTCGAGTTTTTCAGGCCGGTTTTTAACCTGGCCGATGCCTCTATTTGTATAGGCGTAATTATGATCCTCCTATACCAGAAACGCTATTTTAAACACGAAAAACCAGAAGTAGCCAGCCCCAACAGCGAAATGGTTGAAGAATAGAATTATTATACTTAATATATTAAAGCCGCGATGAGCGGCTTTTTTGCTTTAACCCAATAATCAGAGGTCATGCTGGACTTGTTTCAGCACCCCACTCGCTAAGCACCAGCATGCTTAACGTCGACTAATTACATGCGGTCCCGAAACAAGTTCGGGATGACGGCTGTTGTAGTATTCTCAAAAATCCACATAAACCAACCTGCAAACCTGCTTACTACTCCTGTTAGCGTCGGTAACAATCAACGCCCCCTTCTTAAACAGGGCTATGCCTTCCCAGTTATTTTTCACACCATCAAATGAGCGCACATATCTCCACTGCTTACTTTTACGGGTATCAAGCATCACAATTGATGCGTAGGGGTTATTGTGCAGGTAGTCAGGATCGGCGCTCAACCTACTACCAAGCTCCGGTATTAGTTTACCTATAGCCGCTTCAGGCTTTTTCACCCAATCGTTATTTAGATAGGCATCGTAATCACCATTCCAGAAATAATTTACGCCGTAGATCTTCCCATCATTGGCTGCTGCTATGTCCGTGATCCTGAAATACAGGAATGGTGTTGTAATTTGCTGAGGCGCCTTACTAAACGAAGTATCTATCAAATAGCCACAGCCCCCTTTGGGCATGGCATTAAACTCATAATAAGCCAGCAGTTTGTTTTCTTTAGGGAGATAGGTAACACTTTCAAAACCGGCATTGCTGATGGATGGATATCTTCGCAGGGAAATAAAATGCCTCGGGTCAATTATCACTTCTTCTTTAGCGGTATCTAATTTCCCCTTCAGTATAAAACAGTAAGCGTATTTATCGTCCGTTTCGATAGAAAGGAATACAGTATGATTAGCGATGCTGATAGCTTCAAAACCTTCATAGTTTGCCTTTACAGAATCGGGCAGCAAATTCAGCCCTTTTACGCTGATGGTTTTATAGGCTGACAATGCTGTATCCTGCCCGTCAATAACCCTGTTAATACTATCTGCAAGGATACTATACAGGTTAAATGAGCCATCCAATTTTGTTTCTTTATGATCGCCGTATTGCGGTTCGAGGTAAAGGCGACCGCCATAAATGGTCATACCCGAAAATTCTTCGTTTACACCGTTGATGGCTTTTGGCAGGGGGATGTTTTTATACACATGTTGTGCCCTCGCAGCCATTGCCGAAAGGACGGTTATAACCAGCATAAATAACAATCTTCTCTTTTTCATATCGCCCGGATTATGTTGATTAAAAGTAGATAATAAAGTCGAAAAAAATTTAAACCTTGCCCCCGTTTGTAAACGAGCGCTTAATATGGTTTGCGGCCGCATTGCCATTAGCGTTACAAACACACCCAGGGTACACACCCGTTTGCAAACCAGCGCGGGTTAGCATTTATAAATGCAAACCCTACGCCAATCAATAAAACCCGTTTTAACACGTTATATATTACCACAAGCAACTAAATAGTGTATATTGAGACTTAACAGGGCCGGATTTAACAATTATTACCAAACATTGTGAGTGTTAAACAGATATATCTGCCGCGATATATAACGATTTAACACTTTTTAACATTTATGCATGGATTTTAGTTGGCGAAAAATTGAGCGGGTGTTTAAGTTTGCCTACCGAAACGAAAAAATTAATGGAAGAACAAAATAGTTACACAGGAAATGTTTCATCAGCAGCTCCGGCAGCTCCAACATCGTATTCAACCGATATAAGGGCACTGAATGAAATGATACAAAGGGAAAGCGCGTTTATCGACCTGCTGCTTATGGAGATGGATAAAGTGATCGTTGGTCAGCGTTATATGGTTGAGCGCTTGCTCATCGGTTTACTGGCCAACGGACATATTTTATTGGAAGGTGTACCCGGATTGGCAAAAACACTTGCCATCAATACCCTGTCAAGAGCCATTCAGGCCGATTTTAGCCGGATCCAGTTTACTCCGGATTTGCTTCCTGCCGACGTATTGGGGACCATGATCTACAACCAAAAAAAGGAAGAGTTTATTGTGCGCAAAGGCCCTATCTTCTCCAACTTTGTTTTGGCCGATGAGATCAACCGTGCACCGGCCAAAGTGCAAAGTGCACTGCTTGAGGCCATGCAGGAGCGCCAGGTAACTATTGGCGATACTACCTACAAACTGCCCGATCCGTTCCTGGTACTGGCAACCCAAAACCCTATTGAGCAGGAAGGTACCTATCCCCTGCCCGAGGCACAGGTTGACCGTTTTATGCTGAAAGTGGTAATCAAATATCCCAACAAGGAGGATGAGAAAAAGATCATGCGTGCCAATATTTCACCAAGCGGCATGGCAAAACCAAACGCTATCATCAAGCCGGAAGAGATCATTAAAGCCCGCCAGATTGTGCGCGAGGTTTACATGGATGAAAAGATAGAGCAATACATCATCGATATTGTTTTCGCTACCCGTTTCCCCGATCAGTTTAAGCTTGCCAAATACAAAACACTGATCACCTTTGGCGCATCGCCAAGGGCAAGTATCAGTTTGGCGCTGGCAGCAAAAGCATATGCCTTTATTAAACGTCGCGGTTATGTGATCCCCGAGGATGTACGCGCAGTTTGTCATGATGTGTTAAGGCACCGTGTTGGCTTAAGCTACGAGGCCGAGGCCGAAAACATCACCAGTGAGGATATCATTACCGGCATCCTGAACGTGGTTGAGGTACCGTAGCCCCACCCAAACCCTCCCCGGAAGGGAGGGCTTTAGAAGCATGGTATTATTAATTAACTAAAACATTCAAAAGTCTCTCCTACCGGGGGAGATTTAGAGGGCGCCTATGGAAACCAAGGATCTGCTAAAAAAGGTAAGGAAGATAGAGATCAAGACCCGTGGCTTAAGTAACCACTTATTTTCGGGCGAGTATCACTCGGCTTTCAAGGGGCGTGGTATGGCCTTTAGCGAGGTGCGCGAATACCAGATCGGCGACGAGATCCGTACTATCGACTGGAACGTAACCGCCCGCTTCAATGCGCCATACGTAAAAGTATTTGAAGAGGAGCGCGAGCTTACCGTGATGTTATTGATGGATGTGAGTGGTTCTGAAAACTTCGGCACGCAAAATCAGCAAAAGCAGGACCTGGCAACCGAACTCTGCGCGGTACTGGCATTTTCGGCCATACAGAACAATGATAAGGTGGGCGTGATATTTTTCAGCGATAAGATCGAGAAGTTTATTCCACCCAAAAAAGGCCGCAGCCATATCCTGATGATCATCCGCGAGCTGATAGCTTTTCAGCCCGAAAACAAAGGCACTAACGTGGCCGAAGCGTTGAAATACTTCACAAGCGTTATCAAAAAGAAATGCACGGCCTTTGTGATCTCTGACTTTATTACCCCCGAATTTGAAAACGAGCTTAAGATCGCGAATAAAAAGCACGATATCATCGCTTTAAAACTCTATGACAAACACGAGGAAGAATTCCCGAACCTGGGACTGATCCCGGTTAAGGACGAAGAAAGCGGCCATATCATGTGGGTAAACACCGGCGATAAGGCGGTCCGCGATGCTTTTAAATGGGATGCTGTGAAACGCAACGCCGCCCTGCAGGATGCTTTTCGCCGCTCGGGGGTTGACTATACCACCATTGGCACACATGAATCATACGTTAAACCATTAATGACATTATTTAAAAAACGGGAAGGCCGGCGGTAAAATATATGAACAGGTACATGAAATACACCCTGGCTATGTTGGTATCGCTTGCAGGCTTTTACCAAACAGGCAGGGCGCAAAACTTTGGAGCTAAGGCTACGCTGGATAAAAAATCCATCCTGATAGGCGAACAAACACAGCTCAACTTAAGTATTCGTTTTCACGCCAAAGACAGCATTGGATTTCCTAAACTGGCCGACAGTATCGGCAAGATCCGGATTGTAAACTTTAAGGCAGATACTGCTTTTGACAAGGGCGATCAATCCATCGAAACCATCAACAGGCATTATACCATTACTGCTTTCGATAGTGGAACTTATATCATCCCATCATACGTCTATAAATCGCCGGTAGGTGATTTACCAACGGATACATTAAACCTTGATGTAAGAACTGTTGCGGTTGATACAACTAAAGCATTTTATGATATTAAACAGCCGCTTACCATTAAATATACTTTTTGGGATTGGCTGCGTGACAACTGGAAGCTGATTGCAGGTATACTGGCAGGCTTGATTGTTGGTGGAGGTTCGATATTTTATCTGCTCAAAAAGCCTAAAAAAGAAGTTGTTGTTGAAGAGGTTAAACCCGACATTCCGCTGCATATCCAGGCACTTCAAAAGCTTGAGGAGATCAAAAGCAAACAGCTCTGGCAGCACGATCAGGTTAAGCAATATTACATTGAACTGAGCGACGTAGTGCGCGAGTACCTCGAAAAAAGGTACACGATACAGGCCCTCGAACAAACATCCGAAGAGATTTTTGCCAGCTTGCGGCACATGGACATAGCCAGTGAAGACAGGAACCTGCTAAGGCAATTGCTCGTACTGTCAGACATGGTGAAGTTTGCCAAGGAAAAACCTGCGGCCAATGAAAATGAAAAGAGCATGGAAAACGCTGTCACCTTTATTAAAGACACACAGCCCCATGCCCGGCCAACCGATGTAAATGTGAAGGGAGATGAGGCAAAATGATTTGGTTTAAAGGAATAGAATTCGCTCATCCAAGCTTTTTCTGGCTGTTCATCAGCATTCCGCTTATGGTGGGCTGGTACATCTGGAAACAAAAGCAGCTGCAGGGTAACCTGGCTATGCCAACCATCAGGGGCTTTGCCATGATCACCAAAAGCATGCTGCCCCGTTTCAGGCATTTGAGCATCATATTACGCTCTCTGGCTATGGCGGCTCTTATTGTTGCGCTGGCAAGGCCGCAATCGTCGTTAAGCTGGCAGGATACTACTACCGAAGGTATTGATATCGTTATTGCATCTGATATCTCGGGCAGTATGCTTGCCGAAGATTTTAAGCCCAACAGGCTTGAGGCCGGCAAAAACATCGCCATTGATTTTATCCAGAACCGCCCTAACGACAGAATAGGCCTGGTAGTTTTTAGTGGTGAAAGTTTTACGCAATGTCCGCTTACCATCGATCACTCGGTATTGGTAAACCTTTATGCCGATATCAAAAACGGGATGATTGAAGATGGTACCGCCATTGGTATGGGTTTGGCAACAGCCGTAAACCGTTTAAAAGATAGTGAGGCCAAAAGTAAAGTAGTGATCCTGCTTACGGATGGTTCAAACAATTCGGGCTCTATCCCTCCGGTTACCGCTGCCGAAATTGCCAAACAGTTTGGTGTAAGGGTTTATACCGTTGGTATAGGTACCAACGGCTATGCCCCCTACCCGGTTCAAACTCCAATGGGTGTACAATATCAGCGTATGAAGGTTGATATTGACGAAGGTACGCTGAACAAAATTGCCACCATTACCGGCGGCAAATACTTCAGGGCTACCAACAACAGCGCGCTGAAGGATATTTACGAACAGATTGACAAACTGGAAAAAGCCAAGATTGATGTTACCCAGTACCGCAAAAAAACCGAGCGCTTTTTGCCGTTCGCCATTATCGCGCTGGCGCTTTTATCGTTGGAATTTTTAACAAGACACACCCTGCTTAAGGGAGCTATAACATAACAGCATGCTACGTTTTGCAAATACAGAATTTTTATGGGGATTGCTTGCTATTCCGCTGCTGCTCTTTATTTTTTTGAGGGTAAACTGGTGGAAACGTAAAGCAATTGCCTCGCTGGGTAATAAGGAGGTGGTGATGCAGCTGATGCCACAGGTATCCTTTTCACGCCCCTGGATCAAGTTCATCTTTTTTATTTTAGCCTATGCGCTTGTTGTTATCGGCATAGCTGACCCTCAGCTTGGTTCAAAAACCGAAGAGGTCAAACGCAAGGGGGCCGATCTCATGATCCTGCTCGACGTATCAAACAGTATGCTGGCGCAGGATTTAGCACCTAACCGACTGGAAAATGCCAAACGTGCGCTATCTCAACTGATTGATAAACTGCACGACGACCGTATCGGCATCGTTGTATTTGCGGGCCAGGCTTATGTACAGCTCCCGGTAACTACGGATTATGCGGCGGCTAAACTGTTCCTCAATACCATTAATACCGAAATGGTACCAACACAGGGCACAGCTATTGGCGCCGCAATTAATTTAGGTATGCAGTCGTTTGATTTTAAGAACGGTACCGGCAAGTCCATTATCATTATTACCGATGGTGAAAACCATGAGGACGATGCCGTATCGGCAGCCAAAGCCGCTTTAGCAAGAAATGTTACGGTAAATGTAGTTGGAGTAGGTTCGGAAGAAGGCGCACCGGTTCCAATTTACCAGGGTGGTAAACAAGTTGGTTTTCACAACGACAGCACCGGGCATCCTGTAGTTAGCAAGCTGGATGAAACCATGGGTAAGGAAATTGCCGCAGCAGGAAGCGGTGTTTATGTGCGAGCCAACAATGCTAACAGCGGCCTTAACATTGTGATGGATCAGATTGCCAAGGTGCAACGCAAAATGACGGATACCAAACAGTTTAAGGATTTTGAAGATAGGTTCCAGTTTTTCCTGGGCATTGCCTTTGTACTGTTACTGGCCGAGTTCTTTATCTCCATCCGTAAAAACATGCGCCTAAGCAAGATCAAATTATTTGAAGTAAAAAACACATGAAGCAATATATCATAGCCATTTTATTAGTGCTGCAGGCTTCATTTCTTTTTGCCCAGCAGGAAAGGAAATACCTGAGGCAGGGTGACGAACTCTATCAGCAAAAAAAGTATAAAGAGGCCGAAGCCGCATATCGCCAGGCCATGAGCAAAAAGGCAAAAACCCTTGAGGGCAATTTTAACCTTGGCGATGCCATGTTTAAGCAGAAAAAGTACGATGATGCAGCCGCGCAGTTCAATAAGCTGGCAACAGCATCCATTGATAAAAATGTGAAAGCCGGCGCATATCACAACATTGGTAACTCTTTTTTAACCCAAAAAAAATACCAGGAAAGTATCGACGCTTATAAAAAATCGCTGGTTAATAATCCTAAAGATGAGGAAACCCGTTATAATCTTGCTTATGCCCAAAAAATGCTAAAAAACCAGCAGGACAAGAATAAAGGCGGCGGCGGGGGTGGCGGCAACAATAAGGATAAAAACAAGGATAAGAACAAAGACAACAAGGACAAGGATAAAAATAAGCAGGATCAGGACAAGAAAGATCAGGATAAGCAAAACCAGGATCAAAAAAATCAGCAGGGACAGCAGCCTAACCAGTTGTCAAAAGACGACGCCCAGCGAATGCTTGACGCCCTCAACAATGATGAAAAGCAAACGCAGGATAAACTGAAGAATAAAAAATTAAAAGGCGCTAAGGTGCCTATTTCAAAAGATTGGTAAATCTTTGTTGTTTTGTAGATACTAATGAAAATTAAACTTTCCATATTAACGCTGCTGCTGTGTTGCTCAAGCCTGATTTTTGCGCAGGTAAAGTTCACGGCATCGGTAAATAAAACCACCATAGGCACAGGCGAAGTACTTGAAGTAACCTTTTCCATCAATGCCAATGGCGAACGCTTTGCACCGCCTGCTTTTGGCGGTTTCCAGGTAGTTGGCGGTCCCAACGTATCCAACAGTATATCCATGATCAATGGGGTTACTTCGGCAAGCATAGCATATGGGTATGACCTTGTGCCTACCAAAGAAGGTGAAATCACTATTGGCCCTGCTACTATTGTAGCTGGAGGAAGGCCTTACAGCACTGCCCCGATTAAAATTAAAGTAGTAAAAGGCCAGGGCGGGCAGGCCAGTCAGCAAGCCCAGCAACAGGGCAGCAATGGTCCCGATAGCCGCAATATCCAGAGAGGACGTGTAAGCGATATATCCAAATCATTGTTTTTACGTGCCGAGGTTGATAAAACAACGGCCTACATGGGTCAGCAGATCATGATGAACCTGCGCCTTTACACCCGGGTTAACATCGCCAACGGCGAACCTGAAAAGATCCCCGATCTTAATGGGTTTTACAGCCAGGAAATCAAAAGCACCAATCCCAATGCCCAATGGCGCACCGAAATTTTAAATGGCGTACGGTACAATGTGACCGATATCAAACAAACTGTTCTGTTCCCCGAGCATGAGGGTAATATCACCATTGAGCCTTCTATCATGAACTTTATAGTGAGGCAGCAGGCTGCTTCATCATCAGGCGATCCCTTCGACGCCTTTTTTGGCGGATACGAGGATGTGAAGTATAAGGTTAAAAGCGCACCGGTTGTTATCCACGTAAAACCTTTGCCACTGGCAGGCAAACCAGCCGAGTTTACCGGTGCTGTGGGTAAATTTAATATCGAGGCTTCGCTTGATAAAAATGATGTTAAGGCTAATGATGCCATCAATTTCCAGGTAAAAGTAAGCGGTGCAGGAAACCTGAAATTATTAAAACCGATAAGTCCAACTTTCCCGGCTGATTTTGAAAAATACGAGCCTAAAATAACGGATACCATTACCATAAATGCCAGCGGGGCATCAGGCAACAGGAAATACACCTATCTGCTGATCCCAAGGCACCAGGGCGATTTTACTATCGACCCGGTAAAATTCGCATACTTTAACCCGGCCACTGGTAGGTACGTTTCATTAAGCACCCCGGCATTCCATGTTAAGGTTGCTAAAGGTACCGGCGATGGCAGTAATGTTACCGCCTTTTCAAACGCGGGCAAACAGGATGTTAAGGTGCTGAGCAATGATATCCGCTACATAAAAACCGGCAGCGAGCTAAACGAAGTTGGCAGCGATTTTTATGGTTCGGGGCTATATTATTTCCTGCTGATCTTAGGTCCGGCAGGTTTCTTATGCGCCTTGGTTTACGGCAAATGGCGTGATAAAAACAATGCCGACGTGGTAGGCCTCAAAAGCAGGAAGGCTGGTAAAGTGGCAGCCAAACACCTGGCCAGCGCCAAACAGCAGCTGAACGATAAAAAAGCCTTTTATGAAAATCTGTTCCGCGGTCTGTACGGTTATTTGAGTGATAAGCTTAATATTCCTTACGCTGATCTGAACCGCGAAAAGATTGCATCAGAGCTAAAAGCCCGTTCGCTTGATGAAAGACTCATTAACGAAATGCTTGACACCCTCGACCTTTGCGAAATGGCGCGTTATGCCCCTGTATCGGGCATTACCGAGCAACAGGTGTTTGATAAGGCCCAGAACATGATCAATAACATTGAAAATAAAATATAACATGATGAAGCGCATTATATACCTATTGCTCATCATCGTTATGCCGATATACGCATTAGCTAACGATGAAGCTAACATCCTGTTAAAAAAAGGAAACGACCAGTACGCCAAAGGCCAGTACAAAGAAGCTATAAGCACGTACCAGAAAATTGTTGATGACGGGCACCAGTCGGCATTGGTTTACTATAATCTGGGCAATGCTTATTTTAAGAATGAGGATGTACCATCTGCGCTATTATATTATGAAAAGGCGCATAAACTTTCGCCGGGCGATGAGGATATCAATTTCAATATCCAGTTTGCCAATCAAAAAACAACCGATAAGGTAGAGGTCGGTACCGAGTTTTTCATAACCAAATGGTGGCACTCGTTTATTCTCCGCTTTTCATTAACAACTTTGGCAGTAATGACAATCCTGTTCTTTATAGCAGGATGTGCATTGCTGATCGTGTACAGGTTCACTAATTCGGTAAGCACTAAAAAATGGTCATTTTATTTGGCTTTGGTGATATTGATTTTTGGATTTGCAAGCATGTTTGTTGCAAGCCGCCAGGATCAATATTTTGACGCACACCATGGCGCTATCATCTTTAGCACATCTGTCAATGTAAAAAGCGCACCAACACCCAATGCCAAAAACCTGTTCCTGATCCATGATGGCACCAAGGTTGAGATACTGGAAAACAACAACGACTGGATGAAGATCAGGCTGGCCAGCGGCAACGAGGGCTGGATCAATGCTTCGGACGCTAAGGAAATATAGCTTTTTGAGCTTAAAGCGGAAAGCTAAAGGCTGAAAGCTAACACTGTCATGTGTCCTGTCCTGAAAAAAGTAGACATTATTATTGTTTATTTGAGCTGTTAATAAGTCGGAAACTCGGAGAGTTTTCGACTTATTAACAGCTTTTCTTTTTTTGCTTCTTTTTTTCTTTTAAAAAGGAGCTTGTTTTTGTTGATAAGTCAAGCTGCCATGTGTACCTGTTGGGGCGTGGCCAGGTTTAATGACCAATGCGGCCGGCTCATATTATAAGAGCCAATCGCTTCTTTTACTGCCTTTATTGCATCCTTTGCTGAAGCAAATGTACTATCAAGGCCATATTCCTGCTTCAGGATTCCATTCCCGTTTTCTGGTCGAAGTTTAGCGATAGCGTAACTTCGTCCTAAAACCGTGGAAGCAGAATGCTTCCGATGATCTCTATTGTTGCAGCATGGTTAAGCTGAAAGCTTAAGTTATTTTAGGTCCAAGTTACGCTATCGCTAAACTTGAACCAGTATTTGTGTATTTGCTTTGGGCTTAAAGCCTTAAGCTTTCGGCTTTATGCTGTGTTTCGCTAACAGCTCCAGTACATCTTCTTCGGTACCGGTAAAAGGGCCTGATGATTCTATTTTAAAACTGGCCATAGCAGCAGCAAACTCGCCGGCTTCCTGGAAACCCTTCCCTTTGGCGCGTTGGTATAAATAGCCGGCCATGTAGGTATCGCCGCAACCGGTAGCATCAACTACTTCAACCGGTTTATATGCCGGGATTTGGTAATAAACACCATCGGTATAAATAACCGAGCCCATACTACCCAGGGTAACCACCACTTCTTTAACGCCCCATTCGTTTAACACTTTGGCTCCTTCATGGATATCAGTAATACCGGTGAGTACTTCCATTTCGTGCTCGTTCACTTTCAGGATGTGGATGTGTTGCAGGGCTTCGCGTTTTTCGGGCCAGTCGATAGCTACTACGTTTTTATCTTCCACTTTACGAAGGTAGCCCTGCGCGTCAAGAGAGAGCTTGCCGCGTTGAGCAAGGTCCTTTATAAACTCTACCGAAATATCATCGGCCAGTAAGGGGCCTAAATGATAAACGCGCGACCGGATCTCATCCAGCTGTTCGATTGTGAATGGATCGGCTTTTTGCAGCACTCGTTGAGTACGGTGATCCTGGTTAACAGAATAGATATTTTCAAAGTAAACAGTTTCGCCGCCGGTTGTTGCATGCACCTCGATACCTTTGCCACGGAGTTTTTCAACCACAGGCATTTCGCTTAAAGCAAGCGAAGTAACCAATGTGTAACTCACGTCCATATTACGAATGGCGTTTGAAAAATAAAAAGAAGTACCGCCAGCCATGTGTTTCACCGCCTGCGGTGTCACCACTTTATCTAACGTAATATGCCCTACACAACAAATATCGTACATGAAAATTCCCCTATTATGATTTGATACCCAGCCTTTATTATAAAAACAAACGGCAAATGTAAGAAATAGGATTTTGAGTACAAGAAGTTATCTGTTTTGTGACAGGGAAATCACTTTAATGATTATATAGAATTCATACCGTGCTCAATACGTCTGCGCCCGCCATTTCGGTCAGGTCATCAAAATATACTGATGCCAGGTGCTCCCAGCTTAAGCTGCTGCTGTATTGGAGCCCTTCTTCAATGAATTGTTCTCTTAAACTGTTACTCTTGAGCAGTAACTCAATCCGTTCAACGTAGCAGCCTGCATTGTATGGTTCGCATTTAAAACCGTTAATGCCCTGTTCAATAAAATCCTTTGAACCGCCGCCATCTGCAATAACACACGGCAACCCGGATGCCATGGCTTCAAGTACAACGTTGCCATAAGCTTCGGATACCGAAGGAAACACGAACAGGGTTGATGACGCATATAACACCGAAAGCGTTTCATGATCTACCTTCCCGGTGAATACTGCGTTGGGCATTTTGGCTTCACAGGCCTTGCGCGCAATGCCATCACCGGCAATTATGAAGTTAACCTGGGGATTTCGATCCTGCATTATGCTGTATACCTCGAACAGGGTTTCCAGGTTTTTTTCCCAAACCAGGCGGCTGGCAAACAAAATGGCGGGATTATCATTCCCCGTCAAAGAACGCAGGCTTTTTTTATGCCCGGGGGAAAACAGGCTGGTATCTATTCCTCTTTGCCAAAGCTTCATGCGATAGGTATCAACTCCCATATCAATCAGCTCATCGTTCATAGTAATTGAAGGCACGTATACCTGATCGCATTGGTTATAAAAAGCCTTGTGGCTTTCGGCCATCATTTGCTTAACCTTGTTAATGAGGAATGGCGTATGTTTCAGGTAATAATCGATATAAGAAATAAAATGTGTATGGTAAATGCTGATAACAGGCAAGCCACGGTGGGTAGCATATTTTAACGCGAAATTACCTAAAAGCGATGGCGTGGCAATGTGTATAACATCGGGCGAAAAATTATCTATCTCTTCTTTTAGCTCACTCATCACCAGTGCGGGAATAGCCATGGTATACCCTGTATTAATCGGCAACGTTAAAGCCGGAACTTTTAATGATTCAAAACCGGCTATGCTATCAGGTCCGGCGCCGTAAACGAATAGAAACTCAAAAATATTGCGGTCAATCCGCTTAATGAGCTGATACATGGTGCGTATAGCACCATCAAAATCTTCAATAAGTATCTCGGCGAAAAATGCTACTCTGATCTTTTTCATCTTATTGAGTGATTAGCGGTTATTACCTGGTGTTTACCTTCGCGTATCTTACAGGCTCCGGCCCCGTCATCAGGAACTCCCTCAATTCGGCTAATTTATCGGTGTTGATCAGGTCTACCTCGCATTCAAGCAAGGCTTTCCATACTTCCTTATTTTCAGGAGAAGCCCATAATCGTACCCGTTTTTTGTAGTGATGTGCAACAGTTACATAATCGCGAAGCAATTGTTTCTGATCTTCGGGCATCGGGCCTTTACCTGTCCAGCTAATCAGGCGCGAATATTTGCAGCTTGCAGTTTTATAAACCGTGTTTGAAAGTGTATCGGTATGCACCTGCATCAGGTCTTCATCAATAAAAGCATAGCGCTGTTTTTGCGCCTGAAGCATTTTATAGGGCTTATTGCCGGTTATAACAATGGTTACACTCCCTTCTGTAATTTCACCATTATTATAGCTCGACAGCATCGGCGCATAGCGTTTTAACACTTCTGCCAGCTTTGCGTAGGTCTTTTCAGCGTCTGATTTAATATCAATCATCAGCGTAACAGGAGCAAGCGGGTACACCACCTCCCTGTTTTTGCCTTCGTAACAATTAAACAGGGGCTTTAAATAAAGCTGCTCCAGGGTACGCCTTTTTTGAAAAGCGGGCAGCATATGTGCCACCAGCAATTCATCATCGCGCAGGTAAATGTCAGCTTCTACGTTTTGAAAACCGTTATCCAGGGCATCGTACAGAGGTCGGCTGTGCCAGTAATCATTATGGGCGAAACCTTTAGAGAGGGGGCTGTTTTGAGCCTGGCAGGTAATTGCTCTGAAGGTAAGGATAACAAAAAACAGAAATTTCAGGTGCTTGTGGCAAAATGCTGCTTGCATCGTAATTTGTATTTGTTACTACAAATTTACCCTTCCGATATGTACAGGCAGTTATGTCATGGTAAAGTAAAAGCACCAAATGCTTTAATTTATTGTAAATGACTTAACATTTTCATCACATTAAAATATACAAATTGACACCGTTCGATTAAGGCGGGTTTATATTAAATATGCATTTTATAAAGAAGTGTTAACAAGCTATGGCAAATGGCGAAGAATTGATGCTGCGAGCTCCTGCCAGTTACCGGCTTTTTCGGGAAGTGAACAAAGATCTGAGATAAGCAGAAATACGTCTTCTGCATTTTTACCGTCCTGCCTTAAATACCTAATCGATGCTGAGCCGGCCGATTTGGAGAGCTTTTTACCATCCGCTTCAAGCAACAGCTGATGATGATAAAATACGATATCATTAAAATCCTGCTTACCCAACACAGTTGCCAACTGGGTCTGCGCCAGTGTTGATGCCCACAGATCTTCACCCCTCACAATCAGATCAACGCCGAAAAACAAATCGTCAATAATTGAGGTAAGCTGATAAGCCGGGAAACCGTCTTTCTTACGCACAACAAAATTCTTCATTTCGGCAGGTAGTTGTGCTTGAGTAATTGTACCATTATAACTCCTCACCTGCAATGTACCGGCATTATCTGTACGTAATCGCCAGCTTGCTTCAGGTGTGTTTAAAGGGATCTGCTTATCCGAACAGGTACAGCTTCCAGTTTCACCCATTTGCTTCCGCGAGCAGGTACAGGCAAAAACAAAACCACCCGCGGCTAACTGCTCAAGGGCTTCATTATACAGATGCATCCGGTGAATTTGCGAAAATCGGGTTTCAAAATCATCGGCATCCTGTGGCCCTTCATCCCAGGGAATCCCTAAAAAGCGAAGCGTATCAAAAATATCTGTTAAATACTCCCGGTTAACCCTTGCGCGGTCGAGGTCATCAATCCTCAATAAAACTTTAGCGCCATGCTTACGCGCCAATGCGGCAGTGACAGAAAAAGACAGCACATTGCCCACATGCAAAAACCCGCTTGGCGTTGGCGCAATGCGGGTCTTATTAAAATGTATCGGTGGGATTGTCAATTGTTTTTATGATTGATGAACGCGCCAAGATACAAAAGCGGACGACACCAACCAAAGTGCGATACTGGCGAGACAATACCGAAATTCACAAGGCACCTACAGAGCCCAGTTCACCTTGCACCTTTTCTACAAACACGACACTCTTACGGAGCGCTATATCGCTTTCAAAACTCCGTAGGAGTATCGTGTTTGTAGAATTAATCATAACAAATTTGGCTCCGTAGGTGCCTCGTATAAAAAAATTATGCCAGCAATGTACCACCGTCAACCACTAAATTCAATCCGGTACCAAAGCTCTGTTTCATAAGGTAAACAAAGGCAAGGGCAACATCCTCCGCATGGCCAACGCGACCGAGCAATAATGTATCTTTTGCCCAGTTGTAAAGGCCTTCTTTATCTTCGGGAGGCATACTGTCCCAGAGATTGGTATCAATTACGCCCGGCACCACTGCGTTTACACGTATTGGAGCAAGCTCAACGGCAAGCGCCCTAACCAAACCTTCCATAGCCCCACAAATGCTGCTGGCTATTGACCAGCCGGCTGTCGGTCTTGCCCCTGCCGTGCCACCGGTTAAATTTACCGAGCCGCCTTTGTTAATGAATGGCGTGCCGTATTTAACAGCAGCATATGCCCCCCAGTAACGGAGGTTAAAAAACTTACGTGCAGCTTCAATATCTGTTTGATCGATATTATTGAGGTTAAGGTTTTCTGCGGCCGTATAGACCAAATGGTCAAAATTACCGGCCTGCTCAAAAAACGATTTTATATTTTCTTCGTGTGACAAGTCTACAGCATAGCCCTCGGCATCTTCAGGTAATTGACTTAAAGCGTTATTGATCTTGCTTTGGTTACCTGAAACTATGACAACTTTAGCACCTTCGGCAGCGGCTGCTTTTGCTGTAGCAAAGCCTATACCTGTACTGCCACCTAATGTAATTACCCGTTTGCCATTTAATGACGATTTAATTTCCGTTTGATTATTCATGATGTTATTCTTTTTAACACCACAAATTTCCCCCGTAAAAAACCGGTTCCACTTACCATTTGGTAAAAAGAGAATACCAAATAATTTTATTATCGAGGTACCAAGTCACCATAAGCACACAATACCACCTCAATTAATAAACACGGTTAGGTACATTATTTACCTAAAAACCCGCCCTCTGTTAAAGCGGCAAATTTTGCTTTAAAAAGATCCATAATTGCAAACTTTATCATCTCTGTCTGCTTAAAGAAGTCGGTTTCTGCATATTTGAGCATAGCATTCATATACATATCAGCTGAATCTATTTGGTCAATTGCAGAAAAATAACGGCACATGCAGGCATAATACACTAATGCTTCGCCCACATGAAAAACCTTGCGATCGGGATATAAATAATTAAGATCGGGCTTGCCATTAAAAACGGCTAAAACTGCTTCTGGCTCTTCGTTCACTAAAAGCATTCCCGCGTAATTGATAAGTGACGGGAAATAATCAGGAAACACATGATACATTAAAGTTATCGTTTCCTCGGCTTCATCGTACTGTTGATTGTTTATGTAAGCCGTTTGGAGCAGGTTGTAAAATGCCGGTGTTGCCGGGTATTTTAAACGTGCTTTCTCAAATTCTTTTACCGGAACAATCTCTTTGTTGGCAATAATCGTTCTTAGCCTATAATACTCGCCCGCCGCTTCGTCATTATCAAAACGATTGTCTTCCAATGCGCCTTCTGTTTCACTCAGTTCATATTTGGCGCCAATATAATGCTCTGATAATATCTGCCTTGTTTGTTCGGTCCTTATTTTAGCATCGTAGGTCTCACTTACATTTTTCAGAAGTTTCAGCATTGCTCCCAATTCGTTTCCCTCGTTGGGATAATCAATATCGTCATCATCATAGTCATCTTCATCCCAGTCGTCCATATCGTCATCATCCATATCATCAAATCCATCTCCAAGATATGTATAAGTAAAATTGCCTTCGCCTGCTGTTCGTTCAAGTGTAGCTATGATATTATTGACTTTCACAGCGTCATCATAAGGACCCGATACATAATGAGGTTTGCCATTTAATCCAAAATCAAGCTCCATAAGCTCTATCGCTTCATCATCTTCCTCTAAAATATACTGTGCTATTTCAAATTCTTTGTGCGGCTTAAATCCATAATCTTCGGCGTAAGCCATTGCGCCAAAAATGATATTATGAGCAAGTACATACTCGCACCTTTCCCAATTGAACCTGTTTTTTAAATCTTCGTAGTCGTCCTGGTACAAATTGAATTCGTATTGAGCCCCCTTAATACCCAGGCAAAACATATCTACGAGATAAATGCCTGCTGTTATATTTCCGTTTTTATGTTGGCGAGCCACTACAACATTACACAAGCCGGAAGTCTCCCAATCATCGTTGATCAGACATTCAAACACAGGCAGCGTACGTGCCTGTGTTTTAATATACTTTTCCGGGCTCAGCTGAGTTGGCTTCATCGCAACTACCTTCCCTTTTTTCTTTTTCGACATAAGACTAATTCTCTGTTCTAAACGGTTTTGCTATCGCCCGCAAAATAAGTCAAATATTACAAACGCTATACGAGAAAACCTCAACACATCAAAAAACAATTGCTCAACTAATGCTAAATTTGAGTTATGACACTTGCAGACCGGATTATCCAATTCAACGAGCAGCTAACCTACACCGGCGAACCTTTACCTGAAGGCATCCGCATCATGAACCCCTTTAAGGAACATCCACAAACTATGCGTATTGTTGATGAATTTTACCATAAATATTATGATGACAACCAGCAGCGACACATCATTTTGGGTATCAATCCCGGAAGATTTGGCGGCGGTTTAACAGGTATTCCTTTTACCGATCCTAAGCGATTGATCTCCGAATGTCATATCAACTACGAAGGCAAAATGTCGCACGAGCCGTCATCGGTATTTGTTTACGAGGTGATCAATGCCTTTGGCGGACCGGAAGCTTTTTACAAGCAGATCTATATTAATTCGCCCTGCCCGCTTGGTTTTACCAGTATTGATGCCAACGGAAAAGAAAAGAATTATAACTATTATGACAGTAAGGAACTAACCAAAGCCGTTTACCATTTCATGATCGAAAACATCCGCAAGCAGATTGACCTGGGCGTGAATACCGATAAATGTTTTTGCTTTGGTACCGGCAAGAATGAAACTTTCCTGCGCAAACTGAACGATGAATATCATTTTTTTGGCGAGATCATAGCATTGGAACATCCGCGTTTTATTATGCAGTATAAAACGGCAAGCAAGCAATTTTATATTGACAAATATCTTGCAGCTTTTGAAAGTATTGCGGGATAAATAAGCTCTTGTTTTGGGGTAAAACGCTTATATTGTGAGCTGCAACCAATTAACCTCTAAGCTATGACCCAAAGCAAGTTTTTAACATTCCTGCTCATGCTTTTTGTTTTTCCTTTTACCTCAAAAGGGCAATCAGCTGTAAAAAATAAACTCATTACTCCCCGTATCAGGGTGATCATGGATAATGATTTCAGCGGCGACCCGGATGGTTTATTTGCGCTTACTCATCTGGTGCTATCGCCATCGGTTGAAGTTAGGGGGATTATCGGTTCGCACCTGAATGCCAATGATGGGTTCGACAGATCTAAAACACAGGCGGAGAATGCGGCGAAAAAGGCCGCAGACCTGTTAGCTGTTTTAAAGATTAAAGATCAATTCCCGGTAATAGCAGGCTCTAACATCGCTATGGTAAACGACAGTACCCCGGTAAAAAGTAAAGCTGTCGATCTGATCATTAAAGAAGCTTCCCGTACAGATACATCCCTTCCGCTTTATGTGCTTTGCGGCGCCGGGCTTACCGAAATTGCATCGGCGGTATTAACCGAACCCAACATTGCTGATAAACTTACATTGGTATGGATTGGCGGCCCGGAGTACAGCGATCTTGCACTACCCCCGCCCAATTACAGCAGTCCCGAGTATAACCTCAATATCGATATCAATGCAGCAAGGGCGGTGTTTAACCACTCGCAATTAAAGCTTTGGCAAATCCCCCGGGATGGGTACCGCCAGGCCATATTGCCCTACTCTGAATTGCAACTTAAAATAAAACCACAAGGCGAAGCCGGTAAGTACCTGGTCAATGTGCTTGAAAGCCTCATGACACGGATCCAGCAATTCCATCTTAATTTGGGCGAAACCTATATTTTAGGCGATAGTCCGCTGGTGTTGCTCACTGCATTGCAATCATCCTTTGAAGCCGATCCATCATCAAGTGAATATGTGTTAAAACCCTGCCCGCTTATTAACGCGCAAGGGGGATATGATTATAATGCCAAGGGCCGTAATATCCGTGTTTATCGCAGGTTAGATATCAACCTTATGTTCAATGATTTTTTTGCCAAGCTGGAGTTGGCTAAATAAATGCTGCATTTGGCATATTTTTAACCATAAACGGTTTATTTAGTATTACCAAAAGTTCTGTTTTGTAATTATTTTGCGTGGTCATAAACCTTTGTTATCATGCTTAAAATAATCGGCAAAAAAACTCAGAATACGCTCCTGCTTACATCACTGTTATTTGCAGGGGGTAAAACCCTTGCTCAAACTAATGATACTTCATTACCTAAGCTTATCGAAAAAAATAGCAGGCATGCGTTTTTAGTTGATGGCAAACCATTTTTAATGCTGGGCGGACAGGCGCACAACTCAAGTGCATGGCCCGCTTTAATGCCAGGCGTATGGAAATCGGCCTGGGCAATGCACCTTAACACGCTCGAAGTACCCATTTACTGGGAGCAAATAGAACCCCAGCCCGGAAAGTTTGATTTTTCGCTGGTTGATACTTTGCTTACCCAGGCAAGGCAACATCATGTTCATTTGGTACTATTATGGTTTGGTACCTGGAAAAACGGCAGTAACCATTACATGCCCGAATGGATGAAGCGCGACGCGGAAAAATACCCAAACATCACGGGTAAAACAGGCAAGCCAATTGATTCGCCTTCACCTCATTCAAAAGCTACTTTAGATGCTGATATCAAAGCGTTTTCGGCAGGTATGCGTTACTTAAAGCAGGCAGATACGCAGCATACAGTTATCATGGTACAGGTTGAAAATGAGCCCGGCTCATGGGACACAGTCCGTGATTACTCAGCCAGGGCGCAAAAACTGTTTGAAGCCGATGTGCCCTCCCAACTGTTAAAACCGGCCATACTAAAAGCCCTGAATGTACCTGAAAACTCAAAAGGTTCATGGGCCAAAGTTTTTGGTGAAAGGGCTGATGAATATTTCCAGGCCTGGTCGATAGCCCGGTTCATTGAACAGGTGGCAGCAGCCGGTAAGGCTGAGTATCCGCTGCCGTTATATGTAAACGTGGCACTTCGTGATCCGCTTACCAACCCGCCGGCAACCCATTATGAAAGTGGGGGCGCAACAGATAACGTAATCCCAATCTGGAAAGCAGCCGCACCATCTATTGACCTGCTTGCTCCCGATATTTACCTGTCGGGCAGCGAAAGGGTGCTGAAAGTGATTGACCTGTACACTCGGGCAGATAATCCCTTATTTGTACCGGAAGCCGGGTTAGTTGCTGATAACGCCAAATATTTTTATGATGTGCTGGCCCACGGTGGTATTGGATTTTCACCTTTCGGGATAGATGATAACGGCGATAGCTCCAATGATGAACATCTGGCGGAACGCCTTGCACCCTTTGCGCAGGAATACACAATGGCAGCTCCTATGATGAGGGAGATGGCGCAATGGGCATATGACGACAAGATAAAAACAGTTGTTGAACATGAAGACGGTGCGGAGCAAAGCATTAAACTTGGTGCCTGGGACGCCATTATAAAATTTGGCAGCGGCCGGGGAGGTGAGCTTAAACCCAATAAAGACCATAACGGTAAAGCCATGATTGTTAGCCTTGATGAAAATAAATTTATCATGGCCGGTACAAACTGTCGCATCACTTTCCGGCCGACCGGCAGCAACGCAGGTAAGGCATGGCAATATCTCAAGGTTGAGGAAGGCTGGTATGAAAACGGTGTATTTAAATCGCTCCGGATCTTAAATGGCGATGAAACAGACTGGGGAGGCCCGGCAATTGGTGATAAGCCGAGGGTATTGCAGATCTCGTTGGTGGTGAGATAAAAATTTCGCGTAGAGACGCATTACATGCGTCTTCCGCGAAAGAGGCTACGCTTTAACGGTTTGCTTGTCCTGTGCGAGAAAACAATTACCTACTTCACTTCATAAACCACCGCCTCATACGGCATCAGCGTGCCATTTTTTGATGGCTTTTGATAATTGCCGATTAAAACCCTGGCATTACCCAAATCCATACCGGTTTGAGCCGGAGCTGTTTTACTTGTAAAATTCAGGAGTACCAGCAGCTTCCTGCCGTTCAACTCCCGGGTGTAGGCATAAGTATCGGGGTTTTGCGCGTCGAGCAATGTATATTTTCCGTATACCAGTACAGGATTATCCTTCCTTAGTTTTACTATCCGTCTGAAATAATTCAAAGTACTATTGGCATCTTTTTCCTGCGCGGCGGCATTAATGGTTTTAAAGTTAGGGTTTACTTTTATCCAGGGTGTACCGGTAGTGAAACCGGCATTAGCGGCGCTGTTCCACTGAAATGGGGTACGGCCATTATCCCGGCTTTCAAAGGCTATGCGTTTTAAATAAGCCGGCAAATCGGCACCAATATTTTTTTGCCGCTGATATTCGTTTAACGTTTGCACGTCACGATAGTCATCAATTGTGCTGAAGCCAGCATTGGTCATGCCCAGTTCGTCGCCATTATAATAGTATGGCGTACCACGCATAGTCATTAAAAATGTAGAGAGCATCTTCGATGATACAGCCCTGAACTCCGGGCTATCATTGCCGAACCTGCTTACCAGCCGGGCCTGGTCATGATTGGCAAGAAACACCGAAAGCCAGCCTTTTGCCACAAAGGCGCTATCCCATTTGGTAAATACCTGCTTTAAATGAGTTATGCTGTAGCCTTCGGGTTTGGCAATATCCACACCTTCAAATGCGTAAGCCATGTTCAATTCATTTCTGTCGGCATCAACTAAATTATGGCCGTCTTCAAAAGTATTGCCTGCACCTTCGGCCACACTCATTACGTTATATTTACTGAGCACTTCTCTGTTCATTTCCTGCAGGTATCCGTGCAAATTGCCCTGTACGCCGTAATATTGGGTAAAGTTTTTTTCAAACCCTTTCGGAAAGGCCGGAAAGGTAGTATCCTTTGCAGCAAATTGGAAAGCATCCAACCTGAAGCCATCAATCCCCTTATCGGCCCAAAACTTCATAATACCGTACACTTCATTCCTCAGTTTTGGATTTTCCCAGTTAAGATCGGGCTGCTTGCGCGAAAAATAGTGCAGGTAGTAGGCATTAGTGAGCGAATCATAACGCCAGGCATCATGATTTACGTCAAATAAACTGTAGCGATAAGGCGGCTTTCCCTTTTCGGCTTTCCACCAGTGGTAATATTCACGGTATGGATTATTCCGCGAGCTCCGGCTTTGTTTAAACCATTCGTGCTCATCGCTGCTGTGATTTACAACCAGGTCCATCACCAGTTTTATACCGCGGAAATGCATGCCTTTCAGCAAAGCATCAAAATCATCCATGGTTCCAAAATCCTTCATGATGTTGCGGTAATCGCTTACATCATACCCATTATCATCATTGGGCGAGCTGTAAATTGGGTTAAGCCAAACAACATCAACACCGAGGCTTTTGATATAATCAAGTTTGGAGATAATACCTTTCAGGTCACCAATACCGTCTCCATCGTTGTCCTTAAAACTTCGGGGATAAACCTGGTAAACTACAGCTTCCTTCCACCATTTGCGGTCAATAGTGTCTGCTCTGCCTTGATTGTTTTGCGCGGCCCCTGAAAAGGCCGCAAACATAAAAACAATGAGGGCCACAAAACGAATGTAAGGTACGTTCATGATTATAATTGGTTAAGTTTTAGCAGGACAAAACCGACTTTCTGCGGTTTATAACAAGAGAATATTAAGGTAGCAATATTTAAGCGGAACAAAAAATAATGCAACTAAATCCATTGCCTTAGCGTCCTCACAAATTTAAAGTTCAAACATTATGCACATTTCGGGGTTTAAAAATGAGCTAACACCCATCACAATTACACAGTCAATAAATTGAATTTTAAATATTTATATCCGTTAGCGTGCATCACAAATCGCCACATAAAATTTCTACCCTGCTTTTAAAAACAGTTTTATTCATACTATTTACAGGCATATCGGTACATGCCTTCGGCCAGGTACCTGTACCTGCCGATTCGGTAAAGGCCGATTCATTGCGCATTAAAGAAAAAATAGTACAACCGGCTAAACCGACCGATACTTTATATAAACAATATGACTTTGGCGACCTGGTGCGTAATATACTTCACCCCGGCCGGCCGGCTGCGGCCCCCAATAAAAAGTCATCGGGGATTACCATCATACCCAACGTGGCATCTAATCCAACCATCGGGTCGCAAATTGGGATCAAGGCTGTAGCCGGTAAAAAATTAGGGAATGATCCTAATACCCTGCTCTCGGTTGCTGCCACATCTGCTTCTATTACCACCAAGGGTATCATCTATTTTTATATCAACCATAACATATACACACCGGGTAATAAATGGAATTTTCAGGGCAGTTTGGTTGCAGCCAAAACGGTTTCGCCCGATTATGGTTTGGGAATTGGCCAGGCATCAAGCGGCAGTGAAGCTGACCAGGTGCTGGCCAACCCCGGGCGTAAAGGCAGAGCGCTGCATTCGCAATTTTATAATATCCGCGAGAAGGTATACAAAGAAATTGATAAGGGGTTATTTTTAGGTGCGGGCGCTTCTTTTGATATCAGGCGAAAAATTGAGGATACCAAATCAACAACTGATCTTACCCCATACAATATCTATAGCGACCGACATGGATTTGCCCGTGACCATTATGCTGCTAACGGCTTGCTTTTTAACCTGCAATACACTACCCGCGATAATCAAAACCGGGCCTACAGAGGGATTTACGTCGATGCCGGCTTCCGCATTAATCAAAGCTGGATGGGAAGCTCCAAAAACGCGGTGCAGTTCACTACCGATTTCAGAAAGTATTTCAGCCTGTCGGAAACAAACCCCGAACATGTTGTTGCATTCTGGAACTGGGGATCATATTTGATCAGTGGCAACATCCCCTACCTTGAACTACCCGGCACCGGCAAAGATCCGGGCTTCCGGAGTGGCAGGGGTTATGTAGTACAATATTTTAAGGGCACGCAGTACAACTACTCAGAGGTGGAATACCGTTTCCCTATACTGCGGAATAAATTTGTAAGCGGCGTGGCATTTGCCAACCTGCAAACAACCAATGATGAATCGGGCACCAAAATATTCCAGGTATGGCAACCGGGTTATGGCGGCGGCTTGCGCGTATTGTTTAATAAAGCAACCCGTACCAATCTTTGTCTTGACTATGCCTTTGGCCGGTATGGTTCAAAGGGATTCTTTTTGGGCTTGAATGAAGCGTTTTAAATATCAGTACCTGCGGTTGTTTGCCAGAGGCATTGATTTTAGCGATCAGTTTGTAAACTCCGTCTTTACAATCAATTTATTATTCTTAATTTTATATCACAAGCACCTGTGAAACAACCATGTAATACAACTACATGATCATCCTAACCATATCAACCGGAAAGCATGGCCAAAAAGAAAACAGCCGATAAAGACAGCATATGGAAAAGCCTGCAATTGAAGCTGGGCGTAATTACTGTTATTTTAGGTTTACTAACTACCGGGTATAATCTGATTAAGAAAGATCCGCCCCCGCCGGTTAATCCCGAATTGAAGGCCAGCCTGGAAGTTTCCTATATCAGCATGGCCAATGATATTTATGCCCTGGCAGGGGGGGATAGTGCCGTCCGGAAAAAGAATGCCTTTTATCTTGATTATCCCATACTCAGCAATGAAATTTCAGATAAAAGCCTTCAGAAAACCGACCAGCTTTTTAACGACACTACGGCTATTGATTATGACCTGTTTATCACCTGCCTCATGATCCAAAACAAAGGCAAGGGCGATGCATCAGACATTGAGCTTGACATGAGCAAGCTCAATATTAACCAGCCGCTCACTGTTACTGAAAATCCTCAAAGCAAAAATGACTATAACAGCCAGATCAGGGCCAAAGGCACCGCTGTGAAACAAATTATAAAACTACCTTCAAGGCTTTCAACCGGGCAGGGAATTTTAATCCCATTATTCGTGACGTATGATAAACCAAACCCTGTTAATAAAAACAGGCAATGGAAAATTGAATCAAAAACTATTTTTCTGCCGGATAATATCCGCTATACAGAACCGGCAGATACCGCCCGGAAATCAATAGCAGTACGAAAAATGCTGAGCCCGGTTCGGTTGGCCGAAGGGGTGCAGGGCCGCGGATAGTTTGACAATGATCAGATATTCATAAGAATGGAAAATAACGAAAACCCAATACCGGCCAAACAAACTAAAAACAGTCTCGCCCTTATCCTGATAGTGGTTGGCAGTATCCTGATCATCGGCAACCTGTATTTTTACGTTGCCCGGCAAAAGCGTAATACTATAAAAAGGCAACAATTGGACAGCCTGGCCAAACAGCTGGACACCGCTAATGCGAAATTTGAAATTGGTTATGGCGAAATGAGCATAGCCTCATACAATAAGATGAAAATAGCTGCCGGCCAAAAAGATCACGGCCCTTTGGTTTACCCGGTAATGAAGAACGAAATAGATGATCTTATTGCTGCAGGAAGATATCACCCCGACTATGGAATTTCTTCCGCCTACCTGGAGGAATTTACAACCTTATACAGGCAAAAAAAGCTGAAGCCAATGAGGACGGCAATAGCCTGCTTAATTATTAAACAAGTTGGAAAAGGCAAAGCCGCATCTGTAAAGCTCGATATCAACCGTTTAAAGCTTGATGAAGTAAGTGAAATGTATGACCCTACCGATATCAATCAATTTACAGATCCGGAACGTACAGCTAAATCTTTCCATTCTAATTCCCTGCAAATAGATCTTGGCCCGATGGATACCGGAGAGGCCTTGCTCATGCCTCTTTACATCAGCAACGGTTTTTTAAGATTAACAGAAGGTGGCGATCCGCCGGGATGGTATGTTACCGCCGGGCCAATACTCATCCCGGTTAGTTTAAATTATATCAAAAAAGATAAGCGTATTCAAAAGATCCCGCTGCAAGAAGTACTTAACCGGCCGATAGAGATCCTGGATTAGGAATCAGTTGAGGTACGATATAAGCTATCTGCCATAGCTCAGTCTGCCGGTTAAACAAATTTTATAAATAAACGGGCCGCTCTTCTTAGTTGAAAAGCGGCCTGTTAGTTTGTTACTACTAAAACCGGTTACTGACCACTTGTAGCGCTCCAGCCATCACCCCAGCCACTGCCGCCTGCTGCTTTGCTGCCTTTCAAAAGCTTATCATATTTTACTGTTTGTTCTTTAGTTAAAACAGCTTTGATCTTTGAGATGGTAGCTTCCCGTAATGGCTTAATATCAACCATCATTTTCGTGTTATCACCTTTATCAGCAGCTTTGATCTTTTCAAACTTATCGGATGATTCCTGGTATATCACCGCAATTTTTTCGGTTTGTTTATCAGTGAGCTTTAATTGCTTTTGCAGGTCTTTTGATTTTTCAACAGGTTTGGCACCGGGCTTGGTTTGCGCATTGCCTGCTGCAGCCAATCCAATGAACATGCAGCATAGTAATAAGAGTTTTCTCATGGTTAAGATTTATTTTAATTGTTGCTGATATAAATGTAACTATTTTGGTATAAAACCAGGGCTAATATTTTCTATTACAGAAACATAATTTAATTTGTTTTGGCTGCCATTTGCATAGGCATACAACCAGGCATGTTTTTACTGCGGAAAATCAATTTTGTTAATTGGACGGTTTTGTATTGTGCATTACCCTCGGTAAGGTTTAAAAACTGATTAGGGGCAACATTTTTAAAGTGCTGCACAGCCCCACTCCCTGCCCATTTTATCTCAATTTCATCAATTACCTTTGCCTGGCCAATTCCTATCTCCTGCCGCAAAGGCGAAGATCCGAAACTCCCGCCCGAATTAACATCTTTATAAACAGAACGTTTAACCCCATTTTCGGTAAAAGTGAGCTTAATATGGCTCCCGATGGCTGCGTTATTGGCTTTTGTGCCATTCAATTTCAGGCTGATCCAATTGTTATTGCTTACACCGGGATTCATATATAATGAGCTGGTATACGAGTCGCCAATATAGGCCCCGCCCATTTCGGCAAAAATATCCTGATGGCCGTTATTCCTCAAATCGGCAAATGCTATGCCGTGCCCCTTTTGCAAATTACCCGTACGCGATGAGGAAGTGATATCAGCAAAACGTTTACCCGCTATATTTCTGAAGAATTTGTTAGGCACCAGCGATTTAAAATCGGGGTTGCCTGTACCAAAGTACATATCGGGATAGCCATCGTTATCAATATCGCCGAAGTTGGCCCCCATACTGTAAACTACCTTATCAAGTCCGGCTTCTTTGGTTACATTGGTAAATGTACCGTCGTGATTATTTTTATACAGATAGATGTTGCCAGCCTCCGGTACAGCTTTGCCCAAAGCGGCGGCAGCGCTGTAAAAACCTAAAGTGCGCTCAAAATGATAGTTGGCCACCATCAAATCGGGCCAGCCATCGTTATTATAATCATAAAACCAGGTAGTAAAGGTTCTTTGTTTAATCTGGTCGAGGCCCGATTGCATAGTCACATCTTCAAAATCAATCCCGGCTTCGGTTTTGCCTTTATTTTTAAGCAGGTATTTATGCCCATCCATGGTTGAGATAAAGACATCTATAAAACCATCGTTATCATAATCGGCAGACGTTACCCCTTTTACAAAAGCTTTGATGCCGCAATGGGCAGCCGTGGTTATGTTGCTGAATGTGCCGTTACGGTTATTCATGTATAACTGGCAGGTTGATTCATCAACATTGTACATTGATTCTGAATTTTCATTACCTACAAATACATCCAGCCAGCCATCGTTATTAAAATCGGCCCAGGTTGCAGTTTGAGTAGGGTGAAGCATAAACAGCCCGCTTATGGCTGTTACATCGGTGAAGGTACCATCGCCATTATTACGCAATAGCGAGCTTGGCTGGTTACCGAACCCCCGGGTAAGCCATGCCCCGCGCAAAACAAAAACATCCAGTTTACCATCATTATTATAATCGGTTTGCTGGATATTAAGCCCGCCGGTAATGCCCGTTAAACCGGCAGTTGCTGTACGGTCGCTAAACGTACCGTCCTGGTTATTTTGAAAATAATGCATGGGGTCGCTTAGGTCCCATCCCGATGTCATGATATCAAGGTAGCCGTCATTATTAAAATCATCAACAATGACCCCGCCTGCCCGGCCGTTGATATTAAGGCCAAGGCTACCTGCCACATCAGCAAAAGGTTTAACCTGTGATGCAGTATCCGGGTCGGCATTAAGGCCCGGAATCAGGGCATTCTTAGGCACTTTTTGCGGATACTCGCCAAGCGTCATATAAGCTATATTGATTAACCAGCGCGACTCATAATCATCCGGGCGAAGCTTTAACAATGCTTTATACACTTCAATTGCTTTTCTTGACCCTGTTTGGATCTTGTGCACCCCATCATCTTTAATTGGGAAGATACATGATGAGCCGGTATGGTTAAGCATACAATTGCTCCGCTCACCCAAACGCATATAAGCGATGGCCTGTTCAGACAGCATCTCATCGGTCGACATAAAGTCGATATTATCCATCAGGTACTTATAAATGTTTACAGATTGCTGCTCCTGCCCGGCCTTCAACAGCAGCGAGGCCTTTGAAAATAAAACCTCCTGACTTTTGGCAAGCCGTTTAATGTTAAGCAGCGAATCGCAATAAGCCAACTTCATTTCGGGGTTAAACGGGTTTGAAATGGTGTTATTCTTATTATTTATCTGCTTCAGCACCTGGGCCATCTCCTCATTAGATGAGTTCTGGCACGATGCCATTATGGTGAAGCCGCACAGCAGCACAAGCGCGGCGGTAATTTTTTTCTTTATCATAGGATGTTTATATACCCTCGCGGATAAATGCCAAAGCCTTTACCCCGCGATAGATGTGGTATTAATTTGTAAATAGAAATTTCGGACAACACGACCAGGGACATTAAAACAAATGCCGGTCGGTAAATGAACTAAATGGAGAAAATCAGCAGGTTGCTTTGGGGGGTTGTTCAGGAATATCCTGATGAGAACTTACTAACGATTGCACAGGCTGTACAACGTTTTTAGGCAAAGGCATTACAGGGCAGTAAAATTCAAATTGCACAAATGAAAGGCTTACATTATCCTGTAAAACCATTTTACCAAAGGGTACATGCTCTTTTGGCGAAACAGGAGCTCCCTTTATTCCTTTTGCATCAAGCACATTGCTATCGGCAAAGCGGGTAGTTTTATAATTAGGAATACACATCAGGTGAAGGGCATTCCTCGTCAATCGCATTTTTACGTAATTGTAGGTGGCGTTTCCGAACGTAATATGCCCGGATATATTTTCAAAAGTTCGCCAATCATGAATAGCAGGTAAGTTAACCGGGATAGTGACTTCGGTAAGGTCATTTACATTATACAAGCCTTTCCCAACCTGTTCATTAAAAAACCGGTCCGATTTATAAACCAGGTATTGGTGCAAAGCCAGCTGCCCGCCAATGTTAAGCAGGTAAATATGGAGCAATATTAAGGCAACAATCTTTTTCAAAGGGTTTACAGTAATCTAAAGATGAGGTTTATAAATGACACTTTCAAGCTTTATTTATATTATGCAATTAAATATTATTAAAAGTATATAATATCAGGCATAATGCACCCGGTGTGCGCTTTGCCGTACCACCGTCTCTACGACTTTGCCGCATAGAGGGTAAGGAAAATAAAAAACCAGAAAGAGGCTGTATCATAAACCAAGATCAGTTTTTTTTAAGATACTTAAGCGATATATAGTTGGAGTTGGATTGCCTTTTTTACTAACAAAAGGGGGTTAACAGGGTTAACACAATTCAGGCTTAACATTCGCCTATTCAATTGACAGTCAATAAATTATGAAATTTTGTATAAAAAAAAGTTAACCCCCTTTTGTATAAATATTATCAGCTAAATTTCAATTCATAGGTAACACCACACCAAGGGTAGTCAATTGGCTTTATGATACAGCCCCGGCCAGCACAGCGATGTCAGGATGAGTCAATACCGACGTTTAATTATACCATTAATAATTATGCTTTTTTCAGCAGGAAACGCTTCTTTAACCAATCTCTGACAGGCTCATCATACAATTTGAGGCAGCCGTAAGCAATAGCGATACTGACTACAAAAATTCCAAGCCCGCCAAGCAGGCCCTGTGCCATTGGGATCTTATTATTTGTTACCCGGGCTACATGAAAATATATTAAAGGATAATGCGTAATGTAAAGCGGGTACGAAATATCCCCCATAAATTTACAAATCCTGATCGAGCTTTTACTTTTTAAACTCCCGCCCGCGCCAATGGCAACAATCAGGGGGAAAAGAATGATGATGCAGAACGATTCGTACAAACCGTTCAGCCATAAATGCTCGCTGCCCCCTATCCTCGGCACACACAATATAGCGATGATCAGGAGGCTGCATACAGCAAACGCGCCTTTAATATGGATGAGTTTACCCATGCGGCAAAGCAGCATCCCGGCAAAAAATGGATAAAGCAAGCGGGTAAAGCCAATATAGAGTTGTGTTTTATTAACCGACCAGCCGCCAATTACATCGCCCTGGGGGCCCATTACTGTATAATGGATCAGTAAACAGGCCGATAAAAACACCAATATAGCAAGCAAAGTTTTGGAGAATTTACGGATCACCAGTGCGTACAGGATATTAGCGATATATTCAAAAAATAGCGACCAGGCCGGCCCATTTAAGGGGTGCATTTCCTGCCAGCCGCGAATATCCATAGAAGGCAGTATGGGTATCAGCGTGCAACCAACCAACATTACCAATAGCATTTTCCAAACCGGCGTATCATGAATAAGCGGAAAGGCTGTGCCGCTTTGCGAATAGAAGAACAGCGCACCAATAATTGATCCGACAATAACCATTGGCTGCAGACGAATAAGACGGCGTTTATAAAAATCCCATTGTGTCATTTTACCCCAGCGATCGTCATAGGCGTAGGCAACTACAAAACCCGAGAGCACAAAAAAGAAATCGACAGCAAGGTAACCGTGGTTTATTATTTGATTAAAGCGGTTACCATCAGCATAGGTTTCAAAAACATGGAAAGCCACTACAAAAAGGGATGCCACACCACGCAATCCGTCAAGAATTTGATAATGACCTTTTGATTCAAGGTACGTAGGGTTTTTACTCATCAGCAGGAAAAAAACAAGTATGATAAATTGGTTAACTCAGCTTCAATAATGCGCGATGCGAACCGGGCGCAATACAATGGCTAAATATGCTTTAATTTATCGGCAAGTCAAAACCCGAAGCTGAGAAAAGGAAAAGCACTCCGGCAGCCTGCGTAATGGTTAGGATATACCGTGCTATAAGCGCGGTTTAGCGGCAAGCACTATCGGAACAGTTTCCACAAGCTCAAGCGATTTAACCATATCTTTTGTGGTGCTTTTGTATTTTTTAAAATGAGCCGTTTGCAAATGGGCCTGGTATGCGGCGGCATCAGCATAGATCTCAAAAACCGTGATCCGGGTTGGATTATTCCTTTCTGACACCGCATATAGGGTTAAAACTCCCGGCTCAACGCGCACAGCGGTTTCGGCATGCTCTTTAAGCGCAGCCATATAATTCTGCAATTGAGCAGAATCAATTACAAGTTTGGCTATGCGTACCACATCGTTTTTATCCTGGGCGGCGGCACTATGTGGCGAAGATATCGATAACATAAAAATTATTAAAACTGATAGCAACCCACTGCCAAAAGCTGGTATCCCGGCTGTGTAGGTATGTTTTCCCGTTGGTTTTGAAATTACATTTATAGCTTCCATTTTTTAAATTTTATAAATAACTCAACCACCATTTTCCTTTATTGGCTTGTTTGTAATCATCATAGCGCTTGCATAAAGGATATAAGGCCATTACTATCCCAATCCAAACAAGATACGCAACCGGTAATGAAAACCCGTAGCCCTTCAGGTTTGTTGTAAACCAGATAGGTTGTTTCAGGAACCAGATCTTCCAGTCCTGCCCGGGTGTAAGCGCCGATGCGATAATTGCTATCAGGTGGATTATATAAATATGAATAAGGTAATAAAACATGGGCACCCTGCCATATACCGAAACTACTTTTACAACAGCTCCTTTTGATTTTTCGGTGAATGACAGGAACAGAAAGGCCGCACCCAGCGTCAACAGCAGGTACAACAGCGATGGTGGGTACTTATTTACTTTAATAAATGACAGGATGGTAAATAATGTGTTTTTCTGTACGCTCCATTTCACCGGATCTCCATATAGATTAGTATAACGTAATACAATAAACAAAACAATGCAAGCGGCGCCGGCTATCCATAAGTTCCTTTGCCTTTTGCCAACCTCATAGCCCGCCGTATACCATCCGCCTAAACAATAACCTAATGACATAACCGCCATTAAGGGTACAATGGGATACCCTACCAATAAAATTTCCTTATGCCAGGTAAAAAACTGCTGTTCATGAAGCAGCGACCAGCCAAAAGCCGGCAAGGTGCTGCCCGGCACATGAACGCCGTCTAAAAGATTATGCCCCAATATGATTATAACGCTAATGCCCAGGATCAATTTTTTAGGCAGATGGATCAATGCCGCCAGTATGATCATACTTAAACCCAATGCCCATATGGTGATAAAGAAAAACATGGGGAAGGCAATATTGAAGTTCCAGCCGAAGTTAACCACGAACATTTCGAGAAATATAAGCCACAATCCCCGTTTTACCAGGAATATGGATAACTCTCTTTTAGTTTTCTTTTGCCCGATGAGGTATGCCGATGTTCCGGCAAGCAGCATAAATATCGGGGCGCAAAAATGAGTGATCCACCGGGTGAAAAATAATATGCCGCTTGTTTTTGTAAGGTCAAGCGGATCATAAAAAAATGATCCGGAGTATAAATAGTCCCTCACATGATCAAGTGCCATAATAATCATGATAGTACCCCGGAGAAAGTCAATAGAGGTTATCCGGTTCTTTACAATTGCGCTCATTCAGGTTTTTTAAGATGAAGGTACTATTTATATAGATAGATTTTAACGAATGCGTGTTTCTTGACATTGACATTAAAGAGCCTTACCCATTTTTTGATGCATGACATGCCTTCCGAATTATCATTTTTATGTAACTATTTTAGCAAAAATGATGTCTTGTAATTATGAAACTACTCCAGGCATTCTTTTTAACCTTATTCACGTTGTTTCTATTTGCCGTTTCCGATGCGCAAACCAGAGACGGTAAAATTTCGGGGATGGTTTTAGATGATGCTAAAAAACCGCTCGACGGCGCAACCGTAACCCTGCTTATCGCAAAAGATTCGACGGTTGTAAGTACGCTGCTTACCCGTCCGGACGGCAGTTTTGTTTTTCAAAATTTAAAAGATGAAACCTACCTGGTTAAGGCAACTTATATGGGCTATAAAATTTACCGAAGCAGCCCTGTAATTCTCAACCGACAACAACCGGTTAATTTACCGGTATTCATTTTACCCTTAGCGGGCAAAACATTGAATGAAGTAGCTATAACCGGTAAAAAGTCTTATGTTCAGCAAAAAATTGACCGCACAATAGTTAATGTAGGCGCGTTGATATCCAATACCGGCGCCAATGCTTTAGAAGTGTTGTCAAAAACACCCGGTGTACAAATAGATGCCGATGGCAATATTACCTTTAAGGGGAAAAGCGGGGTGCTGGTAATGATCGATGATAAACCAACTTATCTTTCGGCTGCAAACCTGGCCACGTACCTGCGTTCTTTACCATCTTCGTCTTTGGATCAGATTGAACTGATGGATAATCCGCCGGCTAAGTATGATGCGGCAGGCAATGCGGGTGTAATCAATATCAAAACTAAGAAAAACACCACCAGGGGATTTAATGCGGTAGTGTCTGCTGATTACGCGCTTGGTTTTTATTACCGCAATAATGAAAGTATCAACCTTAATTACCGTATCAACAAAGTTAACCTGTTTGCTAACCTTGCTTATAATAAACAAAGAACCTACCGGAGACTTGAAATTGACCGCGATTATTTTGATATGAACGGGGACCAAACCTCCTCGCTAAAAGATATTTCCTATTTCAGGCCGACAAGCAACAATACCAATATTAAAACCGGGATGGATTATTATGCATCACCGAAAACAACCTGGGGAGTAGTGTTTACCGGCACCTTATCTCACGACCATGACAGCAGCCCTGTAAACAGTTTATTATATGGCAAAAACGGCGAATTAGATTCAACCATTAATACCCTCAATACTTCCAAAAACAGCTTTAAAAGCGGAGGTGTCAACCTAAACTATACCCATAAATTTGACAGTGCCGGCAGGGCGCTCACGTTTGATCTGGATTATATCCGCGATGTATCGGGCAGTAATCAGTTATTTGTAAATAATACCTTTTTGCCCGATGGCACTTTAACAAACTCAACCACGCTGAGCGATAATTTACCTGCTACTATCAATATCTACTCTGCAAAAGCTGATTATTCCCATCCACTCAAAGGCAAGGCAAAGCTGGAGGCCGGCGTTAAGAGCAGCTATGTAAATACGGATAATGCCGCCAATTACTTTAATGTAATTAATAACGTAAGCACTATTGATTATAACAACACTAACCGTTTTTTATACAAAGAGAATATAAATGCCGCCTATGTTAATTTCAATAAGAAATTAGGCCGCTTCGCATTACAAACCGGCTTGCGGTTGGAGAACACCAATGGCAAGGGGCATCAATTAGGTAATGCTCAAAGGGCCGACTCGTCTTTTGTGAATCATTATACAAACCTGTTTCCAACCGCGTATTTTTCCTACAACCTCGATACAGCAGGACATAACGTATTGGTTATTTCTTACGGCCGCCGGATAGGCCGGCCGAATTATGGAAGTTTAAACCCCTTTACCTTTTTTGTAGACAAGTTTACCTATTTTTCAGGCAACCCCTTCCTGAAACCACAGTTTACCGATAATTACAAACTGGCCTATAGTTTCAAAAGCCTGTTTACCGTTGCGGTTGCGTACAATTATACCACCGATGTTCAAAATGAAACCATTCACAAAAATGGCAACGTATTCATCAGCACCACCGGTAACATAGGGCAGCGGAAAACACTGGATTTTTCTGTCAATACCAATCTTCAGCCGGCCAAATGGTGGTCGGTTAATTTATATGCCGAGGTATATAATAACACCTACCAGGGCATGTTTTACTCCGGCTACCTCCATCAGTCACAGAGCACATTTAGCGGCAATGGCAATAACCAGTTCGCCTTATCAAAAACCTGGAGTGCCGAATTAAGCGGCTTTTATGATAGCGGAGGCACTTATGGCCAGTTTGTTACGATACCTAAAGGAATGCTCAATGCCGCTATTCAGAAAAAAATATTGAATAACAAAGGTTCAATCAAATTAAATGCACGGGATATCTTTCACTCATTTAAACCAAGTGGTACCATTACCAATATTGAAGGAGCACATGCAACCTTCCATAATTTTTTAGATACCCGGGTAGTAACCCTTGCCTTTAACTATAGTTTCGGCAAACTAACAAACGTGCCCCAAAAGCGTAACACCGGCGGTGCCGATAGTGAACAAAACAGGGCGCATTAATTTCAATATTGCCCGGAAATTACCAGGCGCAGCATATTCTGATCCCCTTAAAAATCATGCTTATTTGCCGACCGCTTTATTTTACCGAAGAGATAATAAAGAATTAAAGCAAGCATGGTCCAGTAGAATGCGAACCCGATAAGAAAAAACGGGGGCGGCGTATCCGGCTCTTGCCTTAAAAAGTTAATAAAAGGTATCAGGGGCCCTATCAAAATAACTTTAACAGGTAACAAAATTGTGGAGACCACATTCTTCCAGCCTGTTTCTGATCCTGTTCCCAGGAAAGACTCGCCATTCCCGGGAAAGAGCCTCACTTCCGATAAAGCAAGAGCATTAGTGATAAATTGAAAGGCAAACGCAGAAACGAGGAAGAGCATAACAAACTTTGTTCTTGAAATTTTCATATACCAATGTTTTGTGATGGTTAATAATATAATTTGTTATACAAAGTTAAATTAAAATACTTTGTATTTCAAAGTACTTTTTTTTTAAAAATTAATTTAGCTCAACACTTGAAAAAGAGGGAGTATAACAGAACCCGAACCTGCAAGTTAAGGTTGCAAATTATTCCCTCAAGCTTTTGGATTGCCTGTTCGATAAATTTTCGATTTGAAAAAAGAATTAAATAGTAACCGGAAATATGCTGCGATTTTCAGCGGCACAGGACTTACACGTCCCAATATTGGCAGTAATTTGTCGGCATCCGTCCAAATAAAAAGCCTCAAGACTTTCGACTTGAGGCTTCTGATTTACCTGGTAGCGGGAACAGGACTCGAACCTATGACCTTCGGGTTATGAGCCCGACGAGCTACCAACTGCTCCATCCCGCACTGTTTTGATAGTGCAAATGTACAATAAGTTATCACATCTGTTTGTCACAAATGGGCTCATCTGGCTAACAATTGCTTAACATGCTATCACCTAACCTATTAATTTCATTGATATAAGTCAATTTCTTTCTTACTATAAGTCAATGTGTGCCGTTTGGGTATTTTGCACCTTTGTGATACCCCAACCGATGAACGGACAGGATGATAAAATTTCAAAGAAATGAAAACCGCTAAAGAATTAATGCTCAGCTATCTTGAGCAGATCAATAACCCAGATACAGCTATTGAACTTTTTGCCGACGACGCAGTGTTCGAGCTTCCCTACCTTGCAAGTTTAGGTTTACCATGGCAATGGAAAGGCAGGGACGTAATTTACAATTTCCTTAAAAACCTGCCCAAAACATTCGGCAATTTCAAATTTCAAAACATCAGGATCCATATTGATACGCCCGATCAGGCCTTTGGAGAGTACGATGTGGACGCCATAGTCAATTCGACCGGCAGGTCTTACCCGCAAACCTACATGGGACGAGTGGTTGCCGAAAACGGCAAGATCAAGCTGATCCGCGAAGCGCTGGATATGGCTATAGTTGCAAAAGGGATGTTTCCGGATGGGTTGGCGCATTTAGTTTAAGCAAGCTATACCATTATAATAATTGTCATGTTGGTGATTTTTATTAGCGCACAAATGATCGCATTGCAGATAACAACCAAACAGTAGCTAAATGAAAGCGCACAATTAATATAAACCCGCAAAGCCGTGAGGGCGCTGAGAAAAACCTTTGCGACTTAGCGCCTTTGCGAGAAGGCAAACCGCTTTGACGTCGGCAGACGTAATACGCAATTACGCGTCTCTACATTCAAAAAAATTAACGGGCTTCTTCAATCGTATCCGGAGCTGTCTCTTCTTCCTCTGCTTGCGGATCTTCTTTAAACACACGGATGGTTTTAATATACCTGCGCTGGTAACGATCATTCATGGCGGTTTCGGTAACGCCATTTTCATCGCCCGATGTAGAATGGATAAACACCAATGGTTCGCCGGGTTGCGATACTACTATGCCTATGTGTCCTGCACTGCGGTAATTATGGCTGCGGGTACCGGTAAACAATATTAAATCGCCAAATCTGGCCTCCTTAATATCAATGCCCTTAACTGGTGCAAAATCCGATGAACTGCGAGGGATGGAAATGCCAAAATGAGTAAAAACATAACTAACAAAACCCGAGCAATCAAACCCTTTTTCAGGATTGCTTGAACCATAACGATACCTGATGCCTTTCAGGGTTTGGGCAAACTCAACCAGCTCATCGGCTGTAGTTTCGCCGGTTTCATAATTGGCTTCAACTTCGGCATAATGATGCCTCAAGCGCGAATGGCTATGCGATTTTACCGTTCTGTTTGCCTTATGTTTTTTTGCTGCGTGAAGTACAGCAGGCTTTACCGGCTTCATAAGTGATAGACAAGCTACGATGAGGAGTTTGGAACCAATTACAAAATGCATATTGTAATGATAGGTAAAAAATTTCACGG
This sequence comes from uncultured Mucilaginibacter sp., assembly GCA_966212355.1. Classification (GTDB taxonomy): domain Bacteria; phylum Bacteroidota; class Bacteroidia; order Sphingobacteriales; family Sphingobacteriaceae; genus Mucilaginibacter. Next base: position 58,996 of record CBIHRB010000007.1, read on the forward strand.
ATAGTAATCAAATTGTAAAAAAGATAGCAGGAGCAGTTGATACTATTATTTCATTTTCTTCATCAAAAAAATCAAAATGTGTGTTAAAATAACAATTAATAAAAACATTACTTACTTTAGTATGGCCAATCAAATTGTAATACCCAGCCATGATAACCCGGAAAATAACTCATCGTTTTTTAACGCTGTTCTCCATATTAATTTGCTTTTCTATCCCCCTTTACGTACAGGCACAAACGTCGCTGCATTCATTTCCGCTCCAGCAGGTCACCCTGCTGCCAGGTGTGTTTAAGGATGCGCAATTAACAGACAAGGCTTACATGCTGGCTTTAGATCCTGATCGTTTACTGGCACCTTATCTTACCGAGGCAGGGATTAAACCCAAAAAGAAAAATTATGCAAACTGGGAAAACACCGGGCTGGACGGTCACATCGGCGGGCATTATCTATCGGCCTTGTCATTTATGTACGCCTCCACCCATGATGCGGAACTAAACCGCCGGCTGGATTATATGCTGGCCCAATTGAAACGCGCCCAGGATAAAACAGGCAGCGGTTACCTGGGTGGCACTCCCGGTGGTACGGCTATGTGGAAGGATATTGCAGCAGGTAAGATTGAGGCCGATACCTTCGCCCTGAATAAAAAATGGGTGCCGCTTTATAATATCCACAAGCTTTTTGCAGGCCTACGCGATGCTTACCTGATTGCCGGCAAAACCCAGGCAAAAGAGATCCTGGTAAGGCTAACCGATTATATCTATGGGGTTTCGCTCAAGTTAACTGACGAACAGATCCAAACCATGCTCATATCAGAACAAGGCGGCTTAAACGAAGTATTTGCCGATGTATCGGTTATAACAGGCCAAAGTAAATATCTCACATTAGCCAAAAGGTTCTCCCATAAAGAAATCCTAAACCCATTGATCCAGGGACACGACAAGCTTAACGGGCTGCATGCCAATATGCAGATCCCGAAGGCTGTAGGTTTTCAACGCATTTCGGAAGTTGGCGGCGATGTCGATTACGGGAAGGCGGCTCAATTTTTCTGGGAAACAGTGGTCAACAACCGTTCGGTTGTGATAGGCGGCAATAGCGTAAATGAGCATTTTAACCCTACGGGCAACTTCACCAAAATGATCACCGATATTGCCGGGCCCGAAACCTGCAACTCCTACAATATGCTTAAATTAACCCGTCATCTTTTTGAAAAAGCAGGTGAGGTTAAGTACATGGATTTTTACGAACGGACTCTATATAATCACATCCTTTCGAGCCAGCACCCTGTACATGGTGGCTTTGTTTATTATACATCCATGCGCCCGCGCCATTACCGTGTTTACTCGCAGCCACAGGTTGATATGTGGTGCTGTGTAGGTTCGGGCATGGAAAACCACGGCAAATATGGCGAGCTCATTTACAGCTATCAGCAAAAAAACCTGTATGTAAACCTGTTTATAGCTTCCCGCTTAAACTGGGCGGCGCAAGGACTTGTGCTTTCGCAACAAACCAAATTTCCGGATACTGAAACCACCAAACTATTGGTCGAAGCTGTAAAGCCCGGCAAATTTGACATTAATATCCGTTATCCGCATTGGGTAAAGGCCGGCAAGCTGCAAATAAAGATTAACGGGGCAAATATTCCTGTAGATGCTCAACCTGGCTCTTACGTAAAACTTAACCATACATGGAAAAAAGGCGATGCAATAGAAGTGCGTTTGCCAATGGAATTAAGTACAGAGGCATTGCCGGATAGTTCACATTACGTAGCATTTTTGAATGGGCCTATCGTATTGGCTGCCAAAACCGATACTACCGATCTTGATAACTTAATGGCCGATGGCGACCAATTTGGCGGCTATCGCGCACGCGGCAAAATGTACCCGCTAAATGAGGCCCCAATATTGGCAAGCAATCAGGCTAATCTTCAAAATTATCTGAAACCTGTTTCCGGAAAATCTCAAACCTTTGTTGCGCCTGAACTGATCAGTCCGGCGAAATATAAAAATCTGGAACTAATTCCTTTTTACAAATTACATGACGCACGGTACATAATTTATTGGCACGAGGGTAACCTGGATAGTAACGGGGCCAGGTAAAAATATTACGATATACCTATCAACATAAAATGACACCTCAGCAATTTCAGGATAGCTGGACGAATACCGGCGAACCTCTTACGCCTTTGGCCAAATCACGTCTTGATAAATTTAATTTACGCAGAGAGACTTCCGACTTTCTCAGCATAGCGGGACTGCCTGCTTATTGCGAGCCCAACCTTTCTTTTGCGAATGATACAGACGACATTTTTTATGGCATTAACAAACTAACAGACCTATATGATTGTCTGACCCAAGAATATGATCCGGAAGACGACCAACCCGCATTTGATAAATATATTGTTATCGGCTCATGCCGCGACGGGGACGTTATCGCAATTGATACAAATGATAATGACAAAATTGTTGAGCTTGACCATGAGGATTCATTCAGCTCAATGTATTTTAACAGTTCGATAGCGGCATTGGCTGGCTTTTTAGTGCAGTACCGCGATTTTGTAGCAGAAGTATTACAGGATAAAGACCCCGAAGACAATTCCCAATGTTATAATTTCACCGATGAACAGATTGAGCAACTAATCAATAAAATGTATTCGATGGATAGCAGGGCAATAACAGAACATGGATTTTGGAAAAATGAGCTGGAAATAATGTATTCTCTAAGGCAGGAGAATTTTCAACGCAGTAAGTAACCAACTCCGCTTATAAAGCGCCTCACTGCAGCACCAATTTCAACACATTTGAAAGTACTGGGTTATGATCATCTGCCCGCCAGTTAATGTACAGGTCTGTTTTAAACGGAAGCCTGATAAACCGGATTCCCGGGCTTTCATGATACATGTATGAATCGGGCAATATGGCAATACCCAGCCCTTTCTTAACTAATGCAATAATGGTTGATCCAAATTCAGAATACAGGTAATCGTCGGGAACAATATCAAACGACCTGAACATCTGCTGAATGATATCACTGTAACTGCTTCCCTCGTCCCTTATCGGCAGTATAAATTTTTGCCGGGAAAGCGTTTCTTTAGACAGATCATCTATTGCATGAAAAACATGATCCTCCGGAACTACGATTGACAGATAATCACTGTAAATTTTTTCCGATTTGATTCCCTGTGTTGTATTAACATCCCTTGTAACGGAAAGATCGATCTTATAATTTCTCAAAAACTCCTGCTGATTTTCATAGCGCAGCTGCACCAATTCAACCTGTAGCTTAGGAAATGCATTGGATATGCGGGCGATCAGATCCGGCATTAACGAACCTGATATGGAATCGGGGTGGGCAATTCTTATAGTACCGCTTTCGCCTAAATGGATCTGCCGGGCAAACTGATGAATGAATTCAAGCTCACTCAACTCTATCTCCCACTTCTCCCGCAAAAACTTACCTGCGGGAGTTAGCTTTACATTACGTTTATTCCGCTCAAATAACAGCAGCCCCAACTCGCTCTCTAATGCTTGAATGTGCCGACTGAGGGCAGACTGCGTAATGTTCATTTTTCCGGCTGTATTCCAAAAATGAAGCTCTTTCGCTAAGGCTAAAAAGTATTTGATCTGCTGCAAATCCATTAATGCAATATATGCATTAATAGATGATAAAATAGCATTTTACTGCATTTAACATCTAAGTAAATTTGCATATGGACAACATAAAAATTGTCGGCGTAACGCCAAACGATGTAGCTCGACTTCAAGATATTAGTATACAAACCTTTGCCGAAACTTTTTCGGCAGTTAACACTCCGGAAGACATGGCGCAATACCTCAATGAGAGCTTGTCATTAAGTAAGCTAAGCGATGAACTGAACAATAAATCATCACAGTTTTATTTTGCAGTACAGGGCGAGCAGGTAATAGGCTATCTGAAGCTGAATACAGGGCAGGCGCAAACTGATGTTAAAGACAACGATGCTCTTGAAATTGAGCGCATTTACGTATCACAGGCATTTCTTGGAAAAAACATCGGAAAGCTGCTGTACGAAAAAGCAGTTCAGATAGCCAGGCAAGTCGGTGCCAGGTACATTTGGCTTGGTGTATGGGAAAAGAATTTCAGGGCGATCAGCTTTTACAAGAAGAATGGCTTTGTAGAGTTTGACCAGCACGTGTTTATGTTAGGTACGGACAGGCAGATAGACATTATGATGAAAAAAGCTTTAACAAACGATTGAGACGGATGGAGAAAAAGAACGTTTTCCTTGTATTACTGGTATTGGGCACAGCCTTTTGGGGCATATCATTTTCAATAACCAAACTGGCTATCGGTCATGCTTCCTCGCTCATCTTTTTGTTTTATCGCTTTTTGGCAGCAGCAGTGGTTTTGTCGGTCATATTCTCAAAACATTTAAGGCAGATAAACCGGGAATCTATTAAAACAGGAATAAGTTTGGCTGTACCCCTTACGCTCGGAATTTATCTTCAAACGCTGGGCATCAAACATAGCTCTGCTTCGCAATGCTCTTTTGTTGCGGGTACCTGTGTAATTATTATCCCCCTTTTAAAAGCAATTTTTTACAATACTGTTGCGCCTGCAAAAATCTGGCTGGCTGCTATTATAGCTTTGGCAGGCTTATCAGTTATTTCTATCAATGCTAATTTTTCGGTTAGTCTCGGCGATTTGTACACCATTGCCGGAGCAATTGCCTTTGCTGTTTATTTGATCAAGGTTGAAAAACTATCCAAAGTACAGCATATCGCACACACCGTTGCGCCAATGTTTGCGGCTTGTGCTATCATCACCTGCTGTTTGGCCTTAGCCGATAATACCAGTACCGGCTGGCTGCCGCAAAACAATGAATTTTGGATGGGTGTTGGTTACTGCTCGCTGTTTTCTACTGCTTACATGTACACCATTTCCAACATCTCCCAGCGTTACCTTAGTGCCGAAAGGGTTGCCATTATTTACCTTTTTGAACCGATATTTGGAGCAATTGCCGCATGTTTTATTTTAGACGAACACCTTACCTGGCGATTGTTTTTAGGCGGAAGCCTGATTTTTGCTGCAACACTCATTTCCGAATTGAAGTTCGACCGGAAAGCAATTATGCTTGAAGCAAACGCAATCGATTAGTCGCGTTACCGCTTGTAGCAATCTTAAAAACGTCACGGGAAAAGAAATAAATTTGTGGCTTTCCGGCTTAATATTTTAATATTAACTTTTATGTATTATACTATTTAGTGGTCTGAGCGCCCATTTTTATACCTAATTTTTCGTACGCGATATCGTTGGGTTCCCAAAGTTCTATTTTATTTCCTTCAAGATCCATGATATGCACAAACTTGCCATAGTTAACGGTTTCCACCGTATCTACAATCGTAACACCTTCCTTTTTAAGTTGTGCTACAAGCGCGGTTAAATTATCCACCCTGTAATTAATCATAAAGTCCTTGCCGGAAGGGTCAAAGTATTTGGTTTTCTCGTTAAAGGGGCTCCATTGGGTAAAACCTTTTTTGAGGGAATCGGCACCTTGTCGCCATTCAAACACAGCGCCGTATTGGTTTGTCTGCAAACCAAGGTGTTCTTTGTACCACGCCCTTACCTTAGCCGGCTCCTTACATTTAAAAAAGATGCCGCCAATGCCGGTTACCCTTTTTAATTCAGCCGGTTGATGGGCTTGTCCTCCGGAAAGGGAAGCTTTGAAGGCGAATCCGGAGCCAAACGAGGCAATAATGAGCAGCAAGATAAAGATCGTTTTTTTCATAGCCGATTATAGTTAAGCTTGTTTACAGTTAGTTAATGAAATTTAAAGCATTTGAAAAGCAAAACAAAACCAAAAATGGAAAAGCCTCAAATCTTTCAACTTGAGGCTCATTATGCGGATTGAACTCTTTAACAATATTTAAAGAATCTGCGTGTTTAAATCCTCCCTGCCTTATTCGGCCTGCTGTTTCATTAGTTTTTTAGCCGCAACTAAAGCTAATAAGGTAATCATTGCTGCGGCTGTAAGATAGTACCCTACATAAGCAAGACCGTAACTGTGCGCCAGCGTCGTTGCCAGGTATGGTGTAAGCGATGCCCCTAAAATACCGGCCAGGGTAAAAGCCAAAGAAGCACCTGTATAACGAACAGCCGGCGGAAAGATACCTGCAAGCGCTGTACCTATCGGGCCATAGGTAAGCCCCATCAGAAACATTCCTATCGACAAGAAGATAGCCGTTATCACTAAACTTCCGGATGTAAACAAAGGCGCAAACACAAGCCCGAACGCTATAATGCAGATTGTTGCTACAATTAACATGTTATTACGCCCATACTTATCTGCCAGCACAGCCGATAGCGGGATACCTATTCCAAATGCCAGCATCGAGATCATTTGTATAATGAGGAATGAGCTTTTAGTATAATGCAACGCTGTAGTTCCCCAGCTTAGCGTAAATACCGTCATTAAATAAAACAGCAGAAAAGTAGTAACAGTTGCCAGCGTACCCAACGTAATAGCTGCAGTATGTTTTACAAAAACATCGGCAACCGGTACTTTCGAACGCTCATTATTATTAACCATCTTGGTAAATTCAGGCGTTTCGGATATTTTTAACCTTACGTAAAGACCCACCCAAACCAGCAATGCACTTGCAAGAAACGGTATGCGCCAGCCATAGGTTATGAAATTATCTTCGCTCATGGTTTTACTGAGGATAAAGAATGTACCGCTCGACAACAAGAACCCGATAGGAGCGCCCAATTGCGGAAACATACCATACCAGGCTTTTTTATGTGCGGGGGCATTTTCTGTAGCCAGTAACACCGCACCGCCCCACTCGCCGCCCAGCCCAAGCCCTTGTCCCAAACGAAACAAGGCAAGCAGTACCGGCGCTGCGATACCAATGGAAGCATAGCCGGGCAAAAGCCCGATGGCAACGGTTGAAGGCCCCATGGTTAATAAGGCAGCTACCAGCGTGGCTTTGCGTCCTTTACGATCACCAAAATGCCCGAATATTGCAGCCCCCAATGGCCTCGCAAAAAAAGCTAAGGCAAACGTTGCCAGCGATTCGAGCGTAGCCGAAGTAGGATCTGCAGATGGGAAAAATAACTTAGGAAATACCAATACCGCAGCAGTGGCATAAATATAAAAATCAAAAAACTCGATGGTTGTTCCGATGAGGCTTGCAGTAAGGATCCGGCCAACCGGATTCCCTGCAGAAGGTTGCTGATTCATAGCCTCAAACATATCAAATTTGAGTGAATGCCAAGTAGGCAAGAAATTAAAAAGCCTCAAGTTTTAAACTTAAGGCTTTTAATATCTTGTAGCGAAAACAATATTCGAATAGATGACCTTCAGGTTATAGATTATGTCCCTCAAGCCTTGCTATCGCCTGTTCAATAAATTTGCGATTAGAAAAAAGAGTATGCTTCCTGTTGCTCCAGTCTTTCAGATATACCAATATCTTATCCAAATCTTTGGTTTGAAATTTAATGGAAAGGAAATCTATAGTAGACAATAACTCCAATCCAAAAGCAGAGTAAAACCCAGATAAAAAGCTTTTGGTTTTATTTACAATACCAAGGAAATTGAGATTGGGCTCCTGATTAAGATAAGCCAAGACCGTTTCCTCAGCATCCATCATAATACCTAACTCTTCAAAAGGCTTTTTATCCATAGCGCTATATCCTGTGATATAACTCCCGTTAAGATAATAAAGCACACGTCTTACCTTTCCCGAATATGGGCCATAGAAATTTGGTTCAAATGTTAACTTAAACTCACTTTTTGCCCCAAAGCGCTGCAGAAAATATGCAACCTTTTCAGCAGCAAACTCAGATACAAATTCGCCGCTTTTCACTAAATCAAATAAAACGGCAAGCAGCATAGCCCGTGCGGGTGTTAATTTGGCGCGCTCTTCTTTCATCGCCTCTTTTATCACAGCATTAGGTAAATAAACCTGAATATCGCTATCTGCATCCTTTAGTGTTGATTCTATCAGGTTTTGCACTTTAGTCCACTCCAACCCACCATGCCCGGTACCTAAAGAAGGTATCGCTATAGATTTAATCTGCTTATCGTGTATAAGTGAAGCTAATCGCTTTAATCCAGCTTCTACATAGCTATATTCAGATGGTTTGCGCCAATCAGTTTTTGTAGGCAAGTCAATAATAGTCTTTTTACCATATAATAATGATTCTTCTTCGGTAACTATTAAATCACCTATCTCAAAATCTTTGGCTTTGCAAGCCTGCTGATAAATCTTAAAATTATAGGGGAACTCCTTTTTAAATTGAAGAGCCAATCCCTTGCCCATTACACCGACGGTATTAACGGTATTCACTAAAGCATCTGCCTTACTTTCTAATATGTTACCTTCAATGTATGTAATCATCTGTCAAAAATAATAACCAGGTTTAACAACTATTTTGTTTTTACTAATGCCATATTCTAAAAGTTTCCGTTCAGCGCTTTTATTATAAACAGCAAATCCTAAAATCGCACTCGCCGGGATATCGTCAAATACTAAAAACTCAGCCTCTTTTCTTCTTTTCAGATCCAGGTCATTGTCATCCCGCCAATAACGGGCATTTATCGCATTCACATCGATAACGTTTAATATATCGTCTATACACGTTTCGTCAAAAAAATCAGTCAGATCACTTACTGCATGGCCGTTTGAAAAAACAAACTCAAGTTTATGCATTCTGACAAGTTCAACAGTTGTTATACAATATATTATATTTTCTGTGGCTACGGCACCTAAATTATAGTATATACTATTAACTCCCTGCTTTATTACGTACAACATCGGCATCCTAATGCCAAAGTAAAAAGGAATATAACTACCAAGAGTTTTGCCATTTGGCAACAAAAAACTCTCTCTTTTCGATATCAGATTTCCAGAGCCAATAGGAACATAATTTCTGTTACAATTCAATGAACGTTGATGAGTTATCCCATTTATAAGAATATGCGGGATATTCTCGATATGCGTCATTCTGTATAAATATATCTTTTTCAGCTTTTGGAGGTTAGTATCGCTAAATATAATCAATACACCCAACAAAATGCAGCCCAATCAAAAAAGCCTCAAATCTTTCGATTCAAGGCTTTTCATTTTTCGTAGCGGGAGCAGGACTCGAACCTACGACCTTCGGGTTATGAGCCCGACGAGCTACCAACTGCTCCATCCCGCACTGTATTTTATGCTATATATTTGAGATCCGGTCATAACCCCGGAAAGGTCCTTCCAATTAATCAAAATGCAAATTTGCACTCCGTTTTAATTGGACTGCAAAGATATAATTCGTTTCTTTGCAGTCCAAATATATTTTTAATTATTTTTTTATGGCTCATCAGGCAGGTTTTGTAAGTATAATAGGTAAACCCAACGCAGGGAAATCAACCCTTATGAACGCGCTGGTGGGCGAAAAAATGTCCATCATCACCCCAAAAGCGCAAACTACCCGTCACCGTATTTTGGGCATTGTGAACGATGAAAACTACCAGATCGTGTTTTCGGACACGCCTGGTGTTATTAAGCCCCACTACGCCCTGCACGAAAGCATGATGCACCAGGTTGATGGCTCTATTGTTGATGCTGATCTTATTTTGCTGGTCACCGACATTTACGAGGAGTATGATGAAGCAGACGTTCTTAAAAAGCTGGAACGTTCATCAGCACCGCTTGCCGTACTGATCAATAAAATTGACCAAAGCGATGAGGAAACCGTAAAAAAGAAAGTTGAATTTTGGAGAGAGAAACTAAACCCTAAAGCCATCTTCGCGATATCGGCATTGCATAGCCACAACATTAAGGCCATTATGGATTTCGTGATCGAAAACCTGCCGGAGCATGCCGCTTATTATGAAAAAGATGCACTAACTGACCGTAATGACCGCTTCTTCGCCTCGGAGATGATCCGCGAGCAGGTATTTAAACAATACAAGAAAGAAATTCCGTATAGCACCGAGGTTATTGTAACCGCCTTTATTGAGGGTGAAAAGCTTTACCGTATCAGTGCAGAAATTATTGTGGAGCGCGAATCACAAAAGAACATCATCATAGGCAAAGGCGGCGAAATGTTAAAAATTACCGGTACCTATGCCCGCCGCGCCATGGAAGACTTTTTTCAGCAAAAGGTTTTCCTGGAAATGTTTGTAAAAGTAATCCCCGACTGGCGTACCAAAAAGAACTACCTCAAACAATTCGGGTACGAGGGCTAAGATATGAGAATTGAGATGTGAGATTTGAGAAATGTACGCTCTCTATTTTTAAAACTTTAATTTAAGATATTGAAATTAGGAGGGGAGATTTAAGATAAAATCTTTCGCTCTGTTTATAAAGCATTAATTTTGATGTTGATTTTGGATGAATATGAAACCCGGTCTCATATCTCAAATCTCACATCTCAAATCCAAACAAAATGAGTAACATAGTAGCCATTGTGGGCAGGCCCAACGTAGGCAAATCAACATTATATAACCGTTTAACTGAAAGCCGCAAGGCCATTGTTGATGACTTTAGCGGTGTTACGCGCGACAGGCATTACGGCGTTGCGGAGTGGCTTAACCACAATTTTACCGTTATTGATACAGGCGGCTATGTAGCTAATTCCGACGATGTTTTTGAAACCGCCATTCGCGAGCAGGTTGATATTGCCATTGAAGAAGCATCGGTGATCCTTTTTGTTGTTGATGTTACTACCGGTATTACCGATCTGGACGATGAGATTGCCAACCGCCTGCGCAAAAGCAATAAACCTGTTTTTGTGGTAGTGAACAAGCTGGATAATAACAACCAGGTTGCCGACGCCATGGTGTTTTACAGCTTCGGCCTTGGCGAAATCTACAGCATTTCATCAATGACCGGCTCAGGTACAGGCGAACTGCTCGACGAAGTGGTAAAACACTTTGAAGACGAAGTACTTGAAGAAAACACCCGCCCTAAATACGCCATTGTCGGCCGCCCTAACGTGGGTAAATCATCCATCATTAACGCACTTATCGGTAAAGACCGTAACATTGTTACCCCTATTGCCGGTACCACCCGCGATTCTATCCACATCCATTATAACCAGTATGGTCATGATTTTATGCTGATAGATACTGCCGGGATGCGTAAAAAAACCAAGGTTAAAGAAAACATTGAATTTTACTCGGTAATGCGTACCATCAAAGCTTTGGAAGAAGCCGATGTAATTATCCTGATGATTGATGCGGTTGAAGGCTTTGAATCGCAGGATATCAATATCTTTCACCTGGCCGAAAAGAACAAAAAAGGCGTAGTAATTGTGGTGAATAAATGGGACTTGATTGAGAAGAACAGCAAAACCATCAAGGTGTTTGAAGAGCAGATCCGCGATAAAATAGCCCCTTTTACTGATGTGCCTATCGTATTTACCTCAGTTACCGAAAAGCAAAGGGTATTAAAGGTGATTGATGTAGCCAACCAGGTTTACCAAAACCGGGCCCGCAAGATCCCTACTTCAAAGCTAAATGAGGTAATGCTGCCAATTATCGAAAACTACCCGCCACCATCTATTAAAGGTAAATACGTTAAAATAAAATACATTACCCAAATTGCAGGCACTTCGCCAATGTTTGCGTTTTTCTGCAATTTGCCGCAATATGTTAAGGAGCCCTACTACCGGTTTATCGAAAATAAACTCCGCGAAAATTTTGATTTTTCGGGCGCCCCGGTGCAGGTATGGTTCAGGCAGAAGTAGGCCGAACCTTGATTTTTAGGATTTGAAGATTACCTTGAATTTGATCTATCGAATCCAGACTTACAAAGTTTCACCACCGCGTCATTATAAGGTACGAAGCAATCCCCTATTTGCAGGTACGCCCTGTATAGTCCGCGATTGTTTCGTTCATTATAATGACGTAATCGTAAGTTGTTGATTATTAAGTATGTTTTTTTGATCAATTTTATAACATGGGCGTTGCCTGCGGCCCGGGCTTTCCGTTGCAAGTCCTGGCCTTTCCTGCCCGCAACCTCTCTACGCGCTCCGGGCTTTACACTGCAATCACTAACGCGGCCCAGTTGCAACACCGCTAAAATATATTTTACATGTCATTACGTTTTCTTTCAGGGCTTCCCTAATGGTTACTCGCAATGATGTTTTTTATTTACCCCGTTGTTACATTTCCCTTTCCCGCTCCGTAATATTACTAAACCTCAATACTTTACACTTCATGAAAAAGTTTTACTGTTTAGTACTAATAGTACTGGCTGCTTTTACTGCATGCAAAAAAGGTGAGCTATCATCTGCCGACGGAGAAGATAATGGCTGTATCAGTCGCGTTAAACGTGATTATAGCGACAGCAATAAAGTTGAACTGGCAGCGGCCATTAAGCTCCTGCAAAAAAATAACATCCCGGTTAACGACCTGGTGATATATAGAGTAATTTTAAACGATAGCATAAGCAATAATGGCCCGCTTAATATCTACCAGCATGTTATAGCTTATGAAGAAAGCAAAGGTTTACCCATTTTTAATTCGGGAATAGGCTATCATTTCAGGAACGAGGTTTTTACAACTACCATTGGCCGGCGCTATGGCACACTTAGCCTGAATACTACAGCAACGGCTTCGCTGCCCCAAATACGTAAAATTTTTATCGATGCCTTTAAAAAAGACGGCTATACCATTGATAACCATGTTAATGAATCATCATGCCTTAATGCGGAGTTCGGGTATTATAATCTGAACCAGGATACGCCGGATCATCCCAATTTTATAAAAGCATGGAAGGTAACTTTCTCAAAGTACAATGAGTATCCGGTAGCTTATATTCAAGACAGCAACAGAAAATTAATTTATTATTTCAACGGATTACTGACCCTGAATAAAACCACTAAACAAAAGATAAACTAAGGTTGTATCCCTCTGAAAATCTACAGTGCTGCTAAACCCAGCTTAGTCTTCACGAGTAATCAACCTGTTTACTTTGTCAGTTTAAAAACACAAAATGCAACTATGTTGCATTTTGTGTTTTTGTCATTTACCTTTATCAATAATTAACCGCAATATCATATGAAGGATTTTGATGTGATCGTTATCGGCGGCAGCAGCGCCGGTTTATCTGCGGGCATGGCTTTGGGCCGTGCCATGCGTAAAGTATTAATTATTGATAGTGGCATGCCCTGCAACCGCCAAACGCCACACTCACACAACTTTTTTACCCGCGATGGTCAAACCCCGCACGAGATTTTGACTATTGCCCGTGAACAAACTTTAAAATACCCAACTATCACGCTGCTCCATAGCGAGGCCACGCAATGTACACCAATAACTAATGGCTTTGAGGTTAGTACAATATCCGGTGAAACATTCAGTGCAAAGAAAATTATCCTTGCTGCCGGTATTAAAGATCAAATGCCCGACATTCCCGGCTTTGCCGAATGCTGGGGAATATCGATTATTCATTGCCCCTATTGCCATGGTTATGAATACGGTTATCAGCCTACAGGCATATTTGCTAACGGCGAAATGGCTTTTGAGCTGACCAAACTTATTTCAAACTGGACAAAAGATCTCATTCTGTTCACTAACGGAAAATCAACTTTGACAGGTGATCAGCAATCCATTATCAGTCATAATAATATACAAATTATTGAGGGGGAAATAGCAGCGTTTGATCATCATGACGGCCAGATAACTGCCATCCATTTGCAAAACGGCTCCGAAGTAAAACTTAAAGCATTATATGCGAGGCTTCCATTTGTGCAGCACAGTGATATTCCATTACAATTAGGTTGCTCATTTACCGGACAGGGCCATATTGAGGTTGATGCACAGCAAAAAACAACGGTACCCGGCGTTTACGCCGCAGGCGACAGCGCTTCGGGCATTCGCTCCATAGCCAATGCGGTTAATAGCGGCACAATGGCAGGTGTTATGGCAAATTTGGAATTGATTAATGAAGTTTTCCTGCCGGGCAAGTAGCATCAATTCAATTGCAGTGCAGATTTACGAAGTTTTGAAAAACTTCGTAAGTCTTTTCCATAATCAGGAAATCCTCAAATCAAGAGAATCAGGGTTCAGTCCCTTACTGCTCCAACCCCTTTTTAAAGGTTACATCATCGGTGTTGATCACTTTAAAGTAGGCGTTGTCGCCCCATTTAAAGCGGGCGGCCTGGGCTTTCAGGATTGTTTTTATCGGCTCCCTGGAGATCTGTACTTCGTGCGAATCCATTTCTTTAATGGTTTGCGAGGCATACAGTATAAATTTATCTACCTCGTCATTACTAACAGCATATTGAGTTAAAAACTCAGCTTCGGTCGGGTATTTTTTAAGCAATTGCTGCTGGCGGTCAACAACGTAAGCGGTAAATAATTGCTGCTGGCTCAGGTCCTGGATAAGCGGGGTGAATTTGCTGGTATCCGCCGGTACAAAAACATCGGGCATAATGCCTCCGCCGCTAAAAACTTTGCGGCCGCTTGAGGTATGGAATGATGGGGTACCTTTAAAAACACTATCGTTAAGATTGCTTTGTTCTGAAAAAAGTTCGCCTTTTTGCATGCGCTGGGCAAGTTCATTGCGATAACTGTCAACCCCGTTTTTGTATGATTTCTGGATAGAGCGGCCCGAAGGGGTATAGTACCTGGCCACTGTTAAATTCACTGCCGAACCATCGTCAAAAGCAAACTGCTGCTGTACCAGGCCTTTACCAAATGATCGTCGACCAACAATAGTAGCCCTGTCAAGGTCCTGCAGGGCCCCTGCTAAAATCTCACTGGCCGAGGCCGAATATTCATCAATAAGCACGGTAAGTTTCCCTTTCTGAAACATGCCCGAATCGGTGGCAAAATAATCAGTCCGGGGCTCGTGAATACCTTTGGTATAAACTATCAGCTTTCCATCAGTTAAAAACTCATCGGCCAATGAAGTGGCAGCGTTAAGGTAGCCACCGCCATTGCCTCTCAGGTCGAGCAGCAATTTATTCATACCGTCAACTTTTAGCGCCGTTAAGGCTTTTCTGAAATCGAGGTCGGTAGTAGCCGAAAACTTACTGATCTTGATATAGCCAGTGTTAGCATCGGCCATATAGGCGGCATCAACACTGCTCAGGTCAACATGTCCCCGTTTAACCGTAAGTATTTTTAAATCTTTGCTCAGCGGAGGCACAACACTCAGTTTTATTTCAGCATCCTTTTCACCCCTGAAAACGCTATTTATCCGGGTGGCCGTTAGCTTACTGCCCGAAAACTTTTTGTCATCAACGTTGATCACCTTACTACCCACCAGTAAGCCGGCTTTTTCGGCCGGACCGCCGGCATAAACCTGCGTAATGATCAGCGTATCACGTAGTAACTGGTATTCGATACCGATACCATTAAAACCACCGTCTAACCGTTCATTGATAGATTGCGCCTGCTGCTGCGGTAAATAAAGCGAATGCGGATCAAGGTTTTGAAGCAGGTTATTTACCGATACGCCTTCAATACTATCAATATTAACGCTATCAACGTAGTTACGGTCAACCAGTTGCAGCACCTTTGCTATTTTACTATTGCTCACAAAGGAGAAGCCAAGGTTACGCGCGGCAAAATCCTTGTTAAGCACCTGGCCTATCATCACCCCTACCAGCAGCAGGATTATTGTCCGGAAAATTACACCCGCGGTCCTCTTCATAACTTATTACACACAAAGTTAATAATTGCGGGGTCAATAATTTTTACCCGCGCCCTTGCATTTGATGATTTTTACCGAATTTTGTTATAAATTATTTGAAAATAGGCTATGGAAACCACCACCGAAAGGGAATCGCACTATAAAAACCTCGAAAAACAAACCGTAAGGGAAATTTTAGAAAACATTAATAACGAGGATAAAACTGTTCCCTTTGCTGTGGAAAAGGCCTTGCCGCAGATAGAAGCGCTTGCTGCCATCACTGCCGAAAGGATGAAAAACGGCGGTCGTTTGTTTTACATAGGCGCCGGTACAAGCGGCCGCTTAGGTGTGGTTGATGCATCTGAATGCCCGCCAACATTCGGGGTTCCGTTTGATATGGTGGTGGGCTTGATAGCAGGCGGCGATGGTGCTATTCGCAAAGCGGTAGAATTTGCTGAAGACGATGCTGTACAGGCATGGAAAGATCTGGAAGCTTTCGACATTAATGATAAAGACGTAGTTGTTGGCATAGCCGCTTCGGGCACTACACCATATGTGATCGGCGGCTTAAAAACAGCTAATGAGCATAATTTAGTTACCGGCTGTATTGTTTGTAACAGCGGCAGCCCGGTAGCGGCTGTGGCACAATACCCGGTTGAAGTGGTAACCGGTCCCGAGTTTTTAACCGGGTCAACCCGCATGAAAGCAGGCACGGCGCAAAAATTAGTTTTAAATATGCTGAGCACAAGTGTCATGATCCAGCTTGGCCGCGTAAAAGGGAACAGGATGGTTGATATGCAATTGAGCAACCACAAATTGGTGAACAGGGGCACCCGCATGGTAATGGACGAAACCGGGCTGAACGAAGAAGAAGCAGCCGGGTTACTGAAACAATACGGCAGCGTACGAAGCGCTGTTGATCATTATTTAAAAAAATAAACTCAATTTGAAGATGTGTTGATTTGGGAATTTGAAGATGCTTGTATTCGATAAATTCTCAAATTCAAAAAATTCGGGTTCAGACAATTTGAAATCAAAAACATGCACGATATTGAACCATATTACCGCTGGAGAGATGATTACGTAGCATCGGAAGATGAGTTTTCGCCTTTTTATGCGACAGAATACAGCGAGTTTGAATTTGACAAGCAAGTATACAATTACCTGCTGCACCCGCAATGGGATTCGTTCGGCTCCAATACACTTTATCTTAAAGTACTTTTTGCCGATTATGATAAAGGCTACACCATCATTGAGCTTATAGGCGAATGGAATGATGCCATCAATAACGACATCATGCTGCTGAAACGCGAGCTGCTTGATCTCATGGTTGATAACGGCATCAGTCACTTTATCCTGATAGGCGAAAACGTACTCAACTTTCACTCGAGCGATGATTGCTATTATGAAGAGTGGTTCCAGGATGTAGAGGACGGATGGATAGCGGGCATCAACTTCCGCGATCATGTGATCGATGAGTTTAAACGCAACAACATCGATTATTACATCAACTTCGGCGGCGAACTTGATAACCTCGGCTGGCGTACCCTTAAACCTGTACAGGTTTTCAAAAAGGTGGAAGAGCAGTTGATGAGGAGATTGAATTAGTGGTACAGAGTCAAGAAATCAAGATTCAAGAAGCAGGACGGCATCCACTAAAAAAATTCTTGCATCTTGGTTCTAACAGTCTTGCTTCTTCACACAGCATTCACCTTTTATTTATATATTCGTACTATAATTTTTAACACAAAATGGAATTTAAAGAATCTAAATACAACTTCGATAATGTAATCGAAGTTAGGGATCAATCAGAAGTTGCTTCACGCAGGTTTATGGCCGGCGTTTTCAGCTGGATGTTCGTTGCGCTTGGCGTATCAGCAATAACTGTTTATCTGTTTTTAAATATGGGCCTGATTAACCTGATCGTTGCGCCAACCGGCGGTCTTACAGGTTTTGGCTATTTTGCGCTATTTTCGCCACTGGCGTTTTCATTGGTAATGCAATTTGGCTATAACCGAATCTCTTATCCGTTATTGGTGCTGCTTTTCGTAGCTTATGCAACGCTTATTGGCATCAGCTTAAGTTTGATATTTCTGATCTACACATCTGCATCAATATTGGGTGTTTTCATTACCGCATCAGTAACTTTCGGTATTATGGGCGTCGCCGGTTATACTACTCAGATGGATTTAACCAAGTTTGGCTCAATCATGTATATCCTGTTCATTGGCATCTTTGTAGCGTCATTAGCTAACTTCTTTATGCACAGCGAACAAATGAGTTATATCATCAGCTACATAGGCATAGCTGTATTTACTGGTTTAACCGCATACTACATGCAAATGTTAAAACGCATTGGCGCTGGTATTGAATACGGTGATGCAAGCTCGAAAAAATTGGCGCTGATGGGTGCGTTAACATTGTACATCACACTGATCAATCTGTTTTTCATGCTTCTCCGTTTATTCGGCAGAAGAAGATAATCTCATTAAGAAATTCAATCAGAAAGCTGCCTCCGCAAAAGGCGGCTTTTTTTGTTTAACAATGTGGCTTAGCTATGATATTTAGCGTACGTTATACACTTGCAAATGATAACTTTATTGCGCAACTTTGCACTGCTTATGGAGAAAGACGGAGGGATTAGACCCTGCGATGTCTTAGCAACCTGTGCTTCACAAGGTGCTACATTCTACCAGGCGGCAATTACGCGCCCGGACAGATAAGCGAAAGTCATATCAACACCCGACTTTTCGAGATAAGCCATCTTTCAGTTTGCAGTTTTAAGTAAGCAGTTTGCAATTGTCGCTTTTTTATTTAGCCACATTCTTAAATGCTTAACTGCCCACCGTAAACTGATAGCTGCAAACTGCAACACTGGCAACAGCCAACTGGAAACAATGGACATTAGAAAAGAATTACAGAAACGCATCCTGGTGATTGACGGAGCAATGGGTACCATGATTCAAAGGTACCAGCTTACCGAGAAGGATTTTCGTGGCGAGCGTTTTCGCGATCATCATAGCGACCTGCAGGGCAATAACGACCTGCTCAATATCACGCGCCCTGATATTATCAAAGCCATCCATGCCGAATACCTTGATGCCGGGGCCGATATCATTGAAACCAATACCTTCAGCACACAGGTAATTTCCCTTGCCGATTATCACCTGGAAGAACTGGCTTATGAACTAAGCTACGAGGGTGCTCGCATTGCCCGCGAAGTAGCCGACGAATATACCAAACGTAATCCTGAAAAACCGCGCTTTGTTGCCGGTGCTATCGGGCCAACCAACCGTACAGCTTCATTATCGCCGGATGTTAACGACCCTGGATATCGCGCCGTTACTTTTGATGATCTGGCCGAGGCTTACTATGACCAGGTACGCGGTTTGGTTGACGGTGGTTCGCACCTGTTATTGGTTGAAACCATATTTGACACCCTGAATGCCAAGGCTGCCCTGTTTGCCATAAAACGTTATGAGCAGGAGTGTAAAGCTGCCAGTAAAGATTTTCCTGCTTTCAGGGATTCGGGCGGAATCATGATCTCGGGTACTATTACCGATGCTTCAGGCCGTACCCTTTCCGGGCAAACTGTCGAAGCTTTCTGGAACTCGATTAGTCATGCCAACCTGCTATCAGTAGGCTTAAACTGCGCTTTGGGTGCCCGGGAAATGCGCCCGCACCTTGCCGAGCTTTCTGAAAAAGCAGGTGTATTTATTTCGGCCTATCCAAACGCCGGCTTACCCAACGAGTTTGGCCAGTATGATGAAACCCCGCATGAAACCGCCCACCAGGTTGATGATTTTATCAAAGCCGGCCTGGTTAATATCGTTGGTGGTTGCTGTGGTACTACGCCCGAGCATATTAAATGCATTGCCGATAAGGCTGCCAAATATCCGCCCCGCCCCATTCCGCAAATTGAGCCGGATATGCGCCTGAGTGGCCTGGAATCCGTTACCATAAAACCCGAAAGCATTTTTGTTAATGTGGGCGAGCGTACCAATATTACCGGTTCACCAAAGTTTTCTAAATTGATCCTTGCCGAAGATTATGAGGCTGCTTTAAGTGTTGCCCTGCAACAGGTTGAAGGCGGCGCGCAGGTCATCGATATTAATATGGATGAGGGCATGATTGATTCGGAGGCTGTGATGGTAAAATTCCTGAACCTGGTTGCTTCTGAGCCTGATATTGCCAAACTGCCTATCATGATCGACTCATCCAAATGGACGGTGATTGAGGCTGGTTTAAAATGCGTACAGGGAAAAGGTATCGTAAACTCTATCTCCCTTAAAGAGGGCGAAGAAAAATTTAAGGAACAGGCCCGGAAAATCTTAAGCTATGGTGCAGCCACCGTAGTAATGGCCTTTGACGAAACCGGTCAGGCCGATTCGTTGGAGCGTCGTATCGAGATCTGTAAACGATCATACGATATTTTAGTAAACGAGGTAGGTTTTCCGCCGCAGGATATCATTTTCGACCCCAACATCCTTACCGTTGCTACCGGCCTGGAAGAGCATAATAACTATGCGGTAGATTTCATTGAGGCTACCCGTTGGATCAAGCAAAACCTGCCACACGCTAAAGTGAGCGGCGGTGTAAGTAATATTTCGTTCTCGTTCAGAGGTAATAATACCGTGCGCGAGGCTATGCACTCCGCGTTTTTGTACCATGCCATTAAAGCCGGTATGGATATGGGTATTGTTAACGCCGGGATGTTGGAGGTTTACGAGGAAATTCCGAAAAACCTTTTGGAGCTTGTGGAAGATGTACTCCTTAACCGCCGCCCGGACGCTACCGAGCGCCTGGTTGAGTTTGCCGATACCATCAAAAGTAAAGGCAAAGAAGTAGTTCGCGACGAAGAATGGCGCAAAGGCACCGTTCAGGAGCGCCTCTCCCACTCGCTGGTAAAAGGCATTGTTGAATACCTTGACGACGATGTGGAAGAAGCCCGCCAGGCCTACAGCAAACCTCTTGAGGTAATTGAAGGGCCGCTGATGGATGGCATGAACATCGTGGGTGACTTATTTGGCGCCGGTAAAATGTTTTTACCACAGGTAGTAAAATCGGCCCGTGTAATGAAAAAGGCGGTAGCTTACCTGCTGCCATTCATAGAAGAAGAAAAAAAGAACAACATAAATGCCGATCAGCGCGCCAACGCCGGCAAGGTGTTAATGGCCACCGTAAAAGGCGATGTACATGATATCGGCAAAAATATAGTTGGCGTGGTGCTGGCCTGTAACAACTTTGAGGTGATTGACCTTGGGGTGATGGTGCCTGCGCAACGCATTATTGAAGAGGCTAAAAAGCAAAACGTTGATATCATTGGGTTAAGTGGTTTAATCACCCCATCGCTTGATGAAATGGTGCATTTTGCCAAGGAAATGGAGCGAGAAGGTTTTACCATTCCGCTGATTATTGGTGGCGCTACAACGTCTCGCATTCACGCAGCCGTAAAGGTTGCACCGCAATACTCCGGGGCTGCTATTCACGTTTTGGATGCTTCGCGCAGCGTTACCGTTTGCAGCAATCTAATGAGCAAGGACAACCGGGATGCCTATATCCGGGGCATTAAGGATGAATATGCCAAAGCCCGTGAAGCACATGCCAACAAAAAATCGGATAAGCGCTTTGTAACCATCGAAGAGGCACGTGCAGGTAAATTCCAGATTAGCCTGGATGGCGATGTGGCGCCGAAACCCGCATTTACAGGTACCAAAGTATTTGAGAATTTCCCCCTGGAAGAGTTGCTGCCTTATATCGACTGGACGCCATTTTTCCACACATGGGAACTTCGCGGCAGCTATCCGAAGATCTTTGATGATAAGTTTGTTGGCGTTGAAGCTAAAAAGCTGTTTGATGATGCGCAGGTGTTGATGAAACGTATTGTTAGTGAAAAATTATTCACCGCGAAGGGCGTAATAGGTTTCTGGCCGGCCAATGCGGTAGGTGATGATATCGAGTTATATACCGACGAAAGCCGTACAACCGTTTTAAATCGTATCCATACCCTACGCCAACAGGCCGAAAAGGTGAAGAACGATCCGTATTATGCCTTGTCGGATTTCATCGCACCAAAAGAAAGTGGTGTGCCTGATTATTTCGGCGGCTTCGCTGTAACCACAGGTTTGGGTTGCGATGAACTGGTAGCAGAGTTTGAGGCTGATCATGACGACTATAACAGCATTATGGCCAAAGCCCTTGCCGACCGTCTTGCTGAAGCTTTTGCCGAAAAAATGCACGAACTGGTACGTAAAGAATACTGGGGCTATGCCAAAAGCGAACAGCTAAGCAATGCCGACCTGATCAAGGAAGAATACCAGGGCATCCGCCCGGCGCCGGGTTATCCCGCCTGTCCGGACCATACCGAAAAAACCACCCTGTTCGAATTGCTAAAAGCAGAAGATAACGCGAATATGCACCTAACCGAAAGCCTGGCCATGTTGCCGGCAGCATCGGTAAGTGGTTTCTACTTCGCACATCCGCAGGCAAGGTACTTTGGATTGGGAAAGATCAGTAAAGATCAGGTGGAGGATTACGCTATCCGTAAACAAATGCCTTTGGAAGATGTGGAGCGTTGGTTAGGGCCGAATATTAATTATTAGCCCCCCCCCCTAAAGGGGGAGTAAGGGAAGGAACGAAGAAGCGAGTGCTTGTGCGATTCCCCTCTTGAGAGGGGCGGAGGGGTGTGTTAACAAAGCGATAAATAAACGCTGCATAACACACCCCTGCCAATACACGTTTCCGTCGCGCCCCCTCTCAAGAGGGGAACTTGAATTGTATATTATAAAACTTAAATAAAAAATTCCCCCTTTAGGGGGTTAGGGGGCAAATGAAAATACCTGAACATATAGCAAACGCCAACGGCAAAACACTTTTTTCTTTTGAACTGATCCCGCCTTTAAAGGGGCAGAGTATCCAGGGCATTTATAATGCTATCGATCCGCTGATGGAGTTTAAACCTCCGTTTATTGATGTGACTACCCTGCGCGAGGATTTTATTTACAAGCAGCATCCAAGTGGTCTGCTCGAAAAACTATCGTACCGCAAACGTCCGGGAACTATTGCCATCTGCGCGGCCATCATGAACAGGTACAAGGTTGATACCGTGCCTCACCTGCTTTGCGGCGGTTTTACCAAAGACGAAACAGAGAACGCCCTTATTGAGCTTGAGTTTTTAGGTATCGAAAACGTACTGGTGTTGCGCGGCGACGCCCGCCTTGGCGATTCATCATTTGTACCTACCCCTAACGGCCATTGTTATGCTACCGATTTGCTGCAGCAGGTGGTAAACCTTAACAACGGTATTTATTTGCATGAGGACCATGGCAATACAGCCAAAACAAACTTCTGCATAGGCGTTGCCGGTTATCCCGAAAAGCATTTTGAGGCTCCTAACCTTAAAACAGATTTCAAATACCTGAAACAAAAGGTAGAGATGGGTGCGCAGTTCATTGTAACCCAAATGTTTTTTGATATCGGTAAATATAAGGAGTTTGTAAATGGTTGCCGGGCCAATGGCATCAATGTGCCTATTATTCCGGGCCTGAAGCCGATCACATCGTCAAAACAACTGGTTACGCTGTCAAAAACATTCCATATTGATATTCCGGAAGACCTAAGCGATGCTATCCACGCCTGCGCCACCGAAAAGGATGTAAAAGAGGTAGGTATTGAATGGATGATCAACCAATGTAAAGAATTGATTGCTTTTGGAGCGCCTGTGCTGCATTTTTATACCATGAGCAACGCGGGGCCGACTAAACGCATTGCTGAAGCGATATTTTAGAGCCACCATCAAGGCTGTCATCAGCATTACATGGGGCCTTAGTATTATCGTGTTTCTCCTGTACAAGGCTTCGTACATCCTGAGATTATTTTAACGGTTTAAATGAGGGCGCCGACATGCAACGGCACCCTCTTCCCCCGTTCACATGCAGGTTACTTGCAAAAGATAACCTGGTTCGTTTTTCCCCAGTCGTTACTTTCGCCTGTGGTTAATTTGCGATAGGTTGTCAGGGTTAGGCTATAGGCGCATGAGGGCCATGCGCTAAAAGGAGGAGTTAAAACAAATGGTGACGGCGAGGCCATGTCAAATTTCTTAGCGTCTCCGCGCGGAGTTGTTCCACTGGGCAAACCGCTGACCGTGCCCGTAGCGTTTGACCATACACCCAGCGACCAGCTGGCAATCAGTTCATGATCAACTGTGTAATCGGCATGGGCGGTTCCGCTTACCGGAGTGCAGCCGCTGCCTCCGCCGGCAAAAAGCTCTTCCAGTTTAAGCAGGTTTACTTCGTTCCAGTTATTCACATAGATCTTACCGATAAGCGATTGGGTATTCAGGTTTGGCGAGCCTGGATTAGCCGGATCATCAGTAGTTTGAAATTGGATGTATAACATTCTGCCGTTTTTCTGATCTGCCACAGGCACAGCTAAACCTGGCGTTAACCCGGCGCTGGCATCGCCACCGCCAATAATGGTTGTTGTGTTAAGGTAAAACAGCGAACCATAGAAGCCATTATCCAATGCAGGCTGGTCAACCCGTACCCAGCCGTTAACATCCGGGTGCAGCACATGGTCCGGGATCGGGTTAGGATAATTATCTGCCGGAACGCTATCGGGCACAGAAGCAGGTTGATTGATATCGATCACTACATCCTGAAATGCGGTGGTACCATTCCAGGTGATTTGCCGGGTAGCAACTTTTAAGGCCGTTGTTTCCATTTGGGCGGTAGTTACCGAGCTGAAGTTCACGTTATCAGTAGAAAACAAAAAGCGGTAATAAAGCGGGCTGGCCGGCGCGGTGGGCACCTTCTTGGTGGCGTAGCCCCCCAGCTTAACCGAACCAAAGAAACCATATCCTGTGCCACCCGCTCCAAATTTGCTCATGAGCGTTTTGCCGCTGCCATCAATATCCGAGGTAATACTGAAATTGCCTACCGAGGTAAACCATGGGGTATCGCTGGTAATAATGCCGCCGCCTTTAACACACAGTTTTACACAGAAACAATTGTTGGCATTATGCCGGTCGTTTTGGCGGCCGCGGGTGCGGTCTTCGGCCAGCAGTACGGTACCTGATGAGCTTTCAACCCGGAAATAATAATCAGGCCCGGCAGGCCATTCTACATTAAGCCATGGCAATAAGGTTTTCCTGAAATTGTCGCCAGGGTATACGATAGTGAACTTGCCGTTGTTATCAGTGTAGGCGTTGCCCAAATAGTCGTCTTGCAGCAGGTCTACATCATAGGCAAAAACTTTAACGCCGGGAATTGGCTTTTGGGTTTCGCAATCGTTTACATAACCGCAAACTACCCAAATATCCAGCAGGGTAAGGATGCGGCAGAACCATTTGGAATCTATTTTATAATCAAATCTTGCATATCGAGCATTTTCCTGGCTGCTTTTATACAGGGGTTGCAGTGTAGTAATGTGGAACTGTAATAACGGTTCATTTTTAGGCAACGGGATTTTGAATGGTACATTGCCGCAGTACCAGTCCACATCAATGCTTCCGCCTTCATAGCCGGATTTAGCGCCGTCAATTTCGATGGCAAAATCGCCGTTCTCCTGTACATCTGCCTGGGTAATGAACAGCCGTTCCTTGGCTTTCAGCTCTTCGCCGGTTACCTGGTGAAAGGTTTGCTTGGGATCGGCTACAGCAAGCCGGGTTTCATTTTGCTGATCGGACGGGCGATAAACTTTTACCGATGTACCCGCAACGGGCAGTTCGCAGTCTGAACATAATAAACCGCGCAGGTTCCCTTTAATAATGTAGTTCATAAGTTTTTGATTAGTATTTGTACCGGCTTACTCTTTAAACTGGATTTTCAGCATACTCCACCGCAAGCAGGCTGATGCACAGCTCATTTGCTGAGTCAAAGTTTGGGCAAAACGGGTACGTAATCAACGTTGCCACTACGCTATTACAACCTGTAGCTATACGCGATTTAATAACGTATCATCAACATGAACAAGGCGTAGAATTACGCTTAAAGGGAGGAATTCTGTTTAAAAAAGAAAGCGCCTTTCCGGGCGGGAAAGACGCTTTGCAATCACATTTTAGGTTGTTATTGATACAGATACGTTTCAGTAAGGTGCTGCATGGCTTCCTGAAACAGGAGGAATGCAGTTTCTTCATCGTTTTGGCTTATAGCGTTAAGCGAAGTAGCAATATAGTTATCGTACAGATCTTTAAATATCGCCTCTTTGTTTTGTGTTTTATCGATAGCTTCCAGCAAGGATGCCGAAATAGTATAGTACTTTTCAACTTCCACACCACTAAACTTATCGGTTAATATTTTGTCGCGGAAAACCCTTAATATGTTAAGCTGGCCTTCGGCTTCAGTTCCTAACATGTTAGTTGTGATGCGGGTAAGTGCGCATGGATCATTTGATGTGGTTACAGTAGGGCACCCGGCACCACCAGGGCACGGAACAGACATCTCTCCAAACATCTTTATTCCATCAGCGGGCTGAATAATT
Source organism: uncultured Mucilaginibacter sp. (assembly GCA_966212355.1). Lineage (GTDB taxonomy): Bacteria > Bacteroidota > Bacteroidia > Sphingobacteriales > Sphingobacteriaceae > Mucilaginibacter. The sequence continues at coordinate 85,086 of CBIHRB010000007.1, forward strand.
AATTTATATGGCAAATTCTCTTCAACCAGGTATCCAAAATGATAGATTATATTATCACACGCGGTAGCCGCTAAAAATTCAGTTAACAGTACCCTACCCATGAATGATCCGCGATTAATCAGGGTATAAGCCATAGCAGGATCAAGCTTTTTAAAGTTCAATACGTGATTAAATAATACCTGCCAAGTCTTTTCAAGTGATATAACTTTACCAGTGTTAGTCATAAAACCGTGTTGATTAATGATGGAGTTAGGTAAACTGGCAGTTACTGTGTAATTACAAGGAATCAGCACCAACATTCTTGATGATGGATCGTTGGCATCTTCAAGGCCGTTCATAAACTTGATACCGGATACGTTTTCACCATTCAATACAGTTTCAACAGCTGTGCGGCTAAGCATTACCGACTTAACTTCTGTAGGGAATTTTTGATGAAAATTTTCGGTTAACTCTTGATAAAAGCTTTCGCTGATGAACTCGCCTACCTGATCAGGGCTGATCTGTGTAATTAGCATTTCTTGTTTCATAAAATTGAGGTTAAGGTTTTTGTGATATTATTATCAAAAGCAATTTAATAAACAATATCCATATTTAGATATTATATTAAAAACATTTTTTGCATCCTGAAAAACAGGATTATTTAAGCACAAAAGACCTGTATAACCAGGAATTTCATGCCACGTAAGATTACAGTTTCTGATACGTAAAAATACGTATAATACAAGCGTGATAAAATACACCAAATTCACAAACAGCTAATAACCAAACAGATAAAAACACACCACCAACATATTGTAAGATATATGGTCGGAACATCTCATTGAAAGAGATAGTTATTAGTATTAGTTTTATACAAAACTAAATCCCTACACGCTATTATTTTTTATGGAAACACAAGAAAAAAGACCATCATCACCTATTACCGGCCAGGAAGGCGCACCAATTGAACTTGATTTAGCTGCACAGTGGACAGAAAATCACAGGCACCGCAACCCAAAAGACACCATATCACAATTTTTCGGACGCGAAATATTAAACACCATACTTAACCAGCCCGATTGCATGGGCATCCGTATTTATTACGCCAATGATCAAAGACTTAATAGCTGGCAAAAGTTTTGGATAGCTATAAGCAATTTTCTATTATCTGTAATTGCCAACGTTGGCGGGCAACAGCATTTTATTATAACCGGTGTTTTGGAGACAGGAGAAGACCAGCTACCTGAAGATAATGCTCCAAAGGCCAAAGCAGCAGAAGGCGTTCAAACCTTTGCGTTGATGTCTGCCACTACCTCCAATATACTTGGAGAGCAATCGATGCCATGTCCTGGCTCATCCGGATGTCCACAAAATCGGCTCACAGGTAAAACGGCATAATTAAATATTTCAAAATGTCTATCAATTATACGCGGCAATTAGAAATCCTCTCGGTTATATCGGGTACTTTTCCTATTGCTGTGGCTTTACTAAATTTCAGGAACCTTAACAATTTGTTGAAGATAATTTTTGCACTGTTCGCATTCTCGTTTGTTATCGACGTAGGACTATGGATTGCGCAAGAAATTGGAACAAAAAATGATATGTATATAATCCATATATACATCATTATAAGCCTGATCTTTTATGCTATCATATACCATAAGCTTTTTGAAAGAGTTATTTTAAAGAATATGACAATTATACTGTCATGTATAGTTGCAATCATAATGATTGTTTATAATCACAACTTGGATCAATATCCATCTGTTTCAAACACCTCACTTGGCATTCTTCTTATAATTTTATCCCTCTGTTATTTTTACCAATTACTTAACCCACAAGAATTTATACATATCGAAAAATTGGGGTTATTTTGGATAAACACAGGCATATTATTTTATTCGGCAGTTAACATTTTTCTGTTCATGCTCTTGGATCGCATTCCAAGATCTGAACAACATAATTATTACATGATCCATAGTGTTACGAATATTATAGCTAATATATTATATTCGATAGGTTTACTATGCAAACCACAAAAAACATCATAAATTTAGGTTTGTATATATAATAGTCATGTATAATAGCCCTCTTTTACAGGTATCCGAAAATGGCCTAATCCCTGTTCTGATTATTGGGACTGCGGTGGTTGTTGTACTGATTATTTTTTTATTCTTCTTCGTGATTATTTACCAGCGGAGGATGCTAAAAAACCAGGCAGAGTTACGCGCCATGCATGATGCCAGGCAAACAGATTTAATGAACGCCGTTTTTGAAACACAGGAAAGTGAACGCAGGCGCCTGGCCGAAGACCTGCACGACAGCGTTGGGCAGGTGCTTTCGGCTATAAAGCTTAACCTGCACCGGCTGGACAAAAATTGCGTGAGCGAGGTAAGCCAACCCCTGCTGATAGATACCCGCAAACTGGCCGATGAGTGCATCCAGGAGATCAGGAACATTATACAAAATGTGCTGCCCCCTATACTTACCGACTATGGATTGCTGATTGCTGTCGAGGCGCTGTGCACCAAGGTGGAAAACAACACCCATATCAAAGTTAATTTCACTAAAAATTTTGCCGATAAGCGCTTCTCTAATGAAATTGAACTGGCATTGTACCGCATAGCCCAGGAGTTGTTTGGTAATGCCATTAAACACTCGGAAGCTACGGTGATAAACCTTAATATGGCCTTACAAGCCGGTTACCTCATTATGGAGTTTAAGGATAACGGTAAAGGCTTTAATATGGGCGATGTTAAGCAGGGTTTCGGTCTTAAAAATTTACAAAGCCGTGTGCAACTCATTAATGGCGAAATAAATACGTACAGCAAACCTCTTAGCGGGGCAATCAGTATCATTAAATTAAAAGTAGCATAGTTAAAATCAATAGTTTATATTTATTGATAATTTCAATCTTGTTAACAACCTATGGGGCCAATTAAATTAGGTATAGTAGACGACCATAAAATTTTCAGAAATGGTTTAAAAGCTACCCTTGAAGATTGCGGAGGTTTTGAGCTGGTACTCGAAGCTTCGAACGGCAAAGAGCTGATAGGCTTATTGACCGACAAAACCCCCGATGTTATATTGATGGATATTAAAATGCCCGAAATGGACGGCATCCAAACCGCCACCTATGTCCATCAGCATTTTAAGGACATTAAGATCCTGGCATTATCCATGTTTAATGAAGACAAATACATTGTGGATATGATGAAGGCCGGCGCATCGGGCTACCTGCTTAAAAATGCCGAACCGGAAGAGATCATCGAGGCTGTATCAACCGTTTATAACAAAGGTTTTTATTTTAACGAGCATCTTTCTATAACGCTCATCAAACAGCTGGTAGGCAACGACCATGCCGATAATATCCCCAATAATAAAACCGACCTTAACGAGCGCGAAATTGAAGTGCTTAAACTGGTTTGCCAGGAATGCTCCAACCAGGAGATAGCAGATAAAATTTTCCTGAGTGTACGCACTGTTGAAGGTTACCGCGCAAGGCTGTTTGAAAAAACCGGATCGAAAAATTTAGTAGGATTGGTTATTTACGCTATTAAGCGTGGTATTATTAGCGTAAATTAGCCGTCAGTCCTAAGTTGTAAGTCTTAAGTCATTAATTATGAGTAAGAAGTACAAGACCTGACCGACTTCTGACTAAAGGCTTCCGACTTAATACTTAATTACGCTGATAGCTTCTTATCCCCAGCCAGGTTACGCATAAACCTTTTGCGGTAATTAAGCGGGCTCAGGTTCATTTTGGCTTTAAACATTTTATAAAAGTGCGATACATCGCCAAAGCCACTCTCATAGGAGATCTCTGAAATAGGCTTATCTGTTTGCACCAGTTGTTGTATGGCATAATTAAGGCGATACTCAATTATAGTTTCCATGAATGTTTTGCGGGTAACTTTTTTAAAGTATTTGCAAAAAGCATTCGGGGTCATATTGGCAATGCCAGCCGCTTTATCTAATGACACGTGTTTTCTGAAATTTTCAACCAGGTAAGCAAATACCGGGTTAATGCGCTCACGTTCGGTATTTGAGCGCTCGCCAATGATCCGGTGCTGATCGAGCAGCACGTACTCTTCTGATGAAGCCATACGGTGCAGGATCTCGAGCAAACCTATCAGCATCCTGAAATTGCTTTTCTCTTCAACCAGGCTAAGCAATAGTTTGTTAACCTCGGTACGCGTTTCGCCATAAAATGACACCCCGCACCCGCTTTGCTGAAAAAGTTTTTTGATGAGCTGAAGCTCAAATTTGTTAAAAAACTCCTCGCCCAAAAAAGCATCATTAAACTGGATCACCACCGCGCTTGCCTCGCGAAGCACTGTTTCATTGGGTTCAAGTTTCCAGCAATGCGGCAGGTTAGAACCAAGCAACACCAGATCGCCGGACGCAAAATCTTCCATGTGGCTGCCAACATAGCGTTTGCCGGTGCCACTGATGATACACGTTAATTCATATTCTTCATGAAAATGATAAGGGGCATCAAATGCCAGCTTATCAAATTTCCGTACCAGAAATGATTGCGTATTTGTAGGTTGAAGAACTTCGTATGACGCTTTTATCATTGCATATTTTAACGTAAATAAAATTCTAATTCAAATTACGGATAAAATCATCCATAAATGTACCATTCATTTCATTTTTTTTCAACTAAAGATAAGTTTACTTTGAAATATAAACCTAAAAACTATGGATACACAGATCGCTCATTTACCGTCACTTGATAATTTTATAAAACTATCCAACCACAATATTAAGGAATTTCGTGAAAAAGGCCATACCCTTGTACACGAAGTGCTTACAAAAGATGAAATTGCTGCCTATCGCCCCGTAATTGTTGGCGCGGCCGACAGGTACAACACCGAAAAGCGCAAACTGGACGAACGGGACACTTACGGCAAGGCCTTTTTGCAGATCATGAACCTTTGGCAGGTTGATGAAGATGTTAAAACCTTTGTAATGGCCAAACGCCTGGCCAAAATTGCCGCCGACCTGATGGGGGTTGAAAATGTACGTATCTATCACGACCAGGCACTCTTTAAAGAACCCGGCGGTGGCCCTACCCCATGGCACCAGGACCAGTACTACTGGCCCATCGATACCAACAATACGGTAACCCTTTGGATGCCCCTGGTTGATATTGATGTAAACATGGGTATGCTGACTTTTGCCTCGGGTTCATACGTTAATGGCGCTGTATTTAACCATGAAATTTCTGACGAATCGGAATCGGCGTTTGACGAGTATGTGAAAGAGAAAGGATTTGAGATAACCCGCGCCCAAACCATGAAGGCCGGCGACGCAACCTGGCACCGGGGCTTCACCATCCACAATGCACCCGGCAACAAGTCAGATAAAATGCGCGAGATCATGACCATCATTTATGTAGCCGATGGAGCCCGCGTTACTCCCTACAAAAACGAATGGCAAAAAAATGATCACCATAAATGGCTAATGAGTAAACCAATCGGGGATCTGATTGATTCGGAGTTGAACCCGAAGGTGCTATGATGAACCATGATTTGCCTGATTTGAGGATTAGCTTGATGTTCTTAATCAGGCAAATCATGTATAAGCGCCGATTTATCCGGCTTTAAGATATCCTGATACCAGGCAATCCTTCAATCAGGAAAATCATGGTTCGTTTATGCCGCTACCCAAACAGCATCGATAAACCATTTTTTGGTATCAAAAAACTGGCCGATCGGCTGAAAGCCTGTATTTATGGCTATTTGATCGGTTTGCATAAGGGTGAACTTTTGGGAGATCTCCATGTAGATGTATTCATCCTTCTTGAAATCTATTTTTTCGTTCCCGATGCTCACCTGCTGATCCTGCAAACTAATGAGGTAGCTTTTGCAGGCCCCGGTTTCAGGATCGTAGGTTGGATAATGTTCAAACTTGCCTATATCAAAATTAGCATGCAGCTCGCGGTTAATGCGGCGTAACAGGTTGAGATTAAACTCGCGGGTAATACCATCTTTGTCATTATAAGCTGCAAGAATAACGCGCGGGTCTTTTTTCAGGTCCATGCCAATCAGTACCATGTCTCCTTCTGACAGGTTATTTCTTAATTCGCGGCAAAAGTCAATCGCTCCGTTAAGCGGCATATTGCCAATGTTTGAACCTAAAAACAGCACCACTTTACGCCTTGGTGAAATAGCGGCGGCCTTTTTCAGCATCTCAAAATATTCGCCATTTAGTCCGGTGATCTTTAAGCCGGGCAAAGTTACGGGCAGGGTTATATTGAGATATGATATTACATTATCTGAGATATCAATAGGCAAATAAGTAAAATCAGCTTTTTGATCCAGCAGATATTTAAGCAGGTAAGAGGATTTTGTGGCATCACCGGCACCAAGTTCTATCAGATCAAAAGCATCGCCATCAGCAATCAGCGCGTCACAGATTTCGGCAGTTTTTTCTGAAAAGATCTCCAGCTCACAATTGGTTGGATAATATTCAGGGCAGTTCATGAGCTCCTGGAACAGCTTATCGCCATTGGCATCATAAAAATACTTTGAATTGAGGTGCTTTGGCTCTGCCTGCAGCCCTGCTACAACGTCGGCATAAAACTGCCTGTTTTCGGCGCTTATGTCACAATTTACGGCTGTGGGTGTAAAGGCTTGGTTCATAGATGTGGTGGTGTTTTGTGTCAATTTACCTCGCAAGTCTTATGCCAGTAAATTGCCATCGTAAATTTGTCTGAAAAAAATTGCGATAAGTTGCACGACTATGACCCGGAGGTGTAACTTCTGACGCGCCGCGCAACACTTTCTGGTTAACCATAAACTTGCCATTGTATTCGCCTATGGCACCCGGTGCTTTGGCAAAACCCGGATAAGGAAGGTAGGAACTTTCTGTCCACTCCCAGCGGCGCCCCCAGTTAAATTTCGAGGATGCCGCTTCCCATTCAAACTCCGTTGGCAATCTCAATCCTTTCCACGATGCATAAGCGTAAGCTTCGAAATAGCTGATATGTGTAACGGGACCTTTCAAATGAAGTGGCTCTAAACCGTGATAGGTATAGTTGTGCCATTCATTATCTATCAAATGCCAATACAAAGGCGCTTCTACTTTATTGGTTTTCACCCAATCCCAGCCTTCGGCATGCCAGTGCCGGAAATCATGATAACCGCCGCTGTTAATAAATTCAAGATATTCGGCATTGTTTACCAGTTTAGGGCTTATTTGATATGCATTGAGATATACTTTATGGCGGTTAAGCTCATTATCAAAACAAAAGCCATCGCCGGTAAAACCTATTTCGTAAATGCCTTCATCCATGTTAATAAAAACATCATTTACCCCTTCATCAATACGAGGGGCTGTATAATTTTTATTATAGGCAGGAAACAGCGGGTTATGGCCCAGTATGAATTTAATATCCGTCATTAAAAGCTCCTGGTGCTGTTCTTCGTGGTTAAAACCGAGAATAAGGAGTTCTTTAACATCGTCGCTTACTTCGCCGCATAAAAAGCCCTCCATGGCCTCGTCAACATATTTACGGTAACTGTAAATTTCAATAACCGTTGGGCGGCTCAGGTTGCCGCGGTCGGTACGGATCACGCGTGTGCCTACAGTTTCGTAGTAGCTATTAAAAACGAAGTTGTAATCAGAATTATATTCCTTGTAACCCATGAAGTAGGGTTTAAGGATAAACGTTTCAAAAAACCAGGTAACATGCCCGATATGCCATTTAGGCGGACTAACGTCCACCACAGGCTGTACCACATAGTCTTCGGTTTGTAAATACGAGCAAATTTTTTCTGTACGCTGGCGTACCTCTTTATACCGGGCTATTAAATCCATCGATGTTATTTCTTATCCAAAAACTGTTTTAAGTTTGAAATTGTTTTAATCCCCAATTGCCTGGCCTGCTTCTGCCTCATCATTAAAGCGTAAGCATTGTTAAAACCAATGGGCTTAAGCCATTTTATCTGATATTTACTTTCAAACTGTCGTTGTACATAATTATATGTGCTATCCCTGTTTACCGTTACTTCATTAATTATTTCTGGCGATGCCTGTAAAATGGCCAGCAAGCCCGTCCCCGTATATTCCGGGTAAAAATCTATCTGGTTATTGGTTAGCGCGTCAAAACAAATTTTGGTGCCGCCAAGGCCTGTTTTGGTTGATACGTCATGATCTGTATAACCCTTTATCAGCATGCTGTACATATTGGCCAGGATGTATTGTTCACCAAATATCTTTGAACCTATCCGCACTATGCCATCGCTCCTACCCCGCTCGGGGCGCCATAATTTATTGGCAACCAAAAAATCCTTAGCAACACGCTCAGGGCTTTGGTGAAGATAGTCGGTACGGTAATTTAAAACCGTCATGACTGAATCATTTATTTTCCCGGAGAGCAGATTTAATGTCGGCTCAAGGTCAGGAAATTTTTTCAGGACATCATCGCGTACAATGGGTGCTGCATAATATGGTGGAAAAATATGCTTGTCATCATCCAGCACAACCAAATCGTAAGCTTTTAACCTGCCATCGGTTGAATAGCCACTAATTACATCCAGGTGCTTTTCAAATGCAGCCTTATACATTACAGCATCGCTGATCACGATGGTATGGATCTTTAAGCCGTATTTGCTCCGGAGGCCGAGGTCGCCGTCCTGCCTGCCCATAAATTCGGGCGTAAAACCCGCGGTAAGCTTTCCTTCTGATTTTGCCGGAACTATATAAAACAAGCATAAAACAATCAGCGATACCGGAAAAACATATATCACCCGTTTAAGCTTTTTAAAGCTGACCTTCTGTACCATCGACAGTAATAAATCAAAAATAACAGCAAGCAAGGCCGAAGGAATCGCTCCCGCCAGGATCATATTGGTATTATTAAGTGAGATCCCACCGAAAATAAACTCGCCCAAACCACCGGCTGCAATGAGCGAGGCCAGTGTTGCCACGCCAACGTTGATCACCGTAGCCGTGCGAATGCCGGCAAATATTACCGGCATAGCCAGGGGCAACTCTACCTTAAACAAGACTTGCCATTTGCTCATCCCCATAGCAACAGCAGCTTCTTTAACCGACGCATCAACCCCTAAAATGCCCGTGTAGGTGTTGCGGATAATGGGTAGAAGCGCGTATAGCAATAACGCAACAATGGCAGGCTTAGGACCGATCCCTAAAAGCGGGATCATGAAACCAAGCAACGCTATACTGGGGATTGTTTGCAGCACCCCTGCAATCCCTAAAACCACACCCGCCAGTTGTTTTTTACGAACGATGAGGATTCCAAGCGGCAAGCCAATCAGCACAGCGATACACAGCGAAATAAAGGTAAGCCCAATATGCTGCAGGGTTTGCTCCTGCAACTTGCCGGCCTGCTGCTGCATAAACTGCCATAAGGTTTGCTGCTGCTCATTCATGGCTGTTCCTTTTCTGAGATTGATAAAAAGCCGACATTAAAGATTCAAAAGATACAGTCTTCGCTTCCTTATTCTCCAGATCTAACACGTGAAGGCGTTTAGGTTTCAAAAATGTAGCTCTTTCCAAAACTGCCCATAAATTATCTTTGTCACTAACCAATATCCCAGGCCCAACTTCTTTTATTTCTTCGTCTGACGGAAGTAAATGCCAAAGTGATCTAACCGTAATTGTTTTAAATCCCAGCAGCAGCCTTTGCTCTTTCAAAAATTCCTTTACAAAATCATTGACAGGACTAAAAAGCAATTGAGCAGGTGTGCCCGACTGTACAATTTTTCCTTTATCCATCAAGCAGATCCGGTCGCCCAGTTCAAAAGCTTCCTGTACATCGTGCGTTACCATGATGATGGTTTTGCGCTTCAGCTCATCAAGGGCCTTAAATTCGGCGTGGATCTTCGAGCGGGTAACGTTATCCAGTGCGCCAAAAGGCTCGTCCATCAGCAACACCGGCGGATCCGACACCAATGCCCTTGCCAAACCAATGCGCTGCTGCTGGCCGCCACTCAGTTCGTTAGGGTAAATATTCAGATACGAAGCATCGAGGTGGAGTTTTTCCATTAGCTCGGCCGTGCGCTTTTCAGTTTTCTGCTTATCCCATTTTAACAGGTTAGGTACAACCGCTATATTTTGAGCAACCGTATAATGCGGAAACAAGCCGTTATTTTGCAGCACATAGCCAATTCCGCGGCGCAGGATTTCAGGCTGCTGCTCCATGATGTTTTTACCATGAATGTAAATACTGCCCTGAGTTGGCTCAATAAGCCGGTTGATCATTTTTAGCGTGGTGGTTTTACCGCAGCCGCTGGTACCCAACAAAATGAGGTTCTCCTGCTCCTCTACCTCGAAAGATACCCCATCAACCGCTTTAACCCCGCCAAAATATTTGCTTACCTTATCAACCTTGATCATGCGCGCCGGTTTAATCCCCAAGGGTCATGAAAAGGTTGTTCAGTGATTCGGAATACAACGGGTGGGCAAAAACACAATAGCGGATCCTATTGTAAGTGATCCCACCTTCCATGGCCATTTGCAGCACGGTCATGATTTCGCCACCTTCGGGGCCAAGTACCGTAGCACCTAAGATCTTTTTTGTATCCGGATCAACAATGGCTTTCATAAAACCACGTGTATCGCCGGTTTCAATAGCACGCGCCACATGGGCCATGGGCAGCTTTGCTACTTTATATTTAATCCCCAGCTTTTTTGCCCCCGTTTCATCCAAGCCGATCCTGCCCAATTGCGGATCGGTAAACATGCAATAAGGCACCGGACGGTCCTGGATGTTATAATCCGTTTTTTCAAAAAGGTTACGGTAAACAATGGTATAATCATTATAAGAAATATGTGTAAACGCCGGGCCACCTTTTGCGTCACCAAGTGCATAAACACCAGCGGCTGAGGTTTCCAGCTTATCGTTCACCCTGATATTACCATGCTCATCCGTTTCAATCCCGGCGATGGGCAAATTCAAAGCCTCCGTTTGCGGTTTACGGCCGATGGCCACCAATACATGGGTGCATTTAATTTTTCGCTCCTCTCCTTTTTGAGCTATCGTCGCTGTTATTTTGCCGCCGGCTTTTTGTTTAAACTTAACAGCTTGAGCATTATTGAGTACCTCGATTTTCTCCAGTTCGAGGATCTTTTGCATCTCTGCCGAAATATCCTCATCCTCATGCGAAACTATCCGCTCCGATTTTTCTAAAATGGTAACCTTGCTGCCAAACCGCCGAAACATTTGCCCAAATTCCAGTCCGATGTAATTTCCGCCAAGCACCAACAGATGCTCTGGCACTTCTTCCAAATCAAGTATGGTGGTTGAGTTGAGATATTTTATCTCATTCAATCCCTCAATTTCGGGAATCAAAGGCAGCGCGCCGGGGTTTAAAAAGATAAGATCGGCAGTAATCGTTTGCTTTTTGCCGCTGTTAAGCTTAACCTCAACCGTTTTTTCGCCGGTAAAAGTAGCCTCGCCCAACACCACATCAAGGTTTTGTGTTTTTTCGGCAGATTTTAGTCCGCCATTACGCGAGCGTAATACGATATCGTCTTTACGCTTTTTTATGGCAGCCAGATCAACCGAGAACTTTTTTACCGGCACACCCAATTCATGACTTTTACCGGCCATGTAAGCCGCCTTTGCCGAAGCAACCATGGTTTTAGTAGGCGTACAGCCATCGTTAACGCAAGTACCGCCATAAAATCGTTTCTCAATTATAACGGTTTTTTTCCCGGCATTAGCCAATTTTTTGGCTAATGGGGCACCGGCCTGACCGGCGCCTATAACAATGGCATTGTAAGTTTTCATAGTTTTATTCGGTAATTTTCACACCCTTCCAAAACGCCACATGGTTGGTAATGTTTTTTGCAGCATCTTTGGGTTCGGGATAAAACCAGGCGGCATCCTGGTTTTCTTTGCCGTCAACTTCGAGGGAATAATATGATGCCAGCCCCTTCCATGGGCAGGTTGTATGCACGTCGGACGGTTTAAGATACTCGGCCTTAACACTTTCTTTAGGGAAATAATGATTATTTTCAACAACAATAGTGTCATTGCTTTCGGCAATGACCTGGTTATTCCAGATAGCTTTCATAAAAAGATGATTGATTTATGGAATAAAGATAGCTTTAACCCGGCAAAGTTTGCAAGCCCCATCTTAATTTTTTATTTTATTTAATTGATATACAACAACTTTCATCAATAATTTGGATTTTTTGTATTGTTTATTTTAATTTTATTATTTAAACTCTATCTTTGCAATCCCAAATCAAGGGAAACAATAAAAAAAGGCCCGTTCGTCTAGGGGTTAGGACAGGAGATTTTCATTCTTCAAACAGGGGTTCGATTCCCCTACGGGCTACCACAAGACACGAAACCTCAAATCGAAAGATCTGGGGTTTTTTAATACGTTATCAATCCAGCGTTTTCCGGGATTGTGTAATGCAAGTTACAGGAAACAAAATAAAAAAAGGCCCGTTCGTCTAGGGGTTAGGACAGGAGATTTTCATTCTTCAAACAGGGGTTCGATTCCCCTACGGGCTACGAAGCCGCCTTGCATTTGCAGGGCGGCTTTTTTATTTTTAGAACCGTTGTCTCATTTCAGAAATCCACATGGAGAAGTTTCTTAAAACACCTGATCAAATATTCACTTTAATGCAGCATTGGTTCCTTTCTTATCATCGTAAGGACAGAGATTCTTTTTCAGGGTCTGAAGCTTTCACCTTTTTTGATCTTATACGTGAAGGTCTCCAACAGGCACTTCTTCAACGAGCAAATTTAGATGGGCACGAAAAGCCCGTATTCTTGCTCAATTGCGGCAATGCCGGATTTGTATTGAATACTACTCATAGATTCATAAGGATAGGCGAATCTGATCTTGATTCTATTTTCTATACAGATTTTATATGGCATAGTGGTTATAAATCAATAAGGATAGAAGGGGCGCCAATAGGAATTAAGTCGGATGGATATTTTGCCGAGTTCGGTTTGGAAACCCAAAGACGTGAAATTGTATATTGGTTGATCCCATCCGGAAGAGCCGGGTTTGCTTTTTGGAATGTCACAAAAAAATGTGAGCTCATAGGGCGAAAGTATCTTTAACAGGTTCACTGAAAGCATCGAACTTACTTCATTCCTTCCATTTCGAATAATGGGCGTTATTGGGACAACAATGGGTGTATTTGCTTTGGTGCTGATGATGCTATATATCGCTATAATGGAAATTCCATTCCCTACTTTAAAGGCAAAGTGGAGCAGAAATAACAACAAGGAATGACAATGCGAAGTTTAGCACACATAACTTTAAAACAACTCAACTACATCCAACGAAAAGGCCGATTAAAACGTTCGTTAATCGGCCTTTTGCTTGAGTTCGGAACGCGCACACTTTCCTTTCCTTTCCTTTAATTTAATTTTACCCCTTATAACCCGGATCAAACTCCACAATCCATTCTATACCATATTTATCTCTGAACATACCGGCGTATGTACCCCAGGGACTGTCGCCAATCGGCCCTTCAACTTCTCCTCCTGCAGATAGGCCGTTAAATATTTTGTCGGCTTCTTCACGGCTTTCAGCGCCCGCGTATATTTTAGACCTGTTTTCGTTTTCACTTACCTTCCCTATAAAATCGGGAACATCATTGGCTATCAATACATTGTTTTTACCGAGGGGTAAACCGATGTACATTATTTTGTTTTCTTCACTTTCCGCCACCTGGAATTCAGGGCCAGCTAAGTCTTTGAAGCGAATGATCCTGGTGAACTCTCCGCCAAAAACTGATTTGTAAAAATTGAATGCTTCCTGGGCATTGCCATTGAAGTTGATCCAGGGATTAATTGCTCTCATAATTTTTAGTTTTTAAATTGTTATGTTTTTTGTTTAACTCTTCGGTTATTAATATTCATTTCACCTTATGATTTTTGCGATAAGGTTGAAAACAGATCGTCCAGGTTTTTCAACATCAGCATCATTCCTTTAGTGAAACCATCGGTTAAGCGCTCCATTCGTTCCAGCGATTCATTATAAATGGAAATATTCACCGTTGTTATGCCATGTTGTTCGCTGAAATTGTAATCCCATTCGGAGCCCGGCAATTCGGGATTTTCGTCTTTGTCGGCAAAAGAATTATATAATTGAAAATTGGTTTTGGGCGTAATAGAGGTGTATTTCTGCAACAGCCAGCGTTCTTGCCCGTCGGGGCTTATCATGGCGTAAAATCTTCGTCCCCCAACTTCAAAATTCATGTATTTGGTTTTAGAGCGCATTGGTGCGGGTGCAGCCCACTGGTCAAGTATCTCCTGTTTGGTAAAAGCATCCCATACCAGGTCAAGCCCGGCATCAAACTCGCGGGTTATAAATACCTTTTGCGCTGCTTTATCAACGGTAAAATCAAATAGCAAATCGTTGTTCATATTTTCTGTTGTTTAATTGTTGATAATACTTTGTCGAGTTGATTAAACTGCGTTTCCCAGCTTTGCCTGAATTGGGCCAACCAATTATCAAACTCCTGCATTTTCTTTGCATTAAAGTGATAATAAATTTCCCTGCCCGAGTGCTCTGGTTTAATGAGTTCGCATTCATGCAGTACTTTAATATGTTTGGATACTGCCTGCCGGGTCATATCAAATTTTTCGGCCATTGCATTAGGCGTTAACGCCTTAATAGCAATTAAAGTTAAAATCGCCCTGCGTGTCGGATCGGCTATGGCCTGGAATAGATCTTGTTTCATTTTAAAATGCGCAACTTTTGAGTTGCGTAAATATATATGCAACTTTTGAGTTGCGCAAATTTATTTGCGATTATTTTTTGAGTGGGGGCGAAAGCTTAAAGGTTTGGATATTAGTTAAGGCAAGAAAGTTTCATCATTGAAACAAGGGGATTGATTTTACCGGGGATCGCCGAATGTTGAACAACAGTTTAATATTCAAAATATTATAAACAGCTTAAAGTTCCTTCTCCTCGCTGGCATGAGGATGCGACACAAAATCCAGCGAGTGGGCATACCCGTGACTTATCAAAACTAAGAAGCCACGGGCACTCTACGCTGCATCCCAGCGCTGCTACTCAAGCCAAATAGGATCTATTTCAAGCCCCTCTCGGTTACCAATCTCTCTATTTCCTTATTCCTGACCCTATTCCTCGCCGCTATCGGAATATAAACCAATGGAAGAAAGGTCAACAATCCAAACCCATTTCTGACAACGCTATAAACGGACACTCCGATTAAAAAACCAAAGATCACGGCATCCATAAGCTTACCAGACTTGATCTTCCTTGCTTCCTGTAATAATTCGTCGTTTGTTAATTCGGCTAATTCTTTTTGTTTCATTGATGTGATATCTGTTAACGGTTAAATTTTAGTAGTTGAAATTGCAGGCTACTATTTCGATTACAAGTTACTAAATAAAGGAAACTACCTGAGAAGTCACGAGTATTTTACTCTGCATCCCTGCGCCGCATACTCACTTCCGCACAATAGGTTCAAGATAATTCCCCTACAACCAACGAAGAGACTTTACGAAAGTGAAAAGTATAGCGGTTTTAATTGGATCTTTTAGCGCCGCGGCATTCGGTCGATATCGGCTTAAACATAAAGAAAACTCACCGGCAATATCTTTGTCGCGATCCCCCCCTCAACATGTCGTTTTCACACAGTACTTACTCTTACAATACTCACCATCTTTGTATTGTCAATCAAATCGAAACAATTAAACTAACATTCCATGAAAAGAGTATTTAAAGGATCTAACATCCTCCAACCCGCGTTAATAATAGCTATGCTTTTTTTTGCAGTGCTTCAAAGTAACGCGCAACAGCTTAAACCTGCCGCCAGTGGTTACGCCCCGGTCAATGGCATAAAAGTTTATTACGAAGTATATGGCGAAGGCAAGCCGCTCGTTTTACTGCATGGTGCATTTTATACCATTGAGTTGAACTGGGCTCAGTTGATCCCTGAATTATCAAAAACAAGAAAGGTAATTGCCCTTGAAATGCAGGGGCACGGACATACACCATATTCGGACAGAAAATTAGACATTGCTACCCTGGCAAGTGATGTGGAAGGAGTAATGAATTACTTAAAAATTGATAGTGCCGATGTTGCGGGCTACAGCATGGGAGGTTCTATAGCTTACCAGTTTGCGGTAAAATACCCTAAACGGGTAAGAAAATTGGTGATCATTTCATCTACCTACAAAACTAATGGCTGGCTGCCTGTGGTTAATGGTGGGTTTAAAGGTTTTAAGCCTGAATTTTTTGACAATACTCCTTTAAAAACCGCATATGATGCAGTAGCGCCCGACAAAACAAAATGGAAAAAGTTTATAGAACAAATGATTGTTTTTGCCGGGGTATCCTTTGACGTGGGTGATGCCAATATTGCAAAAATCGCCTCGCCGGTATTGCTTATCTCGGGCGACAATGACGGGCTGGACAAAGTGGAGTTGGCAAAAACATACCAATTACTGGGCGGTGGCGTAGCTGCCGATTTGGCACCCATGCCAAAATCACATTTGGCCATTGTACCAGCGCAAAGCCATGTGGGCTTAATGCAGCAGACCAAAACTATCTTGGATCTTCTGAATGGCTTTTTACAATAAAAAGCCCGCTATAATGTAATCTGAAAATACCACCGCAGGAAAAAGAAATTTTATTTACTTATAAACAAATGAGAAAAATCAGAATTTTTGAACATATCTCGCTGGATGGCGTGATAGAACATGACGGAGACTATAGCTATGGCGCATGGACAACACCCTATCGCAGTCCTGCCGGGGCGGCAACCCTGCTGGAGGCATACGGGCCTAACTTCGACCTGCTGCTGGCCCGCCACACTTACGATATATTTAGCGGCTTTTGGCCTACTGCCGGAGATTTCCCAATGGCAAATGCTATAAATGCCGCAACAAAATACATAGCAACCCACAGGCCCGACAGCCTGAAATGGGGACCAGTAAAGGGTTTGGGCGAGGATGTTATCGCGTCTATTCGCGATCTCAAATCAACCGATGGCCCCGACCTAATCGTCGTTGGAAGTTCAACGCTAACTTCTGTGTTGCTTCACCAGGGACTGGCTGACGAGGTTGTGCTCATCACCTACCCGGTGTTGCTTGGCCGGGGTAAACGCTTATTATCAGAAACAATTGACGCCCGGGAACTTGCTTTTGTCGACTCGAAGAGTACGCCCACAGGTTTGCTCATCAACACGTACCAGCACGTCGGCCCGTTGAAAAAATAACTTTTCGCCCCGGAGGGAAGAATTTCCCAAACACACTACAAAGCCAATTTACAAAAGTAGAGCGGCTTTTTTAATTACTTCCGGGAACACAGCACCTACCCTTACAAACTGACATTTGGTAAACCCTGCCAACCGTATTAATTGTTAATTTTGCAACAAATAAAAGTTTAAGAATGTCGATAACTACCGAAGACGAAAAAATTGGGATGCAGCAGGCCAGCGATGCTGTAGCGATTACGCTCAGGAGGATGCGGGAGTACGCAAAACCGGGTATCTCTACAAAAGAACTTGACGAATACGGCGGCGAATTGCTGGCACAGCTGGGAGCAAGATCTGCGCCTTTGTTAACCTACAATTTCCCGGGACATACTTGTATAAGCGTGAATGAGGAAGCAGCGCACGGTATACCTTCGGCCGATAAGATCCTTAAAGAAGGCGACCTGGTAAATATTGATGTATCGGCAGAGCTAAATGGTTACTGGGCCGATAACGGCGGCTCCTTCGTTTTAGGGCAGGATATCCACGGCTATGGCAAATTGGTGGAGGCCTCGAAAGAGATCTTAAAAAAAGCGATCAAAAACATTAAAGGCGGTGTCAGGATCTCGGAGATCGGCAGGTTAATTGAAACTGAAGCCAAAAAAGCCGGCTACACGGTAATAAAAAACCTGACCGGACATGGTGTTGGCCGCAGCTTGCACGAAGAGCCGCATGAAGTTGCCAACTTCTGCGACAGGTATAACACTGCGCGCTTTAAAAAGAATTCGGTGGTGGCGATAGAGACATTCATTTCAACACGGTCGACAATTGCCGATACTCAAGCCGACGGCTGGACATTAATTGGTAATAAAGGCGGTTTTGTTGCACAACACGAGCACACCATTATGGTAACCGGCGGTGAGGCCGTGATATTCACAGCGCAGAACGGTATTTGGGATTAATTCTTTTTAGAATAGATCAGGCAATACCCTGAAGTATTTGTATTAGATAGCTACTAAGCCGCTTTACCAAACCGAGCGGCTTTTTTTTGTGCGCATGCTATGACAGGCCGAGGGTATACAGTCATTTAAAAAACGCTGCAAAGCAGAACCGTGTATTTTAGATTTAATTTATCCGTTAACCTATTATCCATTAGTATTTTATTAATTTGGAGTAGTTATTAACTTCATTCATTTGCTTGAAGCCGTATACATTCCATATCACCCTTTACGACGCCGCGTTTTTTGGGATGCTGTTTATCGGCCTCACTTTTATCCTGCTTTTATGGTTCACCAGGAAAACAAACCAGTCGGCAAACCGGTTTTTGGCGATGGCATTGGCTATTGCCGCTTTGTGGATAGTCCGGATCCTGGGCACCGATATCGGGCTGTCAACCTATATTCCCAACTGGGGCCGGCTGCCGCTGCAGTTTTCGCTGGCATTTGGCCCGCTCATTTTCTTTTATGTACTTAAAATAACCCTGCCGGAGTATAAATTCACCCGCAGGGACCTGCTGCATTTCAGCCCACTGTTAGTCGAACTAAGCGCCTGGGCTTTAGAAGTGCTGGAAAGTATAAAAACGGGCCGGGCAACTTATGATACGCTGATATTTCAACGAGTAAACCCCGTATTACAGCTATTAGCATTTATCTCGG
Organism: uncultured Mucilaginibacter sp.; assembly: GCA_966212355.1. GTDB lineage: Bacteria > Bacteroidota > Bacteroidia > Sphingobacteriales > Sphingobacteriaceae > Mucilaginibacter. The sequence continues at coordinate 103,892 of CBIHRB010000007.1, forward strand.
TCATTATTTATCTATACCGGTGCCGCACCCTGATCGAAAACTTTTACCAGGAGCTAAAATTTAACGGAAGCGACCGGTACCGGCACGAGTTGAAATGGATAAATAACCTACTGACAGGCTTCGGGTTGTTATGGCTGTTGTGGATCCCTTTTATAGCTGCCGACTATTTTTATTATGATTACCAATTAGGCATACAGGCCTACTACCCTTTGTATTTCCTGCTAATGTCCATGCTTATCTGGATGGCGGCAAGAGCATTTTTAAGACCGGAAGTTACCACACAGACAGATAACTTACCGGTTTTAAAACCATTACTACCAGCGGAACTGAAGCAAAAAGGCGCCTGGTTAAAGCGGGTTGTTAAAGAAAATAATTACTACCAGGATCCTGAGTTGAGTTTAAGCTCCCTCGCCGAAAAGCTCGGTATGCATACCCACGAATTATCACGGATCATCAATACGGTACTCAAAAAAAGCTTCAATGATTTTATTAACGAATACCGGGTACAGGCAGCTGCGCGGAAAATGCAGGACCCCGCTAATGATCATATCACCCTTTTAGGGATAGCGTTTGAATCGGGATTTAATTCCCAAAGTACCTTTAGTCGTATTTTCAAGCAGGTGACCGGGAAAAGCCCGCAAGAATATAAAAATAACTTAAAAAAAGAGTACCCATCTTATAAGTTGAGAAGTGATACCCAATTTGCGCCGGTAGTTTTGAATCATGTAACCGCTCCTAAATGGTCTCGTGATAAAACAAACCGCAACTTTATGTTTAAAAATTATTTCAAAATCGCCTGGCGTAATTTAACGCGCAATAAAAGCTACGCCGCTATTAACATTACCGGCCTGGCGGTAGGTATTGCTGTTTGTATGGTGATCTTTATCATTATACAGTTTCAAACAAGCTTTGATAGTTTTCACCCTAAGAAAGATCGTGCCTATCGTGTGCTAACCGAATACCATCACGCAGAAACCGGTGATATTACCTATGGTAAAGACATCCCCTTTCCGTTGCCTTTAGGATTAAAAACGGCTTTCCCCCAAATAGAACAAGTTGCCCCAATTTTTGCAAGCCAAAATGACCAGTTGATTATTCCTGACGAAAATGGGGCCACGATAAAAATGTTTAAGGAACAAAGAGGCCTGTTTTACACCAATCCATCATTCTTTAAAATTTTCAACTTCCCGCTGCTTGCCGGCTCGTACGCTTCATTAAAAGACCCTGACAACGTACTGCTTACCAAAGAGGTTGCTGAAAAGTATTTTGGCGACTGGAAATCGGCAATAGGTAAAACCATTAAATTGCAAATGGGCGGCTTTATGTTTGAGCATGGCACGGACGTATTAAGAGTGTCGGGGGTCCTGGCTACCATTCCCCCAAATTCCGACTTTCAGCTCAAACTTGTTGTTAGCTTTGGGACAGGGTTTACCGGAGACTATTTAGCAAAATCTACAGATTGGAACAGAACGGTAACTGATTTTGGCTGCTATATTTTGTTACCTCAAAGCCTTTCTGCCGACAATTTTAATCAGCAGCTGAGAGCTTATTCACAAAAGGTACAATCTTCTGATAATAAGGACAGTCATATTATTCAAGCACTAAATGCCGTTCATTATGATTCCCAAACAGGCAACTACAGTAATCAAACAGCCAGCCATCAGTTGCTCAATGTATTGTGGTTAATTGCCGCGTTCATCCTGCTCATTGCTTGTGTAAACTTTATGAACCTCTCTACCGCGCAGGCTGTTAACCGGGCAAAAGAGGTTGGTGTCAGAAAGGTTTTGGGGAGCAATAAATCGCAATTGCAACTCCAGTTCATTGTCGAAACATTTTTGATCGTGGCAAGCGCTGTATTACTTGCAGTTGCTATTACCATGCTTGCATTACCTTATATAAGCCGGCTTTTAGAGCTGTCGCTTTCGTTCAACATATTCAGCAATCCTTCAATTATTTTATTCCTACTGGCTGTAGCAGTTGTTGTAACCGCATTAGCGGGTTTTTATCCTTCTATTGTTTTATCGCGTTTCAATCCTGTTAATGCTTTAAAAAGTAAACTCACAACAGATCCCGCAAAGGGAATTTCATTAAGAAGGGGCCTGGTGGTGTTTCAATTCATCATTGCGCAGGCACTGATCATCGGAACGCTCGTCATTGTAAAGCAAATGGACTATTTTATGGATCAGCCTTTGGGCTTCGATAAAGAAACAATTGTTAATATTCCGTTCCGGGTAGATAGTCTTCGAATGAGCAGGCTGAACTATCTGCGCAACCAGCTATTATCCATAAACGGAGTACAAGCGGTATGCTATAGTTCGAACACCCCGATTGAAAACAGTAATGATACGTGGAGCGCAGTTAGGTTTGACCATGCAACAAAAGAAACAGGTTTCAAGGCGATTACCAAATTTGCCGACGAAGGCTATGTACCGACCTACAAGTTAAAGTTGATAGCCGGACGAAACCTTCAGCCATCCCCCTTTACCAGGGAGTTTTTGGTAAACGAATCGCTTGTAAAAAGCTTAGGGATTAAAAACCCCGGAGATATATTGAACAAGGAAATCAGCATATGGGATGGTGTAATAAAATGCCCGGTTGTTGGCGTATTAAAAGATTTTAATGACAGGTCTTTCCGGAACGGCCTTGCACCATTACTTATCGCCACAAACATCACCATGTATAACCAGGCCGGCATAAAGCTTAAAACCACGAATGTTTTTTCGACGATGCAATCCGTTAAACAAGTATTTGAAAAAACATTTCCCAACTTTGTGTATGAATACCGGTTTTTAGATGATAAGATTGCAAGTTTTTACAAACAGGAAAATCAGTTAGCCCAGTTGTATAAAATTTTTGCAGCTATCGCGATACTTCTAAGCTGCCTGGGTTTGTATGGCTTAGCCTCGTTTATGGCCGTGCAGCGGATAAAGGAGGTTGGCATCCGTAAAGTACTTGGCGCTACTTCAGGCAGCATCGTTTATTTGTTTTCGAAAGAGTTTATCATACTCATTGCTATTGCCTTTGCCATCGCTACCCCCATTGCATGGTATTACATGCACCAGTGGCTGCAAGCTTATGTTTATCGCATCAATATCAGTTGGTGGCTATTTGCGGCGGGCGGAATGACAGCAATTGTTATTGCACTTGCAACCATAAGTTTCCAGGCAATAAAAGCGGCAAAAGCTAATCCGGTAAAGAGTTTGAGGAGTGAATAGAAATTAACCGATCTTTACAACCCAGGAAAAATAAAAAAGAATGGAAATTACAAGATTAGGTACTAAACCTTCGACCAAAGGCCCGGCCGACTGGTTCACGGGCACAGTACGAATTGACCCGCTATTTGATGCCAATGAGGCGCGCCGGGGCGTATCTGCTACCGTAACCTTTGAGCCGGGCGCAAGAACAGCCTGGCATACGCATCCACTGGGACAAACACTTATCATTACTTCAGGTATTGGCTGGGTACAGCGTGAAGGCGGCCTTGTTCAGGAAGTACGCCCGGGAGATGTGGTTTGGTTTGAACCTAACGAAAAACATTGGCATGGCGCCTCGGCTGCCAATGGCATGAGCCACATAGCTATACAGGAAAACCTTAATGGCAAAGTGGTGGATTGGCTGGAACATGTAACCGATGAACAATATAACCAGGCGCAATAATCATCAATTTGATGTTATTATTTTAACCCCAGTCTGCCACGCAAAAGATCCCGGTAAGTGCTGCCTATCGGGATTTTTTCGCCGTTAATAATAAGCTGATGTACTTCGATCATGGTAATATGTTTAATAGCTACCACGTATGATTTATGCACCCGTAAAAAATCCGCTGCAGGCACGAGGTCAAAAATATCCCCCATATTTTCACGCACCAGGATCTTTCTGTCTTTCAGGTGAATGGTGATATAATTACCGTCTTTTTCCAGGTACAAGATCTCATCTACCTTAACCTGGTAAGTTTGCGGACCGCTTTTGATAAAAACGGTGGGCTCATCCTCTTTGCTTACCCCATTTCTTGAAGATAGCGCTGCCACGGCTTTATTTATGGCTGCAAGAAAGCGCTCGAAGGTGATAGGTTTCAACAGGTAATCGAGGGCGTTCAGGTCGTAGCTCTCTACTGCATAGTGACTGTAAGCGGTAGTAAAAATGACCATCGGCCTGGGCGACAAGGTTTGCACCAACTGCATTCCGCTGATATCAGGCATATTAATATCCAGAAAAATAAGGTCTACCTTTTCACGGTTCAGGAATTCAATCGCCTTCACCGGTTCGCGAAAAGTGGCTTTCAAATCAACCAGGCTGGTTTTAAGGCAGTAGCGCTCTATCACTTCAAGCGCCTTAGGCTCATCATCAATGGCAATGCAGGTTATCATTCCAGGTCAATTTCGAGTTTAACAATATATTTCCCCTGGTCTTCATTGATCTGCAGGTTATGTTTGCCGGGGTACAAAAGATCGAGCCGTCGCTTTACATTACCGAGCCCGATGCCGCTTTTCTCGTCCTCCATTTTTTTGATGGCGCTATATTTAGTGTTGATACAGGTAAAGGTCAGCTTATGATCTGAAAGCACAATGGCAATATCTATCCCGGATGTTTGCCCAATAGAAACGCCGTGCTTGAAGGCATTTTCAACAAAAGGGATAAATAGCATCGGAGCGACGACGACGGTTCCCGCCTGTGCAGGGTGATCAAATATCACTTTTACCTCATCATCTGCATAACGCAGCTTATTCAGGGTAATGCAGTCTTCCAGGTATGCTATTTCTTTATTTAGCGGCACGCCGCCTGCATTGCTGTCATAGATCATGTAGCGCATCATGCCCGAAAGTTTGGAAATCCCGTCGGCAAGCTCATCATTCCCCTTTTCCTGGGCCATCGAAAACAGGTTATTGAGTGTATTAAACAGGAAATGCGGATTGATCTGCGATTTAAGGAATTTGATCTCGGTACTCAGTTGATAAGCCTCCAGCTGATTGCGTACCAGTTCAGTTCGGGCCCATTCTTTCAAAAAGAAATAGGCTATTGAAAGCCCGGCCGCAGTTAAAAAAATAAGCAGCATGGTGAGCTGCATGTGCACCCAGTTCCCTATTGCAAAAAAGGCGTTATGATTTGGTACCAGGTGATTAAGGCCGTCCTTGCCTGCTGCAAAACCAGGGGGCGGGGGCCCCATGGGCAGGCTATTGTTCAATTTAGAGCCAATCAAAATATAATTAGCGAGAAAGACCAATATAAACCAGCCGGCGGCTATAGCGATGCCAGCAAATAAGCTTTTATACCGAAGCGCTTTTTTAAAGATCCAAAATATATTGCCATAAAACAGCAGGGCCAGAAAAGCGAGTGTAAAGCGGGAATACGGAAAAATGGTGTCTACCTCACTCTTTTCCATGATCTTTCCGTTGTGGTTTACCCGGATCTTGACCGTTGAGCTGGTCAGCGAATTCAGGGTATAATACACCCCTATCCAGAACGCCAGGTGGATCAGTATCTCGATGATATGTTTGATCTTGATACGGTGCATTCTTCAAAAGTATATTAAGCCCGGCTTATTCATAAATTATTGATGTTAATATAGCGATTTGCCGCCTAAACGGGCAATTTTTGAAATCCGGGCTTAAGGCCACCGGCAATTTGTTTTCGGCAGAAGCTCAAATAACAAATATCCATTCTATGCAGAAATGAAGACGCTGTTCATACCAAAGTTTTTGGTGGATTTAAAGGGCGAGGTACTATTGTTTAAAAATATCCAAATTATGAAAAAGCGATTTTTATTGTGCACAGCCCTTTTATCATGCACCATTATGGCCCGGGCACAAAAACCGGATACCGCACAAGTGCTGGTACACTACAAGTTTTCCCACATCAGGGATACCACCAACCGGGAGCACCCCTACACCGAGAACATGGTTTTGATTGTAGGAAAAAATGCCGGGGTTTACAAAAGTTATGACAAGCAGCTGCAGGATGCGCTATTCAAAAAGCAGGTGCAGGAACAGATAGCCAACTCACCTGACGGACATGTAAACATCCAGCGGAGATCATCGGGCTCGGGTACGGATTATTACCAGTTCCCGAACAGTAAAAAACTGGCAAGGAAAGAACCGCTGCTGTTCAATAGCTATCTCATAACAGATGCCCTGCCCGCCATCGAATGGAAAATAAGCGGAGATACAGCAACGTTTGGAGGCTTGCATTGCCAAAAAGCAACAGGCCATTTCAAGGGAAGGGATTATACGGCCTGGTTCAGTCCTGATCTGCCGCTGCATATAGGCCCCTGGAAACTCAATGGACTACCGGGGGTGATTGTAGAGGCCTATGATACCAAAAAAGAAGTTTATTTTAAGTTTGATGGGATTGAAAAAGCGGTCATCTCTCCGCAAAAAAGTGATCAGCCGGCCAGCCCGGCTCCTGATAACCAGGGACGGATGGCCGTGATGATAGGCATGGACGACCAGGTTGGCGATCCAAATATCATTCAGCTCCCTACCAATGCCATTAAAACTACCGAAAAGGAGTTTTCCAAATTGCAGGAGGCCATGCGTAAAGACCCGAATGCCTTTGCTCAGTCAATGGCGGCTGCACAGGCGGCAAGCCAGGGCAGGCCGGCCCCGAAAATCGATATCAGGATCGGTCCGCAGCCAGCGATCAACAACCCGATAGAATTGCCTGAAAAGAAATGAGCCGGATTATAAAATCAGTGTGGTTGCTGGTTATAGGGTTACTATTTTCGGCTCCCGGCTTTGGTCAAAGTATTAAGGGCACAGTGAAAGACAACACCGGGAAACCGGTGCCTTATGCCACTATTAACCTCAAAAACACGGCCAGTAATAACATTATAAACTATACCATTACCGATATCAAAGGCTCGTATATTTTGCCGCTCCCGGCCAATACACCTGTGAGCGGCCTGCAGATCGAGGTGCGCTGTATAGGCTATAAAAACCAGAGCAAAGGCATTGCCGATTTGGAGGTGCCTGTTGATTTTATTCTATCTGTTTCCATCAACCAGTTACAGGCCGTAGTGATCAAAAGCAGCCGACCGGTGTTGCGGACGAACGGCGATACCCTAAGCTATAAAGTATCTGATTTCAGCAGCGTGCAGGACAGGGTTATTGGCGATGTGATCAAAAAATTGCCGGGTATAACGGTTGCCGCTGACGGCAAGATCAGCTATAACAATAAACCGATTTCCAACCTGTACATCGGTGGTGATAACCTGCTGGACGATAAATATAATATCGCTACCACCACCATTCCCCAGGGGGTAGTAGACCAGGTGCAGGTGATCCAAAACCACCAGCCCGTTAAAGTGCTCCAAAATAAAGTAATGAGCGATGACGTGGCGCTCAACCTCAGCTTCAAAAAAGGCGCTAAATTGCAGATGGTGGGGCAAGAGAGCATCGGCGCGGGTTTACCGGGCAATTATGATGTGGATTTGAACGCCATGATGTTTAAGGATAAGTACAAAGCCATTAATTACCTTAAAGGCAATAACACAGGTAACGACCTGCAGCAGGACCTGGTATCGCACAATTTTGCCGATTATATGCAGCGGATCGATAACGATGTGCCGGCCACCATGTTATCGCTTGGTTCGGTGAATGACCCAGCTTTATCACGTAACCGGTATTTATTCAATCGCTCGGGGATCCTCAATCTCAATAACCTGGTCAATTTTAAAAAGAATGTGCAGATGAAGATCAATGCTTACTATTTGCATGATACCCGGCGGCAGGACTACAGCCAGCACGCTACCATCTTTTTACCCGGCGATACGGTACGCTATAATGAAACTCAACGTAACCGCTTCCGCCCCGACATATTGCATACCCAGTTTACACTGAACATTAACCAGGATAAATATTACCTGAACAATGTGTTGCTGATGGATAACAACCGGTCCACCAATTACTCAGACCTGAATACAAACGGCAGCATGGTAAACCAGGTATTTAAGGATAACGCGCTGAATTTTTCCAATGAATTTAACCTGATCAAATCCTTAAGATCAAACAACATTATCCAGGCTTACTCCTATATCAGTCATTCGACCGAGCCCGAGAGCAGGACAATTGGGCCGGACTATAACAATCCAATATTTAACAATAATGTCCCTTATGCGCAGTTGGTGCAAAATGTAAATGTACCTGCGTGGTATACCAATAACTATATCTCTTTCAAAATACCGTCGAACCTCATTACCCAAAGTTTCAGAACAGGGTTCAGCGTTCAATCACAAAAGTTAAACTCAGATCTAAAAGTTGTACAGGCAGATAACACGGTTAACCTTGAATCAGACAGTTCCATCAACCATTTAAACTGGACCAGGAAAAAACTGTATGCCGAAGCGGCTTATGATCTGCCGGGCAGCATCCTCAAAGTGAACCTCACCTTGCCGTTAAGCCTGCAGCAGATCAATTATTCGGATAGCCTGTACGCGCTGCGCAAGGGTTTAACAAGGTTATATTTCAACCCGCAATTAAAGGTAAAATATCAAACCGGAATGGAGAACTACCTGAATTTGCTTTACAGCTACCGCAACGAGGCGGGTACCATAGAAGATATGTACCAGGGCTATATTCTGAAGGATTACCGGACACTTTATGCCAATAATGCCGGCCTTACCGAACGGCAGAACCAGTTGGCCGCCCTTGGGTTTAACTACCGCAAAGCGCTAACCCTTTTTTTCGCCAGCCTGAACATTGTTTATAACCATATCGCTTCCAATAATATCGCTTCAGAAGTAATTACCAACACCCTGCGGCAGCGTGTAGTACTGCCATATTCTAACAGTACCGATTCGTGGACAATGAACGGCACTGTCAGCAAATATTCCTTTGCTTTAAAAACTACTTTCAGCGGAGGGATACAATGGCAAAGTAATAAGTCGGTGCAGATCCAGAATAATGCGCTGCTGCCTTTCAATACCATTTCCAGAACCATCAATGCCGGTGCAGATACCAAAGTGAATGAGCAGGTAAACTTTAGCTATAAAGCTGCATTTACCCAAATCCAAAGTCATTCTGCAGCGGAGGCATCGGCTTATCATATTAACCAGCTGCTTCAGCAAGCATCGGTAAACTATAACCCTGTAACCTATTTGCAGTTCAAATTATCAGGCGAGCATTACTTTACCCGCCAGCAGGGTAATCCTGATCTCAAATACTTTTTTGCAGATGCCTCGGCAAAATTCAGGGTCGAAAAATGGAAAACCGACCTGGAGCTGAGTGCCGCTAATTTTCTGAACGTAAAAACTTATAACACGCTTTATTTATCGGCCAATACATTAACCGCCAGTTCGTACACCCTGCCGGGACGGATTATATTGCTCAAAATAATGTTTCATATTTGAGAGGTATCAAGTTTTTTCAGGCAGCTTATCCGGCCTGCTGCTCCTCTTCCGTCAGTTTCAGCATTGTGGCTTCATTTTTTATGCGGATACTTTTGCCCGATATTTCGATGATCTCCTCATCGATAAAATCATTAATGGTGCGAAACAGCGACTCATAGGCCGCGCCTGTAAATGAGGCCAGGTCCTGCCGGGTAAGTTCAATATTGATAAAGCCCTGTTCATTTAGCCCGAATTTGTTTTTAAGCGAAATAAAAGCCTGGGCTACACGGCCCTTAACGGGCATATGCGCCAGATTACGCATCCGTTTTTCGGATTCCTGCAATTCGTTGGCAAAGAAGCGCATCAGCTTAATAACAAAGTTATTATTAACCTGCAGGGTACTTTCAAAAAAGGGCATTTCGATATAACAAATTATACCTGCCTCAATGGCTGTGGCCGAAACGGGGTAAAACTCAGTACTGCCTAAACCAAGATGCCCAACAATATCGCCCTCGCGGGCAAAACGGAGAATAAGCTCTTTTTCCTTATCCCACTTTTTATGAACCTTTACCGTGCCCGAATAAACAAAGTAAATGCCGGTAACGGGATCACCTTCTTTAAAGATCTGCTGCCCCTTTTTTACAACGATATTTTTCCTGGCGGCGCTGATTGCCGGGATCCAGTCGGGCAGGCAGTGTGTACATAAAAAGCAAGTCCCCAAATCGCATTTATCTTTGTTTTTCGCCATTTATTGATGTGTATTTAAGCCGGTGCTGTTATAAAAACATGCTAATTTATTAAAAGCGGCGGCCTTTTGGCTGCTCCCAGGTAGCCATATTAAAAATAACTCCCAAACTTAACAATACCGCGCCGCCAAAAACAGGCCATGGGAATGAGCGGATGCCATTAATGTAAATGGCCCAGGGATGGGAATCGAAAGGGTTAACGGTATTCAGGTTCCTGAATAATAATAATCCGGCAATGATGCTTGCGGCACCTAAAACAGAAAGAATAATACTGGTAATTTTCATAACTATTGTTTGTGCAATGATTTTTATTAAAAATTAAGCAAATGTTAGATAATTATATTGCATGTGCAATATAAAATTGAAAATAAAATTTATTCATGCTATTTTAAGTATTACCTTTGCAATAAAATAAAGCAGTCCCTTAAAAATGAAGCGGGGCTAATCAAAACATGGAAACAAAACAGAACGCCATCCCGGTTTCGCCCTCATTAAATGATCTTTACAATTTTAAATCCGGCTTAAAAGGCACCAGGCAAATGAAAACAAGGCTAATCTTTATATCGGCACTTTGTATTCTTATTGCCGGCCTTATCAGCGTAATAGCCAAAGGCCTTATCTATCTTATTAATATCGTTACCAATATCTCATTTTACGGAACGCTGGATGCCGGCTTTCACAGCCCGGCCAATAACCATTTAGGCTTATGGGTAATTGTTATACCGGCTATAGGAGGCATTATAGTAGGCTTTATGGCCCTGTATGGCTCAAAAGCGATCAGGGGGCATGGCATACCAGAGGCAATGGAGCAGATCCTGGTAAATAAAAGCAAAATAAAACCGATTATAACTTTTCTGAAACCCGTATCATCGGCCATAGCTATAGGTACCGGTGGGCCATTTGGCGCCGAGGGGCCTATTATTGCAACAGGCGGGGCACTTGGTTCAACCTTTGGCCAGTTATTCAAAATATCGCCTAATGAGCGTAAAATTATTTTGGCAGCAGGAGCAACAGCGGGTATGTCGGCCATATTTGGCACGCCCATAGCCGCGGTATTTTTGGCTATTGAGCTGTTGCTATTCGAGTTTTCGCCCCGGGCTATATTACCGGTGGCATTAGCTTGTATCACCGGAGCAGCCGGGCACCATCTGTTATTTGAAGCCGGACCTGTATTCCCGATGCCTGATGTAGATACACCTTCAAATACCGCCCTGGCTATTTACAGTATCATTGGCCTGGTCATTGGCTTTATATCATTGGGGCTTACCAAAATAGTTTATTTTATTGAAGATAGCTTTGAAAAACTGCCTATCCACTGGATGTGGTGGCCTGCAATTGGTGGCCTGGCAGTAGGCCTGATAGGCTATTTTGCGCCGCACACCCTTGGTGTAGGATATGATAATATTATCACTATTCTTTCGGGCACATTGTCATTGATGTTGATTGTGCGTTTGTGTTTATTCAAATTCCTTTCGTGGGCTATAGCCCTGGGCAGCGGCACGTCGGGCGGTACGCTTGCTCCCTTGTTAACCATTGGCGGCGCGGCAGGTGCAGCTTTTGGCGCACTGGTGCACCTGACATTTCCTGATGCGGGCATAAGTGTTCCAATAGCCGCGCTTATTGGCATGGCCGCTATGTTTGCAGGCGCTTCAAGGGCCTATTTAACCAGTATCACCTTCGCGCTGGAGGCTACCATGCAATCGCATGCATTGCTGCCACTGCTCGGCGCTTGTACAGCATCATACCTGGTTTCATTCTTCCTGATGGAAAATACCATCATGACCGAAAAAATCGCCCGTCGCGGTGTATACACACCTGACTCGTATGAGCCCGATTTGTTACAGGTATTGACTGTTGCCGACGTTAACAATGACGTTGGTGAAACCTTAAAAAGCAACAGTACCATAGCCGAAACCAGGGCCCGGCTTACCGGAAATAATATTGCCCAAAGTTTTTTTATAGTGACTAATAATGATGGCAGCTATGCAGGTATGGTTAGCCTGGCCGACATTTATAACCACAGTATTTCTGCCGAACTCGCCATAAGTAATATAACCCGGGCAAGTAAACAGGCCGTGAAGAGCAATGATCCGCTGAAACGCGTTGTGGAGATCATGGCTGAAGAATCGGCAGAGGTGCTTCCCGTTATTGCCGCCGGAAATAGCATAACCGGGCAAATCTCCTATAAAGAGATCTTAAACACCTACTATCAGTATGTTGCCGAAAACAGGAAGCAAAACACGCAGATCTCCCTTAAACGGCGTAGGCTTAAAATTGCTGCCCGCGGCCGCAGCAGGGCTAAATCTTAAAAATAAAAGGCGTTTGAATTTAATAAAAACCCCGCGTGATGTAAGATCAGGAGGGGTTTCTTTTTTTTCTGAACATACCTGTCTCATAAAAAATTAAATACGCCGAAGCTGGGTTATTGCTTATTTATTCTATAGCTTTGATTTATAAAATGTTGCTACTTGTTAACAGCGTTTTCAACCTTCCATTTCTGCCGATTACACCTGTTTGATTTAACGTTGCTGTTGAAAGTAATATTTAACCATTAAATCATATTGTATGAAAAAATTTGTAATTGAAAGGGAGCTGCCCGGCGCCGGTAACCTGTCGGCCGAGGAATTACAGGCTATTTCACAGGCATCGTGTTCGGTTGTAAATGAATTGGGAAAGCCATACCATTGGATCCAGTCGTTTGTTACTGCCGATAAGATCTACTGCATCCACATTGCCGAAAGTGAAGATGTTGTTCGCGAGCACGCCATGAAAGGAGGTTTTCCGGTAACCAGCATTGCCGAAGTTAAAGCTATCATTGACCCAGCAACAAGCACTGCAACGGTTTGATATAAATTGCCGGTCGGTTAACAAAAGTGGCCAGTATTCAAACTACTGGCCACTTTATTATTTTATCGTGATGCGCTTAATTACCTGCCGAAGCTGAAGCGGTTGTTTTAAACAGCGGATCGGGTTTAAAATAATTGCCGCCTGCAAAACTGATCACGTAATCAGATTTAAAATGGGTGCTTTTTTTATAATAATCGGTACTGATGATCTGTGCACCTGATTTTTGCGCTGCTATAAATGAGCTCATATCATTTGCGCGGGCTTCTTCTGTATCCGAGTCGGCACGGGTACGGATAATGTACCCTTTCTTGACCAGTTTTTGAATAGCTACCAGGTCCTTTTTAGCATCATTCATAATGTGAATGGCGGCTTCAGGTGTGCCCGGCAGTGCATCGGCAAACAATACACGGCCTTTTAACGACGGGTGACCGGCGATATAGGCGGCTCTTTTTTCGCCTTTTTCATCGAGAATGAAAATAAACTTGCCTTTGGCAGCTTTAAGCGTTGGCCAGTTGTTGTGCAATACGGCGGCTTCAAGGGTTTTGTATGTGCCTCGCACATCATCCGGGGTAATTAAATATTGTTTGCCCAGGTTGTCTAAAATTTCTTTATCCAGGTCGGCAAAAGTTTTTGCTGTAAATTTTTCAGGAACGGTAAAGCCCGGTTTTTTTGACGGCTCGTCTTTAGCGTTCATGGTAATGTAAATGGGGTTATGATCAGGGTGCCCATCACTCCATTTTTTAAGCTCCTGCAGGCATAGCTTAAAAGTAGCACAGTTACTGCGGTAGTCGATATCCTCAATATGAAAAACCTTAAAACCGGGTTCTTTCATTAACCCCCGGGTATCAAACGCCGGCTGTCCCGGTGCCCAGTCCAACCCTTTGGGGTGCGCGTACTTACCGCCCTTAGTATCGGCATAAACATCTATTTCCAACGCGTTTAGGCCTAAGTTAAGCTGATCGGTAAGGCTGATATGTTCATAGTCGATCTTGCTCATGCCAACTGAATCGCGCTTTTGCAGAAAACGGAATAGTTTTGGATCAATTGCCTGCTTATAGCTGTTGTGCGATCCTATTACCTGGAAATGGTTGATGGTTTGATTGTCGGGATCACTCTTAATTGCAGCTGCAGTAAGAATAATACCGGCAAGTAATCCGCCTATAAGTTTCATTATTCAATTGGTTTTTATTGTTTAATAAATACAAAGCGCAATGGATAATCCTTTGCGCTTTGTAAAAATGTTATTATCAATAACCCGGGTTTTGTTTCAGGTTAGGGTTGGTTTTTAATTCGGTTGATGGAATTGGATATAACCTGCGGGTTGGATCGGTGTTCATTTTCAGATCATCGGTTTTACCACCCATTACCGGTAGTGGATATTCTTTCTCGAATAAGCCATAACGGATCAGGTCATTACGGCGCCATGCCTCCCATGAAAGCTCGCGTGCGCGCTCATCCAATAAGGCATCCAAATCAATTGATGTGGCAAGCTCCGCGTGGGCACGGGTACGCAGTTTGTTTACTAATGTAAGTGGAGTTTGTGCGTCGCCGTTGATAGTAGTAGGAGTAGCGCCGCGTAATATAGCTTCAGCTTTCATCAGGTAAATATCGGCCAAACGAAATACCGGCACGTCATTACTGTTTAAACGGGTGGCCTGGATGATGTTAACATCAGGATAGTATTTAATTGAACGTACACCTTCCGATTGTGAAGTTGTCACATCATTACCCAAATCCATTGGTTTTAAGCCGGTAAGGGTTAGTGTTGGGATGATGTTAATTTGCTTGGTAGCATTCGGGGCCGGGTAATAAACCGGTTGATTGGTGAAGCCGCCATTGCCATCAGGATAATATTGCGGACCAGCCAGCCAGGTTTTGGTACGGTCATCGCCCGGGATGTTAAAGCGGTTATAAAATTCAGGTGTGGTGCTCATGGCGATACTTAAGCCTACATTAAAGCCGTATGCTTGTACCAGGTAATAAAAGAAACCGAAACGGGTAAACTGGTTGCCGGGTATTTGCTGGTCGTAAGGAACGGCGAAAATAGTTTCATTGACTTGAGGGCCGTTGGTTGGCAAAAATATGTCGCGGTATTTTGCATCCAGGAAGTAGTTGGTATTGGCCTGAACGCTATCGCACATGGTAACGGTTTCCTGGTAACGGTTGGCACCGGTATATACGCCGGAGTTAAGGTACATTTTTGCAAGCAGGGCAAACACCATGCCTTTTGTCGGGCGGCCGTACTGGCCTACGTTTGTTGCTGCGTTGCTGGTTTTCGCCGGCAATAACGGCAAAACGCTTTTAAGCTCGCTTTCAATAAACTCATACACTTTAGCACGCGGCTGATTGGCCGGTTGTGTAGTTACCGGGAAATCAGTAATGATAGGTACGTTTCCATACAGATCCATCATGAAATAAAGGTACAGCGCGCGCATGGCTTTAACTTCGGCAACAGACGATGCTTTTTTTGCCGCCGTTGATGATGAGGCATTAATTACGCTGATAATACGGTTACAGGTATTGATACCGCCAAAGCCCCATTGCCAAACGCTGATAACGTTGGGGTGATCAAAAGTCCAGGTATGGTAGTGTAACTGACGGTACTGGCCGCCATCGTCAAAGTTGCCATCCCGAGCGGGCAGGATAGCCTCGTCGGTAGACAGGTCCTGCATGCGCCAGTATGGTACAGCATAACTTGACGACAGGTTTGAATAAATGGTACCCAGTAATGCGGTATAATCGGCATCGGTAACCGGGAAGTTTGATTTTACGTATTGTGATTCAACAGGTACATCTAATTTTGTACATGAATATGTGCTCATGATCACAGCAATAGCAGCACATATAAAAAATATCTTTTTCATCTTTTGTCTTTCTGAGGTTTTTTAGAATGATGCGGTTATACCTAAGCTGAACGTGCGTGTTTTAGGATAGAAGTCGCGGTTATCGATACCTGGGGTTAAGCCACCGATATTAACTTCGGGATCAACACCGCGGTATTTGGTGATGATAAAAATGTTGTTGCCCGATGCATAAAAACGCAGGCTTTTTATTGCCTGGATGTGTGGCTTAATGGTATAACCTAAAGTAGCGTTATCCAAACGCAGGTACGAGCCGCTTTCCAGGAAACGATCAGAGATCAGATAGGCATTGATATCCTTAAATGATTCGCCTAAAGTAAACCTTGGGATGTTCTGCAGTTTTGAATCGGCCGGGTTGTTTAGTGCTGCCAAAGTTGCGTTCAGTATTTTGTTGCCATAAACACCACGTACCAGGAAGTTTAAGTCGAAGCCTTTATAGAAGAAACTGTTGCTCCAGCCATAAACCAATTTCGGCTGCGCATCATATTTAATAAACTGATCGGTAGTAAGCGGTTGGGTAGCCGTTGTTGATCCATCGGCTTTTTGATAGGTACTTACGCCGTTGGTGTTTTTACCTAAATAATGCCACAGGTCAAACGTACCGATAGCATAACCGGGCTGTATGATCTGACTGTAATTGCCCGACTGGCCTTTACCGCCTAACTGGGCAGTTTGAATAAAGTTAAGACCGAACTGACTGTTTGATAAGCTTTGTACAACGTTTTTATTATGCGAAACGTTGAATGAAGTGCGCCAGGTAAAGGCCTGTGATTTTACAGGTACCGCGTTTATAACAACCTCGATACCGCTGTTTTTTATTTTACCTACGTTAGCAGTGTAAAACGGATAAAAATACAGTGTGGTTGATACCGGGTAAGTATAAATCAGGTCGGATGTTTTCTTAATATAGTAATCCACCGAACCGGTTAAACGATTGTTAAAAAAGCCAAAATCCAGACCGATGTTGGTGGTAGCAGTACTTTCCCATTTCAGATTCGGGTTATCGTTACGTACCGGGCCAATAGGGTTAACAATATTCCCATTGCTCAGGAATTTACCGCCACCGGGAGGCACGCCATAAATTAACCTCGCAGTAAAGGCATCAAAACCTAAGCTGTTACCAGATACACCATAACCAGCTCTTAACTTTAGGTCGCTGATAACGGGAACTGATTTCATGAACTCTTCGTTGATGATCTTCCATCCTCCGGAAACGGCCGGAAAATAACCATGCCGCTGATTAACACCAAATGCCGATGAACCGTCTTCCCTTAGAGAAGCCTGGAATAGGTATTTATTTGAAAATTCGTACTGGCCACGTGCATAGAACGATACAAACCTTAACGTAGAAATATAGTTAGGATTGAAAACTATTTGCGAAAGCTGGGTTGGATTTGATAAAGCCAGGTAGTTATATGTTAAAGCATCATTCGAAAAGCCCTGCGTTTGTACGCCAAACCCATCATTGTTACGGTCTTGCTGATAAGAGTAACCACCTAATAATTTCAGCGAGTGTTTCCCAAAAACACGATCGTAGTTAAAATAAGCTTCAACCACGTTGCTGGTGTTGGTATAAGCACTGCGTACTGCAACACCGCCAGCGTTAACATATATGCCCGACTGACTGGTAGAGTAGGTGTTAACATTGTTCTGCTCCTTTTGAGTTGACCCGGATACGGTAAATTTCAAACCGTTCAGGATGTCAACAGAGGCAAAACCATTGATCAGTGTTTTGTTGTTCTCTGTTCTGGTAAAGTTGTTATTTATTAATGATAACGGGTTTAAAGGACCGCTGCCTGTACGGGTATAGTTTTCTTTATAGGTACCATCCGGGTTAAAAGGACTAACCGTTGGCAGGTAAAATAAAATACCCGATAACACCTGGCTTTGGAAGATATCGTTGTTTTTGGTAGCGCTGTTGGTAAGCGTGATACCCAATTTTAAACGATCATTAAAAAACCGTTGGTTAATGTAACCTTTATAAATAGTACGTTCCAGGCTGGTATTTCTCAATATACCATTGTTTTTCATGTAGTTTACACTTGCACCATACTCCGAGTTGGTGCCGGCTCCGCCGTATGAAAGATTATGGTTTTGTGAATAACCGGTCCTTTCGGCCAGTTTTTGCCAATTGGTATTTGAACCATCGTCATCAGCAGTGCTTAATTTAGGCACGCCATTATCGGTTAAATATTTACGCAGCTCGTCGCCGGTAAGTACATCAATGTTTTTTGACACGTTCTCAACGGCGCCATAAGCACTGTAAGTTAACCTTGTTTGACCGGCTTTGGCCCTGCGGGTAGTAACAATGATTACACCGTTGGCAGCACGTGAACCGTAAATAGCAGTCGAAGACGCATCTTTCAATACGTCGATACTCTCGATATCGGCAGGGGCCAAAAGATCGATAGATGCACCCGGCACACCGTCAATTACATAAAACGGCTGTTGTGCAGCTCCTTCACGTAAGGTTGAAGGGCCCCTTAAAATAGTGGCCGGCTGTTTGTTAGGGTCGCCGCTTTTGGTAATATTTAAACCGGCTACCTTACCCTGCAATAGTTCGGCAGGAGTGGTTAATACACCGGCGTTAAAATCTTCGGCCTTAACCGAAGTGATAGCGCCTGTTACATCCTTGCGGCTTGCGGTACCATAACCGATAACTACAACATCTTTAAGTTGTTTGGTATCGGTAACCATCGTAACATTCACCGTGTTCTTTTCGCCAACAGTAACTTCCTTTGGTACCGAACCTAAAAAGGTAAATTTAAGTACATCGCCGGCACCGCTTGTTTTTACGGTATAGGCACCGTTAGCATTGGTTGAGGTTGATCTTCCCGAACTTTTTACGGTTACCACTACGCCGGGTAAAGGAAGATTACTTTCATCGGTAACGGTACCTTTTATGGTGCCGTCCTGCGCAAAAACCGCTGACGAGGCTATAAACATCAGCAGGAAAAGACAAATCGTTTTACTTTTTTCAAAAAAGAGCCTTAAAATAAATCTGTAGTTTTTTTTCATAGTTTTAATTAATGACAAACCCTGTTTTAATAGTTGCCCCGAGTTGAGATAGGAGGGCGATAATTGGTGCAAAGCAACGGTTGTTTTATTATCAGGAAATAAATATAGGGTTAACTTATCTATTAATTAAAATCAATATTGTTTTTCTTATTTGTGCTGCTTTTGGCTGGTTTTCAGCTTTTTGCTATTGATAAACAAGCAGACTTTGTTAACCGGGGATTAACAGGATTTAAACTTTGGTGTTTTGTAAAAAGGGTGTTAGGAAGCAATCTCTAAAAATTTGACCTTTTTTCAATCGATGGAAAACATCTGTTTAGAAGCTGCAACGCAATTTACCGGTAGGCCAGCGATATCATCGCATAATGTTCATTTGCCTGAACGGTGAACATGAATTTGTCATTTTCGAAGATCTTTTTACCTGCTTTCGATGTATCCCCGGGTTTATCATCGATTATTTTATCAAAATCATGGTTTTCAAGATATTCGGAAAACGAGGAATTATACGCAACTGGCCCCATTAAGCGAAGTTCATTCATCCTGATGGCGATAGCCATATTCCTTTGTTTGTTTACCCATCTGTTTTTCTCCGGATTATACGACCAGCCAGGGTTGACCTTATTAAGTTCGGCAGTGTAGGTGACAGGTTCGGCATCTATTAACCGCATCATATCGGCGGCGGTTATCTCTCTTTCTGTGGTTTTTATTTTATTGGTGCTTTGGAAGTGAAAAACAAGTAGTAATGCAAGGGCCGCAATAATTATAAAACCAGCCCACAGGTAATACCGCCGTTTATTGGAATAGGCATTCAGCTCATATTCATATAAATACAACTCCTTTTTAATTGCAGCAAGTGCCTGCCTTGCTTCGGCCCGGGCAACACCTTCGGCTATCAGTAAAGCCTCAATTTGATAATCGGTATTGCCATCGGCTATCATCCATTTTATTTGATCAGTAATCTGTTGCTTATCCATTGGTAATGGTGATGAGACCAGGTTTAGTTTAAAACTGAAGATACATATTTTTACAAAGGCAACACAACAGGAAATAAAAATGCATATAGCGTTTCTTGAATGAGTTTCGTCCGGCAAAAGCACTCATTTTTTTAAAGCACAGTTTATAATTATTATTGTACCGCCTTAGTTCTTCAAAACCAAATGAAACGCATTCTCCCGGTAAT
Source organism: uncultured Mucilaginibacter sp. (assembly GCA_966212355.1). Lineage (GTDB taxonomy): Bacteria > Bacteroidota > Bacteroidia > Sphingobacteriales > Sphingobacteriaceae > Mucilaginibacter. The sequence continues at coordinate 123,863 of CBIHRB010000007.1, forward strand.
TGTGCTCTCCCAGTTTTTTTGTACTTCATTGTGGTTTGCGGGTAACGCCGTTATGGGCGATATTGCTAAACAGCTGCAGCTTGAACCATCGTACCTTGCCTACTTAACAAGCGCTGTTCAGCTGGGCTTTATCACAGGTACCCTTGTTTTTGCCATTCTTGGCATTGCCGACAGGTTTTCGCCGGTGCGGGTGTTTTTTACCTGCGCGCTTGTTGCCGCAGTTGTCAACGCCCTGGCATGTTTACCAGGAACGAATGCCGGGATCATATTAGTGCTAAGGTATGCTACAGGTTTTTTCCTGGCAGGGATCTACCCGGTGGGCATGAAGATAGCCTCAGACCATTATCCGCAGGGATTGGGAAAAGCCCTCGGTTTTTTGGTTGGAGCATTGGTTTTGGGCACAGCGTTGCCGCACCTGCTTAAAAACCTGATGGCCACGTTGCTATGGCGCTACGTTATCTTGTCGACATCGATATTAGCCGCTTTGGGCGGATGTACGATGATATTATTGGTGCCTGACGGCCGGGAAAGGAAGCCGGGAGTAGCGCTTAATCCGGCTGCGTTTTTACAAAGTTTTCGAAACAGGCAATTCAGGGCAGCAGCTTTTGGTTATTTTGGCCACATGTGGGAGCTTTATGCTTTTTGGGCTTTTGTCCCCATGATGCTAACCGCCTACAATAATCGGTTTTCAAATGCAGTTTTGAATGTCCCCTTATTGTCTTTTCTCATTATTGGGATGGGCGCTTTGGCCTGTGCAGCCAGCGGTATCATATCGAAATATCTGGGAGTGAAAAAAGTAGCTACCATCGCGTTGGCAATTTCTTGCACCTGTTGCCTGGTATCGCCGCTATTTTTATTTACCGGCTCGACATGGATATTGATTTCATTTTTATTGATATGGGCTATTGCAGTCATTGCCGATTCGCCGTTGTTTTCAACATTGGTTGCGCAAAATGCCGAGCAGCAATTAAGAGGTACCGCGCTAACCATTGTTAATTGCATAGGCTTTGCCATTACTATTATAAGTATTCAACTGATCGCGGCTTTACGAACAGCCGAAAACGCGCGATATATTTATATGCTACTGGCCATAGGGCCGGTTGGGGGATTAATGGCACTGATAAAAGGGCGGAACACTAACAGGGATAGAAAAAAGAAAAGCTCCGGATCATAAACCCGGAGCTTTTCTTTTTATTGCTTAATTATTAAATGCTTACCTGAATTTAATATTAACACTCCCTCCAGATGCCTCTGCGTTAACCGGGATGCCGCCGCCATTGTATTTGCCGCTAACCCGTTCTTTTTCCCATTGCCCGTTAAATTTGGCAACCGATGATGGAGAAACACCTTCACCCCGCAGGTCGAGGTCATAGCCCTGGTTTTGCGGAAGTTCGATATCAACATTGCCGGCGCTTGATTCAAGTTTAAGATATTTGCCAACTTTTAGCATTTGGGCGTACAGACCGCCGCCGCTGGTTTGTGCGCTAATACTCCCTGCCATGCGTTTAAGATCAATGCTCCCGCCGGAAGTACTGGTGATAAGCTCGCCGCTGATGTTATTACCGTTAACGCCGCCACCGCTGGTCTCGGCGTTAATGGTGCCCTTTAGGTTTTCTAAAGTTATACCGCCGCCACTGGTTTCAAGCCTGATCCTGCCGTTACAGTTTTTCGCCTCAATACCGCCGCCGCTGGTTTCAAGCGAAATATCATCGCCCGAATTGGAAACATGAATCCCGCCGCCCGAGGTGTTACCGCGGATGGTACCGTAAAGCCTATCGATGGTTAAACCACCGCCACTGGTGCTGAATTTCTCGTTACCTTTTAAGTTATCAAGTCCTATACCGCCGCCGCTGGTTTCGAGGTCGGTTGCGCATTGTTGCGGAACATAAATGCGGAACGAGATGCTCAATGAGCTTCTCCAGTTAAAAAAGTTTTGACGCTTGCTTTTGGCGATGGCCCTAACTTCATGCCCGCTAACCGATATGTCGAGTGTATAATCCTTGTCAAGGCGTTTTTTGATCTCTTCCTTTGAAAGATCATTACCGTTGTTGCCTTTAATATAAACTTCCACCCGCGGAGCTTGCCCGGCCTGACCGCTAACCACAATACCACCGGCCGATGTGCGCACTACAGCGCTGGTAATAGCATCGTTAGCTAATGATTTGGTAAGATATAACGAACGGCTGTCGCCATCTTGCGCTGCCGCCACCGCGGTTTGCCCGGCGAGCAGAAGAAGTAAAATATAATTTTTCATAAATGGGGTTTTAATCGTGATACAACTATGACCACACTTTACCCCTATACGTTACAGGTGTTTAAATTTTTATTATTTAAGCCGAAAGCTAAATGCGTAAAGCCAAAGGCCGAAAAATGACTTTCAAGTATAGAGTGGCTTTAATTGGCCATACATAGTTACTTACGGCCGCCATTTAAACGACATACTGTCAATAGCCCGCATGGTACATAAAATACCATTTAAATGATCATGCTCATGCTGCATCAGTTCAGACAGAGCATCCGTCATTACCCACTGCTGTTGCTGCCAGTTGTCGTCGAGGTAATTTAAGGTGATGGTTTTATGCCTTTTAACTTTCACCAGCAGGTTAGGAAAGCTCATGCAATCGTCCCAAAGTTCAAAAAGCTCATCGCTGGCATCCTGTATTTCGGGGTTGATAAAAACGACCGGTTTACCAATATTCATGTAAACCAGGCGTTTCATGATACCCAGTTGCGGAGCTGCGATTGCCCGGCCAAAGTTGTACTTCTGCCTGATCTCCTGCATTACATTATGCATATCTTCAACCCAACCGCGTACCAATGGCAATTCGTCTGGTAATACCGGCGGGCAAACATGGTAAAGGCGCTCATCGCCAAGCAGCAAAATATCGTTCAATTTTTTCATTCCATAGTAAAACCTAAATTTATCACTTCCGGAATCACATTAATCCCTCATGAATTGCTTTAACTTTATGTTAAGACCCAAATAAGCGGAAATGCGGGAAAGCCAAACATTGACTTTCTTATCCAAATAAAGTTTTTTTGTAGTTAATTTAGATCCCATGCAGCCAAAAGAAATTTTAAAAGAGCACGTAAGCAAAACCGCCTCGCTGACTGATGAGCAGTTTGATTATTTCTTTTCGCATTTTACCTACAAAACATTTAAAAAAGGGCAAACTATAATCGGGGAAGGTGATAAAGTAGACTGTGAGTATTTTGTACTTTCAGGCTATCTGAAATCGTTTTTCATTAACGACGACATGAAAATGTTCATCCTGCAATTTGCTATGCCTACCTGGTGGGCTTCAGATTATAACGCGCTTTACAGCGGTGAACGCGCTACAATTAGCCTGGATTGTATTACCGACGCCGAAGTACTTTGCCTCACCGGCCAGGACCGTGAAAAGCTTTGTAATGAAATTCACGCAAGCGAGCATTTTTTTCGCTGGCGTACCAACAAGGGCTATGTAGCTGCTCAAAAAAGGCTGCTATCATTTATGAATAACAACGCCAGGCATCGTTATGAAGAGTTGCTGGCGCAGTACCCTACTTTGTACAATGTGGTTCCTAAACAATTAATAGCCTCATACTTAGGCGTTTCAAGGGAAACATTGAGCCGTTTATATCATTCTTAAAATGTGATGTACATCACATAAATAAAGCGGTGTTTCAATTGTGATGTAGGTCACACAGTTTCCAGGCCATTAGTCCCCAACTTTGTATTGTCATTAAAGACATAACAAAATGGAAACTCAAAAATTTGAAATCATCAGCGCAAAAAGTAACATCGACTGGATTGGTCGTAAAGTTACAGGCGCACACAATGGTACCATCGCTATAAAACAGGGTTCTTTAACTTTTGCAGATGGACAATTAACCGGCGGTAAATTCGATATCGACACCACCTCTATTAAAATTCTTGACATAACTGACCCGGCTACCAACGCCCAGTTTGCAGGCCACCTTGCTTCCGACGACTTCTTTAATTCAGAAAATTATCCCGAAGCTCAATTTGTGGTTACTACGATCAACAAAGGCAGCAACGGCACTTATCGGATCACCGGCGACCTGACCATAAAAGGCATCACTCATTCCGTAAGCTTTGACGCGCAAGTTAACCGCGCTGCCGATACGGTAAGCGCAACCGGTAAAGTTGTGGTCGACCGTACCAAATATGGTATGAGGTTTCGTTCCGGAAACTTTTTTAAAGACCTGGGCGATACGCTTATCTATAATGATTTTGACCTGAATGTAAACATAACCGCAAAAGCTGTTTAAAACAGCTTTGCTTAAAACTAAAGCCATGCCATACGTAAAAATTGAACTGACCCGCGAAGGTGTTACCCGCGAGCAGAAACAAATCCTGATAAAGGGTGTAACCGATTTGATTACCGATACCCTGAACAAAGACCCGCATTTAACCCATGTAGTGATCAGCGAAGTTGAGCTGGATGATTGGGGATATGCCGGCGAACAGACATCAGTATTAAGAGAAAGAGGCATCACTGCCGACAAGAAGTAAAACAATGAAAAAGCAAACAATAATCGTTACCGGAGCATCATCTGGTATCGGTAAAGAAATAGCCCGTTATTTTTTAGAAAAGGGCGATAACGTAGTCATCAACTCAACAACCGCCGATAAACTGGCAGCCGTTTACCACGAGCTTGGTGCTGGCGATAATCTGGCCATGGTTGCCGGAAACGTAAGCGATAAAGCCACGGGCGAAAAGCTGGCCCAAACAGCTCTTGATAAATTTGGAAGCGTAGATGTGCTGATCAACAACGCCGGTATTTTTGAAACCAGGCCGTTTCTTGAAGTTGATGAAGCCTACCTCGACCGCTTTTTAAACACCAACCTTAAAGGAACCTACTTTACCACCCAGGCCGCGATTCCGCAAATGCTTAAACAGCACGATGGTGTGGTGATCAATATAGGTACGCCATTGGTTAACCATGCCCTTGGAGGTGTGCCCATTACAGCACAAATGGCATCAAAAGGCGCTATACACGCGCTTACCATACAACTGGCCGGCGAGTTTGGTAAAGATAATATCCGGGTAAATACTATTGCGCCCGGTACTATCCGTACCCCAATGCACGGTGATGATGCCGACCAAAGCGCAGCATTACACCTGCTGAACCGGGTGGGCGAAGTTGAAGACGTAGCCCAAATGGTATACGCCGTTGCCAAAAACAATTTCATCAGCGGGGCCATTATCAATGTTGATGGTGGCATGGCAGCAGGCCATAATTTAAATTGAGTGTGAAACTCTTTTAGCCATTGCATTATGCCTGGCTTAACGCCAGGCATAATGTTTAATTTATCAATAAAAATGGAAACTAACGATCAAAGCAAAGCCGCCATTGAACAGGCGCTTGAAAATTATTACTTCAAAGGGATTTATGAAGGTAATTTGGATTTGTTAAACCAGGTAATGAATACCGGTACCCTGCTTTTTGGCGATGTAAAAGGACAGCCTTATGCCAAAACATTGGATGTTTATCTGGATGGTGTCAAAAATAGGGTAAGCCCTAAGGATTCGGGCAAACCATTTGACGGGAAAATCATTTCTGTTAAAGCGGTAAATTCAATTGCCGTTGCCGAAGTACAGGTAAAAATGTACGATTTTAATTATCATGAGTTTTTGTCGTTCCATGAACTCGACGGCAAGTGGCTCATTGTAAATAAAATGATCAGCGATACGAATTAATTTCGTTTCAGTGATAAATTGACTAATAGTCTAAAGTCATAAGTTCTAAGTGGAGAAAAGAGAAAATCAGACTTGTGACTCAGTACTTAAGACTATCGACTTAACCATAGTCTTTAGTCTAAAGTCGTAAGTTCTAAGTATAGTGAAGAGAAAATCAGACTCGTGACTTAGTACTTAAGACTATCGACTTAACACTAACACTAAAACCATGTGGTATAACACAAAAGCAACGGAACTATTAGGTATTGATTACCCTATTTTGCAGGGGCCTTTTGGCGGTAATTTATCGTCGGTTGAATTGGTAGCCGCGGTATCAAATGCCGGCGGGCTGGGCGGCTACGGGGCTTACACCCTGAGCGCGCCCGAAATTGCAGCGGTAGATAAACAGATCAAAGCAGCAACCAATAAACCGTACAACATTAACATATGGGTTTCGGAAACCGATGCACCTGACGGTGCAGCTACCGATGCGCAGTATGAACACGCAACACAATTGTTTAAACCCTATTTTGATGAAGCCGGGATCTCATTGCCGCCTAAGCCCGATCCGTTTAAATTACGGTTCGAAAACCAGTTGCAGGTGATCCTTGACCTACGCCCAAAAGTATTCAGCTTTATGTTTGGCACGTTGCCTGCCGATGTGATGGAGCAGTGCCGTAAGTTAGGCATCGTTACTGTAGGCGCAGCTACCACGCTGGATGAGGCTATAGCATTGGAAGCAAGCGGGGTGGACCTGATCATAGCCTCGGGCTTTGAAGCGGGCGGTCACAGGCCATCATTCCTTGCCCCGGCCGAATCATCAACCACCGGTACTTTTGTGTTACTTCAATTAATTAAGGAGAAAGTAAAAGTGCCCGTTATTGCCGCCGGGGGCATTGCTAATGGCCGTGGGGTAGCCGGAGCCTTAACACTGGGTGCCGATGCCGTGCAGATAGGTACGGCTTTTTTGGCATGTGAGGAATCGGGCGCGCTTCCTATCCACAGGCAAATGCTTTTTTCGGATGCGGCAAAATATACTACCTTGTCCCGTGCATTTACAGGCAGGCTTGGCCGGGGTATTACCGGCAGGATTGCTAAAGACCTGGCCGGAAAGGAAGCCGGATTTTTACCCTTCCCTCTCCAAACAACTTTTATGTCGCCGTTAAGAAAAGCCGCGCTTGAGCAGCAAAAATGGGATATGATTTTGTTTTGGGGAGGGCAGATAGCGCCAATATTAAAACACAGCAAAGCCGCCGCGCTGATGCAATCAATAATTGAAGACACTACTAAAATTATGAACCCATGAAAAGCGAAGTTAATGTAACCTACCTGGGCGGACCGACCATCATTTTGGAGATCGGCCGCTTGAGGCTCATGACCGACCCTACGCTTGACCCCGCCGGTGAGCAATTCATGATCAACGACAAGCCTGCTTACCATAAAACCGAAGGCCCGGCTACTACCGACATCGGTAAAATAGATGTGGTTTTACTAAGCCACGACCAGCACGGCGATAATCTTGACCACGCCGGCCGGGAGTTGCTTAAACAGGTTAATAAAACATTAACCACCAAAATAGGAGCCGAAAGATTAGGCGGCAATGCCCTTGGCCTGGCACCATGGGAAAGCATGGCGCTTAACGATGAAGTAGTTATAACCGGCACGCCGGCCAGGCATGGCCCTGCAGGCAGCGAAAAACTTACCGGCGATGTAACGGGGTTTATTGTAACTATCGCCGGGCTCCAGATCTATATCACCGGGGATACCGTGTTTTACGATGGCGTAAAGGAGGTTGCAGAAAAATTTAAACCTCAATATGTATTCATATTTGCCGGGGCAGCCAAGCCCCGCGGTCCGTTCAATGTAACTATGGGCACCAATGATGCTATTGATACCGCCTTTGCCTTTCCTGATGCTATAATTATTCCGGTGCATTTTGAGGGCTGGTCGCATTATACCGAAACAGGCGAGATGCTGCGGCAATCGTTTAACGCGCTGGGTATTGGCGGGCAACTCAGAATTTTAGCGCCGGGGGTAAAAACGAGTTTATAAGCAATTACTGTTGGGGTTTCTGGACTGCCCGTCATAGCTTTCTTATCCGGCAAACAGCGGATCAGAAACTATCGCCTATACCTTCGCCAAACGTGCAGCCATTTCTTATTGTTAGGATAGCGCCGGTGATTGGTCATGTTGTTAAACAAAACAGCTATCAGCAGCAGGATCACCGCTCCAGATAGTACCGGGCTAAATACGTACAGGTAGCCAAGCGCCTTAATTTTTTCTGAACCGATATTGGCTATCAATGCAGTTGCTCCGCCCGGCGGGTGCAGAGTTTTGGTTATTTGCATCAATACTATAGATATAGACACCGACAAAGCCGCCGCCAGCCATATTTCATGAGGGATCAGCTTATGCATGGTAACGCCAACCAGCGCGCAAATCACATGCCCGCCAATCAAGTTGCGGGGTTGTGCCAGCGGACTGTTAATAATACCATATATCAAAACCGATGACGCCCCGAACGAGCCTATGAGGAACAGGTTATCAGTGGCGCTAAAGTATCCATTGTTTAATAAGCCAATTAGCGCTATGCCCGCAAACGAGCTGATAAAAGTCCAGAAATGCTCCCTGAAATCAATGAGGGTTTCTTTGTAAACGATGTATTTTGCTGTACGGATGTGTTTATGGATCCTTCTTCTCATATCATTACCGTTCGTGTCCGGTAGTTTGGGGTTCTGTTAAAATTTCGGGCCCTTCAATTGATGCAACCACCTTTTTAGCGGCGCGCTCTGTAGCAAATGATGCAACCACGCAGGTAACCAGTATCAATATAATGGTGCCGTTCAGGATATTGTCGTCAATAATCTGCGCCTTGTATCCCACTAAAATAATGGCAAGGGTAGCTGCGGCATGTGCACTGCTTAAACCGAAAATGAGGTTACGCTGTATGCCCGAATATTTGAATATTTTTTGGGTAGATAATGCCGCCAGCCATTTACCCAACAAAGCTCCCAATGTTAAGCTTACAGCAACAATGGTAGCCTGCGGCCCGCGGCCCAGCACACGCAAATCAACCAGCATACCTACACTGATCAGGAAGAATGGGATAAATATGGCGTTACCCACAAAATCGATCCTGCTCATTAAGGTTGATGACTGCTGTACTGCTTTATTTAAGGCAAGCCCTGCCACAAAGGCCCCAATAATGGGTTCAACCCCGGCCAGTTGGGATAAAAAGGCCGACACAAACACAATAAAAAGCACAAACACATATGGCAGCGTTTTACTATCGCGATAGCGGTTAAAAAACCAGTTTGCCAGCGGCGGGATCAGCACAAACATGATGAACGCGAATATCGAAAGCGAGATCATCAGCTGCAGCCAGAAGCCGAAACCCAGTCCGCCATCCTTAGCGCCCATAATTACAGGCAGCAAAATCAGCACGGCGGTATCGGTCAATATGGTGCCGCCTACACTGATGGCGACGGCCTCATTTTTTGCGATGCCATATTTGCTCACTATGGGATAGGCCACCAGTGTATGCGTGGCAAACATACTGGCTGTTAAGGCCGATGTTATTAATGAATAATCCAGCACATAATAACAAACAGGAAAACCGATGAGTATGGGAATGCAGAAGGTAAAGAAGCCAAATACAAAGCTTTTGTGTTTCTTCTGCCTAAACTCGTTCAGATCAAGCTCGATGCCGGCAATGAACATAATATAAAGTAGCCCGATGGTAGAGAACAGCTCAACCGCCGAGTTTTTGGTGAGCAGGTTTAACCCATGCGGACCGATCCCTATCCCAGCCATAATAAAACCAACGATACCCGGAATTTTAAACTTGCCCATGATAATGGGAGCAAGTAATATGATCAACAATATCAGCGAAAAAACAAGTACCGGGTTACTAAACGGCAGCTCAAGCTGCTGTGTTAACCGGCCCAGGATATCGGCATTATGCATGCCGCAAATTTAACACATAATCGCTTATTTTCTTCGGTCGATAAATTTAACCGGCTTGCGTACCGCTTCAGGGAATTGTAATTTCTGCATTTCGTCTGCTTTAAGATAGGTAATGTAGGGGCTTACCCTTAAGCGGGCCTGCAGGTTAGCACGGATCTTGCGGTCGCATTCATCTGTATAATTAATGGGCAGCAGGTGCAGCAACACTTCATCCATGCCTATCTCATTGGAATACACTTCGGCCACAAAATCTTTGATCTCTTCCATTCCTGTCAGCAGGTCGAACAGCGCCGGCGGGTAAAGCGTGGTGCCTTTAAATTTAATCATTTGCTTTTTACGGCCAACTATGGACGACAGCCTGATACTGGTACGACCGCAGGCACAGGGCTCATCAAAATAATGGCAGATATCCCCTGTTTTATAACGGAGCAGCGGCATTCCTTCAACACCAAGCGTGGTAATGGTAACCTCGCCCGATTCGCCAGGGGCGACGGGGTTGTTCTGCTCATCCAGTACTTCAACTATCAATAGCTCCGGTTGGTGATGTCCGCCCCTGCCCTCACCACATTCGGTAAAAGCGGTCTGCATTTCGGTAGAGGCATAGGTTGAATACAGCTTAATATCCCAGGTTTCGGTGATCTTTTGGCCTAAAATATTCAGGCTGAAATCGGTATTGCGGATATTCTCGCCAATACAAACCGCCTTTTTTACCGATGATGCATTGATATCGATATGATGCTCCTGTGCAAATTGGATCAGTTTTAAAATAAAAGAAGGTACCGCTACAATGGCCGTAGGTTTCAGCCTTAAAATGGTTTCCCATTGCAGGGACGGTACGCCGGGCCCAAGCCTGATAATCCCCGCCCCTATTTTGCGAATCCCCGAGTAATAGGCCATCCCGGCCATAAACTGCCTGTCGAGCGTAAGCATGAGCTGGTACAGATCGGCTGACGAGCCATCGGCACAGGTAAAGGAATTATATTCGTTATAAGCAAGCCGTTCCAAATCATTTTCAGTAAGAGCAATAGTTACCGGACTACCCAGCGTGCCGGAGGTAGAACTGTATTCAATAATCCTCCCTTTATCCACACATAAAAAATCATCGTTGCGTTTTTGCAGGTCTTCTTTGGTGGTAGTCGGGATCAAACGCAGGTCATCAAGTGTTTTGACCTGGTTGATATCGATATGATGCTGTGTAAACAGTTCTTTATAAAAAGGCGATTTTTGGCTGAGGTATGCCAGCAGCTCCTGCAGCTTTTGCTCCTGGAATTTTACAACCTCGTGTTGGGGTTGGTGTGCTAATGATTTAGGCAGATTTGTTATCACTTTTCAATAATTACCACGGCAGATGCCACTGTTTTTAAATGGGTTAATGATACAGAGATTTTTAACGGCCCGTTACGGTTAATCACTACCGCGCTTTCACCGATAGGTTCTAAGATGGGTTTGCCGCTTTCATCATTGCTGATCTCAATTTCGTTAAAGGCGGTATCTTTTAGCCAGCCCGTACCTAATGCCTTAAAAAAAGCCTCTTTAGCGGCAAAGCGGGCGGCATAATGCTGATACTTATTGGTCTTACTCTCGCAATAGGCTATCTCCTTTGCCGAAAACACCAACTCACGAAAGCCCTGCTCTTTGGCGATGCTGCTTTGCACACGCTCCACCTCTATCATATCAATACCTACACCTAAAACTGTCATGAGCTTAACTTTTTAGTACATTTTTCAACCTGCTTTTTGATATAGTTTTCCTCGTTTACGGTGGCAATTACTTTGGTTAAAGCCATTTTGTAAAACCCGAGGGCTTTTTTATACTCGTTATGTTTAAACGAATAATCGCCGGCAATCACATACGCGTGGTAAAATTGCGGATTGTTGGCCACCACGCTATCGGGGTTAATCTCTTCACCGTCAAAAGCTTTTTGTTTCAGCGTACGATAGGTTATAAAATTACGATAAGCCCGGGTGGTCAAAAACGTATCGGGCTTAATGGTAAGCGTGGTATCCATAATTTCATGATCGGCTTGCATGCCTTTCATGGCAAAGATCTTTTTCAAATCGTAAGCCACAAACTCCCCCAGTTGCCATGGCGAGGTGGAAACCCAAACCAGCAGCTTCTGCGGTTCAAACACTACCGAGTGGTGCGCTATCAATTGGTTCAGCGCTTTTTCATTGCCCATACCAATATCTTCTCCGTGCAGACCCTGGCGGTTACGTAAAATATCAACTGTTTTTTGCACGGTGTTCTTGCCTTCGGCATTCAGCAGTTCCATTAAACGTTGGTAACGATATGGCGAGGCACTATTGCTTAGCTGCACCAGGTTTTCTTTAGAGCGAGCCAAACCATTGCTTTGAAAATGGTTAGCGCATACAATATAGTTTTGATGCGGATCATAAACATCCAGCGTATCCGGTGTTTTCTCGATCACTACAGCTTTGTTATCCTCGGCCGAGGCAACCAAAAATGACTCCGACACAAACATTTTACGCTTTTTGGCTATTGCGATGGCTTCATTGATGTTTTGGGCGTATTGTAAAATCTCGCGTGCAACTAAAGATACCGGCGTGGCCGAGCCTGATGGGATATTGGTTTTATCGGCATTGATGGTAACGCTCAGGCCTTTTTCATTCATGCCGGATACCGCACCCACAAATCCTCCCCAGGTTATAGTCATGAATTTATGCCCCTCAGATGGGCTGAAAAAAGCCACTATCTTATCCCGCGCAAAATTATCGCCTACATAAAAATCAAAATTGCGACCCACGATCATCGTTCCATCGGCCGAGCGATCGTTCCAGGTACCAAACGAGGTGCAGCCCACCAGCGCCATACTTTGCAGCGCATGACCGATATCATGCGCGGCGTGGTAATTCAGGATGCGTTGATAATTGGAGCCGATGAACTGGTACTTATCCGATGCGGATTTGGAGATGCCGTAGATCTCCTCCTTATATTCTTCGCTTACGTTCTTAGCCAAATCGCGGTTAAACCAGGCTATAAAATATTTCAGGAATGACAGGTAGGACTGTGAGGGAATGATCTTATTGATCTGATCGGTAAAATAAACCTCCTGGTTTACCACCAGCTCTTTGCTCAGTTTGCCATTAATTACCCCGCGCTCAAAAGGCTTACCCTCTACATACATCTCAAACAAGCCACTCTTACTTTTCCGGAACCAGTTGTTATTAATGGTATAAAACCCCGGCGAAGCTTCTTTTCGTTGTAATTGCAGGCTGCTTAGGTCTGCCGGTTTGGGCGGGTAATCGATAGCTACGCAATACAGGTAAATAAAGCCAACAAGCAGCAAACCGACAAACACAAGGCCTGTGTACAGCAACCGTTTCCCAAACCGTTTCCAACTGAATTTCCTGTTACGCATTTCTTATTTTATCAATCAGATCATCATTGCCCAACAAAGCGCAACAGGTTACAATCCCGCTCATGGCGGCGCCTAAAATTCCATGTAAATTAAGGTTTTGCCCAGTAAAGTACAAATTAGGCAGTTTGGTGCGCGGCGAAATAAACGTTTTCAGCGGGTGTTTATAATCCTTGGCAATGCCATAAAGCGAACCATCATCATTGCCAATATAATCGCGGTATGAGAGTGGCGTGGCGGTATAGTACGAATAGATCTTTTCCCGTAAACCCGGAAACTTCAGTTCCACATCATTCAATAAAACTTCGGCTTTCCGCTTTTTAAATTGCTCATAAGTTTCACCACGATAAGCTTCGTCAGATACCGTATTGAAAGTATCTTCCCATGGCTTTACCTCTTCATAGCGCATATAGGCCAATATGGTCATGCCATCGGCGTACTCTTTATTTTTTGACGATGGCGTCATAAACACGGCATAGCCCAGGGGCCAGTTTTGCTGCGTATAATTGGCCATGTGCCATACCTGCCCGTCTTTAAAACTGTAAACGTTATGGCTAAAATATTTGAACGTATCTTTTTTAAATACAATGTTAATGGTAAAAGATGATACCGAGTTTTCCAGGCTTTTCAGGCGGTTACGGTACACATTCTTGATCACCGGCGAGTCCGTCATTTCCAATGTTTTCACCGGGTGAATGTTGGATATAAAATGACCGGCAAACAGCTTTTCGCCATGCTGCAGTTCAACATACGCTATTTTTCCCTCCTGTTCTACCAGTTTTTTCACGGCTTTATTACGGATGATAACGCCGCCCCTATTGCGGATATTACGGGCAATCAGTTTAGCAATCTGCGAACCGCCGTCAACACATTTCCACGAGCTTTCAATGTAGCTGTTAAGGATAAGCGCATGAACGTAGAGCGGTGTTTTATCGGCCTGCCCGGCATATAAAGAATTGTTACCGGCCAATACCTGCTGCAGTTTTTTGTTGTTTGTGATAGATGCCAGGAAAGCCTCCGTATCCACCTCCAGCACATCGGCCTTTTCATAAAAATCATCCGACGAGCGCAAATTATACAACGGAAACTTATCGCAAACCTCTTTCAGTTTATTGCAATAGGCGCGCAAAGCCGGTTCCTCATCCGGGAAATAAACCAACAGCTGTTTGATGAAATTATCATAGCCCTGAGCCTGGGGATATTCAACCGGATCGTTATCAATCATGATCTTATCAAAGGCATCGAGGCTTTGCTTTTCCAACTTCAGGTCATCAATAATATCGATATACTTAAAGATCTGGTACAGGTTCTGCCCTTTATCGAGCCCACCAAGATAATGAACACCTGAGTCAAAGATCACCCTATCGCGCACATAGGTTTGCAGCGAGCCGCCAAGTTGCTTGTTCTTCTCAACAACACCAACCCGGTAGCCTTCGCGGCCAAGCATATCGGCGCAAACCAAACCGCCCATACCGCTGCCAATGATCAGTACATCAAACTTATCCTCCATTTAAACCGGCTGCCCCTCTTTTTTAAGCACAAAAATAATATTTGAAGTGTATTTCGTGTTGTCAATCTCGGCGACTGAAAGATTATGAGCTGCCGCTATGTCCCGCAGCATTTGCCCCGAAAGGAACGAAAGACCATTTGCTCCCGTTTTATTAAAGCCGAGCAACCTGGTCGAAAAAGTTTCGGTAAGCTCTGTTCCCTTATGCCTTTCCTCCATATCCTTATTGCCGTCCCTAATGATGAGCATGCCATTTGGATTTAGTTGAGCAATACATTTTTCTATCAATTGCTTTTGCTCAGCAGGCTGTAAATAGTGCAGCATATCGGCCACAATAATAGCATCGTACTGTTGCATTTCAAAAGCGATGGCATCGGCATAAACAAAATTGATATCCTCCGTTTTGTTGAAGCAATTGTTAGCTACCTCTATCTTTTCCTCATCATAATCAACCCCCGTAAACTCCCGCTCCGGTGCAGCGAAATGCAGCATATAAGGCATAAAGCCATAACCACAGCCCAGGTCGAGCATTTTACCCTGTTTAGGCAACAAATCATGAAACACCTGGTAGTTTTTTTCGAGCCGTACTTTAATCCGCATGTACCATTCCAGCACCGGGCCTTTGTACAGGTAATTATAAAACAGTTGTTCTTTATGATAGGCAGGCTGTTCAATTTCAGCACTTAGATTTTGGTATTCATCCTTAAAATAACGGCTGATATTTTTGGTGCGTTCGGCGTAGCCTGAACCAAAGGCACTATCATTAGCAGCAATGCGCGGCAGGTATTTGATGGTGATCGTTCCATTCTTCAGCAGGAAATCACCTTTGGTCATGTTGTAGCCGGTTCCGTGCAGCATAATAGGCAATATGTCCATATCTAATTGTTCGGCCAAAAAGAAAGCGCCTTTATGAAAACGCTTCATTTTACCATCGGGCGAGCGGCTGCCTTCCGGGAAAATCACCATCGAGTAACCCTGCTTTACTTTTTCGGCCAGTTCATCAACGTTCTGCTCTACGCCTTCGGCCACCGGGAAATAACCAGCCATCCGCACCACAGCTCCAAAAACCGGCGAATTCCATACCCAGTGATTGGTAAACAAGATCAGTTTAGGGTGCTGCATGATCAGTACCAAAATATCTAAAAACGATTGGTGGTTACTGATCACCACGGCAGGTTTCTCAAAACTGTCTTTATTCACCACACGCTTACGCAGGTTAGGCATAATGTACATCATCGACCAGCAAAATTTTGACAGGATAGCATGGTAAATGTATTTGCTCCTTTCGCCTTTAAAAGGATTAAGCTTGATCAAAACCAAACCAATGAAGCTCGACAACAAACAACCGCTCACAAAATATGTGAATGCGAAAACCGAGATCACGAAGCCGCTCAGCGTCCACGGGAAGCGCTTGGCTTTTACCCTGTTCCGGATCAGCAGGTTAAACAAAAACGGGATCAGGATTTGGGCCATTACCACCACGCAAACTATGCCTATAATGGAGATTAAGGCAATAGAACGCAAAGCCGGGTGTTTGGCAAAGATCAACACCCCCAAACCGGCCACCGTAGTAATGGACGAAAGAAAAATGGATGATTTGTATGACGATAAATTCTTTTTGCCGGTTTTATATTCCTGCAGCAACCCATCCATAATAAACAGACTATAGTCATCACCTAAACCAAATATCAGGGCCGATATAATAATGTTCACGATGTTGAACTGAATACCGAACAAGCCCATCAGCCCCAAAATCCAGATCCAGGAAATAAACATCGGGATAAATGATACCAGCGTAAGCTCGATACGCCCATAAGTAAGCAACAATACCGAAAACACCAGTAATGAAGACATCACCGCGATACTGGTAAAATCATTGTTGATGATTCCCACAAATCGGTTTGTTAAGTATTGCTTATCAACAACAGTAACATTTGGCGAATTTTCGAACAGGTTATACAGCCTGGTTTTATCCTCCTGAGCTATTTTAACCAGCGTAATCACCCCTGCCCGCCCCGGTCGTTCGGTGATATAATCGTCCAACAAACTTTTGCGGATGCCGGCCATTTCATCCTGGCCAATCGGTTTAAAGTTTTTATTGATGAGTTCCTTAAAATGGTCAAAGGCGGATGGTTTGAAACCTAAGGCAGCGCCTTCATTAACCAATACAGCCATTAACTGCTGTTTTTTTGCAGGTGTCCAGTAGTTATTCCAACGGGCGATTCGGGCTTTTTGCAGCGAATCGGAAATAATGAGCGATGATACGCCGGAGTGTTTTTTGACGATGTTCTTTTCTTTCAGTAATTCTATCTGTGCAGAGAGCTTTTCGTTAGTCCGGAGCGCATCATCCAATGTTTTGCCTTCGGCGAGGAAATAAACCGATTGCAGGGCGTATTTATTAATCGCATTCAGTTTAGCTTCGGATGCTTTGAGTTTATCGGTCATGAAATTCATGCGGTTCATGTCCGTTTCAAAACTCACGTTTCGGGCTGTATAGCTAAATACTATTGTAAGTAACACAATGGCCGAAATAATAAACTTATTGTACTCGGGATTATAGGCCGATAGCCTGTCAATCCACGAAAGCTGTGCTGTATGCTGATCTTGTTCTTTTTTTGAGGCGATAAAATGCGGCAGGAACACCAGCGAACAAAACGAAGCGCCGATCAGGCTAAATGCCGCGAACAAACCAAGGTCTTTCAGCATTTCGGATTTTACAAACTCCAGGCAAAAGAAACCGCCGATGGTTGTAAAACTACCGACAGTAAGCGGCATGGCCAAATCTCGGATCACCTGCTCAATACTTCGAGTATGGCGATAGTGGTTAAACACATGCAGCGAATAATTAACCGCAATGCCCAGCACCACCGAGCCTGTACCCAGGGCAATTACAGAAATGCTGCCTTTCACAAAATAAATCACCGCCAGCGAAAACAAAGCGCCGAACAACACCGGTACCAGGATCACCACAGGAGCCCGCTTCTTCCTGAAATAAAACCCCAGGAAAACAATTAGGAAAACCACTGTAATGCCCTGCGTAAACATCGAATCCCGGCGTAATTGCAAGGCATTGCCTACCGATACGGCGGTGGTACCAAAGTAACTGCAATTGATGATCTTGAAGTTTTTAGCCTCCAAACTGTCAATAACCTGGTCAATCCCGTTAAGCATTACCGCGTTCTCGCCGGTGTTATTGGGCGAGTATTTTGGTGTGATGAACAGCAGCAGGTTTTTGTGATCTTTGGTCATCACATAACTATCGTACAACTCAAAATTTTCGTCGTACTGCAGCTGCTGTAATTTTTTAAGGCCGAAGTATGAGATCCCAACCGGATCGCTGCTGATCATGCTTTTTAGTGCCAGTCCAGCGGGCGAGGTCAGCGTACGCAGATCATGGGCGAGGGTCTCTTTAACCTGCTCCGGACGGATGAGCGTATCGATATTCAGGTAATCTCGCTCGGTAAGGTAAATGGGCAGGCTTTTATTAATAGTACCAAACAGATCTAACACTAACCCATCGTCAACTTTTGCATTGATCTTGCTGATATACCCGGGCAGTTTCTGCTGAACGGTTGCGGTAAAGCTATCAGCAAAGGCGATGAGGCTATCGGGCTGCTGTTGTGTGGAATCTTTTAACGATACCATCACCACCAGCTTATCAACAAACTTGGAGTTTTGAAAAATATAGTTGAGTTTCTCTATCTTTTTATCCTTCGGCAGTATTTTGGAAATATCCTCCTCAAACCGTATCCGCGAAGCAAAAAAACCGATAAGCACAAAGCTTAACGCAAACACAGTATAAAACAGTGGCTTGCGGATATTGAAATAATTATAGATGCCTACCAGGATTTTTTCCATGAATTACAGAGCGGGGACAGGCCTCCGCTTAAACAGCTTTAGTAACGCAAAAGTGAGCAATCCTGCTATAATACCTGCAAAAATTGCCAGCGAAATGCTGCCGTAAAGATATTGTTCCAAATGTTCGCCAATGGATTTAAGCGAAATTTTATCCAAAGGGATATCCACATCCTTGCCGCCCATCCATAGGCTACCGGTTTTATAACTCAGAAAAATAATAACCGGGATCATGGGCGCAACGCTGATGTGGGCTGCCGTAACCACAATGGCTTTATTGAGCCTGAACAAAAAGGCCAGCGAAATAGCCACCAATAACTGGAAACCCCAGATAGGCACAATCCCCATAAAAACGCCAAAAGCTACAGATTTAGCTTTTAACTGAGGCGAGTGTTCAGGATTAAAGAACAGGTTTTTGAGCATCAGTTTTGCTTTTTTTTTATCAAAAAGCGTCCTGAAAAAATCGCGGGGTTTGATGTATGCAAAAGTAACAATGACCAATATGGTATTGAGCACACTGATACGGGAGAAATCCTGAAAAGGGCGAAAGTGCGACACCCGTGTTTCTTTAGGGGCATAATAAACTTTTACCGGAACCCAATTTATCTTAACGCCTTTCCATGCGGTACGGACAATTACCTCAATTTCAAACTCGTATTTGCGGGTAATAAATTTTGTGTTCTTTAACAGATGAATGGGATACAAACGGTAACCTGATTGCGTGTCGGGGCATTTGACCCCGGTCTCCACCCAAAACCAAAAGTTAGAAAACTTATGCCCGAAACTGCTTTT
Source organism: uncultured Mucilaginibacter sp. (assembly GCA_966212355.1). Taxonomy (GTDB): domain Bacteria; phylum Bacteroidota; class Bacteroidia; order Sphingobacteriales; family Sphingobacteriaceae; genus Mucilaginibacter. The sequence continues at coordinate 143,046 of CBIHRB010000007.1, forward strand.
ACCCGGCACCGACGATTGCTCCATATTTCGCGAACCAATGATGAGCGAATCAGGTTCCTGTTCCAGCTTTTCGATAAAAGCAGACAAATCAGCGGCAAAATGCTGCCCGTCAGAGTCAATAGTGATAGCATGTTGATAACCCTGTTCGACAGCAAATTCAAATGCTTTGCGTAAGGCCCAGCCCTTGCCTACATTCTGGGTATAGCTAACTGATTTTATTTGCGGGAATGATTGGATAATGGCAGGAGTACTATCCGTCGAGCCATCATTTACCACAATAACCTGATCGGTATAAGCTAAAACATCGGTAATAACAGCGGGCAGCGTACCGTGGTTATTATAGGTGGGTATAATAACGCATACCTGTAATTGTTTAAACTTTGCCTGTATAGTTTGTAAGTTATCCGTCATATAATCAATCGCACGTACCGGCTTCAGTCCAGGTTTTTATCAATGAGTTTTGTGGGTTTACGTTTAATACTTTACAAAAGTATTGTTTCAGGTTAAATTAAACGTTAAATTTTTGTTGGGAGTTATAAATCATGTCATTAAAAAAGCCAACCCTATGAGAGAAATTATGTAAATAATGCAGATCACCGAGTCGACAGAGCTTACCTTTTTGTTTTCGATCAAGTCGGTATCGCTATTCTTTTCCGGTACAACAAACTCCCGCCCCTGTATTTTTATACTGAAGTATCTTAAAAACTGAAAAAGCAACAATAGAGGCAGCGTGTTAGCTAATGCAGCAAACAAATCCGCTTTATGTCCCTGCAATCCCTGGCTGTCTTTAAATGCTAAATACATAACCAGATGAACTACCCCAAAACATACCCAGATCAAATATGATGTAAAATTTCTTAACGAAACATATAACAAAATATACAGGCAAGTCTGAGTAAACACAGCGTAGCCAAAAACGGTTTCATTTTGAATTTTATTCCCGCCTTCAAAACAAAGCCATATAATATATAAAGTTATAGAAGCGTAAATTAAAAAGGTAGCTATTTGCCATCGTTTAAGGGCCTCGTAATGGATAAATGGCTTAAGTGCTTTAACTTTTTTCATTCAGCAATAAGGGCTGCAATCAAAACTATCATTTTTTTGCAATTATAAATAACAAATAGCTTTTAATAGGCTTCACAATACCTGCCGGCCGGAGGCCGTTTAATAATTGCCACTCGCCCGTTAGGCGAGCGGCGGCAATGTTGTTTTCAAATCCGAACATTTACCTTATTTTCGCCCTGATTTTGTGGAAACGAATAATCAAACCTTATTAAATAAAACTACTGTGCCCATACTACAGGTTGGAGGAAAAACCCTTACACTGGATGATTTTTACCAGGTAATTTTCAATAACGCCATGATTGCTCCTGACGAACAGGCGCTGTTAAACGTAGAAGCCAGCTTTGATTTTCTTGGCAATTTTTCATCTAACAAGCTTATTTACGGCATCAATACAGGCTTCGGCCCGATGGCTCAATATAAGGTGAGCGATGAAAACCGCCTGCAATTGCAGTACAACCTCATCCGTAGCCATGCTTCGGGCGGCGGCGGTTTGATGCAACCCCAACCGGTAAAAGCCTTAATGCTTGCCCGGCTCAACAGCTTTATGCAGGCACATTCCGGTGTACACCCCGAACTCGTAAACCTGCTTGCCGAACTCATTAATAAAAACGTTACCCCGTGCATATTTGAACACGGGGGTGTAGGCGCCAGCGGTGACCTGGTACAGTTAGCCCACCTTGCACTGGTTTTAATTGGCGAAGGCGAGGTGATTTATAATGGAGAGGTACAACCAACTGCTTCCGTTTTTGAACAGCTAAACATTAAACCACTGCAAATCCACATCCGCGAGGGCCTGGCCATTATCAACGGTACATCGGCTATGACGGGGATTGGTTTGCTCAATATCATCCGAGCTAAAAAACTGCTGGGCTGGTCGGTAATGTTATCGGCCATGATCAACGAGGTTGTAGGGGCTTTTGATGACCATTATTCGCACGAGCTAAACAGGGTTAAACATCATATAGGGCAAAATGCTATTGCCGCGCAATTGAGGGAAATCCTGAAGGATAGCCAAATGATCCGCAGCCGCTCCGAGCATTTATATAATCCCGAAAATATCGATCAGGAAGTTTTTGAGGATAAAGTTCAGGAATATTACTCGCTCCGGTGTGTTACGCAAATTCTCGGTCCGGTGTATGATACCATCGCCCATGCCGAGCATGTAGTTGTTGATGAACTAAACTCTGTAAATGACAACCCGGTTATCGACCACGAAAGCCACAATATTTTTCATGGCGGTAATTTTCATGGTGATTATGTCTCCATGGAGATGGATAAACTCAAGATTGCCATTACCCGTTTATCGATGCTATCCGAAAGACAGCTGAATTATCTGCTGAACGATAAGCTGAACCAGAAATTCCCACCATTTTTAAATTTAGGGGTACTGGGTTTCAACTTCGGGATGCAGGGAATGCAGTTCACGGCTACCTCAACCGTTGCCGAAAACCAAACCCTTTCGTACCCGATGTACGTACACAGTATCCCGAACAACAATGATAACCAGGACATTGTAAGTATGGGTTGTAACGCGGCGTTGTTAACCAAAAAAGTGATCGATAACAGTTTTGAGGTGCTGGCTATCCAGGCTATGACGCTGCTGCAGGCTGTCGATTACCTTGATTGCGCAAACAAGCTATCTACCCAAACCAACAAAGTTTATACAGACTTAAGGGCTATATTCCCTACATTTATTGAGGACAAACCCAAATACCAGGATCTCCAGCAAGTAAAAGCTTATTTTGAAACGGCCGAAATATTTCCTGAATTTATTAAACCTTTTAACACCAAAAATATCATATGAAATGTGCATTAGTAACCGGCGGCTCAAGAGGAATTGGCAGGGCCATTTGCTACAAAATGGCCGCTATGGGTTATTATGTACTGGTTAACTATAAAGGCAACATCGACGAAGCCAACAATACCCTCGCCCAGATCAGGGAGAATGGCGGCGATGGCGAGCTGTTGCAATTTAATGTTGCCGACAAGAACGATATCCAACAAAAATTAGGCAGCTGGATAGAAACCAATACCGAAAAATACATTGAAGTTTTAATAAACAACGCCGGCGTTAAAGACGATGGCCTGATGATGTGGATGACAGACCAGCAATGGGATGGCGTAATAAATACGAGCCTAAGTGGCTTCTTTTACGTTACGCGTTTAGTCCTTAACGGAATGCTGGTTAAAAAATACGGCCGGATTGTGAACGTGGTTTCGCTTTCAGGGTTAAAAGGCTTACCGGGACAGGTAAATTATTCGGCAGCCAAAGCAGGTGTTATTGGCGCAACCAAGGCATTGGCGCAGGAAGTTGGCCGCAGGGGAATTACTGTAAATGCTGTAGCTCCGGGTTTTATTGCAACCGATATGACTGCCGGGCTTGATGAAAAGGAACTGAAAGCGATGGTACCGTTAAAAAGATTTGGCACTCCGGAAGAGGTCGCCCATGCGGTAGGATTTTTAGCATCGCCTGAGGCGGCTTACATTACGGCAGAGGTGCTTTCGATAAATGGTGGGCTTTATTCGTAAAACAACCCCAAACGCCGCCGCTCGGCTCCAGCCGAGTGGCAACTATCAAGCGGCCTCTGGCCGCAGAAGCGAAAAGAAACTCCCCTCTTGAGAGGGGGCGCGGAGGAATGCGCGAAAGCAGGGGTGTGCTATGCAAGCGAAAAGCAAAGAGCAGAAACACACCCCTCCACCCCTCTCAAGAGGAGAATCGCACTTTCCTCCGCTCAACAGTAACAAACACAAGAGTAATTAACTCTTAATATAAACTTAATTATAAGCTATTAAGATACAAGTATTTTAATAGCCGAAATTTGGAACATTAAACGAGCGCTATACATACAAAAACCAGATTAAGTTCTATTTTTTTGTATTTTTATCACATTTTGTTGACTATGTACTATCAGTTTTTGCTCAAATATGAATAGGGTTGTGATAACAGGGATGGGTATCTATTCGTGTATTGGGAAAAATCTTGATGAAGTTAAGGAATCCCTTTACACCGGCAGGTCGGGCATTGTATATGATGCTATCCGTAAAGATTTTGGTTATCGCTCGGGCCTTACCGGTGCGGTTGAAAAGCCCAACCTGAAAGGTACGCTTGATCGCCGGGCGCGTATCATGTTGCCCGAGCAGGGCGAATATGCATATATAGCCACTACCGAAGCATTACAGCAGGCAGGTATCGATGCTGATTACATCGCCAAAATTGATGTAGGCATTTTATACGGTAATGATAGTACTGCTAAGGCTGTTATTGAAACTACCGATATTATCCGCGAAAAAAAAGACACTATGCTCATTGGTTCGGGGGCAGTATTTCAAACCATGAACTCCACCGTTACCATGAACCTGGCTACCATATTTAAGCTGCGCGGAGTTAACTTTACCATCAGCGCGGCTTGTGCCAGTGGTTCGCATTCTATAGGCATGGGTTATCACCTCATTAAAAGCGGTATGCAGGATTGCATTATTTGCGGCGGTGCGCAAGAACTGAGCCATTATTCTATGGGCAGTTTTGACGCGCTTTCGGCATTTTCGGTACACGAAGCCGATCCGGCCAAGGCCTCCCGTCCGTTCGATCGGGACCGTGATGGCCTGGTGCCGAGCGGTGGTGCGGCTACCGTGATCCTGGAAAGTTTGGACTCGGCACTGAAAAGAGGTGCTACCATTTTGGGCGAGATTGTAGGTTACGGCTTTTCATCAAACGGGGGCCATATCTCCAACCCTACGGTTGATGGGCCGGTGCGTTCGTTGACCATGGCCCTGAAAGATGCAGGCATACAGGCATCCGAAATTGATTATATTAATGCTCATGCTACCTCTACCCCTGCCGGTGATGCCAGTGAGGCCAAAGCTATTGATGAAGTATTTGGCGATTATAAGCCCCTGGTAAGTTCAACCAAATCCATGACCGGCCATGAGTGCTGGATGGCAGGTGCAAGCGAGATCGTTTACTCGATGCTGATGATGCAAAACTCGTTCGTGGCACCTAACATTAACTTTGAAAACCCCGATGAAGATTCGGCGAAGCTTAACATCGCCACCGACACCATCGAGAAAAATATAGATACATTTCTGTCAAACTCATTTGGGTTTGGCGGCACCAATTCGTCCCTGATTATTAAAAAATATATTTAAACTAAGCCATTATGCAAATTGAAGAGATCATAGAAAAAATCAACAGCTTCCTGGCCGAAGAATTTGAGGTTGATGCAGATAAAATGGTACCCACTGCAAACCTGAAAGAAACACTTGATCTGGATAGCCTTGATTATATAGACCTTGTTGTTGTGATTGAAAGCAACTTTGGGTTCAAAGTAAAACCAGAGGATTTTACTGGCATTGTTACCTTCCAGGACTTTTACGATTACGTACTGTCACGCGTACAACCTAAGGAGCTTGCATAATGCCCGCCTGGCAGGGAAAATCAAAAGGAAATCCCCTTGGCTACCGCATTTTTGTTAGTGTTTTAAAGATAGGCGGTGTTATGCCGGCTTATTTTATGTTGAGGTTTGTGGCGCTTTACTATTTCCTGTTTTCGTGGCAAACATCTAAGGGCACTTACTACTATTTCCATAAGCGGCTCGGCTTCGGCAAGGTAAAATCCATTTTCAAGCTCTATCGTAATTACTACCTATTCGGGCAAAGTATTATCGATAAGGTAGTGATTATGTCGGGGATTCCCAACAAGTTCACTTTTAATTTTGACGGGATTGATAACCTGCGGCAGATAGCCGCTATGAACCAGGGAGGATTGCTGCTTAGCTCCCACATTGGCAGCTGGGAAATAGCCGGCGAACTGCTTGACCATATCAATACCCGCATTAACATTGTGATGTTTGATGGCGAGGACAAGCAGATCAAGCAGTACATGGAATCGGTAACAGGCGAACGGAAAATAAACGTCATTGTGATCAAAAATGACCTGTCGCACGTTTTTAAAATAAACGCGGCATTCCAGAACAACGAGCTGGTTTGCATGCATGCCGACAGGTTTATTGAAGGCAATAAAACCATAACAAGGGAGTTTTTAGGTGAGGACGCAAAATTCCCTGCAGGGCCTTTTGTGATGGCCGAAAAGTTTAAAGTGCCGGTAACGTTTGTTTACGCACTAAAAGAAAGCGCGTTGCATTACCACTTTTTCGCCAGTCCGGTAAAGGATTATTCGGATTTGGGCAGAGGCAAAGGCATGGAACAACTGGCAGCTGATTTTATCATCAGCTTTGAAAACAAGGTAAAAACGTATCCCGAGCAGTGGTACAACTATTATAGTTTTTGGCAATGACCTTACCAACACAGGATATTTTAACGCTGATCCCCCAAAGGTGGCCCTTTGTGATGGTTGATGAACTGGTATCGTCAAACGATGACATCACGCAAACCACTTTGCTGGTACGGGCCGGAAACGTTTTGGTAAGCGATGGCGAATTAAGCGAAGCCGGACTAACAGAAAACATAGCCCAAACCGCAGCCGCGGGTGCAGGATATGCCGCTCAGCAATTAGGCAAACCTGTACAGCCGGGCTTTATCGGTGCGGTAAAAAACCTGGAAGTATTTGCTCTGCCAAAAGTTGGTGACACCATAGAAACCGAAGTAAAAATTGAAAACCAGGTTTTCGACGTTACCATCATTAAAGGAAAAATCACCAGCAAAGGCGTAACGATGGCCCAATGCGAAATGAAAATATTTATTCAACCACAATAATATCAACCATGAAAAAAAACGCAATTAAACTGAGTTTACTGATACTTTTATTAACCGCCTTTTTAAAGCCCGTATCAGCCCAAACCAAAGCCGAGGTCTTTGACAAAAAAACACCAATCACCTGGCTGGGCCTGGATTTTTCGCAAATGAAATTCATTGGTTCAGAAGCTGCTTACAAAGGAGAAGTGATCAATGCTGAATTTGTTGGCAAATACATCCCGGCCTGGGCAAACTTCTTCATCATCGAACCCAAAAAATACAACCCGGCAAAAGCAGTTCATCGAGATACGGTTCATTTTGCTATGAACGTTACAGAAAAGGTAAACAACTCCCTTACCAAAAACTTTTTCGACTCAAATCCTGGCGATTTCAAAGTACTGACCGAAAAAGATATTGACGCGTTGGTTAAAAACTATGACTTTATGGGTAACAAAGGCATCGGCATGCTGCTAATTGTTGAAGGTATGGACAAAGGCCGTAAAGAGGCCGGTGCCTGGATAACTTTTGTAAACATGAACGACAAGACTGTACTATATACCGTTTTCCGCACGGGCAGCAGTTTTGGCTTTGGCTTTAAAAACTATTGGGCTCACCCATGGTACGAGATCCTGAAGGATTTTGGCAAAGATTTCGATCTGTTCAAAAACTACTAAGCCATCAGCATTTTGCAGCACTCGTTAACAAATACGATTGAGATAGAGGTCAAATTCAGCGATGTAGATATGCTGGGTGTGGTTTGGCATGGCAACTATATCCGCTATTTTGAGGATGGCCGCGAAGCTTTCGGCAGGCAATATGGCCTGGGTTATATGGACGTGTATAACGCGGGCTTTATTGTACCCATAGTTAATGTAAACTGCGACTATAAACGTTTTTTACGATATGAGGACAAGGTGATCATCGAAACCATCTACACGCCTGCCGAATCGGCCAAGATCAATTTCAATTACCGGCTACTCAACGCAAAAACCGGCGAATTGATAGTAAAAGGCTCTTCCATGCAGGTATTTGTGCACCGCGATAATTTTGAGCTACAGCTCACCAACCCGGATTTTTTTGTGGATTGGAAACAAAAACAAGGATTAATATAACACAGCGCCCAGATGAAGAAGGTTTACCTTGTTGCCGATAATGTTTACTCGCCCCTGGGCGTTACAACAGTGCAAAACTTTGAGCACCTGGTTAACGGCGTTACAGGTGTAAGACAACATGATGATAAAGCCCTGTGTAACGAGCCTTTTTTCGCATCACTATTTGAGAAAGGATATTTTCAAACCGATGAACATTTGACAAAATTCGAGCAGATGCTCATCGCTTCGTTAACCGAAACCTTGTATGGAGTTGATAAAAATATCTCCGACAAAAAAACTGTTCTGATCATTTCTACTACGAAAGGCAATATCAGCCTGCTGGAAACAGAGAAACCCGGTCCAGATTTGGACGAGCGGATAGCCCTACATACTTCAGCCAAAAAAATAGCCAAACATTTTGGTTTCGTTAACGAGCCAATGGTAGTTTCACATGCCTGTATTTCTGGCCTTATTGCCATGATCACCGGGATGCGGCTGATCCAATCCGGGCAGTACGACCATGCGGTTGTTGCCGGAGCTGATGTGATTTCAAAATTTGTGCTTTCCGGTTTCCAATCCTTCCAGGCCGTTAGTCCGGGGTTGTGTAAGCCTTTTGATGCAGAACGTGACGGTATCAATTTAGGGGAGGGCGCGGCAACCGTTATTTTATCAGCAAAAAAACCAGCGGACGAAGTTATTGAATTGGTTTCGGGAGCTGTTAGTAATGATGCAAACCATATTTCTGGCCCATCGCGCACCGGCGAAGAATTATATTACGCCATCAATAAAGCCATGAATGCTGCAGGTTTGAAGCCCGAAAATATCGACTTTATATCTGCCCATGGAACCGCGACCGTTTACAACGACGAAATGGAAGCAAAGGCTGTAACGCTGGCCGGTTTGCAGCATGTTCCACTCAATAGCCTGAAAGGTTTTTACGGGCATACTTTGGGCGCTTCGGGATTGATAGAGGCCATCGTTTCTGCTCAATCATTAAAGCAAAATACCATCATTCCTACCAAAGGCTTTAGCAAACAGGGCGATGCTAACCCGGTAAATATTTGCAGCCAATTGATATCAACGCCACTTAACAGTTGCCTCAAAATAGCCTCTGGCTTTGGGGGGTGTAATGCGGCCATAATTTTAACCAAATCACAACAGGATATTTTATAACATGAACACAGAACAGGTAGATGTATTGGTAATAGGTGCCGGTCCGGCGGGGACGGTGGCCGCATCCATTGTACATCAGGCAGGCTTTAAGGTAAAAATTGTAGAGAAACAGCTTTTCCCCCGCTTTGTGATAGGAGAGAGCTTGCTTCCTCGTTGCATGGAAGCGCTAACCGAAGCCGGCTTTGTAGATGCCATAAGCGAAAAAGGCTTTCAGCAAAAAGCGGGTGCAAAGTTTGTGAAAGACGGTAAGATCTGCGACTACCAGTTTGCCGATCAGTTTACTCCCGGCTGGAACTGGACCTGGCAGGTGCCCCGTGCCGGTTTCGACAAAACTTTAGCCGATACTGTTGAAAAAATGGGCGTTCCTGTTCATTACGAAACTACCGTTACTAATATTGTTTTCAACGGCCAAAACTCGGTAACTACTTTGGAGGATAAAGACGGAAATCAAGCAGAGATTTCGGCTCGTTTTATCATCGATGGCAGCGGTTATGGGCGGGTAATTCCAAAACTATTTAACCTCGACAGGCCATCAACGCAGGTTCCGCGCAAGGCGCTGTTTGTGCATACGGTTGATAAAAAACGTTCCATGGCCGATGAGCCAAACCGCATAACCATCGTAGTACATCAGCCCGGCGTTTGGATCTGGATTATTCCTTTTGCCAATGGTATTACCTCGTTAGGCTTTGTGGGCAACCCCGAGTTTTTTAAACAATACAAGGGGACCGACGAAGAAATTTTGCGTGGGCTGATCGCATCACAACCTTATTTTGCTGAACGTTTTGAGGATGTGGAGTTTGCCTTTGCGCCGCGGGTATTGGAGTCATGGTCGGCCACTACAGATAAGTTTTACGGCGATGGCTTTGTGCTTACCGGTAACGTAACAGAGTTCCTTGATCCCATATTTTCATCAGGCGTAACACTGGCTACAGTATCGAGCCAAACAGCCGCGCACCTCACGATCCGTACGCTTAAGGGCGAACAGGTGGATTGGGATAAGGAATATATGGAGTATATGATGCAGGGAGTAAACACCTTTCGCTCATACGTTACAGCATGGTATGAGGGCGTACTGGATACCATATTTTTTGCCGATAACCAGGATCCTCGCGTCAAAAGCATGATCTGCTCGGTATTGGCGGGTTATGTTTGGGATCTGGATAACCCTTACGTAAAAAACCACGAAACAGCCTTGCACAAACTGGCCCGAACTATTACTTTGAGGGATATTGTAGCCGAAGGTAACAGCTGAAAGCGGAACGCTCAAAGCTTAAAGCCTGATACATTTTATATAAATTGAACAAGCAGTATTACATATCATCTCATTGTACCATTAGCAGTAATGCTGTACGCCATGATGGCGCGTTGCTGTTTGAGGCAGAATATACTGATGTTCCCGGCTTTTTGTTATCTGCGTACCAGCTCATCGGTGCAAAATATCCCAAGTTTTATAAAATGGATAATTTGGCCAAACTGGGATGGCTTGCTGCCGAGGTTTTGCTGAAGGACTTTGATAAAGTGAAATACCAACCGACGGACATCGGCGTGGTATTAACCAACGCGAGTTCGAGCCTTGATGCTGATAGGCGGTATTATGATTCGGTGCAGGAGATAGCAAGCCCGGCATTATTTGTTTATACGTTGCCCAACATTGTTATCGGCGAGATCTGCATCCGTCATCATTTTAAAGGCGAAAACGCTTTTTATATTTTTGACCGGGTCAATGCCGATTTCATTAGTCGCTACGTTTCTGTTTTATTGGAAACCGAGCAACTACAGGCCTGCATTTGCGGCTGGGTAGAAATGACGGCGACAGACTATAAAGCCGTTTTGTTTTTGATAGAAAAGGCAGGCGAAATGCCTTTCACAACAGAAAATATTAATAAAATCAGCCCCTCCCAAACCCTCCCTGGAAGGGAGGGCTTAAAGCTTCCCTGAAAGTCTCCCCTACCGGGGGAGATTTAGAGGGGGCTGTTAGAGGGTAATTATAAAACTTACCATATGGATAAATTAATGGCCGATCTGAAAGAGCAGATCATTGAGCAGTTGAACTTACAGGATGTGAAGCCGGAGGATATAGGCGATGATCAGGCACTTTTTGGCGATGGGCTCGGTTTAGACTCGATAGATGCCCTGGAACTTATTGTACTGCTGCAGCAAAAGTATAAAGTAAAACTTTCCAATGCTGAAGACGGCCCTAAAATCTTCCGCTCGGTACGCACCATTGCCGAATTTATTGAAAGCACCAGGAACCCGAACGCCTAAACAATGGAGCAACCTGTTTTTATAGCCGGCGTTGGGGTAATTTCGGCCATAGGTAATACTGTGGCCCAAAACCTGCTGTCGCTTGAACAGGAAAAAACAGGCATCGCCCCTATCCAATACCTGGATACTGAACACCGGGATGAGTTTCCGGTTGGCGAGGTTAAACTAAGCAATGATGAACTTGCGGAAATGTCGGGATTTAAACCGGGTATCAGTCGCACGGCTATGATGAGCTTAATTGCGGCTAAAGAAGCTTTAGCTGACACCGGACTTGCTAAATTTTCAGGTTTACGAACAGGCTTTATCTCAGCCAATACCGTTGGCGGCATGGATAAAACCGAAGATTTTTTCAGGGACTTTTTAGGCGATAACACCAAAGGCAGATTACGGAACACCTTTAACCACGAATGCGGAGCTATTACCAATTTGGTTGCCGATCAGTTGGACATAAGGCATTATGTAAGTACTATTAGTACAGCTTGTTCTTCATCGGCTAACGCTATTATGTATGGGGCAAGGCTTATTAAAAACAACATGCTCGATGTTGTTATAGCCGGCGGCACCGATGCACTTACCCGCTTTACACTGAACGGCTTTAATACCCTCATGATATTGGATAAGCAGCCCTGCCAGCCTTTTGATGCCAACCGCCGTGGCCTTAATCTTGGCGAGGGCGCAGGGTATGTAGTATTGATATCTAAACGGATAGCTTCATCGCTTAAAAAAGATCTGTATTGTACTTTAAGCGGCTACCATAATGCCAATGATGCGTATCATCAAACGGCTTCATCGCCGGATGGAACAGGCTCATTACTGGCAATGAAAGGAGCTCTGAAAAAAAGTGGTTTGCAGCCCCAGGATATTGGTTATATCAACCTGCATGGTACAGGCACACAAAACAATGATAGTTCGGAAAGCGCGGCTATCAATTCCTTGTTCTATCCGGATTTTCCAAAAATGAGTTCAACCAAGGCATTTACCGGGCATACTTTGGGGGCAAGTGGTGGCATTGAAGCGGTATTTTCGGCACTGGCAGTTCAACGCGGTTGGATATACCCTAATTTAAGATTTGAAACACCTATCGGGGGCTTGCCATTTGCACCCGAAACCCGGTTTTCAAAACAACCGAATCTTAAACAGGTGCTCTCAAACTCTTTCGGGTTTGGCGGTAATTGCTCATCATTAATATTTTCAAAACTATAGGCGATGTACATCAGGGCAGTAAGCAACATATCGCCTCAAAATACATTCGGGACACAGCCGTTCCTCCCGGAGTTGGTTGAACATATTAGTGACAAGCTCACGTGCGCAGAGCCTGATTATAAAATGCTGATTGATCCAAAACTGACCCGTCGCATGAGCCGCATCATTAAAATGGGCGTGGCTGCCGGCACTGCCTGTTTGCATGGAGCCGGAATCGATATACCGGATGCCATCATTACCGGAACAGCTTATGGATGTTTGGAGGATACCAATACCTTCCTGAGCAAAATGGTGCAGCAGAACGAGGAAGCGCTTGCCCCCACGGCCTTTATCCAATCCACCCATAATACCATCAGTGCGCAAATAGCCCTGCTGCTGCAATGCCATAATTATAATAACACCTTTGTAAACGGCGGGGCCTCATTTGAAAACGCCCTGCTTGATGCCATGATACTTTTGTACGAGGGCGAAGCCTGTAACGTGCTGGTTGGCGGCATTGATGAGATCACCGTAAACGGCCACGTTATTTTGCACCGGATGGGCCTGTATCGGCGTGGGCTTACTTCAAATCTTGAGTTGCTTCAATCCTGGGGCAAAGGAACAATGGCTGGTGAAGGCGCTGCATTTTTCCTGCTATGCGATCAGTCATCAGGCAGCGACTGGGCTAAAATTGATGGGGTTGCCGGCTTTTATAAACCGCGCAACATTGCCGAAACCCAGCAACAGATCAGTAATTTCTTATCCGCCCAAAATGTTTGCGTTGATGATATTAGCCTGCTCATAACCGGCAAAAACGGCGATGTAAAAAATGACAGCATTTATCAGCAGATACAACAAGCTGTTTTTATCGAAACGCCTGCCATGGGCTACAAACACCTTTGCGGCGAATACCCAACATCGTCCGCATTTGCATTATGGCTGGCGGCGAATATCCTCAAAACGGGAAGTGTTCCTGCGACCATCGGACAGGCGACAACACCTGTCAAAAAGATCCTCATCTATAATCATTACCAAATGATCCATCACTCGTTAATTCTGCTCTCGGCATGCTAAATTTCAGGAATACCAATATCGTATTTGGTTGCCTGCTGGTATTGCTGGTGGTGGCCGATCTGCTGTATGGAGTATCTTTATGGGCTTGTGTGGCTTTAGCTTTTGTGTACCTGCTCATCCTCTTTTACGGCTGTTATTACATCGGCTCCAACTTTTTTATACAAGTGATGTGTTCCGCAGAAACTGATAAAAAAATCATCGCCATTACTTTTGATGACGGGCCGGATAGCGTTAATACCCCGCAAATCCTGAACATCCTGCAAAAGCATCATGTACCTGCCGCCTTCTTCTGCATAGGCAACAGGATAGCCGGCAATGAGGCCGTTTTAAAGCAGATTCACGAGCAAGGCCATATCATCGGCAACCATAGCTTTTCCCATCATTTCTGGTTCGATCTGTTTTCATCTGCAAAAATGCTGGATGATATGAGATTGATGGATCAGGCTATGAAACAGACTACCGCCTTAACCCCGCTCCTGTTCAGGCCGCCATACGGGGTTATTAATCCCAATCTTAAAAAAGCCGTTATCAAAGGAGATTATGTGCCAATTGGCTGGAGTGTACGCTCGATGGATACGGTGATTAATGATCCTCAAAAACTTTTAAACAAAGTTGTGAGCCGGCTAAACCCCGGCGCGGTTTTCCTGTTTCATGATACAGGCACCGTAACAATCTCGGTTCTACCCCTGTTTATTGAACAGGCTAAAGCACAGGGATATCAAATAGTGCGGCTGGATAAAATGCTAAATTTACAGGTTTATGCGTGAGATGATAAAAAATGAAATTTCAGCTTTTAGCTCCCCTCTCGAGAGGGGGTGCAGAGGGAATGAGCGGGAGCAGGGGTGTGTTTCTGCGCTGTTTATTAACAAGGCGCATAAACACACCTCTCCACCCCTCTCAAGAGGGGAATCGCGCCGGCCCCTGCTTTTCAAATGGGTAATAATGTTAATGGTGGTTGCTGGTTCTGCCATCACCGCTCAGGCCCAGCACGCAGGCTATACCCAGCTGTCAGATCTCAGCAAATTCAAACAACAATTTGCCGAAGTTGCCGCAAAAACCAACAGCATTAAAAGCGATTTCACCCAGGAGAAAAGCCTGAGCATGTTATCTGAAAAGATCACATCAAAAGGTAAATTCTGGTACCGCAAAACCAATATGCTGCGAATGGAGTATACCCAGCCCTTCAGTTACCTGATGATCCTGAACAAGGATAATTTGTACATTAAAGATGGACAAAAGGAAAACAAGGTATCCACCCGCTCCAACAAGGTATTTAAGCAGATCAACAAAATTGTGGTAGATTGCATCCAGGGAACGGCCCTCAATAGCGGCGATTTCAAGTCGGCCGTTTATGAAAACAAGGGCACCTATTTGGTTTCCCTTTCCCCGGTTAATAAGCAGCTGAGCGAGTTTTTAAAAACGATTGAAATTACCGTTGATAAAAAGGATTACTCCGTAAACACTATCCAAATGCTGGAAGGTTCGGGCGATAGCACTACCCTACATTTCACCAATAAAGAGATCAATGCAAATATCCCGGATGCGCTTTTTGCTATTAGGTAGCCTCGTACTGATCCTCGCCGGCTGCACATCGGTTTACAAAAATCTGAAACCGGCAGATGGCGACGTACGCGAGATCAAAAAGTTCGCTCCTGATTTTACTAACGTACTGTATAAAACCGAGGTTGATGTAATAGGCGGTCACCATTTAAGCGGCTTGCTGCTTATCAAAACTCTGCCCGATAAAAGCATTCGCATGGTGTTCAGCAACGAGATGGGGTTCAAGTTCTTCGACTTTGAGTTTAAGCCTGATGGCGGTTTTAAGGCATATTACATCATTAAGCAAATGGATAAGCGCCCTGTGATCATCACCCTACAAAAAGATTTTGAACTGGTAATGATGCGCAAACAAAATCCCGAAGCGGCTTATATGCGTAAGGATGGTCATTACCTGTACTACGTTTTTCCGCAGGAAAAAGGGGTCAATTATTACATCACCAATCCGCAGGGTACAGAGCTGATCCGCATGGAGCGCTCATCCGACAGGAAACCGGTTGTACAGGCCATTATGCATGGTTTTCATGACGGCGTCCCGGACACTATTGGCATCAGCCATAAAAACTTTAAATTTAATATTGGTCTTAAACGTTTGGAAAGATAGATGCTTAACAATACTTTTTTCAGTTTTACCACTCCCGAAACTAATGGTAATTTACTTAAAACAACCATCAGCCTTAACCCTGCGCACGATATTTTCAACGGGCATTTTCCCGGCAATCCCGTTGTGCCTGGCGTTTGCATGATGCAGATGATCAAAGAGGTATTAGAAAATCATCTTGGCAAAAAGCTGAGGCTTATTAAGGCCGATAATATTAAGTTTTTATCGTTTATCGATCCTAATCAACACGGGCAGGTTGGGTTAGAGATAAAGATCAATATGATTGATGAGCAGGTTAAAACAGATGCGCAGTTGGCAAATGAAGGGGTTGTATTTTTGAAATTTAAGGGAGTGTTTAAATAAAAAAAGTCATTTCCTTTAGATTAGCTTGGTAATCTAAAGGAAATGGCAACTTTTTAGACTCTTTTTTAAATCTGCGCAACCGTTTTCGTGCTTTTGCCCAACCTGATTGCCGCCAATAAATAATAAAAAGCGCCAAAAGCCGAATATCCTGCCAGGTTCACAATGCCCATGTTGGGTGAATGTGCCATAGCTATAAATGATACACCGGCAAGCATGGATTGGCCACCGCTTAAGATCATTGGCCACTGGCCGCCAAACTCTTTACGCCTTTTTAGGCCCAATACCAATTGGATCAGGCCGGTTAATAAAGCCCAGGCACCAAATACAATCAATGCAGCAGAAACACCTTTGCCTATAGCGAAACCTACAGCCAAAGTTGTAACAATACCTATAGCGGCATTGACGTATTGCGGTGTTACCGACGAGCCGTTGCCCTGATTAGCACGGATATCGAGGAATGTACCTACAACATCCCACAAGGGATAAATCACCAGCAGTATAACAGCTGCTGTGAATGAAGTTTTGGCCAATAAGGATACTAACACTACCCATGTAACCGAAAATGCTACCCTTATAAAATATAGTTTACGCAGCTCACGGGCTGTTTTAGCTGCTGCGGATGTTTCGATGATCAATGTTTTATTTACTGACATGACTTTCAATTTTGTTTGCGTTTTTGTTTGATGAAGCAAAATTGGGCACAAAACCGGGCAGTAATTTTCACTTAGGTGAAAACCTGATGGGGCATTTGTCAGCAGAGTATCGTTTTTACGGCTTTTGCTGGGATAGTCGCTTTTTGATTCGTGTTAGCGATGGGTTTTTGATGCCTAAATAGGACGAAATGTGATAAGCCGGAATTCGGTTTACAATGTTGGGATGCTGGGCTACCATTTTTAAGTAACGCTCTTCGGCGGTATTAAATAAAAACTCTTCGGTACGGGCTTGCGAGTGGTTGAAGAACAGTTCGGCAATCAGGCGACCAAACCTTGGCCAGCCGGTTGGGGTTGTATAAAGATACTGGAGATCGGTGTAATTGATGGATATGATTTCTGCATCTTCCATCGCCTGTATAAAATAAGCGCAGGGGTACTGGTTAATAAAGCTCCTAAACGATACCAGAAATTGCCTTTCGGAAAAAAAATAAATATTCTTCTCTTCCTGCGTTTCGGGGTGTACATAATAAATCCGGAACAGCCCTTTGGTTATCAGCGCCAGATCGGTACATACAACGCTTTGCATATTAAAAAAATCACTTTTAACAATTTTACGGCTGCGCCAGTAAGGCAGGCTAAGGGCAACATCATTTGCCGATAACGCTGCAAAATTGCCAAGCAGTTCGTTCAATACCTCCTGTTTTTCGTGCATGGTGTAAAAAATGTGTAATCATCTCAAATATCGACACAAAAAACCACACCCTTTTTCACCTGGGTTAATCAAATGAAAGTTTAATTTCTTATTTTACATTCAAACTAAATTCAGGATAAAAAACAAATCATTAAAAAATCAACCGGCATCATGAAAAACATAAAATTATCGCCCCATGTTAATGAGTTTAATCGAGGTAGCCCTCTTCCTGTGCGCCATCATACTGGCGGTATCTGGTCCGCGAAAAAACAAAAAGAAAGAAAATAAGGGCAATGTTGATGCACTTCTGCATTCTGAATATCATGTTACAGAAAACGGCGGACTGGAGCATATAAAAAGCACTTATTAAAGTTTTATCACTCCCCTATATCAACAACCGGGACATACTTCTAAATAAAAAGAAACCGCCTCAAGTAATTTTGCGGCGGTTTTTTGTTTATTTTACCCCTTTATAAATCCCTGTCTATCTCCCGGTTTGAAATACATTTACAGCTTTTTATTTTTCAGCTTAGTTTACAGCAACCTGTTTGCGCAGGTAAAAGTTAGCGGGAAAATAACCGATGCTTCAAAAAGCCCGGTAGTCCTGGCAGTTGTTAATCTTCAGCAGCAACACTCCGAACAAATAAGGGCAGTGCAAACCGATTCATTGGGCATGTTTTATTTTACCGACGTTGATAAAGGCGATTATCGCTTAGCTATCACATAAACCGGCTATCAAAAAACAGAAATTAAACTAACCCTGCACTGGCCGATCAAAATAAAGCCGAAAAACAAGACACCGGTAACCAGGATGAAAAAGGTCGGATCCATTAAAAAATAAAAGAAGGGAGCTTCAGGGCTCCCTCCAAACGATCAAAAAACAAAACATTACATTTTACCTGCGGTATCTTTGCCCATTTTATCTTTTTTGGCCATTTTCTTTTTACCCATTTTATCATGGCTCATTTTGTCTTTACTCATTTTATCCTTTTTCATTTTACCTGTATCGCTAAGGGCTACGACCTTATGCAAAGGAGTTCAGGTTTTAGCCTGTACATTGGCTGTAAAGCTGGCAATAACAAAAGCTGCGATAAGGGCGCCTGAAATGATTGATCCGATTTGATTTTTGATTTTCATGTTTGATCTTTTAGTTAATTATCTGCCTCTTAGTCGGCCCGGGAGATCAATCCTTACAATATATTTCATTTTTAATTGTGGTACATACCAATTCGTGTCAATCCAAAAAAATTCGTGAAATTCGTGCACATTCAATTCGTCCACATTTAAGCTACTTTATGGAGATCAGCCAGGCACAACAACTTGTAGATAACTGGATAAAAACAACCGGCATCAGGTATTTTAACGAACTTACCAATACCGCTATTTTAATGGAAGAGGTTGGCGAAGTAGCCCGGATCATGGCGAGGCAATACGGCGAGCAATCATTCAAAAAATCAGATACCGAAGTTAACCTGGCCGATGAAATGGCCGACGTACTTTTTGTACTCATTTGCCTGGCCAATCAAACCGGCATCGACCTGACCGAAGCCCTGGAAAAGAACATGGAAAAGAAAAGCATCAGGGATGCAGAGCGGCATAAAAACAATGAAAAACTGAAGTAATTAAAATTAAATTCCACAATATTTTGTTAAACAAAATTTAATTTCGTTTATTTTCCATTTACTATAATTTAATAAGGTAAAATCCGTTTAATCTAAAACAATTAAACAACCTTATTATGAAAACCTATTTTATACTGTCGGTAAGTTTTTTACTTGTACTGACATCCTGCGAACGTCAAAAAGAACAAAAAGCAACGATTGCCGAAGTGGCGTTAGTGCCCGCTCCTCCTGCAGAAAAATCTGATATGGAAGCCTTTAAGACACCGGCAGTTGTTGACGATAATCACGTTTCTGCCAATACAACAATTACCGATACCGCCAAAAAGGTCATCAAGGAAGGGGATATCCGTTTTGAAACCGGCAATCCGAAGGCGGCGAGACAAAACATTCTTTCATCGCTCAAAAAATTAGGCGGTTATCTTGCCGAAGAAAATGAGACCAACAACGGTGAAACCAATCAAAAGGAATACAGCCTCAAGATCAGGGTTCCCTCTAAAAACTTTGATGCTTTTTTAAATGGCCTAACTTCCAGTGCAGATCATATCGACTCCAAAAACATTCATATCAGGGATGTAACTACACAATTCATCGACGTTAAGGCACAAATCAACAATAACAAACAGTTGGAGCAGCGTTATTTGCAGTTGGCTGCTAAAGCCACCAAAATGACCGACCTCCTGGCTGTTGAAGATAAGCTTGCCGCTATCCGTACCGAAATCGATTCGGCACAAGGACAGTTGAATTATTTAAGCAGCCAGGTTAGTTACAGTTCGCTGGATATCAGTTTTTACACCAGGCAGGGTAACCTGGTAAACAACGGCAATGGTTTTGGCTATAAATTTAAAAACTCGCTGGGTACCGGTTGGGAAACCATGCAAAACATGTTCTTTTCAATAGTATCCCTATGGCCTTTAATATTTGTTGCTTTAATTATCTACCTGTTAATCATCCACTGGAAAAAACGGAGGAGAGCAAATGTGTTAACAGAGGCATAAATAATATCGTTAAAGTTAATTTTATATTAAAATTATAAAAAGGCAAATACAAAAAGGTATTAACTGATGAAGATTTAATTAAAAGGGTAGAAACTTTATTAAATTATTTAATAAATGCTTGATAAGTAGAAATTTAACCCCTAATTTTAAGCACCTAATTAATTGATCATGATCCGTGTACGGTCTAAAGTTGTACTGTTGGTTGCCCCCCACGTAGTTGGCCTTGAGGTATTGCCTAATAACAAGGTTTTTAAACATATTTCAACTGTTCCGGCTATTTTTCCATCCATACACGATATCAAACCCAACCTGCTCATACTTGATTACGACTATCTTGTTAAAGATATCGAAAAGATCCTCCGCCGTTTAAGTACAAACATTGCATACAAAAACATCAGGATCTGCTGCTATAAAAACAAATGGCACTCCAAAGTGGATCCTTTCCTGAAAGCATTAGGCGTTGACCATATTTTTTATGCTGAAGATATGCAGGACGAAGTCACCAGGAAAAGCGCATTTGATGCCATTGGCCATGTTATAATGGACGGGACGTTTTTCAGTTTATTAAAACCGGTGCATTGAGCGCCCGTTTCTCTCAAATATCATTGCAAGCGCAGCATGGTAATGACATGTTTTTATTCTTATATCATGGCTCTTGTCATCCTGATTCTTGAGCCGCTTTGTTTCACCCTTAAACAATCACATCTCCCTCAAAAACCTTAACAGCCGGCCCCTCTAAAAAGATCTCCGTAAAAGCTCTGCCATCATAATCAAAACGGATATTAAGGTTTCCCCCTAATACTTTTATCGGGGTGGTAATATGCCCGGTTTGTTGTTTGTGCTGCGCCATGGCCAGGGCAACAGCTGTTACGCCCGTTCCGCATGCAAAGGTTTCATCCTCTACCCCACGCTCAAAGGTGCGTACAAAGTAGCCTTCCTTCATTGGTTCAACAAAATTTACGTTAATACCATTTTTACGGTAGGTAGCATTGTTGCGGATGGCATGGCCTTCCTGGTAAACGTTGCGCTGTTCAAGCCCGTCAACCAGTTTTACGTAGTGTGGCGAGCCGGTGTTGAGCACATAAGCATCGGCATCAGTATTAACTTCGCTTACATCGATCATTTGCAGGCTCACCCAATCTCCTTCGTCTGAAATTTTGGCATAATGCGGGCCGTCTACCGCCAAAAATTCAGTTTCCGATTCAATAACGCCTAAAAATTTGGCAAAGGCCACAATACAGCGCCCACCGTTACCGCACATACTGCTCGGCTGGCCGTCGGCATTGTAATAAATCATCTCAAAATCGTATCCGTCTTTGTTTTGCAATAGCATCAAACCATCACCACCGATACCGAAACGACGGTCGCACAGGCCCGAAATCAGCTTAGGATTATGATGATCAACGCTGTTATCGCGGTTATCAATCAAAATAAAATCATTGCCTGCGCCCTGATATTTATAAAAATGTATCTTCACAATTATCCTGTTAATATCAGCCCCTTTAGTCTTCAACAAAACCCGTGCTAACAATTAAAATAGCCGATGTTTATGTATTTAACAAATTTTAACAAAAAACGGGATAACTAATCATTGATTATCTCGTCTATATGGTATTAAATTTGATCTGTAAAATAAGTAAACTTAATAATAAGAAAGGCAAATAATAAATGAAAAAGATTGGTTTAACACTATTAACCGCTTTTGTTGGAGGTGCGATGGCCTTAGGAGTATACAAGGTTATCGAAAACAAGTACTCTGACAACCTGAGCTTCGAAGACAAGCAAAAGGTATATTTTACAAGCAACCCGTCAACCCCGGTTTCATCAACCGGCGATCTGGATTTTACCCAGGCAGCGGCGGCAGCTACCCCGGCGGTGGTTTACATCCGCACAACCTACACTAACAAAGCCAGCGGCGGACAGGACCAACTGGAGCAAATGTTTGGCGATATGTTTGGTCAGCGGGTGCGTCCGCAAGGGCCGCAAATGGCATCAGGCTCCGGGGTTATCATTTCGCCCGATGGCTACATTGTAACCAACAACCACGTGGTTGAGAAAGCCGATAAAATTACCGTTGCAACTAATGATCACCGTACTTTCAGCGCCAAAGTTATCGGCACCGACCCAAGCACCGATCTTGCCCTCATTAAAGTTAGCGCTACCAACCTGCCTATTGTAAAATTAGGCAATAGCGATGACGCTAAAGTTGGCGAGTGGGTTTTAGCTGTGGGTAACCCCTTTAACTTAACTTCAACAGTTACAGCCGGGATTATCAGCGCCAAAGGCCGTAATATTGGTATCATTGGCAGCGAAAACAGTGATGACGACAACCCATTCGGTCGTACCCGCAACCAGTCGACTCCCAAGCTGAACAAAGCTATCGAGTCGTTCATTCAAACCGATGCTGCTATTAACCCTGGCAACAGCGGTGGAGCCCTGGTGAACACCCGCGGCGAACTGATTGGTATCAACGCCGCTATCGCTTCGCACACCGGTTCATACGAAGGCTATGGCTTTGCTATCCCGGTTAACCTGGCTAAAAAAGTATTGAACGATATCAAGAAATTCGGTACAGTAAAACGTGGCTTTGTAGGTGTAACTTTTACCGAGCTTAACCCAGACGTAGCCCAAAAACTCGATGTAACAACCACCAACGGTTTATACGTGAACGACCTTGTACCGGGCGGCGGTGCCGAGCAGGCAGGCTTACGTAAAGGCGATATCATTGTTAAGGTTGAAGGTCAGCCGGTTTATGAATCATCTGACCTGCAGGAACGTGTAGGCCGTTTACAACCCGGCGATAAGATCAATGTTACTGTACTGCGCGATGGTAAGGACAAAGATTTCGCGGTAACGCTTAAAGGTGATGCCGTAGCACCATCAAACCGCATCGCGGCGTCTAAATCAGCCGAAGAGCTGTTTAACAAACTGGGCGCAAGCTTCCACGCTTTAACCCCTGCCGAAAAGAACAGGCTGCATGTTAACGCCGGTGTACTGGTTACCCAGGTACGTGAAGGTGGTTTATTTGACGCTGCCGAAATACCTGAAGGCGTTGTGATCACCAGTATTAACAAACTGCCGATTAGCAGTATCGAAGATATTGACAAGGCAATTGTAAAACCGATCCAGGGCAATATCATCATTGCCGGGATCTATCCCGATGGTTCGCACTTCAGCAGCGCGTTCCCGGCTCAATAAGCTTTTTTTAAGTGATTTTGCATATGGAAGCTCCGGTCTCTTTGAGATTGGGGCTTTCTTTTTATGTGGGGTTTTAGGGATCAAATGGGCCTTTTGTGGTAATTAACTTACGTCGTCCGCTCTTGGCCGCGGGGGGCCTTTACTTTACCTTAGATGCAATTAACCAAACATCAAGACAAAAAAATGCATCCCCCCGCAGGCCATACTCCCTGGCCCGCTTTTTTGTCGGGCCAGCGCACTTTTGTTTTGGAGATTATAATAACTTTTTCCCCTTATTAAACCCAACGTCTTCATCTTATTTCTTGACTCTTACCGTCTTGCTTCTTTCCCCTTACTGTCTTACTTTTATCCCTTCCCGTCGGCGATTGAGCGGGCCAATGTTGGTCAGATACAACTAAGACCAGTTACCGGTCCACGCACACCTCAAAACAAATTAATCCCAAAACTCCATCCAACCCAACCGCTCCAGTTCCTGTTATCACGGATAAAAGAATGGTGCAGGTCCCGCGCATAAGCGTAACCATCAACAGGCACGCGCTGATCTGAATAAAGAAAATTTAACGACGGACCTGCGAAAACGGAAAACTTCCGGCTTACCTTATAAGTGAAATCAAGGTTGAACTTGTTAAGCTGATTGGTTTTTAACCATGTCCCCTGGTACAGGTAACTTGAACCAATTTCAGTGTTGATAGCCAGATGCCGGCCCAGTCCAAACTCGCGCCCGAACCCTAAACCAAATGAATATAATTTACTGTTGCCATCAACCCGCATACCGCCCTGCCAAATGGTGTATAGCTTGCTGTTGCCGTTTTTGAAGGCGAGGTTAATATTTTGAGTTTCATTGGTAGAGATAGCCAGTTTATGATAACCGCTATTGATAATATTCAACAGCCCGATACTAAATCCCGAAGAAGTATCGGCTATGTTTACCAGCGCCAGTTGAACACCGGTGAGATGTTTGGCATAATTGAACAAGCCTGCCACTTGCAGACCACCAAATTTTTGCTGTGCGATATTACCAATCCCACCCAGTTGTAACGCGTCGGAATTTTTGCCAGCGATATTGCCTATCGCCCCTAACTGAATGCCCCTGACTGATCCGCGGGTATGATTGTATAGGGCAGACAGCTGCAAACCATTCATGTTTTGTTTTACGCTGTTATGGATCAGGGCAAGCTGAATGCCCCGCACGTTGCCCAGCACGTTATTGTACAAGCCACCAAGCTGAATGCCATTTACTGAGCCGCCCACCACATTAAAGATCCCGGCTATTTGTACCGCGCCAACGTCGCCTTTATCTAAATTGAAAATAATGCCCATTTCAAAGCCATCAACCCCGGCATTATAGCCGCCTACGGCGTTGAGGGAAACCACGTTCACTACCTGTCCGCTGAAGTTGCCGTGGGTGCTTACGCCCGGTATGGCCGAAGCCTGGAAGGGGGCCTGTGCAATCAGTCCGCCGAGATTGGCCGCCTGGATCTGTTGTTTGGTGGAAAGGAACAACCTGCCCAGCGAAGTATTTTCGACACCCGAATAATCGTCACTAAGGATATACCCCAGCAGGCTGCGTTTTTTCTTCAGGGTGGTGTCGGTGCTTCTTACGTTAACATCTGCTAAAAAAGTAACTGTAGTATCCTTATAAAACTCTTTGCTTATTGTTATGGTGATCGGCTGGCCTTCGTTGCGGACGGTCATATCAAAATGGCCTTCCTTGTCGGTCAATACCGATTGCAATTGTTCGTGCGAGTATACACTGGCATTAGGCAGGTTATGACCGGTTCGCTCGTCGGTTACGGTACCGCTGATGCTGTAGTTGTCGCCATCTGTAGCAGCCTTGTCTGTTACAATGGTGAGTTGTAAGGGCGCATATCTCAGGATAATAAAATTCTTTGTTTCACGGTACTCAAAGCGATAGCGAAGCATGTGGTCAAGCACTTCTTTAATCGTCCAGTTATCAGCATTGATGGTAACCAGGCTATCGGTTTTTACAATGTTGCTGTTGTACGAAAAGTAGAAGTTGCCTTTTTGTTCGATGGTTTTAAGCACCGTGCCCAGTCGCATTTCGGTTACATGGACGGATATGTTTTTGGAGAGGATAGAATCGGCATGAGCGGTTAAAGCCGTGAGGAGCAGCAGGCAGATGGTATAGTTTAGGTAACGATGTAGTTTATACAACATAAAAAGCTAAGTGTATATTAAATTATGTCATTGCGAGCATTAATATCCGTTCTATAGCATAAAAAGCTCCCGTCATGTTGAACTTGTTTCAACACCCCATTTGCTAAGCCGCTCGCTAATCAAGTCGCCCACCTGTCCCGTGAGGTGCTGAAACAAGTTCAGCATGACCCGTTAAGGGGTGAGCGATTTTACCTCAACACAATCCTCTTTTTCCCGCGCTCCACTTTGATCTTGAACGTTTCGGAGATCACCAGCAGCACCTGATCTAACGATTGATCTTTAAACACCGTGGTGATAGGCAGGCTGGCAATGGCTTTATTGCCGATAACAATGTGCGCGCCGTACACTTCGTTCAATGAGCTTACCAGCTCATTTAGCGGGGTTTCATCGCAAACCAGTTCATGGGTTGCATAATAGTTGTATAAGCGCCCTTTGATGCTTTCCTTTGCCTGCAGGCCATCCTTGCCGGTAACCAGCACCTTTTCGCCGGGGTTAAGGTTTACATTTTTTTTCTTTTCGCTTACGTTAACAATGCCCGTTTCAACAATTACCTGCGTTTTGCCATTGCGGCTCTTTATATTGAATGACGTGCCAACCACCCTAACCGTTACACCATTCACCCTAATTATAAAAGGTTTTGTTTTATCGGGTGTAACTTTAAAAAACGCTTCGCCCAGCATAGTAACCGGGCGGATTTTACCCGTAAACTTTTGGGGGTAAATAAGCGTGCTGTGACTGTTCAGCGTAACTACCGAGCCATCGGGCAGGGTTTGCGCACGGGTTTTCCCCTCGCTATTTATCCTGACGAAAGCGATATTCCGGTTGTCGTAATAATGGCTGATAGTTAACCAGGCTACAGTACAAATCAACAGTAATGATGCAGCTATACCCACCCACCAGCTGGTTTTCATTTTATGTACTTGTGCCGGTTTGACTGCAGCCGGAGCCGTACTGTTTAACCTTTTTTGCAGGCGGAGATAGGCCGCATCCTCATCCAAAGCTTTGGCAGAGGCAATTTGCCGGCTTTCATCCCAGATCAGTTTAAAATTATCATACTCCAGCCTGTTAGCCGGCGAAGCCGCTATCCAGTTCTGTATAGCCTCCACCTCGGCGGGCGTAGCTTCGCCAACCAGGTATTTCACCAGCAAATCATCATCTATGGGCATACCGGTATAGCTCATGCAAACCAATTAATAAATAACAATAAAATAATGGGTAAAAACTCGGCCAGTTTCTGGCGCATTACCCGCAACGCTTTGCCCATCTGGTTTTCGATGGTTTTGATCGAGAGGCCCATCTGATCGGCAATTTGCTGGTATTTCAACCGCTCAAACCTGCTGAGCTGAAAAATGATGCGGCACTGCTCGGGCAGCTCGCTCAGGGCTTTCTCAATATGCTTTTGCAGTTCGGCGGTGAGCAGTTTTTTTGAGGCCG
The DNA here is from genome assembly GCA_966212355.1 of uncultured Mucilaginibacter sp. Taxonomy (GTDB): domain Bacteria; phylum Bacteroidota; class Bacteroidia; order Sphingobacteriales; family Sphingobacteriaceae; genus Mucilaginibacter. The sequence goes on from CBIHRB010000007.1 coordinate 169,879, forward strand.
AATCATCGTTGCCAACCTGCTCCATCTCACCGGCATAATAAACACCAAAGTTGGCGCGTACCTTTTGGTGTTTTAAGTAGTTCAGGCTTTCGTTATGTACCGAGCGGTAGAGGTAAGCCTTGATACTGCCGTCGGTTTTAAGCTGATCGCGTTTTTCCCAAATGCGGCAAAATACGTTTTGTACTACCTCTTCGGCCATTTCATCATCCTTTAAAAAAGTGTAGGCGTAGACGTGCAGACTTTTAAAGTGATCTTTAAAAAGCCGTTCAAAAGCTTTCTGGCTTCCCTGTTTAATTAAACCAATGGCCGTGCTATCGCTGTATTCCACTTTTAAGGTGCAGATGTTAGCGCTAAAGATAGCTTGTTTGGCCGTTAAATTCATAGCTCCCAAATGTTAAAAATCAATCAGGCCAATTGAATCTGGATAGTGTATAACGAATGATGAATATCCACCTTGCTGCACACACCATTGGTATAGCTGTAAAAATTGTAATTACCATCGGGCAGATCAATACGGTATACATGCGGGCTCACCTGCTTAACCTGCAAAAACTGCTGAAAGTTATCGGAGTACACCTGTGCCTGGTCGGCCGGTTCACGGCAGTATAGCAGCATCAGGTTGGCGGCTATTTGTTTTTGATCAACCGTTTTGCCGCATTTGCCTTCGGCGATGGTTTGGTAGCCCGAGGCTACGGCTTTGGTTTGGCGGTTGCATTTTTCCGAGCCGTTAACGTTTCGGCATACCTGCGAACTGATGAGCTTGCCATTGTTAAAAGTGCTCTCCTCCTGGATCTCCACCTTAACGCTGAAAATAAAGCGCATTTTGACTTCGGAGATCATTTTGAGGTACAGCTCATCGCCCTGGCGTTTTTGATACAGGTTCATGTGGCCAACAACTTTGCCGCTGTGCAGCACATTGTATTTAACCGTTTGTTCCTGCGCCAGGGCACCCACAGCGAGGCACAGCAAGGCCACCACCATAGCCGCCCATTTTAGCGGACCGAAGATATTGAACGTTGGGAAAGTTTTATTTTGAAGGGCAGGCCGGATATATTTTTTAAATAACCAAATTATTAAAGCGGGTATCATGGGTTGTCATTTTAAAGTGATTGAATAAAGCTTTTAACGCGTTTACTTTATTACAACACTCTAAACTTTTACCCCTATGCCTTTGCATTATTTTGTTCGATTAATTAAATTACTACTATGCCTATATGAATTATATAATTTCAAATATAAGTAAAAAAATGGGGTGTCCCAATTTTTTGATTCCCCACGAAAAAATGAAAAAAACACACCGCCCGTTTTTGCGAAAATAAGCGTGTTCCATTTTTTGAAAGTGAAAACGCGGAACATCTTTTTTATGAAACATACTGATAGTCAAATAATTAATATTTCGACTGAAACAATGATAAAACACTGACAGTCAATTACTAAAACTTTTAGGAGTAAAATATAGCCTTAATTGAGGCAGCGCCGGCATAAAATCGCAAAATCCACTTGTAATATAAAATAAAACGACTTGTAATATTTTTCAAAGCAATTTTAACAAAATTACAGAACATTAAAGCCGCTCTAAATATCATTTAAAGCAGCTTTAATGCATCTTAAAAGTTTAATTAACAAAGCCTTTTATAAGCCTACGCCAATTAAAGTACCCAGCTTGATTAAGGTGGATACCATCCAATGTAAGATCGGGGTCTATCTTATCTCCTTTTAAGAACTCGGGGTACAAATTAATAAACGTCACATTAGAACTATCGCAAATACTTTTGGCAGACCTATTATACCTTACAATTTTTGCATTTAAAGTATCTAAAGATGTGGGGAGAACTGATTGAATAAAGATGCCTGTACCTGGTGATTTAGCTTTTATTAAGTTTATCATTGCAACAAGATGAGCGGTAACACTATCTGTATGTATCGCATATCTAAAATCATTTATCCCAAATTCAATAAAAAGCTTTTTGGGTTTACGATAAATTAATTTATTAATTACTTGTATACCATTTTCAGATATACTGCCAGCAAACCCCATGTTCTTAACACACGGATTATTAAATCCTTTTTCAACATTAAACCCTTCTGTAATGCTCGTGCCCAAAAAAATAATCTCATTTTTATTAGGTTTTGATTTTAAAAAAATCGACCAGCGCTGTTCGGTGTCAGCGGGCTTTAGGGGGTGAAAAAACAGCCAATTGCCATAATATAGGCGTTTGCCCACAAAAAACAATACAAATAAAATATTGAGTGACAATGAAGCTATCAGCAAACTTCTTTTAAACTTATTATTAAACATTAATTATCTATTCTTATGCGAATTTATAATTATAAATTAAGTTATGTTAAAGTTACTTGTTTCCATGCCTGCCACGAACCTGACCATCCTACCCTTACGTACTCATTTGTCGCGGTGTCATAAGAAGACAATGTTTGTTTAACGGTACCTATACTCCCTTTATGAGTTATCACCATTCCATTAATCGGCCACCCATCAGAGGAAGAAACATAATCAGTACATATCCCTGTAGGAAACGCAGAGGGGAGTTTAGAAAGTGTTATTCCACTCGGGGTACCGTCATAAACAAGAGCGGTTGGAACTGGGGATAAAATGTAAAATGATTGCCAACCCGATATCGACCATCCGACACGAACGTATAGTTTTCCGTTATTAGTTGCATCGAAAGACGCCAACTCCTGCCTATACATATCATTACTAAGGTGATGAGTTATAAGAAATCCACTTATAGGCCATCCGTTAGACGATTCAACATATTCGTGTGTAATGCCCTTGCTATACGCAGCTGGTAATGCTGAAAACAAACGTCCTGATTGCCCGGCATCAACAACACCATCACCTCTAAAGTATTCAGGGAATAAAACATCAAATGTCTTATTAGCCATAGCTACATATAGAGGGTCTTGCGGGTGAACTAATTCGTTTGGTAGTGATACATTTATGGCTGTTAAGTAATCCTGCCCATGCACACTATCCTGAAAAATACCATATATATCCTGAAAAACACATTGGTATTTCCTCGCCAATGCTCGTAGGCCACTGTTAACAAGTTCATTAAAAATCTGCCCTTGATGTCCATTAGTGTCATCTGTAGTTGGGTTTTGCGATTGAATAATAATGGCTAAATGCTGATAATCAAAACCCGTTGTACTCCTGATTGTAGACAGTCCAGTATCCAAACGGCCTAAAAAAGCAATAGCATTAGCTTCAGGAGTGCCTCCAACCCACGAATCATTGATGCCCCAACGTAAAATATATACATCAGGATTTTGAGCCAAATCTGTCGCTAAAGAAGTCGATAGCCAATAAGTAGTATTTTGACCGCCTGCACCACTATTAACATAGGTTACGTTATTAATCCGATTGTTTAAAGTTATCTGATTAAGAAGCACATCCGGGTGATATGTATTTGAGCTTGCACCAATTCCCGCGGTTGTACTATCTCCTGAAAGAATTACCTTAACAGCTGTTTTAGCTAATAACTTTTTGTGAAATGATGATAAATACTCCTCACCAAACACTCTTTGGTATTTATCAGCATAGCTATTTATCTGCTGTTTAAGATATGTGGTTTGCTTTAAAATCCTGACATCGCCGTCTATAGTTACCCCATTTGTATTATCAAAAGCGGTAACCAAGAAATCACCCTTGTCAAATATCCTCTTATTGGCAGCTAAGGCATTTGCGACCGCGGTAGTATCATCAGCCACACCATCCCCTACAGCGCCGTAATCAACCCTAAAGGATTTAATTTGCCCGGACGGTTCAGACGAACCGCCGCCGCCCGCAGGTGCGTCTATCCAATGCGTGTTACCGTCTGTACCGTCTACTTTCGCCAATATCTGCCCGGCGGTACCGCCTGTTGGCACTTTAAGCAGCGCTGTGATTTGTGCCTGTAGCTTACCCAGCGCCTGTAAAATCGTATCTGTGGCCGCAACTGCTGTAGAAGTTCCAAAACCTATACCAGTTAAAATGGAGTTTAAAACCCTTGCTACAGTAAAATACTTATTGGTTGCACCTTCGGGTACTGCATCGGTTGTACCAGGTGACGCAACAATTTGAATATATGTAGAGCCGCTCCAACGGTATTCGCTGTTGGTATCTACTGTAACATATATTTTGCCGGTTTCGCCGGTTGCGGGCAGGGCTGCAAAATTGGCAAATTCTAAAACGTCATCTACGTAGCTGGGTAACTGTGCGGCCGCAACTTTGCCGGTTTCATCAAGTCCGGCGTAGCCATTGGGTTGGTTTTTATCAGCAACATTTTCGGCCGTATAACCTATACCACCTGCTACCAGGTCATCAATCTGCATTTGCAAATCTTCGTCGGCTGTAGTGCGGGTTGTGGCCTCATTTTGCAAATCTTCTGTTGATGCCTTCCCGGCCAATGTAGTAGACAGATTACCTATCTTATTGATAGGTATGGTATCTTCATCCTTATGCCAAAACGAATCAATCCACGAAGCAAACTGCCCGGCTGTTGGTTTTGCGCCTCTCGTAAAAAATGCTTTTAACTGTGCTCTTGTCATTGTTTTTATGGTATATAGTTAGGGTCTGGTTCAATAAACATGACCATTTTAACCGGTGGTATGGTCGGAATCGGCGTTGGCTCGGCCTGCCCTGTTTTTTTTGTTCTGCCGAAAAGCTTGCGCCACAAACCGCGACCGCTTCCCCCGTCGATGTGGTTTTCTTCTATTTGTTCGTCTGTGGTATCGGTGGCCGAAACATATTGTTCGTGGTCATGCTCAATTAAATTATCCAACGTCATCGCATGCCCTTCAGCGCCTGCAATATCGCCGATTTCAAAGCCGTCGGTACCGGGTTTATGCCCCATCGCTAACCGGCCGCGCCAGTCAACTACTTCGCGCCAGCCAACCGGCAGCGGCACGGTAATAGGCTTGCGCCACAATCGCATACTACCACCGTCTATCTTATCGGGCGCTGTAAGCCATTCAAGCCGGTCGAGCCTTGCCAGTATGCCTTCTGCTGTGTTCCGTTTGAAGTTAACCCACAGGTTATTAGTCACGCCGTCATCACCAAACCTTGCCGACCGTTGGTACTTTACAGTGCGTGGGGTTCCATCCTGATAGGCGATAGCTGTAGCCGTTTCCTGCACAATTACTTTGGCTGAAATAACACCGCCAACAAACGGCAATATTTCGCCGTTAATTACAACCACGCCATTACTAACAGAGCCACCGGCTACGGTGCAGCCTGAAAGGATCGCCAGCGACCCGGCAAGCGTTGCCGTGGAAGCTGCCGTATTAATGCAGTCCTGTATAAATTCCATAACGCCCTGATCGAACGGAAAGCCGCCGGGCTGGGTAAAGTCGTATCTGTTCATGCTGTACGGTATATTATAAATCGTTTACTAACCAGCTTGTAATATTTTACAAGCGCTGTCATTTCTATAATGTCCTGTGCGGAAACGGTGACGGCGTAGGGAACGTTGACAATAAAGTCGACGCCGGTATCGCCGTAATCGCCCGGATTATGTAGCGGCACGGTGCCGAGGTAAAGCGGTTTGTTTTCGTCGGGGCGAAAAATGTACACCCGGTCAAAAGCAAAGCCGTCTGTAATTGTTATACGGCGCTCCGTTGCATCAAACCTATCGTTAAGCAATGCACGAAGGCTAAACACCCGGCCGTCATGTGCAAGGTTGTACAGATCGGCGTTGCGTTTTACTACAAGTCGGTTGTAGATTAAAACAAATGGACTGCACAGCGCCCGCAACCAGGCAAACGTTACAGGCTTTCTTTTAAAGTTGGGAATCTCACTTAAAACCAGCCTGTCATAGTTGATAACAAACAGTCTATCATAATTAGGCATAAGCGCGGTAATTAATAGTAAAACCATCATCAGTAACACGCAGGTACCCGGCATCAGGTATTACCCGTTCGTCTATTTCGGTAAACGGCCGTGTACCGTATTGCGATTGCGCGCTAAGTATTCCAACCAACACCACGCCGTCAACAGCCTGTAGCTGATCGGAAAGCCTTGTTTTAGCAAACTCACCATTGAATTTCAAAGCCTTTAAATAGGCTTTAATTGCATCAATAACCGGCGTTGTTGCATTGCCATCTATCCGCGCCCCGGTGTTATCCAATACCAACGGATCATAAAATATATCAATCACCAGTTTTAAAGCGTCGGGCGGCAGGCTATCAATATTGATGCGTACCCCTGCATCCTTTGTATCAGCTATGTACGTCTTAAATGCCAATATTTCGGCATCACTTAATTGTGCATAATCGCCGTCAAGCAACTTAACCACCTTGATGCGCATAGAACCGTCGTCATTTTCTTTTACGGCTGCCTGGGTAATTATCTTTTGAGCCGCTATTTGTGAGGCATCAAGCCCGGCGTTTAAATACTGGTCGGTGTCGGGTATTAAAGCCTGCCCGTATTGAAACCTTAGTGACAAGTCACGGTACCATTTTTCGGTGTGTGGCTTTTTTGTTGCCAACACTTCCTGTACGTTGGCATCCCTCAAATCAAATAACACGTCAATCGTCCATGCCACATAAGCGACAATGTAAGCCCATAACTTATAATCAGCTACGGCGCTGGTATGGTCGAGTTCACCTAATGCCTCATCGCCATAAACTTTAGTAATAATTTGATTATACCAGTAATCTACCGTTTGTGCCATTTTTTAACTAACTATAAAATCATATTCAATTGCCCAAAACTCAACACCTTCGGGCGCTAAACCTTCTATTTGCTGCATGGCCGACGTGGCCGGACTTATATTGTACTTTCGGAAATAATCGGCCACCGCAAAAACGGTTACATCTCCCGCGTCAATCAACTGTCCCGATGTTAAAGCGTCGGTAATCCCGATGCCGTTTAGCGCGGCCAGTATAAACCTGTTTTCAGCGGTGCCCCCATATTGTACCGCGATATCCCCCAGCGATTGCCCTGCTTTTACTACTTTATTATTTGGCATAATCACCCACAATATTTAAAATGCCGTTAACAAAACCCATCGACTGTATTTTAATGCCGTCATCACTGAAGCGAAGTCGTATTTCTCTTAAAAGCGCTTCGCCCTGCACATCTCCTTCGTCGTTTAAAAACTGAAAGGTGCCGACGGTGGCGGTAGGCGCTTGCTTGTATTCGCCTTTTTCGGCAAGCAATAGCTTACGCTGTTGTTGCTGGTTGCTTTCGCCCCTTACAAAATCGCCGTTCCTTATTAACAGGTCGTCGTTATCATCCATCAGGTAATCAATCATCGCAATTCGCCGTTAAATGTTACGTAATTGATAAGCTTTTGAGTGATGGCCTTCTTTTCTTCTTTGCGTTCGTGCAGGCGTAGGCCGTCACCTTCGTGCATATCAGCGATAGCCGATGGCTGTAATGCGTATTGACTGGTTACAAAGCGGATACCTTTGTGATCTGTCACTAACACTTCGCTCATATCGGCCGGATCAAAGTATATTTCAACTTTTTTGTTAATGCATTCAGGAAAATATTTAGCCGGGATATCAAAACTGTATTTGATATTGTTAAGCTGGAAGTTAAGGCCGTTAACTTGCAGGCGGGCGGGTTCTTTAGGCCTGTGTTGTACGCCTAAAATCTCCAATTTACGTTCGGCACTAAGCTGCTTGCTTTGGCTAATTGGGCTTTCGCGGAAAGCTTTTAACCAATATTCCTGTTTAGTTAAATCAGTGCCAGGCATAGCGGCGTGGCGCATCTGATTTATAACGGCCTCAATCATTGATGGCGCGTGTTGCTTATCGGGAAAGCTGGCGCTTCTTTTTTGCAGCGCTTCGGCATTAGGGCGGGCATTTGCGCCATGCGCTGTGATGTTGGCACCCGAATAGTTGGGGAATAGTTTAAGTATTTTGTGTAATGGGTGACTAAATACGCGCTCAATGTATTTGGATTGAGCCACCGAGGCAGGGAAAAACGTTGTTTCGCCGCCCATTTTGAAAAATGTTGCCAAATCGCCTTTTAATTGGGGGTCGATGCTCCATTTATCTGATTTGATCTGATGCCACAGGTAAGCGCCGCCTGTTAACTCAATGATATGTTGCATTGCATTACGGTAGGCATCCTGTATCAATGCTATTGTTACCGTTTCGCCAACGGCAAAGCCCAAAGGATAATCGTTTACAGCATCAATAACCACGTACATCACCGGGCGGTAATAGCGGTTTACTTTTTTGCGGCCTTCGCTGTAAGTGGTTTCGGTGAAGTATAAATCTAATACGTTGTCATCACCGTTTATCAGCAATAGCGGCGCGGTTGGGCGGGCTTGTTTAATTTGTTTGTTGTATTTGTTGTAAGCAGCCGCTTTTCCTTCACGGGCTATAATAACCTCGTGGTAGTTTTCGCGGCGGCGATATCCAACGGCTTGCGGGGTAATGGTTTTACGGCCATTTTCGGCAGCCCATCGGTTATAGGCCTGCGAAATGATAACATCATCATGTTTGTTATCAAGCGCAATAAGGTGCATCAGGGTATCTTCGGCCAGCTGATCTTTAACCTTTTTGCTGTTATCGTTGCCAAAGCGCCAAGCCTCTATCAAAGCGGGGAATCCCTGCGCTTTATAGGCCTTAATCTTCTCTTTTAGGCGGGTTTCGTTGGGGGGTAAACCCACTTTTTCGGCTTTAATTACATCGGCTACAATCGACCAAAAGGCAGCCATTTTAATGTTAAAATCACGTTTTAAAGCCTGTTTATCGGTGGTATAATGGCTTATAGCATCGATATAAGTAGCCGCTTTGGTGTATTTGTCGCGGTATTTTTCGGGCAGGTTTAGCCCGTTTGGCAGGGTATAGCCCTTGCCGTTGGTGTTATTGTAAAAGTCGAAGGCCTTTTGGTTCCAGTTGATCGTTACCCAATCAGTAAGCGGCTGTTTTACGATGTACTCGTAAGGATTGCCGTATTTTTCCTTAACTATGGCTTTGCGCTCGGGCGGCAGGCTTTCATAGTCGATAAGTACACCATTTTCATTACAGCCACGACCATATACAATGATCTGCCCGCGCTTTTTATGGTTCTTATAACTATCGAGGCCGAAACATGCCAGGTATTCGGCATGTTCTAAGCATAAGTTATTGTTTTCGTTGTACTTCATTTGGTTAATTAGGGTGTTACAAGCCCCGGCCTCGAACCGGGGTGGCTGCCAGTCTGTAAGGGGTGATTATCTTAAAAGTTGTGGTTCAAAAATTGCAAGGCCGCCAAATACGATAGTAGCGACAATCACCACCGAAATGATGGTCTGAATAGCGGTAAACTGGTTACGTTTAAAGGCTTGAGGGATGGTTATAAACTCTTTAATTAGCTTTTTCATGATTTTGAGGGTTTGAGGGTTATTATTTATTGATGAGGGATTTTTTGCTTTCGATTATTTCGCCAACGCTTTGCAACAGGACGTTTTGCCCGTCTATGAGCAATTCATTACAGTATTTAACCAGGTCGGTAGCGGCAGTATCGCCGGTACGGTCGCCGGTTCTTACCTTTTTTACATAGCTGGGTGATACCCCAACTATTTCGGCAATGAGTTTAGCCGTAGGTGCAGGTAACACCAGCGCTGTAGATTTTTTGTTACAAGTGGATTTTATATTTTTATCTTTGGTCATAATAGTGTTCCTTTGCGGACACAAATCTATACAGTATTCTGTAAAAAACAATACTTATGTTACAATATTCTGTAAATAATTTTTAATGGGAGAGTTAACCGAAAGATTTATAGAGGCTTACGAATACTTAAAAGCTAATAATTTTGTGGCTAACGACACCGATTTTGCTACTAAACTTAGCGTAAGCCGCGCTATGGTTACCGAAATAGTGAAGCGTAGAAGCAATGCAGGCGCTAAAGCTTTACAGAATATTGTAAAAGAATTTCCTATAGATGGCAATTGGCTGCTTACTGGATTGGGGGAAATTGATAAAACAACCAAAAAATTGACAGATACCCCGGTGTCAAACAACCATGTACATGAGCCGGCAGTAAGCTATAATACAAATACCCCTACCACCATCGGCAAGGATATTGCAAGCAAACGGGCAAAACTTGACCCCCCAACTGACCCCCCAACGGTCATTTTACAGCCTCAAATAATCACGGTAGATAAACAGGGAAATGAAAACATCATTTACGTGCCGGTTAAAGCCGCTGCCGGTTATTTAGTAGGCTACAGCGACCCGGAATTTATCGAAAATCTGCCGTCATTCTCACTGCCTGGCTTATCAAACAGCACTTACCGGGCTTTTGAAGTTGATGGGGATAGCATGTACCCAACGCTGGAAAATAAAGAAATGGTAATAGGGCAGTGGGTTGAGAAATTAGACTATATCCGCGAGGATCGCGTACACATAATAGTCACAAAAACAGGCGTTTTAGTAAAGAGACTGCTAAATAGGATAGATAAATACGGTTATATCATAGCCAAATCAGATGCCATAGATAACCGCAATTTGTACCCCAATATTGAGATACACCCGGAAGATATACTGGAAGTATGGTACGCAGTTTGGCACGGATCATTCAATTTCAAATCACCAACCGAACTATACAAAAAGGTTAACAACCTTGAGGCTGATTTAACCGAAGTGCTAAGGGTACTTAAAGCAAACAATCTTTTAAACAAATAGAACTTACCCCCTTTAAATGCCTTTAAATTTTTTCCGAAAATGGAAGGCAAATTAACCCTAATTGTACAAGTCGTTTTTACGGCACTTTGCAAAAACCGCCTTAATCGTACAAAAAACGGACTTTTTTATATGCTCTTTTATTACAAGTGGTTTTAACCCCCTTAGGCAGAGAGATTTTTTTTGGTGTTTTTTTGATGTTTTTTAACGAAAATGGCTTTAGGCGATGTGGGTTGGTTGGGATACTGACAATATAGCGCCACCATTTGGGCGAGGTTTAAGAACTATTAGAGCTACAGGGGTGGTAAATTTTTAAGGATGTTTATAAACAAAGTTGTATCTGCCCCGGCATCGGCAGGCTCATCGGTATACTCCACACTTTCAAATTCGTGGAAGGCATGATCAAGTTCGTTATCCCATGAGCCGAAATGGAGATCGGCTACCTGCCATTGATCTGCATAAAACCAGTGGTGGGATATGAGTTTCGAGTGGATTAAATCTTCCAATGCAGATAACTCAATATTTTGCGGGTTATCAAATACAATGCTGCCGAAATTTTTATAATTACTGGCATCGCGGTAGAGATAGTTGAATTTGATGTTGGGCATCCGGCAAATTAATCCGGATGCTTGTGTTTGTCAATCGGAGATAAGTGAACTTTAGGGTTATCCAACAGCAAGCTTACCGCTCTCTTTCCAAATATAAGCCGGCATAGGCTCGTTCAATTGCCACTCAATGTTCATCGGTTTTGATCCGCTTGATTTTATAAAGTTAGCTTCTCCTAAAAACACGTACGACATAGTAAATCCAAACTCATCGTCGTTTTGCTCTCTCACAAACAGCAAGATTTTCTTATCATCATCTTTATGGTTTATATAAGATAATCCTTTAGGCGATTCTGGAGATGTTGCATTTTGTGATTGCCAATGGAAAAGATATTCGTTTATGGCATAATCATCATAAAGCGTTGTTGGTGAATATTCTTTATCAGATTTTTTTAATGTTACAAAAAACGCTTCCGTATTTAATTCTTTATTTAATGCAACCCCCTCCCTGTTAGATGATGCTTTATCAAAGCTATGTAGTTGCATGGCTACTAAAATTTGGTCGCGATTATAACGACTATGTACTTGTAAAGGGAATGGGAAATCTAAAGCTATAGGTTTTTCTACAAAATCGACCCTACTTATTAGAATATCTATCACCTCTTGAAGTTCAGCAACCATGATTGGATTATTGCTAATTTGTAGTATACTTTTTTCGATAGAATCAAAGCCAGCGTCTGGCCCTGCTTTTTGCCAAACATCGTAGTGGAACATTAAAAGCATTTGCTGCTGCACCGAATCCAAGCTATTGATAATAAATCCATTATCAATTAACGACTTAATAAAATGCAAGTAACTTACGGAATTACATTGCAATAGTTTTCTGGCGATAGATCCAGTTAAAACCGATTCATTAGGCTCGTCAAAGTTACTAATAGCTCCAGCCTCTGCGCATAACCTTTTCCATCCAAGCTTTTTATTTTTATAAATTAAAGGGATGTCAATATTCTGAATTTTAATAAAGTTTTTTAACGTTAATGGCAAGGCTATTTGCAAATGAAAGCTTCTGATTTTATTTATTAGTTGTGTTCTATTAAATCCTATTGCAGCTGTTATGTTTTTTAGAATAACTTCTTTTGCTTTCTTTTCGAGTACTATTGAACAGCCTAAAGGTAAATGAGGAAATTCATCTTCTATCTCAGTAATAATTGACGTATGCGTTTTACCAACAAGCGCTCTGAATTTGTGCTCAAAATCGTATTCTGGTCTTGAATTGCCAACAAAATCAAGCACTGTTAAACAATCTTTATTAGGAGCAAGGCGTAAGCCCCGTCCTAATTGTTGTAGGAAAATAGTTAGACTTTCTGTTGGCCGTAAAAATAAAACGGTATCGATTTCTGGAATATCAACACCCTCATTAAAGATATCTCTAACAAAAAGGTAATTAATTTCTTTACGTCTAAGCCGAGCTCGCAATTCATCCCTATTATTAGATGTTTCAGATGTTAGATAATCGGCCTTTAACCCAGCCAAAGTAAACTTTTCAGCCATATAGCGAGCATGATCCTGACTAACACAAAACCCAACCGCCATTACATCGTTAATATCGGTTAAATATTTTTCGCAATTGGCTAAAATTTCGCTTACTCGCCTATCATCTTCAGTATATAGCTTTGTAAGCTCATTTATCTCATATTTTCCATTTTTCCACGATATTCTTGACAGATCTACGCTATCTGAAAGCGCAAAATATTGAAACGGAGATAGTAGTTTTCTATTCAACGCTTCAGGTAGCCTTATTTCTGCAGCTATTTCATCGCAAAAGTCTTTTAGCACATCTTCGCCATCACCTCGTTCGGGGGTTGCGGTTAAGCCCAATAAGATTTGCGGGGTGAATTTTTCAAATATGGAACGATAGCTTGATGCAGGAGCATGGTGTACCTCATCAATTATTATAAAATCATAGAAGTCGGGTAATAAGGTTAAGTCTTGAATTTTGTTATTTAGACTTTGTACCGATGCAAATACATACTCATAATTGGTTGGTGTAATACCCTCCACCCACAAATCGCCAAAATTGGAGTCTTTTAAAACATGCTGAAAAGTGTTTTGCGCTTGTTGAAGAATTTCTTTCCTATGAGCTACAAATAGCAATCGTGCCCTCGGATTAGAGTTCTTAAATTGTTTGTAATCAAAAGCAGAGATTACAGTCTTGCCGGTGCCTGTTGCAGCCACTAAAAGATTTTTAAATCTGTCATGAACAAATCTTTCGGCATGTAGCTTTTCTAATATTTCTTCTTGATAAGGAAATGGTTTTAAATCAAAGAAAGTTGTAATAGATTGCTTATCGTATGACTTTTGTTGTTTTAACGCTGTTTCGAGTTTGAGGGCATCTTTGCCTGGTATATAAGTCTCAAAATCTTTGTCAACCCAATAAGTCTCAAATGTTTTTTTGAACTTATCTATGATATGGTTGATTTCTTTAGAGGTCACTTTTAAGTTCCATTCCAGTCCGTTAGTAAGTGCTGATCGTGAGATGTTTGAAGAACCAATATATCCTGTGTTGAACCCCGTTTTTCTTAAAAATAAATATGCTTTAGCATGTAGGCGCTCATGATCAGAGTTATAGGATACCTTTATTTCTGTATTAGGCAATTTGGATAAGAACTCAATTGCTTTCACATCAGTAGCTCCCATATATGATGTGGTTATAATCTTTAACTTCTTGCCACCATAGGTAAATTCTTCCAATTCGTCTTTAAATATCCTGATCCCAGAATATTTTATAAAAGAGACTAACCAACAGATTTCGTCGGATGAAAGAATTTCTTTTTTTATTTCGCTTTCTAATGAAACGCCAACATTGTTACCTGTGAAAAGTTCACTCTGACTTAATCGGGTATATGGAGTAATTAGCTTTACACGCTCCTCTAACTTACTATGAGGATTATCTAACGTAGAAAATACAGCATTAAGAATTTTACCTTCATCTTCAATTAAATTACCTGTTAAACTAATATCGGGCAATGCGTTTATCAATAGCTCGATTATCTTATTTGATAATTCAATCTGTTTAAATACTTTATCATCGCCCTTGATCTCATTGAGCGCAAACCTTATAGTCTCAGATAAATATATACTGAGGTATCTGGACGCTTCTTCTTTATCGAGTAAAGTACTCTTAACAAAGAATTTATCATTGTTAACGGTTTGTAATTTATTGGAAATGAGTTTAGTGATAAGCTGTTCGTATAAGCCTAATTCAATCGCTGGCATTTAGGTTTCTCTATAATGTTTAACAATAGGAACATCCGCCTCCGCCCAATCCAAAGCTAACAATTCATCTTTAGGCAACCACTTAAAATCCAAATGCTCTTTTAACAAAATCTGCCCCGAAGTAATTCGACAAACAAAGGGAATTAGCTGTATGGTAACATTAAGGTATTGGTGTGTATTGGCCGGGAAAGAGGCTACTATTTCAACATCCACATGAAGCTCTTCCTTAATCTCGCGGATGAGGCAGGCTTCGGCGGTTTCGCCGGGTTCAATTTTACCGCCGGGGAACTCCCATTTTAAAGGCAGGCTCATGGTGGCGCTCCGCTGAGCGGCAAAAACAAGTCCGTCGGCATTAACAATGATAGCGCATGTTACTTTGATCACGTTTCTAAGATACTAAATTAGCCTCACCCTAAATCCCTCTCCGGAAGAGAGGGACTTTAAAAATAATATTATAAAAGCCACACTTTGTATTTTGGCGCAAGGTATTGAGTGCCGGATTGGGGGCGGCTGACTTGTGACGCTGTACGCGCTGGTTATCTAATGTCCTTTATCTACCCCCAACAAAACTTGAGCTAAAATGTGGGGTTTAAAGTTAGTTAGGTGTAAGGCACTAAATTATATCCTATTTATGCGACGTATTTTATTTATAGTGGCATAACTTTAGCCTTGTAAAAACACATCAAACCATGAAAGCAATAATTTTAAAAGACTTTGGCGGGGTTGAAAACCTGGTGCTTGCCGAAATACCTGTACCAACCATAGCTGCCGATGAAGTGCTGGTAAAACTGAAAGCCATCAGCATAAACCCTGTGGATGTTAAAACCCGCTCGGGGAAAGGTGTTTCCGCGCTTATTAAGGACGAGTCGCCGATTATTTTGGGCTGGGATATTTCGGGCGAGATCACCGAAGTGGGTGCGGATGTTACCGGCTTCAAACCCGGCGACGAGGTTTTTGCCATGATAGATTTCCCCAAAACCGGTAAAGCCTATGCCGAATATGTTAAGGCCAAAGCCGATGAACTTGCACTGAAACCTGCCGGCGTCAGTCATGAGGAGGCAGCGGCGGCTACACTTGCCGCGCTTACCGCCTGGCAGGCTTTCCACAGCAACGCGCCTGTTAAACCCGGCGACCGGGTATTGATCCACGCCGCATCCGGCGGGGTTGGTCATTATGCTGTGCAGATAGCCAAACATTTAAATGCCTATGTTATTGCTACTTCTTCGGCTGCCAACCGCGATTTTGTGTTGGGTCTGGGTGCCGATGAACATATCGACTATAAAGCGCAGCCCTTTGAAACCGCTACCGGTAATATCGATTTTGTGCTTGACACCATTGGCGGCGAATATATTGACCGCTCGCTGCAGGTGATGAAAAAAGGCGGCACCATTATAAGCATCGTTTCCGGCATGAACGAAACTGTTACCCCCAAAGCCAACGCGCTGGGCATTAATGGCCACAACACCCGGGTAAGACCCAATGCCGAAAACATGGCCACCATTGCCGGTTTGCTGCAAAAAGGGATCATTAAATCGCACGTATCCAAAGTGTTTCCGTTTGAGCAAATGGCTGAGGCGCATTTGCAGTTAGAAAGCGGGAGAACGGTTGGGAAAGTGGTGTTGGTGTTAAGCCCTTTAAGCCCCCTCTAAATCTCCCCCGGTAGGGGAGACTTTTTTGATTTGCACCTTTCCTGTTTTTAAAGCCCTCCCTTCCGGGGAGGGTTTGGGAGGGGCTTTTCGCCCGAAGCTTACCTGCCGACGGGAAGGGGAAAGAAGCCAGACAGTAGAAGGAAAGAAGCAAGACGGTAAGAGTCAAGAAGCAATATGGAAGAGCCAAGAAACAAGACAAAAGAAAAGAGCTTAATAAGGGGAAAAGTTATTATAATCTCCAAAACAAAAGTGCGTCGGGCCGACAAAAAAGCGGGCCTGGGAGTATGGCCTGCGGGGGGAAGCATTTTTTTGTCTTGATGTTTGGTTACTTTGCATCTAAGGTAAAGTAACTGGCCTCCGCGGCCAAGAGCGGACGATGTAAGTTATAAACCACTAAAGCCCTTTCCTAACCTCAACGCCCTCCCACCAATGAACAAATGAACTACTGAACAACTCAATCCAAATCCCCATTGCCAAAAGTATCCCCCTGATTAATATCCCCGGTGTCGAAACCTTTTTTAAACCAGTACATGCGCTGGGCACTGGTACCATGGGTAAAACTATCGGGCTCTACATGGCCCTGTGCTTGTTTTTGCAATCGGTCGTCACCTATGGCGTTGGCCGCGTTCAGGGCTTCTTCAATGTCACCTTTATCAAGCACGTTTTTCATGGTTTTTTCGTAATGTGCCCAAACGCCGGCATAAAAGTCGGCCTGCAGCTCCAGTTTTACAGAAAGCTTGTTGTATGCGCGTTCGCTCAATCGTGAGCGGGCTTCGTCCATTTTTTGCGAGATCCCCAAAAGGTTTTGCACATGATGGCCAACCTCATGCGCTATCACATAGGCCTGCGCAAAATCGCCGGCGGCACCGAAACGGTTCTTCAACTCATCGTAAAAGGAAAGATCAATATATACGCGCGAATCGCCGGGACAATAAAACGGGCCGCTTGCCGAACTGGCATTACCGCAAGCCGACTGTACGTAATCGCTAAATAGGGTTAAACGCGGCTTTTCATAAGTACGGCCCATGTCGTTAAACAGTTTTGTCCAGATATCTTCAGTATCGGCCAAAACCACGCGCACAAATTTCTTGCCTTCATCTTCGGGGCCGTTATTAACGGTTTGCTCCTGCCGGGCCGGCTGGTTGGTTGCTACCTGATTAAACAGCGCCGAGGGATCGACCCCGGTAAAAAAATAAATAGCGGCCGCTATAATACCAAGTACGCCACCGCCAATGGCTAACCTGCCGCCGCCACCGCCGCGTTCATCATCTACGTTATCGCTTTCGCGTCTGCCAAACCATTGCATATTTGTCGCCCTCCGGCCCCCTAAAGGGGGGAGCCTCTAAGCACAATAATAAAAAAAGGCCTCGTTTGTTTGAACGAGACCTAAAGTTTTTTACTCCCCTTTTAGGGGGATGGGGGACGAGATTATTTCACAATCTCAAATACGGCCTGGATCTGGAAACTTAATTTGATGTTTTTGAAACTGATATCCGAATCACCAACATTGCTATCTGCCGATGCTTTGAATGTCATCACATTGGCAGCATACATCCTTGGTTGCGGAAAGCTGCTGTTATCGCTTTCGGTAATATTGATAGCGCCGCCCAATTTTTCGCCAAGGGCAGCTAACAGATATGTTGCTTTATCGCGTGCAGCCAACAGGGCTTTTATTTTAAGATCACGCTTTAAATCGGCCATTTTTGAATAGTCGTAGCTTTCAATATTGGTAGCCTGAATCCCTTTAGGGTCAATTTTCGACATGATCTGGTTAAACTTATTCAGGTCGCGCACACGCAGGCCATATTGTTTGCTGGCCAAAAAGTCGGGTGCTTTTTTCTTTTGATAAGTGTTATTCCAGGCTGATACATTGTTCACCGTAAAATCTGACGATGGAATGCCGGCATCTTTAACGGCTTTTTCCAACTGAGCTTCCAGGTCGTTAATGGCAATGTGCTTTTTACCGTCCATGTATTCCTGTAGTGATATGGTCACGTTTATAATATCAGGAGTAACCTCCTGCTCGGCAATGCCGGTAACTTCAATTTTACGCCTAAGGTCAACGTTTTGGGCAAATGCGCCAATGGTAGTTGCTAATAGTGCGGCAAGGATAAATAGCTTTTTCATGTGTATATTATTTGATGTTATGACTAAGGTAACGTGTATTTAGTTTAATGTGTAACAGTAAGGCTACAATTAATTGCTAAGCCACTGGTATGCTTGTAAATAAACCGGCGGGTGGTTTTGTTTTTTTTGGGGGGGGGAGTTAATTCCCTCCCTGGAGAGAGGCGCGTTGAAATGCGCGGTTGCAAGAGGGGTTTCTTCGCCATGCGTTAATAAAAACAGTTTAAAGAAACCCCTTCCTACACCTTCCCCAGGGAAGTAATCACACGCGCCCTTCTTTTTATATCTCTTCAATACCCAAACCCTTTATCTTTTTAATAGTTATACTACAACGCACTAATTTATTTGGTTATGAGATCGATATGGAAAGGTTCGATAGGTTTTGGGTTGG
Organism: uncultured Mucilaginibacter sp.; assembly: GCA_966212355.1. GTDB lineage: Bacteria > Bacteroidota > Bacteroidia > Sphingobacteriales > Sphingobacteriaceae > Mucilaginibacter. The sequence continues at coordinate 188,485 of CBIHRB010000007.1, forward strand.
TGAGCATCCCCGTTAAATTATATTCGGCAGTACAAACCAGTTCGCTTGATTTTGACATGCTGGATAGCCGAGATCATGCACGCATCCGTTTTCAGCGGGTAAACGAAAATACCCATAAGGAAGTTCCCTACGATAAAATTGTAAAAGGCTATAAGCTTGATGAAGATTACGTGATCATGGATGAACAGGACTTTGAAGATGCAGCCCCCGAAAAAAGCAAGGTAATTGAAATTGAAAGCTTTGTAGACATTGCCGATGTAAACCCCATGTTTTACGAAACATCATATTATACCGAGCCCGATACTAAAAACAACAAAGCCTATGCCCTGCTTATCCAGGCACTTACGCAATCAAAAAAAGCCGGGCTGGCCCGTTTTGTGCTGCGTAGCACCGAAAGCCTTTGCATCGTTCATCCACTTAAAAATGTACTGGTGGTAACGCGCATCCGTTTTGGACAGGAGATCCGTGACACGGAAGATCTTAACCTGCCCGATAAGATTGAGGTAAGTAAAAAGGAACTGGATATGGGCCTCACCCTTATAAATCAGTACGCCGAAGATTTTGATGTGTCTAAATTTAAAGACGAGTATAATGATGAGCTGCTCAGGATCATCGAGGCCAAATCAAAAGGTAAACGCGCCAAAGTTAAAAAGCTTAAACCCCGTAAAACAGGTAGCGATGATTTGTACGACCAGCTGATGGCCAGTTTAAAAAGCAAAAAAGGGGCTTAGTTAAGTTGTAAGCCGGGAGTCGAAAGTTTTAAGTTTGCGGATGTTCCTTAAAAGAGTCACCATGCGTTGTTTTTAGAACTCATAATTGTACTTGTTTCAAAATTTATTCTTTTAGAGATAAAACACCGCACTTATTCTCCAATAAATTATCCTAATAATTAATTTTATTTTTAAAAAGAACAAGTTTTGGCTTTGTGTTTGTAGTGTTTATTTCACAAAAAACATTAAAACATCTATCATGGCAACTACTAAAGTAAAAACACCCGAACAAACTAACGATGTGCAGGAATCGGCACTGAATGAATTATTTATTGATGAATTAAAAGACATTTACTGGGCCGAAAAACATCTTACAAAAGCACTGCCTAAAATGGCTAAAGCGGCAACATCCGATGAATTACGCTCGGCTATCGAAAACCACCTGGCCGAAACCGAGCGGCAGGTGATTCGTTTGGAAGATGCTTTCGCTTCCATTGGCCAAAAAGCTGTGGCTGTAAAATGTGAAGCGATGGCTGGCCTCATCAAAGAAGGCGAAGAAATTATATCAGAAACCGAAAAAGGCAGTATTACCCGCGACGCCGGTATTATTTCGGCGGCTCAAAAAATTGAGCACTACGAAATAGCGTCATACGGTACCCTCCGCACACTGGCCGGCGTGCTGGGCTATGACCACGCGGCCGAACTGCTTGATTCAACCCTTCAGGAAGAAAAAACCTGCGACAGCCTGCTCAGTCAAATTGCCGAAGCTGGTATCAACCAGGCATCAAAAGCCGAAAAAGCTTAACGTTTATTAGTTTTTTAAGAGCGGTCGTGGGGGAGTAATTCCTCGCGGCCGTTTTTTATTGAGCGTGTTGTCGCTAATCGATGAACTTAGCGCATAAGATTTTTCCTCGTTCATCGTCGAAATGACATTCACTTTATATTAAGCAACACCAACGTTAATTACATATTAATTAAAGCATTTCCACAAACAATAAGCGGCAAACACGGTTTACCAACAAAAAACCGACGCCCTATGAAACAATTCCTCCTGGTACTATCCGCTTTTTTATTTTGCTTTTACGATGATGTTTTTGCCCAGGATAAATTAGATGGCGTTTATGCCGGATGCGAGTTTTCGCCAAGTCCGATATTTGGCGGAGGCATGAACAGAACTGACGTTGCTATATTATTCAGACCAGATGGTACGTTCAATTCTTCGCTTAACAGTGCCGACTGGCAAACCAACGTGAGCGGACATTACACCATAAGCAAAGGAGAGGTAACACTTAAATATACTAAAAGCTCGTCTGTTTATGGCATAACCAAATATGGAAGCCTTTCCAATTATGCACATGAACTGTTTAAACTTCAGGGGAACATTATACCTCCGGGCTATTACTCTTTCATCAGCGCTATGGGCGGTGGCGGCGCGGCCTATGGTACAACTTATGTAGGCGCTTTAAGCACACAGGGATTAAATTTTGATGGCAAGGGGCATTTTAGCAATTCGCGCTATTCGGGCTCAGTGGTAGCCGGCGAAAATGTTGGCGGTGGCAGCTCAAGCAGCCGGGACGGCAGCGGCACTTATAAAATAAACAAGGGGGTACTTACGCTTACCTATACCGATGGCCATACCGAGCTACACAGCTTTTTTTGTGATATGGGCGGTAAAACCCGCATGGCTGTAGTTGACGGGCGGGTATTTTTTGTAGACAACGATGACAATACCACCGCTAACAATACCAAATCATCAACCGCGGCTAAAAAAACTTCCGAAAGCTCCGCTGCAAATGCAAGCAATGCCACCGTGCCAAATGGAAAAACCCTGCTTTTAAAAGCCAATGCCGCACACGGAGGCGATAAACTGAATGCCCTGAAAACCGCCCGGTTAACGGGTTCCGTTTCGGGGTTAAAAGTTGTTGAGCTGATTGATATTCCCAACAGCAAGGTACGCGTTGAAATATGGAAAAACGGCAAACCGGTTTCGGTGCAGCAAACCGAAGGCAGTAACGGATGGCAATGGAGCAGCGGCAACAAGTCCGATCTTCCGGCCAATAACGTTGCCGAGATAAAAACCGCCCTGTACACCGGGGTTATTGGGTTGCGCAGGTCATCGCTTGATCAAATGCAGATCATCAATACTCAAAAAATCCCCGATAATGATATGTATACGGTTCAATGCAGGTTAAATGGCAACGAATACGTGTTTGCTATAAATAATCAAAACCAACTAATGGCTTACGGCTATAAGGTAGGCGACAAAACCCTGTTCGCTATGCTGTCAGATCTTCGGCCGGTACAGGGTATTACCATTCCGTATCGTGAGGCCACAACAAGCGGCCAGCAAAAGCTCAATATTCAATACGACAACATGGATGTGAACCCGGTTTTAGACGGCCAAAGCTGGGCGGTACCGGCCGGAAACTAAATTCCATTCAGGTAGATAATTTATTTGGCTTCAGGTACAGGTAATCATTCTTAAAATCGATGATCATATTGAACCGTTTTAAGAGACCGTTCCCTAAATAGTTAATCTCAAAACCCATCGGGTTTTTGCTGCTCAAAATAAGCGTTGGCACATTGGGAACCATGAACCCGTTAAGCCTGAACAAAGGGGCTTCCACTACTTTGATCTCGTATTTTATCCCGCGCGGGTCGCTAATGGTTGACGATTTGATCAGCTTTAAATCGGTTGGGAAATTATTTTTGGCCACCCAGCCACTATCCAAAATAAGGGACTGTTCAGATCCGGTATCCATCGAAAAGTTTCCTGTATATTTTTTACCGCCAATTTCAAAAGTACCGGTAGCATAGCCGAATGAACGCATGAACCCCATTTTTGACCGCTCGTAGCCTTTTAATCCTTTCGGCATTTTGGAGTGAATAATCAGCCGGTTATTATCATAATCAACTTCTACCTGCTTCCCTTCAAACAGGTTCCAGCCAAAGCGCCCGTCCATATCCCTTGAGGTTAGCCCGGTTGGTAATATCTCCTGGTTGCGCCAAACAACAGTGCCCATTTGTAGCTTCAGGGCTTTTTTCAATTCATTAAAGTTCGGTTTCGCCTTGCCGGCCAAAACATCAGCCTGGTTGGGCAGCAGTTTCGTTTTATTTAATATAGCATCCCGTGTTAAATGAAAATCAAATGAGCTTACATCAAAATGCAGGTTCAACGTATCGGTATCGTTCATCACGGCTTTTACCGCAATGGCATTATAAGCCGTAAGCTTAAAGGGGATCGTGTCGTTTTTGTTGAGATTGACTTGCTGTTCGTTTGGAGGCGGTATAGCGCTGGCAATTTGTGTATAACATGAATCCTTACCATTAAGCAGGATAACGAAGTTATACCTTGTGCCGGGCTTAACCTTTACCCTTATCGAATCGATATCGGTATAAAAAGTTACCCATTTAGTAGCCCGGGCCCTGTCGGCAGTATAAACGTCCGGCCTTGTTTTTGGCGAAAGCGACCATGCATTTTTATCCGAAAATCCGCCGTCATTAATCGCTACTTTTTTGGAAGTGGCTTTGATTACCGGCAGTTTCGACTGGCCAAACACAAGCCCGGCGGGCAGCAGGCAGATAAGCAGCAGAAAATATTTCATCGTTTTTATGAGGTAAGGTGCCTAAAGATACACCGGGAATAAATCTTTACAAAACACAACGTTAAATGAGCTGTGTCCCCTCTAAAAAACACAAAATTTAAAACTTTTCAGTCATCACAGTTATTATACTAATATCTATGAAAATCATTAATTAAAACAAATTATTATGAACTCACTCCTGTATATAATTGCAGTCATCCTTATAATAGGATGGGCAATCGGCGTATTTTTCACATCAGTAGGCAGCCTGATTCACATTTTGCTGGTAATAGCTATTATCGCGCTTCTGTTGGGCGTAATCAGGCGGTCGACAGCTATATAAGGCTGCTAAAAATATAAAAACAGACAGGCTATCTCCAAAGAGATAAGCTACCTGAACCTTGATTCGCTTGATTTGCGGATTACCTGATCAAATCAGAAAGTCTTTAAATCAAATGGATCAGGGTTTTTTGTATACTTGTTTAATCATCAGGGAGAAATCTTTAATCAGGAGAATCAAGGTTTGAAAAATATATACATTTTATTATTTATGGCCGTTGTTGCCACCATCAGCGCATGCTCGCCTAAAGTACAACCCTTCGCTGCCACCAATAAAGTGTACCACACCCAAACCGATTCATTGACAGAGGTGATTAGCCGCGAGCAGCCGGCCATGCTGGTTGACAGTGCGGGAGGCGTCATTCCTTCGGAGTGGGTTGGCACCGTGAATTTCAACCTGCGCAAGCCCAACTATGTCATTATACATTACACCGCCCAGGATTCGGTTAAACAAACCCTCAATACTTTTACCCTGGTAAAGCCGCAGGTAAGCGCGCATTATGTAGTAAGTAAAGACGGCAAGGTTTATCACATGCTAAACGATTACCTGCGGGCCTGGCATGCCGGCATCAGCAAATGGGGTAGCATTACCGATATGAACAGCTGTTCCATCGGGATTGAAATCGACAACAATGGGCACGAGCCTTTTAATGAGGTACAGGTAAAAAACCTGCTTGCTTTATTGACTCAGCTCAAAAAAGCCTACAATATTCCACAGGCAAATTTTATAGGGCACCAGGATATAGCACCATTGCGCAAACCCGATCCGGGGCCACTATTTCCATGGAAACTATTAGCTCAAAAAGGTTTTGGGTTTTGGAGAGAGGAGTTGCTGGAGCTTCCGCCGGATAATTTCGATTATGCTACCGCGCTTAAGCTGATCGGTTATGATATCAGTAACCTCCCGGTAGCCATTGTTGCCTTTAAGCGGCACTTTGTACAAACGGATGAAACACCGGTAATGACTCAGCTGGATTTGAATATTCTTTATAACGTTTATCGGAAATATTGAACCCGCCGCTCCCCAAAGGGGGAGCTTGGTTTACAATGCTTTCCGGTATGGTTCTGGTAGCTTTGGAATGAAAACAAAGATCGATCTATGGAAAACCTAACAATTGCCACTGCTCAATTTGAAAACAGAAGCGGTGATAAAGCTTATAATTTATCGGTTATTGAGCAAATGACAGCGGATGCCGCGGCACAAGATGCCCAAGCAATAGCTTTTCACGAATGTTCCATAACAGGCTATACATTTGCCCGCCGGCTTAACAAAGCACAGATGCTTGATCTGGCCGAAGAAATTCCGGGCGGACCGAGCATCGCCACGTTAATCGAATACGCCCGGCGATACGATATCGCCATACTGGCCGGTTTGTTTGAAAAAGACAAAGATGGTAATCTGTTCAAGGCATATGTATGCGTTGACAAAACTGGGTTGATAGCCAAACACCGGAAATTGCACCCTTTTATTAACCCGCACCTTTTGCCGGGCACAGCGTACACTTTATTTGATTTGTATGGATGGAAATGTGGCATACTGATTTGCTATGATAACAATGTAATCGAAAATGTACGTGCTACCGCCCTGCTTGGGGCGCAAATTATTTTTATGCCGCACGTAACCATGTGTACACCATCAACCCGACCGGGAGCCGGTTTTGTTGACCCGGAATTATGGAAAGAAAAAGAAGCAAATGCAGTATTACTTCGCCAGGAATTTGACAGTCTTAAAGGCAGGCAATGGTTAATGAAATGGTTACCTGCCCGGGCATATGATAACGCAATTTATGCGGTATTCGCCAACCCGATAGGTATGGACGATGATCAGCTAAAAAATGGCTGCTCCATGATCATCGACCCTTATGGTGATATTATAACCGAATGCAGGTCGCTCGGCAACGAATTTACAATAGCCGAATTAACCCCCGACAAACTGGAGAAGGCAGGCGGATATCGTTACATACAGGCACGCAAGCCCGGTCTATACAGGGATATCATCGGCCGTGAACATGAAAGCTTTCAAAAAGTGGTTTGGCTTTGATATTAGGTCTCAACAACTTGCGCTCATTTGTAATGAGTGCTTAATGTGGTTTGGCGATTGCATCGCCAGTCGCGTTATAAACGCTAACCCATGTTAAGCACCCGTTGAAAACGAGCGCAAGAAATAAGAAATGCATAAAAAACGCCCCGGCAATTCCTATGCCGGGGCGTTGTGCTTTTTAACCTCCCCCTTTAGGGGCCGGGGGGCTAATCAATCCACTCAAACTTAGTATAAGGCACAAGCACCTCCGGCACTTTAATCCCCTTCTCGGTTTGGTTATTCTCCAACAAAGTAGCAACAATCCGCGGCAGGGCCAGCGCGCTGCCATTTAGCGTATGCGCTAATTGTGTTTTACCATCGGCATTACGGAAACGGAGTTTAAGCCTGTTACTCTGGAAAGTTTCAAAGTTTGATACTGATGAAACTTCCAGCCAGCGTTGTTGCGCCGCGCTCCAGGTTTCCATATCGTAAGTTAAGGCAGAACCAAAACCCATATCGCCGCCACAAAGGCGTAATACACGGTATGGTAAACCTAACTTTTGTAAAAGGCCCTGTACGTGGCTGCTCATCTGTTCCAATATCTCGTATGATTTATCGGGATGGGCAATGGTTACTATCTCTACCTTATCAAACTGGTGCAAGCGGTTCAGTCCGCGAACGTGTGCGCCATATGAACCGGCCTCACGACGGAAACATGGCGTATGCCCGCAGTTACGCACCGGCAGTTGATCTTCTTTTAAGATTACCTCGCGGTAAAGGTTAGTAATAGGCACCTCGGCGGTAGGGATCAGGTATAGGTTATCGATACCTACATGGTACATCTGCCCTTCTTTATCCGGCAATTGCGATGTGCCAAAGCCAGAAGCTTCATTCACCATCAGCGGCACGCTTACTTCGCTGTAGCCTGCTTTTTCGGCTTCATCTATAAAGTAATTGATCAATGCGCGTTGCAGCTTAGCGCCTTTGTTTTTATATACAGGGAAACCAGCGCCGGTTATTTTAACACCCAGTTCAAAATCAATTAGGTTGTATTTTGCAGCGAGCTCCCAGTGTGGTAAAGCATCGGCAGGTAATTCGGGCCTGGCACCGTTCTCCAATACTACCTCATTGTCTTCAGGAGTTAAGCCTTTGGGTACTGAACTATGTGGAAGATTGGGCAGCAATACCAGTTTCTGGTAAAGTTCTTCTTCGGTGATGGTAAGCAGATCGCCGAGCTTTTTGATCTCTTCTTTCCAGGCACCGGTTTTGCCCTTAAGGCCTTCAGCTTCTTCTTTTTTACCGGCACGCATCAGCTCGCCTATTTGTTTTGCAGCTGCATTGGCCTCGGCCGAAACATTATCCATGCTGGTTTGAGTGGAGCGGCGTTTGTCGTCCAGTTCAATTATTTCATCAACCAGTTGGGGCTGTTTAAAATTTTTTACAGCCAAACGTTCCAAAACCTGTTCCCGGTTATCACGGATATAACTAACTTGCAGCATTATTTTATTTTTTAGGCAAAGATATAATTAGTTCATTGTTTATGGTTCATAGTTCATAGCCGATTTATGAAATTTAAAGCCATCAAACCAAAATCCATGAACTATGATCTATGAACCATGAACAATCCCATAGGCAAACTGTACTTAGTTCCCACCCCGATAGGTAATTTGGAGGATATGACCTTCAGGGCTATCCGCGTGTTAAAGGAAGTGGACCTGATACTGGCCGAGGATACCCGTACCTCCGCCCCGATGTTGAAACACTTTGAGATCCATCAAAAAGTATTTGCGCATCATCAGCATAACGAGCATCAATCGAGCAACGAGATCATTAAGTTTTTGCTGCAGGGAAAAAATATCGCGCTCATTTCGGATGCAGGCACACCGGCCATTTCCGATCCGGGTTTTTTCCTGGTACGGGAAGCTTTAAAGTTTAATATCGCTGTAGAATGCCTGCCAGGCGCTACGGCCTTTGTACCTGCCCTGGTAAATTCGGGATTCCCTACGGATAAGTTTTGTTTCGAGGGGTTTTTACCGCTGAAAAAAGGTCGCCAAACCCGGTACAAGTTTTTGGCCGAAGAGGAGCGCACCATCATACTATATGAGTCGCCCCACCGTTTGTTAAAAACATTGGACGAGATGGCTACCTATTTTGGGGCCGACAGGCAGATCTCGGTATCCCGCGAGCTTACCAAAATGTTTGAAGAAACTGTTAGGGGCACTGTAGTTGAAGTAAAACAATACTTTGAAACGCACCCCATGAAAGGCGAGTTTGTAATGTGTGTGGCCGGGGCCGCGGCTAAGCCGGCAAAAGGGAAATATGAAAAGGATGAGGAAGAAGAGTAAAGTCATTGTTCTCCTGTATGTCATTGCGAGGAACGAAGCAATCGCATGCTATACAGAATGGCTTTGCTTCCGTGCGATTGCCACGCTACGCTCGCAATGACATAGTTTTATACATCATCTATTTAATAAAAAATAAACCCGTCATTGCGAGGCACAAAGCAATCCCAAACTATACAGAGCGGACCTGCTCATTGGGGATTGCTTCGTGCCTCGCAATGACGAAGGAGAATTACACCCTACATGAAAAAAAACCTACCATTAGCCATACTATCTGGCTTGCTTTTATGGATAGCCTGGCCGCCTACCCCTTATACTACGTTTTTACTTTTCATTGGCTTTGTGCCTATGCTGCTGGCCATTGAAGACATCATCAATGATGACAGACCTAAAAAAGGCAAACGGATATTTAATGTAACCTTCATCGGCTTTTTTATCTGGAACTCACTGTCTGTTTACTGGGTTTACAATGCGCTAAAGATGGTAGGCGAAGTTGTAGCTATTCCTATCACACTTATCCCCTATTCGCTTGGACCTTTGCTAATGGCTGCCGCCTTTTGGTTATATTATCGTTTTAGACTGGTTGTGCCCCGGTGGATTGCGCTCATTGGCCTGGTTTGCTTCTGGATCGGGTATGAATACCTGCACCAAAGCTGGGACCTCTACTTTCCGTGGATGACACTTGGCAACGGTTTTGCCGTATCGCATCAATGGGTTCAATGGTATGAATATACCGGCGTATACGGCGGAACTTTATGGATCTGGGTTGTAAATATCCTGGCTTTTTTAATTTATACAAGCCTTCGCGAAGCTCAGACCAAACGCCAAAGAATGGCATTGATCATAGCGATTGTATTTGTTATAACAGCGCCTCTTGGTTATTCATTATCGGTTTATCATAACTATGTTGAAGAAGTAAACCCATCAAACATCGTTATTGCCCAACCCAATATAGATCCGTACGAGAAAGATGGCACCATCCCCCCGGCTTCACAACTTGATATCCTGATCCAGCTTTCAAGACAGGCAGCGCAACCCAATACCGAATTTTTTATCTGGCCCGAAACGGCTATCCCCGCGCCTGTTTATATCAACGAAGAACAGATAGGCCAAAATGATTTTGTTAAGCAAGCCCAGCTTTTTTTACGCAAATATCCTAATGGCAACCTGGTTACCGGCGCCGAAACATACAGGCTATATAACAACAGGGCAACACCAACGGCAGTTCCCTCGCCATGGGGCGGCGACCAGTTTGCTGATTTTTACAGCACAGCCCTCAATATTGAAAATGGCGACAGGATTCAAACTTACCATAAATCACGGTTAGTACCCGGAGCCGAATCCCTGCCTTTTGGCGATGCGCTCTCATTCCTGAAACCTGTATTTGAACATTTAGGCGGCGCTACCGGCAACTACGCTCCCGAACAGGATGCAAAAGTACTGTATTCGCAAAGCGGTATCGGGGTCGATCCGGTTATTTGCTATGAATCGATATGGGGAGGGTACATTGCCCGCTCTGTTAAAAAAGGGGCCCAGTTTATTGCCATCATCACTAACGATGGCTGGTGGGAAAACACCTCGGGTAAGGATCAGCATTTAGACTATGCCAAACTTCGCGCTATCGAAACCCGCCGCTGGGTTTGCCAATCGGCTAATACCGGTATTTCCGGGTTTATCAACCAGCGCGGCGATGTGGTTAAACATACCGAATGGTGGGTTAAAACCTCAATCAAGCAAGATATCAACCTTAACAGCGAACTTACATTTTATGTTAAACACGGCGATTATATCCCGCAAGCCGGCAGTGCGCTGGCAGGGCTTGGTATTGTGTTTTTACTGGGGATGAGATTGATGAGGAAACAAACGTTAACGGCTTAGGAGGTCAGTTTACAAGCTGTTAATCAAGTACCGAAAGGGTGGTTTTTATAATATCATTAAAAAAAGCCTTATCGGCTGTGGCTTTCGCCGATACCTGCATACCTCTTACCGCATTCATAATGAACCGGGCCAGCGCCAGGGAATCCTGAGGGTTACGGATCTCGCCGCTATCCTGGCCTTTTTTTATAGCCCGAAGAACGGCGTTTTCAAACTGTTGCTCATTCCGGCATATTACATTCTTAACTTCAGCGTCAAGCGAGGCCAGTTCAATTTCGGCATTTACCATGAAACAACCTTTACGTTGTTCATCATTTAGCAAATCGCGCATGGTAAGTTCCAAAAGCTTTTGTATAGCCTCTTTGGCCGATGCCGTATTGTTGATAATATCACACATCTGGTTTCCACCTGCCTTTTGATAGCTATCCAAAGCTTTAATGTATAAAGCGTGTTTATCACCAAAAGTATCATACAGGCTCGAGCGGCTTATGCCAAGCCCATCAACCAAATCCTGCATAGAGGTGCCATTGTAGCCCTTATGCCAAAAAATGCAAACGGCCTTACTCAGTACCTCGGCTTCATCAAAATCTTTACTTCGTGCCATAACAGAAAAGCTTTACCCGTTTTGCAGGCAAAGCTATTCATTTTTAATTAATTGTTTAATGCGCTATACACTGCTTATAGCTAAGCGTGCTGTAGGAGGCACCTACGGAGCCGATGATTGCTTTTGTATTTCTACAAACATGATACTCCTACGGAGTTATAAAAATTGATAGCAAAAAACTCCGTAGCAGTATCATGCTTACAGCTATGAAACGGGAATACATTGGCTCCGTGCCTCCTTCTGCCTCTTAATTATCTTACACCGCCACTTGCAAGAATAATTTCGCCGGTTAACCAGCGTGAATCATCAGATGCCAGGAATACAGCAACAGGTGCAATATCATCCGGCTGACCGATACGGCCAAGCGGTGTAGTGCTTTCTAATTGAGCCTGGAAATCGCTGCCTATAAAACCTGCTGTATGTGTGCCTTCGGTTTCAACCATGCCCGGGTTAATCGCATTTACGCGGATCTTTTTAGGGCCAAGCTCTTTTGACAGTACCTGTGTAATAGAGTCTACCGCACCTTTGGTACCTGTATAAATAGCACTTTGCGGCGGAGTAATACGGGTTACCGTTGAGCTTATGTTAATTATGCTGCCACCTTTATCGCCAAAGCTGGCCACAGCGCCTTTGGTTGCTAATAACAAGCCAAGCACATTGATGTTAAACTGGCGATGAAATTCTTCTTCGGTTACAGCTTCAATCGGGGTAAACTGGTATACACCCGCGTTATTTACCAGGATATCAGCCGCACCATAAGCCTCATTGGTTTCTGCAAAAAGACGATCAACATCCACGCCTTTTGATACATCGCCCTGTACCGCGATAGCTTTACCCCCATTGTCAACAATATCAGCCACTACTTTATCCGCGCCGGTTTTGTCTGATGCGTAATTTACTACTACCGATGCTCCTTCTGCTGCTAAACCTCTTGCTATTTCGGCACCGATACCTTTTGAAGCTCCTGTTACAACCGCTACCTTGTTTTCTAATTTTTTCATTTTCTGGAAGATTAATTTAATTTTGGAATAATCGTTCCGCAAATGTATATTCATTTTGGAACACTCGTTCCTGAATTAATTTTTTATTAGGCTGGGATGACAAATGAGGGGGAAAGATGCTGGCGAACGTAAGACAGATTTGTCAATCCAACAACACAATTGTGCATCATACGCTAAAAATGGTGCATCCCGAACTTGTTTCGGGAACCCACAGGACAAGCCGCATGAAGTACACATAGCATGTGAGGTGCTGAAACAAGTTACCCATGACAACTTAAAAAATGGGTGTCATACTGAGCCCGTCGAAGTATGGCGGGTAGGCCTCTGCACGAGTCTTCGACAGGCTCAGACTGACAGGCCCTCTTTGTCATCTAACCTTCAGAGTCCATGGATTTAAACACTCAGCATGACGGATGGCGGAGATGTCATTTTCTCCTTCAGAGTTCGCCGGATTTAATTACTCAAAATGACAGACGCTTTTTAATCTTGTATGGGTATAATTCAAATTACTCTTCCGTTGCCATTTCATTCCTTTTCAGGATAAAGGCCATCAGGTCATTGATGGGGTGCTTGATGATCTTGCCGGTTTTTACGCCGTGCAGGTGACATAATGAGATAAGTTCTTCGGAGAACGAATAAGCTATCGAGCCCACAAAGTGGCATTTATACTTGTGGTATTCGGGGTACGATTTAATATTGGTTTCAATAAACTCCACCAGCCCATCAACCAGCATGGAGTGCCCGTATTCGGTAGTTTTTATTTCGCTTACAAACTTACTGAACGATGCCAGGTAGGTATTGGCATTAGGCTTTTGATACACATTTTTAATCACGATCTCCTTATTCAGATGGTAAGCCTTATCAAACTTCTGGCTGATATCATACGGCATATTACCATATAAAAAATCGGTGATCAGCTTTTTGCCAAACCAGGTGCCTGAGCCTTCATCACCCAAAACAAAACCAAGGCCATGCTGTCCGTCGTAAATTTCTTCCCCGTCAAAAAAAGAGATATTACTGCCGGTGCCCATCACACAACAAATGCCCTTTTCCTGGCCGCAGGTTGCATAAGCGCATCCCAGCAGGTCGCTGTCAACGCTGATGTAAGCTTTATTAAAATGTGTGCTCAGGGCATTTGATACAATCTCATGCCTGTCGGGACTGCTACAGCCTGCACCAAAAAAGTAAATCTCCGAAATCTCGGCAGCAAGCGCCACCATTTCGGGGGCCTGGTCCAGTACAATCCGTGCTATTTCTTTTTCGGTTAAAAAATAGGGGTTTAATCCCGCGGTAAGGAATGAGCGGCTTTCCTGGTCTGAAACGGTCAGCAGCCAATCGGTTTTTGATGATCCGCTATCTGCAACTAAGATCATTGACAAATTTCTTCGAGCGCTTTAACAGTAAGTGGCTTATGAATAAACTGTGTAATATGCTTATTATCTTCCGAGTCCCTGATATCAGTAGGATCAAGCGATGACGATAACATATATATTTTTATTCCTTTTTTAGCGATATCCAAACCGGCAAATTCGTGCAGAAACTCAAAACCCGTCATTATTGGCATCCTGATATCTAAAAAAATAACATCGGGGTTTACCGATCCGCTTTTTAACGACTCAATGGCCTCCATTGGCGATTGACGCACAATAATATTTTCGGCAAAGTTGCTGCTTTCCAAAACCCGGCGCGTTATAAAGCTATCAATGTAGTTATCATCAATAAGCATACAGGTTTTGAAAGGCGCGGTCATGATTCAAAAATAAGTTTTTAAACTTACTATTAAAATATTTTTTATTTGATGTTAATACTGTTTGTTATTTGTTTTAACATAATCTCGGCCTGCTTACTTTGGTATTGCGCGGCAAAGAATTTTGATTGCGCGTCAAGATAGTTACGCTGTGCTTCCCTTACCTCAAGCGGGGTAATGTTACCTAACTTATATTTATCAAGCGTAATATCCAGGTTCCTTTTATTAAGGTTTACGTTTGCTTCTTCCAGTTTAACAAGATCAAGCCCTGAAAGATATGCCACAAACAAGCTGTTGATCTGGCTTTCAATATCCAGTTTGGTTTGTTTGGCAGCAATGCCGGCATTGTCAATCTGGATCTTTGCATTCTTTTCGCGCCGGTTTTGGTTAAAGCCATTAAAAATATTAATGCTTGCAGTAAGCCCGTAATTAAAGCCATGTACATTTTGCGACAATGTAAACCCTGCCGGTGTTTTGCTGTTGGTAAATGTATAGCCTGATGTTACCCCCACCTGCGGATACCGTGTAGCGCGCACCTGTTTAAGGTTGATCTCGGCCAGGCGCTGGTTTATTTGCGCCGATAGTATCGCCGGGTTTTGAAGCTGCGCGTTGTTGAGCACATCAGCCAGCGCCAGTTTTTCATCAACGATAATAGTATCGGCTACAGAAAAATCGGTTTGCAAATCTCGGATCAGTAATTGGTTAAGCTGTATTTTAGCTGTCTTAAATTGCTGATACTGGATCACCAGGTTACCGGTATCCGTATTCAGGTTTACCTGGGCGTTTAACACTTCCAATCGCGAAGCCCTTCCTACTGCAAACTTATCATTGGCAATGCGTAACTGCGTGCGGGAAATGTCAATAGCTCCTTTTAATGCCTTGATCTGTTCGTTCTGACTGATCAGATTATAATAGGTATCGATAACGCCGGCCACTGTTCTTTGTACGGTATCCTGTAATTGCAGTACACCCAGTTTATCCATCTGTTTAAGCTGATCATAATTTGCAAACATGGCAAAGCCATCAAAAATTGTCCAGTTAAGGTTTACCCCATAATTGTTATTTGAGTTTTTGGCATTACGGATATTGTTAACCGTACCATCATTACGGGTTTGCTTGGTTGTTTGGCGGCTGTTATTGTCGTTAAAGTCGCCGGTAACCACAGGCAAGATCCCTGCATTACCAAGTGTAACATTATTTGACGCTATGGTTGAGTTGTTTTGCGACAACTTAATATTATAGTTGTTTTTCAGCGCTATTTCAACAGCATCTTTTAAAGTAAGTAAGGGCGCATCCTGCTGGGCTAAGGCCATGGTTGATATCATAGCGAAACAACAAACCAGGCAGGCTATTTTCTTGATCATCATATTACGTTACAAGTTTTCGATCAGTTTAGGTTCATGATGGTGCGGGTGGCGTGCAGCTTCGGCCATTTCAGCTTCGGCAGCCAGGTCCTCAGGGTCGTGGTCATGGTCTTTACGGGTTTTAGCAGCCAGCAGCAGGTACATCATCGGAATAATATAAAGCGTTAACACCAATGAAAACAGCATCCCCCCCATAATCACAATACCTAATGAAACACGGCTTTTTGCACCGGCGCCCAGCGCAAACGCAATAGGCACGGCACCAAGCACCACGGCCAGGCTGGTCATTAATATTGGGCGTAAACGCGCCGTTGCCGCTTCAATAACAGCCTCGTATTTGGCTACGCCCTGTTCCATTCGTTGGTTGGCAAATTCCACGATAAGAATACCGTTTTTAGTTACCAGCCCCACAAGGGTGATGATCCCGATCTCGCTGAAAATATTGAGGGTTTGATTAAACAGCCACAGCGATAAAAACGCGCCCGAAATAGCCAGCGGCACGGTAAGCATCACGATAAACGGGTCCATAAAGCTTTCAAACTGGGCTGCCAGTACCAGGTAAATCAACAGCAAGGCAAAGCCAAAAGCAAAAAGAATGTTTGACGAACCTTCGGCATAGTCACGTGAGGGGCCGCTTAGCGCGGTACTAAAGGTATCGTCAAGTAAGCTTTTAGAGATCCTGTCCATCTCCTTGATACCATCGCCTACGGTATAACCCGGAGCAAGACCAGCCGAAAGCGTTGCCGATTTATAACGGTTAAAATGGTAGATGGCCGGAGGCGTGGCACCCTCGGATGTCTTAACTACGTTATCCAGCTGAACCAACGTCCCTTTTGAGCTGCGCACATAAATTGATTTCAGATCAAGCGGCTGATCGCGGTTAGCGCGGTCAACCTGTGCTATTACCTGGTATTGTTTACCATTTATCAGGAAGTAGTCGAGCCGGCCGGCGCTATAATACAGTTGCAGCGTTTGGGCAATATCATCAACCGAAACACCTAAGTCGCGGGCACGCGCACGGTCGGTAACCACGCGTAACTCGGGTTTAGTAAATTTCAGGTTAACATCCGTTCCCTGGAAAACCGGGCTTTTGGATACCTCGGCAAAAAACGTTGGCAGCACTTTACGGATCTTTTCAAAATCCTGGTTTTGGATAACATACTGCACAGGCAACGAGGTTTTTGAGCCCGAACCACCACCACTTATCGTTTGCTCCTGCACCACAATAGCACGTGCATCAGGCATCTTCCTCAACTTAGCGTTGAGCCAGTCGGCAAGTTCCTGCTGTGTCCGCTTGCGTTCATCCGGGGCAACCAACCCAACCCTGCCAAAGCCGGTATTTGAAGCACCGCCACCACCAAATGATGGCGAAACAATTTCAAGGTTAACGTTTGATTCAGGAATTGAATCCTCAACAAGGTTCGATACCTTATCCATGTATTTGGTCATGTACTCATAGGTAGCCCCTTCCGAACCTGTTACACTATAGCGCAGCAAGCTACGATCATCAAGCGGGGCAAGCTCGGATGGGATAACTTTTACCAGGATACCGATAATAACGACAGATGCTGCCAGGATAACGAACGACACCCATTTGCGCTTCATAAACTTAATGAGCGATTCGGTATATGAGGTAGTCATGTTAATAAAAAACGGCTCCGTTTTCTCGTAAAACCTTGATTTTTTTTGGTTTTTACGGATTAGTTTTACGTTAAGCATCGGTGTTAGCGACAAGGATACAAATGCCGATATTAATACCGCCCCGGCTACCACTACCGCAAACTCGCGGAACAAACGCCCGGTAAAGCCCTGTAAAAACACAATAGGTAAAAACACAGCTGCCAGTGTAACTGATGTGGATACTACCGCGAAAAAAATCTCGGCCGAACCTTCAAAAGCCGCTTTACGGATCGCCATGCCCGCCTCTACCTTCTTATAGATATTTTCGGTTACCACAATCCCGTCATCCACCACCAGGCCCGTTGCAAGCACTATCCCCAAAAGGGTTAAGATATTTATAGAAAACCCGAAGATGTACATGATAAAAAATGCACCGATCAATGATACCGGGATATCTATCAGCGGGCGGAAAGCTATCAGCCAATCGCGGAAAAACAGGTAGATGATAATTACCACCAGTACAAAGGCCACGATCAGCGTTTCCTGAACCTCAGATATCGACTGGTTAATGAACCGGGTATTATCCAAAGCCACTTTCACAGAAATATCGGGCGGAAGATCTTTTTTAATCTGTTCTAAACGGGTATAAAAATCCTTGGCTATCTGTACATAATTAGCTCCCGGCTGCGGTACCAGCGCCAGGCCAACCATCGGCACCCCCGATTCTTTAAATATGGTTTCCTCGTTTGCCGAGCCCAGCACGGCATAACCAATATCACTCAGCCTGATCACCCTGCTGCTGTCGGCACGGATAATGAGGTTGTTAAAATCTTTTTCAGTTGCCAGTTTGCCCAAAGCCCTGATGGTGACTTCTGTATTATTACCTTCAATTTTACCGGCAGGCAACTCTACGTTTTCTTTAGCTAACGCTGCACCGATGTCGGTAGCTGTAACGCCAAGTGCCGAAAGCTTGTTAGGGTCTATCCACAGGCGCATGGCATACTGGCGCTGTCCCTGTACGTTAATGGTACTTACGCCGGGGATGGTTTGCAAGCCTTCCAGCAGCACATTTTCCGCATAATCATCCAGCTGGTTGATGTTACGGGTGTCACTGCTCACGGTAAGGGTAATGATCTGGTCGGCGCTGGCATCGGCTTTGGTTACTACCGGCGGGGCGTTAATATCCTGCGGCAGCTGGCGCTGGGCCTGGCCCACTTTATCGCGCACGTCGTTTGCAGCGGTTTCCAGGTCGGCATCAAGGTCAAACTCAACGGTGATGTTGCTTTGCCCAACCGAACTGGTTGACGATATGTTACGGATGCCCGGCACACCGTTGATGGATTTTTCAAGCGGCTCTGTGATCTGCGATTCAATTACATCGGCATTGGCACCGGAGTAACTGGTTGATACCGAAATAATTGGAGGGTCGACCGAAGGAAAATCCCTCACGCCCAAAAACTTATAGCCGATAATACCAAATACAACAATAACCACAGACATTACTGTTGCCAATACCGGCCGCTTAATACTTACTGAGGATAAACTCATATTGGTTTATTTAATAACTTTTAAAATTTTCAAAGGCACTTTTGGCCGCATCTGGATCAGGCCGGACACAACAACACTATCACCAGGCTTTAAGCCTTCAATTACCTGGATCTTTGTATCGGTACGCAGATCTGTTTTTACCGGTTTTGACATGGCTTTGCCATTGTGGTAGATCCAAACCAGACTGCTTTTCAAATCGGGAATAACCGCCTCTGTTGGCAGCAAAATGGTTTTAGGAATTTGATCAAGCGTTAAATTGATCTTGGCAAAGCTGCCCGCGGTAAGGATCCCTTTAGGGTTTGGCGCCTTAGCCCGCACAGTGATAGTTCGTGAGCTTGCATCAATTGAAGGGTCAATGGCATATACCGTACCCACAAAACTCTCCATCGAGCTTTCGGTCTTGAACCTGATCTTGCTACCGGGGCCAAGTATAGAAAGGTACCTTTCAGGCACAGCAAAAGTTACTTTAGCCGGGTCGATATTAACCAGGTCGGCAATAGGCGATGATGGTGAGAGGTAACTGCCCGGGCTCACATTCCTTAAACCGATAGTCCCCGAAAACGGCGCGCGGATCTCGGTACGGGCAATCTGCGCCTTAATTACATTTGCGGCAGCTTTTAACGAATTTAATGATGTTAATGAAGTATCATATTCCTCCTGGCTTATGGCTTCTTTTTGAAGCAACTGACGGTTGCGGCTTTCCTGTTGCTTTGCCAATGCTACCTGGTACTGGTTTTGCTGCAGTGATGCTTCCAGGTCCTGGTTGTACACTTTAACCAGCAACTGGCCCTTTGTTACTTTAGTACCTTCATTAAAATAGATCCCGGTAATATTACCTGCTGTCTGGCTTATCAGGCTTACCTTTTCATTGGCGTCAATAGTGCCGGTAATATCGATAACGTTGTTTACGGCGGTATCTTTAACTATCATTACTTTAACACCTACCGCTCCACCGCCTTTTTTCTTATCGCCCTTGCCCGAAGCCATAGCTGCGGCCGATTTCTTTGCCCCTTCGCTAAAAAATTTATTGTAAATTAAATAGGCAACCAGCAGGGCCAGCGCCGTGTAAATAATATATTTCGTTTTCATACTTTGTTTAATCCGTGTGTGATTTAGCTTGTAGGGTTGTTTCGGGTGATACCAATGGTTTTAAATTTTCATGCATGCGGGTAAGTACGCTTTCAAATACCTGTATATCGGCTTCAGATATGCCTTCGGTAATATCCGCGTTGATGGCTTCAAATGTTTCGATGATCTGCGGAACGGCCAGTTTTGCCTTATCGGTAACGCGGAGCAATTGCTGCCGCCTGTCGTTCGGGTTGTTTTCGCGGTAAACAAAGCCTTTTTCGGTAAGCAGGTTAATGATGCTTACCATGGCCGATTTATCCTTGCCCAGCAGGTGTGCCAGCGCGTTTTGGGTAAGTTGCCCGTCATGGAAGTAAATGAGCGAAAGTATATAATGGTACCGGGTAACATCCAGGTGAACGGTATGCTTTACCAGTACATCCAGGTACAGTTTACCTAAGCGTATCAGCTTGCGCGAAATAGGTTCAATCAGTTCCATTTACTTAAAAATCGATGTAAAACTAATAGCATAACATTAACAATAGTTGCATGTATCAACCATTTTACAACGGTGTTTAGGGCGCTGTAACGCCACATACATAACTGATTATATAATATTTTATAAATTGCGGCCATGAAACTGACCAACCTACGCACGCTATTTTTTTTAACGCTTTTTATTATGAGTACTACCATCAGCGAGGCCGCCGCCAACGCTCAGATTACCTACAATGTTTCGTTTCCTGAAGCCCAGGCCCATTATGCTGATATTGAAATGCATATTACCGGCCTCCAGCAAAACACCCTTGAGCTTAAAATGCCTGTGTGGACACCCGGCTCATACCTGGTGCGCGAGTTCGCAAAAAACATCGAATCATTAACTGCTGAAGCTAATGGCAAACCAGTTGCAGCACCCAAAATCAATAAGAATACCTGGCAAATTGTTACAAAAGGAATTTCGTCGGTAACGGTAAAATACAGGGTGTATGCCTTTGAATTTTCAGTACGCACCAGTTTTATCGATGCCTCGCACGGCTTCCTCTCTACCACGGGCATCTTTGTTTACCCGGCCAATATGCAGCATTCACCATCTGTTATTCATATCAAACCATATAAAAACTGGGATAAAGTTTCAACCAGTTTGGAAATGGTAAATAATGATCCGTTTACCCGTTTATCACCCAATTTTGATATCCTGTTCGATTCGCCTATTGAAGTGGGCAACCAGGATGTTTTTGGCTTTGACGCATCGGGTGTTCATTATGAAATTTGCATGTACGGCGGAGGCAATTACGACAAGGAAAAATTAAAAGCCGATATCCACAAAATTGTAGACCAGGAAGCAGCCGTTTTTGGCGAAAACCCCAATAAACGTTATGTATTCATTGTGCACAACCGCTTAAGGAACGGCGGAGGCTTGGAGCACTTAAGCTCAACTGTATTAGGGGCATCGCGCGATAGCTATGCTAATGACAAAGGCTACCAAAGCTTTTTGGGCCTGGTGGCCCATGAGCATTTCCATTTGTGGAATGTAAAGCGCCTGCGCCCTGTGGTGTTAGGCCCTTTTGATTATGATAATGAAAACTATACCACCAATTTGTGGATAGCCGAAGGTTTTACCGAGTACTACCAGGGTATCATTGTACGCCGTACGCAGCTGTTCCCGGTTCAGAATTATTTTGATGTTTTGGAGGGTGAGTTCAATGTGCTCGAAAACCTGCCCGGAAAAAATGTACAAACCCTTGCCGAATCAAGCTTTGATGCCTGGATTAAGGCTTACCGCCCTAACGAAAACTCAAATAACACTACGATATCATATTATAATAAAGGCGCAATTATTGGTATGATGCTCGATCTGGAGATCATCAACGACAGCAAAGGCAAATACTCGTTAGATGATGCCATGAAGTACATGTACACCCAGTATTATAAAATCAAAAAGCGCGGTTATACCGATGCTGAGTTTAAAGCCGCCTTTGAAAAATTTGCAGGTAAAAAACTGGATGATTTTTATGCCAGATACATCAATGGCCTAAGCCCTATCGATTATAATAAATATTTAGGTTATGCCGGTTATAAGGTAGAGGATGAACTGGCCGATAAAAACGATGCTGCTTTAGGTATCACTACTACAACAACCGCAGCTAAAAAAATTATTGTTACCAGCGTGCAACGCGGTACTGCGGCTTATATTGATGGCATTAACGTAAACGACGAAATCACTGCTATTGACGGCACCCCGGTTACAGATGCCGCTACCCTGATCAATGGTAAAAATCCCGGCGATAAAATTGAAGTTACTGTAACCCGCGACGGGCAAGCTATGACCTTACCGGTTACCCTGCTGAAAAGCAACCGCGTTAAATACAATATTGTAACTGTTGACAGCCCAACAGAACAGCAAATGGTTGTGAGGAGGAAGTGGTTAAGTATATAACATTGCTTTTTTAAAGAAGGCCGGCTGAGAAGCTGGCCTTTCTTTATCTAAGGTTAATGCCAATTGGTATTTATTAATTAAATTTGTTTATGGAAACATTCATTGTACATCCTGAAAACAAAGAACAATCGGCAGCTATCAAAGCTTTTTTAAAGGCACTTAAGATCAATTTTGAGAAGCATGATAAAGGTTCATATAATACCGAATTTGTTGAACAAGTATTGGCGGGCGAAGCAGCACGAAAAGCTGGTAAAAAAGGCGTTAGGATAAACACCGACGACCTATGGAAATAGATCTTTACGAAAAAGCTATCAGAGATTTTGAGTATTGGAAAAAATCCGGAAACAAGGTCGTCCAAAAAAAGATCTCACAAATATTTAGCGATATGAAAGCCCATCCTTTTGAAGGGATAGGGAAACCAGAGCCTCTCAAATATAGATTAACAGGAAAATGGTCGAGGCGCATCAATTCCGAACATCGTATTATCTATGATGTGGTTGATGAAACCATAAATGTTTACTCTTTACGAGGGCATTATGAATGATGTCATCAATGAAGCCGGGAAAAAACTGGTCTTTTTGATTAGAAATATCTCCAATCGCCATCCCGAACTTACTTGTGTATGGCACAATGACCATTTTAATTATATCGAAATCGGTATAATTAAAATACAGCAGATAGCAGTAGTTTGCAGAGGAAAAAATTCAAAGCCCCTTTTTATCTGAAAGAAAAGCCAAAGAAGAGTAATTAACGATGCCCGCTGCAACCTCATTAAAAAAAATACGCCCGATACAGCTTGTCGCTGTTATTTTTTTTACTGTATCCGGTGGCCCTTATGGCCTTGAGCCGCTATTAAGTTATGCAGGCGATCATGGCGCGCTAATCATCCTGCTCATAACCCCGTTAATGTGGGATGTGCCAGCCATATTTACCGTGCTTGAGCTTAACAGCATGATGCCTGTTACCGGCGGCTATTACAAATGGGTAAAATATGCCCTCGGCACCCACTGGGGGTTTGTTGAGGGCTGGTGGACCTGGCTCTATACTTTTGTCGACCTTGCCATTTACCCTGTGCTGTTTGTACAGTATGCCGGTTTCTTTTTCCCGGAGCTGTTAAACTTTCAGATCCCGGTTTGTTTGGTCATCATCTGGGCTTCGGCGGGGTTAAACATTTTGGGGATTATGCCGGTGGGTAGGGTTTCGCTGTTTTTAAGTGCTGCTGTACTTGCGCCTATTATATTAATGATTGCATTAGGTATTTATCACCACAGCGGGTCAATACATATCCCCGCAACGTCATTAAAAGGGCTTAGCTTTCCATCATTCGG
Source organism: uncultured Mucilaginibacter sp. (assembly GCA_966212355.1). Classification (GTDB taxonomy): domain Bacteria; phylum Bacteroidota; class Bacteroidia; order Sphingobacteriales; family Sphingobacteriaceae; genus Mucilaginibacter. The sequence goes on from CBIHRB010000007.1 coordinate 212,069, forward strand.
TATGGCATTGTACACGGTAATGTGGAACTGCCTGGGCTGGGATAATGTAACCACCTATGCCGAAGAAGTTGAAAAACCCGTGCGCTCATATTTTATTTCAATTTTTACAGCCTTCGCACTGGTAATGGTGGTATACTTTTTTGCCATTTGGGTTGCCCAGCAATCGGGCATTAACCACGATACATTAACCGAAAATGGGTTTCCTGCATTAGGCGTATTGATTGGCGGGCACTGGCTGGGCATAGTAGTGGCGGCGGGCGGCATGGCCAGTACCCTCGGGATCTATACCGCTGTATTATTATCGGTATCACGTGTGCCGCAGGTAATGTCTGAAGATAATTTGCTACCTAAGGGTGTTAACAGGTTACACCCGCGTTTTAAAACACCTTTTGTGTCCATCATCATTTGCTCCATAGTAGTTAGCTTTATGGTATTGTGGGCCTTTGCCGATCTGCTCATTATTGATGTAACCGTTTACGGTGCAGGGCTTTCCTTAGAGTATATCGCCCTCGTAAAGCTCCGCGTCAAGGAGCCGATGAAAGAGCGGCCTTTCCGCATCCCGCTTAGTGTTACCGGCCTGTGCCTGGTTTTGCTGCTGCCATTTATTGTTTACAGCGTAGCGCTTGGCGGGGCATTAAGCTCAACACCGAAGGCGCTTTCGGCGGCTATATTTGCTTTGGTAGCGTTATCAAGCGCGGAAGTTGCCTGGCAGATTATCCGGCTAAGCAGACCGGAGTTGAAACAATAATTATACACAAATTACTACCCCTCCCATCAAATTCGTGGCGATAATTTCTTCAACGTTTCAATGATTGGATAATTGACCGGGATTTACGTAAATTCGATCTTTCCCAAAAGTTCACATCAATATGAAAATCAAACACCGATACCTGATGCTTATGGGTGGCCTTGCTATTTTTGCAGGCTGCCAGAATAATAAAAGCGTGCCGGCCGAAAAAGCTATTACCGCCGCCGAAATAAAGAAATACATTTCGGCTTTAGCCAATGATTCCATGATGGGCCGCAAACCTTTCACCGCCGGCGAAGACAAGGCGATTAAATACATCTCGGAGCAGTTTAAACTGGCCGGGCTCGAACCGGGTAACAATGGCAGCTATTTCCAGGATGTGCCCATGGTGCAGATCACCAGTACCCCTTCCCCTGTCATGGAAATAACCGGCGGTAAAACGCCGCTCAGTCTGCATGCTACTACAGATTTCGTAACATTCAGCCGCCGCGAGGTTGATTCGGTAACGCTTAAAAACTCCCCGCTGGTTTTTGCCGGGTATGGGGTGGTTGCTCCTGAATACAACTGGAATGATTATGCCGGACTTGATGTTAAAGGCAAAACGGTTGTGGTACTGGTGAACGATCCGGGATTTAAAAACGGCGATCCAACTTTTTTTAAAGGCGATACCATGACCTACTACGGCAGGTGGACTTACAAATACGAGGAAGCCGCGCGCCAGGGTGCCGCAGGCGTGCTTATCATCCACCAAAAAGAACCTGCAAGTTATGGATGGGAAGTGGTATCCAACAGTAACACAGGCGCCAAACTTTACCTGCAGCAAAAAGACAAGCATATGAACCGCTGCAAGGTTGAAGGCTGGATCACCGAAGATATGGGTAAAAAGCTTTTAGCTGAAGTGGGCATAACCGGCGATTTCCGCGCCCTGGCCCGTAAAAAAGATTTTAAAGCCATTCCGCTTAAGCAATCAGTTACTTTAACCATCAACAACCAGTTAAAGTATTCCACATCGCACAACGTTATCGGTACACTTAAAGGCAGTTCACAGCCGGGCGAATATGTATTATACACCGCCCATTGGGACCACCTGGGCGTAGGTAAGCCTAACGCCAAAGGTGATAGCATTTACAATGGCGCTGTTGATAATGCCGATGGTGTGGCTGCTATTATCAGTGTGGCCAAAGCATTTAACAAGGCCAAAGAAAAGCCCAAACGCTCTATTGTGTTTTTAGCTGTTACGGCCGAAGAGCAGGGCCTACTGGGTTCGGAATATTATGCCACCCACCCCATTTACCCGGTTAACAAAACAGTTGCCGACCTCAATATGGATGCCCTGGGCGATTACGGTGAAACCAAAGACATAGCTGTAACCGGAAAAGGCCAGAACGACTTGGAAGATTATGTTGACGAAATAGTAAAAGCACAAGGGCTTAGCACTGTTGGCGACAGGCACCCGGGGGCAGGCAGCTACTACCGGTCGGACCATTTTAACTTTGCCAAGGTTGGTGTACCGGCACTTGATATTAATAATGGCAGCATCAGTGCAGTGCATGACGGCAGCTACGGCGAAGCCAAACAAAAAGATTATGGCGATAACCGCTACCACCAGCAGGCCGATAATTATACCGACACCATGGATGCCACCGGTATGGCACAGATAGCTAATATCCTTTACGAAGTTGGTACTAAGCTGGGTAACGAAACAACCTTCCCCGGCTGGAAAAACGGTTCGGAATTTAAGGCGATAAGGGAGAAATCGATGTAAGCCCCCTCTATATCTCCCCCGGAAGGGGAGACTTTTAAACCTTTCTTAAGCCTTCTCCGCTGGAGAGGGTTTGGGTGAGGCTAAAAATCCACCTCGTAACAGAAGGTGGATTTTTTTATTATATAGTGAAACTATACCCTTAAAGGGATTTAGTTGCTCATTTTAGCTATGTTGAAGCTTTCGTAGGCCATTTGCCTGTTATAATCGTTGGCGATAGTTTTATAGTTGATCAGGTCGACAATGGTACCGATGAAACAAAAACCAGCTGTGAAGAAGTATAGAATCCCCATACCGATCTGATCGGTCATGAAACGCTGTACGCCTGATACACCAAGGAAACCTGCAAGCGTTGCGAACATGATATCCTGTGGGTTGCGCCTTTTACTGGCATAAAATGACATAAAAGTACGGGCCTGGTTTTCTGTTAATGAGGCTGTAGCCTGTTGCAGAAAAGTATATTCTTCGGGAGTGATACCGTCGAAAGACATATATGGATTTTGATAAGTGTTCATCTCAGTAAGTTTTAAAGTTTGCGATTGTTTTATGATATAAAGGTACAGTGGTGCTCATAAAACGCCTAAGGGAGATAGGTTAGCGGAGATAAGTAGTCGGTGAAATGACAGGTTTTAACGGTGAAAAGTAGCGTGGAAATTTTACCGATGACGATTCTTTTCCAAAATTGTCATTTCGACGAACAGCGTGTTGGGGATGTGCACGGGTGAGGAGAAATCTCCTATGATGAAAATCTGCTTTAGAAAGAGAAAAAGTCCAG